>OZ245000.1:0-1777500 GCA_965223375.1 Candidatus Rariloculaceae bacterium
ACGGCTACGCACATTAGCGGGGACCATCCGGACCGCACTCGGCCGAACGATGCTCGCGTCTTTCGGTTGAGCGCGGCCGTGGTAGATTCTGTGCCTCGGATGCACTGAAACAGCGTCGAGGGAGAGACTGTGTACCGTATTCGAATTCGTCGCCTTCGGGCGAGGCGATCCAACGCACATCGGTGCGCGATCGGAGCAGTTCTTGCGGCGCTCGCAGTGCCAGGCGCACAGGCGCAGCAGGGAGCGGGATCCGCCGACGAGGCCGAGCCGCAGACGCACTGGGCGCCCTACCGCGAGTCGTGGACGCGGGCGCCCTCCGTCGATCAGCAACTACAGGACCGAATCTTGTCCGGCGCTGTCGATCTGCACGCGCATCACGGCCCCGATTCATACCCGCGGCAGTGGGATGCGTTCGAGGTCGCGGAGATAGCCGCCGATCGAGGCATGCGTGCGATCGTCATTAAGAATCACTGGACCGAGACGGCCGGGCTTGCATATCTGATTCGCAAGTACGGCACGCAGGATGTCGAGGTCTTCGGCAGCCTGACGCTCGATACGCCGGTCGGTGGCGTCAATCCGCAGGCGGTCCGCTACTTCGTCGATGTGACGGGCGGCTACGGCCGCGTCGTCTGGATGCCGACGCACGACTCCGAGCACGAAGTAAAGTATCTGGAACAGGACCGCCCGTTCGTTCGCGTGTCGGAAAACGGCCGTCTCTTGCCGGAGACTCTGGAGGTGCTGGCGCTCATCGCAGAACACGATCTGACGCTTGCGACCGGCCACGTTACACCGGACGAGGCACTGATGATCATGACCGAGGCCCGTGACCTGGGGATCGAGCGGATCATCGTGACGCATCCGCTACTCGGCGCGCAGTACACCGATATGTCCGACGAGGAACTGGCAGCCGCCGCGGAACTCGGCGGCATCATCGAGATTACGGCGAATACGCTCTACCGGGAAGGGCAGGATCGGGAGCATGCGATCAATGTGATCCGGCAGCTCGGCGCTGAGAGTGTCTTTATCGGCAGCGACAGCGGATTGACCGGCACACCCAACCTGGCCGATGCCCTGGTCATGGCGGCACGCGTCCTGCGCGACGCCGGCTTCAGTGAAGCGGAGCTCGATCTGATGTTCAAGGTCAACCCGGCGCGCCTGCTCGCGCTCGAGCCGCGTTAGTCATCCCGCGCTCGCGCGACTGCGACGATCGCGTTCGCACGCCAGCGTGTCAGGGATCGGCGACCGGGTTCACGTAGCCCGCCGGCAGCACGCGTTGCGGGTCGGGGCGCACGCTCAGATAGTCCACGTGATCCGGGATCTCGGACCACCCGTGCGGTACGCCGGCTGGAATGACGATGACGTCGCCTGGCACGACCACGCGCTCGGTACCGTCCTCAAAATCGCCGAGCATGGTCGGGCCGACGATGACGTCGACGACTTCCGAGTCTTCCGGAAACGGCGTCGCATTGACGATCCGTCCGCCCGTGACGAGCGTGCCACTCCCGGAGAGGATGTAGTACACCTCGGTAACGTTCGAGTGCGTGATGGCCCGTGCCGGCGACTCGCTGGCCTCGATACGGCCGCGCTGCAGGACGCCGACAGCGACATTCAGGTCGCCGACATCGACGACCTTCACCTGACGGTCGATGCCGCCAACTTCGGCCGCCATTACGGCATCGATTTCCGTCTTCAGAACGTCGGTTGCGCTATCGATCGCCGGCGTCCGGACCCACTTCTGCAGGCAGCCGCCTGACAGGCTTGCGCCGCAGCCGCCGGTCAGCCCGGCAAAGATATTGCCGGTATCGTCACCGGCGAGTCCTTCCGGCAGCGTGCCCGGAATGAACTCAGACAGTGAGCCGTCGCGCGCACTGCCGATGCGGATGCCGACCTGCCAGCCCGGGTTACGCTGCGACGAGCCGGGGCCGTCCGGCGCCGAGTCCGGCCCCGGTATCGCCCGGCCGGACTCCGAATCCGAGACGATCAGCGTGTCGTCGGCCAGTATCGATACGCCGCTCGGCCGACCGAAGTGACGCCACTCGTCGACGAACTTCAGGTCCGCATCGAAGATCTGTACGCGGTTGTTCGATCGATCCGCGACGAACAGCCGCCCTGTCGAATCGAACGCGAGCGCGTGCGGCCCCATGAACTCGCCGGGGCCACTGCCGAGCCGGCCGACGGCTTCTACGAACGTACCGTCGGGTCGCAGTCGCACCAGGCGGTCGCCGTCCTGTTGCGCTGTCGACGGACGTGGCCAGTGGCCGTCGGCAACTATGATGTCGCCATTCTCCGCAACGGCGCAGGCGGTCGGTCCGATGAACGTGTCGGTTCCGGCACGAGAAACGCCAGCCTGCCCCAGGCTCATCAGCAACTCGCCGTCGGGACTGAATTTGTGCAGCTGGAAGCCCCGGCCTGCCGTGCCCGGATCGTCGCGGAACGGTCCGCTGTCGCCGGCCCAGAGATTGCCGTCGTGATCCATGCAGAATCCATGCGCCTGGACGATGATGCCTTCGCCGAAGCTGCGCGTTATCGTGCCGTCTGCCGTGATGTAGTTGATCGGCGGCTCCGAGCGATAGAGCATCCAGGTGCCGCCGGTGTTGTCCGGAATCAGGCCGATTGCTGCACCCCAGGTCATTCCCTCGGCGAGTGTCGGCCAGTTCTCGACGATGCGATAAGGGTTCTGCATCGTGCTGTCGGCGCGGTTAGACAGTTCCGCGAGCGCCTCAGCGCCTTCTTCCGGCACCTGTGCCCGGGACGCCTGTGAGGCTGCGAGCGCGAGTGCAGTCAGTACGGCGGTGCAGACCGGACGCGCTTGGCTCACCGGACCGGCAGCCCGAGCACGCGGGCCGGGTTGTCCTTGAAAAGCGTGTCCAGTTCGGCCTCGGTGAAGCCGTGATCGCGCAGAACATTCGCGGCGCCGACGAGCCCTTCGAGGTGAGTCATCGCATCAGACTCGTCTCCCTCGGCGCCTCGTCCCTGGCCGCGGTCGCTCGAGACGAAGAAATGCTCGACGCCGATCTCACGCAGTGCCGCGACGTGCTCGTTGATCGATTCCTCCGTGCGCACGAAACCGGACACGATCTCGAGGTAGCCCCCGAGATCCGCCGCGCGCCGCATCTGGTCGAGGTTCATGCCGACCGAGTAGAGCATCGGGTGAGTCACGATCACATCGAGCCCAAGCCTGCGCGCTTCGGCAACCATCAGGATGACTTCCTCCGGCTCGTTGTGCCCGGTTGCCAGAACGACCTTACCGTTACTGAATCTCGTATTGCCGTTGATTTCGGCGACGGCCGCAATGGCGGTCGTGACGGACGGCAGTAGCTTGCCGTCCTCAACGACCTGAATGTAGGGCCGGTCGTTGCCATGCTCGAGGACGTAGTGATGCGCATCCCAGGTCGGCATCCAGACAACGCGGCCGAGTCCACCCTTGACGTCGCCCATTTGCCGGATCGCATCCGGGTTCAGGCCACCGGTTGCGAAATTCGTGCCGATGCCACCGAAGATCTCGAGATCCGGATACAACTCGCGCGCGAGAAATGCCGAATCCGCGGACTGGTCGTAGTGCTGCTTTACCACGAAGCCGCGCATGCCGGCCTCCTCCGCCAGCTCGGCTAGCTCGAACACGTGCAGTGAGCGGCCGTTCCCGCCGGGTCCGTAGCCATCCGGGTCCAGGTGTGCGTGCAGATCGATCGCGCCGACGAGAACCGGATCGACATCAATCTGCTGCGCATGCACCGGGGCTGGCACGGACAGCGTGCCTGCCGTGATGCCGAAGCAAATCGTAAGGAGGGCCGTGCGGCCGGTCCGAAGAGTTCCGTCGAGGCTTTGGCCGAGTAGGATCATTTGGTGTTCCTCAGCGCAGCGATGCGCTCTGGTTACATTGCTACGGCTAATTCCGATGTTCGGGGAAGCGAATGTTGAGCCAGGTGATCGATTCCGTTTCCTTGATGCCATGCGGCACGCCGGCCGGGATGAAGACCAGGTCGCCGACTCCCAGAAATCGCTCCTCGCCGCCGCTGTGGCTGTCCTCGGTCCGCTCGCCACCAGTTACGACAGTTGCAGAACCGGCCTGCACGACCCAGACGTCTATCGTGTCGGGATGAACCAGCGTTCGATAGTTGTCGGGCGCGACATTCTCGACATGCCGAATGTTCACGTTGAAATCGCCGCCCTCGAGAAGTCGGGTCGTCGCGACACCTTCGCGGCTCGCCGTGCGAAAAAAGGCCTGCAGCTCCTGCGCGGGGAATGCGACGACCCGATCGAGCGGAGCGTCGTCGAGAATTCGGAAAGCCTGGCCGATTGCGGCCACGCTGACCAGCCCGGCCAGCACCGCTACGGCAGCCGTTGCGACACGTCTGTTCAGCATACGTCTTCCCCCGATAACGCTGAGACCCGACTGTTTATCGTTGGCTCCGATTATGCCGCATCGCGCACGGCCGCGCTGAATGGCTGACAACAGTCGCCACGCGCATTTCGTCCGCAACAGGGGTGCAACATCTCGGGCGGGACCAGGCAGTCCACATCGAAATCCGTCCGCACTGCGGCGGGCAGCCTGGGGTTATCGCGATTGCCTCGAACGGTCTTTGCGCGACCGAAGTCTCGAACGCGCCGAGATTGGTGGGAAAGCGGAGAACAGCGGACCGACTCGCGCCGGTAAACGGCGGCGCTTCAGGCTGACCGCAGGGACCTGTCGGACGCTTTGCGAGCCAACAACCGGGCGACATCCTCGGCCGGCAACGGCCGGCTCAGCAGGAAGCCCTGCAGTTCGTGGCAGCCCCACTCCCGCAGAAGATCCCGTTGTTCTTCCCGCTCGACACCTTCGGCGACAACCCTGAGGCCCAGCGTCGTTCCCAGACCGATGATGCCGACGATGAGGCCGCAGTTTACCGAATCCGCGGGCAAGTCAGCGACGAAGCTGCGATCGATCTTGAGCGCGTCGATAGAGAGCTTGCGCAGATAGGAGAGCGATGAGTAGCCGGTCCCGAAGTCATCGAGCGCGATCGAGAGACCCGCCGCTCTCAGCTCGACGAGCTTTTCGGTTGGATTCTGATCGCTCAACAGCACGCTGCTCTCCGTGATCTCCATTTCGAGGCACGATGGATTCACACCATTCCTCGTGCATGCAGCAAGCACATTGTCGACAAAGGCAGGATCGTTGAATTCATCCGCGGACACGTTGAAGGCAATGGGCACTTCCTGCAGCGACTCCGACGCCCACTGGGCGTACTGACGGGTAACCTGGTCGACGACCCAACGGCCGATCTCCCGGATCAGCCCGCTGCGCTCCGCCATCGGGATGAACGTTCCGGGAGGAATCGATTTGCCCCGATATCTCCACCGCAGCAAGCTTTCCAGGCCGACGATGCTGAGGTCGCTCGCGGAGAATTTGGGCTGATATTCCAGTGACAACTCTTCCTTGTCGACGGCGTCGTGGAGTGCTGCTTCCAGATCGAAATGCTTCGCGGCCTTAACCCCGCGGAACGTCGCGTTGACATCGGGCAGCCGCGAGGAGGTGCCAAGCGATGCAACTCTCAGAACTTCATCGGGTGTGGTGCCGTCCGCCGGCCAGATCGCCGTACCGAACTTCAGGGAGATCGGCAACTTGCGGCCATCCACGACTATCTCGCGTCCCAGTCTCTCCCTAAGCCGCTTCGTGATCCGGCCGACACGCTCGGGATCGGCGATGCCGCGCAGGACTATCGCAAAGTCGACATCGGCGATCTGTGCCACGATCTTGCGATTCTCCGAGTAGTCCTCGCTCAATGGCATGACCGAGTCATCATCGCGCATGCTTGCAACCAGCCGATCGCCGAAGACCCGCAGCATACGCATTCCGGTCTCGTATCCGAACTGATGGTAAGTGCGGGAAATATCCGCGACGTGAACCACCAGCACTGCGCCTTCCTCACGCCCGGCCATGACTTCGCGGAGGACCTGAAGCACGTCCTTGCGATGAGTCGAATCTGCGCGTTCGACGGCGCGCTGAGCGCGTGGCGCTGGCTGTAGCTTGACGGCGTCAGTCCGCTGGACCGTGAAATCCGCTGTTTGCCTCTCGGGGTTGCGTTCGTCTCGTCCCCGGCCGTGCAGGCGGAAAGCAGTCTGCGAATCGAGCGCCTGGAACGAAACGAAACAGTCCGCCTCGTCGGAGATCGATTGCAGAACGCCCTCACGCACGGCGTCTCTGTCGTCGGGAGACACGAAGTCGAGCAGCTTGTGCCAGTGAGTGGCTGCGTCGAACTCATCGGTGTCCGGCGAAATTCCGAGCAGCTGTCGGGTTTCGGTCGGCAATCGCACGATATGGGACAGCTTGTCGATCGTGAATCCCGCAACACCGGCCTGATCGAGAAACCTTTCCCGCGATCGGCAGAGAAGCTCGGTCGCCCTCGCTCGGCGGTCAGCGATCAGGCGCAGTTGCAGGCGTTTCGCGAGTTGCTGCCAGTCGATTGGCAGCTTGATGATGTCCGTTACACCGAGCCGGGCGGCCGCGAGCGGATCGCAGTCGTCCTGATCGCACAGGACAATGAGGCTGAAGTGGCGAAAACGGTGAGCCGCTCCCATCTCGCTGGCAACGAGCACCGCGTCGCCGTCCGCGACGCGGGGGGCGAAGAGGATCATGTGGGGGTCGTGGCGTCTGACGAGTTCCAGCGCGTCGTCCGTGTCTTTGGCGACGGCCACGGATATCCCGGCGCGCGCCAGCAGTTCGCGAGCCTGAATCGTGGCTAGCGCACACTGATCGACGAATACGATGTCCAGTCCGCGATCGTCATCCGTCACGTCAGTTTCCCGTCCCGGATACCAGTGTCCGGCCGTTCGGCAACAGGTCCGGAGGTGGCATTCGCCCCTTGCTCGCACTCTTGAAGCGCTCGCAATTGGTGTGATAGCTCGAGTTGCAATAGGTCGTCTTGAAGATGTTCAGCCCGAACTCGTTGCGGAACTTCGGATACATCGGACACTTTTTTGCGAATCGGCAGGTATCAGGCATGGGTCAACCGTCCACGGCCCTCGAGCTACGACTGGCACTGCTCGTCAGTCTCGAAAATGGTAGCCGACACGACCAATCGCAGTCAGGCCGCAGGTCACGAATCGCGGGATTGCCTCGGGAGCTGTGCTCCCGGATTCTGTCAAATCGGAACGTCGTCGATTCAGTCGCTGCGCCGAATCACCGGCCAGGCGGCCCGCAGGTAGTCGATCATCGAAAGCAGCGTCAGACCCGCGGCCACGAACAACAGCACGATCCCGATCGTGTAGATGTCCATGCCGAACAGTGGACGCTCGTACAGGATCAGGCTGATGCCGACGATCTGAAATGTCGTTTTCCACTTCGCGAAATAGGTCACGGCCACGCGCGTCCTTGCGCCGACCTCCGACATCCACTCGCGCAGGGCCGAAACCGTAATTTCACGGCCGATGATGACGCCTGCAATGATGGCCAGGAACGGCCGCGGATCGTGCTGAACGATCAGGATCAGCGCAGTCGCGACGATCAGCTTGTCGGCGACCGGGTCGAGAAAGGCCCCGAACTTCGATGTCTGACCGAGCCGCCGAGCCAGATAGCCGTCGAAATAGTCGGTGATGCCGGCGAGCGCAAACAGCACTGCAGCGCCGGGCCCGGACCATGAAACGGGCGCATAGAAGATCAGCACGACGAGCGGGATAGCGAGTATCCGGATCCAGGTAAGGACGTTGGGCAGCGTCAGTCGCATGCTCGCTTCAGCTCGCGTGAAACCGGTCGTAGATACGCTGCGCTAGGGCTGCCGAGATGCCGTGAACGCGTGCGAGATCGTCGGCGCCGGCGCTCGCAATGCCCTGCAGCCCGCCGAATTGCTGCAACAGGGCTTTGCGGCGCTTCGGACCGAGTCCGCTGATGTCATCGAGAACGGATTTTTGCACGCGCTTCTCCCGCCTGCCCCGGTGGCCCGACAGAGCGAAGCGGTGCGCCTCGTCCCTGATCTGCTGGACCAGTGTGAGCGCTGGGGAGCTTTGCGGCAAGCGCAGGGCTCCCGTTTCGCCGCAGCGATAGAGCTTTTCGCGCCCCGGGCGCCGCCCGGCACCTTTGGCCACGCCGATGAGCATCGGCCCGGAAAGGCCGAGCGATTCCATGACCTCGGCCGCCTGCCGGAGCTGGCCCTTGCCGCCGTCGATCAGCACGACGTCGGGGATCGCGCCCTCCCCCGCCACGATCCGCGAATAGCGTCGCTCCAGCACCTGGCGCATCGCGCCATAGTCATCGCCAGCCTCGACCGCGTTGACGTTGTAACGCCGATACGCGGACTTCACGGCACCGCTGCGATCGAAGACCACGCAGGAACCGACAGTCTGTGAGCCGCCCGTATGGCTGATGTCGAAGCACTCGATTCGCGCCGGCGGCTCCGCCAGCGCGAGAGCGTCGCGCAGGGCATCGAACTGGGCCTCGATCGATGCGCGGGATCGCAGACGCTGCGCGGCCGCCTGCTCCGCGTTGGCCCCGACCAGCTGCAACAATTTGGCCCGATCGCCACGGACGCGTGTCCGTATACGTACCCGATGAGCGGACCTGTCGGTGAGCATCTCTGCGATCAGCTCGCCGTCCGGCACCCGGCCCGCCACGATGATCTCCGACGGTGCCTCGCGCTCCGCGTAGTACTGGAGCAGAAACGCTCTGACAATCTCGCCATCGTCTGCATCCTGGCTCTGCCGTGGAAAGAAGTTACGGCTGCCGAGCGACCGCCCGGCACGAAAGTACATCACCGACAGGCACACCACGGGCCCTGCCCGGAACATCGCGACCAGATCGAATTCGCCGCGCGCCCGTGACACGAGCTGCGAGGCCTGCACCTTTCTGAGTGCCTGCAGGCGATCGCGAAAACGCGCAGCGCGCTCGTAAGCCTGGCTTGCCGCCGCGGCCTCCATGTTCTCCGCGAGTCGCTCGACGACCGCGTCGCTGTCTCCGCGCAGGAACAAAATTGCATCGTCGATATCGCGTGCATACTCGTCTGCATCGATGTAGCCGACGCACGGTGCGGTGCATCGGCCGATCTGATGCTGCAGGCAGGGGCGGCTGCGGCCGCGAAACATGCTGTCTTCGCACTGCCGGATCCGGAACACCTTTTGCAGCTGGTTCAGTGTCTCCCGAACGGAGCCGGCATTCGGATACGGGCCGAAGAGTTTGCCCGCCACCTTCCGCGAGCCCCGGTAGAAGGACAGGCGGGGAAACTCGTCGTCGGCGCTCAGATGGATGAACGGATAGCTCTTGTCGTCGCGGAGCAGGACGTTGTAGCGCGGCTTCAACTCCTTTATCAGGTTGTATTCGAGCATCAGGGCTTCCGCCTCGGTGCGAGTCACCGTGACTTCGATCCCTGCGATCTGCCGGACCAGCGCGAGCGTCTTTGCGTTCTGTGCCCGGCCGCTGAAGTAGCTCGCGACGCGGCGTTTCAGATTGCGCGCCTTGCCGACGTAGAGCACCTTGCCGAGCTTATCGAGCATCCGATAAACGCCGGGTTTGCCCGTGAGGTTTCGAACGAACTCCCGTGCATCGAAGGAGGACGACTGCGTATCGTCGGGCAGGTGCGTGTCATCATCCATACGCGATTGCCGCCGCGCGTTCGAGCGCGTTCATGAACATCGTTTCGGTCAGCCGTCCGGTCTGAGTGTTATAGCGGCTGCAATGATAAGAGTCGACAAGCACTCGGCCACCCGGAAGCTGATGTTCTGCTGCGTGTCCGAAGCGGTAATGGCTGAGCCTCACTTCGTGAACGCGCAGGACGGCGCGATGCGCGATCTGCCCCAACGCCAGAATGGCCCGCGGCGCGCCCCTCCCACTCAGCTCGGCGCGCAGATAGCTGCTGCAGCAATCCGCTTCGGCCGTCGTCGGCTTGTTGCCCGGTGGCAGGCATTTGACCGCGTTCGTTATCCGGCAGCGCTTGAGCCGCAGCCCGTCATTGGCATGGAGCGCCTCGGGGCGGCTGGAGAGCCCGAGCCGGTGCAGACATCGGTACAGCAGAACGCCCGCAAAGTCACCGGTGAACGGCCGTCCGGTTGCGTTGGCACCGTGCGCCCCCGGCGCCAGGCCGACTATCACCAGCGGGGCAGAGCGCGCGCCGAATGGCGGAACCGGCGCGTTGTGATAGTCCGGATATCTGGCCCGCATGTCTCGCAGGTGGTCGGCGAGCCGCCGACAACGGGCACACTCGGGATCGAAGTCCATGCCGTGGATCCCCGCCCGATCAACCCTCGACGTTGCGAAGCCCTCCGGCGAAGAGCATCGCGATCTCCATCGCCTGCTCGTAATTCAGGCGCGGGTCGACCTGGGATTTGTAAGCACGCGCCAGATCGGCTTCCTTGAGTCCGCGTGCGCCGCCGACACATTCGGTCACGTTCTCGCCCGTGAGCTCGAGGTGCACGCCGCCGAGCACGCTTCCGTGCTCCTCGTGAATCGCGACGGCCGACCGGAGCTCCGCGAGGATGTTGTCGAAACGCCGCGTCTTGACGCCGTCTGCCGTTGACTCCGTGTTCCCGTGCATCGGGTCACAGACCCACAGCACGCGTGAGCCGCTCTCACGTACGGTTCTGATCACGCGCGGCAGATGCTCCGCCACGTTTTTCGCACCGAAGCGGGTGATGAAGGTCAGGCGGCCGGGCTCGTTGTTCGGGTCGAGCACGTGAATCAGCCCCTGCAGGTGCTCGTCCGTGATTCCGGTGCCGATCTTTATCGCGATCGGGTTCGCGATTCCCCGAAAGTACTCGACGTGCGCGCCGCTCAGGTCGGCGGTACGCATACCGATCCACGGATAGTGCGTGGTCAGGTTGTACCAGCGGTTGCGATGCGGCAGGAACCGCGTCTGCGCCTGCTCGTAGGGAAGGTGCAGGCCTTCGTGCGAGGCGTAAAACTCGACCCGATGCGTCCGGTGAAGCGGCTCACCCATCAGCGTCTCGAAGAACTCCATCGAATCGGAGATCGACTGGACCAGCCGGTGATACTCGTGAGCCGATTCAGACTCGGTCACGAAGTCGAGATCCCAGTTTTCCGGGTGATGCAGATCGGCGAAACCGCCGTCGATCAGCGAGCGAATGAAGTTGAGCGTCAGCGCGGCGCGCTCGTAGCCTCGCAGCATCAGCGCCGGATCCGGGATACGGTCCGCGGCATTGAACGGGCTACTGTTGATCAGATCGCCGCGATAGCTGGGCAGGGATTCGCCGTCGCGCGTCTCTATATCCGCACTTCGCGGTTTCGCGTATTGCCCGGCCATGCGACCGACCCGAATGATCGGTTTCTTGAGGCCCGCCAGCATCACGAGAGACATCTGCAACAGGATCTTGAGCTTCTGGACGATGTTCTCCGACGTGCAGTCGGCGAGGCTCTCGGCGCAATCCCCGCCCTGCAGCAGGAAGGCCTCGCCCCGCTCCGCCGCAGCGAGCTTGTCCTTGAGCGCCTCGATCTCCCAGGTCGTAACCAGCGGCGGGAGGCAGCTCAGCTCGCTGACCGCCCGCTCGAGCGCATCCTTGTCCGGGTAGGTCGGCTGCTGGGCCGCCTGACGAGCCTGCCAGCTCGCCGGATGCCAGTCTGCGGAATGTGCTGTCTGCGCCATGGCGCGCACTATACAGTCAGCGCACGTTGTCGAGCCAGTATCGCTCGAGCCGTTTGCCGGACACCGAGACGGAGGTTCCGAGACTCTGGGCGAACAGCGACACGCGTAATTCCTCGGTCAGCCAGCGATACTGCTCCACGGCAGGCGGGCGGGGCCAGCCCGACGGGAGCGCTCGATCGTAGTCAAGCCAGCGCGCCTCGGCCTTGCGGGCGAGGGCGCAGTGGCGCGCGTCGACGGTGTTGCGGTAGCGCAGACTCTCGCAGCGGAGCAGCGCTCCGCGCAGGAAGCGCGGCAGGTGCGCCAGCCACTCCGGCGGCGTCGTCGCGATGAATCGTTGGCAGAGGAGCCGCGCGAGCTGCGCTTCGATGTCGTCGCCCGCGCTGGGCGCCACGCTGCGCGTCCGCTCGAGCGCTGCCCGCAGCTCGCGATCCGTCTCGAGAATCTGCCGGACGGTTTCAATGACCCGCTCGCCAGCCTCCGCGAGACCGGCACGGCCCCCATCGCGCAGTGCCCGAAACTGGCCGGCAGATCGGCACGCGGTGTCGAGCTCGAAGGCGGCCGCGACTGCCGCAGCCACGACGTCGTTGGCCAGGTCCTCGCTCGTTCCATGGCCGTGATACGCCAGCAGCAGCGGCCTGTCCCCGCGGACGCGCCCGCGCAGCAATCCGGTCTGCGCGGAGAGCGTCACGGCCAGCAGATGGGCGACGCCGTTTCTATGAATCGCCTGCGCCGCTGGCCCGGGGGGCAGCAATTCGAGGCGAACGCCGCGGCCGGCTGCTACGACCGCGGGGAACAGTGCGAGCCTCGTGCCGTAGCGGTCGATCGTGACGGCCTCGTCGAGATCGCCGAAATCCCAATCCGTGTGCAGCCGGCCATTATCGGCAACTTCACCCAGGGACCCTGCCAGCCTGGAGCGCACCCCGCCGTGGCGCTGCCTGAGCTGCTCGATCGAGCGGTCAGAGTCGATATATTCAGCTTTTTGATCAATAAGTTCTATTCTAAACTTCAGGTAGATTGGTAAATCTGCCTCTGAGAACGCGTCCGCCGGAACGGGATGGCCCACCCCGGCGAGGTGCTCGGCTATTGCGTTGGCCAATGGCAGTGTGCCGAAGCGGGCCTCAAGCCCCGGCATCAGACGGTCGGCCATGTCCGGCAGCGGCACCAGTGGCCGACGCAGTTCCTTGGGCAGACTGCGTAGCAGCGCGATGACCTTCTCACGCAGATACCCCGGTACGAGCCAGTCGAGACGCTCCGTTGGCGTCACGTCGATCAGCACGGCGGGCAGTGCCAGCGTGATACCGTCCCGGATGTCACCCGGCTCGTAGCGATAACACAGTTCCAGCGCCTGCCCTGCGCATTCGATCGAGTCCGGATAGTCGGCTTCAATCGACTCGGAGACATCGTGGGTGATCAGGTCGCGCCAGTCTGCTCTCAGCCGCGCACCGTTTCCGTCACCCTGCGCTGCCCAGGCGCGCAGCGCCTCGGCGCTGCAAACGTCGTCGGGGATGCGCTCGGCATAGAAAGTCGCCAGGCCGCGATCGCCGATGTAGAGATCGCGGCTCCGGCGGCGCGCTTCCCAGTCGAGAATCAACGCCTTCTGATCGTTGTTGTGCACGACGAAAGCGAGCTCGCCGTCGATCTCGCCGGGCGCCAGTCCCTCGCGGATCAGAATCTCCCTCGCCCTGGCCGGGTCGATCTGGCTGAAATCGACCGGCGGGCAGGGCGGCAGGGCGAGTCCGAATATCGATCGGGCCAGCGGTGCGACTGCGCGTCCCCGGCTTCGGTCCCACCGCGGATCACCGACCCGCTGCCGGACCAGATGCGCCGCAACCTCGTCGATCCAGCCAGGCTCTATGCGCGCGACCGTTCTCAGGTAGTTACGTGCCGTGGCGACATGCTCGGCAGCCATGACCCACGGCGGGCGCGCTTGCGCTGCTGCGCTGCCGGGAAAGAGCCGCGTTCGCGCATCGTGCATCGCCCGATAGTCACCGCGGCCGTCATGGTGCCCGATGTAGTCCACGAAACCGCTCAGCAGCGCCTTGTGCAGGCGCGGATATGTCGCCTTGGCGCGGTCGACCCGCCAGCCGAGGTCCGCAACGAGTCCCCCAAGTTGCTCGTGCACGTCCAGCCACTCCCGCATCCGGCTTTCCGACACGTTGTGGAGACGACAGAAACGCCCCGTCGGCGCACGTCCCCGTGCCCGGGCTTCGTGATAGCCCTTCCAGAGATTCAACAGCGTTACGAAGTCGGAGCGTTTATCGGTCAGCGGTCCCGATGGAGCGCCGTCGGAGTCGTTTGTCTTACGCTGGCGGCTGCTCTCACCGCGGTTGCGGACCACGGTGCCGTTCGGCCCCGCCGGAGCCGGCGGTGGCGTTCTTGCTGATCCGCCCTTCTCGCGCGGATCACCGGCGCTGAGCGCGGCTGCGATCACGAGGCAATCGTCCAAACAGCCCCGGCGGCGGCCCTCGAGCAGGACTCTCGCGAGACGCGGTTCGATCGGCAGCCGGGCCATCAGACGTCCCGCACGAGTCAACCTCTCCTCCTCGTCGATAGCGCCGAGCACGCTCAGCAGTCGCCTCGCGTCATTGACGGATTTCGGATCGGGCGGATCGATGAACGGCAGGCGTTCGATGTCCCCATATCCCAGCGTTCTGATGCGCAGCATGACGCCGGCCAGATTCGTCCGGAGTATCTCGGGGTCCGTGAATTCCGGTCGTTGGTCGAAGTCGGCCTCCGAGCCGAGTCGCAGACAGACGCCGGGTGCGAGACGTCCGCAGCGGCCGGCGCGTTGCGCGGCGTTCGCTTTTGCGATCGGCTCGATCCGCAGCGTGTCGATCCGATGACGCGCCGAGTAACGCCGGACGCGCGCCAGCCCACTGTCGACGACATAGCCGATTCGCGGCACCGTCAGGGACGTTTCGGCCACGTTGGTCGCAAGCACGATTCGCGTACGCTCGCCCGGCCTGAAGATCCGTTGTTGCCGCCGTGCGCTCAGCCGCGCATAGAGCGGAAGCACCTCGCAGGACTCGGGTCCCGCGCGCCGGAGCGCTGCCTCGGCATCGCGAATCGCCTGTTCCCCGGGCAGGAATACGAGTATGTCTCGCACACTGCTACGCGCAGTCTCTGCCTCATCGGCCAGGCACAAACAGGCGCGCACCACCGCATCATGAAGCTCTTCCTCCGGATCCGGTGGCTGATAGCGAATCTCGACCGGAAAGCTGCGGCCCTCGATCTCGATCACGGGCGCCGAGTCGAAATGTCTGCTGAACGCGGACGAGTCGACAGTCGCTGAGGTAATGATCAGCTTCAGATCGGGCCGCCGTCGCAGCAAGGGCTTCAGGAAGGCCAGCAGGAGGTCGACGTTGACCGACCGTTCGTGGGCTTCGTCGATGATGATCGTATCGTAGGATTCCAGTCGCCGGTCGTGCCGTATGGCATTGAGCAGAATGCCGTCGGTTTGCAGCAGCACGCGGCTGCGCCGACCGGACCGATCGTCGAATCGGACCCTGTAGCCCACCAGATCGCCGAGACGGACGCCCAGCTCGGACGCTATGCGCTCAGCGACGGCCCGGGCCGCGAGCCTGCGCGGCTGGGTATGCGCGATCATGCCGCTCGTCCCGCGGCCGGCCGTAAGGCAGATTTTCGGCAGCTGAGTGGTCTTGCCGCTGCCGGTAGCGCCGACCACGACGAGCACCTGCTCGGATTCGAGCGCCGCCCTCAGCTCATCGACGGACCCGCTGATCGGCAGCGCCGTAGGAAACCTGACGTCGGGCAGTGGCTGGGCCTGGCTCACGCGGAGTATCCGGGCCTCCTGAGTCGAACCGAGATGCTCGCGCCGCCGAGGTCCGATTTCCGGAAGTCGAGGTCGCCATCGTAGAGACCGACCGTTTCGCGTACCACGGCAAGGCCGATGCCTTGGCCAGGGACGGACTCGTCGGCGCGTATTCCGCGTTCGAGCACACGGCCGAGCTCGGCCTCATCGATGCCGGCACCATCGTCTTCGACGGTCAATGCGACTCCGCCGGCCGCCGTGCTGCAGACGACACGGACGGATTCCCGACAGTACTTGTACGCATTCTCCACCAGGTTTCCGACGATTTCCGAGAAGTCGCCCGGGTCGCCGAAGAACTGCGCGGCGGGATCGAGATCGACTTCGCAGCGGACTTGCTTGTCGCGGTACACCTTGTCGAGTGTTGCGACGATGTCCGAAATCAGTGGCGCGGTCGCCGTAGGTTGCACACCGAGCCCCGTTGCGCCGCTCGCTCGCGCCCGCCTGAGCTGATAGGAGACCCGCTGATTCATGCGTTCGATTTCACGATCAAGCGACTCGCTGAGCGCCGCGGGGGCCTGGCCGTGATCAGAGAGCAGTGTGCGCATCGCTGCGAGTGGCGTCTTGAGGCTGTGAGCGAGATCGTCCAGGTTGTTGCGATATCGGGCCAGCCGGCGACGCTCGGTCTCGATCAGGGCGTTGAGGCTGCGGGCGAGCCCAACCAGCTCCGAGGGCTGCCCGCCGCTCAGGTGCGTCCGGGCGCCCGACTCTACTTCGTTCACCTCGGCTTCGAGCTGCCGCATCGGTCGCATGACGACGCGAAGCAATCCGGTCAGCACTGCGAGCATCGTCAGAGTGATGCCCGCAAACCACCCGACGAGGTTGCGCCGGAATGCCGCCTGCTGCTCCTCGTATGGCGAGAGAGAGACTGCAACGCCAACCGTGTAGGGCAGACTGCTGCCGTCACTGAATTCCCAGGTGATGCCCATGGCCTGCATGCGCATGTTCGGCAGGCCCGGCGGCTCGATCAGGTGGTCCTCGAGCTCGTTCGGCGCCGGCCAGACGGGCACGGGGAGATCGCTTCCGACCAGAGACCCGGAGCGCCACACCGGGACGCGATCCGCATCCCACAGTGCTCCGTAGAGACCGGAATTTGCGACGCTGAACTGTGGATTGATGAAGGCATCGGCGGCAAGCTCGAGTTCCTGGTCCTCGGTCTCGTCGGCCAGCGCGATCAGCCCAAGAAGCTGCACCTGAAGCAACTCCTCGACGGCACGTTCCGTCGTGCCGCGAAACGCCACGTCCAGGCCGATGATGGTGATAGCAAACAGAATCGTCAGGCCGACACTGACCCAGAACAGAACGCGGGCGCGCAGGGAACGGAAAAGCGGCATGCCCGTCGCGGCCCTCGCTACTCTGTGGCAGGCACTCCGCGTGGCAGCGCCATCCGGTACCCCCGTCCGCGTAGCGTCTCGATCGGCTGATAACGGTTATCGGGATCGAGCTTCTTGCGAAGCCGCCCGATGAAAACCTCAATGACGTTGCTGTCCCGTTCGAAGTCCTGATCGTAGAGCGCTTCGGTGATCTGTGATTTCGAGCAGACCTCCCCGGCTCGTACCATCAGATACTCGAGCAGGCGGTACTCGAAGCCGGTCAGATCGAGCTTTTCACCGTCCACTTTGACGATCTGCGTTCGCGTATCCAGCAGGATCGGGCCGCAGATCAGTTCCGACTGGGCCCAACCGCCGGCGCGACGCAGGAGCGCGTCGACGCGCGCCATCAGTTCCTCGACATGAAACGGTTTGACGACGTAATCGTCGGCCCCGATCTTCAGCGCTTCGACCTTGTCCTGCCAGCGATCGCGCGCAGTCAGGACGAGAATCGGGTAGTCCTTGCCGGCGGCTCTGATGGCCCTGATCAGATCGAGGCCGGATACTTCCGGCAGGCCGAGATCGATCACCGCCAGGTCGACCGCATATTCTTCGGCGAGGTACTGCCCTTCACGGCCATCGACGGCAGAGTCGACGTTGTATCCGGCGGACCTGAACTGCGTCACGAGTGACTGATTCAGCCGCGGGTCGTCTTCTACGATGAGAATACGCATGGTTTCTTCCGGCGCCTACAGAACGCTGCCTGACTGGGCGTCGACGAGAATCGTGCGGACGAGGTTGTCGTCGTTGATGATCCGTATCTCGTGAACGCGGCGACCTTCCCGCACCACGGTATCGGCTCTCACCACCCGACCTGCCACGCGCTCCGATGCGATCGCGATCGCCTGTTGCAGTGACACCGCATCGTCCGGCGTCTGCACCAGTTCCGGGCCAAGATCGGATTCGCCGCCGCGCGGCAGCAGCGTATTCTGAGCGTGCGTCACCGAAATCAGCGACATCGCAAGCAGTGCCGCCATCAGGACTTTCATCGGACGATTTCGTCTGTCGATCATCTTATCGGCCGGCCCGCCGGGTGTTGGTGAATCCGCTGCTCGAGCTTCGGCATCGCGACGCTGGCACCATTGGCGAAGCTTGAAACCGTAACCGTGCTGCGTCAAGGAACGGCGTGCTTTGCCGCCCGGGGGATAGCAATCTCCAGGGCGGCAAAGTCGACTTCCCTGTCTGCCAATGCTTACTGTCGTGTCGCGTCGCAGTCATCGAGATCCTGCCGGTCACCAACGACGGGCCAGACGCCGATGATGGATGGGGCGCGAGGCGACGTGCGCGATCCTCACGCGACTACCCGGATGCACGTCGCTGACGATTCGATGCAGACGCCCCCGGTAACGGTATGTAACGTGGTAGCCCCGAATGACCTCGCGGGTGATCGGACGATAGCCGACCTCGCAACGGGTCACCGGGACGGCGACACTGCCGTTCCGGCGGACGGCCCGGTCGTGCGCGATCGCCGATCCGGCGGCTGCCCCGAGCAGACCCAGGGTGACCCTGGCGCCGGTGTCGCCGATGTTGTTGCCGATACCCTGCCCTATCGCGCCGCCAATGAGGCCGCCCGCCGCCGTGCTCGCGGCAACCCGGCCGGGTCGCGCACTGCGATACGCGATGTCGTCCCGGCAGACTTCGCGGGGTCGATCGACGACGACGTAGTCGATGATGGGCTCAACCGCGACGACGCGACCGTAGCCGCCCCGCCCGTAGTGGGGGTCAGCGAGCGCCGTGCCGGCTGCCGAGGCAGCGACGAGACCGAGAATCGCCAGTGATCTGATATTCATGCGGCACCTCCTGTGCGCCGGGAACCGGGTTCCCTTCCGTCACTGATCCCCTGTTGGCAGACAAGGTAGCCCGGCGGCAATGAATCGTGACTGAATGGTGCACGCGCCGGCAGCACACGCGGCACCGCGAGGCGGCCCACCGGGCCCGGCGCTGCGCGGGCAGACAGTCTCAGCGCTTGCCGCGCGCCTCGCGGGTCTTGGCCTCGGCCCAGTGGTGCTCCAGCGATTCCAGCGTCTGGGCACTCCAGTCCCCGCCGGTCTCTTCGACTGCCGCCTCGACGTGCCGGAAGCGCAGTGCGAAGCGCCGATTCGCCCCGCGCAGAGCCTGCTCCGGATCTACCCCGGCATGGCGACACAGGTTGACGACCGCGAACAGAACGTCGCCGAGCTCGGCATCGATCTCGTCCGGGTTTCCAGCCTCGATTGCCGCATCGGCCTCCGCCAGCTCCTCGTCGATCTTCCGCCTGACCGGGTCCGTGTCGGGCCAGTCGAAGCCGACCGCAGCCGCCCGGCGCCCGAGTTTCGCAGCCCGGCTCAAAGCCGGCAGCGTCGCCGGAATGCCGCTCAGCACGCCGCGCTTTCCGGATCCTTCGCCGCGCTTGATCGCCTCCCACGACAGCGTCTGGTCGCGGGCCGATGCGACGGTCCCGGTCCCGAAGACATGCGGATGTCGCCTGCGCATCTTGCTGCAGATCCCATCGACCACGTCGTCGAAACCAAACCGTCCCTCTTCGACCGCCAGCTGCGAATAGAACACAATCTGGAACAGCAGGTCGCCGAGCTCGCCCGGGAGCTCATCCCAGGCCTCGCGCTCAATGGCATCGACGACCTCGTGAACCTCCTCCAGCGTATAAGGCGCAATGCTGCGGTAGCTTTGCTCGAGATCCCAGGGGCATCCGCCGTCCGGATCACGCAGTCGCCGCATGATCTCCAACAATTCCGAAATATCAGCCATAGACTATTGTTTATTAATGAGAAGGTTTCTTAGTGTGATGATTATCGCCGCGGTGGCTCCCCAGATACGCCAGGTTTGCCAGCGATACTCGTAACTGACGAAACGGCTGCCGAAACGCTCGACCTCGCTGCGCACGCTGTTGCCCCGGTCGATCAGGAATTCGAGCGGCACTTCGAAGACACCCGCGACCTCTCCCGCGTTAGGGCGAGCCTCGAACGCGCCGCTCACGAAGGCAACCACGGGCGTCACCACGAATCCGGTCCCGGTCAGATGTACCGGTAGCTCGCCGACGACCCGAGCCAGTGCTGGCTCGAGGCCGACTTCCTCCTCGGCCTCGCGGAGCGCCGCAGCGCGTGCGTCGGCGTCGACAGCCTCGATACGTCCGCCGGGAAAGGCCACCTGCCCCGGATGATGGACCAGATGTCGCGCCCGGGCCGTCAGCAAAACCCGCAGACCGGAATCACGCTCGATGATCGGCACCAGTACGGCGGCGCGCCGAGCCGGCTGCTCGAGCAGCTCGAGAACGGCGCCCGACGGCTCGCCGAGGACATTGGCGAGAAACCGCTCCCGAGGACCCGCCGCGTCGTCGTTCCCGGCCAGGCACTCTTCGATCAAGCGGCGCACGTCAGCTCTTGATACCGCCTTTCGTGAGTTCTGCCGGGTCGAGCAGCCTGCGCAGCTCTTCCCGCTCGAGTTCCGTCTCGCGCTCTGCGATATCGAGAATCGGCTGCCCCTCAGCGTATGCCGCTTTCGCCACGGCCGCGCCCTTCTCATAGCCGATGACCGGGTTCAGCGCCGTAACGAGTATCGGATTACGGTCGAGAGCCGCGCTGAGCCGCTCATGGTTGACGGTAAACCCGGCGATACTGGTCGCGCCGAGCGCCGTCGACACGGTAGAGAGGATTTCGATGCTTTGCAGCAGGTTGTGTGCCACGACCGGCAGCATCACGTTCAGCTGAAAATTGCCCGACTGACCCGCGACGGTGATCGTTGCATCGTTTCCGATCACCTGTGCTGCAACCATCGCCGTCGCCTCGGGAATGACCGGATTCACCTTGCCCGGCATGATGCTGCTCCCCGGCTGCAGCGCCGGCAGGGCGATCTCAGCTAGCCCTGCGAGCGGCCCGCTGTTCATCCAGCGCAGATCGTTCGCAATCTTCATGAGGCTGACGGCCAGCGTCTTCAGCTGGCCCGACACCTCGACGGCCGCATCCTGCGAGCTGAGTGCCTCGAAATAGCTCTCAGCCGGATGAAACGCGATGCCGGTTCGCTCTGCAAGCGCCGCGGCAACACGTACGCCGAACTCCGGATGTGCGTTGATACCGGTGCCGACAGCCGTACCGCCGAGCGCGAGACCGGAGAGCCGACCGAGCGTTCCCTGGATGCGCTGATACGCCGCCCGAATCTGTGTGGACCAGCCGCCGAGTTCCTGGTCGAAGCGCACCGGCATCGCATCCATCAGATGCGTTCTCCCGGTCTTTACGACACCAGCCAGCTCGCCGGCCTTCTGCTCAATGGCGGACGCGAGCCCGTCCAGTGCCGGCAGCAGATCCCCGACGACGGCAATCGCCGCGCTAACGTGGATCGCCGTAGGTACGACGTCATTGCTGCTCTGGCCCATGTTGACGTGGTCATTCGCGTGAACGGGCCCGCCAAGCCGGGTCGTTGCCAGATTCGCAATCACCTCGTTGGCGTTCATATTGCTGCTCGTGCCGGAGCCGGTCTGGAAGACGTCGATCGGAAACTGCTCTAAATGAGCTCCGTCGACCAGTTCGAGCGCACTGGCTTCGATGGCAGCGGCGATCTCACTTTCGAGCAGACCGAGCTCGCGGTTCGTTCGGGCCGCGGCCCATTTGACCAACCCGAGGGCACGCAGGAAACCGGTCGGCATCGTCAATCCGCTGATCGGGAAGTTCTCCACGGCGCGCTGTGTTTGCGCACCCCAAAGGGCATCTCCCGGCACCCGCAGTTCACCCATGCTGTCCCGCTCTACACGAAAGTCGTTCCCCATCCTCCGAATCTCCTGAATCGCTGCTACCTGACCGCTGCGCCCGCATGCGGTGCTGACCTTGCGTGTATGATGCGCACTCGATTCTCGCTTGTATAGATTTGATGGATCTCGACCTGACGCAACTGACGGCGCTGTCGCCGCTCGATGGACGTTACGCTGCAAGGACCGCACCGTTGCGACAGTATCTTTCCGAGTTCGCACTGATCCGCTACCGCGTGCTGATCGAAGTACGCTGGCTGCAGCATCTCGCGGACGATCCGGCCATCACCGAGCTCGAGCCGCTGGAACCTGCAGTCAAAGACCTGCTGAACCGAGTCGTCGACGGTTTCGACATGCGGGCAGCGCGGCGTGTCAAGGAGCTCGAAGCGACGACGAATCACGATGTCAAAGCCGTTGAGTACTATCTTCGCGAGGAACTGGCAGCCGTTCCGCAAGGCGGCGGCCTAACGGCTTTTCTGCACTTCGCGTGCACGTCAGAGGACATCAACAACCTTGCGTATGCCCTGATGATCAGGGACTCGCGGCGGCATGTCCTGCGCTCGCTGTTCGCAGACATCGACAAGCAGCTGACGGCAATGGCGCTGGAGCACGCGGAACTGCCGATGCTCTCGCGCACCCACGGACAGCCGGCCTCGCCGACAACGCTCGGCAAGGAAATCGCCAACGCTGCCGCCCGCTTCCGGCGACAGGCAGAACAGGTTTCCGCCGCATCTATCCTCGGCAAAATGAACGGGGCGGTCGGAAATTTCAATGCGCACGTGGCCGCTTATCCGCACAACGACTGGCCGGACTGCGCGGCGCGATTCGTCCGCTCCCTCGGCCTCGAGCCGGTGGCGCTGACAACTCAGATCGAGCCGCACGACTGGCTCGCGGAGTACTGCCATGCGCACGTCAGGCTGAACACCGTGCTGATCGACTTCAGCCGTGACATCTGGGGCTACGTCAGCCTCGGATATTTCCGGTCGCGACCCGTGGCCGGCGAAGTCGGCTCATCGACGATGCCCCATAAGGTCAATCCGATCGATTTCGAGAACGCGGAAGGTAATCTGGGCATCGCGAATGCCCTGCTCGGACATTTCGCGGAGAAGCTGCCGCTTTCCCGCTGGCAGCGCGATCTGACCGACTCGACCGTGCTCCGAAACCTGTCGACAGCGCTCGGCCACGGTCTCGTCGCGTACGATTCGCTGCGTCGCGGGCTCGGCAAGCTCGAGGCGGATGCCAGGCGCATCTCGGCCGACCTGGACTCGAGCTGGGAGGTGCTGGCCGAGGCGGTCCAGACCGTGATGCGGGCACGCGGAATCTCCGACGCCTATGAGCAGCTGAAGGAGCTGACGCGTGGCCGCGGCATCTCGCGGGCGACATTGAGCGAGTTCATCGATGGCCTGTCCCTCCCCGAGAAGGACAAACACCGTCTGCGCACTATGAAACCGTCGGATTACGTGGGCCTGGCGGCGGAGCTGGCGAGGACAGTGAAGGCCGAGTAGCGGCAGTTCGTGATCTGCCGCACAGTCCGCCGCATTCCCTTTACCGTAATATTGAGAGTCTGAGCGGCGGTCCAATCCGCGGCCGACGCCAGGCTTGCGCGCGGAGGGGCGTTCCGCGCGCCATGCTGTGAAACCGGTGCGGGACGGACGGGCACGACGCAATGGCGGAAGCCACCACTATCCTCAGAAAGCGACTGGGCAGGCGGGTTCTCTCGTCTCTGGAGGATTTTCGGGACAGCGTCGTAACGATGACGGGATACGCGCGGCGCGGGCTTGCGATCATGACGCCGGATCTTGAGCCCGAGGTCTATGCCCATCAGGATTTTCTGAACGCACTGAAGCACTTCACGCTGGCACGTCCCTTCGCCCGGACGCGCGTGCTGATCACGGCCCCGGAAGCCGCCCGCAAGAGCAACAACGAATTCCTCGAGATGGGGCGGCGCCTCAACAGCTACATCGAGTTCCGTGATCTGCCGGATTCACATCGGCCGCACGATGAGGCCTTCTGCATCGTCGATGACAGCGGTGTCGTATATCGGCCGCGCAGTGACTCCTGGGAAGGCATCGCGGACTCCAGCGAACGTGCCGTCGCCGAAATGTATCTGGAGACCTTCGACCAGCTCTGGCAGATCTCCGGCTGACGCCGCCTCTTCTCCGTGCCTGGCTCCATCGACGTCACCGCTGCTGCGATCATTGAGGATGGCGGCCGATTCCTGATGGTCGAGGAGATCGTTGCAGGCAGGAAGGCCATCAATCAGCCGGCCGGGCACGTAGAACCCGGCGAGTCGATCATCGATGCCGTCATTCGGGAAACGCGCGAGGAGTCCGGTTTCGCGTTCGAGCCGGCGGCGCTGGTCGGCGTCTATACCTGGTCATCGTCGGATGACGGTCGCAGCTATCTGCGTTTCTGTATCTCGGGCTCGGCCACGCCGCCTGGAGGCCCGGTGCGACTCGATCAGGGAATCATCGCGGCCGGCTGGTTTTCGCGGGCCGAACTCGTAGCGCGGAGCGCCGAGCTGCGCAGCCCGCTAGTCATGCAGGCGATACGGGCTTTCGATGCCGGCTGCCACTTTCCGCTGGACAGCATTTCACACATCGGTAGCACGTCCACGGCAGCCGACGTCATCGCGCTGGCCTGATCGGGGCGCCGACTCAACGATTGCAGAGGTTTCCTAACCGCTGCCGTCAGCTCTCGTCACGGCTGCCGTCAGCCCCTTCCTCCCCACAATCTGAAGCTGCCCGGCGGTCACCAGGCCGCTAGAATTCGCCCATGTCGAAGCAAGACAGCACCGTCATGGTCGCCCTGTCGGGTGGCGTCGATTCTGCGGTTGCCGCGTTGCTGCTGACCCGTCAGGGGCGGCATGTCGAATGCCTCCATATGACCAACTGGGAAGACGACGATGGATACTGCCAGGCGGCACAGGATTTCCAGGATGCGAGGCGAACGGCCGATCACCTCGGTCTGACGCTGCACCGGGCGAATTTCACACGCGAGTATCGGGATGCCGTGTTCGAGGAGTTCGTTGCCGCGCATCGTCGCGGCGAGACACCGAACCCGGATGTCTACTGCAACCGCGAAATCAAGTTCGGCGTCATGCGCGACTATGCCAGGCGACTCGGCGCCGCGACGCTCGCGACCGGCCATTACGCCCGCTCCGGCACGCGTGACGGTGCACGGGTGCTTCTCCGGGCACGGGATCAGACGAAGGATCAGACCTATTTTCTCCATGCGATTGCCGGGGACTCGCTGACGAACGTCGTGTTTCCCCTCGGCGATGCCCGCAAGACGGAGGTTCGCAGGCTGGCGAGCTCCTTCGATCTCCCGGTCGCAGACAAGCGCGACAGCACCGGGATCTGCTTCATCGGCGAGCGCCCGTTCGCGGAGTTTCTCGGCCGATACGTGGAGCGTGAGCCGGGACCGATCGTGACGCTCGAAGGGGAACGTGTCGGGACCCACGACGGCCTCGCGTTCTACACGCTCGGTCAACGGCACGGCCTCGCGCTTGGCGGCCGACGCGGGCATGGAAGCGCGCCCTGGTACGTGGCCGACAAGCGGCAGGACAGCAACGAGCTCGTCGTCGTGCAGTCAAGTGACCACCCGCATCTCTTTCAGCGTGAGCTCACGGCTAACGACATCAACTGGATCGGACCGGTTCCCGTCGGCTACGAGCACGGTGAGCAGATCCGCGCCACCGCCAAGACCCGCTACCGGCAGGCCGATACTCCGTGCACATTCCTGCGTCTCGACAGCGACCGCCTGCGACTCACTTTCGATCAGCCGCAACGATCGATTACACCCGGGCAGTCGGTCGTCATCTATTCCGGTGACCGCTGCCTCGGCGGCGGCCGCATCGCGAGCACTACGCAGTTGTTATAATTCTGCGATCAGTCAGTCCCGAGGTTTCCCGATGGCCAACTCTTTCGGCGCCCGTCAATCTTTGCAGGCGGGTGGCACGGATTTTTCGTTCTACAGAATTTCGGCCGCCGGTGGTGACTACGAGTCTCTCCCGTACACGCACAAGGTCCTGCTCGAGAATCTGTTGCGCCATGAGGACGGCCAGAACATCACCCGGGACGATATCGAGGCGCTGGCCAACTGGAATCCGACCGCGGCACCCGAGCAGGAGATAGCATTCACGCCAGCGAGGGTAATCCTTCAGGATTTCACCGGCGTACCCGCCGTCGTCGATCTTGCCGCGATGCGCGATGCCGTGCTGAGCCTCGGCGGGCGCGCTGCTTCGATCAACCCGCTCTCACCGGCCGAGCTCGTCATCGACCATAGCGTGCAGGTCGACCACTTCGGCAGTGCGACAGCACTTCGCGACAACAATGCGATCGAGTTCGAGCGCAACCGGGAACGTTACGCGTTCCTGCGCTGGGGCCAGGACGCCTTCGACAACTTCAGAGTCGTTCCGCCGAATACCGGTATCGTTCATCAGGTCAATCTCGAGTACCTGAGCCGGGTCGTATTCGATACGACGAAAGACGGTACGCGCCTTGCCTATCCCGATACGCTCGTCGGCACCGATTCGCACACGACGATGATCAACGGTCTGGGCATACTCGGGTGGGGGGTCGGCGGTATCGAGGCGGAAGCAGCCATGCTCGGCCAGCCCATTACGATGCTGATTCCCCAGGTGCTCGGTTTCGAGCTGACCGGCCAACTTGCGGAGGGCGCGACGGCGACCGACCTCGTGCTGACAGTCACCGAGATGCTTCGCGAGGAAGGCGTCGTCGGAAAATTCGTCGAGTTCTTCGGCGCCGGGCTGGATCACCTGCCGCTTGCGGACCGCGCCACGCTCGGGAACATGTCGCCCGAGTTTGGCAGCACGTGCGCGATATTCCCGATCGACGCCGAGACGATCCGTTACCTTGAGCTTTCGGGTCGCGACCCGGCACAGATCGCACTGGTCGAGGCATACGCGAAGGAACAGGGCCTCTGGCGCGGCGCTCGCGCCCGCTATAGCAAGACGCTGACGCTAGACCTGGGTTCGGTCGAGCCGAGTATCTCGGGCCCGCGCCGACCGCAGGAGCGTATCGCGCTGCGAGCTGCCGCGCAGACGGCCGGAAAGCTGCTCGACGGGCGCTCGGCAACCGCGGCGGTCAAACGCGATGGCGACAGCTTCGTGATGCAGGAGGGCGCGGTCGTCATCGCGGCAATCACCAGCTGTACCAACACATCCAATCCGGCCGTGATGGTCGGTGCCGGCCTGCTGGCTCGGAACGCAGCTGCGAGGGGACTCAGTACGCAGCCCTGGGTCAAGACCAGCCTGGCGCCTGGCTCGAAGGTCGTTACGGACTACTTGGCGAAGTGCGGGCTACTCGACGACCTGGCAACGCTCGGCTTCGACGTCGTCGGTTATGGCTGCACGACCTGCATCGGCAACTCCGGCCCGCTGCCGCCCGATGTCGCCGAAGCCATACAGAGCACCGACCTCACCGCCTGTTCCGTGCTCTCCGGGAACCGAAACTTCGAGGGCCGCATCCATCCCCTCGTTCGGATGAATTTCCTGGCGTCGCCGCCGCTGGTAGTGGCCTATGCCCTTGCCGGCAACATGAAGCTGGATCTCTACGCCGAGCCGCTCGGGACCGATACGGACGGCCAACCGGTATTCCTCAAGGATATCTGGCCGAGCAGCCGCGAGATTCACGATCTGATCGCGTCGCACATCGATTCCGGCATGTTCAAGCAAAGCTATGCCAGCGTCTTCGATGGCGACGCCAACTGGAACGGGCTCGACGTGCCCGACGGCGAGACGTTTGCCTGGGACGACGCGTCGACTTACGTGAAGAACCCGCCCTACTTCGATGGCATGACGCTCGAAACGACGGCTCCCGGCGACATCCGGGGCGCACGCGTGCTTGCGATGCTCGGCGACATGGTGACGACGGACCACATTTCGCCCGCCGGCAGCATCGCTGCAGACAGCCCGGCCGGCGAGTATCTGCAGAGCCTCGGCGTCGAACGGAAGGACTTCAATTCTTACGGCTCTCGGCGCGGTAATCACGAAGTCATGATGCGTGGCACCTTCGCGAACATCAGACTGCGGAATCTGTTGGCGCCGGGCACCGAGGGCGGCTGGACCATGCATGTCCCGAGCGGCGACCAGATGTCGATATATGACGCTGCGATGCGCTATCAGCAGGACGAAGTGCCGCTGATCGTGCTCGCAGGAAAGGAATACGGCGCCGGGTCGTCGCGCGACTGGGCCGCGAAAGGCACTGCGTTGCTCGGTGTAAAGGCGGTGATTGCCGAATCTTACGAGCGTATCCATCGCTCGAACCTGATAGGTATGGGTGTGGTTCCGCTCCAGTTCCACGACGGGGACACACGTGAATCGATCGGGCTCGACGGCACCGAAACCTATTCGATCACGGGTCTCGGTACCGAGCGCGTCAACGAAGTCGAGATCACGGCCACGGCAGCGGATGGCGGCACCAAGCAGTTCAGTGCCCGTGTGCGGATCGACACACCGAAAGAACAAGAGTATTTCGTCAACGGCGGCATTCTGCACTACGTGCTCCGCCAGCTGGCATCGGCCGAAAGCTGACCGGAGGCACTTACGAACACGCGCCGTAAACCGATGTTCTCACGACGTGCCGCGCCGGCAGCGAGCGGCGCGGCGGCAGCATCCGGAGGCGCGACCGTGGGAGCGCTATCCGGCGTGCGGCGCTGGCGCTGGCCGCTGATATCGATCGGCATTGGCTTGCTGCTCATCCTCGCCGCTCTGAGCTGGTACTGGAGCCGGCCGCCCTCACGGTTTCTCGAGCCGGCGACGCCGCGAAGCAGCGTGATCGGCTCGGCGACGACGGCGACGCTGATCGACGCCATCACCTGGCTGCTCTCCAAGCCGGGCGGTTATCTGAGCAACGACATCATGCTGCCGGGCGTATGGCTCGACAACATGCCGAACTTCGAATTCGGGGTTCTCGTGCAGTGTCGCGACCTGGCACGGGTACTGCGGAACGACTACAGTCGCTCGCAGTCGCAGTCCACCGAAGACGACGACCTCGCCGTGGCAGAGCCCGCCCTGAATTACTCGAACGATTCCTGGATCTTTCCGACGACCGAGTCGAAGCTCGACGAGGCCCGGGACGCTCTGCGCGGATACCTGGCGCGGATGAGTGACCCGCGTCGCAGTGAAGCACAGTTCTTTGCGCGCGCCGACAATCTTCGCGAGTGGCTCGCCGTCGTCGAGCGCCGGCTTGGCAGCCTGTCGCAGCGTCTCTCGGCGAGCGTCGGTCAGACACGCATCAACACCGACCTCGCGGGTGACCCGTCCGCATCGGCATCCACGGCGCGAGAAGACGTAGTGGCTGTCCGAACGCCCTGGCTCGAGCTCGACGACGTGTTCTTCGAGGCACGCGGTACAGCCTGGGCGCTGCTGCAGTTCCTTTCAGCCGCGGAGTTGGATTTCGAAGCCGTTCTGGCCGACAAGAATGCTCTGGTCAGCCTGCAGCAGATCATGCGCGAGCTCGATGGCGCTTTGGGTCCACTCGGAAGCCCCATCATCCTGAACGGTGATGGCTACGGTTTCTTCGCCAATCACTCGTTGGTGCTCGCTTCGTATCTGTCACGCGCTCACGCTGCCGTGATCGATATGCGCGAGCTGCTGGAGCAGGGCTGAGCACTGAGCGGCCGCGACCTTCTGCGCCATTCCGGCTACTTCCGAATCAGTTGACGCTATATCAGTCGACGCGATCCGCTCAATATCCGGCGTCGGCAAGCCGGCCGAGTAAGCCGTTCGGGTCCGCCTCACGAGCCGCGCGCGGGCCAGACCCGTAGATCCGGATCACCGCGTCGAGCGAAAGATAATCGGGGTGATGGACCTCGAGAATCCGCGCATACGGCAGCGTGCGCCCGTCCCGCTCGACATCGAGGCGATAGATATGCGCCGCAAGAGCCGCTGGCGACGAAAGGTGCATCAACTCCTCTAGCGCGGGGGTCGACAACCGCGTCCCGAAGTGCTCGTGCGTTTTGGTTACGGCCCAGCCCGCATCCTGAAAGCTGGCGCCGATCGATCCGCCGGCCAGGATCTGCGCATGCACAACCTCGTATGACGGGTCGGGGATAGCCGGGTACTCGACAACGGCAAACGTCCGGGTCGTTTCGACACCCTCGTCAACACTGAAGAGATTGCTGGTTCGCAATGAGCGCGCGCTGCCGAGAACGCGTATCCCGAAGTTGCCGAAGCGGGCTTCGATTCGCTCACTGTTGAGCATCTCCCGGTCGGCGGCGGCAGGCAGAGCAGTGCAGCCCGCCAGCCAGACTGCGATCAGCACGCCCGTCAGCTCCGGAACAGTCCGCAACACGGTATCTAACGTCCGGATCCGGCGAGAACCCAGCCGGGCATGCGGCGCCATTCGATATCGAGACGTCGGTCGGCGGCCTCGCACTCCGGCTCGAAGCGCCGGACGCGGGCCCAGAATCGAGGTGAGTGATTCATGTACGTCAAATGGCATAGCTCGTGGACCAGCAGATATCGCACGAGCTCGGAGGGCAGCAGTAATGCGGCGGCGTTCAGGCTGATCCGTCGCTGCGACGAACAGCTTCCCCAGCGGGTCCGTTGCAGACGCACCTGAACACCGGAGGGGTCGACACCGAGGCGCCCGGCTTCCCGGTAGAGCCACGGCTTCAGGATCTCGCGGCCACGGGCCAGCAGCCAGCGCTGCAGCACGCCACAGGCTGCCTCGTACTTCCCCGGGTGACAGACCTCGATACGATCCGAATCCAGTACCCGCAGCCGGGCCGCCGGCGCCTCCCGATAGCAAACGACGACGCTCTGATCGACGGCTGCGAGCCGGATCTGTACAGGCAGCGTTTCCGGAGCGGACACCCCGCGCCCTTCCCGTCGTGCCCGTTCGATCCAACGGGCGTTCTCACTGACGAACTCGCGCACAATCTCGTGCCGGATTCCGCGCGGGACGACGACTTCCAGAATGCCCGGTCGCACGACCTGCAGAATGAGCCTCTTCGCGCGCGTGCTGTGCCGGACGCGCAGAGCGAAGCCGCTGCTATGGACACAGTCGAGGCCCTGATCATCGATCAGGCTCAGTTGTTGTTCGACTTCGGCTGTGTTGACGATTGCCTGTGCTCCGGCCGCGCGCTATGAAGAGCGAAACGCCCCGCCTGGTCGGGCACGTATAATACCGCGCCGATGCCCACCGCGACGCCAATCCTCGAAGCCCGCGACCTCGTCATGCAGTACCCGGGCGTGCGGGCCGTTGACGGGGTGTCGATCGAAATAGAGGCCGGGCAGTGCCTCGGGCTTCTCGGACCCAATGGCGCCGGCAAGACGACGACCGTCGAGATCATGGAAGGCGTTCAGCCACCCACATCCGGCACCGTGCTGTTTCGTGGCAAAGCCGCCGGCAGGGAATTTCACGCCGAAGCCGGGATTCAGTTCCAGAGCACGGCATTGCAGGATTTTCTGACGGTCGGCGAAACGCTGCAGATGTTTCAACGCTTGTACGGCCGGACCCACGACCTCGACGAGCTGATCGAAACCTGTGCGCTGAACGAGATTCTCGATCGCGACACGCGCAAAATCTCGGGTGGCCAGCGGCAGCGGCTGCTGCTCGCCATCGCGCTGGTCAACGAGCCCAGCGTGCTGTTTCTGGACGAGCCCACGACGGGCCTCGATCCGCAATCGCGGCGAAATTTCTGGGACGTGATCGAGTCGATCAAGCAACGCCACACCACGATCATCCTGACGACGCACTACATGGAAGAGGCGTACGTGCTTTGCGATCGGATCGCGATCATGGACCACGGTCGGATAATCGCAGACGGCGCGCCGGATGAGCTTCTGAAGCACTACTACGACGACGTCATTCTCCAGTTGCCGCGGACGGACTTCCCCAAGGAGCTCGCCCATTTGCCGCATACGGTTCTCGAGAAGGAAGGTCTCGTCGAGATCCGGACCGAGGACGTCAATTCCGCGATCGGTCAACTGACGCGGCTCGAAGTGCCGTTGAATCATCTGCGCATTCGGCCACGAAATCTCGAAGACCTGTTCCTGGATCTTACCGGCAAGGCGCTGCGGACGTGATCGGCCGGATTCTGGCCATCCTGAGGGCGCGCAATATCGAGTTCGTCAGGGACCGGGCGTCTATGGCCTGGTCGATCGGCATGCCATTCGGTCTCGTTTTCGCATTCGCGTTCATTTTCTCGGGCGATGACACGCGTCAATACACGGTGGGGACGATCAGTCAGCCGGAGCAACATTCGTTTCTGGACACCCGCTTCATCGAGTTCGTCGCAATCGATGACGAAGCTGCTGCCGTGCGCCGCGTCGGCCGCCACCAGCTCGACCTGCTCGTGGACTTCGCGGGCGGCGTCCGGTACTGGATAAACCCGTCGAGCCCGAGCGGGTACATAACCGAGCGCCTGCTGCTACAGACGGTCCCTGACGCTACACGCGAGCCCGTCAGCGGTGATGCCGTGCGCTACGTCGACTGGGTCGTACCCGGTATTCTCGGCATGAACATGATGTTCAGCTGCCTTTTCGGTGTCGGCTACGTGGTAGTGCGTTACCGGAAGAACGGTTTCCTGAAGCGACTGCAAGCCACACCGCTGAACGCCTTCGAATTCATTTCGGCCCAGGCGATTTCCCGCCTCCTCCTGACGCTGGCCGTGCAGGGCGGCGTTTTTCTGGCCGTAAAACTGATGCTCGATATCACGATGACGGGAAGCTATACAGCGCTCTTTCTCGTCGCCGTCGCAGGCTGTGCATCGATGATAGCCCTTGCGCTCGTGCTCGCAGCGCGGGTCGCGAGCGAAGAGCTCGCCGGCGGGATCGTCAACCTGCTGGCGTTCCCCATGGTGCTGCTGTCGGGTGTTTTCTACTCGCTTGAAGGGAGCCCACAGTGGCTCCAGTCGATCGCGTCCGTGTTGCCGCTGACGCAGATGCTGAACGCCGCGCGGGAAATCATGATCGACGGGGCCGGTGTGATCGAGATCGTGCCGCAGCTGGGCTATCTCGCGGTCCTGACGTTCGTCTTTCTCGCTCTCGGATCCGCCCTGTTCAAGTGGCGCTTCACCTGACGCCCGTCAGGGACCGCCCAGCAGCTCGTTCCCCAGCGCCAGCGCCGCACGGTACTCCGGTGCCGCCAGCAGGGCGCTTTCGAGGGCATCGCGCGCGGCGCGCACGTCGCCGGCCGCATGGAGCGACTCTGCCAGCATCAGGTATGCCTCGGCTTCTCCCCAGTTAATCGAGGCCATCGCCCGCTGCGTCGCGAACTGCTCGGCGACAGTGGCGATTTCGCCAGCCGTCGGCACGTCTCCATCGTTGTAGCGGGCCTGCAGCCTGAGCAGCGCCGTCCGGGGGTTGTCCGGATCGATCATATCGGCGGCCCGCAGTGCGCGACTCATGCGTCTCTGGTGAACTGCAGACATCAGCGGCTCACGCCCGGCAAGCTCCATCGAGCAGGCCGCGATCAGAACCTGGGCTTCGGACGCAAGGACACTGGAATCCTCTGCCAGAGCTGCATGATCGATGCAGCGCGTCAGTTGTCTTTTCGTCGCTTCACCGTTGGCGGAAAGCTGCGCCTGACGCAAGCTCGACAACGCGCTCAGATAGGCAGCGTGCGGGTCGTCGGCGACGTCCGACTGGAGCTCGTCTGCTACCGCGCTGATGACCGAGCGTTCGCCGGCATAGTAACCATAATCCACGCGCAGCGAGCGGTCGCGATGGATATCGGTCTGTGCAAGAGCGAGTGGCACAGGCAACAGCGTCAGGAGCCACGGTAGTGCGTGTTTCATCCGCGCAGGCTAGCCCGGATCGTTGCGCGCTTCCCGGGGTCGCTTCACAATCCACGCGATGAGCGATCTGATCGATATTGGCGTCAATCTGGTCCACGACAGCTTCGATGCCGACCGCTCCGAAGTCATCGAGCAGGCTAAGGCCGCCGGTGTCTCCCGACTGATCGTGACGGGCACCAGCGTCGCGAGCAGCGAACGCGCCGTGGAACTTGCGCAACAGCATCCCGACCGGCTGTATGCGACGGCCGGCATCCATCCGCATCATGCGAAGCAGTGTGATGCGGCGGCTATCGCCGGGCTCGCCGCACTGATCGAAGCAGAGGCCGTCGTTGCAGTGGGCGAATGCGGACTTGATTACTTCCGTGATTTCTCCCCACGCGACCGGCAGCGTGATGCGTTCGATGCGCAGCTGGAGCTCGCCGCGCAGACGCAGCTACCGGTCTTTCTTCACCAGCGGGACGCCCATCGCGATTTCGTCGCACAACTCGAAAGCCATCGGAGTTCCCTGCGCGGAGGCGTGGCGCACTGCTTTACCGGCGGTCCCGACGAGCTGCGAGACTATCTCGACCTCGATCTGCACATCGGAGTTACCGGCTGGGTATGCGACGAGCGCCGTGGTGACGCCCTGCGCTCCGCGGTGCCGCACATTCCGCTAGATCGTCTGTTGCTGGAGACGGACGCGCCCTACCTGCTACCCCGGACGCTGCGCCCGAAACCGAAGTCGCGCCGCAACGAACCAGCGCTCCTGCCGCATGTCGCGCAAGTCATCGCCGAGCTGGTGGGACTCCCGGTCGACCGGCTCGCCGCTCACACAACAGCCAACGCAGCCAGACTATTCGGGCTAGACGCTGTCGGGTAGCGAACCCCGATCGAACGTATCCGGACTACGCGCTCGCAGCAGGCGCGGTCTCGACCGCTTCGCGCAGCTGCTCCCAGTACGGCCGGAATGAGACGGCGACACGCTTCCTGTCTCCATCCGCCGGCAACGGAAACCCCGCCAGCAGTTCCGCTGGTAATGCAACTGATCTGGGCTGACCCTTGCTGAAGTCGGCGCCTTCGGGAAACAGGACGAGCCCGTGGACATCGACGTCCCGGACGATCTGTTTGACCGCGGCGACACGATCGAAGAGCCCCCCGACGGGATTTGCGAGCGTGCTGCGCATCCCGTCACGCATGATCGTCCACTCGTTCATCTGATCGCTGGCAAAGACAATACCCTTGTAGGGCTTCACATTGACGACGAGGATGCCCCGCGAGGTCAGGAGCGCGTACTCGAGATGGATGAGTCCGCCCATTCCGTCGGGGATCAATACGTCTTCCAGCGTATCGACTGCTACGGCCCGCAAGGCCTCGCGGACGCCCCCGTCCCGTTCGCGCCGCTTGCGCCTCAGGACCAGCAACAACAGCAAGAGAAACAGAACGACAGCGGTCGCGATGCCTGCCCAGATCCACGGGATAGGCATCAACGGCTCAGGCGGCCGCCCGCGGCCAGTCGGAGAGCTGCGCCGCCACATCGGCAAGTTTCGCAGGGATGACACGGCTCAGCGTCGGCCGATCCAGAATGCCGGCAATCGCGGCCGGGACCGGTACCGCCCGTCCGATGATCGGCTCGACAATGCGCTCGAACTTGGCCGGGTGCGCGGTGGCGCATACCGACCACGCCCCTTTTTGCTGCGAGTCGGGGGGCAAGCTGTCGTATGCCGCGAATCCGGTGGCCGTGTGCGGGCACCAGATCTCGCCGTAACGCTCGTAATCCAGTGCAATCTGGCGGCGGATGCCCGCGTCGTCGATACTCACAGCCTGAATCTGGTCCTTCAGCGCCGTCCATTCCGGCACCAGGTCCCGCAACCTCTCCATATTACTAGGATCGCCGACGTCCATGGCCGATGCCAGCGTTCGCAGGCTCCCGGCCGGACGGTACTCCCCCGAATCCAGGTATGCCGGTATCGTACGGTTCGCGTTTACGGCCAGCACGATGTCACCGACAGGCATCCCGAGTGCCCGCGCCCAGATACAAGCCAGACCATTACCGAGATTGCCGGTCGGCACTATGCAATTCAGCTTTTCGCCGGTGCGGCGCCAGTGCCAGAGCGCCGCTGCTGCGTGATAGGCCACTTGCGGGAGCAGCCGGCCGAGATTGATGCTGTTGGCCGCGCTGAGGCGGAAACGTCGATTCAGCGCGGCATCCGTGAACGCCGCCTTGACCAGCGCCTGACAGTCGTCGAAGGTGCCTTCGACCTCGAGTGACAGCACATTGCCGCCCCAGCAGGTCAGCTGGTGGCGCTGCCGCTCCGATACCTGACCCTTCGGGAACAACACGGCAACGCGCAGATTGCGGCGACCGTGAAACGCTGCCGCAACCGCGCCGCCGGTATCGCCGGAGGTTGCCACGAGTATCGTCAGCGGCCCGGCTGCCGCAGCGGGCCGGCTCGACTCGACGCGCTCCATGATGGCCGCCAGAAAGCGGGCGCCGACATCCTTGAAAGCCGCGGTCGGCCCGTGAAAGAGCTCGAGCACGTGCAAGCCGTGCGGTCCGCGTTCGACGCGTCGCAGCGGTACCGGAAAGTTCAAGGCGTCCTGGCACAGCGCAGGCAGCTCGGTCTCGAGCGACGAGTCGGCGAAAAAGGCAGCCAGCAGCTCCGCTGCGATCCCGGCGAGGGATTCGGCCTCGATAGCGCCGGGATCCAGCAGCGGCATGTCGCGCGGGACGTATAGACCGCCATCCGGCGCGAGGCCCTGCATTACCGCCTCGACGATCCCGGTCGTCTCGTCGCCCCGCGTGCTGTGAAACTCCATGCGAACCCCGTCTCAGTCGTCGCTGCCGGTCAGCATACTGCTGAGCCGCAGCAAATCGGCGAAGATTCCGGCCGCCGTAACATCTGGTCCGGCACCCGGGCCGCGAACGATCAGCGGATTGTCACTGTAGCGTCTCGTCACGAACTGCACGATGTTGTCGGTCAGAGCGATGCTCGCGAACGGGTGTGAGCGCTCGAGCTCGACCAGGCCAACCGACGCGGAGCCGGCCACGACATCGACCTCTGCAACGTAGCGCAGCACCTTACCCCGCGCCTGCGCGGACGAGTAGCGTTCCGCCATCGGTGCATCGAAATTGGCAAGGCCGTCGAGAAACGCTTCGACTTCCGCCTCGCACAGGGTCGCCGGAACGAGACTTTCCACGCTGACGTCGTCAAGCTCGAGCGCGAGGCCCGACTCCCTGGCGAGAATGACGGCCTTGCGGGCGACATCGGTTCCCGACAGGTCGTCCCTGGGATCCGGTTCCGTGTAGCCCTTGCTGCGCGCCTCTCTGACGATCGTGGAGAACGGCACGGAGCCGTCGAAGACGTTGAACAGGTACGCGAGCGTGCCCGAGAAGATCCCGCTGATACTCACGATCTCGTCACCGGTTTCGACCAGATCCTTCAATGTCGTGATCACCGGCAGGCCGGCACCGACCGTGGCCTCGTAGAGGAAATGCGTAGTCCCGGTGCGGGTGAGGCTGCGGATGTCCCGATAGCCCTCCGCGGGGCCGCTGTAGGCACGCTTGTTCGGCGTGATGACGTGGATTCCCCGCGCGAGCCAGTCGCGATATCGTCCGGCCACCGTTTCGCTCGCGGTGCAGTCGATAATTACCGAATGCGGCAGGTAATCGGTCTGGACATGATCTGCCAGGTCTTCCAGAGATACCTCGGTCCCGGCCTGCAGCGACTCCCGCCAGCCGGCCAGATCGATGCGCGAGGGTGCCAGAAGCATTCGGCGTGAGCTCGCGATCGCACGAACCCGGAGGTCGACGTTGAAGGTGCTTCTCAGTCGCGGCGCTGCGGCCGAGATCTGTGCCAGCAAGGCGCTCCCGACCGCACCGGGCCCTACCAGACCTATCGATATCGTCTTGGACGACAGATAGAAACTGCTGTGCACGGCTCGCAGCGCCCGGGTGATGTCCTGTGCACGGATCACCGCCGAGATATTGCGCTCCGAAGCGCCCTGAGCAATTGCCCGCACGTTGATACCCGCGCTGCCGAGTGTTCGGAAGAATCGGCCGGCGCTGCCGGGCACGCCGGACATGCCGTCACCGACTATCGCGAGAATCGCGCACTCGCCGGTCACCTCCACTCTTTGCACGAGCCCCTCGCCGAGTTCGGCTGCGAAAGCCCGTTCGACCACACGCCTGACCAGCGCTGCGTCGGCCTCGCGCACGGCGAAGCATATCGAGTGCTCGGAGCTGCCCTGGGAAATCATCATCACGGAGATCCCGGCCTCGCGCAGAGCTCCGAACAGGCGGTCGGCCGTGCCCGGCACACCGATCATTCCGGCGCCCTCGAGATTGATCAGCGCCACACCGCGCACGGCGCTGACACCCTTGACGATTTCGGCTACCGGCTCGGACCGGGAGTCTATCGTCGTTCCCTGGCCGTCTGGCGCGAAGGTGTTCAGAATCCGAATCGGAATATCATGGGCAACGGCGGGCGCCATCGTCTGGGGATGAATGACCTTGGCGCCGAAATAGGCGAGCTCCATCGCCTCGTTGTAGGAGATCTGGTCGATGACCTTGGCTTCCGGCACCAGTCTGGGATCGCCGCTCATCACACCATCCACGTCAGTCCAGATGCTGATTTCGGTACTGCCAAGCAGCGCAGCGAATATCGAAGCGGAGTAGTCGCTGCCGTTGCGGCCGAGCGTGGTCGGTAGCCCCTGCGCGTCCGATGCGATGAAGCCGGTAATGACGGCAATACCCCGATGGGGTTTCCCGAGCAGATTCTCGGTCGCCGCCGCGGATTGTTCCCAGTGCACGGCCGGTCCCATTTCCCCGTGCTCGATGATCAGCGCTTCGCGGGCGTTGACGAACCGCACTGGTACGGCAACTCTCGGATCGGCCGCCAGTACGGCAGCGAGCAGCCTGGCCGACCAGACCTCGCCGAAACCTGCGACGAGGCCTTCGCTGCGGTGCGAAGCTGCGTGAACGAGAGCCAGGGCCTTAAGGACGTTCTCGATGTCGTCGATGTCCCGTGCCTGAGCGGACTCGAGCTCCGAAGCCCTGTCCGGATCGTCGATCAGCTCTCCTACGGCGGTCAGATAGCGCTCACGAATCGCGGCGATAGCGACCGACGGATCGTTCCCGGCGGCGGCGGTGGTGACGGTGCCGAGCAGTTGATCGGTCATACCACCCATCGCCGACACGACCACGATCAAATCGTCATCGATGCGCTCGCTGACAATCGAGGCGACACGGCGAAAGCAGTCCGCATTCGCCAGGCTGGAACCACCAAACTTGTGGACCTTCAGGCCCATCTGCACCGTGCTCCGCGGTTTTTCGGGGACGCGAGGATACCAGAACGTCGTCGTGGGCGCGGTGCGCCACGGACTCGATCAACCGGGACAGGCCGCAGCGATTTTCTTTCGCATCGCGCCAATCGTCGCCGTATAGTCGGCGGCACCGAAAATCGCCGAGCCCGCGACAAAGACGTCCGCGCCGGCGGCAGCGATCCTGCCTATGTTGTCGACCTTTACGCCCCCATCGACCTCCAGGCGAATCTCACGACCGGACGAATCGATCAGGTCGCGCACGAGCGCGAGTTTGTCGAGCGTGCTCTCAATGAAGCTCTGTCCGCCGAAACCCGGATTCACCGACATCAGCAGAATCAGATCCAGTCGATCCATCACGTGGCGGAGGTGATCGACAGGCGTGGCAGGGTTGAGAACGAGGCCGGCCTTGCAGCCGTGACTCGCGATGAGCTGGAGACTCCGGTCGACATGCTCGCTCGCCTCCGGATGAAAACTGATATACGTAGCACCGGCTTCCGCGAAGTCACCGATGATGCGGTCGACCGGCTTCACCATGAGATGGACATCGATCGGCTTCTCGCAGTCATGGGTTCGCAGGTAGTCGCGCAGGGACTGACACACCATCGGGCCGATCGTCAGATTCGGCACGTAGTGGTTGTCCATGACATCGAAGTGAATGAGGTCTGCGCCGGCGGCGACGACATCTGCTACATCCTCGCCGAGACGGGCGAAATTCGCCGACAGGATCGACGGTGCTATCCATGGAGTGATCATTCTGCGCGGGCTGGTCGGTTGCGGAAGCGACAGTTTACCGCCCGAGCGACGAAAGCTCAGCAGCAGGCGCCGGTCGATACCTCCGCTTCGGCCGCCTCGGCGCCTTTAGAAAACGGCATATCGGTGCCGCAGCCGGGGAAAATTCCGAAATGCCGGCTCCGGTCGCCGATGAAATCGAAGTGCGCGGCGAATCGGCTCTCTGCGAGGATGTCGAAGGTGTTGCCGCAGACCGGAAAGACGCGACCCGCGTCCATTCCGTGATGGCCATCGAGCACAAATCGGTCCGGATGGTGAGGGATCGTTCCCCGGTACACGACAGCCTGGCCGTAGTCCTCGCAGGCGGCCTCGAGCGAATCGACACTGAACAGACGGTAGGTCGCCGCAAAGAAGTTCACGCCGTGCACCGCGGCCGCGATCGCCGGATCGGTGAGTTCAATCGGTCGTGACGTGATCAGCCGGGGGTCCGGAAAACCGCTCGCTTTCGCGATCTCGAGGAAGTCGTTCCAGTACAGGGCACCGCCGAGGCACTCGCCATAGAGGACCGGATCGGCCGCGACTGACCCCGGAACGCGCCGGTCGGCGTACACATCGGCAAAGTAGATCTCGCCACCGGGCTTCAGCAGGCGCTTGGCGCCGCGCAAGACAGCGGGCTTGTCCGCACTCAGATTGACGACGCAGTTCGACACGATCAGATCGAAACTACCGGCTTCGAACGGCAGCTCGTCCAGAAGCTCTATATATCCCTGGTGAAAGCTGACATTCGATGCCGCGTAGCCAAATGCGCTCGCGTGATAGTCGCGATACTGCTCTGCGACCGCCAGTTGTTCCTCGGTCATGTCGACGCCGACCACCCGGCCGCCCTCACCGACAAGCTGCGACAGCAGATAACAGTCCCGGCCCGTGCCGCAGCCGAGATCGAGCACGGAGCAGCCTTCGAGTGCTTCCGGCAACACCAGCCCGCAACCGTAGTAGCGTGAGCTGACCTCGTGATGGATGCCTGTGAGTGCCTCGGCGACGTAGCCCGGCGGCGGTTCCGTCGTACAACAGGCGTTTGTTTTCAGGTCTTCCGTTCTGGCGAGCATCTCGCCGTAGTACTTGCGCACGAAATCCAGCATCCCGAGCCTCCCGTTTGCGGGCCTGCACCCTGCCGATACCCGAGCCGACCGTGCGTCGGCCCGAATCATTTCATCTCCAGGCCTCAATTGACGACGTCGCCCTGCCCTGCGTCTACCCGGCCCTTGCCCGTCAGCATCAAACTGGCGGCGCAGATCGCGGCGATCAGCAGCATGGCGAGCCGAAATCCATCTGTTTCCACGCTTCCCGACGGCACGATACCACCGATCAGCGCCGCGCCTGCGAGCCGACCGGTGCCGAGAAAGACCGTGAGGATGCCCTGGCTGGCACCGCGCGCAGCCGGACCGGCGATTCGTTGAGCCAGGAAGCGCAGCGGCGCGCCGAGCAGCGAGGCAAGGCCGAGTCCAACGGCGAGGCCGCCCGTATAGAACGACAGACCGTCGGGCTCGCGCAGGCCAAGCACTGCAAGACCGATCACGATCAGTGACATTCCTCCCCTGATGATCGGCACGGGCCCCCATCGATCGAGCAGTCGGCCGGCGACCGTCGAACCGACAATCAGTGCGGCCACGAGCGGCAGCAGCATCATGCTCGCGCGTTGCGGGGTGACGGCGAACGCGGCCACGGCGAGCGTTGGCAGAAAGACCATCGTCGCCTCCACGAAGCCGGTCGCGACGGCCAGCACGCCGACCGACCGCATCGGTCGCGACGTCAGCAATTTCGGCGGCAGGAGCGGCGACTCCGCCCGCAACTCGACGCGCCAAAGCTGCGTGGCCAGCACCGCCAGGACCGAGAAGCCGCCAACGATCAGCAGGTAGCCGGGAAGCCGACTGTCCAGCAGAGTGTCGACCCCGGTTAGCAGCACGGCGAGAACGGCCAGTAACAAGGCCATCAGGCTGGCGCCCAGCAGATCGGGCTTGCGCGCATCCGCGCCGCTCGCCCCGGGCAGGACGCGCGCAGCCAGCGGCAACAGGACCGCGAGCAACGGCAGATTGAGCAGGAAGAGACAGCGCCAGCTGAAAGGCAACAGGATCGCACCGAGCACCGGGCCCAGCACGAAGGCGATCCCGAACACGGCGCCGATCAGCCCGAGCATTCGGCCGCGCCGGTTTTCCGGATACGTGTCCGCAATGACGGCGCTCGCAACCGGCAGCAGGCCGCCGGCGGCGGCCGCCTGCACGCCGCGCCCAAGCAACATGACCCAGAATGACGGTGCGAGCGCGACCAGCAGGGACCCGATCCCGAATACCGCCAGGCATGCCACGTAGACCTGCCGTCGACCGGCACGATCGGACCAGGCACCGAGCAACGGTGCTGAGACCATTGCGAGCAGGATGTAGACGTTCAGTATCCAGGACAGATCGCCGGCATCGAGCCCGTAGGTAGCCCGGATCGCCGGCATCGCCGGTCCGACGACGGCGATGTCGAGGGCGCCGAGCAACACGCCGCCAAACAGAACGGCGAGCGTACCGCGGGGCTGTGTTTGCAAGCGAAACGTTCCTGTCGGTCGGCTGGAGCGACGAATTCTATAGAACCGGAACCATGCCGCGAATCCGGCGTGACCGGTCTACCACCAACCCGCCCGCTCCCGCGCGGCCGAGGCTGCCGTTCTGGCGTTGCTGACGATGGCATCCGTGTCGGCAGCGGCGAGTCGGCCTTCGAGCTTCAGGAAGCGACCATCGACCATGACGTAGTCGACGTTTGCGGGCTGCGCTGCCTCGACGAGCGCGTGAGTCGGCTCCGCGACGACGCCGAGGTTGATGTCGCGTGTATCGACCAGTATCAGATCGGCGCGCTTTCCGGGTGTCAGTGAACCGACCTGATCGGCGACGCCCATCGACCGCGCACCCTCAATCGTCGCGAGCTCTAGAACCCGGCGGGCCGTCAGCCGCGTTTCATCCAGTGCGCGCGCGTTCTCGACGTTCTGAATCACTTTCATGATCGCGAACATGTCCGCGTTGCCGGAGAGCGCCGGAGTATCGACGGAAAGGCCGATCGGCACACCGGCGGCCAGATACTCCCCCGTCATCGGAAAACCGAACCCGATCCGAAGCTCGGTGTACGGCGACAGGCTCAGGCTCGCACCGCTTCGTGCAACGGCGTCGATCTCTTCCGGCGACGACCAGATCGCATGAATCAGCTGGACGTCGGGACCGAGCAGGTCACGGTCGGCAAGTGCCTGGATGCCGCCGGCGTTCGACTGAAAATTGTTGACGTGTACCGACAACGGCAGGCCGAGCTCGCGAGCGACGCGGGCGTCTTCGAGCGACGCTTCGGTCCCGGCGCCCCGCCACGCGAGTCCGAGGTCCAGTCTGCCGGAATCGCCGTCTTCCCACGTAGCCGCAAGCCGAGCGAGATCCTCGTGATCGATCGGTGATTCGCCGGGATGCCCGGTCGGCGTGCCGTAACTGAATCGCCCGCGAATCCCGGATTCCCTGAGCGCCAGCAAGGCAGCCTCCGCATACGCCGGTGACCGGACGTTGTGGCACCAGTCATGCACGAACGTGATACCCGAATTGATTGCTTCAGCGAGCGCCAGCCGGCCGCTGACATACATGTCGTCGGCCAGGTAGGCTGCCCCGACCGTCCGGGATGTCGGGAAATAGCCATGCTCGGCGATGTCGCCGGACATGCTTCGAAGCATCGTCGTCCAGACGTGCCAGTGAGTTTCCACCAGGCCGGGCAGAACCAGATACTCACTCGCATCGAGCACCGTCGCGTCCGGTGCGATGAGATTCGGCCCCACGGCAATGATGGCGCCGTCGCGCACATGGACGTCCGCGCCGTCTATATCGCCCACGTCCGGGTCCATCGTCAGCACGTAGCCGCCGCGAATCAGATATTCACCCTGCCCGGGCAACGACGGTGCGTCCTGTCCCCGCACCGCCCCTGGCGCCGCAACGATGCCAACTGCTCCCGTCAGCAGATCGCGACGACTCACGGTCGGACCCCCGGTCGCCAGGCTCACGCGGCCCTGTCTGCGTAGGCGCCGAGCTTCAGAAGCCGGGCGGCATTCTCTTTCAGGATCAACGGCCTTACTTCGTCGCGAATCTTGATCTCGGCAAAGTCTTTCAGCCAGCGATCCGGCGTGATCAGCGGGTAATCGGTACCGAAAAGCACCTTGTGCCGCAGCTGCGTGTTCGCGTAGTGAACGAGCTGCGGCGGGAAGTACTTCGGCGACCAGCCCGACAGGTCGATATAGACCTGTGGCTTATGCAGGCACACAGATAACGCCTCGTCCTGCCAGGGCCAGGACGGGTGAGCAAGTATGATCGGCATGTCCGGGAAGTCGACCGCCACGTCGTCCACGTCCATCGGGTTTCCGTACTTGAGACGAATACCGCCGCCCCCGCGGAGACCCGTACCCATTCCCGAATGCCCGGTATGAAACAGTGCCGGCAGCTGTGCCTCTGCGATCACCTCATACACGGGATACGCCGCGCGGTCGTTCGCGAAGAACGCCTGGTACTGCGGATGGAACTTGAAGCCCTTGATGCCGTAGTCGTCGATCATTCGACGCGCCTCGCGAACGGCCTCGTCGCCACGCAACGGATCGACGCTTGCGAAAGGAATCATGATGTCGCTGTGATCGGCGGCGAGCTCGGCCACCTCTTCGTTCGACACCGGCCGGTCACCGGTAGCCCGCTGCCCGTCCACCGGAAAGATGACGCAGGCAATCTTGCGCTCGCGGTAGTGCGCCGCGATTTCCGCGATGGTCGGCCTGGGGTTGTCGTGCTTGAAGTATTTCTGTGCGGCTTCCTGAAAGACCGTCGGTTCCTGCGGCTCCCGCGACGAGATTTCGGCATGCGTGTGAACGTCGATCGCGATCAGATCATCGATGTTCATGCCAGAATCCCGCGTACCTTGCTGGTCGCCTCATCGGCTTTTCTCAGCATTTCGTCCATGTCGACCGGCTCCGGTATCTGGTGTCCCTTCCGGACAGCGTCCCGGGCGCCCACCTGGTCGATCCAGCGCGCGAGATGATCGAGGCCGTCTATGCTGACGCCCGGCCAGCGATAACCCCAGACCCACGGCCAGGTTGCGATGTCGGCGATCGAATAGTCGCTGGCCAGGTACTCGTGATCGGCCAGCTGCGTGTCCAGCACCTCGAACAACCGTCTGACCTCGCGCTGGTAGCGCTCTATCGCGTACGGAATCCGCTCCGGCGCGTAGCGGAAAAAGACGTTGGCCTGCCCCATCATCGGGCCGACGCCGCCCATCTGGAACATCAGCCACTGCAGCACCAATGATCTCCCTTTCGCGTCGGTCGGCAGGAACATGCCAGTCTTCTCGGCGATGTAGATCAGGATGGCGCCGGATTCGAATACGGCAAAATCGTCCGCCTCGTGATCGACTATCGTCGGAATCCGGCCGTTGGGATTCAGCTTCAGATACCACGGCTCCTTCTGCTCGAGCTTGTCCATCTTGATGTGATGGACGCTGTAATCGAGGCCGCATTCCTCGAGCCCTATCGATGCTTTCCAGCCGTTCGGCGTCGCGGACGTGTATAGCGTGATCATGAGCGCAAGATTAGCATGGCGCGCTCCGGGGCCGACAGGCGCGGTGGGCGGTCAGCGGACGCGATCGCCGGCCAGGCCCTTCAATCGCCGCGGGTCGTTTCCCGGCGGGTGCATCTCGAACGTCTGGTCGACGACCGTGTAGTCGAAGTAGCCGAGTCGAGCGATCGGTCGGATTCTCGGAATATCGAGACGGCCATCGCTCGTTAGTGCGTCGTCGGCGATATGAATCCTTATTACCCGTCCAAGGATCAGATCTGCAGACCCCATGACGCCGTTTCCCGGAATGCGTACTGTCTGCAGGTGCCTGCATTCGAAGTGCACCGGTGACTCTGCGACACGTGGCGGCGCGACGTCCAGCGACGCGGCCTTCGTCAATCCGGCTGCTTCGAACTCGTCGACGTCGGAAGCCACTTCCTCGGATGTCACGTTGACTGCCTCGCGAAGATCCCAGGTCGCCATGTTCCAGACGAACTCCCCGGTGTCCTCGATATTGATCGTGGTGTCCTTGCGACCGCCTCGGGTGCGTTGATTCGCCGCGATCATGACGATCGGCGGGTCGTAAGTGACGTTCTGAAACTGGCTGAACGGCGCGAGATTCGTCACACCGTCCTTACCCAGTGTCGAAATCCAGCCGATCGGCCGTGGCACGACACAGGATTTGAACGGGCTGTGCGGCAAGCCGTGGTCGTCAGCCTCTGTCGAATAGTGCATCGCGGCTTCGGTCGCGGGAGCGACTATACGCCGCGCAACGTCGCGACGGGCGACTCATCGACGACAGACCGTACGGCGAGCGTGCCGCTGGCGCCGACGATCAGCGCGCCGACGCCGAGCCCGGCCACCCAGATCAGGATACCTGGCGCGTACTCGAGCTCGAAGACCTGTGTGGCCACCACGTAACCGAGAGCAGCTGCGCCCGCAGCGGCGAGCGTTCCGGCCAGCAGGCCCAGAGCGGTGAATTCCGCCGCCACGCCCTGCAGCACTATCGAACGTTTGGCACCGAGCGTCCGCAGCACCGCGCTCTCGAACATTCGCTCGTCGCGCGTCGCCTGTATTGCCGCGAGCAGGACCATGACGCCGGCCGCAATCGTGAAAAGGAAGACATACTGCACGGCCAGCGCGGCACGGGTCATCCCGCTTCGGACCTGTTCGAGAACAGCTTCGATGTCGATAACCGAAATCGACGGAAACTCGCGAACCACGTCGAGTGTAATGTCGCGCTTGTCGGCCGGGACGTGAAAACTGGTGATGAACGTATGGGCGAAAGCCTCTATTTCGCCGGGATTGACGGTCATGAAGAAGTTTGGCTGAAACGTATCCCATTGAATGCGGCGAACGCTGGTGATCTCGACCGTCAGACTCGACCCGCCGATTGAATAGGTGATTTCGTCACCGAGCTCGAGACCGATTTCCGCGAGCAGGCTCTCTTCGATCGAGAGCTGCGGCCGCAGGTCGCCCGGTTCCCACCATTCTCCGGCCGTCACTTCGTTGTCGCTCTTGAGCTCTTCCGCCCATGTCAGATTGATTTCGTCGTTCAGCTCGTTTCTGGCACGGTCGTCGCGCGCCTCATACTCACTGACGGCCTGACCATTGACGTGGCTGATGCGGGCGCGGACCAGCGGCGTGAACTGCGGCGCTGCAACCCCGCGCTCCTCCAGGAACGAGGCGAGTGTCTCCGGTTCGCCCGGCTGAATATTGATCAGAAAACGATTCGCGGCCTCCGTGGGCAACATTCCCTGCCATTCGACCATGAGCTCGGTTCGGACGAGTGTCAGCAACAGAAGCACCATCAGCCCGAGACCGAAGGCAACGACCTGGATGCTGCTCTCGCGCCCCCGGCGAGCGACGTTCGCAACACCATAACGCCAGGCCACGCCTACGCCACCGCGGACGCGCTGCAGTATGACGACCAGCAGACGCCCGGCACCATAGAGGACCAGGAGCGTAACGAGCGCACCACCGATCACGTAGGCGATCAGCTCGGCGTCGCCGAACATCCCGTAGAGCATGAGGCCGATCGCGCCGATCGCCGCACCATAGACCGCCACGTGCCGGAGCGGTGGCGGGTCGAGATCCTGTCGGAGGACGCGCGCCGGCGGCACGCGGCCGAGCTGCAGCAGCGGCGGAAGCGCGAAGCCCACCGCGACGACGAGCGCCGTCACAGCGCCGAGCCATGCGCCGCCGAGGCTCGCGGCCGGAAGCTGCGCCTCGATGAAGTCCACAAGCAAAGCCGTCAGGCCGAATTGCGCCACGAAACCGATCAACGTGCCGGCGATGCCTGCAGCGACCACGAGCATGGTGAGCTGAATCAGGTTGAGCCGGAGAATATCGGCGTAGCGAGCGCCGATGCATTTCATCAGCGCAACGGCGTCAAGACGTTTCGTCACGAAGCGCCTGGCCGCCATCGCCACCGCCACACCGCCGAGCAGCACGCTGACGAGAGCAGCCAGCACCAGAAACTGCTCGGCCCGTTCCATCGATCGCCGGACTTCGGGGCGGGCATCGCGAATGTCCCGAAGCTCATGATCGACCGTCAGCAGTGGCTCAACCGATGCACGGAAGTCATTGAGACGCGACTCGCTGCCGGCGAACAGCAGCTCGTATTCGGCGACGCTGCCTGGCTGGAGCAGACCGGTCGAAGAGATGTCCTCCAGATTGATCAGCAGCGTCGGTGCGATCTCCATCAGGCGCCAGCCCTCGTCCGGGCGGAACTCGAGGGTCTGCGAGATTGTGAGCTCGCGCTGGCCGACAGAGATGCTGTCACCGACCACGAGCCCGAGACGCGCCATCAGCGCCGGCTCCGCCCAGGCCTCGCCGACCGGCGGCGCACCGAGCGCCCGATACGGATCACCGGACAAACGATCGGCAATGCGGACCTCGCCGCGCAGCGGGTACGCATCGGAGACGCCGCGCAAATCGATCAGCGAACTGAGCTCGCCGACGATCAGTACACTGCGAAAGTGCACGATTTCGGCCGTGTCTACTTCCTCACGGTCCGCGATTTCGGTGAAGAACGGCTCGAGCGGGTTGACGGACTCGACGCGGATATCTGCGGCGAGCGACTCGCTGACCGATTGTGTGACCGCCTGGCGGACCCGGTCCGTGAAGAATGTGACGGCGCTCATCGCGGCGACCGATACGATCAACGCTGCCAGCAGCACGAGCACTTCGCCGGAGCGCCAGTCGCGCGCGAGCAGCCGTCCGGCCAGGGTCATCGGAATGCCGCTCATGAATTCATCCTTCTGTCGAGCCCCCTCTGTCGAGCTTCCTGAGTCCGCAAGGCACCGGAACGACGCGTCAACCGCATCGCTGCGCGCCGCGCCATGTTGCGATGAGCGCCCGGGGACGACACACTGGACGCACGCGACTCCGACCACCCGGCTTGGCGGGCGACTTTGAGTATACCTTCAGGAAAAAGTCCGGCGGGCGTAGCCGCCGCGATTCTGCGGAGCAACTCGCTGTTTCGGGATCTGCCAGCCGATGCCCTGGAGCGGATTGCAGCGCTTGGCAATCTCCGTACTTTCGGCAAGGGTGCAACGATCTTCTCGCAGGGCGACCCGGGGGACGCTCTGTATGCAGTTGCGGCCGGACGGGTTCGAATAAGCGCGGCAGCGGACGACGGGCGCGTCGCCTATCTCAACATCATCGAGCCCGGAGATAGCTTCGGCGAAATCGCAGTGATGGACGGCGCCGAGCGCACCGCAGGTGCCACGGCGCTCGAAGAGTGCCGGCTCGTCGTGATCCAGCGGGCAGACTTTCTCGCTCTGATAGAAAAGGAATCTTCACTGGCGTTGCAGTTGCTGAAACTGCTTTGCGCGCGCCTCAGATGGACGAGCGAGCTGGTCGAGGACTCGGCTTTTCTGCCCGGGGCAGCCAGGCTGGCCAAACGGGTGCTGACGCTGGCCGCGATCGACGGACAGCAGATGGGGGACCGCGAACTCGAGTTGAGAATTTCGCAGAACGAACTCGCGAGCTTCTGCGGCGTCTCGCGTCAGATCGTCAATCAGACGCTGACCGAGTGGCGCCAGCAAGGCTGGGTGCGGGTCACGCGAGGCCGAATCGCAATCGTCGACCGGCAGGCGCTGATCAGGCAGGTCCGGGCCGGGGTTCAGGGCACCTGACGCTCCGGTCGCGACAGTGGACCGATCGGAGGCGCCCGCACCGCCTGCGGGCCCCTCCCCCGGATTCAGCAGGATCGTTCAGCAGGGATAGCAGCGCCAGGCTCCGCCAACCCATATCCAGCAGCAGTCGTAACCTTCGGTGGTGGGCGGGAACGGCGCCGAGCCGATTTCCTGAATCACCGAGGATTGCGCGTCCTGGCTCGTAAGCGCAGCCGCACCGGCGGCGAGCGGCAGCAGAAGCACCATGGCCAGAATCAGTCGTAGAGATTTCATTCGATCGCACTCCTTAAACATTTCACACCACCGATGCTGCAGTGATACCGATACCGCAGCTCAGCAGTGCTATTAGGTTCGGCCAGAAATGCGACGCTGTCTGTCAACTTCGTGACACAGCACACAGAATCGGCGCCGAGTGTCAACTTCTTGACAGTTCCATCACGCCGCGCACGCCAGTATCAGAACTGTTCCCGCGCCAGGACGGACCATGCCCAAAGCCAGTAGCCTCGCCGTCTCTCCCCGTGATGACATTTCCCGGCTAATCGATTCGATCACGCGACTCGATCTCGAGAATCAGGATCGAATGTTTCGGCTGATCACGCTGATTGCCGCAGCCCCATCGAGCCAGCGCGCACGAGCGCTGGAGCGGCTCGCCGCCCTGCTCGGCGGGCCCGCAGACATCGCTCAGGTCGATGCCCTGATCGATTATCTGGATGCCAACGCCGCTGTCATCGATGAGATGCAAACGGCCGGCCAACTGCAGGTAGCGGCGCTGCTGAACTGATCTCGCGGGCCGCGGTGGCGCCGCGCTCCGGCCCCGGGCGGTTATTTGGTGGAAATGACGATGGCGCCATCACGCATGCCGGCGCTACCCGTTTCGATGATGTGCTGACAGCGCCGCTGATAGAACCGGGCCGGGCCGTCTCGCTCGAACTCCGCCGCGAGAAATCGGAAGTGGACGTGCGCTTTTTCGAATGCGCCAGCCTCGAACAGCGCCAGACCCTCGCGGAACGCAGCTTGCGGGGCAACCGGCGAGCCGTCGACCGGTTGCAGGTCCCAGATGTCGAGCACCCTGCTCTTGCCCAACAAGAGATAGCGGCCGAGATAGCGTGATCGATCCGATTCGTCGCCCTCCCGAACCGATCCGGACATCAGAATACGTGTGTCGAGAACGCGGTTGAGGCTCTGGATGCGGGCCGCGGTGTTGACGATGTCGCCGACCGGCCGCTGGTAGCCGCGCGCACCATCGGGACTCAACGCGATACGTCCGGCCTCAATCCCGATCGCCGTATCGAGTGGCGTATCGGCGTTCTGCAGATTGAAGGCCCGTACCTGTCGCTCGATGTCCAGTGCGGCTGCCGTTGCATGCCGGACCGTCTCACCGGCGGCGCGCGACGCGACCCACACGCCCACCATCGAATCGCCGGCCACATCGCCGACGCTGCCCCCGTGCGCCGTGACCGTGCCCCCGATGCCCTCGAAGTAGCGGCGCATCAGCTCTGCGAGCTCGTCAGGCTCCATTCGCTCGGCCAGGCTCGTGTAGCCCGTAACGTCCGTAACCAGGCAGGTCCCGAAAACTACGTTGCTGCCCTCCCGTCGGTCGCGAACATCGCGCGCGAGCCGCTCGACCACCACCGGCGCCGCGTACGGGCCCAGCGCGGCGCGCAGAGTTTCACGCTGCGCGGCGATTCGCCTGTAACGGAGCAACGTGTCAGCGATCACCAGCAGCGGCAACTGCAGACCCAACGGAATGGCCAACGGTAGCCAGAGCGCCTGCGAGGAGAACAGGGCAACGGCACTTGCGAGATACAGGATCGCGAGCACGCACGCAGCGGCGATTGCGAATGGCAGACGCAGGGCTGTGACGATCAGTCCGGCGACAATGCCCCAGACGAGCAGCAGTGCGACTTGCGTGCCCCTGGATAACGGCACGACCGAGTTACGGTGCAGCAGATTCGCAAAGGCGGTCGCACCGATTTCTACGCCACCGAGGCTGAGGCCAGTCTCTTCTGAATAGACCGAGATAAATTCGTCCTGCTGTTCCGACTGCTCACGATCGGCGTAGCCGACGAATACGACCTTGCCGGCCAGATCCCTGCCCATACTCGAAGCGTATTCGGCACCGAGCACCTCGTGGAACGGGTATGTCCTGATCGTCCCGCTGGGCCCGAAGAAGTTCAGATAGCGGCTCGAACTGCCGCCGTAAAGCGCATTCAGAGCTTCGACGGCGGCGCGCTGCTCTGCCGATTCAGGCGATTCAGGCGATTCAGGCGACTCATCCAGTGCCGCGGACACGCGGCGCATCAGGTCCGGGTCGCGCTGGTAGATGCGTCGGATGGAGCGCATCACGTCCTGTAAGCGACCGGGCAGAGTCGCATCCGGGGGGAGCGAGAGGTTCCGCGAAGCGTCCGTGATGCCGGCGAGCGAATCGATGAATGCCGGATAGCTGTCGAGCAGGTAGGCCTGCAGCGCCAGTGCCGGCAACATCGGCCCGTCGGCATCGCCGGCGCCGAACGCCCAGAACTGACTGGTCCGTATCGGAAAGGTCGGCAACGTAAACGGGCCAGCGCCGATCGCCCTGCTTCTGAATGGCTCGTAGGCCGCTACCTGCCTGAGCTCTCGTGCCTCCAGTTCGAGCCCCGGTATCGGCCGGCTGCCCGCCCGAATGTGCTCGAGCAGGACCACCCGCCCGGCGCGCTCTATCGCCGCTGCAAGGCGGGTGTCATCGGCGTCGTCGCGCTTCGTCTCGAATGCGATGTCCATGACGATCGCCGCAGCGCCGGCTTCGGCAATCGCTTCTATTGCGTCCGCGTGGACACGGCGAGGCCACTGCACCAGGTTGGACGGCAGGCCGAGCGTTTCAGCCGAGTCTCGGGAAATGGAGACGATCACCACTTCGTCTGGCGCGTCTCGAGGGCCGCGGAGCTCGAATAACCCACGGAGCCCGAGGCCTTCCTCGAGTGTTTGGAGGACCGGAACGAATGCCGACACGAGACCCAGAATGCCGACCGCAACCGCAGGCACGATCGATTGCGAACGAGGCATCACCGCGACGGGCACCCCTCGAATCGCCTTGACACGCCTTCCCGACGGCTTAGACTAAAATAATTAGTGATTCTTAACATATAAATTCGAAGTACGCAGGCACGAGTGGAATTATCCCTTTCCCAAGGCTTGCAGGCTACGCGCAACCGGGGCGAGAGATGATTCTCTCCGATTCAATCAGTCAGAAGACCCGCCGACCGCCTGCGCAGCGTCCCCGGATCGTTCCCCAACTCTGCTTACTGGGCGCCGGCTGCATCGGGCTTGGCTGGTCGGCCGATGCGGTCGCGCAGTCGGCCTGCGGATCCTGGCAGGCGGAATTCGTGACGACCAGCGGCCTGGTCGAGGTCCGGCGCGCCGGGCAAGGCCCGTGGCAGGCCGTCGAGCTCGGCGATGTCGCCTGCCGGGGTGACATCATTCATGTCGGGCCTTACTCCCGGGCGGGCCTGCGCCTGCCGGACAAGACGCTGTTCCGCATCGACCAGAACACGCAGCTGCAGCTCCCCCAGCCGGAAACCGGCCGGGGCTCACTGATCGAGCTCATTCGCGGCATCATTCACATCATAGGCCGCGATCCGCGGGAGTTGACCTTCTCGACCCCCTATATGAATGCGGGCCTCGACGGGACGGAGTTCGTTCTGGCAAGCAACTCGGCTGCCGCCGAAGTGACCGTCGTCGAAGGAATCGTTGCATTGACGGCGGGCACGCAGGCAGTCCAGGTCCAGGCCGGCGAAACCGGCCGCGCCGGCGCTACGGGTGCAGCGTCGATTACCGCTAATCCCGATCCGTTCGCCGCCACGCGCTGGACCCCGTTCTCCGCACGAATATTGCTGACGCCTGAGTTCTCACCGACCGCGCAGGCTGAATCTGCCGAATTGCTGATTCGCCGCGCCGGCGCGCGAATTCGCCGCGGCGCCTACTCGGCTGCCGCCGACGATCTGGAAGCAGCCGAATCCCTGCAACCCGATCATCCGGGCATTCCGTCGTTGCGAACGATGATTGCACTGGCAGTTGGAGAAATTGGCGTCGCGGCGCGCCATGCAACCGAGGTCCTGAGAGAGAGCCCGGGCTACGCGCCGGGCTGGCTGGCGCACTCCTACGTCATGCAGGCGGAGCTCAGCAGGAGCCGCGGCATCGATGACGCGTTGCAAGCGATCAGCCTGGCTCCCGAGAGCGCTGTCGCAGCCGCTCGACTCGCGGAGCTCTATCTTGCCGGCGGGCGAAGCCGGGACGCGGAAGGCGAAGCCCGCCGGGCTTTCGCCATCGAGCCGGCCTATGGTCACGCATCGACAGTCCTCGGATTCGTGCTGCTCGATCAGGGCGATTTCGACGGCGCTTTCGCATCGTTCGAGCGCGCGACGAGGCTGGATCCCTCATCGCCGCTGCCCCGTGCCGGCTGGGGACTGGGCTTGCTGAGGCGCGGCGACCCGATTGCAGGCCGGGACCAGCTGGAGCTTGCCGTCATTCTCGACCCAATGAATGCCGCGATCCGCAGCCTGATTGCCAAGATCTATGCAGACGAGGGCCGTGGCGAGCTGGCGCTCACACAGCTCGCGCTCGCGCGGCAGCTGAACCCCGATGACCCGACCGCCGCTCTGTACGGCGCAATCGTCGAGCGCCGCGCCGGCCGTCCCGTGGCTGCTCTGCAGGCCTTCGAGCAGGCCGCGACGCTCAACCAGAACGTGCCGGTGTTTCGCGGGCAGTTCGGACTCGACGCCGACAGCGCTGTCAGGGAGTTTGGTTTCAGCCACCTGTTTCGCGACATCGGTTTCGACGCCTGGGGCTTGAGAGAAGGCTGGCGAGCGACACCGCCCGGAACGACGGACTTCAGCGGCCACCGCATGCTCAGCCATGCCTATTCGCGCTTGCCGCGCCACGAGTTCGTTCGAGTGAACGAGCACTATCAGTCCCGCCTGCTTCAGCCTCTGGGCCAGAACCCACTGCCACCGCAGATCGGCGAGCCCAGCCTGTACATCGTCGACGACCTAGGACCGAGCGAGCTCGCCGGCGGTGAATTCGGCAGCATCGTGCCATCCAACGGCGTGAGTCTGCGCGCGTCGGGCGTCGGCGCATCGCTCGGCACCTCCGGCTATGACGCGACACTGACAGGCCTCACAGATCGACTGGCCTACGGTGTCGGACACTTCGGTTTTCAGTCGGACGGGTTCCGGCCGAACAACGACGTCGACCAGCAGGTCACGAACGCCTTTCTGCAGTTCCAGCCCGATGCCACGTCTAACTACCTGCTCGAGGCCCGGCATTCGGAGACCGCGCACGGCACGCTGCGACTGTTGTTCGATCCGACGAATTTCGATCCGGTGCTGCGTAGCGAGGAATCAATCGACTCATTGAGCCTCGGCATGCTTCGCCGATTCGGCCGCGGGAGCTTGCAGATTCACTTAAATGTCAGCGAGTTCGCCGGCTTCGATACTCACCCGGCGTTCGACGTGTCCGAGGCAAATAGCTCCGCCGGGCTGGAAATTCAGCACACGATCGACATTGGTCGCTGGCAGGTGACCAACGGAATTTATCGCCTTGATCAGCAGGAAGACCGTACCTCGATTTTACAGCTGCCGCCGGGCGGTCCCTTCGGATCCGCAGAAGGGACGTCGTTTACGTTCGCGGAAGAAATACTGGGTGGTCAGGTCGCCATATACAGCTACGGCGCGATCGACATCACCGAACGGTTGAACGCAACGATGGGCCTGTCGATGGATCGCGTCCGTGTCGAAGGCGCGTGGCAGCGAAACACCAACCCCAAGCTCGGGCTGCGTTATGCTTTAACACCGAGCACATCGCTACGCGCCGCCCTCACCCACTCCACGCAGGGCCGCGTTTCCTCTCGCCGCGGCATTCCACCAAGGCTCGAGCCGACGCATCTGATGGGCTTCACGCAATACCTGAGTGGCGTGCGCGGCGAGCACGCGGAAAGGCTCGGGGCCGGCATCGATCACCGGTTCAGCAGCGACCTGCTCGGCGGTGTCGAAATCTCACAGCGAGACACGAGCTCAGTGGCCCAGATTATCGGTCCCCAGGGGGCTTTGCTACTCGACACGGTGCGACGCGACGAAGACCAGCAACAGGCCTTCGTCCACTGGTTTCCGTCCGATCGTTTCACGTTCAGCGCCTACTACCAGCGGGATCGCTTCGATATCGACGGCCGCTCCTTCATCGAGGGCTTCGCCGCATTGGACACGCGCCGGTTGCCTATCGAAGTCAATTATTTCCCTGGGCAGCGGCTGCGTGTCGGCGCCCGTCTGACTCACGTCCGGCAGTCCGGACGATTCGCCTCGGAAGGCTTTGATTCACAAACGCTTTTCGATGGACGCGACAGCTTCTTCGTGCTCGATCTGTCGGTCGCTTACCGACTGCCGCGGCAGCGAGGAAAGCTTATGTTCACTATCGAAAACGCAACGAACGAGGACTTTCTGTTCCAGGATATCGATCCCGAGAACCCGTCGATCATCCCGGAGCGCGTCGTCGCTCTGCGTTTCACGGTCACCCATTGACCGCATGAGCGCACGAAGCCAACCACGCCATGATTGCGCAGCGCCTCAGCTGGGACAGGATTCCCGTTTATGGCGACAGGGTGTTCACGGCGGGATAAGTCTGTATATTTCGATGGCCTGACTATTTGCTGACGTATACCGGGAGATTTCCAGTTATGGGCACACGCGTGTCGACCGCCAATGCGAACCAGGTCGCCGTTCTGCTGAACGACAAATTTGCGAGGCTGGCGCGCCAGCTGCGGAACCTCGAGCTCCCTGCCGGCATTACACCCGAGCGGCTGAGTGCGATGGCGACTATTCAGTCAGAAGGTCCGATTTCGGTGACGGCGCTGGCCGATCGCGAGATCGTAAGGCCGGCGACCATGTCACGCATGGTGTCCGCGCTCGTTGACGACGGACTCGTTCGGCGCCTGGAAGACAAGACTGACGGTCGCGGCGTGCTGGTCGCGGCAACCGCCAAGGGGCGCCGTGTATTCCAGCGGGCCCACGAACGGCGCCTCAAACAGTTGCGCGAAGCGCTGTCCTCGCTTTCGCAGGAGCAACTGGCTGCAATGCAGGCACTCGCGAATGCGTTGGAGCTGCTCGCTACCGAACTCGAGGAGCACTAGACCCGGACTGGTCGCAGCAGCTCACGACACGTTTGTCGGCCTGTGAGTCGTCAGGCTACGGCGATTCCTCGTCGAGCACGTCGCGAACCGTGATCGCCAGGTCCGGGAGAGAAAACGGCTTTGTCAGGGTCCGCGTCGGCGTGACGACGCCGCTGCCACCGTCATTGTCATTCTCTTCGGCGACGGACGGGCTGACGAGCTGCAGGCAGCGGCAGCCGTCATTGCCGGCCGCCACGGCTGTCTCGAGCAAACCGTCTTCCGTCCGTCCGTCCACAATGATCAAATCCGGCGCCCGCTCACGAACTTGTTGCCGCGCGGTAGCCTCATCTATAGACGTCAGCACGGAGTAACCGAGCACACCCAGTATCTGCTCGATCGTGTCCAGCAAAGACTGCTCACGAGCGACAGCTACGATCGTCTCATCACCGCGTGGCAGCACGGGCAGGGGCATCGTACCGCTGGCCGTTTCGTCGACCTCGTCACCGGAACGCGGAAACGTCATGGTGATAGACGTTCCCTCAGTTGCCACGCTGTCGATCTCCAGCACGCCGCCGTACTGACCGACGAACAGTTCCACCATGCTGAGGCCGAGGCCGGTTCCGCCGCTGTCCGATTTGGTCGTAAAGAACGGCCGCTTGACCTGGTCCAGCAGCCCCTCGGGAATCCCGCGGCCATCGTCAGTTACGCGGATCCGCACCGCCGAGTCGTCAGCGACGCCCAGCACGCTGCCGTTCGCGTTGTCTACGGCGATCTCCACCCGGCCGTCCCGCGCGATCGCATCCCTCGCATTCACGCAGAGATTGACTATCGCGCTCTCGAGCTGGGCCGCGCTCGCATCGATTCGGCCTGCCTCGGCATCGAGTTTCAGCGACAACTCGACCGCGCCGCCTAGCGCGCGATCGATCAACGGCACGAGGTTCTCGACGATACGGACGGGACTGATCCGCTCCTGGCCGACCTCCTTCTGTCGTGCGAAGGTCATCAGCTGTCGGATCAGCTGTCCGCCGCGTCGCGCAGCGTCCCGGGCAGTCTTGAGGCGCCCGAATGTCTTCGCGTCATCCCGGACTTCTTCGGCAGCCAGTGCCAGGTTGCCGACCAGGATCGTGAGCAGATTGTTGAAATCGTGTGCGACGCCGCTCGTCAGGCAGACCAGCGCTTCCAGACGGGCATTGCGCGCCATGAGGGTCTGCGCACCACCGGGCTGAGACTGCTCGGTTGCGACGATCAGCGTATAGGCGCCGCTTCGATCGACCGGTGGAAAAACCTCCGCCGCAACCGTCTCGGTGCATGAAGAACCGGCCAGCTCGATCTGTGCGACGCGGCTGGCAGCGCATCGTTCCACGACTGATGGCCAGGTCTCCCCGTCGGCGAGCAGTGAAGCGAGACCGAGCGACACTGACCGCGCGTTTGTCGCGGCCGTGACAAACTCCGTACGGAACCGTTCATTACACTCCATGACGAGCCCGTCAGCGCCCAGCAGGGCCACCGCGATGCTTCGCGAGTCCAGTAAAGCGTCTTCGCGCACGGTCCTCTCCGTGTGTGCGACATGCGTCGCACCCATGACGATCAGCTGTCTTCGGTTTTTGTCGGTGGGCGATCAGCCACCGAAGATTCAGCTTATCAACCGGCGATCCGGAATATCGAGACCAGCATCACATGAATCGGAGAGCCGACTACTTATCCTGCTTTAGGTGAAAACCCCAATCGATAAGCGCTCACGCGCCGCCCCTGCGGGGTTGACAGAAACAATTGCGAGCACCCAGACGATCAGGCTGGCCGCGCTCCCCGAATCCCGGTACTTCTGCACGCCGATCGAAGAACGTTTCGAGCGGACCACGCGACTTGCCACGCGCGCGCTGCGGGTGCCCGTGGCCGCGGTCACGTTAGTCAACGGCTCGGAACTGTGGTTCAAGTCCGTGTGCGGCTGGTCGGCGTCGAAACTCCCTGTCGCTGAGACGCTCTGCAAGACGACGCTGGAAGACGGGCGCCTGACGACGATCGTCGATACGCTCGCGGATTCCCGAACCTGCGAATGCCCGCTGGTGACCCAGTCACCGCACTTTCGAGCCTACGCAGGCGTCCCGCTGCTGGACGACATGGGCCTCATTGCAGGCACGTTTGCGGTCTTCGACACCAAGCCGCGACAGTTCTCGATCGAGGACGAGCAGGCCCTCAGCGATCTGGCCGCGATCACTCAACGGGAGCTGCTGACGGAGAGTGCCCGTAGCGCGCATACCCAGCTCGTCGCCAAGCTCGGTGCCGCTCGCCGCGAAGCGATGATCGACCCACTGACCCGGCTGTGGAACAGACGCGGCACGACCGTCATGCTCGAATCGGCGGTCGGGGAAGCGCGCTCGAGCGGCACGTCGCTGGCGGTAGCGATGATAGATATCGACAACTTCAAGAACGCGAACGATACGCACGGGCATCAGGCGGGTGACGAGGTGCTCCGCGAGTGCGTGGCGCGTCTGATTCGGAATGTCAGAGTAAGCGACACGCTGGGCCGAATCGGCGGAGACGAATTCATGCTGCTGCTGAACGACGCGGACGAGATCACTGCGCGGCAGGTCCTCGCGCGAATCTGCAGTGCAATCGCTGCGTCACCGATCACCGCACGCCAGGCATCGATCCAGACGACAATCAGCGTGGGCTACACGCTGCTGTCGCCGGATGAAGAAATCACCGCCGACGAACTGCTGGAGCGCGCCGACCGCGCACTGCTCGATGCCAAGGGAAGCGGTCGCGACCGGGTCAGCCGCACCGAGTAGTAATGCTGCCGGCCATCTCTGCCGGCTTTCAAGCCAATTGAAGTATGATGGACGGACTGCGGGCTTCCGGGGGGATGCGGCATGTCGGACAACGACTCGGTGCCGGAAAAGGACTCATCGCGAAGGCGTTTTCTGAAAACGGCCGGTTTCGGCGCCGCAACGGCATTCGTCGGCCAAGAGACTGCGAGCGCCCAGGATACGCCCGCCAGACCGGCCGTCACACGGCCGACCGATGCAGACGGGCGAGCCGATTACGCGCCGCCTGATGCCGGATCGGAATCGCCATTCATCACGAACCCGGCATCCGACTATATGGTCGACGTCCTGCGCCAGCTCGATCTCGACTATGTTGCCGTCAATCCGGGATCTTCGTTCGAGGGCCTGCACGAGTCGCTGATCAACTACGCCGGCAACCGCCAACCAGAGCTGCTGACAGTCCTGCACGAGGAGGCCGGGGCCGCGATGGCCCATGGCTACGCAAAGGCTGCCGGCAAGCCGATGATGACCCTGATGCATGGCACCGTGGGCCTTCTGCATGCATCGATGGCGATGTTTCAGGCCTGGGCGGATCGGGTGCCGATCTTCGCCGTCGTTGCACACAGCCGTAATCCAACCAGCGTGGTCAATCGGCCGCACAGCGCTCAGGACATGGGTTCCATCGTTCGCGATTTCGTGAAATGGGACGACGAGGCCACGAACCTCGAGCGATTCGCCGATGCTGCAATGCGGGCCTATGCCATCGGCCGAACGCCGCCGATGGGGCCGACTCTGCTGGTCATCGACTCCGAACTGCAGGAAGCGCGCCTCGATCCGGCCGACCGGCCGCCGATGCCGAGGCTCGTGTTGCCATCCGTGCCGAGCGGCGACCCCAACGCGATCCGCGAAGCGGCCCGGCTGCTTGCCGCGAGCGAACGGCCACTGATTCGTTCGGGCAAGCTCGCGAGAACGGAAAGCGGCTGGAACGCGCTACAGGAGCTCGCGGAGCTTCTCGAGGCCCCGGTCGACGTAGGGACATACGCATCATGGCAGGACTTCCCATCCTGGCACCCGCTCTATGGCAACGGCGGCCCGGAGTATGAAGCGGATGTGATCCTCGGACTCGAGTTGAACGACATGACCGCCGCCGTTGCTGCCGCGAAACGCACCGGGGGTCGAACGATCAGTATCTGCTCCGAGTACCTCTTTCAGGGGCAGAATATTCACGATTACGGCAACTACGCTGACGTCGATTTGGCTATTGCGGCCGACGCCGAAGCCACCCTGCCCCTGCTGATCGAGGAAGTTCGCGTTGCACTGGGCCGCGATGACACCCGGCGGGCGCAGGCACGCGGCAGCACAGTCAGACAAGCGCATGCCGCACAGCGCGACCAGGAGCTCGAAGAGGCCCGGTTCGGGTGGGATTCGAGCCCGATCACCGTCCCACGAATGATCAGCGAGCTGGGACACCAGATCCGCGATGATGACTGGGCGATCGTATCTGGGCACCAGTTCACCGGCACCTGGCAGCGCCGCTTACTCAACCACGATCGGCACTACCGTTACAACGGTGACTGCGGCGGCTTCGGCATCGGTTACGACACCCCGGCATCGGTCGGTGGCGCATTGGCGCATCGGGAACAGGGCCGGCTGCCTATCGGCATCGTGGGCGACGGTGACTTCAATTTCGTCGGCGCCGGCGCCATGTGGACGGCAGCTCACCATCAGATTCCGCTATTGACGATCATTCACAATAATCGCGCGTATCACGCCGAGGTGATGCTAGTCCAGCGAACGGCCGGGCGCCGCGGGCGCGGGTCGGCGCGCAATCACATCGGCAACGTCATCGCCGATCCGGCGCCGGATTACGCGCAAATCGCAGCCGGCTACGGCGTGTATTCGGAGGGACCGATTGCTGATCCGAAAGCGCTCGGCCCGGCTTTCGCACGCGCGCTCGAGCGTGTGCGTGCGGGCGAGCCCGCACTTGTCGACGTCGTTTCTCAGCCCCGTTGACAATGGAGATCGGATGAACGCGCCGCGACGTACCCCGAACGGGATCGCAGTAGCCGCGGCACTGGCCGCAAGCGTCGTCGCGATCGGCCCTGCGCATCGCGCCGCAGCCCAAGACACCGATGCGATCGGGCGCGGCCAGTATCTCTACGAAGATGGCTACAAGTGTTTCGCCTGTCACGGCTACGACGGGCAGTCGGGCCTCCGCCGACTGGTGCCGCTCAACTACACGCTACCCGGGTTCACGGCGCTCGTTCGCAATTCCCCGTTCGCACAGATGCCGTCGTACAACGACGTGCCGGATGACGACCTGGCCGCGATTTTCTCGTACATAGGCAGCCTGGCACCGGATGCGCCCGCAATCGAGGACGTCGATCTGCTCGACGACATCCGTCGCCGCAAGCGCGCTGAATTCGATTGAGTCGCCCTGCGTAGACAGGTAGCGATCCCTGGCCCTGAGAGGCGCGGCTTCGCGCTCGAGCGGAAGTCGACCGCCTGGCTGTGCGGGTTATCCGGACTACGTGTCGACGCTCGCTAGCGCGTCGCGCCGCGAGTGGCGTCGAACTCACGGCCGTCTTCGAGAATCACACTGCGGAGAAAGTACTGGTTTGGATCTGCCCGCAGCGGCGATCCGATCGCCGTCACACGCGTCCCTGGCTCGATCATCGCCGGCCGCAGACCGAGCCGGGCCAGCATGTTGGCCGGCGCCCCTTCGACGAACTGCACCACTGCGGTATTGCCGTCGTCGTCCGTGACCGACAGGGTCATCTCGATGTGAGGATTCTTGAAGTTGAGGGATTCGACGACCCCTTCGAACGGTACCCGCTGACTGAAGTCGTAAATGGCGAACGAATGATGTCCCTTCGCCGGCGCCGCCCAGACGGCACAAGCCAGCAACGACAATTGAGCTATCGCGCCCACCCATACTCGCATCACGATCTCCGATTTCGTTGTTCCAGGCGGCCTGGCGGCGTCCGGCCCGACATGCCCGCCAACTGATGAGGCATAATAGAGCCCTGCAATCGTTGAGCCAAGACGCAGAGGGAGCGATGCCAACGGAGTACGAAAAAGAACGCCCGACTGTCGCCGCACTGGCCGCCGGGATGCTGATGAGCTGCCTGGTGGTCACGGCGCAGGCGCAGCGGAACGAGCCGCCGCCCCCATCGCCGGAAAAGCAGGCGATGATCGATCTGGGTATCGAGCATGGCACGGCACGCGCGCTGTACGAGCACTTCAGGAGTGAGGCCGACGATACGACACTGACGTGGGAAGAGGTGCCGGACTGGAGCGGGGTCTGGACCCGGGAAGGCAACATCTTCTTCTTCGATCAGGACCAGGCGTCGAACGACAACCTCCCGACCGCGAAACTGCACCCGGACGCGCGCGAGCGGCTGATCGAGAAGCTCGACCGAATAGAACAGGGCATCGAGTACGATCCGTTGAGCGCCGGCGAGCCTGCCGGGATGCCGCGCTGGTTCAGCGAGCCTTTCCTCAGAGATTTCGCCGTCACACCGAATCAGACCTGGCTGATCAACGAGATGATGAACGAAATCAGGCGTGTCTATACCGATGGACGCGACCACCCGCCGGCAGAAGATGCCTACCCGCTCTGGGTGGGCGATTCGATCGGTTTCTGGGACGGCGACAGGCTGATCGCGCACACGAACCAGCTCCGATCCGGCCAGTACCAGCGGATCCAGCCGGAATATTCGGACCAGGTGGAGGTCGTCGAAATCTGGCAGAAGGTAGACGACGAGACACTGAACGTCGACGTCTGGGTATACGATCCGCCGATTCTGGCCGAACCGTGGTACACGAGACAGGTCTACAAGCGCCTGAGCAACGATGACCAGTTTCTCCGCATTCGATACTGGCACTTCAACGAGAACCAGAACAACGACGTCGTCATCAATGACGAAGGGACGTCGGATTTCGCCGATTTCACCTTTACCGAGAGCGACGACTAACAGACAGGAGGTTGACCGAATGAAGAAGATTCTCGCGAGCGCAGCCCTCGGTGGCTTGCTACTGACCATCAGCAATGCCTTCGGCCATCACTCGGCCGTCATGTTCGACGATCAGGCCGAAATCACCGTGACGGGCGTCGTCAAGGAGTTTCAGTACACGAACCCGCACTCATGGCTGCTGATTGACGTCACCAACGACGACGGGACCGTAACAACCTGGGGATTCGAGGCGGAAGGCCCGAGCACGCTGATGCGCGCCGGGATACGCAAGAGCGATTTCTCGCCCGGAACCGAAGTTACGATCACCGGCCATCCGATGCGCGACGGACGACCCGCGGCTGCCTGGACGCACGCAACCCGCGGCGACGGCAGGGAATTCAATCCGCTGGCGGGCTTTGCGATTCGCTGACGGCGACTGAGCCCGCACGCGCCGGCACGCATTGCCCTGCCCAGCACGGTAATCCGCACGGCGACGCCTTTCGCCGCGATTGGCGGCCCCGGCGGCACGCTGCCCGCCTGGTTGAAGTCGCCGCAAAGCCGCTGCGCTGCACCACTCGCCTGCACGGTGCCCTGCAGCGAACCCTCAGAGGCTTACTGGTCCCCGTCCGGGTCGGGGCCTTCTTCGCCGGTTAACGGCAGCATCTGCTCGAAGCTGCTGCGCAGGTGCAGGTCGCGTTGCGGGTAGGGAATCTCTATCCCTTCGGCACGGAATTTTTCCCAGATGGCCAACAGAACGGCGCTCTTGACGTTCTGGACGCCATTCTGCGCATCGCCGATCCAGAAACGTACCTGAAGGTTGATCGAGTTGTCGCCGAATTCGATCAACAGGCATTTCGGCGCCGGGTTCTCGATCACCCTTTCCGTCTCGTTGGCAGCAGCGAGGCACACTTCAATCGCCTTGTGCACGTCGGTGTCGTAATGGACACCGACATCGATCTTGAGTCGTGTCTGCCGGTTGGAGTGGGTCCAGTTCTCGACTCGCTCCGAGATCAGCGTTTCGTTCGGAATGAGGTGCTCGACACCATCGCGCGTTATCACCGAAACGTACCGGCCCCCGAGCGCCGTCACCCAGCCGTAGGTACCGGAAACTGCGATAACGTCACCAGGTTTGATCGACTTGTCGACCAGCAAAATGACCCCGCTAATCAGATTGCTGACGATCTTCTGCAGGCCGAAACCGACACCGAGACCGATCGCGCCACCAAACACCGCCAGCGCCGTCAGGTCGATCCCGACACTCTCGATCGCAACGATTACGGCGAGCCCGATGAGAACGATCTTCAGCGACTTTACGAACAGGACCTGAAGAGACGGCGACAATGCGCGGCTGGTCCTGATTCGGTTCTCCAGGACCGATGTCACGTAGATCGCAATCGAAAGCAATACGGCGAGTGCGAGCGTCGACTGAATGACGTCGTAGAGCGAAACGCGCAGTTCCCCAACGCTGACGGCAGCGAAATCCGAATCGAGTATCGCAATCGTCTGCGGCAGCCAGCCAAGAAAAATGAGCGCGGCTATCGTCCACGCAACCCAGACAAGTGTCGTGGCGAGCGCAGGGTTACGAACGAACTGCGAAACGAGCCGGATCGCGATCCAGGCGAAGATCAGGCCGGCCACGCTGTCGATGAGTCTGGAAGGCCACCCCAGCGTGTTGGCGACCGCAACGGTGCTCCATTGCAGGATCAGCCATATCAGCGGCATCAAAACCGGCGAGAGAATCGCGATGGAGCGGCCCGCGCTCGGATGGTGGCGGAATTTCTCGAGCCACTGGGAGAGCTTTCGTGCAACGAGCAATGAGAAGCCGAAGACGACGGCAATGGTAAGCAGTTGCAGTCCGGTCGACAGGACCAGCACTTCGGTCTGAAACCACGCCCACAGGCGCTGGCCGTACTCAGAAATTGCGTCGGCCGAAAAAAGGCTCTCGAACATACGCTCCGCTTGTCAGCTCGGAAACGTCCCTAGTCTAGCCCGGAAATCTCACCGATTGCGCGTACCCACGTCGCGCCCGGCTGCGGCGCGCCGCCTGGTCCTGCGCAGCGTGGTCAGAAGGCGCTGCAGCCCGTCGGGTTCCAGCCGCTGCGGTCCGCCTGGCGACGAAAATTCGTGCTCGTGATGATCGGCGTCGTGAAATAGGTCGGGTCGTCGAGAATGCTCAGCACGACGAGCCACTCGCTGCCGTCTTCCTGGAGGAGAACGTCGAAATACTCGGTCAGGACCGCGTTCTCGCTGTACGGCACGCCGTTTTTCCGGAAGTACCCGGCCTGCATCCCGGTCGTGACCGCCTTCATGTTGCCGTTGGCCGGCGGCTGGCCGCGCCCCGCAAGATGAAACTCCCACTCGGCGTCGGACCGACCCTGCCGGGTCGGCTCCGTGAGTGGCGGCGCACCGGAGAAGTGATAGTCGCGCACCTGCCGCCCGGCATCAGTCTGGAGACGAAGCGTGTTGGCGTCCTCCCAATCGATCCGTAACCGCGTTGGGATTCTCATGATGCCGCCCGCGCCGTAGGCCTTGCAGGCATCGCCGCTGGCCGCATCGACGGCTGGATCCCACTGGTCTGCAGCCGCGCGGGCCGCAGCGTTCAGCGGCAGCCCCGGGAAGTCGTTCTTCGGCGGAGTGAGCATTCTGAACCGCCAGTCCTCGGTGACGATTGCCACCCACTGGCCGGTCAGATCGATCGGCGCAATGTCGCGTGCATCGCCTTGCGGGACCGGCGGAGGCCCGAACTGCGCCAGGGCGGCACCGGTGACGAGCCAGAGACAGGTGCTGCTCACCGCCAGATTCGCTCGCTTCTTCATTGCGTCGCGCCCCTACTCGCTCAGGCTGATATAGGCAGCTTCGAGGAACTGATCAGTCGTCCAGAAGCTCGCGCTCGTGCCGTAGACGGGCTCGTAGTCTATAGCCGGCTCCGCGGCTTTGATCTGGTCGAGCGACATGCCGGCATCGATCATTGCCGAGAGCCTGTCACCGATCACGATCACCATCTCCCGGTAGTCGAGCACGTCGCCGAGCCCGCTCAGCCTGCCGTGTCCCGGCACGACCAGCGTGCCGCCGTCCTGGCCGTAGACGGGAATCATCAGATCGATCAGGGCATTCAGCGCATCGATGATTCCCTGATAACTGCCGCCGGAGGCGAGATCGATGATCGGCCAGCCCTGCGTAGAGAAAATATCGCCTGCCGATATCACGTCGGAACGCCGGAAGTACACGAACACGTCGCCATCGGAATGCGCCGCCGGTTGGTGAATGACCCGGATCCCTTCGCCGTTGTAGTAGAGGCGTTTCTCGGCGTCGAAGAACGTGTTCGTCGGCCACAGCGCCGGAGAGACAGCCTGCTCACCGGTTGCCGCACTGAGCCTGAGCAGGACGTTTTCGTGGGCGACAACCTGGGCGCCGCCGCCCTCGGCGTATGGCACGGCGCCGGGCATATTTCCGCCGATGACGGTGTTGCCGGCGACCCTGAGCTCCGCGTTTCCGCCGATATGGTCCCCGTGATGATGCGTGTTGATCACATAGCGGATCGGCAGCGGCGAGATTTCTGTGATGGCAGCGACGATCTTCGAGGAGAGCTCGGCGAACTGCGTGTCAACGACCAGGACACCATCCTCTCCGACCTGAACGGTGATGTTGCCGCCGGCGCCGACGAGCATGTAAATATCGTCTCTGACGTGCAGCGTATGAATCTCGACCTCATCGAGGCTCTGTTGCGCTGCGGCACCGGTCGCGAGCACGCAAGCGGAAGCTGTCAGCACGAACACGGCGAGATGACGCCGCAAGCTGCCGCCGCGGCTCACTCGGACATCTCCCGGATCACGTCCACATATTCGGGGTACATCGTCTCGGCACCGCCGAGCGTGGCCTCGTAGGGTATGCCGTGACGTTGTCCGTATTCGACCAGAAACGGATTCTCGCCGGGCAGGTAGTGAGGAAAGTACCCTTCCGGGAAAACGGTCTCGATCACGCTTTCGCAGGGATATGGCCCCATCCGGCCGTTGCCGTTGTAGACATAGTCGCGATTGCGGAAAAAGGGCTCTTCGAGATACGCCGGATCGTCGATATAGACATGCCACGTCAGAACGTCGCCATGTCTCGTGAAGTGCTCCGTGAGCGTGCCATGCCAGCTCCGGGGTACACCGTTGCGGCGCAGCCACCCCTCCTTCAGATGGGTAGTCCTGACCCGCAGCGTGCGGCCGACGAACTCGCCGGTGGAAAATCCCATTGCCGTGTGTTGGGCGTACTCGGGCGGGTGTGCACGGCCATCCATCCAGATCGTCCGGACCGTATTCCAGGCGAAGTGCTGGATATGTATCGCTTCGAGCTGCTGCGTGTCCGGATTGACGGTTTCCCAGATCCTGATCTGAGCGAAGCTCGACGCGTAGTCGACCGGATGCACCCGGCATTGGTATAACGGCAGCGACAGAATCGAGGCACTCCAGGCCTGCGCACGCCGCCGGGCGGCCTCGTTGATCGGCAGACCGCCGTAATCGCCGAGATCGGGCCCGGGCAGCCGGTCCGGTTCGTCCTCGTGATAGAAGCCCGTCCACTGGCCGGCAAGGTTGACCTGCGCAGTCGCCTGCCCGCCGATCCCGATCGTCACCAGCACCGTCAGTCTGACAATCCGGCGCCGGAACCAACGCGTCATTCGGGACTCCTCGTTTCGTGCTTCGCAAACATCGGGCAGCCCGGCGGCAAGACCGTGGTCTGAAACCGAACGAGCGCGACGGCTGCGGCATGCTAGCACAGGTCCCCGGCCCGGCCCGGTTGGCCGACCGGTCAGTTCAAGGTTCTTCGTACTCGCGTCGGGATCATGTCCGAAGTTGGCGCCGTGCTCCGTCCTTCGTGTCGACTATTCCAGCCGCAATGAGCACCTCCTCCGCGGCACGCAGGTCTTCATCCGGGGACGAAACACCGGTGGCCCAGCGGGTTGCAGCAAGCCAGTGTCGCGCATCGTCGATCGCAATTCCGAAAGTGTCATTCAGCCGTTGTGGCGTTGCCGGATCTGCCGCAAATCGCGTCGCCTGGCCCGCAACGGCAGTGATCAATTGCTCGAGACGGCTGCTTTCGGCTGCCGCCAGCTCGGCACTCACACAGGTCACGAACGCCGACCATGGCGCGACGAAATCGTCGAGCCGCGCGAAGATCCCCTGATCGACCAGCGGTTGGCTCATGAATCTTTCCCAGAGAAATACGTCCGCCCGGTCTTCGGCAAACGCGCGAACCGCGCCATCCAGTGAGTTCACGACAACGAACTGCCGCTCGTCGATAACCCAGCCCTCGCGCCGCGCCAACGCGTGCGCCATCAGATGCGAACCCGAGCCGAAACGGCTGATGGCGAAGCGCCGGGTCGCGACCGCCGGAAGCGCTCCAATGTCTCGCGCCGGCGCAACGTGCACTCCCCAGATCAGCGGGCTCAGCACGTAGTTGGCGAGGACGCGCCAGTCCGCCCCCCGCGCCCGAGCTGCTGCGGCACCTTCGGTCAGCAGGATCGCGATATCGAGTTCACCGCTGTCCAGCGCGGCGATCATGGCGCCAGTGCCGGCCGGGTAATGCTGCCAGCTCAGTGCCGGCAGTGTCGGTGGCAGGGCGCCAGGCTCCGCGGCCTGCTGCGCGGCTATCAGATCCTCCCAGGGCAGATTGAAATGCTCCGGCACGCCTCCGATGGTCCATTTATTCATAGTGTTAGAGATTATTCCTGATGTTGACTAGAGTCCCGTCCGGTTAATCTGTTACAGAATTCGCGGGCCGGGCACGTCGTATGGCGGCGTTGCTCCTCGCTCGAATATTCCCGATACTCGCGTACGTCGCGCCTTGCCAGCGGGCCGCCGCGCTTCGCGACCTCTCCAACAGATTAACCGGGCAGGGCTCTGCCGCTCAGCATCGTGATCGGGCCGGCAAAAATGGGCCGGCAGCCTTGCCAGGCGACCCGGCATCGGCCTAGAATTTGGTCTGACCATTTTGGTAGGACCAAATAGATGCAATCTTCTGCCCGACGCTCAGCCCCGACACGCAGCGCCGAGATAGCCGGCATCCTGCGCGACGAAATACTGACCGGCCAGTATCGACCGGGCGAACGTCTGCCGTCAGAACGTGATCTTTCGGAGCGCTTCGCTGCGAGCCGCAGTGCGGTGCGCGAGGCTCTCAAAGCCCTCGACCAGCTCGGGATCGCATCGATTCGCAAAGGCGGCGCCCGCGCACGCTCTATCGAGGAATGTACGCTCGATGTGCTCGCACCGCTGCTCGACCTTCACGATATCCCCGATCCGAAACTGGTCGACGAGGTGCTGCAACTGATCGGCGTATTGATGGACACCGCGGCGCGGGCGTCCATCGAGCGCGCTACCGACCAGCAGATCGGGGAGGCGCTGCAACTGATCGATAACCTGATTGCAGCGCCCGGCGACGAGTTGATGCAGCACGAGGCACTGCGCGCGCTCGGCGAATTCTGGATCGATGTTGCCGATCATCTCGTGCTGCGGCTCATGATCAATGGGCTGCGGACATCCTTTCTCCAGCGCATGCACAAGCGCGATACGCTTCCGGAGCTCGATACCGACACATTGCGCAGGGAAACACGCGCTCTCCGTAAAGCCGTCGTGGAACGTGACGCGGTCGCCGTCGGCGCGGCGATGAAAGCGCTGAACCGACTCATCAGGGAGAGCGCCAATCAGGCGCTGACCCATGCCAGAACCCCAAACGCAAGGAAGCTGTCATGAAGCTCAAGTACATCGTGCCGATCCTGATCGTCGTTGCGGCTGCCTTGCTCGCTTCCGGTCTGATCGCGAACCGCAGGGCTCTGCGGCCGAGCCAGCCGCAGGCCGTCCCGGTGGCCGTCCGGGTCATCGAGGCGAGCCCGGGGCCGGTGCAGCTGAAAGTTCACGCCCAAGGCACGATCGCGCCGCGCACCGAATCGGAACTGGTTCCGGAGGTTGCCGGGAACGTCACCTGGATCTCCCCGAACCTGGTCTCCGGCGGGTACTTCGAGGCCGGCGAGCCGCTGCTCAGGATCGATGAGCGCGATTACCGTGCTGCGATGGAACGCGCTCGGGCGAGTCTCGAGCGCTCGAGCGCCGAGTACGAGCTCGCCACGGTCGACTACGATCGGGCGGTGGACCTTCAGGAGCGCGGGCTGATCAGCCGCTCGGACCTCGAAGCTGCCTTGCGGAGTTTTCGGGTCGCCGAGGCGGCGCTCCGTGACGCCGAGCTGGTGCTCGAGTCGGCTGAGCGCGATCTCACACGGACGACACTCAGCGCCCCGTTCGCAGGGCTCGTCAGGAGCGAGCAGGTCGACGTGGGTCAGTTCGTGTCGCGTGGCGCCCCGATCGCAACGGTCTACGCATCCGACTTTGTCGAAGTTCGTCTGCCGATCGCGGACCAGCAACTCGCCTATCTGAACGTCCCGCTAGCGAAACGCGGGGAGCTGGAGGAGTCGAGCTCCCCGACCGTCGAGCTCAGCGCCGAGTTCGCCGGCGAAGTCCGCCGCTGGAGCGGCCGACTCGTCAGAACGGAAGCGGAGATCGACCCGGGAAGCCGGATGGTCTATGCAATCGCGCGCGTAAGGGCCGACAGTGCTTCGTCTCCGACCGCGATCCCGCCTCCGGTGGGTCTGTTCGTGCAGGCGGAGATCGACGGCATAGCGCGCGAGAACATCATCGTTCTCCCCCGCTCCGCCCTGCGGAACGGTGAACAACTGCTGATCGTCGACACCGAAAATCGTCTGCATTTCAGGACAGTAGAAATTCTTCGCGTCTATCGGGACGACGTCTATGTCTCGGGCGGTATCGAGGCCGGCGAACGCATCGTGATCTCGCCGCTACAGACGGTGGTCGAGGGGATGCGCGTCCAGCCACTGACCGAAGAAAGCCAGGTGGGCCTCAACGATGCGTAACATCATCAAGTGGTTCGTCGACAACCCGGTTGCCGCCAACCTGCTGATGACCGTGCTGATCGTCGGCGGGCTGATTTCGCTGACGAATCTTCGCCAGGAAGAGTTCCCCGAAGTCGACCTGGAGATAATCACGGTCACTGTCCCCTTTCTTGGTGCAACACCGGAGGAGTCCGAGGAAGGGGTGTGCATTCGAATTGAGGAAGCGCTGGAAGGAACCGAGCGCGTCTTCAAGATGACTTCCACGGCGAACGAAGGCAGCTGCACGGTTCAGCTGGAGCTCGAATCCGGCGCCGACATGATTCGCGCCCTGAACGACATCAAGGGCAAGGTCGACAGCATCAACACCTTCCCCGCCGAAACGGAACGACCCGTCGTATCTCAGGTTTCGGCCGTCAGCCAGGTCAGCGATATCGTGATCTCGGGCGATACTGATGAGCGCACGCTCAAGACTCTGGCGGAACAGATGCGCGAAGAGATCGCCGCGATCGACGGAATCTCTCAAGTCACGATGGAATACGTTCGGCCGGATGAAATCTCGATCGAAGTCTCCGAAACAACATTACGCCGGTACGGATTGACGCTCGACGCCATCGCAAATGTCATCAGGCGTTCGTCTCTCGATTTGCCGGGTGGCGCGATCAAGGCCGGAGGCGGCGAGATTCTGGTCCGCACTCAGGGACAGTACTACCGCGGCCGGGAATTCGAGGACATCGTGGTCGTTACCCGTCAGGACGGCACGGCGTTGCGGCTCTCCGAGATCGCCACGGTCATTGATGGATTCGAAGAAGGCGACCTTCGGGTGCGCTTCAATGGCGTACCGGCGGCAATGGTGCGTGTCTATCGGACCGGGAACGAGGACACCATCGAAATCTCGCGCAAGGTCAACAGCTATCTCGAGGAGGTGCGCTCGACGCTCCCGGAGGGCATAGAACTCACGCTGTGGCGAGACTCCGCCAACGAGCTCGGTGCGCGGCTCGATATCCTGCTGAGCACGGCGCTCGGTGGTCTGAGCATGGTCTTACTGACGCTCGCCTTGCCGCTGCGCTTTCGGCTCGCGATGTGGGTAGCGGCCGGAATACCGATCGCCCTGCTCGGCACCATCATGACGTTCAGCTTTTTCGACGTGACTCTCAGCTCGCTGACAGTCATGGGTTTCATACTTGTGCTCGGTGTCGTTGTCGACGACGCGATCGTGGTCGGCGAGAGGATCTACGCGCACGAGCGACACTCGGAAGACCAGCGCACAGCTGCCGTCAACGGCACACACGAAGTCGCGACACCGGTCATTTTCGGCGTACTGACGACGGTTGCCGCGTTCATGCCGATCATCTTCGTCCCTGGCCGCCTCGGCTCTTTCTTTTCGGTCGTCGGGACAGTCGTCTGCATCTGTCTCGCATTCAGCATCATCGAGTCGATGCTGATCCTGCCCTCGCATCTGTCGCACCGAAAACGCGCTCGCGACACGAAGCACGGCCCGTTGATGGAGCGCTGGCTGCAGTTCCAGAACCGGCTGGCAAGCGGACTCGAGGACTTCGCCGAACATCGCTATGGCGCTCTGCTGCGCCGAGTCTTGCCGTGGCGCTACACCGTTCTCGCCATCGGTGCGGGAATCCTCATCGTGATGCTGGGCCTGATCCTCAGCGGCCGGATCGGCTTTCAGTTCTTTCCTGCGATCGAAGGCAATCGAATTACGGCCTCGCTGACGATGCCCGAGGGAATCAACGTCGACGAAACAGCCCGCGCTGCGGCAGTTATCGAGGATGCCGCGGCCACGCTCTCGGCACAGCTCGACGAGGAGCACCCGAATGCACCTGGAATCGTTCGCTACACCCTGACGTCGATCGGTCGCGCTGCCGGCGGTGGCGGCGGCCCCGGTCGGAGCAATCAGGTCAGCCCGGCAGTCAGCCACCGCGCCGAGGTCGCGCTCGCGCTGCTGCCGAGCGCCGACCGTGACGGCGTCACGGCCACAGAGATCACTCAGCGCTGGCGGGAGCTGACCGGTCTGATCCCGGACAGCGTCGAGCTGAGCTTCTCGTCCAACGCATTCGATGCAGGCGACCCGATATCGATCGAGCTTCGGGGCCGCAACGTCGAAGACCTGCGCGAAGTCGCGACGCTCGTTCGAAGTGAGCTGGCTCGATTCAACGGCGTCACCGACATCACGGATTCGTTTCGCTCCGGCAAACAGGAGGCGAAGCTCTCGCTGCGCCCCGAGGCGCGTGTCGTCGGCTTGACGCTGAACGATCTTGCGAATCAATCCCGACAGGCGTTCTACGGCGCGGAAGCGCAGCGCGTGCAGCGTGGGACCGAAGACGTCAGAGTGATGGTCCGCTATCCGGAGCGTGAGCGGCGATCTCTGGGCGACCTCGAGGACATGCGGATCCGCACGGCGGACGGCACCGAGGTGCCGTTCTCCGCGGTGGCCGAAGTCGAATTCGGCAATGGCTACTCGAGCATTCGTCGGGTGAACCGGCAACGGGTCGTGACCGTGACGGCCGACGTCAACCGATCCGTAACGACGCCGGAACAGGTGCTGCAATCAATACAGGCGGACGCGCTGCCGGAAATCCTTGCGGGCTATCGAGGCGTGTCGTACGTGCTGAGCGGCGAGCAGGAAGAACGCAGTGAAGCCATCGGCGGTCTGTTTCAGCTCGTGCCGCTCGCGCTACTCGTGATCTATACGATTCTCGCGATTCCGCTGAAGTCGTACCTGCAGCCCTTCGTGATCATGAGCGTCATACCGTTCGGCACCGTCGGTGCGATACTCGGGCATGTGCTGATGGGCTGGCCGCTCGTGCTGCCGTCGGTACTCGGCATCATTGCCCTTGCCGGCGTTGTCGTGAACTCGAGCCTGGTCATGGTCGACTACATCAACCGTCAGCGCCTTGCCGGTGCAGACGTTTTCGAGGCCGTCGCCATTGCAGGCGTAGTACGCTTTCGACCCATTCTTCTGACATCCGTTACGACATTCGTGGGTCTTGCGCCGTTGATGTTCAACGATGCGCCGGAGACGGGTTTCATCGTCCCGATGGCGATATCGCTCGGCTGGGGCGTCGTCTTCGCCACGTTCGTCACGCTCTTTCTGGTACCGAGCCTCTATCTGGCGCTCGAAGACCTGCACGCGTGGAAGATGCCGGATCCGACGCCCGACGTCGAGCCATCCGGGACTGTCAGCTACTGAGGGGGCCCTATGCGAGCGGCCGCAGAAACCGGTAATGTGAGTGAATCGCAGACACCGTACATGGTGACCTCGTGGTGCAGGCACTGACCAGGCATTCCGCAACCTGTTGGCTCCTTGCCGCACTGGGAGGAACGGCGCTCGCACAGGAGGCCCGGATAGAGCCGGTCAGCGACGCCGTGCTGAGAGCGCCGCCGGCCGATGACTGGCTCATGTGGCGGCGAACCTACGACGGCGCGGGCTTCAGTCCACTGTCGCAGATCACACCCGCCAACGTGGCCGATCTAGCGCTCGTCTGGTCGCTGCCTCTCGAGAACGCCCCCTCCCAGGAAGGGATGCCCCTCGTCCGGGGTGGCACGATGTACTTTCCGGCACCGCTGGACCTGACCATCGCGCTCGACGCCGCCAGCGGCAAGGAGTTCTGGCGACACCAGCGGGAGTATCCGGACGACCTCGGTCGCTACGTCCCATTCCCGCACACCAATCGCAATCTTGCGATCTACGACCGCCTGATCATCGACAATGGGGCAGACGACACTGTTTATGCCATGGCGGCCGGAACGGGCGAACTCGTATGGGAAACGCGGATTCACGATTTCCGCGTGCTGCCCGCAAAGCAGGGCTCCGGGCCGATCGTAGCGAATGGTCTCGTTGTCTCGGGCCGCCATTGCGCGACGGCCGGCGGGCCGGATGCCTGCGTGCTGACGGCACACGATGCGCGTACCGGCGAAGAGGTCTGGCGACGGCGAACGATGCCCCGACCGGGTGAACCGGGTGATGCAAGCTGGGCCGGCGTTCCGGACGCTCAGCGCTGGCAGGTGGGGTCCTGGATGGTGCCGAGCTTCGACCCTGCGCTCGACCTTCTTTACTTCGGGACCTCCGTGACCGCGCCGTCCCCCAAGTACATGCTCGGCGGCAACGAGGCCACCTATCTCTTTCACAACTCAACGCTCGCCGTGACACCGGCGAGCGGAGAAACGGTCTGGTATTACCAGCACATGGTCGACCACTGGGATCTCGATCACGCGTTCGAGCGAATTCTGGCCGACGTTGCAATGACGCCGGACCCTGCCGAAGTCCCGTGGATCAATCCTCGACTGGTGCCAGGCGAGCAGCGCGCCGTCGTTACCGGCATACCGGGCAAGACGGGCCTGGTCTATACACTGGACCGCGCGACCGGCGAATTCCTGTGGGCGCGTCCGACGATCCGACAGAACGTGATCTCGTCCATCGACGGAGCGACCGGTGCGATCCAACTGAACGATGAAACGCTGTTCACCGCGGCGGGTCAGGAAAGGTTCGTTTGCCCCTCGACAACCGGGGGTAAGAACTGGCCGGCCGGCAGTTATGATCCGACGGCGCAGGTGATGTACTTCTCGATGGCCAATACCTGCATGAATGTCAGCTCGATCGCGGACAAAGCGACACCTGAAATGACCTACGCCATCGACGCCGAGACGGTCATTGCCCCGGGCACGGACAACGTCGGCACGATCGTCGCCCTGTCGGCGACAGACGGTACCGTGCTGTGGCAATACGAGCAGCGCACCGGCGTGATGGGCCTGGTTGCGACCGCCGGCGGGCTGATCTTCGGTGGAGACGTCGGCGGTGCGTTCCGCGCCTGGGATGCCAGAAGCGGGCTAGTGATGTGGGAAACCGATCTGGGCGCAGCGGTGGTCGGTCAGCCAATGGTATTCGGTGCGAACGGGCGGCAATTCATCGCCGTCAGCACGGGCCGGGCAAACCTGCCGGGCGGCCTTGGCCGACTCACGCCCGACGAACGTGCGGCCGACGCCGTTGCCGGGCTCTATGTCTTTGCGCTGCCCGACTGAATCCTGGAAGCGTCAGGCCGTGCCCGCATACGCGAGGCGCGATCGGTAGCCGCGCAGCTGCCGGGCGAACTGGTAGAGCGCTGATATTCCACTCGCCTCGGCGTCGGCACACCACGCCTGCAAGCGTGCCAGGATCTCGGATTGATCACCGGCTCGTTCCGTCCAGATGCCTTTGAGCCTCTGCCTGAATTCGTAGATTGTCCGGAGCTTCGCGTTGCGCGCGAGTATCTGGCCAAGCGCCGGATCCTTCGACAGATACGAACTCGCCTCGGACGCAAGCAGCCTGCGCACCTTGCGCAGCGACTGCTCGCCGGCCTGCAAGACCGAACGACCCTCGGCTGCGAGCACCGGACGCACGACGCGACTGCCGTAGAGCTTCAGTACATGAAAGCGATTCGCGACGATGGCTCGCAGGAGGTCCATATCGATTGATCCGATATCGTCGGCAAAACTCGTCTTTGGCGCCGTGCGCTTGACGCGGGCGAGACCGACCGATTCCAGGATGCGGATGTACAGCCAGCCGATGTCGAACTCCCACCACTTGTTCGAAAGTCTTGCGGACACGCCGTATGCATGATGGTTGTTGTGCAGCTCTTCGCCGCCGATCAGAATGCCCCAGGGCACGATGTTGCGGGACGCGTCTTCGGTCTCGAAATTCCTGTAGCCCCAGAAGTGTCCGACCCCGTTGATGACGCCGGCTGCCCAGAAAGGTATCCAGGCCATCTGGACAATCCAGACGATCGCGCCGGCCGGCCCGAACAGCAGCAGATCGATCAGGAGCATCAGGCCAATACCGAGGAACCGATGCGCACTGTAGAGCCGGTGTTCCAGCCAATCGTCCGGCGTGCCGTGGCCGTAGGCCCGCAGGGTCTCTTCGTTCTGCGCTTCCGTTCGATACAGCCAGGCACCCGCGAACAGGACTTTTGCGATTCCCTCTCGTTGCGGACTGTGCGGATCCCCATCGCGCTCGCAGCGTGCGTGGTGCTTGCGGTGAATCGCGGCCCACTCCCGGGTCACCATGCCCGTCGTCAGCCATAACCAGAAGCGAAAGAAATGCGAGATGGCGGGATGCAGGTCGAGGGCGCGGTGGGCCTGATGACGATGCAGAAAAATCGTGACGCTCGCAATCGTCACGTGCGTCAGTCCAAGTGTTGCCCAGACCAGTCCCCAGCCGGAAAGATCCAGCAAACCGTTCCAATTCATAGAGTTATTCTCCCCTCCGCCGGCGGCCGAAGATTAAGTAAAACCCGGCCGCAATATTCATTGTAGCTCCGATGACGGCTCCGTGCTGCGGACTCGATCCGATTCGAGGAAATTTCCCGCCGCCACGCCACCCTCGGGATTCGGCGTTCTGTGACCGATCTGGCTGACGGCCGTTGCGGCATCCGCGAGACTGGCTGTTCCTGTCTGTCATTCGTCGCTATCGGGAACGAGACCATGTACACAGAGCACTTCGGTTTGCAGGAACCGCTGGCACAGGACGGCATAGCGGGCGACGACCGGATATTTCGCGGCCAGAGCCAGTCGGCGATCATCACGGAACTGACGCTTGCGATGTCGCGCGCCAATGCCGTCGTCCTGATCTACGGCAAGGCGGGAACCGGCAAGTCCACGCTCGCTGCCTGCGCCACACGCGAATCTTCGACGCAGCTGTCACTGGGTTGTCTTTCCGATGTACCGCATACCGAGCATGAATTACTCGAGCAGCTGCTGCTCGAGTTCGGCTTCAGTCCCTACCGAATGAGTCGTACCGAGCGACTGTCGCAGTGGCGCCAGCACCTGGCCGAAATGGCCGCGACCGGCACACGCGTCGCGATCCTCGCCGAAAACGCCGACCGAATGAGCACGGCGATCCTCGTCGAGCTGGAGCGGCTCACCAGCGCCGACATTCGCGGCATCACCGGCGCTAACCTGCTGCTGACGGCGCGGGAGCCGATCGCGGAAATCGCGACCGCCGATTCACTGATACCGTTGCGCCAGCGCTGCCGGGCGGTGATAAGCGTAAATCCGCTCACTGTCGATGAAACCGATGCGTATCTGCGCTTTTGTATAGAAAGAGCCGGCGGGCAGTGGGGTGCGATTGCCGATGACGACATCGTCCCTGTGCTGCATGAAGCATCGGGCGGCATGTTCAGGACCATCGACAACCTGTTCGATGCAAGCCTGGCACTGGCAGCCCGCGAGGCCGCATCCGGGGTGACCCGGGAAATTGTCGAGCGTGTCGTCTCGGCATCGACGTTCGTGATCCCGGCGATGGCGCCTGAAGCAGCCCCAACGCCGTCGCCGGATGAGGTCGTTGCAACCGAGGGTCCGGCCGGCGATGGGTTGCCGACCGACGTGGCCGATCTGCTCGACGATCTGCTCGAGGATGACGCGCGGCTGGATACTGAGAGCCCGCCGCCGGAATCAGCGGCGAGTATTGCGGCAGCGGAGATAGCGCTCGGCGAAACCGAGGACCCGATTTCAGAACAGGAAAGCCTGGACGGGATTGCGCCGGACGCAGCGATCGAGGCGGAGCCCAGGACGCCGGCTACGCCGAGCGCGCCCGAAATGCTACACGCCGAAGAAGCCGCTCCGACCGAGAGCGCCGTAACCGAGGCCCCCGCAGGGGAACCCGCTCCGCCCGAGGCGGCTGCATCCGAGACCGTTTCACGGGAAGCCATTGCGGCGGAGCCCTTGGCGCCGGAGACGGTTCTTTCCGACGCCCCCGCACGCGACGCCCCTGCACCCGAGGCCACTGCGCCGGAGGCCACCCCGCCCGAGGCCGTTGCACTCGAAGCCGCAGCGCTCGAAGCCGCGGCGCTCGAGGCTGCTGCACCCGAGGCTCCGGCGCGGGTCACCGAGAGACTGCCCGAGACGCCCCCACAAACTGCAGAGGCGGTCACGACCCCGGTGTCGCCCGAGCCCACGCCCGGACCGGAGGTTGCCCCCGCCGATCGGCCTGCCCTCGAGCCCGAGTCCGGGTTCCAGCTTGAACCCGAGCCCGTACTCCAGGCTGGGCCCGAGCCTGAGCGCGAGCCCGGGCTCCAGGCTGAGCCCGCTGTTGGCTTCGATCGTGCTACGGATACGGACGACCAGGCCGGCGTCGAAGCCGCGACTGCACCGGCACCCGCTGCGCCGATCGAGCCTTCAGACACTCTCGTGGGGCCGCGCTCTCTGCTGGACGCCGAACCACCGGCACTGCAGCCATCGGCGCAAACCCCACCGCCGGACACAGGCGACCCGGCACCGCGGCGGCCGGAAGCAGACCCCATGCAATCGCCACCGGCTGAGTCGTCAACCGCTGCAGACATCCCTGCGGCCGGCCGTGCCGACGAAGACGCCATCCCGGTGCTGACCGATGCGATAGCAGACGCTGACACATCGGAGACCGGGCCGGCAGTGAAACCGTCACCCGCGATACCGGCCGATCCGGAAGCCGGCATCGACCATGACGTCATCGACGCATTGCTGGCCCTGAGCAACGATGAGGTTGAAGCCCTCGCCTCCGCGCCGCCGACCGCGCCTGACGCGGACGACTCCGCGGTTACGGACCCCTCTTCGAAAATAGTCGAAGGCTCCGGGCCTGCCGCAGACGCACCCGAGGCTCTGACTGAGGCAGCGGAGTCTCCGACCGACTCGCCGGCAGCCGTCGAATCGACGCAGGCCGGAATGTCAGCACTCGCGAATCCCCCCTCCTCAACGCAGGCGCGTTCGCCGCAAGTGTCTTCAACGCCCGCACCGGACGCGGGTGGCGACGATGCGGTCGTTGCCGCAACTGCTGCCGACCCGAAGATCGAAGAAGCGACGCCCACCGAGGTTGCGGCGGAGGGTCCTGGTGGGATAGATGTCGCGACTGAGTCCGATGCCAACGATACGGACGACGACACACTCGGCCTGTCTGACGAGGACAGGCAGCAGATCGAGATGCTCGAAGCCTTTGCGAACGGCGAAGCGCTCGAGCAACTCAGCGAGTCCCTGGCCGAAACACTGTTCGGCGACGCCTACCTGAACGCGGCTGCCGGCAACGTGTCAAATCAGGCCGAACCAGCCGGCGGGGCCAACACGGCATCCGGCGATGCGGCCGGTGCGTCAGCCGATACGGGCGCCGAGCCGAAGGTCGCCAGCGGACAGGGCGGCTGACCGCAGCGGGACATCGAGCCCACACACCAGACCAGTCAGGCAGCAGCGGCAGACGTTTCAGGCCCGCGCTATGCTAATCTCAGCGCGTTTGAACGCGACTCGGAGACGCATCCATGGGTCCTGTGACTCGCCGGCTGGCGACCGCACTCCTGCTCGGCCTGTTGCTGCCGATTGCGCCGAATGCACAGGAAGGATTCCCGCTCGACGGCACCTGGCGGGGCCAGTGGGGCACCGAGGACAACCCGACATCGGTCGTCATCGTCATGAAGTGGGACGGCTCGTCGATTGGCGGCCAGATCAACCCGGGACCGGATTCGGTTGAGTTCGAATCCGCCGTTCTGGAACCGTCCGACTGGACCGTCCGGATACAGGCGGCACCACCCGGCTCCGACCCCGTGACGATCGTCGGGAAGCTCGAGGATATAGGGTCGTATAACCGAATGATCACCGGAACCTGGGAACAGTCCGGAACCTCGCATCCATTCCAGATAAGGCGCGAATGAACGTGCAGGGGGTCAAGCTCGACGGGATTCAGCCGCGCCGTTGCGCCCCCGTTGTCGTTGCAACCCTCGCCATTGTTGCTGCCTGCTCGGGCGAGACGGACACGCGAACGACAGCAGGTGCGGGCACCGAAAATGCAGCCGACGCCGCGCCGGCGCCAGAGCGTCCCGCGCCGCGGTTTCCGGATGGCAGGATCCGCTTCGATCGCATCGCCGGCGAAAAAGGCTATTGGGGCCCGTCGAGCGTCAGCTCGCTGTTCGAGGCTACGGCAGACGTCAGCTTCGACGCGCAGGGACTGCTGACCGATATCGATGACGCGCCCAAAGTAGCGCCGTTCATGCCCTGGTCTCTGGCCCTTTACCGGCACCGCCAGCAAAACGGTCTCGCGGACGATCCCGTTCGGTACTGCATCTCGCCCGCAGGCCCACGACATCTACACACGCCTCCGGGCTTTCGAATCATCCAGGACCGCAACTTCAACCGCGTCTACATTCTTTTCGGCGGCGGCAACCGGAACTGGCGGGTCATTTACCTCGACGGGCGCGAACCGCCAAATCCGGATGAAGTCGTCGGCACCTATTTCGGGTACTCGACCGGACGCTGGGAAGGCGACACGCTGATTGTCGAGTCGACCGGTTTCAACGATCGCTTCTGGTTCTCGAATGGTGGCCTGCCGCACACGGCTGGTCTGAGGCTGACCGAACACTTTTCCCGGCCGAGCCACGACACGCTCTTGTACGAAGTCACGATTGACGATCCGCTGACGTACACGCGCCCCTGGACGGCGCGCGCGTCGATGCAATGGGTCGATGGTGGTGAGATGGCCGAGCAATTCTGCGAGGACTAGTGGCCTGTAACAGCCAATGCGGGTGAGCATGAGGACGATGACGATGCGAATAACACGCTTCCTTCCAACCGGCGCCATCCTGTTGTTGTCTGTGACGACCGCATGGGCCCATCACTCCTTTCGTTCGCAGTACGACGCTGATCAGCCGCTCACCGTGACCGGCTACGTTACGAAAATCGAGTGGATGAATCCGCACGTTTACTTCTATATCGACGTCGAGAACGCCGAAACCGGCGAAACGGAAAACTGGGGCTTCGAGATGGGCCCGCCGCACATGCTGCAGAATCGCGGCTGGAAGCGGAACACGATGCAGATCGGCGATCAGGTCGAAGTGCATGGCACGCGTGCAAGGGACGGCAGCCTGACGGCTAATGCGCGACGAGTCACGATGACCTCGACGGGCGAGGTGCTCGGCGCCGCGTCGAGCGAGGGGCAGACGATCACCGGGAACGCGCAGCGGTGATGCACCGCGACTATCGCCGGCATGAGAGACGGCGACAGCGTTCGACCATGCCCGACATCGCGCGCCGGCACACACTCGCGAGCCGGTCTGCCGCACTGCTCTTAGCACTGCTGGCTCAGAGCGCGTTGCCGCAGTCCGACACGCCCCGCCCGGCGCCGCGCCTGGCGGACGGCACGGTCAATCTGTCCGGCCTCCCGGGCGAGATCGGTAACTGGGACGGTCGACCCGGCTCGACACTGGCATTCAATACTTCACGCGACGCACTCGATCAGACCGGCTTCGGAGATCTGAATCTCCCGACGAATCTGACGATCGACGAAGTTCCCTTTCTGCCCTGGGCGCGCGAGGCGTATGACTACCGCCAGGCCACTTTCACAAAGGACGATCCGCACACACGCTGCAAGCCGAGCGGCGGTCCCCGGATGTTCCACACGCCGTACGGCTTCGAGATTCTGCAGCTGCCCGACGCCGGCGAGATCGTATTTCTCAGCGTCGGCGCACCGCACTCGTGGCGCGTGATACATATGGACGGCCGACCACACCCGACAGCCCCGGAGCCCACCTGGTTTGGCCACTCGGTAGGCCACTGGGAAGGCGACACGCTGGTCATCGATACCGTCGGATTCAACGACAAGTTTTGGCTGACACGCGAAGGCATACCTCACACGACGCAGCTGCATCTCGTGGAGCGGCTGACGCGGCGGGATTTCGATACGCTGGTCTACGAGGTGACGATCGACGATCCGGGCGCCTACAGCGAACCCTGGAGCGGTGGCTGGCTGATTCCCTGGATTCGGGGTAACGAGCCGTTCGACTACCTGTGCCAGGAAAACAATCTCGACGCAGAGCGGATGGTCGGGCCGGACGTCAGCGGCGACTGAGCACTGACCACCCGCGCCGACTGGCAACGCCGATGCAAGCGCCCCGATAGTCGCATGCCGTTGCGAACGGGGCCTGGATAACGGAGAGACATATGACGACCGCCAGACAGGAACTTGCCGCCAACTGGTCCTTGATCGCCGTTGCGTTCGTGCTCGTCTTTCTCGCTTTCGGCGTCCCGAACTTCTCGATGTCTTTCATCTACGGGCAGGCGAGAGCGGAATTCGGCTGGTCCTACACGGAAGCGTATCTGCTGGCGACGGCCAAGTTCGTCATCGGTGCACTTGCCGCACTCGGGATGGGGATTCTGATCGACCGTGCCGGTGGCAGGTGGACCGTCGTCGCCGGCGCAGCTGCAGGCGGCGTGGCGATGGCGACCTTCCTGTTTGCGACCAACCTGCCGGTTTACTATCTGGCCGGCGCGCTGCTCGGTTTCTCCGCCGCTTCGATCGTTGCCGCGATGAAGCTGATTGTCGCGCGACTGTTCACTGTGAACCAGGGTCTCGCGATGGGTATCGTGCTGACCGCGACCAGCTTCGGGCAGGTCGTCATGCCGCTCGTCTGGCCGAGGCTGCTCGAATTCATGAACTGGCGGGAAATCATGCTGCTGCTGAGCCTCGGCCCGTTCCTGATTGCAGTCCCGGCCTGGCTGATATTCATGGTTCGCGATCAGCGCATGCGAGAAATCGTGAGCGCACCGACGGCAACCGTGAGCGATAGAACTATCTGGCAGCACTTCCGGCTGATATCCCGCGAGCGCGGGTTCTGGTTGATCGCGATCGGCATTTTTCTGGTCTCGGCGGTCGATCAGGCACTGATGCAGAACTATGTCGATTTCCTGCGCGAAGACCGCGGCATGGATCTGCGCACGACGATCGCCTGGTCCGGCAGTCTGCTCGGCGTCATCGCGATCCTGTCGAAGATCGGCTCCGGGTGGATATTCGACCGCTTCTCGCTGCGCGGCATCGCTGCGTTCTGGGCGATGCTCGGTCTCTCGATATTCCTGGGGCTACCGGTCGCCGGTTTCAGCACGCTGCTGCTGTTCGTCGTCGTTCGCGGTATCGCGCACGGCGGGCTCATCGTCGATGTTCCGGTGCTGACCAAGCACTACTTCGGGATGGAGCGAATCGGCATGACGATGGGGATCATGGCTTTGTGCGTGAACCTGGGCTATGCGTCCGGTCCGCCGATCATGGCCATGTTCGCCGACCGGTTCGGGAACTTCACGATCGGCATGATCGTGTTCGGTTGCGTCGCTTTCGTCGGAACGGCCTTGTTGCTGCCGCTGAAACCACGGCACTGGCAATCGCCAGGCGACCGTCGCAGAACCGAACAGAGCAGTGGCCGCCAATCGGCTGCCGAGCGCCACACGGCCCCGGCCTGACGAGGCCCGCCACCGGCGTTACTGGCCGACCATGTGGTACTGGTCGCGATTGTTCTCGTGGCAGAAGTACTCGATGAATTCCTCGTTCGGCGACCACGTCTTCGTCCAGACGGTCGTCCACGGCTGCTCGTAGGCCAGTGGATCGTCGATAGTCACTTCGTAGCGGAGCGTCATCAGGTCGGGTCTCGAGATTCTCTCGGTGAGGTGCAATGCCTCGGTGTGGGGGAAGCCCTCCCGATGGATCCAGAACCGCTCATTGAATCCCACCGTGTCGATCACGAGAACGTCGTCCTGCCACCGTCCCACCGAGTGCCCGAAATAGCTCGGATTCAGGAAGTCGCCTTCCGGGTGCGGTCTGTCGTCCATGTAGATCTCGCGCCACGGCCGGGTGGAACCGCCCGATAAAACGAATACCCGCTGGATGGACGGCATCTGTAGTATCTGCAGGCCGAAAGGCACCGCGAACTGGCGCGGTCCCCCTGGCGGTGCACAACGGACATGCGGATCGTCGCGCGCCAGCGTTTGCTGCCGGTACTCGTACAGCGCCCTGGCCCATGGTCGGAAAGGAATCTCGTCGGCAGGCGGATAATCGGCGCCTCCGACCATCGGGCCAGGACCGCGCCCCCAGTAGCCTTTACCGTCCTCCAGCGGGCCGAGATTCGGTGTGCCATCGTCGAGTCGCGGCGTCGGCGGCGCAGACTGCGAGAATCCCTGCCCCGTCAGGAGCGACAATGCCAGGACGCATCCCGGCAGACGACTGCTCACCGGCCTGCCCTGTCGCCCGACGACCGGTTTTCTTCGTCGGGTGAGCGCCCAAAGAGTCGCTGCCCGGTCGCTGCAAGGATGACGGTGCGCGCGTTCAGCGTAGAGCTGCCGTCGCGTGCGAGCGCACCGTCGACCTCGACCACGTCGCCGATCGCGAGTGAATTGCGCGTCCAGCCCTGGCGCATCAGGCCGACCGGTGACGTGAGCTCACAGGCCCAGGTCGTGACGCGACCGTCATCGCCAGCCACGTCGACGTAGAAGTAGGCGTGCGGGTTGAGCCACTCGATCTTTACGACAACGCCGGAGAGCGTCGCCGTCTTGTCCGGATCGTACTGGGCGGTAAACGCATGGTGCGCACGGGCATTCGAGCCGACGAGCCAGAAGGTCGCAACAAGAGCGCCTGCGGTAATCAGATTTCCGGTTCTATAATGCATTCGCGGAACAGTGTACCTCCGGCTGCCGGGCAGGCCTAGCGCCACAGGAACGACCGTGAATCGCGACGAGGAGTCCCGTATTGATCATCGATTGCCACGCGCATGTATCGGCGCCGAAAGCCTACTGGGCCTATAAGGCAGGACTTGTATCGCACCGAGGGTCGCACGGACGCGGGCAGATCCGGATGAGCGACGATGATATCCGGACCGCATGGAATGCCCGTGAGATGGCGCCGACCGGTCATCTCGATCACATGGCGGCGTGTGGAATCGACGTCCAGTGCATCTCACCGCGACCGTTTCAGATGATGCACTCGGAAAAGCCGAAGAAGATCGTGCACTACTGGACCGAGGAAACAAACGACGTCATTCACCGGAGCTGCGAGATCTTTCCCGACAAATTCTTCGGTGTCTGTGGCCTGCCGCAGGCCGCCGGCGAGCCGATCGAGGAGTGCTTGCCCGAGCTCGAGCGGTGTGTGTCTCAATTGGGGTTTCGCGGCTGCATTTTGAATCCCGACCCGTACGAGAACAGTGGGGTGAAGGCACCGCCCCTCGGTGACAGATACTGGTATCCGCTGTACGAGAAACTCTGTGAGCTCGACGCCGTGGCACACATCCATGCGACCGGCTCCCGTGAGCCGGAGCGCGAGCCGTATACCCTGCACTTCATCAACGAGGAGACGACGGCTGTGTTCGGGCTCGTCAATTCCTCGGTGCTCGACGACTTCCCGGAGCTGAAAGTGCTCGTCTCGCACGGTGGCGGGGCTATTCCCTACCAACTGGGCCGCTTCGACTCGGCGTCGGCGCGCAAGAGCGGTGCGCGCTTTCGCGACAAGCTGAGGAAACTCTATTTCGATACCGTCTTGTATACGGCCGATGCGATCGAGCTGCTGATCAGAACGGTCGGTGTCGAGCGTGTCCTGTACGGCGCGGAATGCCCGGGCGTCGGCTCGGTCATCAACCCCGAGACGGGGCTCACTTTCGACAACATCGTGCCGCACATCCAGGCATTCGAGTGGCTGTCGAACGAGAACAAGGCTCGAATTCTGGAGCACAACGCCCGCCAGCTGTTTCGACTCTGAGTCCGGGGCGACGATGGACGAACAGGTAGCAAGAGCGGCGAATCTCGACACGGCAACCATCAGTGATGCACTCGACCGGCTCGGCATCGCCGGACAGTGCCTCGGCATCAAACCGCGGCATCACGACTTCAACCTGGCCGGACGGGCGTACACGGTGCTCTACGGGCCGGCGGATGCTGCCAATCCGGGAACGGTGGGCGACTACATCGATGCCCTCGGCCCCGGCACGGTCGTGGTGCTCGACAACGGCGGACGTGAGGACGCAACCGTCTGGGGCGACATACTGACTGCCCTCGCCTACCGCAAGAACCTTGCCGGGACCGTCATCGACGGCGCCAATCGGGATACGAAGCTCTGCCTCGAACTCGGCTATCCGGTCTTCAGCCGTAGTTTTTCCATGCGCACCGGCAAGGACCGCGTCCAGGTCGACGCCGAACAGGTGCCAGTGACAATCGGCCAGGCCCGCGTCTCGCCCGGCGACATCCTGCGGGGTGACACGGACGGCGTTGTCGTCATTCCCGCTGCGGCCGAGGCGGAGATTCTGGCCGCCGCAGAGAAGATAGCCGCCGCCGAGGAGCAGATCAGGCAGCTTCTCGACGACGGCCTCAGTCTGACTGATGCCCGGGCCCGACTTGGTTATCACAAGCTGCAGCGCCATGAGTGAAACGGCGCAACTGGTTCAGCGACTGGAGCAGCTCGATACCTGTGCCGTATCGGACGCGCTCGACTCGGTCGAACTGCCGGCAGCAGCCGTGGGGATCGTGCCGTTGACGATACGCCGTCGGATTGCCGGGCCGGCGGCCACGTTCGGTCTCGGCCCTACGCCGCCGAGGGATCGACCCAAACGTCATCTGGGTACGGCTACGATCGCGGCTGCAAGAGCTGGCGACGTGATCGTCATTGCGCACTCCTCGGGTATTGAATGCGCGGGCTGGGGCGGTGTGCTTTCGGCCGGCGCCAGCGTCAGGGGAGTCAGGGGCATCGTGATGGACGGCCCTGCCCGCGACATCGACGAAGCCAGAGCACTCGACTTCCCGGTTTATGCGACCGGACCGATCGCCCGAACCGCACGCGGCCGGGCCTGGGAAAAATCACACGGCGAGCCTGTCACGGTCGCCGGCATCGTCGTCACACCCGGCGATCTCGTTCTGGCCGACTCGAGCGGAGTCGTTTTCGTTCCGATTGGCGCTGCCGACGAAGTCATCACGCGTGCCGAGCGCATCACCCGCCGCGAACGTCTGATGGTCGAAGCGCTGCAGCGCGGCGACGATATCGTCGAGGTTGCGGGACGCGACTACGAGGAAATGCTCGACCGTCTGGACTAGTGGCCTGTAACAGCCAATTCGGTATTGGCCCGGTCGATGGATGTTGCGTCGAGGCAAGGCGCGAGGAGGAGGCATAGTGGTGACTATGGCGACGACGAGCAACGCCGCATCGGCGCAACAGACGCGACCGGACGGTACCGAATTGGCTGTTACAGGCCACTAGCAGGCTGTACCGGCAAATTCGGCAACGCCAGGGGATCAGTTCCAGGTAATGAATCCCTGCGCCGTCCCGCTGCCGGCGAGCGTCCTGTAACAAGGCACGTAGTCGATCAGCTCGCCGCTCAACGCGGTGCCGAACAGGCAGCCAGCCGCAGAGATCCAGTTCATGAGCTCCGACGTGCCGTCCCTCAGCAGTGCCGGATCGATCCCTTTCAGGGCCTCGGCATCGCGACCGGCAATCGCCTCGATGAGCCGACGGTCGAACGCCTCGTTGATGATGAAGTGGCTCATCCCGCCGGACCCGACGATCGCGACACGAAGATCCGTATCCCAGTCTTCGACAACACGGCGCACGAGTTGCCCGAATGCAAAGCAGCGCCAGGGCCGCGGCTGGTTCGGCGGAAAAAACGTGTTCGTGATCAGCGGCAGGATCGGCACAGCCCGGTCCTGCATGACACGCCGAATGATGTAGGCAAACGCATGCGGCGTGCCGATATGATGGTGGGGTTCGGGATGCTCGGGCCAGCGATCCGAGGCCGCGAAGTCCCAGCCCTCGTCCAGACCACGCGCAATCAGCGCGCCGGCCAGTGCCGGCATGCCCTCGTATTCGGTTCGCGTCTCCGGCCGATTGGCCCACTCGCCTTCGCGAATGCCCGGCGGCAGCGCGGCACTCCGACTCTCCGGCATCGGGCCGTTCCAGAACCGCTCACCATGGAAAACGGTGTAGGCCGGCTGGCAGTCCGCCAGCATCAGCTCGCGCTGATCGTTGCCGAAGATGACCGCCACGTCCGGCGCCGCAGCCGCCCAATGCTCGGCGACGACGCCGATCGCGGCCTGGCAGGCCGCGTAGTTGCGCTCCATCGCAGCCTGGTTGCTGAGCGCCTCTAGCCCTTCGCCCCGACGCAGAGCGACCAGTTCATCGAACGAGTATTGCCGACCCTCGTACCAGTGCCGGCGGCCCTCATCGGCCGGCACGCGCAGCAGCCACTGCTCGGGCGTGGTATTGAGCTGTGGGCCGTGGGTCGTCCACAGCCCGAAAACGATCTCCGCCATCGGTTTCCAGATCTTGAGCTAATGGGACAGGGAGTTCATACAGGCACTTGAACTACCTGCGGAAACTACGTCCAGTGCTTTTACTCATCCGAGTTTCGACTTAAGATAGGATGACAAACAGTGCCGCGCAACCCGATACCGACAATAAGCCAAGCAAGGCTGCGCAAGGCCAGATAACAATCACTTTCAATCTGCCCTGGGGGTACCCGTGTGGAACTAATACAAATGATCGAGGCGTCAGCCATCGCCGAGTACATTCGTGTATCGGCTTACGGCTATCCCGCGATGATCACGCTGCATTCGCTCGGTCTCGCGATCATGGTCGGCCTTTCGGTCGTGCTGAGCCTTCGGATACTCGGCCTCTTCGCTGCCATTCCGTACGCAACGTTGCACAAGCAGCTCAAGATTGCCTGGGTCGGGTTCATCGTGAACTTCATTTCCGGTGGGCTGCTCTACGCCGCACAGGCGACCACCTACATGACCGACCCCGAATTTCTGATCAAGATGACGTTCGTGATTCTCGGCGCCATCCTGGTCGCGGTAATCCAGGCCCAGGTCAAGGCAAATTCGGCCGGCTGGAACGAGGCGTCGCCACCGCCTGGCAGCACGCGTCTGCTGGCTTTTCTCGCGATCCTCTGCTGGATCTTCGGCATGATCACCGGCCGGCTGATCGCCTACCTTTAACGGATTGAGGAAGTACCCCAATGGAATCGATTCAGGAATGGATGGGAAGCACGTGGATCAACGAGCTGGTCGTTGGCTACGCATGGAGCTGGCCCACGCTGGAAACGCTGCACTTCCTCGGTATGTGCATGTTGTTCGGACCGATCATCATCATGGACCTTCGCCTGCTCGGCTTCGATCGGCTCGCAGTGCCCGCCACGGCCGTTCACGCACTCGTCCCGCTGACGCTCGCCGGCTTCATCATCAACTTGGTCACCGGCATCATGTTCATGTTCGGCGACCCGTACCGCTACGTCATCAACATCTCGTTTCAGACGAAGATGGTGCTCGTGCTGCTTGCCGGGCTCAACGCGCTCTACTTCTGGAAGAAAGTCGGACCCGTCCTCGAGAACCTCGGCCCGCACGAAGATCCACCGGGATCCATCAAGGTGGTCGGTCTCGCGTCGCTCTTGATGTGGACCGGTGTGCTCGCGTTCGGGCGCCTGATTCCGTATCTCGGCACCGGCTGATCGGCGCGGCCGCATAGCGCGGCCTCGAAGACGACACGCACGTTGCGGGACGGGCAAGTCGTTGACGTGCAGAGCCGGTCGCGGCGGGCTAGCCTGCTAGCTGTCGAACGACCGGGTCTCCGGACCGCGGAGCGAGTCCGATCCGGCGAATGCTTGCTCGGGTGAGCCAGATTGCCCCTGCCGCCGAACTCGCAATCAGCGTCGACGGGCTCGGTACCAGGCCCACACGGCCGCGCCCCATAACAGGCCGTTGCCGATACAGATAGTTACCAGCAATAGCGCCCCCGGCCAGGTCCACCAACGGATCTGCAGGGCCTCCAGCAACCACAGCGCGAGCGGCTGCAGGAGCAGGTAACGCACCAGGGCCGACAGGACGGCTCCCGGCCCTGCCAGCGGGACTCCGGCGTCCGCGCTCGCCTGAGCGAGCGTCAGAGTCAGCAGCCAGGCGCCTGCTGCGATTCCAGCCTGAATCAAGGCAACGCATATAATTACTTTATATTTCATAACTATAGGGACCTTTTAGAGACCCTTTCGAAGTTAGGCACAGCGACTGCCATCGAATGGGTTATGTCAAAACTGTGAACCGGGTCGCAGTCACCCGCCGGATCGTCCGGCACACTGACTGCCAGTGATTCGGAGTGTGCGGCTCCACAGGTTCCCCCCCCTGAAGAGAAACCTGACCCGGCAATTTGCCGGGTCTTTTTTTTACGCTAGCGACTCGAACACCGGCCGCATACGCGCAAACCTCGGCTACTTGCCAAGAAACACGTGGCCGTTATGCTGCGGGCTCGATGACACCGGGGGCCGCACGGCCCCGATGGCCAGAGCATTGCAGACACCTCCAGACCTCCGGCTACCCGCAGCGTGCTGACCGGCACCGGATCCCCCCAAACGTGCTGACCGGCATTCCACAACGCTTTCGCGTGTTTCTGGTCTGTATCGGCGGCATCTTTACGACTGTGTTCGATACCAGCGCCGCGATCGTCGCGTTGCCGACGATCGCGGCCGACTTCGGCACAGACCTCCCGACAATCCAGTGGGTGATCATCGGCAACAGCCTCGCCATTGCAGCGCTGCTGGTGCCGATGGGGCGCCTGTCGGACCTGATAGGACGCAAGCGGATCTATGTGCTGGGCTGCCTTGCTTTCGGGGCCTGCAGCCTGATCGCGGCCACCGCAGATTCGGTCCTTTGGCTGATCACCGCGCGCGTTCTGGTCGGCGTCGGTTCCGCCATGACGCAAGGCACTGCCATGGCGCTGATGATCGGCAGCTTCGGGCTCGATCAGCGCGCTCGCATGCTCGGACTACAGATGGCCGGCGTCGGCCTCGGTGCGATGGCCGGACCGAGTCTCGGCGGATTCGTAGTGGGACTCGCCGGCTGGCCCGCGCTGTTTCTCATTACCGGTGGAGGAATGCTCCCGATCGCCGTGGCTGCACAGTTCGTGCTGAAGCCGCGCGCCGTGCGACCGGCGGTGCAGCGTCCACCCTTCGATCTGCCGGGCGCCATGCTGTTTTCCGGCATGCTGATCAGTGCCCTGCTGACACTGACGCTCGGTCCCGGTTACGGCTGGCACAGCCCGCTGACGCTTGCCGGCATCGTTACGTTTGCGATGCTGCTCGCAGGGTTCCTGGCCGCCGAAAGACGCCACCCGGCGCCGATGCTGGATTTCTCGTTGTTTTCTCGCCGCGACTTCGCGCTCGGCACTTTGAGCGCCGTCGTAGCCTTCATGTGCATCTCGTCGATGCGCTTCCTGGCGCCGTTCTTTTTTCAGGCCGTCAAAGGCTTCTCACCTTCGGGCGTCGGACTGCTGATGCTTCCGGCTGCGGTGACCATGGCCGTCACCGGGCCGTTCGTCGGCACGATTGCGGACCGGCTCGGGGTCCGACTGGTCGCGAACGTGGGGTTCGGCATCGCAATGCTCGGCCTCGCCACATTCGCCGGAATCGCGTCTTCGTCGTCGACGGTCACCGTCGTCGCGAGTCTCGTGCTGATGGCGCTCGGCATGGCGTCGTTCAGCGCACCGAACTCCGCAGCGATACTGAATTCCGTCGACGACGACGCGCACGGCATCGGTGCCGGCATCGTCAATCTCTGCCGCAATACCGGCAATATCATCGGCATAGCGTTTGGAACGACCGTCGTCACATTGTCGATGGGACGCGCAGGCTTCCCGGCAACGCTCGCGGCCGTCGAAAGCACGGCCGGTGCCGACCTTCTCTCCGCCTTCGCCGGCGGCATTGCCGTTACTGCGATCTGCCTGCTGGTCGTTGGCGTGGCGACTGCGACGCTGGTGGTTAGCTGGACCGTGCGCGGTACGCGCTCGCGTCAATGAGCATTCGCAAGCAAATGTCGATTCAGAAAGTCGACGACCAGCTCCGTTCTCGCATCATCGAAGAAAGCAGCGCCGCCGTGCGCCGCTCCATGCACCACCTCGAACGCAACATCGAGACCCGCCGCTTCGTAAGCGCCATGCAATTCGTGCGACTGATTGATCGGCATCTGCGGATCCTGATCGCCGTGCAGCAGCAGCAGCGGCGGGTCGTCGGAGTCGACGTGAAACACAGGGCTCGCTGACCGCGCGAGCGCCTGCCGTTCCTCCACAGGTCCGTCGAATAGTGCCGTGAGCCCGGGAACACGGATATTCAGGCCGAACGGCGTCGACTGATCGAGGATGCTGGTCAGGTTCGAGGCACCGAAGTAGCTGACGATTGCCTGGACATCGGAATCGGCTGCGGGCGCTGCGGTCGCACCGCCAGTCTCGCCAGCGGTCCCGCCGGCGGCCCCCTCGTGTTCGGCGCTGCCGTTCGTTACGCCTACCAGCGCGGCCAGATGTGCGCCAGCAGATACGCCGATGATCCCGATCCGGCTCGCATCGAAACCGTAACGCCCGGCATTCGCCCGGAGAAACCGCACGGCAGCCTTCAGATCATGGACCTGCGCGGGATACGGCGCATCGCCCGACAATCGGTAGGAGAGGCTGGCCATGGCGTAGCCGGCATTGACCAGTGCCACCGTCGATACCGGATACCGGGAACCGCGGGCCCAGCCGCCGCCGTGCACCCAGATCAGCAGCGGTGGGTTGGCTACACCGTTCGGCGTATAGAGATCGAAACCCAGAGAATGCCCCTCAGGTTCGGCGTAGATCTGATCGCGAAGGATCGTCACGCTCGAGATGTCGCCGGCCGGAGCCGGGTCAGAAGGGCCCTGTGCAACGGCAGCGCCGGCCCAGCAAGCCGCGGCCACGAGGATCAGTCTGCGAGTAGACAACATACGGCTCTCCTTTTTGGCTTACGCGGCGGGCAGCGGCGGCACGGCCAACAGTTCAGCCGGCCGGCTGTTACAGGCCACTAATCCGGCAGCGCCAACGCCACCAGCTCGGCCGGACCCGGTCGACCGACCGACATTACGAGGAACTGGCGCCCGTCGATCATGTAGCTCATCGGCTTGCTCGCGATCGCACCGGGCATCTCGATCTCGCCGACGAGCTCGCCTGTCGCCTTGTCGAAGGCGCGCAATATCGGATCGCCGCCCCAGCCCTCACCGGCGATCAGCAGAGTTTTCGTTACCAGCAGCAGGGCGCGCGACATCTTGCCGGTCTGCGGGATCTCGATGCCGGCGAGCGCAGGATTGCTGCTGACGTCCTCCGGCGTGTTCCCGTTCGGAACCATCCACGCATGCTCGCCGCTATTCATGTCGATAGCCGTGATTCGCCCCCACGGCGGCTTGACCAGCGGCAGATCGAAGGGCTGTGGTACCGCGCCGTTGACGAACACGTAACGGATGTCCGTGTAATCCGGATCCGGCCGCAATGCAAAGACCGCCGGGTTGGTCTGCGACGCGACGTAAAGCATCCCGGTCTCAGGATCAGCGGCGCCACCTTCCCAGTTGGCTCCGCCACCATAGTGCGGCAGCACGAGCGTGCCCCGCGTGCCGTCGTCGGCATCGACAAGCGACGGCGGCGTAAAGATCGGGCCGAGCCGCAGGTCGGTCAGTTCCGCGAGCGCCGCTGCCCGGATCTCCGGCGTGAAATCGATTACGTCGTCTTCCGTAAATCCCTGCCTGTCGTAGGCGGCAGGCTTCGTCGGAAACGGCTGCGTCGGCGACGACCATTCCCCCGGTACATCCGATGCAGTCACCGGGCGTTCCTCGATCGGCCACAGGGGCTCGCCCGTCTGCCGATCGAACGCATAGGCGAACGCCTGCTTCGTCAACTGCACGATCGCCCTGACCGGACGCCCGTCGATCGTCACGTCGAGCAGGATCGGCGAGGTGGGGTTGTCCCAGTCCCATACGTCGTGATGAATCAGTTGCTGGTGCCAGACGCGCTCACCCGTCTCGACGTTCAGCGCGACGAGGCTATTGCCGAAAAGGTTTGCACCCGGGCGTTCGCCGCCGTACATGTCGCTGGTCGGCATCTCGACCGGCAGGTAAACGAGGCCGAGCTCGGGGTCGCTCGCGAGCGGTGCCCAGACGCCGGCGTTACCGGTGTAGAGCGCGGAATCGTCGAGCCAGGTGTCGTAGCCGAATTCGCCGGGCTCGGGAATCGTATGAAACGTCCACAGCAGCTCACCGGTACGAGCGCTGAAACCGCGCACATCGCCTTTCGTCTGGGCCTTCGAGTTCGGTCGTGCCCCGACGCCGTGGGCAGGACCGACGACGACGACATCGCCGACGATGAGCGGCGGAGACGTCGAGCCGATAATGATGTTGTCGGCCGGTCCGCGCAGAAATCGCAGCATGTCGACCGTGCCTGCTTCACCGAATTCTCTCGCCGGGAGCCCGGTTTCCGCATCGAGCGCGACCAGATGGAATCCCGGGGTGACAGTCAGCACGCGCCTGTCGTCTGCCCCGCCCTCCCAGTAAGCCACACCGCGGCCGGAGATCTTGCGAGGTGCGCTGTCGTAGCGCTCGCCTTCGTCCGCGCGCCAAATCCAGAGTGTTTCGCCGGTGCGGGCATCGAGCGCGACAACGTTGCGCGTGGTTCCAGCGGTTGCATAAAGGACACCGTCGATCATCAACGGTGTCGTTTCGCTCTTCTGCTCGGGGCGGGGACCCTGGTTACCGGCATACCAGCGCCACTGGATACGCAGGTCCTCGAAATTGGACGCGTCGATCTGATCGAGCGCCGAGTAATGTTGCGCGTAAACGCTGCCGCCGTAGACGGGCCACTCGCCGGCTGTATCTTCCTGCGTGAGACCGACCGACGTGCCGAGAGCCGCAATTGCAAGAATCAGAAGTCGGGCCATTGCTACTCTTCCCAGCTCAGCCAGAGGACACGTGACAACTCGTTACCGGGCTCGACAAACACCCGCGGTACCGGCGTCGGCCGTGGACTTGATTTGACCAGCCGATCGTCCAGCGTCGACACGTGGTCGTTGCAAATTGTCTGTATCTCCGCATTCAGCATGCTCAACAGCTCCTTTGCCGAGATGTCGTCCGTCTCGCGCTCCGCATGGATCCAGACGACGTAGCTGTCGGCATCCCGCATGATGACTCTGGTCTGAATCGCCGGCTTCATGACGCGAGTGTAACGCCCACCGGCGACCGTTCAAGCCGCGCATGGCATCGGGGCCGCGGGACCGCGCCGGCGGGTCACACTGACAGCGCCGCGGAGGTGTTATTCTGCGTCGAAATCGTCCGGCGATTTACGATGCGCTGCCCATGCAAGACCGCTAAGCTGGTGACCCGGTTCGCAGCCCTGCTCGCCATCGCGATGGCTGCACGCGTTGACGCCCAGGGTTACTGCGATCGCATATTTTCTGCCCAGCCCGAGCCGCCCCGAACCGAGCTGGTCGTGGCGCGCCTGCACTTCGGAACGAACGGCAACATCCGTCACTGCGGCTGGTCGCACAATTATCCCGGTTCGGACCAGAATCTGAACGACTTTGTCGAGACGTCTACCCGCATCGATATCGATGTCGCTTCGTTCACCGTCGTCGACCTCGGAAGCGACCGGATCTTCGACTACCCGTTCGTCTACCTGTCCGAACCCGGAGAGATGCAGCTGTCGCCTCTGGAGCTGCACAACCTTCGCGAGTATCTCGAGCGCGGCGGCTTCATTCTGATGGATGATTTCGACGGCGACTGGCAACTCGAGACTATGCTCTCGGAGGTCCGCCGGGCATTTCCGGATCGGTACTTCGGGCCGTTGTCGCCAGACCACGAGGCGTTCCGTATCGTGCTGCCGCTGGAAAACCTCGACGCCCTGTCAGCCTACGTGCCCGGCGGCGACATCACGTACCTCGGTCTCTTCAGCGAAAGTGACCAGCTCGCCATCGCCGCGGGCCACAACAACGATCTGGCCAACTTCTGGGACTGGTACGACGATGGCCGTATGCCGCTCAAGCCTGCAGCGGACGCGTTTCGTGTCGGCGTCAACTTCATCGTCTGGTCGATGACGCATTGACGGCCGCCGAAGGCGCGGCGAGATCCGTTCCGCAGGGCTCAGTCCCGCAACGCTCAATCCGGCAGAGAGTAGACGTACAGAGCGTTGCCCGTTCCCGGATAATGAACATCGGTTGCCAGCAGATTCGGCACGACCCGCGGGCTGCCGCCGCCGAGGCCGGTGGTAACGGCGACATACTGCTTGCCGTCGACGGCGAACGTCACCGGGAAGCCCTGTACCGATGTGCTGAGCCGTGTCTCCCAGAGTATTTCCCCGTTGTCGACATCGAGCGCCCGGAAGCGCCTGTCCAGATCTCCGACGAAGACGAGACCTCCAGCGGTGGAAAGGACCGCCGTCAGAAACGACGCGCGCTGCTCGACGGACCACAGTTCCTCCATTGTCGACACATCGTAGGCAGCGAGTTTGCCCAAATTGCCGTTCGACCCTGGCATCTCGTACCAGCGACGGTCGGCGCCGGCGCTGCCGCCACCGGATTCGAAGGCGACGTCGACAGCGCGGATCTCGAGGCAGCTCTGGCTCAGCGGAATGATCAATCGGCTCGCGCCCGGGTGATAACTGATTGCCTGCCAGTTGTGGCCGCCTGCCGTCGACGGGCAGGCCTGCACCCAGTCACCGATCTCGTGCTCGGCAATCTGCGCACGATAGGTCGGCCGGCCCGTTTCGGGGTCGATCGAATCGTAGATGTTCTGGAACAGTGTTTCCTTATAGTCGATGAACTCACCGGTTTCGCGATCGAGCTTCCACAGGATGCCCGGCTTGCCGATGGTGAAGACCAGTTTGCGGCCATCGGCATCGATCAGAACCCGCTCGAATACCTCGTCCAGATCGAGTGCTTCACCCGGCGCGTGCTGAAAGTACCACGCAAGCGAGCCATCATCGGGATCGAGCGCCAGCGTGGAGCTCGTATAGAGCGCGTCGTCTTCCACGGTCATGCCGCGGCTGGCCGGCATCCACGGCTTCGGCTGTGCCACCCCCCAGTACGTCAGGTCGAGCTCGGGGTCGTAGCTGCCGGTAATCCAGGTGTCGCCGCCGGCGCGGAACGTGTTTGCGACGTCGCCCCAGGTGTCGCCCCCGGGCTCGAGGTCCTTTGCAACCGTGTAGAACTTCCAAAGCTGCTCACCGCTATCGGCGTCGTAACCACTGATGAAGCACTTCTCCTCGCGGTAGCGAGTGCAGCCGCCGAGGCCCTGCACGACAACCCCTTTGATCACGATCGGGCCGCTCGAATTCGCGAAATCACCCTCGGTGCGATCCCCGATAACCGCTTCCCATACCTTTTCTCCGTTCGATGCATCGAGCGCGACCAGGCGGGCATCCTTGCTCGCGAAGAAGAGCTTGTCCTGATACAGCGCCATCCCGCGCATTGCGCCGCTGGCAGTCGACGGCCCTACGTGGTTTTCCCATATCAGCTCGCCGGTGTCCGCCTCCAGTGCCTGTACTGTGTTGTCCGCCCCATTCAGGTACAGGACGCCGTCATGGACGATCGGCGAGGGCTCGTTCCAGCCACCTGGCGCCATGCTCCAGACCCATTCGAGACGGAGCCCCGCCACGTTGTCCCGATCGATCTGATCGAGCGCGCTGTGATTCCAGGCCTGATAGTTGCCGCGGATCATCAGCCAGTCGTCCGGGTCGGGCGCGAGCAGCATCTCGTCCGTGACCGGCACGTAGTCCTCGACCTGACCACTGACGATTACGCCGGTCGGTCGCTGCGGGGCCTGCTGGCCCGTCGCGGGCACTGCGGCCGCCAGCTGCTCACGCAAAGCTGCCGGAAACTCGCCGGTGGCCACGGCACCGATCGTCACCGACGATTCGGCGGTAAGTGCCGAGTCTCCCGGCACTGCCCCATTGGCAGCGAGCAGAAACGCGGTCAGGTTCTCGTAGGCCTGGCGGCCGAGGCTGTTGGGACCTGCCGGGGCGGGCGGCATCGTTGCCGCAAGGTACGAGACGAGCTGACCGGCCGGCACGTCCCGCCATTTGGCCATGAAGTCGCCGCCGACCAGCGGCCGCGCTTCGTTCGTGCCGCGCAAATCCGCGAGATGGCAGCCGATGCAATTGACCTGATAGGAAGCCCGCCCGGCGGCTGCCTGACCGGCCGTGAAGGATCCCGTCTGGGCAAAGGCGGCAGGTGCCAGCGCAATGAGCAGGAGCGGCGCAATGACCGGGAGCGGCGCAGGACGGAGATGGATTCGATGCATCGGATTTACTCCACAGGCAGGAGCCAGCCCCAGAGATTGCCGTCGGGCGCGGACTCGCTATGAATTTGGACGTACAGGCGACCGGCCTGCAGCGCATCGCGCTCGGCGCGCGAAAGCGGGATGTTGCCGCGCAGCGTGCCAGAACTGTCGCGCGTTACGACCAGTTCGTGCGCAGACGGCCCGCGGACGCCAATGGCGGCACCGACGTGCAGCCAGGCGGTTGTCGCCGCTGACGCGAGTCCTTCGAAGCGCCCCTCGATCAGGAGTGAGCTGCCGTCCCATCGAGCGGTCACGGCGCCATCCCCGGTCGTCTGCGGCTGCGTTCGAAAGTCTACCGGAACCGAGTCCAGCCGCGTCTCGAAGAGACTTTGCGCATCAGCAAGAGACATCACGAGCAGCAGGCCAATACCGACCTGGAATCTGCGAGAAGCCATCCGTCACCCCCTGTTGGCCCGGCGCACTGGCCGGGCGCTCCTCAGTGTAGCTGGAAGCGGACGGGTGTGCCGGTCAGCGCCCGCTGCCTCCCTGCGTATCCAGGCTGCGCGCCGCGGGCGCGATCAACTCGTGCTCGACGAAGTTATAGATACTGCGTGTGTGCGGACGCCGCTCCGGTCCCGGAAAACTAGACGATGTCGTGACGATCACCATCTCGAGATCCGGCACGAGCACGATGAACTGGCCGCCGAATCCCCAGGCGTACGGCACCTCGAACCCCGCCATGTCTCTGACCCACCAGCCATAGGCGTAGCGGCGCCCTTCCCCGCGCGGTGATGCGACTCGTGGCTGCAGTGACGTCGCTACCCAGTCACGCGACAGAACCTGCTCGCCGCCGGCTCGACCGCTGTTCAGGTACAAGGCACCGAAAGCAGCCATCTGTCGCGGCGTCATCTCCATGTCGTTGCCGCCGAAGTAGATCCCATCCGGATCGGTAGGCCACGGCGCGACCTCGAAACCGAGCGGCGCGAGTGCCGAGCGTGCAAAGTCGAGCGTGCTCTGACCGGTGGCACGCGTGACGATTGCGGACAGCAGATGCGTGTTGCCGGTGCTGTAGATCATTGCCCGCCCCGGTTCCGCGACGACCGGCTGCCCGAGCGCGAATTCGACCCAGTCGTTGCTCTGTACCCAGCGGCCATAGTTCCGGTTGCTCGTGGTTTCGAGCCCGGAGCGCATCGTCAGCAGGTCCTCGATCGTGATCTCTGCCTTTCCGGCCTCGTTTGCGATAGACGGAAACCAGGTGGCGATGGGCTCGTCGACGCCGGCAATGAAACCACTTTCGATGGCAGCCCCTACCAGGGCCGACATCACACTCTTCGAGACCGACTTGACGTTGGCTATGTCGCGGGCGTCGCGCCCGTTGAAGTACCGCTCGAGAACCGTCTCCCCGCGCCAGGTCACGAGTACACTGTAGAGTCGCGGCATGCGCTCGGCAGAGGCCTCTGCCGCCGAGAAGTCGAAAACCGCCGACGATTGTGCCGTTGCCGGCCATGGCAGGAACAACAAGGGTACGGCAATGGCAGAAATTAGCCGGATCGATAACTTGCGCACAAACAGGTCCCGCAGGCTGGCTCCCGGAACCGGGATCTTAACGCGATTCGCGGCGGCTATCTCGCGGCCCCTGCCACAGCGTGTCCGGCAGCCGGTTCGGAGCGGCCTGCGGCCTAGGAATCGTTATCGACGAACCGAAACCGGGCCTGACCGATCGTCAGCGTATCGCCATTCGCAAGCGCGGTGCGGTCGACCCGTTCGTCGTTGACCCGGATTCCGTTCCGGCTGCCCGCGTCCTCGACGACGATCTGCGCATCGATCAGGAGCAGTCGGGCGTGGATCCGACTAATGAATCCCGTGTCGACCTGAATGTCCGCCGAGCCCGAGCGGCCTATCGTCATCAGCGGCTCGGTAAGGCGAAACCGCTCGTTTGGCTCCACATCGGTGCGCACCAGTTCCCACCGCGCCGTGTCCGTGAAGACCGCTTTGCCGACGTCAGGGCTTGCACCGGCAACGATCTCGGTCGCGGGCAACAGCTCGTGCCAGCCGGAATCGTGACGGCCCGCATCGGCCGCAGTTGGTTCTTCAATGGGCGCGGCCGGCCTCGCCGCGGGCCCGGTATCGTTCATCTCAGCCATCAGCTCTGCGATGCTCGGCAGATCGGCACCGGTATTCTGCGACGGGGACGCTGCGGCCGGCTGCTCAACGGGATCTTCCCACGCGACCGTGTCGGTCTGCATGCCTTCGATTTCCTCCAATCGCCGGCGCAGGGAATCGCGCTCCTGGCAAACCAGGCTCAGCTCCTGCTCGAGCCGGTCTATTTCGCGCTCGAGCTCGCCGCGAGACTGCCCTGACCGATCGCGCACTGCATCGGAAGCAGAGCGGCGCCTGTCTTGTCGAACGTCTGATTCGGGCGGAATGGCGGCCATAAAGCGGTCGGCGGTTGCGGTGATGGCTTACTTTGCCATGCCGGGCCTCCGCCTGACGCGACCGAGCTAACGGATTTGTGAATTGGTCGGGCCTTTGCCTGCCCTCGGGCTACTGATCGACAGGATCGAGCCGCAGAATGGCGCCGTCCGGATTACCGCTGCCATAACGGACTTCGCTGGTGACGTAGATGCTGCCATCCGGCGCCTGCTCGACATCCCGAAACCGTAAACCCATCTCGGTCAGCAGCGATTCGCGCTGCTCGGCCTGGCCAGGTTGATCGAGCGCGATCCGCTGCAGCTGCTGGCCGCTGAGTGCCCCGACGAACAGATTATTTTTCCATTGCGAAAACCGCTCTCCGGTATAGAACATCAAGCCGGACGGGCTGATCTGAGGGACCCAGAAGATGCGGGGATTGACCATGTCGGGCCGCGACCACGGAGCATCGGAAACGAGCGTGCCCGAATAGTTACGGCCCATCGAGACGAGCGGCCAGCCGTAGTTGGCACCCGGCATCAGGATATTGATCTCATCGCCACCCATCGGTCCGATTTCGACCTCCCAGAGCTCTCCGGTTTCCGGGTGAAAAGCGAGGCCGTAACCGTTCCGGTTGCCGTACGTGAATATCTCGGGCGCCACCCCGGGGACACCGACGAAGGGGTTGTCGTCAGGAACACCGCCGTCTGCCGTCAGCCGTAACGTCTTGCCGACATGATTGCCCAGATACTGGGACAGTATTCGGATGCTGCTGTCATCTTGCGGCCCACAACAGAGATTGTCGCGATCCCCCACCGTGAGATAGAGCGAGTCGTCCGGCCCGAAAATCATTCTTCCGGCCGTCGCGTTTCGCGCCGTCGTCCAGGCATCGGCGACGAAGATCTCCTCGGTATCCTCCAGTCGCGCATCGCGGAGCACGCCACGCGATACTGCGAGGGTCAGCCCGCGATCGCCCTCCTTCGTGTACGACGCGTAAACATAGCCGTTGTCCGCGAACTCGGGATGCAGCACGAGACCATGCAGGACGTCATTGCCGTCCGGCGCCGGCGCTTGCCATACCGGCTCATCCAGCAATACCCTGTCCCGGACGAGACGCAGCGAGCCCGGGCTCTCGGTGACCAGAATGTCAGCGCTGCCCGGCAGAAAGACGAGATCCCACGGGCCAATCAAGCCGCCGACAACGAGCGAAACACGAATGTCGACTCCCCGGGCGGGCAGCACCAGCGGGGTCCCGGCGTCAGGCATGGTGACAGTGGAGCCACCGGGCTGAGCGTTCCCCGAGACAGACCACAGGCATCCCGACAGCAGCCCGACCAGAAATGCATTACGGCTCATCCGAGTCTCTCCCACGCTTTCGAAGTACCGGACGCCAGCCAGTCCTCAGCCGGTCGCGACGCTGCCGGCGCTGCTGTCCGCATTGAGCGAATGCCATTTGATCTCGGATCGGCCTGCCGCGACAACCGTCTCGATGAAGGCCATGCCCCGGACCGCCTCGGCGATTCCCGGAACGTTCAGAGCGGGCTGCCGCACCACGTCTCCGTGACGGCGACCGCGCACCAGTTCTCCGAATTTTCTGTACAGATTGGCGAACGCTTCGATGAAACCCTCGGGATGCCCCGCCGGCAGGCGCCAGTGCCGACTCGCTGCCGGCGTCGAGGTGCCGACACCGGTGCGAATCAACTCAGCCGGACGATCCCTGTGTTTCAGCCACAATGAGTTCGGTTCCTGCTGATTCCATTCCAGTGCACCGGCGTCGCCGTAGACGCGAAGGCGGAGATCGTTCTCGTCGCCGGTGCAGATCTGACTGGCAATGAGCACGCCACGGGCGCCACCCGCGAAACGAAGCAGCGCAGTGCCGTCGTCGTCGAGGACGCGGCCGTCGACGACGCTGTTCAGCTCGGCGCTGACCGCCTCAACCTCCAGCGCCGCGACGAACTCGGCCAGATTGAAAGCGTGAACGCCGATATCGCCGAAACAGCAGCTCGGTCCGGCCCGTGCCGGGTCGAGACGCCACTGCGCCTGTGGATTTCCGCGCTTCTCGATCGGTTCCGCGAGCCAGCCCTGGGTGTACTCGACGATAACCTTGCGGATCGTCCCAAGTTCTCCGCGCAGCACGCGGTCGCGGGCCTCGACGATCAGCGGGTAGGACGTGTAGACGTGCGTAAGTCCGTAGAGCAGACCCGTGTGCTCGACCTGGTCCCGAAGCGCGAGACACTCGTCGAGGCTCACGGTGGCCGGCTTGTCGCTCAGGACGTGAAAGCCGTGCTCGAGCGCAGCGCGTGCCACCGGGTAGTGCAGATAATTCGGCGTGACGATCGCCACGAACTCCATCCGGACGTCCGGCGGTAAAGCCGCTTCCTCGCGAAACATCGACGCAAAATCCGCATAGCAGCGATCCGGATCGAGGCGGAGCATTTCGCCCGCGCGACGACTACGTTCGGCATCGGCCGAAAACGCGCCGCAGACGAGATCGAGCGTCCCGTCGAGGCTCGCGGCGCTGCGGTGAACGGCGCCAATGAAGGCACCTTCGCCGCCGCCAACCATGCCGAATCTGACTTTTCCTGCCACGGCGCGGAATGATAACGCACGGTCCGGCGCGCGCGTTCAAGGCCCGCTGCGCGGGCATTCCGAACACTGTCCTACCAGTCTGACGCGGGTTTCGGCGCGGTAAGAAGCCGACGCACATTGTCCATCAGACGGCGCTGAGAAGCGGTCTCCCCATTACCCTCATTGGCAACCCGCTGCATCATCTCGAGCAGCGATTCGACCTGGTTGTCGGAGAACGTTTCCTGGCGGCCCCTCAGCACATCGTCGAGCTGCGTATCCAGCACGTTGCCGTCACCGATCAGATGCGACGCGCTGCGCGCAAGCTGTGCCGCCCCGTCCGGCTCGAGACCGAGCGTGTTCTCGAACTCACGGAGCACCGCCGCCTTTTCGTCACTCGTCATGTCTCCGTCGACTCGCGCGACGCCGACAACCAGAACGGCAGCGATATCGAGCGGGTCCTCGAGCGCGAAGATGGGATTCGCTTCGTACTTCTGGCGCCAGGCGCGGCGCCGACGGCGCAGGAACGGATTGAAGCCTCCGAGGTCGACGCCAATTTCCGCCAGTCGGTGGAGCAGCACCAGCAGCGTGACGACCGTACCGAGAAGCGCTAGCAAAATGTGCATAGTTTACATATAGTAACAGCCACTACTTCGGAATCCGCATAGCCGTGTCACAAATGCGTCATAATCCGCCGTCGGTTGACAATGCATAGCGGGTACAAGGATAGTTCCCCCGCAGAAAAACTAAAACAACCGGACGGAAACATGCCCAAGGAAGGGACTCCCGGCCATGTCGATGATCGGCTGCTGTTTCGACAGTTGCTGATCGACATCTCGTCTGACCCGGCTAATCGAGACAACATACTGACCGATGGTCGTCAGTCGTGTGCCTATCACGAACTGCCGACGCATCTCGAGCGTATTGGACGACATCTCCGCTCGCGAGGCATTCGTCCCGACGATTGCATCACGATTGCGGTCAACAATTCTCTGCGCGGCGGCCTCACCGTTCTGTCGCTACTGTGGCTCGGCCAAAGCTTCATGACCATGCCAGTCCTCGGGCAGGGCTCCAGGGCCAACGCAACAGAAACCCGCTATGCCCGCTTCAGCCGCGTCGTGCTTTCCGTCGACACGAAGAAGCCGGAACGCGCCATCGGTGATACCGCACCTTCGGATTACCTTTCTTTGGAGGCGAATCCGGCGTTCGATGAGACGGCAAAGCGACCCGCTGCCGGGGATCCGTACATGTTCTTCCGCACCTCTGGTAGCACGGGCGCCGCCAAGCTCGCTGCCTACCGGTATCAGGCGTTCTATATGAACGCCCTGACGGCATGGAAGGTACGTGGCTTCGATGCATCGCACAGAATTACGCTGCCCACGCCGATTTTCCACGTCTACGGGCTCGGCGCCGGCTTCCTTGCGGGCCTGGCCGGCGGGTCCTCGATGGACCTGCAGGAACGCAGCAACATCCTGCGCTTCCTCGATCGCGAGGCCGACTTTGAGCCGAACATCGCCTACGTCACGCCAACGTTCTGCGAAATGCTGATTCGCGGCCGCCGGTCGAAACGGCCCTACGAATTCATGATCACGTCCGGGGACCGTATCAGCGAGTCGACTTTCGCTCGCTGTGAAGATCTGCATGGACCGATGATCAACCAGTATGGCGCCACAGAGCTCGGCATTGTGGCCGCCGGACGCCTTGATATGCCGTTCGAGACACGCGCCCGCACCGTCGGCCGCACCGTGCCCGGTGTCGAGCACAGAATCGTGCCGTTGCCGGACCATCCGGACGACTCCGCCGGTGAACTTCAGATCCGGCACGCCCACGGCTTCGATGGCTATGTCGATCTCGACGGCCGCGACCTGGTTCCGGAAAAGTCCTTCGACGGCGATTGGTACCGCACCGGCGACCTGGCAGCAATGCGCGATGACGGCATGCTGACGGTCCGTGGCCGTTGCGATCTCAGCATCAATCGCAACGGCGTGCTTGTCCCGCTGGCCGAGGTCGAGAGCCGCATGCGCGAACTGGGTGGCGTCGAGGAAGTCGCCGTTGCCCCTGGCCGCCAGAACATTCGGGGCCGCGCACTGGTGGCCTACTGTGTCGTCGGCCGGAACTCGACTGCCTCCGCCGAAACATTGCGGTCGGGCTACGCCGCGATATCGCCGGCCTACTCCGTCCCGGAAATCGTACGGATCATGCCTGAGCTGCCGAAGCTCGAAAGCGGCAAGGTCGACCGACAGGCACTGGCACGTCTTGCCGCAGAGGAACTCGTTGCATGAGCACGCATACGGAAATCGTCGAAACACTGAAACAGATTCTCGCCGACGAGATGGACCTTGGCCTCGTCAGGGATCAGATCGACGCCACTGTTCCGCTTCTCGAAGAGGGCCTGGGGCTCGACTCGATCGTCATCGTGGAACTGATAGCGAGCGTCGAGGAACGCTTCGACTTCGAATTTCAGGACTCGGACCTGCGCGAGGCGAACTTCGAGAGCCTCGAAGCGCTCGCAACAATCGTCGCGCAGAGGATTCACTGAGCCATGGCAACGCCGGCACACGCCATTGAAACGGGAAAGCGCGGGCGCCGCGTGGTCGCGTTCGGCCCGGACGACTGCCTGTTGGGTTCGATCAACCTCCCGCCCCGGCGGACCTCCGATTCGTCTCCCAGGATCGGCGCGATCCTGTGGGGTCTGGGCATCGCTGAGATGAAGACCGCACGCCGCCTGGCGAAGCGTGGAATCCCTTCTCTCCAGGTGCGGATCAACAACGTCGAGTTCAGCGACAAGGACCTGCGCAACGACACCTATGACCGCCGCGGCATCGAGTTTTGCCGCCTGGCAATGGATCATCTGGCGGCCGAAACCGGTGTCGGCCATTTCATTCTGATGGGCAACTGCGCCTGTGCGAGCTTCAGCTTCAATGCGGCGATGCGGGATGAGCGCGTGGTCGGACTGATCCTGACGAATCCGCACATCACCAAGCGGCAGCTTCTCGATGTCTCGCTGTGGCACAAGCTGACGCGGAAGAATATGCTCAAGCGGGTCATGCGCGGCGACGTCAATTTCGCAGAGAATCTCTCCGTGCTGGCCGGCCTGGCCCGACGGCGCCTGCGTCGTGCCGCCGACCGGTCGAAGACGGGTCGCAATGCCGCCCCTGCAGAGACCGCATGTGACTTCGAGCTACCGGACGATTTCGCCGGCGCCGTAAGGCGGCTGGCAACTCGGGGCGTCAAGACCTTCCTGGCATGCGCCAGGACCGACGACAGCATGCACTACATGCGCACCCAGCATGGCACCGAGATAGACCGGCTCGTGGCTGCCGGAGGCATCAGTTTCGCGTGCATCGAAAGCAGTGTGCACGTCTTTTCGCGGGACGACGACGCTGCAACATCGCTGAATGAAGCGATTTCCGATTGGGTGGACACAACGGCGTTCAGCAACGAGTCGCCAGCGACGCCTCTATCGTCCGGAACAGCGCCAGCGCATTCTCCCGCCCGTCGGCCTCACGAAGCAGCGTAGCCAGCGTTTCCGCTCCAGACCTCAATTCCGCGGTGGTGACCGCGGCGAAAGCGTCGCGGGCGGACTTTTCATTCAGTTTCGATGGCGCGATCCGCACACCGGCGCCGGCCAGCTCGACGCTGTTCACCATCTCGCTGATTTCAGCATGATGCGGAATTCCGACGAGCGGCTTCGCGAAATAAAGCGCTTCGTGAACCGTCTGACACCCTCCGTGACAGACGACGAATTCCGAATGCCGGATCGCCTCGATCTGCGGCGCCCGCTCGAACACGATGACACGTTCATCCTCAATTCCGAGCTCCTCCGGCGGCATCAGGCTGCCGAGGCCAATCACGACTTTGAGATGCTCAGGCACGAACTCGCACAGCGAGCGATACCGGGCGGCGATCTCCGAAGGATTCCACGGTGACGTGCCGAGAGACATGTAGCAATAGGGCTGGTAGCGGGTGAAGTCGAGATCGGTCGGGTCTTCCGTGACGATCGGGCCGGTCATGTGCACGTTGGGCAGGCCGGCGATACGTGGCTTGGAAAGCGCCGGGATCGACTGGGCAATCGCGAACTCCGGTGCACAAAGGCCAACGGCGTTGTGCACGCGACCGAGCCCGAAATGCCGGCCGATGTGGGCCTCGAACCAGTCGTCTGTCTCGCGGAAGAACTCGCGACTCAACTTCAGCATGATCGAATTCTGGCGGTCGGACTCGGTGCCCCGCGCGCAGAAACCGTAGAGATCTTCGGGAATCTGGCTGAACGAGTTGCCGCTGCAGCAGTGCGTCACCACCGGGATCCCGGTCATTTGCGCCGCGAGCGTAGCGGCAAAGACGCGCGAATTTCCCTCGATGACATCCGGCCCATACTTATCGCAGTACTCGAGGACGACCGGCAACTGTTCTCTTGCGAGCTGGAAGAACAGCTTCGTGAATATCTCCGGTGGCTGCAGGCGCTCACGGAGAACCGCCGTGAAATCCGTCTGCACCGGGATCTCCCTGTAGACGAACTCGTGCCTCTCGGCGACCGTCCGGGTTGCCCCGCTGCCCCACAACTCGACCTCGTGTCCCTGCGCGCGGAGACCTTCGAGCACATAGACCATGCGCCCGATATGTGTGCTGAATGGCGTATTGACGGCGGCGATTTTCACTGTGGCCTGCTCCGGGCCGGACCGACTGGCCGCCCTGAACCCCGCAGGATAAGCGTCGCAAAACGTGATTTCAGGAACAGGTTCGCAGGACCCGCCGCCGGTTGCGTCTGCGCTCGCGCCCGCATGAGCGCAGCGCGAGGCCGCGCGTTGTTACTCGGCGCTAGGTGCGCCTACCCCGACGGAACTGACGGACAGGCTCGAGCCATCCGGCAGAGTCACCGCACCGCCGCTTGCCGTGTAGGATCCGTCCCGCGAACGATAGCCGAGCACGGCGATTTCAGTCCCCGGGGGCAGCGAATTCCGGTTCCACCCGCGCCGGATCAGTGCGTTCGGCGCGCCGCCCTCGATCGCCCATTCCTGCACCTCGCCGGAGTCCGTCGTCACCTTCAGGTAGATCCAGGAATGGGGATTCGTGAATACCATTCTGATGACTTCGCCGCGCAACTGAACGGGCTGATTGATGTCGAATTCCGCCGCGAACGAATGATGCGCGTGCGCCTGAAGCGCCGACAGCGAGGCCGCAGCCATCGCCAAGGTGAGTGCCCGGTACAACATCGTCGTATTCCTCTATCGGGTATCGGATCGGGTATCCGCCTGACTCGCGGCAGAACCCGGCTATTCCTCGCTCGCCGACGCCGGCTCCCCGCTCATGACCTCGCCGTAAATCAGGCGCTCGGAGAACGTGACGCAATTGAATTCGAGCAGGCGCGCGTCTTCCTCGATACGCCGATAGAGCGGCATCCGGATGGTCCATGGTCGGGAAAAGGTCTGTGGATCTTCGATTACGGCCTCGTACTGCATAGCGTTGTCGTTGATCAGCGTGTAACGCTCGGTGACGAGCATCGCCGGGCTGTGATGGTTGCCGGCGCGATCGAGCCACGTTTGCTCGATATTCGAGTTCACCTCTATGACCAGCGTGTCGCCGTCCCACCGCCCGTTGGAGCGGCCCATCCACAGGTCCACCGGTGCGATCTCGTGGTCTGTCATGTGCACCGCGCGATTGGCATTCGCATACGTGTATGCGAAGACGATCGTGTCGCCTTCCCCCTGCACGATCTGGAACGGGTATGGCATGTACGTAGCCCGGGGAATCCCGGGCATATAGCAGTTTGCTTCCGGATCGGTCGCCGGCCAGCCGGACCGATTACGTTCGCGCTGGGCGAGGGCTTCGGGTAGATAGGGAATCTCTCCGCCAACGACGACACTCTGCCCTGCCGGAATGGCGGCCAGCGAACCCAGTTCCCAGAATGCCGGCAGCGCCTCCGCGGAGTGGGCTTCCAGATTCCAGTGCGCATTGTTCATCGCCTGCCAGATTCCGTTGAGATTGGGCTTCCCGCCGATTCTCTCCGGGCGTGCCCGTTCCTGTGCCGCGGCCGCGCATGTAATGAATGCAATGATCAGAGCTGCCAGCAGCCTGGTGTCTGGAAGTGAGGTCGTCATCGCCACTATTATACAAGCCGAGTCTGGGCTCGGAGACCGGGAAATGCGAAACGAAATCGAAGCGCCTTATCGGACCACAATGAGATGCGCCCGATATCGGCTTTTGCCTGTCGCTGCGGGCATCGTCGCCGCGGCAGCGCCTGTCGCGGGCTTCAGCCAGGCCGGCAGCGTAACGCCGGCGGAGCAGACGGCCGCCGCGGCAGTGGATCCGAACTGGCGGGCACCAAGGCTTTCCTGGGGCGATCCGAATCTGGAAGGCACATTCACGAGCCGGGACATGAGCGGCATCCCGATGGCGCGCCCGGCCGAGTACGGCAACAGGGAGGTGCTGAACGAAGAGGAATTTCTTGAGCGGATCAACGCGGCGGCAGGCGGGCTTGCCGCAATCGTCGAGGCCAACAGGGAGGATTCCGAGGGCCGTTTGCAGCTGAGCGCTCTCGACTCGGCCGAATCCGGCACTCGGACGTTCGGCTACACGTCCTACATCGTCGAGCCGGCGGACGGACAAATGCCGGCGCTGACGGAAGAAGGCCGCGCACGGCAGGAGTCGGCGCAGCGAGGCCAGGCCAATGGTCCTTTCTATACGACCGAAGACTTCTCCTACTACGATCGCTGTATCACCAGGGGCGTAACCGGTTCGATCCTGCCGTCGCTTTACGGCGATGCGATGCGCATCGTGCAGTCGCCCACGGAAATCTCGATCACCTACGAGATGCTCCATGACACGCGGATCATTCCGCTGGACGGCCGTCCGCCGGCAGACGAAGGTATCCGGCAGTACATGGGCTCAAGCACCGGGCGTTGGGACGGCGAGACACTGGTGGTCGAAACGACCAATTTTACGGACGAGCTGACCGTCGGGAGGATGGCGCACAGCGAAGACCTGAAACTGACCGAACGATTCACGCGGATCGACCCGGAAATGATCGACTACGTCGTCACGGTCGATGACCCGCGAACGTTTCAGGACCCCTGGAGCTTTCGCCTGACGCTGACGACGCAGCCCGACTACGAAGTGCTCGAGTACTCGTGCCACGAGGGCAACTTCTTCGTCCGCAATGCCTTGCGGGCCGAGAAGGAGTACCAGCGCCGTGTCGCAGAGGCACGCGCGGCCGGCCAGCCGATTCCCGAGCGCAACGTGCCTGCAGGCGGCGGCGTCCTCAGTATCTACGAGGCGCCACAGGCAACCGATGCCACTGATATCAATGCCGGTGAATAGCCTGAAGGTTCTGCGGAGCTGACTGAGCGCCCCAAGGCCGGGCAGCGCGACCTCGGTTCGGTGAGCCTTCAGGACCCGATCGAGAAATCCCAGGTGTAGTACAGAATCTCGGCGTCCGCGCGGCCCATCAGATCGCCAAGCGACTCGGGTGCGTTTCGTCGGCGCCTGCTTCGTTCCCGAGGCCGAAGCACGACCGCGTACTGACCGGCCGCCAGCGACTCGACAAGTGTGATGCGATAGCGGCCGCGTTCCAGACGAACCACGTCGACACCGATCCGCTCCTGAATGATGTCTTCCGGCGCGACGCTGTCGAGCTCACTGAGACGGCTTTTCACGGCACCAATCAGTCGATAGTTGTCACGTGTGGCAACGAGCTGAACCAGCAGCGGCTCGAACTGATCCGGATCAACACCGGGAATGCCGGCGAACTCGACGTCGAAAACGGCCTGGCCCGCCACGTCACGAACCGAGCTGGCACCTGGCAGCGCCCACACGGCAACCACCCTGGGATCGCCGCTGCCAAGCAGTCCGTTCAGCTCGTCAGGCAGCTGCAGCGTAGGCGTCGCGAATGCGAGTGCCCGCCCGCCGATAGAAGCCAATGCGCTGAGGGCCGATGACCCGAAACGCCGGGATTCCGTCACGGCAACCTGAGCCGTCGCAGCGGCGAATTCCCTGCCGTTCAGCAACACCTGCGGGCGCGGGGGTGGTGCCCCATTCCTGCCGTTGTCTGAATCCGTAACGTCCGAGCCTTCGGGCGACGCACTGCTGTCCGGCCCTGTCCCAGTGGCCGACAGGCTGACTGCTCCGACGTCGGCGCGATCGGCACTATCGGCGCTATCGGCACTCCCGGCCGGCGCTGCATCCTCCGCCCCGCCGTCCGGGATCGGCTCCACGGCAGGCGGCGCCGGCACTTCCGGCTGCAACAACTCCGCAATCAGCGCTTCGGAAAGTCCAGCATCGCGCAGTGCAATCAGGCTCGCCGCGGAAGTATCGAAAGCCGCATGGTTGGCGCGTACGAACGCATGAATGGTCCCGGTGGTGAAACCGGCTTCGAGCATCTGCAACAACCCGTCATTGGCCGTTGCCGGATCGTTGCCGACTTGCGTTGCAGCAGGTCGCGGTAGCACCCTGACGGGTTCCAGCGCTGCAGCCGCACCCTCACTGCTGCGTGTCGACGGACGCCCCTTGCCTACTGCTTCGGACGCATCGCCACCGCGGTCCACCGCAGAGACGGAAGCGCGGTGGCGTGCGGCTCCAGGCTCCAGATATTCGAGCCGCGCGGACTCGTCCTGCGCGGAAACCGGCTGCGCCTGGATGGCGACAAGTCCCAACAGGACCCGCACTAGTGGGGTTCGTCGTAAACGCATTCAGTGAGGTATCCGCCAGCGACAAACGGCGGGAATCTAGCACGCCGTCATTCGCACTTCAGGCTGTCGCCCGACGGCGACAGCAACCGCGCATCAGGAATCGCCGTAGTCCAATGTCGTGGCCTTTCCTGAGAAAACGCGATACACGAGGATCGTATACAGAAATGTGAACGGCAGAACGAACGCGACACCAACACCGATGAATCGCAATGACGCGGCATCTGCTGCGGCATCCCACACACTCAGCTGATCGAGAACCACGTAGGGGTAAAGACTATAGGCAAGACCGAGCGCCGCCATCGTGCAGATCAACACGGCGCCCGCGAAAACGAGCCATCCATACCCTGCTCTCGAGATCCGATCACTCCACAAGACGCGGTAAATGACCGCGAAGGCGATCGCTGTCGTCAGAGGGATAGGCAACAGGCCGATGAAGTTCGGCAAGGTGAACCAGCGTTCCGCAATCGTGGGGCTGACGACAGGCGTCGCGACGGAGATCGCAAGCAACGCCAACCCCATTGCCGGCATCGCATTGCGACCCCAGCGACGCGCGTTCTCGAACAACTGACCGTCCGTCTTGATCAACAGCCAGCCGGCACCCAGCACGACATAGAGCGCCGGCAGCGTGATTGCGATCAGCGCCGAGAACGCAAGATTGAGAGCGCCGGACTGCAATCCCGTCACATAGCTGCCGAGCATCCAGCCCTGTGCCGATGCAGCAGCCAGCGATCCACCGGCAAAGGCCCGGTTCCACATGCGCCGTTGGCGAATCGCGGCCTTGACCCGAAAATCGAAAGAGACACCGCGCAATATCAGGCCGATCAGCATGATCGTCACCGGTATGTAAAGCGTGGTCAGGACCAGACCGTGGGCCTCTGGAAACGCGATGAGCAGAATACCGACGCCGAGAACGATCCAGGTCTCGTTCGCGTCCCAGAACGGGCCGATCGATGCGATCATTCGGTCCTTCTCTTCTGCCGTACCGAGAGGCAGCAGAATACCGATGCCGAGATCGTAGCCATCGAGAATGACATAGAGCAGCAGTGCGAGGCCCATCAACGCCATGAAAGCGAGCGGCAGAAAAGCTTCGGCGCTCACTGCTGCGTGCCCGCGACGGGCGGCAATGCATGCACCATGCGAAGCGATCTAGCAGGTTTCGTCGCGAGGTACCGCAGCGCGGCGATATAGGCGACCAGCAACACGCCGTACAGGACTGCGTATGCAATCAGGGTCGATGCCATCGTGCCCGCTGAATGCGGCGCCACCACATCGGCAACAGCAAGCTCGCCGTAGACGATCCACGGCTGCCGCCCGATCTCGGTGACGTACCAGCCCGCAAGCGTCGCGACCCAACCCGAAAACGTCATCAGGGAGAGTGCCCGCAACGTCCACTGACCCGGTGCCTGGCGTCGACGCAGCGACAGCGCCGCCCACCAGGCAACGACGAGCATCAGCACACCGAATCCGACCATTACCCTGAAGGCCCAGAAGACCGGCGCAACCGGCGGATGTCGCCCCTCGAACTCCTCCAGCCCCCGAACGACGCCGCCGGGATCATGCGTCAGGATCAGACTCGCCGCATACGGCAACTGGATCGCGAAACGCGTGCGGCCCGCCTCCTCGTCGGGGAATCCGAACAAGGTGAACGGCACGCCCGCTTCGGTCTCCCAGACGCCCTCAATGGCAGCGATCTTGGCCGGCTGGTGCTCGAGCGTATTGAGACCGTGCAAGTCCCCGAGAAATATCTGCAGCGGCGCAATGACGGCGGCGATCACTACGCCCGTCCGCAACACGAGTGCTGTTGCCGGACCATCCACTCCACCGATCGTGCGGCTGGCACTCACGCCCGCAACGAGAAATGCGCTGGTCAGCAGGGACGCGGCGAGCACATGGGCGAACCGGTAGGGAAATGAAGGATTGAAGACGACTTCCGCCCAGCTGAGGACAAAGAACTGCCCGTCGACGATCTCGTAACCGCGCGGCGTCTGCATCCATGAGTTGAGACTCAGGATCCAGAACGCCGATATTGTCGTGCCGACGGCCACCAAAGCGGTCGACAGCAGATGCAAGCGATTCGAGACTCGGTTCTTGCCGAACAGCATGATCGCGAGAAAGGTCGCTTCCACGAAGAACGCAGTCAGAACCTCATAGCCGAGCAGCGGGCCCGTAACGTTGCCCGCCCGCGCCACGAAGCCAGGCCAGTTCGTGCCGAACTGAAAGCTCATGGTGATCCCGGAAACGACACCCAGCGCAAATGTCAGCGCGAAGACCTTTACCCAGAAGTAGTAAGCGTACTCCCAGGCCTCGTCACCGGTTTGCGTAAACCGGGCGCGGAAGAACACCAGAATCCAGGCGAGCCCGATCGTGATCGACGGGAACAGGATGTGAAAGCTGATATTTAGAGCGAACTGTATCCGCGCGAGCTGCGTTGGATCGAAGTCCGGCACGTGCGCTCAATCAGAGAAACGAATGGCTGTTCATGACATCGGCCAGCTGACAATAGTGCCATTGGGGATCGCGCGTGGTTCGTTCGGTGCCCGGCTCGTCACAGGCCACAACCGGCTCCAGCGGGTACTCCTCCAGAGGATCCGTCGCGAGATCGTAGAACTCGCAGCTCTCGGCGGTGACCGTATTCGTGCAGATCAGCTTGTAGCGCGCGTTGCGCGCCCCGACCTGACGCGTCCCGCCGGTCATCAGATTCAGCGTCTCGGTGAGAACGTAGCCGCGATCCGGATCGCGCAGCGACACTGCGTCGCCGGCGAGTAGCGGCACGAGCGACACCGAGTCGACAGCCTCCCTGGCACTGCCGTCTGCATTCGACACGGACGCCGGCGGCTCGAGCCCTGCAAGCGCCATGACCGTGGAAAAAAGGTCGGCGACATGCGCAAACTCGGCGCTCCCACCGCCGGCCTCGATCCCCGGTCCACGGAAGACCAGCGGCACCCGCGCTCCGCTCTCGTAGGCAGTGCCTTTTCCGCGACCCGCGCGGCTGATGTACATGTTGTCGATGAAGTCGAGTCCGGGCCTTCCGTACATCGGAGTACCGTTGTCGCCCACGTAGATGACATACGTATTCGGGTCGAGCACATCGACGGCATCCAGAACTGCCGCGATGACGGTGTCCATCGCATTCGTCATCGCCCGCATCATCTGTTCGCCGCTGCAGTCTCCCGGATCGGCCGTCCCGAATACGCCGCCACACGCCCGCATCTCGTCCAGTGTGGTTCGATCCAGCGTATCGGCGTCGGGGACGGCCATCTGGCTGGGGCGACGTTCGATCGTCGCATGAGACAAATTGAAGGCGAGCCACGCAAACCACGGCCTGTCCGGCTGCGTCGTCTCCTGCGCGCGAATCCACTCGATCGCATCCGCTGCCTTCACGACGGGTGCGAAACTCGTGCTCGCGATTCCAGGTAGAGACCGTGACGGCGCAGCCTCAGTGCGCCACAGATCGTCCGGCGTCGCGTCGTCCTGAATCTGGTAGTCGTATTCCCAGAATGTCGCGATTGCCGCGTGAAGGTTGCCTCGAAAGACGTCGAATCCGGCCTCTTTCGGCTTCATGCCCGGGTAGTCGATCTCATCGCCGGGCAATCCGGCAAGGTGCCATTTCCCAAAGAGCCCTGTGCTGTAACGGCCCTGCTCTCGCAGCTCTCTGACGAACGAGGTGTGCCCCTGCCCGAGGGCGTCCGCGTAGCTCAGCACGCCGGTCTTCGCGCCAAACTTGCCTGTCAGTATTGCCGCGCGAGTCGGCGAGCAGAACGGATGTGCCCACACGTTGGAAAACGCGAAACCGTCACGCGCCAGGCGATCCAGCGTCGGCGTCGATGCCGGACGCCCCCTGATCAGACCGTGGTCGGGGTGATCGTGCCCGGACGGGCCATAGACGGCCGCGAGCTCGTCGACCATGCCCGGATACATCGAGGACGAGACGTCCGTGCCGATGTCATCGGAAACGATCAGCAGAATGTTCGGACGCCCTTCATCCGAGCCCCCGACCTCCGAAGACCCGGCGGCAGCGTTGCCCGCCGACGGTACCGTGCCCGAGTCACCGCAGCCGCTGAGCAACAGAATCGATAGTACGGACAGACGGGCCGGTGTTCGCGGAATCACGGCAGATCCTCGTCAGCTTCCGGATCGGGAGCTGAAATTCTACGCAACTCGACGGCTGAGCGTACATTGCCTGCCGGCCGGGCTACGAGACTCGCGGGCATCGGGAGCCCTCATCAGGCTCACACGTGCGGGCTCCCGCGCCGCCATGGACGTGAGGCGGCGCGCGGGTTAATTTATATGGTTTCGCGGGACATCTTCCCGATGCCAGACTTCGCAGGAGCGACCATGCAGCCCAGACGACCGATCGAAACCCTGTCACTCGCCGGCGCCATTGCGCTCGCCCTCTCCGCCTCCACGCAGGCGCAGATCGACGATTCGATCCGTGGCGAGCCCGATGAGGACAACCACTACGTCGCGACTCCCGACGGCTGGGAACACCCGATGACCTCCTGGGGCGAGCCGGATATCCGGGCCACGCTCGACATGATGCAGGCGTCTCGGATTCCACTGGAACGCTGCGCCAGCTCGTATCGTCCGGGCGCCCCGGCATGCGACATGGACAAAGTCTGGCTCACGGACGAGGAATACGACGAACGCATGGAGGCGTACAGTAATCGTGTCGACCGGAGCACACAGCTGCTGGAGGAAGGTGACGTCGGTGGCGCGATCCAGGCGGGCCTGACGGATCCGAATATCCCGCAGCGACAGACGAACCTCATCGTTGCGCCCGCCGACGGCATGCTCCCGCCGCTGACGGCAGAAGCGAAGGCCATGGCCTATGAGTATGGCAGCGACTGGGCACTACCGGGCGAGAACATCGACTTCCAGTCGAAGGACGATTTCGACAGCTGGGATCGCTGCATCACGCGTGGCATGCCGTCGATGATGATGCCTTACCGCTACAACGGCGGATTTCGAATCCATCAGGCGCCCGGGGTCGTTATCCTCGAAACCGAGATGATCCACGAAGGCCGCGTGGTCTACACCGACGGCAGGGAGCCGCTGAATCAGGATGTCAAGCAATGGCTGGGCGCGTCTCGTGGCTACTGGGACGGAACGACACTGGTCGTAGAGACGACGAACTACCGTGACGGCCTCGAAATCAACAATCCCCTGATGAATCTCGCCGTCGTCGGCTCGCCGCCGGGGAACCGGTTCTGGGCGAGTGACGAAATGAAGACGACCGAGAGAATTACACGCCTGAACGACACCACCTGGCTCTATGAGATCACGACCGAGGATCCGAAAGTCCTGACGGCCCCGTTCACCGTCCGGTATCCGATGCGGCACGACGCCGACTATATCTGGCCGGAGTACGCGTGCCATGAAGACAACACGATCGTGCCGAACTACGTGGAGACGAATCGCTACGAACGCGCGAACCCGACGCCTGAACCCGAACAGGAACCCGTCGAGGTTGCTGCGAGCGTCGCCGAAGCGCTTGCCGGGCGCTGGGTGGGGCGGCCGAGAATCGCAACGATCGACCTCGACATCGAAATCGAGTTCACCAGGAATCGCGATGGCACGATCAATGGCCGGCTGATCGGAACGACGCTCGGTGAAATCGACAAGCCGCTCCGAAATTTCGAGGTCGACGGGCGTCAGGTCAGCTTTACATTCCCGAACGTCGACCCGTGGAACGTGTCGGCGGAGCTGACGGACGACCGTACGCTCGACGGCATCGTATTCAGTATCCAGGGCGGCATGCCGGTTACGTTCCTGCCCGCCGAAGACTGACGGACGCAGGCGACTGACCGGAACTCGTGGCGTCGATAAGCGGCGCTGCCAGCCCCATGGCGCTACCCCGACGGCCGCGCGGCCAGTCCGGCCGCGCCGGCCTCAGTAACCGGCGCGCATGCCCAGCGCACCGCCTCAGCGTTGCGGTGGCTCGAGCGGCGACCTGCTGTCGCCGAGAATGCGAACTTCGCGCTGCGGGAAAGGTATCTCCATGCCGTGCTCCTTGATCGACCGCCATATCGCGTGAAGCAGGTCGGCGCCGACACGGTTCTTGCCATCGTCGATACCTTCCATCCAGAACTCGACAAGGATGTCGATGCCGGAATCGCCGAACCCGGCGATCTCGGCGTCCGGGCGTAATTCGACAGGGAGGTCGTCGCCGCTCAGCACCATCGGATGCGCCGCGCAGATGGCGCGGATGTTGTCGAACAGCAGATCCAGATCGGTCGAATACGCCACCTGAAATTCCAGTGAATACCGCTGCCGCGGATCCTTGTGCGTCCAGTTCGTGTACGAGGAAGTGATGAACGTCTCGTTCGGCACCATGTAGTCCTTGCCGTCGAAGGACTCGAGGATGCCATAGCGCATGTTGAGCTCGCGCAGAACGCCGGATCGACCATCCTCCAGCTCGACGAAGTCACCAATCGTCACCGACCGGTCGAGCAGGATGATGATCCCGGAAATGAAGTTCGACGCGATTTGCTGCAGCCCGAAACCGAGGCCGATGCCAACGGCGCCGCCGAACACGGCAAGGGCCGTAAGGCTGATGCCCATGATCTGCAGTAGCAGCAGAAAGATGACGACGAACAGCGAAATCTCGAAGAGCTTCGCGAATATCTCGCGCGTGCTCGCATCGAGCTTGGGCTGATTGCGGATGACCTGCTTGCCGGCATTGTTCGACACGCGGCCGAGCCAGAACAGAACCGTTCCGAAGATCAGCGTGCGCGTCAGCGCCAGCAGAGATATGTGGATGTTGCCGAGAGAGAACGCGATGCTGTCCAGATAGGCCGACACGGCATCGAGCCATCCGAACACATGCAGAGCCGCGATCGGAATACCGATCCAGACCACAAAGTGCTTGATCAGCCCCTCACGAATCAGATCGGAGATCGCGAGAAACAGCAGGACGAGTATCGCAACACCCTGCGCCAGCCGCACGAGACGCACGCCGAGCCCTGCCGCTTCGCCCGCCGGCAACGCCATGCCGAGCAGCGATACGATCACTAACGGTAGCACCAGCCTGCGCGTCCGATACAGAAACGCCCTGATCGGCTGACGCGTTTCCTCGGTCGGCGGGCCCTGGAATGCCCGAGCACGCAGCAGTGCCGCGCTGATCACCATGGCCAGCACGACCGCGACCGCGATGATTCCGAGCTGGGAGTAGAAATCGGGACCGGACAGCTCGGCCGCAAATGATTCCCACGCGGACCGCAGCCATTGCACTGCGGCGTCAGGCAAGCGTGCGTGCTCCCGTTGCCGTTGCGGTTGCCGTTCCGTCCGCCGCTGCGCCCGTGCTCGTCATTGCGTGTCCGGCCGATCGACGGTTCGGTCGTCGCAGGCATAGGGCTGATACGGTATCTCACCGGGTCGCATCACGTCCCTGCCCGACAGCTGGCCAACGAAGTACTCTGGGTCTTCGGCGACGTACTCCCGGATCAGCGTCATGGACGCGTCGTCCAGGCTGAATCGTTCGATCACGTGGAAGTTCGGTCCATACATCAGGTTGGACGTGCGCGAAACCAGGCCCGGCTCGAAGCCGGTCGTTTCGACGACCAGCGTGTCGCCTTCCCACCGGCCGATCGAATGCCCGGCGAACGACGGGGCGAGATCGGCCGGGTGCTCGTCCCGATTCAGATAAATCGTCCTCTCGATATCCATGAAGCCATAGGTCATCCGAATCGTCGAGTCGGTCTGGACGATCCGGTTGACGTGTCCCTCGAACCCCAGGTCGAACAGTATATTGTCCGGTTCGCAGGACAGCATTCGGGCGAGCACGGCGGCGGGATCGAATTCACCGGCGACGCGCCGACCAAGCTCCGTCGGGGTTACCGGGTCGGGAAACTGCTGCCATTCGCGGCCTTCCAGCGGCCCGTCGAGGAACGACTCAGGCGTGCCCTGCGAACCGGGAAACGGTCGCGCTCCCGGCGGCAGCTCGGTGCCTTCCAGGTTCTCGACGACATCGAGCGGCAGCAATGCACCGGACTTTCCCCGCGGGTCGGTCATTACGACCTGCTCGACGGCCCAGTCGCCGGAAAGGTCCGGTACGCCGGTCGAGGTGCGGGCGGCATTCCGGGTGGGCGGGAGCGGCTTCTCCTGCGAGATCTGGCCGTAGCGGTCGAGCCTCGTGCCGTCCTCGAGCACCATCGTATTGAGATAGCACGTGTTCGGCTCACGCCGCTCGGGTGAGCCGCTGATCGCCACGCGCGTGCCCGGAACGAACATGTCGGCAGACCAGCCGGACCGACGGAGAACCGTCGCGGCCCGCAATTCGCAACGCCAGGCCGCTACCGTCCCATCTGCATCGATAACGTCGAGATAGAGCCAGGAGTGTGGGTTGATGAATGCGATTTCAGTAATGACGCCTTGTATCGCCACATCTTCGTTGTGGTTGAAATTGCCAATACCGTGATGAGCCGCAGCGAGCGATGGCGCGACGAGAATGGCGAGCCAGTGATAACGCGTCATGGCGGTTCTCCGCTGTTCGCCCGGATTGTAGCGGAGGCGTCGGCGAGATGCAGGCCGCCCGGCAGCCCCGCGGTGACGCCTCCGAGTCGCCGCTGCGTCAGTTCGTCTCGCATCGGAAATTGCGGGTCAAACGTGTATATTCCGTCGATACGATACCCAGGGGAAGACAATAATGAAGGCTCTGACAATCCTGCTCACCTCGACTCTGATCACCGGCGTTGCCGCAGCCCAGGTTCGCGTCGAACCACACCCCGATCAGTCCGCCCTGCTTGCGAGCGCCGATCCCGCGATAGCGGCCAACAAGCAGGTAGTGTATGACTTCTGGCGATACGCGCTGATCGCGCGCGACATGGAAATGACGCCCGAGTACATGCACGAGGACTACATCCAGCACAACCCCGGCATCCCTACCGGCCGCGCCTCGTTCATGAATTTCTTCGGCCAGATGCCGCAGCAGCCGTTGCCGGATGAGATTCCCGGACTCGTCGCGATAGTCGCAGAGGGCGACCTGGTAACGATGTCGTTCGTTCGCGAATGCGCCGATCCGAGGAGTCCCGGGCAGACCTACACGACCACCTGGTTCGATATGTTCCGCGTTGCCGACGGCAAGGTCGTGGAACATTGGGACTACGGCACGGTGACCGGCGACGACAATCCGCCCGACTGCACGAGATAGGACCCCGCGGATCCCGGCATCCACCGGGATCCGCGATCGGCAAACGACAGGCGCGCCTGCCCCTTCTTGATGTAAATTGAGAGAATCTATCTATAACGCTCTGTTCTATAGCTATTTTCTTTCGCCACATCGGCGTCAGGGATCGAGTACCTGACAGTGCCTGAGATCGACCCACGCCAATTCAGGCAGGTGCTCGGCCGCTTCGCGACCGGAGTCACCGCTGTTACCGCGGTGCTCGACGGCGAGGTATACGGCATGACCGCGAACGCGTTCATGGCCGGCTCGCTGGACCCGCCGCTGTGCGTCATCTCGATCGGCAACGGCGCACGCATGCACGAGCGTCTGCAGCAGGCCGGTGCATTCGGCGTTTCGTTTCTGAGCGAAGGACAGGCGGACCTGTCGCTGCATTTCGCCGGCCGCCCGCTCGCTGGGCTCGAGGCGCAATTCCGATATCACGAAGGCATTCCTGTCCTGTTGGGCACGGTGGGATCTCTCGTCGCAGATATCGTCGACCACTCGCCCTGCGGCGACCACACCTTGTTCGTCGGCCAGGTCAAATACCTGCGTGCTGACGATCGGGAACCGTTGCTGTTCTTCGCGGGACAGTATCGCAATCTGGCGCGCGAAGACGTGCCGGCACACGACGCGCCGCCGCTCTCTTTCTGGTGGTCCTGACTGCGAGGACGCCGACGATTCAACCCACCGGGAGCCGTAATGGACATCGACCCTGAGAACCGCCAAAGCGAGTCCCTGGCAGCCGAAGGTTCATCCCCGGACGACCCGAGGCCCGGGTCGTCGGATGGCCGCAGCGAACGCGGCCTCTCGCGTCGCGAACTCCTCGCGTTGGGTGCCGGCGGCGCCTCGGTCCTGGCCGCCGACGCGTCGGCGCAGCCGTCGCCCGTTGCGCCGGCTCTCGCCAGCGGCTCGGTGGCCGGCATGCCGTTTCGAGCCTATGTCCGTTACGGCACCGAGGGCTCGGTGCTGGATCTGCGGCTGCGAGAGATCAAGCCGACGCAGGTTCTGGTCAGGACGCGTGGATCCTGTGGTTGTTACACCGTAACCACGGCCGTGCTCGGCGATTCACCACAGCAGACGCCGACCATCCCGAATCACTCCGGCATGGGAGTCGTCGAGGCCGTCGGGGCGCAGGTTCGTCGAGTGCAGGTCGGCGACCGCGTTCTCGTTTCCGGGACACCCTGGTGCGGTCAATGCCATCAATGCCTGAGCGGCACGCCGGAATGGTGCAACTATCTGGCCCCCGGTGGCGTACCCAATGATCCGATCGCAGAGATGGCGGACGGGACGGGCGTGCTCGAGGCAGCCGTGATTGGTGGTCTCAGCGAAGTCATCGTCGCCTACGAAGAGTACTGCGTGCCGATATTTTCGGACCTGCCCGACGAGCAGATCGCCATGCTCGGCGATACAGGCGCCGTCGGGATAGCTGCCACCAGCGTTTACGACCCGGTGCAGATGGGGCAGAACGTCGTGATCTTCGGCGCAGGTCCGATAGGGCTCGCAGCGGTCCAGGGCGCGAGAGCGCAGGCGGCCGGGCAGATAATCGTCATCGAGCCGGCTCAATATCGCCGCGAGCTTGCGACACGGTATGGCGCCACGACCGTGCTCGACCCGAACGACGACACGGACTCGCTGGTCGAGCGTATTCGTGAGATGTGTGCGCCGCGCACGGCACGCCTCGATGCCGGCGGCCAGATTCCCGGGGGCGGATTGATTTCGATGCGTGGCGCCGATCTCGTGGTCGAGGCCTCGGGCTTCGATCGTTTCCCACCGGCAGTGGAGCCCGGGCCTGACCCGACCGGCCTGCTCGCCCTCAGGCAGGCCTGGGAGGTGACCGCCCCAGGCGGGAGCCTGGTGACACTGGCGGTTCAGCGCGGGGACATCGCCTTTCCCGGGTCGGCTTTCTGTCTGTCCGGCAAGCGTATTTATGGCGGACAGATGGCAGGCATGAACGTCATGCGGGATACCGATCGGTTCATTACCGCCATGGAAAACGGCGACGTCGACATTGGCGCGCTCGTCACCGCTACACCGCCGCTCGAGGAAATCAGGGAGGCGTTTGCCGGCGTCGCCGACCGAACCGAGATCGGAGTAGTGATCACATTCCCGTCATGAGCTGCTTAGCCTTACGAGCTGCAGGACGGGCCCGGCAGCGGAAAGCTCGCCCAACGAGTGCCTCTCGCGCCCGTCTCCCGGCCGGCCGCCAGTCTGACTTCGGTAGCCCGCTCGGGCAGCCGTCAATTGACCTCGATCGGGTTGTAGTCGGCCGAGCAGACCTCGACGATACAGATTGATTCGAGCGTACGCCCGGCAGGCGGCGTCTCTAGACCCGCCTCCTCCATCAGCTGGCGCAGAACTTCAGCGGTCTCCGGGTGCGGAATCGCCGACTGCACGCCGACGCGGACCAGACCATCGGCGTAGTCGATCGGCAGCCAGGTGTGCGCGGCAAGCTCCGCGCTGCCGCGGTTGTCGGTGTTCCCGAAATCGCGGATATCCAGTCGCCCGCCCGCTTCAACGAGGATGCGCGCCACCTCGGTCGCACCCTTGTGAGCCGCCCCGTGCAACGATGTGCGTCCGGTGTCGGCCTGATGATTCGGATCGATGCCGAGCTCCAGCAGCAGTTTCACCGCCTCTACCGTTTGCGCGGTCGACCACTCGCTCGTGATGCCCTCTACCCAACCGATTCCGGCGGCGACGGCAAGGGGTGTTACACCCAGAGTCGTGTAGATATGCGGGTCCGCGCCATGCTCCAGAAGTAGCCGCATCAGCTCGATATCGCCTGATTGCGATGCCCGCAGGAACGCCGTTGCGCCCTCCTCGTCGAGCCACTGATTCGTAAAGACGGTTCTGGTCTCAGTGCTTTCGGTCAAGCGGGCGTTCGGGTCCGCACCGGCCTCGAGCAACAGCCGGATGAACTCGAGATGGTCCATGTCGGGTGCCCGGGTCGGGTAATCGCCGCCTTCCAGGTTCCGGTTGTCCGTGGCCAGATACAGCGGTGTCCAGCCACCCTTGTTGGCGATATTCACATCTGCGCCGTTTTCGATCAGGAACCTGCCAACCTGATAATTGCGGTTCTGCGTTGCCGCGAGCAGAGCACTCCAGCCGTAGCGAGTAAGCTGATTGACGTCCGCATCAGCGTCGAGCAGCACGCTGACGGCCTCGATACTTCCGGAACGGGCCGCATAGACGAGCGGCGTCAACTCACCGCCGTCAGGTTCACGCTCGGCGCGGTTCCGGCGGCCGCTGGTAAACACGAACCCGAGAGGCCCGGTCTGCAGCTTGCTGCAGATGTCATCGGTGCTCAGGTCTATTTGTGAACGCGACAGATCCGCCAGCACCTCATCTTCGCTGCTCTCGCTGATCAACTCCCGCAACGCGCTCAGCTCCGGGGCCGGCTGCTCACACAGCACCGCAATGACCTGTCGTCTCACCGCATTTCTCGGATCGCCGGACTTGCCGAGCGCAGCCGTACGCCCGTCACGAAATACCGGAGAAGACCCTGCCGAAACGTCCGCACCGTGGTCGATCAGCACACGCATGACGTCGGCATGCCCCTGGTCTGCAGCCTGCATGAGCGCCGTGGTCCCGCGCTCGGTTTCGGCCGCGTTCGGGTCGGCACCCCGATCGAGCAGCGCCTCGACGGCGTCGACCCGACCCGAGCGCGCCGCCAGCATCAGAGGCCGGCGCCCAAGCGGCAAGGCTTCGTTGGCATCGGCACCGTTATCGACGAGCAGCGAGATGATCGACGCATCGCCTCGGCTGGCTGCGAGCCACAACGGTGTCGAACCATTGCGGTTGGCCGCCGACGGATCGGCACCGACTTCGAGAAGTTGCCCCATGAGCCCGGCATCACCGTGGTATGCCGCCCAGTGGAGCGCGGTCGCGCCATCGGCCTGCGGTGCGTTCACGTCGCTGCCTGCGTCGACGAGACGGCGCACCTCAGCCGCGTCGCCCCGCATTGCCGCATCCGCGACCTCGGATTGTGCGTTCGCAATGTTTGTCGTCGCGATTCCCAGAGCCAGCAGGGAGACCGTGAACCGATGCATCTAGATGTTCTCCAGGCGTCCCGTGCTGTCGCCAAAGCTGTCGCGATGAATATCGAACTGATCCAGCAGACTCAGCAGGAGGTTGCCGGTGGAGATCGTTTTCGTCGGATACGCAATGTGCCGTCCGCCCTGCATCCTGCCGTGGTTGCCGCCGAGAATCACATGCGGCACGTCGTAGTGCAGATGCTGGTTCGGATTACCCATGTTGCTGCCGTAGAGCAGCAGCGAGTGATCGAGCAACGTTCCGTCGCCCTCCTCTATCCCGCTGAGCTTGTCGACAAAGTGAGCCAGCATCTTCACGTGATACTGGTTGATTTTCGAAAACTCATCGATGCGCGTCGGGTCCTCGCCGTGATGCGAGCCGCCGTGGAAGCCGAGCGTCGGCGCTTCGCTCTCGGGGTAGACACGACCGGTCAGGTCGCGGGCTACGAGCATGCTCCCTACTCGCGTGATGTCCGCCTGGAAGCCGAGCGCCAGAAGATCGAACATCAGCTTGATGTGATCGTCGAACGACTGCGGAATCCCGGGGGGCACATCGAAGTCTTCCGGCGCGGCGGTGGTCGCGCTGGCTGCGATCTCCAGGCGCCGCTCGATCTCGCGGACATTTTCCGTGAAGCTGTCCAGCCGCGATCGGTCCGGCACGCTGATTTCACGGCGGAGCCCCGAGATCTTGTCGTTGATCGAATCGAGGATGCTCTGGTTGCGCTCGCGGCGCGCCTCGCGCTGTTCCGGACTGCTGCCGCTGCCGAACATCCGCTCGAATACGACCTGCGGATTCAGCTCCATCGGCAGCGGAGTCGTCGGCGACGCCCATGAAATCGTGTTCGTGTAGACGCAGCTGTAACCCTCGCCGCAGTTGCTGGAACCCGAGCCCGGATCCTCGACCGATATCTCTACCGATGGCAGCAACGTCTCCCGGCCGATCTTTTCCGCGATGATCTGATCGATCGTGTGACCCGCACGCACATCCGCGCCCGCAGTCTTTTTCGGCTTCTCGGCGCACAGGAAAGCAGCGGCGACCCAGTGATCCGCGCCGGTTTCCCCTGGGGGCGGCTCGGACGACGTCGCGTGCAGGCCGCTAAGGATTGTCAGCTGGTCTCTGAATGGCGCTAGCGGTTGCCACACGAACGGCAGCTCGGCCGGTAGCGCGCCTTGAGCCTCTGGCACCCAGTATCCCGGGGCGGCGCCGTGCGGCACGAAGCCGGCAAAGAACCGCCGCGGCGGTGCGGCCCCTGATTGCGCGAATGCCGTCGCCGCCGGGCACATCGCGTCCAGCAGCGGCAATCCCAAAGCGACGCCCGCGCCCTGCAACAATTTGCGCCGCGGAATGTGTTTCTTTGTCAGGAACATGCGGATCTACTCCTCGCTGTTCATCGCAGTGGTCATGTTCATCATGAACGCCGGACTCTCGATTACTCCCATCAGCAACGACGAGAAGCGGAAGTCGTCCTCGGCGGTTTCCCGGGTAATCGAACGAACCAGCGGCATATCCTCGTATTCGACGCCGCGGCCAATCGCGTAGGTCAGCAGCTTTTCGGTGACGACCTGAGCGAACAGGTCACCGTTGTTCACCGTCAGCTCCCGCAGACTATCGACACCGGCCAGATGTATCCCGTCGTTCGTGGTGCCGGTCGGATCGATCGGGCTGCCGACATCCTCGGTGCGCCAGCCCCCGACGGCATCGAAGTTCTCCATTGCGAGACCCATCGGCTCGAAGATGATGTGGCAGGCCGCGCAATTCGGGTTCGAGCGGTGGGCCTCGAGCCGGGCGCGCAGAGTCTTCGGCGCCTCGCCCTCGGCGGGCGTCAGATCGGTCTCGACGCCCGGCGGCGGCTCTGGCGGACTGACGTTGAGAAACGTCTCCAGAAACCACTTGCCGCGCTTCACCGGCGATGTCCGTGCCGCCTCGGAGGTGATCGTCAGGAGCGCCCCCTTGCCGAGCAGGCCTCGCCGGACATCCATCTCCGGCCCGAGCTCCACGCGGCGAAACTGCGATCCGTAAATGTCCGGAATCCCGTAATGCTTCGCGAGGCGTTCGTTGACGAACGTGTAGTCGGCCGTGAGCAGATCCAGAATACTTCGATCATCACGAATGACGCTGCTGAAGAAGAGCTCAATCTCGCGCCGATACGCGTCACGCAGCGTGCTGTCGAAGTCCGGGAACGTATCGACGACAGGCTCACTGGCCTGCAGCCCGCGCACGTTCAGCCACTGCCCCGTGAAGTTCTCGATGAATTCGTCGGAGCGCGGATCTGCGATCATCCGCTGAACCTGCGCTTCGAGAACATCGGGTTCGCTCAGGCGACCCGCGGCTCCGAGCTCAATCAGCTCCTCATCGGGAATGCTGCTCCACAAGAAGAACGACAGCCGCGACGCCAGCTCGAGATCGCTTATCTGGTAGGCCGTGCCCGCCGCGAGTCCGTCAGGCTCGATTTCTGCCCGGTAAATGAACTCCGGGTCCGCGAGGATCCGCTGCACCGCGGCTTCGATTCCGGTATCGAAGCTGCCCCCTTCCTGCCGGCCCGCCGCGAAGAATTCCATCATCGAATCGATGTCGGCATCGACCGCCGGCCGTCGGAACGCGCCGGTCGTGAGGGTTCCGATGATCTGCCGTGCGCAATCATGCTCGGCGGCCGCGCTATCGGGATAGCACTCGAAAATCTTGTCCCGGCTTTGCGTGCTGACTGCCGGCCGTCCTCCGAACGGACCTTCGATGAAGACCTGGCCGACATGCGGATAGAACGTGTACCCGGAAATCGCGCCCGGCGAATTCATCGTCCGGACGAAAGACTTGTTCAGCCCGGTATCGGGAAGGTCGCTCGTCATCAGGAAGGTCACGCCGACACGATGGAAGCCGGCGGTGATCGCAATCGGCGGCGTGCGACCGCCGTTGCCTTCCATGTTGCCGATTTCCGAATCCCAGTCGTAGAGATAGACCCGCTCGCCGTCGATGGTCACCTCAAGCTGCTCACCGCTGACGTTGCCCAGCACTCGCGTGAAGTACCCGGTCATTCCCTTGACGGTGAACACGTACTCGCCATCAGCCGGGAACTCATGCTCGATGAGCATGCCGCCGCGCGTGCCGAAAGGCAGGCCTTCCACGTGTGTGTTCTGCGACGTGTCGTGCGGCACATCGAAGACGGCCAGCGTCGGCGCCACTTCGGTGCCTACCGCCAGGCGGCTGATGCGGCCTGCGGCCGACAGATAAGCTTCCATCAGAGCCGGCGAGGTCGTGAGAGTGCCGGCCATGTTGTCGAAACCGTGGCTCGAGTCGTCCGGCGGAAGGAACGTCGTTGCGTCGATATTGAGCGCCAGAAGGTCGCGGATCGCGTTCGTGTATTCCGTCCGGTTCAGCCGGTGCAGCCCCGGAGGCGGCAGGTGCAGCTCGGCATTGCTGTCGATCTCGTTTTCGAGCCACGCCACCAGTGATTCGCGAGTGTCCCGATCCAGGTTGGGGCCATCGGCCGGGGGCATCAGTCCCGCGCGGAGCTTGGCGATCACATGTTCCCAGGTCTCGGCATGGGCCGGAATGTCGTCAAAGCTGAGCGCTTCCAGGTTGAGGTCACCGACCGCCTCGGCCGCGTTGTGGCAATCGAGGCAGTTGTTCGAGACGACGGCCTGCTGCTGCTCGGCGTCGTTGCCCCCGATTCCACAGCCGGCGACCACTGCAAACGCCACTAAGGGCCCGAGCAATCGGCTACTCACGCGCTCCTGCATCTCTATCTCTCCGGTCACTGCGGATTCGTTGGCTACACCTGTGTCGCGGTCGCTGGCAGCGCTTCGGAAGCGAAGAAGCCGCCAGCCGAACCCTGCAATTGTACCTGTAAAACGTGTCATATTCCGGTGCCCGGAGTACCACCCGGCCGGCCCGAAAACCGGCCGCAAGACGACCGCAGCCACGATTTCTGCCCGTTATGACATCGCCCTAAGGGCTGTGTTCCCCGGAACTGCACGACAGATGCCGCCATCGCACGGCGGGGCTCGCAGCGGCAGCGGAAACCAGAGGCAGCAAGTCCCAGGTCCGGCCGGCCACGTTCGCTGCCGCCAGCAGCACCGCCGGCATCAGCGTCGGTAGCAGTCCCGGGCCGTCAGACGATCATCCAGTAGGCAAGCGTCAGTCGGGGAAACTCGTAGAACGAGTTCTCCGGATGCCAGGCCGCGTGAAAAAACTCCGACGGAAAAACCGTCAAACGTCCGGGCAGCATTTCGACTTCCCCCACCTGCTCCCACAGTCGATCCGGGTGCTCGGGCCAGTAGTCGCGACCCTGCTCGCCGATCGTCGGATCTTCGGACACGGCCCGGACGTACGGGTCATCCATCACGAGTGAACCCGACGGCTTGAAACGGAAGAAAGCCGTTCCACCGGAGCATTCGGCGGAATCGTTGAGGTACAGCACGCACGTAAACGACCGTGTCGTGTTTTCCGTGACGTCACAGTGTGGAACCGCGAATTCCGCGCGCCTCGTATTGACTTGCATGAACCAGTTCACATCTACGCTGGCATCTGCCGGCCTGGTTTTCTCTCCGTAGACTCTGCCGATTGCCTGCTGCGCGACCGAAACGAGCGTGTTGGGATGGCGGATCGGGAAACGCAACCGGCAATCGTAGTAGTCGACGAAGTTCCGGCCGCCCGCCTCGTGCTTCCAGTTCATCGCCGGCGAAGCACCGACGACGTCCCGTACGCGCTCCGGGTGCAAAAGCAAATCATCGATGACGAGCACCGGTATCTGGTCCTGTATCGGCTTGCGCTCCAGCGTGACGTTCGGACTCACCGCGAACAGCTCGTTGAACAGGTGGGGCTGAGGTGCAGGATGCGCCCCGCCTCCGGTCGTACCCGCCGCAGCGCCCAGGTCGACACGCCGTTCTTTACTCGCGGCCGGCGCTTCCTGAGCATCTTCCGGAGCGGTCGCCTCTTCCTGCTCGCGCGGGCCCGGAACGCTCAAGGTGGCTTTCGCCTCGCGGAGATTGACGGCGATCGAAATTCGTACGTTCTCGCTCTTGTTGCACTGGATGTAATGCGGCATCCAGGACTCGAACATGACGAGCCGGCCGGGTTGCGGTTCGACGGCGATTTCCCGGCGTGTTAGCAGCTCGGAGCCCGTGGTCTGCGTGAACTCGCGGTAACTACGGCGCGCACCGATCGGATCGGGAAACACGATGCAGCCGCAGTCCGCCGGCGCGTCGACATAGTAGCTGCACGACAACAAGCTGCCGTCGTGAGTGTGCTGGCCCTCCTGAGACCCTGGCTCGAACACGTTGATCCAGGCCTGCTCGATCTCGAGCTTGCGGGACGACAGCTTAAGCGTCTGCTCCAGATATCCTGTCGCGATCGACAGGATCTCCGCTTCGAGCTCGTCAAGCCCGGCATCGACCAGGATCGACGCCTCGCGGCGATAGAACGACGTCGCCACCGACTCCTCCGGCGACGGCTTGATATCCTGCCGGGCCTTCTCGCTCTCGAGGTACGCATGTACTTTGGTGTGAATCGAATTCCGGAGCGCCGAGTCGAGGTCTCTGACTATCAGGGGCGCCGCGAAGAAGAGATCGACGGACATGGCTGGAGTATTCCGTCAGTGCGACCGCGCCAGCGCGTGGGCGCCGGCACGGCGGAACTCCGCATTCGGCGAGACGGCACCTGGAGGCGTCGCCGCGATCATCGTCAAACCTCCTTAACCGTTCCGGGCTGCACCTTACACCAACCATCCGGCCGAGTGCAGACCTCGTTTGCCTGTCGTCTCGTGAGTTCGATATTCTGCGGCGCACCCGTTCCCGAGCAGACCGTATGCTGACCCGGCAAATCGTCGATTCCGCGATCGCAAACGCGATCGACCTTCTGAACAGAACGCGTGAGCCGCATGCGTTGCTGTTCATGACGATCATTCATCGACGGTTTGGCATCGAGGCGTTCGCCGACGCTTACGAGCGCTACGATGCCGTGCTGCCCGAACATCCCGATCAGGCGCCCGTGCTCAGGGTGCTTCGGCGCGTATTCGATGCCGATAACCCGATCGTTCCCGCCGACTGGGAGCGCGTCAAGCTGTCGACGGATCGGATGCTCGTTGCGGCGCTTTATTGCGACCGAATCGGACTTCCCGAGACGTTTCCGGACGTGCTGGCGCGAGCCGTCGACCAGGGCGGCTACGCCGCAACGCACGCCCTGCTTGCCTGCACCTGGGCGTCGGACAACGGGCGTCCGCCGGCCCTGCCGAATGGCTTTTTGGACCGTATGTACGGCGCGGTTGCCGCCATTGTCGAGTCAGATCCGGGCTCGATCGACGATATGAAGCTCGAGGCTGCCGCGTTTCTCTGTCTCGCCCGGCAAAGCGCCCGAGTCGACCCGGGGTTTGTCGGGCGGGTCGTCACTATTCAGAACGAGGACGGCGGCTGGGGACGAGCTACGGTCCACACCGCCAATAGCGCCGATCAGGCGAATCAGAACGGCCCGGACGACTCGCGTAGCTGGAACGATCCGCGCAGTTCGGACGATCCGCGCAGTTCGGGCATCCCGGGCGGCTCGTCATGGCATTCGACCATCCTGGCGCTGATATTGCTGTTGCACATCGACTTTCCGGACGAGCCCGGCCGTCAGCATTAGCCCGGAAATCTCACCGATTCACGGGGAAGATCCGTTAGCGACTCGTTTGGCCGCGGTCCCCTTGTTCATGAAGAGCTCGACTACCTGCTGACCTCGACGCTGGTCCCACCGGCAAAACCGGCCGGTCCTGTCGTGTTGGTAGCCGCATTGTTTTCATTGTCGACCACCAGCTTGACCCAGAGCGTATCGCCATCGCTGTAGTAGGCGGTTTCGCTGAGCTCGCGCAGGCCATCCAGGCTGCTGGCTTGCTCACCCGAGTTCGCCGTAGTAAAGCCGGGTAACTCGAAGATCACCCAGGAACCGTCGTCCATCTGACTCAGAGACAGCGGCAACGACTCCCTTGCGGTGTTGATCGTGACTTCCGCGCCGCTGCGAATCGTGGTTTGTCCGCGGAATTCGAAGTCTCTGCCATTGCGGCTGAGCGTGACGGGCACCGGAGGCGGCGCGCCTTGCGGGCGGAAGAAGCCGAAACCGCCACCCAGACTCAGGCGCCCGAAATCGCCCTGGCACACGGCCGCGCCCCAGGATGGCCGGATCTCACAGGCTTCTTCGTCGGAGGCAATGCCGTTGTCGATGACGATGTAGGAGTCGGGCACGCCGCTGACGGACCCGTCGAGGTCGTGAATCGCAGCCGTTGCGTAGGCCGCGCTGCCACCGAAATCGTTAGACCACTTCTCCAGCCGCTCCGGGAAATGCACCGGCTTGGCATCGATGAAGCTGAGACCCGTGGCGGAGTTCTCGGTGCTCATCCCGAAGCTCGTGTAGAGCAGGTACGAGATCGCCCCGGCCTCGCGCGTATCGTTGTCCTCGTAATTGACGAAGGTCGTGTCCTCGATCGTGTGCAGATAATCGTAGTATTCGTAACCTCGAATCGGAAAATCCGCGATGGCCTTCGGCAGGCTGCGGCCGTAAGCGATCTCGGCTTCGGTTGTCGGATTACCGACGTTGTCGGTCTCACCCACGAACAGTGAATCAACGACCTTTGACGTAAACGGGTCGCGGCCGATGGAGCCGGACGCGTGGGTAAAGCCCATCGCATTGTCCGCCAGCTTCAGATCCCTGAAGACCTTCATCTCGCCACGGCTCCAGATGCCGCCATTACGGTTCTTGTACGCCGTGAAATCCTCGATGACCGACTCCATCGACCGGCTGCTCGGATCGGCGGGATTCACGCGGGCAATGTGGGCGCTTCCGGTAACTCCGAAAGTATTGTCGGGATTGATGTTCCGGTCGAACATCAGGCCATCGAAGTTCGAGTGGGCAACGTTGCCCCGGAACAGGCCCTGCGGCATCCGACGTGGCCAGGTATTCGCGCTGATTTCCGTGCCCTCGAACGCACCGTTCGGATGCTCCGGCAACGAGATCCAGAACCCCGTCGAGTCGGAACCGGCGGCGACGTTGCCGACGTAGTCGTTCGACGGGTTCGTGATCCAGAACGTTGCCGCCGTGTTGTCCGAAGGCAGCAGAACGTCCTCCGACTGCTGGCCACTGAAGTCGCGCGGATCCGACGGTATCCCGAGGTTTGTCGGCACACACTCCAGGGTCGGATGACACTTGGTCTGAATTCCCAGGTTGTTGACGACCTGATTCCCCGTCTCGATACCATCTTCCATGAAGAAGCAGTGCCCGACGGTGTTGTAGGTGACGTTGTTTTCTACGCGCAGATTATCCGTGCCATGAATAGTCACGCAGCGGTTGTACGTGTTGTGAATCGCGGAATTCCTGATGTATTGCCCACGCACGTCGCCATTGATGTGCCAATGGATCGGGTAACGCGCGAGCGTCAGGTGCTGGCCCATGCGAGTCAACTCGACCCCGGAAACGGTCATCGTGCTCCCGTCCATCGCCATGATGTGGCCGCCGATGTAAGAATCTGCCGCGTCGGCTGATCCCTGGACTCGGATATTGCGCGTCAGCAGGCCGACTTCGCCGCGTTCATCGATTCCGTACGTGATTTCGCCGTAATGCATGTAGTCGAGCGGCCGATCCAGCGTCAGCGTATTGCCATTGATGGCGTCTATGTGGCGCGTCTCTGCCTGCCGGGGGTTGAAATCGGTCGAAGCCAGTACGATCTGGTCACCGACTCGCCAGCCGGTGGCATCGAGCACATCGATCCGCGTGCTGCCGGCCTCGGCAGTTTCTGCCAGCTTGGTCCAGGTGTGTTCCCGATCGCCATGCAGGATCAGAATACCGCCGACGATCAGAATCCCCCGATCGCCCATGCCGTTGATGTTCTCCTCGGGGACGTTATCGGTCAGTGTGATTGTCGCGTTTCGCGTGTGCGGGCTGCTCCGGCTGCCTGCCTGCAGCTCGCCGCGCAACAGAATCCACTCGGTGGTCAGCTCGACATCGTGATTGTTGGAAAAACTGAGCTTGCCGTTCAGATTCATGCCGTTGAGTGCCGGCGGACTGACGTCGAGGACGACTTCAAGGCCCTCACCGATGGTGACGATGTCGCCCTCCCCGGGAAGCGCCCCACCCGACCAGGTCGATGAATCGGACCACATGCCGCCCCTGACGGCCGAGGATCCCGGCTCCTGCGCGACGGCGTCAACGCAAACGCCGAAACAGGCCGGAACAAGCGACAAAAGGAAGAAGAAACGATTGTCTATTCGCATGGAAAACTGACCCCCGCGTGCTCGAGGCAACTCGTTTGCTCGATCTAGGCGCAACAGAATAGCAACATTGAGCACCCTTGGTTCGCGTCGTCCGGAAAATCGCGAGTGCGGCCCCGTCAGATTTCGTCCGAATCGCCTCTCAGCCGTCGCTTGCCGGATTGGGCAGACCGGTAAAGCTTGCCCATCGACCGGTCCCGGGCACGACGCTCGGCCAGACTCTCGCTGTTACGACGGTTCTCGGAAACCAGCTTTCGATAGCGCCGCAGTCGCTCCGCGTCGAGATCGCCGCTATCGATGGCTCTCCGAATCGCGCAACCGGGTTCGTCACCATGGCTGCAATCGGCGAAACGGCAACCCTTCGCCAGTCGGGCGATATCGTCGAAAACTTCGTCCAGCGCATCGGCGACATCGACGAGCTGCAGTTCGCGCATGCCCGGCGTATCGATGAGCCAGCCACCGTCCGGCAGCCGATGCATCGACCGGCTCGTCGTGGTGTGCCGCCCTCTTTGATCCGAATCACGGGCGCCCTGGGTGTGCTGTGACGTCCGCGCGAGCTGATTGATCAGCGTGGATTTGCCGACGCCGGACGAGCCCAACAGCGCGATGGTCTGACCTTCGCCGCACCAATCTCGCAACCGGTGCGCATCCCCAGTATCGAGCGCGTTGATGGCCTCGACCAGCAGTCCTGCCGACAGCCCTTCTGCTGCGTGTACCAGAGTCGCAACCGCTTCCGCCGACTCGGCCGTATCGATCTTCGTGATCACGACGACCGGAAAGGCGCCGGCCTCCTTCGCTATCGCCAGATAGCGCTCCAGCCGCGCGACATTGAAGTCGCGATTCGCCGACGTGACGATGAACACGGTGTCGACGTTGGCCGCGATCAGCTGAATCGTTCGCGCCGTGCCGGCGGACCCACGCCGAAATGCCGAGAAGCGTTCGAGCACCGCAAGGACCCGCTGGCCCTCCGCGTCGAGCAGGACCCAGTCGCCCACGGTAATCGGCAGAGTCGCACTGTGGCCCGAGAGCTCGATGCTCGACTCCAGCTCCTCCCCGGCTACCTCGAGCCGACCACGATGCACCTCGAGCACACGCGCGGGCAACGAACTCGAGCCCGGATCGAGCTGCGCAGCGAAATGGCTACGCCACCCCAGAGAAGCAAGTCTGGCCACAACCGCAAAACTACAGCCCGCCTCGAATGCAGGCAACCGCGGGATATCCCGCATGTTTGCCGACCTCCGGTGCATCACTTACGATCCGCCGCATGCGCCACATGTCGCGAGGGGTCAGGCGGTCGCCGCCGGCGACAGACTGACGCGAGCAAGCTGAGTGTCGCGAGGCGTTGTCTGCCACCGCGGCCATGAACCGCCGGTCGGCATTTCCCCCGGTATGCGAACATGGGCCTGAATCCGAGCAGGAGGGAATCGAATGAGCAGGACGATGAAATACTCACTGGTCCTGTCCGTGGCAGCGGCCGTCATCAGCATGAGCGCCGCAGCCCAGGACGGTCCCGCGCCGAACATGAGCTTCTTCATCACAAGCGAGGGCTCGGGCGACGGCGCCAACCTCGGCGGCCTGAGCGGCGCTGACGCGCATTGCCAATCCCTCGCCGCGACAGTCGGCGCAGGCGACAAGACCTGGCGCGCCTATCTGAGTGCAACCGGCGAGAATGGCGGGCCGGACGTGCATGCGCGTGACCGGATCGGCAATGGCCCCTGGTACAGCTACAACGGCGCCCAGGTCGCGGCCAGCGTTGCCGAACTCCACGGCGACGACAATCAGCTCAGCAAGGAGAACTCGCTGACCGAGCAGGGCGGAGTCGTGAATGGCGTCGGCGACCAGCCGAACATGCACGACATCATCACAGGCTCCACCGCGGACGGGCGCCTCGCACGGGCCGTGCCGACACCGCCGGCCCGCAGCCAGCCCGAGGGTTCACCGGACCGTATGCCGGTCAACATGACCTGCAACAACTGGACGACCAGCACGGACGACTGGAACTCGTTCACGAAGGTTGGCCACAGCGATCGCGTCGGAGGCGGACCAACCGGCCCGTCATGGAACTCGGCGCACGAATCGCACGGCTGCTCGCAGGAGAAGCTGACGCGAAGCGGCGGCGCCGGATTGTTCTACTGCTTCGCGATCGACTGATTCCGATCAGCGGACAGCCGCCGGCAGACAGCGGAGCCGTCTGGGCCGGAAAGGCCAGCGCAGCCGTCGGGGCCCGAAAGGCCAGCGCAGCCGTCGCGGGGCCGGAGTGGCCGCCGTGGCCACCGTGGCCCATAGCCCGATCGTCTACTCGGCACGCTCCAGTCTCAGCAGCGCGGCCTCGTCCTCGTCGGTCAGCAGGTACAGATACCCGTCCGGGCCCTGCCGGACGTCGCGGATTCGTTGCGCGAGCGTCGTCAGCAGCAGCTCGCGCCGGCGCTCGTTGCCGTTCTCGTCGAACTGAATCCGCGACAGATGTCCGGTGCCGGCGACCTGCCCCATTCGCACAGCGCCGATGAAGACACTCATGTTCCATGAGGGGAAATACCGGTCGCCGGTATAGAACGACAGGCCGGACGGCGAAATCCCGGGTGTCCAGTGCGCCCACGGTAGCTCGATACCGTCCGCCGACGGCGCGTTCGAGACGTTCGGGCCTTCGTAAGTGCGCCCGAAGCTGTAAAGCGGCCAGCCGTAATTGCGTCCCGGAAGGATGATGTTGACCTCGTCACCGCCGTTCGGCCCCATCTCGCTGTTCCACAAATCCCCGGAGATTGGATGGAACGCGAGGCCGAGCTGGTTGCGGTGGCCCATCGAGAAGATTTCCGGCCGGTAGCCGTCGCGGCCCGTAAACGGATTGCCCGGTGCAGGCGTGCCGTCATCGCGCAGCCGCAGGACTTTGCCGCGCGTGCTGCCCGGCTCCTGTGCGAACGGCCCGTTCGACGCGCCGGTGGTCATATAGATGAGCCCGTCGTCTCCGAACACGATCCGCGAAGCCGAGCCGCCGTTGCCGGGCCACGTCTCGGTGCCGAATATGTCCTGCATGTCGACGAACGCATGGCCTTCGAGCCGGCCGCGCGCGAGTGTCGTCGAAACTTCGAGCGGGTCCGCGCGAACATTCTTCGTGTAAGTGAGATAAACGAGCCTGTTCTGCGCAAATTCCGGATGTAGCGCAATGTCCATCAATCCCGACAGACGCACGGCGTGCACGGTCGGCACACCGGCGAGCGGCGGCGGGTCGAGTTCGCCATCGCGGACGAGGCGCACGCGTCCGGCACGCTCGGTCACGAGGACGTCCCCGTTCGGCAGGAATGCCATGCCCCAGGGATGCGAGAGTCCGGTCGCGACGGGCACGACACGAATCGGCCCTTCGGCCGTCGGCACGATCACAGGCTCGCTCGGCAGCGGCGGGCGCGGCAGACTGACCGGCTGAGACGGCACGTTGACCGCAATCAGGCACAGGCAGCATGCGGCAAGCGCGCTTCGCATCGTCACGGCACGCTGCAGGGCGCCGGCGCCCAGCCTTCGGCATCAGGCAGTTTCCTGAGATCCGTGGTCTTGATATCGGGCCCCGAGAAATAGCGCGGATCTTCGACGCGCGTCGTGATCGTGACGTAAACGTCGCCATTCGGCAGCATGTGCACGTTGAAGTACTCGATCATTTCGGTCAGCTCGCTGTAGGGAGCGCCGTTCTTCCGTATGTAGCCCGCGAGCAGGTTGCCGGTCGTGACCTTCAGGCTGCCGCCGCCGCGCGGTCCCGGCAGCCACTCGGCGATGGAATAACCCTGCCGGCTCGGCGCGCCCGGAGAGTCTTCAGCGAAATGCAGCAGGCGGGTCTGTTCGCCCTGGTCCGTCTCGATGCGAAGCGTGTCGTCGTCAGCCCATGAGATACGGAAACGTCCCGGCATCCGCATAATGGCCGGGGCGCCGTAGGCCTTGCATGCGTCGTCGCCGGTGGCATCCATATCCGGGTCCCACGCGTTGCCGACGCGCTGCCCCTCCTCGTTCAATGGGATGCCGTCGAATACGCCGCGGTCGGGAGTGACCATCCTGAACTTCCAGTCTTCGAACGCCACTGACACCCAGGTGCCGGTCAGGTCGACCGGTGCCGATTCGCGGGCCGATGCTGCCGCGGCGTCGTCCGATTGTGCAAGCGCGCTGCCGCCGCCGGCCGCAATCGTTCCGGCAATCGCCATAAGGGTCACGACAGAGCGGCGCAACGTGCGTACGCCGTCGTCGGCAAGCCATTGCGCCACTGTCGCCGGCATCGATCCTCCAGCACTCGTCGCCAACGGGGTCGGTAAGGCCGGCGCTCCGCGATCCCCTGTGGTCGTGCCCGTCGTAATCGCAGCGGCATTCATCCTCAATCGACGACCTCGTCCGGGTTCGTGCCCCAGGTCAGCCCGTCGGCCGGCCGCTCGAGCGTCAGCATCAACGTGCGAAACTCGCCCTGCGCGCGCGACGGCCGCGCGACGACGACGAGGTCATCGCCGGTGCGAAGCGTGTCGCGGTCGACCCCCTGGCGGACCAGCGTGCTCGGCGCCGCCCACTCGACGGCCCAGCGCTGCATGGCACCGTTCTCGTCTTCCACGGCCATGTGCAGATAGGAGTGCGGGCTACGGAATTCGAATCGGACGAGCCGGCCTTCGAGCCGAACTGTGCTCGCCGTATCGTAGGTGGCGGCATAGGAATGATGCGCAACGGACGGGGTCGCCGGCGCAACAGTCAGCGCCGCCGTCAGCGTCAGTGTAGCGGTCAGCGTCAGTACCGCCGGCAGTGTCGGCGCCGCGATCAGGGCCAGTGCCGCGGTCAGTGTCGAGGCCATTGAGTGGCGAGTAAACAGCGTTCTGATCGGTTTCATATTTGTGTCTCCATTGCGGCGAACCGGGTCGCCGCAAAGCTCATTGTCCCTATCTCGCGTGCTGCGAAGGGCGCCGTTATTCCGTGAGGCTCCGGTAAACAGCCGTGACGAACATCTCGGCCGTCCAGCCAGCGTCGCCACCCGCGTATCTCGCATCGAAATCGAATGTCGGCCTGGCGGCCAGCACGTCGCGCAGTGAGAGCCCGTCGTCGATCAGTGCCGCGATACGGTCACGCACGATCTGCACCATGTTTCTGTACGACGCGACGTCGGCCGTGTCGGACAGCCGCCCACGGCCGGGGATCACCCAGGTGCCACCCTGCGACCGGTATTCGGCGACGGCCAGGTCCAGAATCCCGTTCAGGCCGTCAATTACACCATCGATGCTGCCGCCGCGATCGATATCGAAACGGGGATAGCTGACGGTCGAGAAGATATCCCCGGCGACGATGACCTCGGAGTGGCGGAAGAAGACAATGATGTCTGCGTCCGTCGTCGCCGGCGTCGAATAGGCGATGACCGGGTCGCCGTTGAAATATGACGTCATCTTGTAGATGTCGCTGTAGAACGATTCAGTCGGCCACGATTCGAAGTCGGTCGACCAGGCGTCGTCCGACGGCCCGGAAAGCGTAATCAGCGTGTTCTCGTGCGCGATGATGCGCGCTCCGCCGTCGCGTCCCATGCCTTCCGGTGCGAGCAATGCGTTGCCGCCGACGTTGTGAGGCGCAGCATTGGTATTCAGGATGTAACGGAGCGGGCGCGGCGCGGCCGGCGATGCGATGACGGTGTTCGTATAGGGGCTCGTGAAGCCGGGCGCAGTCGGGCACTCGAGGCCGAAGCAGTCATTCGGAGCTGGTTCGGCCGTGCGCGCGGACAGCGCGGCCAGCGTAGAACGCAACTGCTCGCTCATTTCACGTTCGCCGGTGTTTACGAGCATCATGCCGTCGGGGCCGACCGAAACGGCGAGGTTGCGGCCGTCGGCGATCACCATATAGATGTTGCCCTGCACCGGCAGCACGTGGATCTGCCCGTCGCGCGGTGACTGCGCATCAATGCGCTCGCGCGCAGAAATCTCGGGCGCCGAGGCCGGCACGTCGAGACGCTCTTCCCGCGCCGAGCCCTCGAGCACCTGCCGGTATTCCGGGTAGAGCGTCTTCGAGCCGCCGCGCGCAGCGTCGAACGGTACCCAGGGTTCATTCGGCAGCCACACGTTGACGAGCAGATCCGAACCGGGCAGCAGGTGCGGCACGAAATGCGGATTCGTGCCGCCGGACTCGGCAAACGTACCGGTGTTGCAGAGTTCCGTGTTGACGCGAGTTGTCGTGTCGTAGAGGTAGACCGTGGACAGCACCATCGGCTCGTCGAGATAGACCGGATCGTCGGTGGCCTGCACGATGGTCAGCATGTCGTCGTGCCGCGTCAGGAATTCGGTCATCGTCAGCATATCGCTGGTTTGCGCGCCGCCACGTTTCAGAAAGCCGTCTTTCAGATGCGTCGTTCGGACGACGAGCGTGTTGCCTTCCCAGTGTCCGGTCGAGAAACCGCTCCACGTGTGCGGCGCCCAGGCAGGGGGATGCGGCCGCCCGTCCATGAAAACCGGCCGGTCGAGCGAACGCCAGAACTGGATGTGGTAGACGCTGACGTCTCGCGTCAGCGGATCGAGCTCGCTCAGGATTCGCGCGCCGCCAAGGCCACGCCAGGTGTGCGGCGCCGAATGCGGCCGGCACTGGTATTCGGGCGTGCCCCAGATCGACTCGGCCGTGGTATCCGAGCGCATCCGCCCGGCGTCGTTGAACGGGATGCCGAGGTAGTCCTGCGGGTTCGGTTGCAGACCGCCGACCGCGCCGCGGTCCTCACTGCCCTCGAGCACCCATTCACCGACGATGTCCGGCGGCGACGGCGTGCGGCCGATCAGAATCTGGGCATTGGCGGCTTCCAGCGCGGAGAGGGAGAGCAGGCATGCGGCGACCAGCGGGGCAGCGAACCGTGGGGCAGTCATCAGTCTTCGCGATCCTCATCTCCGGGCGCGGCGCCGATACCCCCGGATCCGGCGAAAAGCCGCCGGCCGTCCGGCAACGTCACGTCGCGGCCATTGGCTCGGTTCGAACCATCGCGCGCCTGATAGCCTTCCACCCGCACTTCCGTTCCGGCCTTGACCGAATCCCGATCCCAGCCCCGGCGCACCAGCACACCCGGTGGGCCCGCCTCGACCATCCAGGTCTCTACCGTGCCATCCTCATTGACGACTTCGAGATGCATCCACGAGTGTGGGTTGATCCATTCCATTCGCGTAATCGTGCCGCGCAGCGAAACCGGCCGCGTCGCATCGAACTCACTCGAGAACGCGTGATGCGCATATGTCGCCGGGCCAGGCGCGAACGAGGCCGCGACACAGGCCCCGAGCACCGCACGCACCGACATACCCGATGACAGACGATTCACGTTTCTATTCGTTTCGATTCTCATCACGTCCCCTTTACTGATTGGCGGCAGCTTCTGCTGCCTCCTCGGCGCGCGCTCCGCTGAGAATATTCGTCATTCCATAGTTTCCTTCATGACAGGCGTACTCGACGAGCTCGTATTGCGAATCGTCACGAACGAACATGATCATGCCGGTCCAGGGTGCCGTCCATGTGGATGGATCATCAACCTCGAAGCGGTATTCGAGCACTTCCGGACCAATTCGCGTGAATCGCTCAGTCAGTGTCATCTTTGCACTCTCGCTCTGATACGGCGCGCGACCGTTGAAGTGGGTCGTCGTCACGACGAGTGTGTCGCCGTCCCAGCGACCCTGCGGCACACCCAGCCATTGCGTGACGTCTTCGCCCACGCTCGGCTGCAGTGTCGTTGGGATGACACGAGTCTCGTGAATCATTTCCTTTTGTATCGCAACGTGGCCGGGGCTCTGTACAATCTGCAGTCCGTTGTTGTAGACGCCTGGCACCATCAGCCTCGGCAGGCCCTGAGTGATACAGCGCACCCACGAGCCCATGTCCTCGGGCCCGGCCGGACGTCCCGCACCGGCGCGGGCCTCGGCAGCCGCCGCTGCACGCGCCTCGCCATCCGGCGTCCGCGGCGGCAGGCGGCCATCCGGCGGATCGACGATCAACGCCACCTGCGTCAGAGGTGCCATGCGCGCAAAGCCGAGTGTCGTATCACGCCACTCACGCTCATATCCCCAGATGCTGCGCAACGTTCCGCGCTCGCGGCGTGCTGCTGCTTCCTCCGGACTCAAGGAGTCCGCGTCGACGTCTTCAGGCCGCTCCAGCGGAATGCCGTGTGCAGCATCGCCCGTCCAGATGCCCTGCAGGTCGGGCTCGTCCCATGGCGTGTACGGAACGTCATAATCCCGGATCGCGGCCAGCAGATCGTCGGTGGAAAGCTGCTCGGATTCGGCGCCTGCCCAGCCTGCTTCGACGACGGCCACACGGACCCGATCCGGGCCGGCGAGGAACGCCCGTTGTGCGCCGTTGCGACCGGCCACCTCGGGTTCCTGTTCGAACGTCACGCCATATTCGCGCATGTCCGCGGCAGCCTCGCTCATCTCGTCGACAACGAAGCTGATGTGGTCGAGCGTTCTGCCGTCTGTGGTGGCCGGTGCGCCCTCGGCATGCTGCGAAGCGAGCAACCATACCTCGCCGAAACGCAATCCATCGATTCTGCCACCGAGTCTGTCGCGCTCGCCGCCGAACAGATCTTCGTACCAAGCCAGTGTCGCGCCGGGATCTGCGGCACTGAGATGGACATGATGAAAACCGAGCCGATCGGGGTCTTCAACGAGCTCGATTCGAGTACCCCAGGGATCGAAAACGAACGCAATCCTGAAAAGCCCGGGCACATCTCTGAATGTGGTGCCATCTTCAAAGCGCTGCAGCCGCACACCGCCACCACCTACGCCGACGCCTTCGAGCTCACTCATCTTCGCTTCGAGATCGGCAAAGGAAAATCCGATGTGATCGACACCCGTTCCGGCCGAGCCGCCCACCGAGGCGCCGGTGAAGAAGACGATTTCGACGCCCTGGCACACGACCGCATTGCCGCGCTCGATAACCGGATCGCATTCCATGTGTTCGGCATACCAGGCGACCGCCTCGCTCGGGCTAGGCGCAGCGATATGCACATGGTGGTACTCGGCAGCGAGCGTGGGCACGCCAAACGTTGCGGTTATCCACGCGCCGGCAATGCCTGAAATCCGTCTGATGTTCATCATCCCCCTCCTGGCGACCGCCTACTCTTCGCGGCTACCTTCATTGGCGTCGTCGGCCCGACGCAAATGTCCGTAAACGATCTCCTCTGCAAATTCCACGCACTTGTATTCGAGCACGCGCAGCCCCGGCTCGAGCCTGCGATAGAGCGGCATTCGAATGATCCAGGCCTCCGTGAAGACGTCCGGATCCTCAATCGTCGCCTCGTACATCAGCGCATTCGCATTCATCGGCGTATAGCGCTCCGTGACGCGGAGCGTCGCACTCGCGAAATTGCCGGCGCGATCGAACCAGGACTGACCGTTGAAGCCTGCTACGTCGACGACGAGCGTGTCGCCTTCCCAGCGCCCGTGTGAACGCCCCATCCAAGAATCGATCGGCGCAGGCTCAGGGTTCTCCTTATCCATGTGTATCGTGCGGTTCGCGTCAGCGAAGCCGTACACGACCATGATCTTGTCGTCGCCCTGAAGGATCTGAAACGGATGCGGCAGATAGGTCGCCCGCGGCACACCCGGGAGATAGCAGCGAATCTCCGGGTCTTCGGTGTACCGATTGGCGAAATTGCGCTGCTTCTGCTCGAGCGCCCAGGGCTGATAGGGAACGTCGTTTCCGACCACTACGCCCTGACCCGGTGGCACCGAGCCGATCGCACCGAAGGCCGCTGGGCCCGCCATGGCCGGGTGATCCTGGATGTCCCAGTGTGCCGTACCGATGGCCTGCCAGATGCCGTTCAGATCCGGGCGCCCGGCCCAGTCACGGGGGAACTGATCTGCTGATTGCGCGAGTGACACCGATGCTCCGATCGCAAGCAACATCGCTGCGCCGGGGACGATGATTGATCTGGTCTTTGTCTTCATAGAGGTTGATCGACGAATCCAGTCGACGTGTCTAGTCTACGTTTTGGGCGTCGCGATACATGATGCGGTGGCGCTTGTTGGCAATCCAGTCTTCCAGCGCCGCAGTGGTCATGTAGTGATCCGGGCTGAACCGATCCCAGTTGACGATCTCGTCTAGCTCCTTCTTCCACCTCTTATAGGGTGTCTTTGCCGCCCTGCCAAAGCACATGATGTCGAGCACGGAAAGGTCATCGGGAATGCCAAGCAGCGGCTTCATCGCATCCTGCGCTTCCTGCTGACCGATCGCGGTAACCCACCAGACGTTGTAGCCGAGGGCCGCAGCGGCAAGATGCGCGGACATTGTGGCGGCGGCGACGCTTTGCAGGAGTATGCGCTCGGCATTTTCGTAGTACATCGCGTTCAGGGGTGAATCTTCGTCTTTCAACACCGGAAACGCCCGCACCCAGCGAAAATCCGATGCGACGACGATCATGCCCGGTGCGCCCGCCAGACCTTTGTAGTCCGGCGTCGGAAACTTCATCTTGAGCTTCGCACGGCGCCGCTGCTCGGCAACGAAGTAGTCGGCGATTCTGCGCTTGATTTCAGGCTCTGAAACGACGATGAAATGCCAGGGTTGCGCGTTGGCGCCTGACGGGCCGTGTCGTGCGGCATCGAGAATCAGTTCGTGATGCTCCCGTGGAACCTGAAACCCGGGATCGAATGCGCGCGTGGTGACACGATTGCGCACGACCTCCATCAGATGTTCGTAACGCTGCATGGCTTCAGCGTCGCCCGGGACGCCACTCGGTGGCTCGTAAGTCCAGTCCGTGGCCACTGTTTCTCCCCCATGTTGCTGCTAAGGGCGCGGACCTCCTATTTAAACATCGAAACGCGCCGGACGTCGCTCAAAGCCCTGGCCAATAAGAAGGGCGGCCCGGAGGCCGCCCTGTCGTTCGGAATCGGACGGTCACTGCCGCGAACGGGCAGTTCCGCACTCGAGGCTCAGAACTCGAAGCCGAGCGACACGCCGACTTCCCGCGACCGCCCGATGATCGAGAAGTCATAGCCCCACGTATCCCGGGTATCGAAGCCGCCGTTGACGTACTGCTCGTCAGTCAGGTTTCGGCCCCAGAGCTCAACTTTGTAGTTGCGGGCGGGCGGCTCGTAGACGAGGCGCGCATTCAGGATGCCGTAACCGGGCTCGAGCAGCGGATTGCCGTTGTCGTCGACCTTCGTACGCTGATAAGCAGCATCCCGGGCGTAATCGTCCTGGAAGCCGTAGTTGCCAACGAGCGTGATCTGGCCACCATTACCCATCGGTATCTGGTAGGTCGCCCCCAGCGTCCCGCTCGTCTCCGATGCATAGGCGAATGGCGCGCCCGGGAAGTTACCGGTGAAGCCGTCGAAGACACCCGCCTGGATATAGTTCGTATCGATCAGACCAAGCCCGAGATTCAGGACCAGACGATCCGTCGGCGCGTAAACGATCTCGAACTCGAAACCGTCGGCGGTGCCAGAGCCCTGGTCGGAGTCATAGGGGAATGGCTGCGTATTGCCGAACTGATCGAACGGCAGCTGCACGATCCGCATGTTGAGCCACTCGGAATCGAAATAGGTCGCATTGAATCGCAGACGGCCATCCAGCAGATCGCTGCGCAAGCCGATCTCGATCGTTTCGATGACCTCCGGCTGCAGGTTACAGGTCACCTGATCGGTCGTTCCCGGCAAGTCGACACAGCCCGCCGGAGTGACGGCGGCATCGCCAATCGTGCTGATGTCCTGCTCGGCCGAGGTAAACCCTTCCGAATAGCTCGCATAACCCATGATGGTGTCAGCGAACTGATACTTCACGGCGAACTTGTACGTGTCGATCTTGGGCGTCGGCGCATCCAGGATGATGTTCTCGTTGATACCGACGAAGTAATCACCCTGCGGCCGGATATCGGGATCCGCCGTGCGCAACGCGTCGATCGGTACCAGTGTCGACTGGCCACCGTTCTTGTCGCTGCGCCGATAACCGAGCGTGATATCAAGATTTTCGGTCGCGCCGAAAGTCACCTCGCCGAAAAACGCCTCGTCATCGTCGAACGTGCGATTCAGCGTATCCGAGCTGATGAAGTGCAGCATCCACGGGTAACGCGTGATGTTGTACGGGAACGTGTTCGGCGTCAGCGGCAGCGAAGGTGTCAGCAGGTTACCGCCCGAGTTGACGGTCGCCGACGTTTGCTCGCCGTTCAGGTTCAGCAGATAGGCCGTGTCGCGGACGTATTCCGCATACGGGTAGTGAATGTTCGGATCCGCGGAACCCGTATTCGGAATCACGAAGTCCCACATGGCCCATCGGTAGAAGCGCTGAATCTGATCCAGCTCCAGGTTGTAGTACCCGGCCAGCCAGCTGATCCGGCCGTTGTCCGTCTGCCCGGACAAGTGCATTTCGAGCGTCGTGCTCTCGGCGAAATCGATGCGGTCATCTGTCGTGATGATGAACTCCGTGCCGTCGAAATCGATGACGGTGCGCTGGTCCTGCTCCCAGTCGGACAGGACGGCCCAGAAGTTCATGTTGTCGTTGATGTCCCAGTCGACCGTCAGCGTGTAGTACTTCGTGTCGGCCTGGACCCCGTCCAGCATCGAGTCGGAGCGCGTTTGCCAGTCATCGAGCTGCGGCGCCCCGAAGTCGAAATCCGTCGCAAGCGTGTTGGGATTGCCGACCGCGAAATTCGAACGCGTCGCAATCTGCTCGTTCGGGTAACCGGTCGAGTGGGTTGCAGGCGTAAACGCCGTCAGTGGCTCGCCGGTAATTCTGGCGCCGAACGCCGGCACGCCTGGCAACGCCGCAGGCGGCGGCGCCCAGCCACCCGGACCGCAGCTATACGAGAACTGCGAGCCCGGCGCGCCGGCAAACGTCGGATTGCCCGCGCAGGCCGCGTCGGCATCTGCCTGGAAAGCGCCGAGCATGACGTTGTAGGCGAGGACCTTCGAGTTCTCGAAGCGCGTCATCGAGTGGATGCGCGGATCCGTACCGCGCCGCTCCTCGTCGTTCATCGTGAAGCGGAACGACAGGCTGTCCGTCGGCTCCCAAAGCAGATCGGCACGCAGCATCGTGTCATCCTGCGCCCCGAAATCATGATTGGCCGTGACACCCTCAAGGAAGCCGTCGTTTTGCAGCGAGGCGCCCATCCACTTCGTCTTGAAGCGATCGGTGATAGGCAGATCGACTGCGATCGACGCGTCGCGCCTGTTGAACGTGCCGACGTCGAAATTGACCCGGGCGCCGAACTCGTCGGCCGGCCGCCGCGTCACCATCTGCACGGCGCCGCCGTTGGTGTTGCGGCCGAACAGCGTGCCCTGCGGCCCGCGCAGAACCTCGACCCGCTCCATTTCGAGGAAATTGGTGGTCTGGAAGCCGAAGCCGCCCTGCCAGACGCCATCGACGTAGATACCAACGCCGGGCAGGCCGCGCACATAGAAATCTGCCGTTGCCCCGGCGATACCCGGGTTCAGCACTACATTCGGGACCATGATGCCGAGATCGCGGCCGTTGTCGATGCCGCCGAATTCGAGTTCCTGACCGGTAAACGCCTGAATCGACAGCGGCGTGTCCTGCAGGCTCGTCTCGCGGCGCTGGGCCGTCACGACAACTTCTTCGAGCTGGGCCTGTGCTCCCAACGGGATACAAGCAACAATCGCTGCCGACAAAGCCGAATAACCGAGTGTCTTGACTGTCACGGCTGGACCCTCCCCCCGAAGGTTGTGCGAAGTATTTCGGATGGGTTATATCTCAGACTTGGCAAACTGCCAACACTTTTGTGACGAGCTAGCAAAGGAACTTGCTGCTCCGGAAGAAATCATGTTGTTTTTCTGGCACGTCCGTCCCGCTCGCTCGCTGGCGCTTCAGCCTCGATCGCTACCGTCTTTGCTGCCGGGCAGCCCGCCCCGATGAGCCGCGAGCTCAGTGTCGCGGTCGACATCGGCGGCACGTTCACCGATCTGGTCGCTTTCGACCAGGCGACGGGCGAAGTGCTCCAGGCCAAGCAGCTGACGACACACGAAGATCTCTCGCAGGGTGTCTGGAACTGCCTCGGGAAAGCAGGCACTGCGCCCCGCCAGGCGCTCAGCGTCGTCCACGGCTCGACGATCGCAATCAATATCGCGATTGAGCAGACTGGCGCGAAGACCGCGCTCGTCGTCACGAAAGGCACGCGGGACGTCTACAAGATCGGCCGCCAGAACCGGCCGGAGGCCTACAACTTCCGTTTCGAGCGCCCGGTCCCGCTCGTTCCGCGCTCACTGACATTCGAGATCGACGAGCGGTTGTCCGCCGCCGGCGAGGTGCTGCGGGAATTCCCGGCGACCGAGGCCGCCGAAGTCGCGCGCGCGATTGCCGCGAGCGACGCGGATGCGGTCGCGGTCTGTCTCCTGCACTCCTACGTCGACCCGCAACACGAACTGGCGATGGGCGAAGCGCTCGAATCCGCGCTGGATGACCGCTACGTCTCGCTGTCGCACCAGATCGTCCGTGAATACCGCGAGTACGAGCGCACCTCGACGACCGTCATGAACGCCTACATCGGCCCCGAGACATCGGCATATCTGAGCCGCATGCAGGCGCGCCTCGGTGAGGACGCGTTCACGGGACGGTTCCTGATCATGCAGTCGAACGGCGGGGTCATGTCGCCCGAGACGGCCAAATCGCTGCCCGTCGCGATGATGGAATCGGGCCCGGTCGGCGGCGTCATCGCTGCGGCAGAGATCGGCCGCCGCCTCGGCATGCGCAATCTGATCGCATTCGACATGGGGGGCACTACGGCAAAGACGAGCCTGATCCGCGACGGGGAGATCTCGATTGCCCAAGGCTACACGATCGGCGACAAGACGAGCGGCCATCCGGTGCGGTTCCCGGTCGTCGACATCGTCGAGGTCGGTGCGGGAGGCGGCAGCATCGCCTGGATCGACGAGGTCGGCGCGCTCAGGATCGGTCCGCAGAGCGCGGGTTCCGACCCCGGCCCGATCGCTTACTCGCGGGGCGGCCGGCAGCCGGCCGTGACCGACGCCAACGTCGTGCTGGGCCGGATCGGTGCAGGAAGTTTCCTCGGCGGCGAAATGCCACTGGACCTCGCCGCCGCCCGAGCAGGAATCGAGCGCGAAGTCGGCGCGAAGCTCGGGCTCGACGTGGTCGAAACCGCGCTAGGCATCGTCCGTGTAGCCGTTGCAAAGATGTCGCTCGCCGTGCGCGGCGTCTCGGTCGAGCGTGGTTACGATCCGCGCGATTTCGCGCTCGTCGCAATGGGTGGGGCGGGCCCGCTGCACGCGGTGGAAATCGCCAGGGAGCTGCGTATCCCGACCGTGCTCGTGCCGAACCTGCCGGCGCACTTCTCAGCGCTCGGCATGCTGCTCGCAGACGTCCGGCGCGATTACGTGCGCACGTACTACGGTCGGCTGCGCGGCGCGGATTTCATGACGATCGGCGAGATCCTTGAGGAGCTGCGGTCAGGTGGCGAGGCGGCGCTGGCCGAGGCCGGCGTCGCGAAAGACCTGCAGGCGTTTCAGTACTGGATGGATCTGCGCTATGTCGGCCAGGAGTTCTGGTTGCCGATCCCGGTCAGCGAGCAGGAAATCGCCGCGGCCGACGTAGCGGCGATCGAGGCGCGCTTCGCCGCGACACACGATCATCGCTTCGGCCACGCGGCGCCGGACGAGCCGCTCGAGCTGGTAAATCTCAGGCTGACTGCGACCGGAGACCGGCCGACCATCACATTCGCCGACCTCGGCAAAGGAGAACCGCAATCGCAGACGGGGGTACGGCCGATCGTGCTGGACTCGGCTGCGGGACCGGTCGACTGCGCGATCCACGCTCGCGACAAGCTGGTCGCCGGGCAGATGATCGGAGGCCCCGCCGTCATTGAGGAGTATGCTTCGACGACGGTCCTGTTCGAGGGGGATTCGCTGACCGTGTCGCCAACCGGAGAACTGATCATCACGGTGCGCGCCGAATGAGCCGCGCTCCCCACGACGTGCCTAAAGCGGGCGATGCAGCATCCAGTCCGGCGACGGACGCGGCACCGCAGCCAGCGCTCGACCCGGTTACGCTCGAGGTCATCCGCAACGCGCTGCCCGCGATCTCCGACGAGATGAGCGTCGACCTGCAGCGGACCTCGTACAACATGATGATCTACGAGGTCCGCGACTACTGCACGGCCCTGGTCGACCCGGCCGGCGCGCTGATCTCGCAGAATATCGGCGGCGTCTCGCATTTCGTCGCGGACCTCGGCGTCGTGATCAAGGATGCCGTCGACCGCTATGGGCTCGACGGCTTCGCGCCTGGCGACGTGCTGCTGCACAACCACCAGGCGACGGCCGGACAGCATCTGAACAACGTCGTCGTCTACTCGCCGGTCTTTTTCGACGATGAGCTGCTCGCGTTCGCAATGGTCCGCGCGCACTGGGTCGATATCGGTGGCCAGTCGACCGGCTTCGGCGCCGGCGCCCGGGCCTACGATCCGTGGAGCGAGGGCCTGCAGCTGAATCAGCTCAAGATCTACGAAGCCGGCGAGCTCGACACGAAGATGCTGAGCTTCATTCGCGACAACATCCGTTTCCCGGACAACGCGATGGGCGATATGCGCTCGCAGCTCGCGGCCTGCCGACTCGGGGAACGGCGCTTCTGCGAACTGCTTACACGCTATGGCCGCGACGTCGTGATGGCGGCGATCGACCGCATCTATGCGGACACCGAAAAGAAATGCCGCGTAGCGGTCGAGCGAATCCCGGACGGGCGTTACGAAGCCTCGAGCTACATCGACTGGCGCGGTGGCGGTTACGACATCAACGTCGTCGTCACGGTCAAAGGCAGCGACATGACGATCGACCTTTCCGGCTGCTCGCCGGAACGCGCGGGCGGCGCGAATTCGCGGACGTTCGCCGGCGCATACATCGCCTACAAGTCGCTGACGACGCCAGTCGACCCGCTGAACGAGGGCGCTTTCGCAGCGCTCGACGTCATCATTCCGGAAGGCAACATGATGATGGCCCGCTACCCGATGGTCATGGCCGGCTGGAGCATGCCGTTGCCCACCGTCGTCGACACGATCCTGCTTGCGCTTGTCGATGCGATACCGGAAGGCGTCGCCGCGGCGCACAGCGGCTCGCTCGGCGCCGCGCTGTCACTGTCCGGGCACGACCCGCGCTCCGAGCGGGACTACGTGATCATGAGCATCGAGTCCGGCGGCTGGGGCGGACGGCACGATGCGGACGGCCAGGATGTGTCGATGTCGGTCTGTCAGGGCGACGTGCGCAACGCTCCAATCGAGAACATGGAGATCAAGGGCCCGGTGCTGGTCGAGGAGCGCGGGCTCCGGCCCGATTCCGGTGGGCCCGGGCGATTTCGCGGCGGGCTCGGCGTGCAGACGACGATTCGGAGCCTGTCCGGCGGGCGCATCAACACGGCCAGTGGTTCAGGCGGCCGACGGACTTGCCCGCCGTGGGGTCTCGAAGGCGGTGCACCGGGCCGCACGGCCGAGACGCTCGTAAAAACGCCGGAAGACGACGGTTTCCGTCAGCCGGATCCGGAAGTATCCGTCTGGCCCGCCGGCACCGCGGTGAGCTACCGAACCGCGGGCGGCGGCGGCTTCGGCGATCCACTGACCCGTGACCCCGCGAAGGTGTTGCGCGACGTGCTCGAGGGCTACGTGTCCGTCGAAGCGGCGGCGCAAAGCTACGGCGTCGTCCTGTCGGAAGACGGATTGGCCGTCGACGCGGACGCGACACGAAAGCTGCGGGCCGAACTGAGCGCGGCCGCGCCGGCGACACAGTGAGCTGGAAAGCGGACGGTGAGCACAAAGCTGTCCGCAAAAGGTAAGGAGAGACAGTGACCGCGAACCTGTCCGCAGAGCAGTCCGCCGTTGCGTGCCGCGAGCATCGATCGACGCCACCGGGCCGTGCGCGAGGCAATGGCCGCAGACGGGATCGACTACCTGATCGCCTACGGGTCGGGCCTGCACGCGTTCACAGGCACGAACCCCGGGTGGTATCTGTCGGCCTACAAGCAGATCGGTCCTCACATGGCAGTGATCCTGCCGGCCGACGGAGACCCGGAGCTGATACTGACGCCCGAATGGGATGCGCCGCGCTATCGCGAACGGCAGACGATGGAGATGATCGCGGTTGCGCCCGAGTCGTTTCTCGACACGGTTGCGGCCGAGCTGAAACGCCGCTCCCTGTCGGGCCGTGCAGCGGTTGCCGGCGGGCCGTTAGAGACGCGCGCGACGAAGGACGCATGGCCCGCCGTCATCCGGAGCGATCCCGTCGACGCCGAGAAACTCGTCTCCGACATCATGAAGATCCGCGACGCGTGGTCGCTCGACTGCACGCGGCGCGGTGTTGCCATCGCCGAGGCCGGCTACCGTAATCTGCTCGAAACGACGCACGCTGGCATGCGTGAGTATCAGCTCGCGGCGGAACTCGAGGTATTCATGCGCAGCCAGGGTGCCGAGGACAACTTTCAACTGATGTCGGCCTCGCAGCACAACCAGGCCGGCCACATGCCGACCGGCCGCGTGCTCGAGCGAGGCGACTTGATCCTCGCCGAGATTACGCCGGCCGTCGAGGGCGAATTCATCCAGATTTGCCGGAGCGCCGTGATCGGCGGGCCGAGCGAGCTGCAACTGGAGAAATTCGATTTGCTACTGACCGCGCTTGAGGCCGGCATGGCTGCAGCGAAGCCGGGAACGTCGGTCACGGAGCTGGTCGAGGTCATGAACGCGCCGATCGTCGAGGCCGGCTATGCGGAATACACGGTGCCGCCCTACATGCGCACGCGCGGGCACAGCATGGGGCTCGGCTCGATGGAACCCGAAGTCGCGCCCGGCTACGAGCACTACATGGCGAAAGACATGGTCTTCGTGATGCACCCGAATCAGTACATCCCGGAAACCGGCTACATCATGTGCGGGGAGCCGGTGATCATCACCGATGACGGTGCCGAGCCGCTGACGAGCGAAATGGGCTCGCTCGGCTCGATAGAGGCCTGAACGATGATCGTCAGCATGGAACCGGTCCTGAAACGCGGCTATACGGCCTGGGACCGCGACGTGTTGCCGGTCGACGAGTTTGCCGAGCGGCAGGTGGCCGTTCGTACGCTGCTCGAGGCGCGCGGACTCGACGCACTCATCGTCGTCAACTACAGCCTGCTCGGCGCGATGTTTGAATACGCCGACATCGCGTACGTCGGCGGGCTCGCAAGCGGTGGCGTCATCGTCGTCTATCGCGACCGGGACCCGACACTGCTGACTTTCGGTGGCGGCCGGGAGCTCTTTTTCACGCGCGAGCAGACCTGGATCGAGCATGTCGTGCCCGGACGTGGCAGGACATTCGAAACCGCGCAGGAGTTGCTGGCCGAAGCCGGGGTCAGCGGCGCACGAATCGGAACGACCGGCTTGACCGGCATGCCGGTCGCGGCGGTAGAGCGGTTTCGCGCGGCATTCGACGGCTACGAGCTCGTCGGGGTCGACGCAGAGCTCGAGGCGATGCGTCTCGCCAAGCGGCCACGTGAGCGGCTCGCTATCGGCATTGCGCGGTCGATTGCGGAGCGGGCGGCATCGGCCGCACTCGACACCTTCCGCGCGGGCGGCACGAACACCGACGCATTGCTCGAAGCCGAGCGCGTCGCCCGTTTCAACCGCGCGCGTGACGTTCGGGTGCTGGCCACGATGGACGATACAGGCCTGCGGCCGTTCGAGGGCCGGCTCGACGGCCGATCGGAACGACTCCTTCTTTGGGTCGCGGCGCAATACCACGGCTACTGGGCCGAGTCCGCCATCGGGTCCGCTGCCACCGCCGATACGCCGGCTGCCCGGAGCGTTGCGGCAATGGCGTCCGCGATCCGCGCGGGCGCGGCCGCGGGGGACATCGCGGCGGCCGGGCTTGAGGCACTGCCCGCGGAGGAGCGCCACGTTGCAATGCAATATGGCTTCGGCGGCACGGTCGGGCTCGCCCAATGCGACGGTATCGCGATCGAGCCCGACAGCACGGCGACGCTGCCGGCTGGCGCAGTCGTCTCGCTCCTCTGCTGCGTCCCGACCGGCGACAGGCCGTCCATCGCGAATAGCCTCGTCATTGTCACCGACGACGGCTCCGCAGAGCTCGAGCCGCCCCGATACGTCGAATGACGGCGCTCGCCCGCCTCGCCGAATTTGGGGACAGTGACCTCAATTCCGAGGTTGCCGAAGTCGCACGGCAGCGCCTGTTCGATACGCTGGCCGCCGCTGCTGTCGGTTGCTCCACGCCGGAAGCGCGCCTTCTACGCCAGCTGCTCGAGTCGGCATCGCGGCGCGGGGCCGGCAACTTCAGTCCGCGCGACCGGTGCCGACTGCTGACCGGGACGATCAGGGCAACCGAAGTCGACGACATCGATCTGATGAGCTGCACCACGGCCGGATCGGTCGTCGTGCCCGCCGCGCTGTCAGCCCTCGCCGCCTGCGACGACTCGGAACCCTCAGGGCAGGACCGCCTGTTGTCGGCCGTCATCGCGGGCTACGAAGCAATGCTTCGTCTTGGACGAGCCATCGACGGCGCGCGACTGATCTACCGTGGCGTCTGGCCGACGCTTGCGGGCGCCGCGTTTGGCGCCGCGGCCGCAACCGGGGTTGCGCTCGACCTGCCGCCACCGACGCTCAAGAACGCGCTCGGTATCGCGCTGCAGCACGTCACCGTGCCGGCCCGCACGGCGCTCGCAGTGCCGGGATACCGCCAGTGGGCGCTTGCCGGCGCGAGTCTCGCCGGAACGGAAGCTGTGTCCGCGGCAAGAGCGGGCCTCAGCCCATCACCGGACGCGATCGAAAACTATCGGCGCACGCTCGCGTCGATCGCCGGCACCGTCGACCTCGACGAAGCATGTCTGGTCGAGGATGGCGCAAGGCCGCTGATCGGAGAAATCGACTGCAAGACCTTCCCCACGTCGCGGCAGGCACTGGCGAGCGTAACGGCCTTTCGCAGTCTGCTCCCACTCGAGCCGGATGGTGTCTCCGAGGTGCGCGTCGGCGTCCCCGCCGACTATCTGCCGATGGTGGACCAGCCGACGTCGCCCGACTCCCGCCTCGGGTCGATGCTCGGCGTGCAGTATTCGATGGCGCTGGCCGCGGTCGCGTCACCGAGTCTGTTCGACGTACGCCGCGCGGCGCTCGATGACTCGGCGCTCGTCAAGGCCTGGATGAGCCGGATTCGCGTCGAAGCTGACGAGACGATGAGTAACGCTTTCCCAGCGCAATGGGGCAGCCGGGTCGACGTTAAGCTGACGGACGGTCGGGTCCTCACGGCAACTGAGCTCGACCCCGCAGGATCGAGGACGAACCCGCTCGACTGGGCGGGCCTGCGATCGAAGTACCGGACAATCGCCAGCGCAACCGGCATCGACAATGCCGCCGAGCTCGATGCCCTGGAAGCGGCTTGCCGCGCGGTCGGGGCGTTACCAGGCGATGGCCGGCCGGCGGCGACGGTTGCAGTCGAGTTGCTCGCGTTGACGGAGCGCGCGGGAGAAGACGCATGGCGGATCTGAATTACGGATTTGGCGCGGCTGGCGCGGCTGGCGCGGCTGGCGCGGCTGGCGCCCGGAGGGTGCGCCCCCGATGAGTGAAGGCAAGCCTTTCGACGTCAATACCTTTCTCGACTCGAGAAGGATCGGCCGGACTCACGTATCGGTAGTCGTTCTGCTGATCCTGACAATGATGGTCGACGGCTACGACATCTTTCTGATCGGGATCATCCTGCCGGCTCTGGCTGACGGCCTGTCGATCGAACCCGCCTCGATGACCATCGTGTTCGTGATGCAGCAGTTCGGTCTGCTCATCGGCAACTTCATCGTCGGGCCGGTAGCCGACCGCATCGGCCGACGAGTTACTCTGCTCGGCTGCCTGCTGATCTTCGGGTCGTTGACCCTTTTCACGGTGCTCGCTTCGACGCTGTGGGAGCTCGTCGTGCTGCGTTTCGTCGCCGGAATATTCTTCAGCGGCGTAATCCCGAACACCGTTTCGCTGGTCTCGGAAATCGTGCCAAAAAAGGTGCGGGCCACCTGTGTGTCGATAACATTCGCGGGTTATACGCTCGGCACGTCGGTAATCGGCGCGCCCGTGCTCGCCTGGATCGTGCCTTTCGGCTGGCAATGGGCCTTCGTCGTCGGCGGTGTGCTGCCACTCGGGCTAGTCGTCGTCCTCTACTTCTTTCTGCCCGAGTCGCTCAGGTTTCTGGTCAACAACCGGCCGGACGATGCGCGTATCCCGCGCCTGTTGCAGCGCCTCGATCCGGCGCTCCGGCTCGACGGCAACGAACGGTTCGTCATATCCGAGGAGCAGGTCAAGGCGAAAAAGGTCCCGATGCTCGCCCTGTTCCAGGAAGGCCGCTGGGCGATCACGATGTTGCTGTGGGCTGGCTTTCACTGTGCATTCATCGTCAGCAATCTGTTCGGCGCCTGGAAAAATACGGTGCTCAGCGAGTTCGGCGGGCTCGACGGCGAACGAATCGCGCTGATCATGGCCGTACAGGGGGCAACAGGAATCGTCGGCACGCTGACCAGCGGCTTTGTGATGGACAAGCTCGGGCCGACGCGTGTGCTGCCCTGCTATCTCGGCGCTGCCGCCGTCGCAGCCGCCTCGATCGCTTTCGTCGATCTCACGACCGTATCGGTGCTGATCGCATTTGGCGTCTTCGGTTATTTCTCGAACGGTGGCTTGAGTGGCATCAACGCGCTGGCGTCACTCAGTTATCCCTCCACCGTTCGCGCGACCGGTGTGTCGTGGGCGCACGGACTCGGCCGGGCGGGCGCGATGGTCGGACCGATCATTGGCGGGGCAATGATCGCCTACGAGGTCGGCGTATCGGCCGTGTTCCTGATCGCCGCGATTCCGCAGCTCGGTGCCGCTGTCGCGATCATGGCGATGCATCGCGTCCTGGCAAGGCGCAGATCCGCCATCGACGCTCAACCTGCCGCCGTGAGTGGCTAGTCTCCAGGTCGCCGACGACCTCAGTCGCTCGGCGCATCAGACCCAGACGCCTGCCGGGATTGCCACGAGTCGCGCGGCACGTAGAATTGAACCGACCGTACCCGAAATCAGCGCGGAGTCCGAAATGCTCAAGACTGCACTGACTCGCCTTTGCATCGTTTCGGCCGGGATGCTCCTGGCCGGCCCGGCAACGCTCGCCCACCACTCGTTTGCGGCGCAGTACGATTCGAATCAGGTCGTCGATCTCGTCGGCACCGTAACGAAGGTCGAGTGGATGAATCCTCACACGTTCTTCTATATCGATGTCGTTGACGGCGAGGGCGCTGCCGTGAACTGGGCCATCGAGGGTGGTGCCCCGAACGTGCTCTACCGCCGCGGCTGGCGACCGACGTCGCTGCAGGAAGGCGACGAGCTGCACGTGACCGGCCACAAGGCCCGCGACGGCTCGATGCTGATCCGCGGACTGACTTTCGAGTTCACGGACGGGCGCTGCCTGTTTTTCGGTGTCGCCGAGCTTGGTGGCGGCGCCAACGCAGATTGCAGCGACTGAGGCGGGTGGCGAAATGAGGAAGAACGGCGAAGTATTTCTGCCCGCCGCCCGGGCGTGGCCTATCGGCAGGGCGCGAGCCGTAGCGCTGGCTGTCATGACCGCGCTTTTCTCCGTACCGGCGCTGGCGCAGTGGCAGGGGTATCCGACACCAGGCATCCCGCGCAACGCGGACGGCAGCCCGAACCTCGATGCGCCCGCGCCGCGCACGCCGGCTGGCCTGCCGGACCTGTCGGGTATCTGGCTGTCCGATCAGGCAGTCTTCAATATCCGTTCGATCGTCAAGGACGGCGCCGACATCCCGTTTCAGCCCTGGGCCCGGGCGCTCTACCAGGAACGACTCGACAACAATCAGAAGGAAGACCCGGGCGCGCACTGTCTGCCAACCGGTTTGCCGGTGCGTGCAACGCTCGCGACACCAATGAAGTTCGTGCAACTACCGGGACTCACGTTGCTTCTCTACGAAACGCGCACGATGTACCGGCAGATCTTCACCGATGGCAGACCTTTGCCTGAAGTCGACTGGCCTTCGTGGCAGGGCTATTCGATCGGTCACTGGGAAGACGATACGTTCGTCATCGAAACGATCGGCACGAACGGCCGGGCATGGCTCGATCAGCCGGGCTTACCGGCGACGCCGTCGTTGCGAATGATCGAGCGTTTCACGCGAACGGACTTCGGTCACATGCAGATGGAATTCGTCATCGACGATCCCGAAGCCTACACCCGACCGTGGTCGATCGTCGCGGACTTCACGCTCCAGGCGGATACGGAGTTGCTCGAGTTCGTTTGCGAGGAGAACAACATCGCAGCCGACCATGTTATCGAGTGATACTCGATTCGACGCTTACGGGCGGGCGGTTAGCGCCGCCCGATTGAACCGTCGGGCACGTTGACCATTCGGAAGAGAACGCCGTTGTAGGGCGCGTCGCTCATTGCGTGGTGTTTTCGAGACACAATGTGCCCGGTGGCTGTGATTCTTGCGCCCTGCGGGATTCAGCGGTAGCCTGAGTGCAACGACTTGTGAATCATTGGGGGGGACAGATTCGGGCCGTTGGCCGGCACCTCGAGACCAGCTGCCCAGCGTCTCTTCCTGGTTCGCTAGAACCGAGGAGAACAAGCATGTCGTCAACTCGTAAGAGCCTCGCTCACTCCGACACCACGCTCCGCCGCCACCCGCTCGCGCTCGCCTGCGCAGCAGCAGTCGGGCTCACGTCCACCGTCACGCTAGCGCAACCGACCGAAGAGATCATCGTGACCGGCACGCGCATTCAGACGACTGGCATGCAAACGCCAACGCCTGTCACGGCGGTGACGTCGGAGGAGCTCAGCACGGCTGTCCCGGGCACGCTTATCGAAGGCATCAGTCAGTTGCCGCAGTTCTACGGAAACCAAACCGCGAACTCGCCGGGTAGCTGGTTCACACGCTCCGGCTACGGCAACTTGAATCTGCGCGGTCTGGGCGTGAACCGAACGCTGACGCTCTTGAACGGTCGGCGGATGATGTCGTCGACGGCGTTCGGTGGCGTTGACGTCAATGTCTTTCCCGAGGCGATCATCAGCCGCGTCGAGACGACGACTGGCGGCGCCTCAGCGGCGTACGGCACTGATGCCGTGGCCGGCGTCGTCAACTTCTTCCTCGACACCGACTACGAAGGTCTGAGCTTCGGTGCGCAAACCGGCGCCACGCTCGAGAGCGACGGCGACTCGAGCGAGTTGTCGATCGTTTACGGCACCGAGATCGGTGACAATGGCCACTTGATCGTGTCCGGCGAGCGCTTCGAGCAGGATGGAATTTTCGGTTACGAGGGCCGCGACTGGTACCAGTCCTGGGGCCTGATTCCGGACGCGAACGGCGTGAATCAAATCCTGCCGAACGTCATAACAACGTCGTCGAGCTACGACGGCATCATCTTCGCACCCGGCTCGTCACTGCACCAGCAGGAGTTCGACAGCAGCGGTAACCTGTCTCCGTTCGTCGTCGGCAGCCCGTCTTTCGGCGTCGTCGGCACACCGCCGGCCCGGCATTCTGTCACCAGCGGCGGCAGCGGCGACAACATCGGCGCCGAGCGCGCCGTGCTGATGCCGGAGAACGAGCGCGACAGTCTGTTTCTCTACTACGACCACGACATCGGCGACAACCTGACCGTGTACGGGCAGGTCATTCACAGCAATTATGAGAACTGGCAACGGCCGCCCGCCGCAAGCGCGTCGCTAAAAGGCACGCCGACCGCATTGACGATCTTTCAGGACAATGCCTTCCTGCCAGCTCCGATTCGCCAGACGATGATCGACGAGGGACTCGAGTCATTCACGTTTCGACGGATGGGTGCCCCCGAAGACCTGATCCGGCCGATGTATTTCGCGACCGAGAACGAGATCAACTCGTTCACCGGCGGTTTCACGCTCGATCTCGACAACGGCGGCCGGTTCGACGGCTGGACGATCGACGCCTTCTTCCAAACCGGCGAGAGCGATCGCGAGGCGTTCCAGCACGGGTTCCGGGTCGACCGGATTCATGCGGCCGTCGATGCCGTCGATGACGGCAACGGCAACATCGTCTGCCGGACCTCGCTCAGCGGCTCGAACCAGTTCGACGGCTGCCAGCCGCTGAATTTGTTTGGCCGCGGAAACGCTTCAGCCGCCGCGATCGACTGGGTGACCGGTAATGACGTCGGCGAAATCATCTCCACGCCACTGCACTTCCCACTGTCCGGCGGCTTTGCCCTCGGCATTAACGACACCTATGCCGCGGCCGACGCAAAAATCAACCGCGCGGAGTTCGAGCAGGACCTGTTCGAGCTGACGGCCACCGGCGACATCGCCGACGGCTGGGCCGGGCCAATCGCCGTGGCCGCAGGCGTTGCGTGGCGGGAGGAGTCGATCTATCAAGTCGTCCGCGATTCGACGAACCAGTCCTCCGACCACGTCAACGGTCATCCTGTGCTGTGCAACACCGATCCGGAAGCCGTCGCGGCGCTGCTGCGCGGTGTCAGCGGTCCGGACTGCGCCAACACAGTCGGCATTCAGTACTCGAAGGTCTCGAACATCATCGGTGACTCCGACGTCAAGGAGGCCTTCGTCGAGACCTATGTTCCGGTCATCGCCGACCAGCCTGCCATGCAGAGCATGACACTGGGGCTCTCGACCCGCTGGGCCGATTATTCGGGCAGCGGCCAGGTCAACGCCTGGAAGGCCGGGCTCGACATGCAGTTTGTCGATTCGTTCAGGCTGCGTTTCACGCAGTCGCAGGACGTTCGCGCAGCGAATATGTCCGAGCGCTTCGATGTGACCGGCGGCATCAACACGATCGACGATCCGCGCTACCTGGAGACCTACAACATCACACGCTTCTCCGGTGGTAACCCGGCCGTACGGCCCGAGGAGGCCGATACGACGACGATCGGTTTCGTAATCACGCCGGTCAGCGCGCCGAACTTCTCGTTGTCACTCGACTGGTACGAGATCGAGATCGCCGACGCGATCGGTCAGCTCGGCACGCAAGCCGTAATCAACCGCTGCGAGGAAAGCATCGTGGCCGGATCGCCGTCGGAGCTCTGCTCGCTGGTCACGCGCGACATCGCAACGGACCGACTCATCCTGGTCGGCGACCAGTTCGTCAACATCGACGAAGCCGTCGTCAGCGGCACCGACCTCGAAGTTACGTGGCGTAAGGACATCGGTAGCAGCGGCCAGACGATCAGCACGCGCGTCTTCGCATCGTGGCTAGACGAGAACTCCGAAATTCTGGCGGGGGTGCGCAAGATCGATCGCGCTGGCCAGACCGGTGTCGAGGTCTCGACCGGTGCCGCCCGCGCGTTGCCGGACTTTCGCATGACCGGCAATGTCACCTATGCGAACGGGCCATTCAGCGTATTCCTGCAGGGGCGCTACATCGCGAGCGGCACGCAAGAGAACGCGGCCATCGAAGGCGTGAACATCTCAAGCAACAAAGTCGATTCGGTCTTCTACACCGACCTCAACGTGTCTTGGACGAAGGACCTGTCCGGTGGCTCGACGTTGCAGGTCTTCGGCAACATCACCAACCTGACCGACGAGGATCCGCCGGTCACGGCGTGGTGGAGCAACTTCCAGGGCGCTGCGGTGCAAACGAACGCACTGCTGTTCGACCTGCTCGGGCGGCGCTACACCGCCGGCATTCGCTGGCAGTTCTAGCCTGACGCTTCCGGTGCCCCGGCGACCGCCGGGCACCGCCCCGACTCGAGATGGACCGTGCCGGGTGGCGCGCTCGTCGCCCTGGGCGAGATACCCTCAACGCAGCTGCCCGGAGCGATTTGTTACTCGATGCGAACCAAGTGCTGCTCCTGACCCGCCTTGCGCACCTGGCAACACCGTTGGTTGGTCAGAGCGCCTCGGCTATTTCAGCAGTCCGGGGCGTTCGCGTTGTTTCAGAAGAAAATCTCCGTCAACTGCACACGAAAGGTATTTCTCGGTCGGCGGGCTGCCGATTATAGAGATAAGTGGTTGATTTTATGGTGGGCCGTGTAGGGCTCGAACCTACGACCAACGGATTAAAAGTCCGCTGCTCTACCAACTGAGCTAACGGCCCGCGCGATGAATTCTGCTGCGAACGATCGGGCGCTGCGCCTCGCAAGGCGAGCGCATCATACTATGGCAACGCAAAGACAAACAGGTTGTTCGCGGTACCGGCTCTGATCTCGGTGGCGAGCGATGCCAGGCTGAACGTATTGAGCGCACCGCCGGTGCTGACCGCAAGGTACTGTTTCCCGTCAACGGCAAACGTGGCCGGGAAGCCCGTGACCTGCGAACCGAGATTTACCTCCCAGAGAATTTCGCCCGTGCGCTGATCGAAGGCCCGAAACCGGCCGTGCACGTCGCCGCCGAACACCAGGCCGCCGCCGGTAGCAATCACCGACGTCTGCCCTGCTCGGCTCTCGAACTTCCAGGCAGTCTCACCGGTTTCAACCGAAATCGCCTCGATGGTTCCGGCGTTGTTCGTACCCGGCGCGATCTCGTCGCGCGTGTCGATCGCATAGACGTCTTCGACGGTCGGCGTATCGGTCGTCGGTGTCGTTTGGGCGCAGACGTTGTGCAACGGATAGAACATCAACCCGGTCAGTGGGCTGTAGGCGCCGGCATGGTAATTCTTGCCGCCAGTCAGGCTCGGGCAGATGAGCTTCGTCTGACCCTGTCCGGAGAAGATTGCCTCCGGATTGACGACGCCTGTGCCGGATTCCGTATTAACTTCGGAGATGACGTTCTGATAGACCGTCTCGCGTGCCCAGAGAAACTGCCCGCTCTCGCGATCTACCGTGTAGACGAGCCCGGTCTTGCCCGGAACACCCGTGATGACCTTGTAGCTCTGCCCGGTTCTGACCCGCGGATTGATCCATGGCACCGAACCCGGGTCCGGCGCCACCGCGGTTTCGACCAGAATGCGTTCGAACGGATGGTCGAGGTCCCAGTGGTCGACGACGTGCTGCAAATACCACTCGATCTCACCGGTATCCGCGTCCAGTGCGAGCGTCGAGTTGTGATAGAGATATTGCCTGTCGTTGCCGTCCAGCATGTACTTCGGAGTCGGCGCAGTAACCGACGTACCGACATAAATGCGATTCAGCTCCGGGTCGTAGCTCGGCACCATCCAGGAACCGACCTGGCGACGTTCCTCGTACGGCACATCGCCCCAGGTTTCGAATCCCGGCTCTCCGGGGCCGGGAATCAGCGGCCGGCGCCACAACTCCCGTCCGGTCTTTGCATCGAACGCCGTAATGACGCAGGCGACCGGGCCCGCCTCCACCTGGCAGCTGCGGCCGGAAACGACTTTCCCACCCGCAATCATCGGACCGGAGCTGTGCTGCCCCCCCCGCCGATAGTCGAGAATCTGCGTTTCCCAGACGAGCTCACCCGTGCTCGCATCTATCGCGTAGGCGAAATTGTCGGCCCCGTTGTCGAGAATGAGGTTGTCGTAGATCGCCAGATTCCGGTTGATCGACGGAAAGCTGATGTAGTCGCCGTTGTCGTCCTGAACCGGGCGGCGGTACTCCCAGATCAGATCGCCGGTAGCCGCATCGATTGCCTGGGTTACATCGGATGGATTCGGAAAGTACATGACGCCGTCGTAAACCAGCGGCGTGCCCTCCTGAATACCGGGGCCGAGCGGTCGCGTCCACACGAGTCGCAGCTGCGCCACGTTGTCCTGATCGATCTGATCGAGCGGACTGTAGCCCCAAAGCCCCTGAGTTCGGCGCCAGGCGGGCCAGTCTTCGGGCGCCGGATTCTCGAGAAACTCATTGGTGACGGGAACGAATTCGCCGGACTGGGCCAGCGCGACGCCCGCAAGAGTGGTCGCGACCCCACCGCAAAACAGAATAATCCGAAAGGCCCGCATCGTTCGTGGTCTCCACGGCTGCTCGAGTCGGCGCCAAGGATACACGACCGTCGGATTGGTGGCGCAGTCGCACTTGCACTGCGGCTGTGGCCGCGGGACCATGACCGACGCCACTCGACGGAGAACCACAATGAGAATACCGGCCCTCTGTTTCGGACTACTCGCACTCGGCAGCGCGGGCAACAGTCATGCTCAGCCCCCGGGCATCACGATGGAAATGATCAACACGGTCTTGCCGATCGAAGGAGCACCGCTCGCGATAACCGGACCGTACGAGGTCGTCTCCGAAGAGGCGTTCGGCTCGCCCCGCCACGTGGTGCTTCGCCCGGCGGATCTCGCCGCGTTCCCGCAGTCGGACACGCTACCGGTCATGGCCTGGGGCAACGGCGGCTGTGCAATCAACTCCACGCGCTACAGCGGGTTCCTCAGCACAATCGCCTCGCACGGCATTCTGGTAATCGCGACCGCCGCGATTGACGGCGAGGAGCGGCGCCAGTCCACAGCCGATGACCTCAAAGCAGGACTCGACTGGGCCGAGGCGGAAAATACCCGCGCCGGATCACCACTGAACGGCAGGGTCGCCGTCGACCGGATGGCCGTGATGGGACAATCCTGCGGCGGCTTCCTGTCCGTGTCGCTCGGTTCCGACCCGCGCGTGGGCACGATTGGCGTATTCAATTCCGGTGTGCAACCCGCGGCCGAAGACGGAATCGCCTCACGCTTCGCAACGGCCGAGGCCTTGGACGACCTGCATGGGCCGGTCCTGCTGATCAACGGCCACGAGCGGGACTTCATGATGGACGCCTCGGCCGCAAACTTCGAGATGATCGATCACGTGCCGGTCTTTTATGGCGCGCGCCACAACGCCGGGCACACGGCAACGGTCGATCATCCGGGCGGCGGCGAGTTTGCGAACGTCGCCTCGAACTGGCTGCTGTTGCACTTCAAAGGCGATCGCGATGCCGGGCGGATGTTCACGGGTAGCGACTGCTCGCTCTGTGAAAATCCGAACTGGGACACGATGTCGAAGGGGCTCTGAAACCATGAGTGGATCCGGACGACGTGCCATTGTCTGCGCCTTCATCGCCGCTGGAAGCCTTGCGACCGCGGCCCTCGCGCAGGCGCCGACGAACTCATCTCGCGGCAACGGGCCCTGGACGCTAGACGTTCAGGGCGGCCGGATTCATGTCACGGCGGTGGCCCGCGGCCTCGTCCACCCGTGGAGCCTCGCGTTTCTGCCGAACGGCGACCTGCTGGTCGCCGAGCAGAACGGCCGTCTCCGGCTGCTCCGGGACGACGAGCTGCTGCCTGAGCCGGTCTGGACCTCACCGGCTCACGGCGAAGCCGACGATGCGCTGAAGTCCGTCGCGGTCCATCCGAACTTCGAAGGCAACGCCTGGGTTTATGCCGCCTACCCCAAGCTGGACGAGAAACTCGGCAGCACGCTGGCCATCGTGCGCGGGCGGCTGTCCGAAGACCGGCTCGATGGCCTAGAAGAAATCTTCGTTGCTGATGCCTGGGAAACGGGCGGCAATCTCGGTGGACGAATCGCATTCGGGCCTGACGCCAGCCTGTACATCACGATCGGTGACCGGGACCGGCTTTGCTGCATACCGGAAGACGACCCGAGCCTGCGAATGAAGGCGCAGGATCTCGACAGTGACGTCGGCAAGACCCTCCGGATCGCCGCCGACGGCAGCATTTCGGACGACAACCCGTTCGTCGGGCGTGAAGACGCCAACGCCGCGATATTCACCTACGGGCACCGCAACGGTTACGGTCTTGCGTTTCATCCGGAAACCGGCGAGCTCTGGCAGGCCGAAATCGGTCCGATGGGCGGTGACGAGGTCAATATCCTGATCGGCGGGAACAACTACGGCTGGCCGCTGGTTTCGACCGGCCGCAACTACACCGGCACGCTCGTCTCCGATCAGCCATGGGCGAGACCCGGGATGTCCAACCCGCGCATTCACTGGGTACCGTCGATCAGCCCGTCGAGCATCATGTTCTATACCGGCGATCGGTTTCCGGAGTGGCGCAACAACCTGTTTGTCGGCGCGCTGTCGACCCGTGAGCTGCAGCGGATCTCATTTGGCCAGCCCTCGCAGGCCGAACGCCGCGAAGGCGTCCTGAGCGAGCTCGAGCTGCGCGTCAGGGATGTCGCGCAAAGCCCGGACGGCTACATCTTCGTTGCAACTGAGGAGACCTTTCTCGGCTCCGCGGCCGATGGCATGATCCTGCGGATCGAGCCGGCCGATGACTGAGATCAACGATGCCTCCGAGTCTTCGGCGAGCCGCCCTTCCCTGATCGTTCGCATCCCGACTCCGGTATGGTTTGCGATACTGCTGATCGCATCGCTGCTTGCTGCGCGCCTGACTGCGGCGCCCGATCTGCTGCGGCATCTTCCGACCGGCGTCGCCTTTATCGCGTTTGGCATAGGGCTTGCGATCTGGGCCCAGACAGCGTTTCGGCGCGCGCGCGCCGAAATCATGCCGTGGTCCGATACGCACAGTGCACTGGTCGTCGACGGCCCGTTCCGCTTTACCCGCAACCCGATGTACGTCGGGGTCATCGCGGTATCGATCGGCGTTGCGCTGGTTACCGGTTCCTGGTTGACCTGGCTCGTGCCGATAATTCTCTTTGTTCTCGATAACTTCGTAATCATTCCTTACGAAGAGCGCAGCATGCAGCGCGCCTTCGGCGACGAATTTCTCGCGTACCGTCAGCGCGTTCGGCGCTGGCTCTGATCCGGTTCGGACATTACCCGCAGGCGCTGCAGCCAGCAGTGTGCCAGCGCTCGCGAGCGCGCGACCGTGCCGACACTCGCTCGAGCACCGGTCGGCGTCGGCAATCGGCGACAACGATCGGATCGTTCGCGACCCCGTTACACTCGCGACTACGTGATGATGACCGACCACGTCGAAATTTCGCCCCGGCCGCCGGGGGCTTCCGTAGCACCGCTCGTTGCCGGCAGGTTCACGTTGACATCGCGTATCGGTTCCGGGCGATTCGGCAAGATCTACGAAGGTATCGATTCGGCTCGGCCCGGCAGATCGGGACAGCCTGACCGGCTGGCGATCCAGATCATTGACGAAGGCATCCTCGACGACCCGAAACTTCGCACGCGATTCAGCGAGGGCTTTGCGCGCATTCGTTCGTGGTCGCATCCGAACATCGTCCGCCAGTTCAGTCTCACCCGCTGGGGCGATTCCGCATGCCTCACCATGGAATTGCTCGAGGGCGCATCGATGCGCCGGATCCTGGACGACCCCGACCCGGAATCACTCGAGTTCGTCGAGTGCCTGGCAGTCGTCGGCCAGGTTGGCCGGGCGCTCGCGCATGCGCACCAAAGAGGTGTCATTCACGGCGCAGTCGACGCGCGCAACGTGTTTGTTACTCACGACTATGAGGTCAAGCTGCTCGACTTCGCACCGATACCGGTATCGCCGAGCGCCGCGCTGCAGCGAATCGACACCGGCATCGGCGTTCGGGAAATGACGGTCCGCGACGATGTAAACGGTCTCGCCTGCCTGGCCTACGAGCTGTTGTCGGGCCGGCATCCGTTCGGCGGCAGTCTCCCGGACGAGGCCCGACGGGCCGGCATAAAGGCTCAGCCGGTCGAGACGATCCCGGCGGTTCAGTGGGAGGCCTTGCGTCGCGCCCTCGACCTCACCGGGGAGACGTCGCTGCCGACGGTCAGCCGTTTCCTCGAAGAATTCGGCGTCACCGGCAATGAACGGCTGCCGGTAACGAGCCAATCCGCCGGGGCGAACACCCACGCGCCTCGAGTGAAACACGCACGATCGAGGAAAATGCCGGGCGCGCGCGTCGATCCGCCGCGCAGCGAACGTCCAGGAGTTGGACAGGTAGCCGCTCTGGCCGACGAGGACCCGGTCGGCCGGACGCTGAGCCCGGTGGATGTCCCGGCCATGCAGGCAGCAACGCGCTCGCACTCGCAGCGTCCTCGCGGGCGGCTGGCGCTCGCGACGCTGCTTCTGATCGGTCTCATTGCGCTACCGAATGCGACCGTCGGCCCCTTGCCGGCGACGTTCGCCGCAATCATCGAGGAACTCCGGCTGCTGGCGGGCGGGGACCCCCTCCCGGTCACTCCGGTCGAGCCGGTCGTTTCGGCCGTAGAGACAGCAACCGGGGAACTCGACGATGGCGGCACCGCCGGCACTGAGGCTCGCGACGACAACCGCGAGTCCGCAGCAGTCATGCTCGCCGAGAGCACGCCGCGCGCGGAGATTCAGCGCGCCAACGAGCCGGCAGCAATCGGCGCGTCCGAGGTCGTACTGCCGGCCGCGCAGGAATCAGCGCGGCCCGCACTCGACATAGCACGGGGCGCTGTTCCCGACATCGTTTCCGAGGCTGCGGCTGGGCTCCATTCCGACGCTGCGCCCGACCTCATCCCGGAAACTGCAGTTGCCGGCAACGCCCGGCCCACCGATGCGGCCGCAGCCGGCCCTGCGGGGATCGATGTCGCCACGGTCACGTTCGCATCAACGCTGACGACCGTGTCGGAGTCCGGCACGGCTGCGCGCGTGATCGTCGTGCGCGAAGGCCCGGCCATCGATCCGATCCGATTCTCCTGGTGGGCTCACGACGATACTGCACGCCGGAACGACGATTACGGCGACCTCGGGCAGCGCATTGACGTCATGGCGAGCGGCGAGACATCGACCACTCTGCTGATCCCGATCGTCGCCGACAATCGGCCCGAGGCGCGCGAAAGGTTCTTCGTCAGCCTGTCGGTCGACCCGGCCGACGGTTCGGCCGGTCGGACGCTACCCAGTAGGGCGGAAGTCCATCAGGCTGAAGTCCATATCGTCGACGACGATTCGTGAGCCAGTCCATCTCGTCGCCCTGAACGTGCGCATCGCACTGCGCGGTTCCCCTCAAGCCTGATAGCGAGTCGGATCGGCAACGCCCGCCCGCCGGAATCCCTCCGTGCGCAGATTACAGGCGTCGCAGCGTCCGCATGCGCGGCCCTCCTCGTCCGCACGGTAACAGGAGACCGTCAGCGAGTAGTCGACGCCCAGCCTGCTGCCCAGCCTGATGATCTCCTGTTTCGACAATCCGATCAGCGGTGCTTCGATCGAAATACCCGCCCCTTCGACCGTTCGCCTCGTCGCAACGTCGACGACTCTTTGAAACGCTTCAATGAATTCCGGCCGGCAATCCGGGTACCCCGAGTAATCGACGGCGTTGACGCCTATATAGATCGAGCGGGCATCGAGCACTTCGGCCCAACCGAGGGCGAGCGAGAGGAATACCGTATTGCGGGCCGGCACGTAGGTGATCGGTATTCCGTCGCCAGCGGCTTCCGGAACGGCGATCGTCGGATCGGTCAGTGCCGACCCCCCGAAGCTGCCAATGCCAATCTCGAATTCGCGATGCTCGGTCGCCCCGAGCGCCCGCGACAGACGTCCCGCTGCAACGAGCTCCGAGTCGTGCCGTTGGCCGTAGCGGAAACTGAGCGCGTGGCAGGCAAGGCCTTCTGCTGCGGCGAGCGCCAGCGTTGTGGCGGAATCGAGCCCCCCGGACAGCAGCACGACCGCACGCCGGGAACGGCTCATCCCGCTGTCTCGTCAGCGGCCCGGGACATCGCCCCAGATCAACTTGTGAAGCTGCAACTGCAGCCGTACATCGCGCCGGTCGGCGAGCAGCCAGTCCGCCAGCACTGCCGGCTCGAGCTGACCGAAGCTCGGCGAGAAAAATACGGGGCACGGCAGCTCCTGCCACCCGTCGAGCCGCGCACAGGCCCAGTCGTAATCTGCACGGTCGCAAAGCACAAATTTCAGCGCATCGCCCGCCCTGAGTTGTTCGACATTCGTGTAGAGATTCCTATGCACCTCACCCGACCCCGGCGTCTTCACGTCAACGATACGGCTGACGCGCGGATCAACGTCGCCGATCTCGATCGCACCGCTCGTTTCAAGCGAAACGTCGAACCCGCTATCGCAAAGGGCCTGCAACAGGCGGTTGCATTGCCGCTGGGCCAACGGCTCGCCACCGGTGACACACACAAGGCGCGTCCCGTAGTCCCGTACCGTGTCGAGCACCTGATCGATCGTCCGCCATTCTCCCCCACTGAACGCGTACGCCGTGTCGCAATATGCGCAGCGCAACGGGCAACCGGTGAGGCGGACGAATACGGTCGGTGAGCCGCTCGTCAGCGCCTCGCCCTGCAGCGAATGAAAAATCTCAGTGATCTTGAGGCGCCCGCCAGCGGGCGCCTCGACGCGAGACGTGCTCACCTGTGACTCTCGACAAATGACGGCCGGACCGTCGCCCGAACCAGATAGCGGATCTACACTCAGCCAGCTTCCTGAGCGATTTGACCGAGCCGCTGCTCCGCGAGCCGCGCCGCGGTCGTATCCGGATAGAGACGTGTCACTTCGGTCAACGCCTGCCTGGCTGCATCCCAGCGCTGCATCTCGAAATTGCAGTAGCCAATCTTGAGAAGCGCGTCGGGCAGCTTCGCACTCTGCGGATAGTCCTCGATGACACGCTCGAACTGCGGTAAAGCCTGGGCGAATTCCCGCCTGACGTAGTAAGTCTCGGCGAGCCAGTATTGAGCGTTGTCGCGCAGCACACTGTTCGGGTAACTCGCAAGGAAGCTCGCAAACGCATCGCCGGCGGCCGCGTACTCGCGCGTCTGAATCATCGCGAACGCAGCGTTGTAGGCATCCTGATCGTTGCCGCCGCCGAACGATCCGGCCGGTCCGCCCGTGCTGCCCGCGCTTCCGCCGCCAAATGCGCCGCCGAATGCCGGCGCCGAACCGGCCGCTTCCAGCGCCTGCAGCCTCGCGTCCAGATCGCCGTAGAGCGCCTGCTGACGCTCGGCCGCGCCCTCGCTGCTGAACTGCAGCGTTTCGATATCGCCCCGCAGGCTCTGCGTCTCGGCGCGCAGCTGGGCGATCTGATTCGCAAGCTCGATCAGGCTTTCGTTCTCAACGACCCGCTCGATGCGAATCAGCCGTGCTTCGACGTCGGTCAGGCGCAGGTAGACCGGGTCGTCCGCGGGTGTCAGCGAGCTGCATCCGGCCGTCGCCAGCAACAGGGCCGGAAGAACCAGCGTCTTCGTATTCATGAGTCTCTCCTCGCCCGGCAGACTGGACAGGTGGGCCGAGCTATTGATAGACGATCTCGACGCGACGATTCAGGCTGTACGACTCATCGTCGCTCCCGAACACCGCGGGGCGCTCCTCACCGTAGCTGACAGTCGTCAGCTGGCTGGCGGTTGCTCCCTGAAGCAGCAGAATCTGGCGGACGGCCAATGCCCGCCGCTCGCCGAGGCCTACGTTGTACTCACGGCTGCCGCGTTCGTCGGCGTGCCCTTCCAGACGGACGGAAGCATTCGCGTTCGATGCCAGATAGCGGCCGTGAGCGGCCAGCATGTCGTTGAACTCCGTGCGGATCTCACTGCGATCGAATTCGAAGTAGACGACGAGGTCGTTCAGCAGGTCGGCCGGGGCACCTTGCTCGAACTCACCGATACGTCCGGACCCGCCGTCACCGCTGGTCGATAGCCCACCGCCTGCAGCGTCGTCGGCGCCGAATACGTCTCCTGAATCACCGGTCGTCGGCAACGTATCGGAGCCGCCGCAAGCGGCGAGAACCAGCGCGAAACCGCCAACGAACACAAGCCTCAGTGTCGACATGATTACTTCCTTCTCTGGCAGACCCGAATTCTGGAAAAGCAACCGGATACGGGCTAAACGTTAACGAGATACTAACTCAAGGACGGGGATACGGCGACCAGACGGGTTCTCGCACGTCGCCGGCGACCGACGCGATCTGTTGATGAATTCGCCCGTCCGTGCTGACCGACGCGAGGACTCCCTGACCGCGATCCCGCGTGGCGTAAATTATCATGGCGCTGTTCGGCGCGAAGCTCGGTGACTCGTCCAGAGATCCGCGGCTAAGCACGGTCGTGAGCCCGTTGCGCGGATCGACGACCGCGATTCGGTCATTGCCCTGATTACGGTGCACGATAGCGAGCGTTTCACCGTCCGGCGACACGCGGGCGCGTGTGTTGTACGTGCCCTCGAAGGTTACGCGCTGGGCCCGGTTATTCGGCTCCGCCGCAACCCGGTAGATCTGCGCCGAACCGGCGCGATCGGACGTGAAGTACAACGACTGGCCGTCAGCACTCCAGGCGGGCTCCGTGTCGATCGCCGTGTGCTCGGTGATGCGCCTGAGCACCTGGGTCGCAAGGTCGAGCGTGAAGATATCGAGGTTGCCCTCTCCCTGCGACAAGGCGAGCGCAAGCATCCGGCCGTCCGGTGAGAACACCGGGGCGCCGTTGATACCCCGGCGCGCGGACACTCGCTCGCGTGTACCGGTCCTGAGCGTCTGCACGTAAATCGCCGACTGGTTGTTCTCGAATGAGACGTAGGCCAGGCGCCTGCCATCGGGCGACCAGGCCGGAGACATCAGAGGCTGATTCGATTCTGCGATCACGTTGGCGTTCTCACCATCGGCATCGGCCACGACGAGCCTGAACGTTCTATCGGTCGGTGACGAGCGCGTCTCTGTCACATACGCAATCCGCGTACCGAAGACACCGGCAATGCCGGTAAGCTCCTCGAAGATCATGTCGGCGATCCGGTGGCCGGTCGCGCGCAGATCCTCACCGGAAGATGTCAGCCGGAAACCGAGGAGCTGCTCACCGCGAATGACATCGAACAGTTGAAACACCACCGTGTAGCGATTCGGCGAGTCCTCGCGGATACGTCCGATGACCAGAGCGTCGACCTCGACGATCCGCCAGTCCTGAAAGTTGACCTGCGCCGGTTGCGTCGGCCGGGAAACCATGTCCCTTTCCGCGAGCGGCTCGAAACGTCCGCTGCTTGCCAGGTCCTGCTGAACGAGCCCGGACACGTCGAACGGCACGGACGTACCCGTCGGCCCCTCCCACTCGAACTGCACGATGGCGAGCGGTATCGGGCGCTCGATGCCACTCGTGATCTCGATCCGCAGCTGCGCGTGCACGTCCTGCCCGATTACCGAGGCGACGACCGCGATCGCGGCCAGCAGAGCACCCGTGCGGCGCTGCTGCGCGCGACCCGCTGTCGGACCGGGCGCGTTTCGCCCACTGCCCGATCTCCGCAGAATTCTCCAGAAGGAAAGCTTTGGCATCGTGTACTCCCTGAACACGCCTGATTCGATCAATTTTCCGGCCGGAACGTGACGACGAGATTCCTCTGAAACAACGACGGGTCCCCGGGTCTCGGCAGCGGCGATGCTTTCAGCACGGCCGCTTCGATAGACCTGATAACGGCAGCGTCGCCGTTACAGCGGCCGATCGATACGCTCGTCACGTCGCCACTCGGAATCTGCGTTACGTTGACGACGCACTCGAGGTCGTCGGGCGCGCCCGGCGGCTTGAGCCACCGCTGTCGAATCTGATTGGTAATGTTTCGAATGTACTCGTCGTAGAGGCCCGACTCGCGTGCCTGTGCAGCCGCCAGCTCCTGCGCGACCACGCGATCCACTTCCGCCTGCAGGCGCGCTGCCTCTTCCGCCTCGCGACGCCGGCGCTCCTCTTCGGCGGCCTGCTCGCGCGCTAGCCGCTCGGCCTCCTCGCGCTGCCGGCGTTCTTCCTCGAGCCGTTGGCGCTCGGCCTCTTCGGCGGCAAGCCGCTCCTGCTCCTGCCGCTCGCGTTCGAGCTCAGCCAGTCGCGCCCTTTCCGCTTCGGCCGCCTGCTCTCTCGCGACACGCTCGGCTTCTTCCTGCTCCCGCTGCACCCGCAGTGTTTCCTGGCGCGCCGCTTCCTCGGCTTCAGCCTGCTCGCGCTGGCGCTCGATCTCCGCGAGTCGCTGCTGCTCCCGTTCGCGTTCGAGCCTCGCAGCTTCGGCCTCCTCCCGGGCCTGCTGCTCGGCAGCCCTCTGGCGCGCAAGCTCGGCCTGTTGCCGCGCCTCGATTCGTTCTATCTCCTGCTGCACGACCGCCTCGTCGATGAGAACGGCCTCGATCGGCGCCGTGCCGACCGCCGCCTGCGGTGCCGGCTCAAAGCTGACACCCACCACGAAAGCAAAACCCAGCACCGCATGCATCGCAATCGACGCGAGCGTCGACCCGAAGTGATTGCGCAGAAAGTTGCCCATCTGCCCGAGCCGGTTACTCCGGCGGCACCTCGACCGGATCGGTCAGGATGCCCAGTTGCTGCGCACCGGCCTGCTGGAGCAGCACGTAGCCGGTCATGACGCGGCCGTGGGGCACCGTTTCATCTGCCTTGACCAGAACCGGCGTATCGGAATTCCGCCGCACGACCGCAGAAGTCACGTTCAACACGGTCTGCTCGTCCACCGGCGCATCGGGATCCTCGCCGAGATTCAGAAAGAACCGGCCGGCCGAGTCGATACTCAGAATCAGCTGCTCGTTTTCTTCGAGCATGTCGGGATCGAGCGGCGCGGCGTCGACGTTGGGCAAGTCGACGGTGACACCCTGCTGCAGCAGCGGTGCCGTGATCATGAAAATGATCAGGAGCACGAGCATCACGTCGATATAGGGCACGACGTTGATCGAGCCCATCAATCGGCGCTTCGGCCGTCCGCTCACGCCGGGCTCCCTGCCTGCAGCCCCGGATGGTTGCCGGTCGCTGATCTGGCCCGCCTGGCGACGCTGCGTTGAAGAATCGCGATCATTTCTTCCATGAACGTGTCGTACCGGACGACGAGCCGATCTACCTGATCGGCGTACCTGTTATACGCGATGACAGCCGGAATTGCTGCGAATAGACCCATCGCCGTCGCGATCAGCGCCTCAACGATACCTGGCGCCACCATCGAAATCGTCGCACTCTGGACACCGCCGAGCGCAAGAAACGACTCCAGAATTCCCCAGACAGTTCCGAGCAACCCGACGTAGGGGCTGGTCGAGCCGACCGTCGCCAGATGCACCAGATTTCGTTCGAGCCGGTCGACTTCGCGCATCTGAGAGACGCTCATTGCGCGCCTGACGCTCTCGGCAAACTGGTTGGGCGATACGTCGCCCTCCTCGTTCAGCCGAGTGTACTCGCGATAGCCCGACTCGAAAACGCCTTCGATACCGAACACGGATCCGCGGCGGCTCGAAATGTCGGCGTATAGCTTCCGCAGATTGGCGCCGGACCAGAACGACGCTTCGAAAGCGTCGGCCGAGCTGGTTACCTTCTTCAGCAGCCGGCTCTTCTCGATGATGATCGCCCAGGATGCAACCGACGCAAACAAAAGAATCAGCAACACGATCTTGACCGGCCAGCTCGCGTTCAGGACCAGTTCGACAATAGAAATGTCTGCGTTCATTCTTTCAACTCTCGCAATAATTCCTGAGGCCAGCGCACCGGCCTGCCGGTGACCGCGTTCTTACAGGCGACTTCGGCCGTTGCCGTGCAGACCGGCTGCTCGCCGCTCGCTTCCGACACGCAGACCTGCTGCTCGAATAAGACCCGTGCGCCGCGAACGTCGGCGAGGGCGGCGGTCACCGACAGCATGTCGCCCAGCCGGGCCGGCGCCCGGAACTTCGCCGAGATCGCCGTCAGCACGAGCACGATCCCGAGTCGCTCGCCCAGATCGCCGTGATCGATCCCGCACTCGCGCAGCCAGTCCGTTCGCGCGCGTTCCAGGAATCTGAAATAGCTGGCGTTGTAAACGACGCCCTGCGCATCGGTATCCTCCAGATACACCCGAACGGGCAGCGTCAGTCGTCGTGTAGAGATCACTTTCCGTCACCGTCAATCGAAGAGTCCCGGCGCCGACTGGCTCGGGTAATCGATGCCGAAGTGCAGAAACGCCGAACGTGTCGCGACACGCCCGCGCGCCGTACGGTGAAGGTAGCCTTCCTGGATGAGAAACGGTTCGACCATGTCCTCCAGGGTCCCGCGTTCCTCACCGATAGCTGCCGCCAGGCTCTCGATGCCGACGGGCCCTCCATCGAACTTCTCGATGATCGTCAGCAGGTAGCGCCGATCCATCACGTCGAAGCCGTGCGGATCGACCTCGAGCAAGTCCATGGCCGCTTTCGCGACACCCGCATCGACGCTGCCGTCTCCCTCGACCTGCGCATAATCCCGCACCCGACGTACCAGGCGAATCGCGATGCGCGCCGTCCCGCGCGACCGGGCGGCGATCTCGCGCGCGCCGCCCTCGTCCATCGGCAGGCTGAGGATTCCCGACGTACGCAACGCGATCTTCATCAGATCGTCGATGCCGTAAAACTCCAGATGCTGCGTAATACCGAACCGATCGCGCAGCGGTGACGTGAGCAGGCCCGCGCGAGTCGTCGCACCGACCAGCGTGAAAGGCGGCAGGTCGATCTTGATCGACCGGGCGCTCGGGCCTTCGCCCAGCAGGATATCGAGCTGAAAGTCCTCGAGCGCCGGATAGAGCACTTCTTCGACGACGGTGCTCAGCCGGTGAATCTCGTCGACGAACAGCACGTCGTTCGGCTCGAGCCTCGTCAACATGGCCGCCAGGTCTCCGGGTCGCTCGAGCACCGGCCCTGACGTCTGATGCATCTCGACGCCGAGCTCGTTGGCGATGATGTGCGCGAGCGTCGTCTTGCCGAGGCCGGGCGGCCCGAACAGCAGCGTATGGTCGAGCGCCTCGGCCCGCTGGCGTGCCGCTGTGATGAAGATATTCATCTGCGACTTGACCCGGGGCTGGCCCACGTACTCCTCGAGCGTCCGCGGCCGTATCGTGCGATCGAGTGCCCTGTCTTCGGCGCTCGGCAGCGGACTGACCGTTCTCGCCTGATCGTTCATGACCGGCTCCCCCCGGTGTGTGCCTGCCGCAGCGCCTCACGAATCAGCGCCTCCGATGACTTGCCGCCCGTATCCAGTTCCGCCAGCATCCGCGTCACTTCGCCCGGCCGGTAACCGAGTGCCAGCAGGGCGCTTCGCGCCTCGTCGCCGGCGGCCGAGACCTCGGTTACACCGATATCGACCGCAGCGTCCTCAGGCGGAATCCGGTCACCCATCTCGACCAGCAGGCGCTCGGCGGTCTTCTTACCGACTCCGGGAATTCGCGTGAGGCTCACCAGATCCTTGTCGCGGATGCCGCGATGGAAACCGGAAACCGTCATGCTGGACAGAACGGCAAGCGCTATGCGTGCTCCGACGCCCGACACTTTCAGCAGATCCCGAAACAGCACGCGTTCGGATTCCGTCGAGAAGCCGTAGAGAATATGCGCGTCCTCGCGCACGACGAGATGCGTGACGAGCGTCAGCGAAGCGCCGACATCGGGCAGCTCGTAGAACGTCGACATTGGCGCTTCGAGCTCGTAACCGACACCCGCGACCTCGAGCATCAGCCGCGGCGGCTGCTTGCCGGCCAGCGTGCCCCTCAGGAAGCCGATCACGTCTGAACCCTCTTCATCCGGCGGAGCCCGTCATCGGCGGCGCACCACACGACGCGGGCCGGCCGCGCGCGTCACCAGCCCGGCGGTGGCACGAATCTGCGCATGGCAGACCGCCGCCGCAAGCGCATCCGCCGCGTCCGCCCCAGGCGCCTCGGTGAGACCAAGAACGAGTCGAATCATATGCTGGATCTGAGCCTTCTCCGCCGCACCGTTACCCACCAGCGCTTTCTTGATCTGTCGGGCGGCGTACTCGTGGATCGAAATGCCACTGCCGAAAGTGGCGCACAATGCGGCGGCACGCGCCTGACCGAGCTTCAGGGCACTGTCGGCGTTGCGGTGCAGAAAGACCCGCTCGATCGCGATCTCGTGCGGCGCCGTGCGTTGCATCAACGACGACAGCCGATCGAAGATCTCCTGAAGTCGCTCGAAGTGGTCGCCGTTCGTCCGAATCTCGCCCCACTCGACGGCCCGGATTCGGCTCCCGGCCGCGTCGACGATCCCGTAGCCGGTCACCCGTGAACCGGGATCGATGCCGATGATGCGGATGCTCCCGCTCATAGACTCGTCACCCAGGACGGCACCGGCTTCAGGCACGACCGACCGCCGCCGCTAGGCGGACTCCTGCAGCGCTTCGTCGGGAATATCGGCGTTCGAATAGACGTGCTGGACGTCGTCGAGGTCGTCGAGCATCTCGAGCATGCTCAGCAAGGTATCCGCCGAATCGGCTTCCACCGGCGCCCGGGTATCGGCGCGCATCGTCACTTCGGCCTGCTCGGGCTTGAGGCCGGCCGCCACCATCGCATCGCGTAACGCCTCGAAACCGTCCGGCTCGCACAGGACCTCGATGCTGCCGTCGTCGCTCGTTACGACGTCGCTGGCGCCCGCCTCGATGGCCGCTTCCATCACGGCGTCCTCGCTGGTGTCGGGCGGATAGCTCAGCAGCCCGACGTGCTCGAACAGATAGGCAACGGAACCGTCCGCGCCCAGGTTGCCACCGAATTTCGTAAACGCGTGCCGGACGTCGGCCACAGTGCGGTTCCGGTTGTCGGTCAGACAGTCCACCATGACCGCGACGCCGTTCGGACCGTAGCCCTCGTAGCGCACTTCTTCGTAGTTGTCGCCGTCGAGATCGCCCGATCCCCGTTTGATGGCGCGGTCGATATTGTCTTTCGGCATGCTTTGCGCCTTGGCCTTGTCGATTGCCAGGCGCAGCCGGGGATTCGCGGTCACGTCACCGCCACCCATGCGGGCAGCAATCGTGATCTCGCGTATCAGCTTCGTGAAAACCTTTCCGCGCTTCGCATCCTGTGCGCCCTTGCGGAACTTGATGTTGGCCCACTTACTGTGGCCGGCCATTGGTCCGTACTCCCGGCATACCGTCGCACACCGAAGGCCCCCCAGCCTCCATTGGCGCGCTGCTTTTCCCGTTGTCTCCGATTACCTGCGCGCGAAACGCAGATCGCGCAATGATAACGGGATTTCCGGGGTTTTGGGGAAAGTGGAGCCGGCTCAGCGATTGATCGCGTGTATCGCCCGTTTGTCCGCAGCGAGCGCTGCTTCATGGAGCGCTTCACTGAGCGTCGGATGCGCGTGCACGGTACGCTGAAGGTCTTCAGCCGATGCCGAAAACTCCATTGCCAGGACCGCTTCAGCGACGAGCTCGCCGGCCATCGGACCGACGATATGAACGCCCAGAATCTCGTCGTACTTCTCATCGGCGATGATCTTGACCATGCCGGCGGCCGCCTGCAGCGCCTTCGCGCGCCCATTGGCCGCGAATGAGAACGTTCCCACCTTGTAAGGCTTCCCGGTTGCCTTCGCCTCGGCCTCGGTCATGCCCACCCAGGCGATCTCAGGCGCCGTGTAGATGACCGACGGAATCGCCTCGTAATTGAGCTCCGCCGTGTGGCCTGCAATCAGTTCGGCGACCATGACACCCTCTTCGGTGCCTTTGTGAGCGAGCATAGGCCCGCGTACCACGTCGCCGATCGCCCACACTCGCTCAGCGCCGGTTCGGCACTCGGCGTCGACCTGAATGAAGCCGCGAGTATCGACCTCGACGCCGACAGCGGGATCGACCAGATCGTCGCTCACCGGACGGCGCCCGACGCAAACGATCAGCTTGTCGCACTCGTAAGTCTGCGATTCCCCGCCTTGCTCGTAAGCAACCGCCACCGAGTTGTTCGTCGTAAACGCACGGGTCACCTTTGCGCCCATGCGGATGTCGAGACCCTGTTTCCTGAATTGCCGCAAGGCATCGCCGGCGACCTGAGCATCGACCATCGGCAGAAACTCGTCGAGCGCCTCGAGGATCACGACTTCGCTGCCCAGGCGGCGCCAGACCGAACCGAGTTCGAGTCCGATTACGCCGGCGCCGATGACGCCGAGCCGCTTGGGCGCCGAGTCGAACTCGAGCGCACCGGACGAATCCACGATCCGTTCACCATCGAACTTCGCGATGGGCAGCTCAATCGGCGTCGAGCCGGTCGCGAGGATGACATCGCCCGCCGTCAGGATCTCTTTGCTGCCGTCGTCCTGCGTCACTTCGACGCGGTTGCCGGCCAGCAGCCGTCCCCGACCTTTGATCCCCTTGACGCCTGCACTCTTGAATAACGCCTCGATTCCACTCGTCAGCTGGCTCACGATACCGCGCTTGCGCGCCTGCATCTGGTCGATATCCATGCTGACGTCGGAGACGCTGATGCCGTGCACGCCGAATTCCTCGTGCGCGCGGTGATAAAGCTCCGAGGTTTCGAGCAGGGCTTTCGATGGAATACAGCCGACATTGAGACACGTGCCGCCGAAAGGCAGCCCGCCGTCCGGCGTCTTCCAGTCGTCGATGCAGGCCGCGGACAGCCCGAGCTGAGCGGCACGAATCGCTGCCGGATAACCCGCCGGGCCGCCGCCGATGACGACGACGTCGAAATGCTTGTCTGTCATGTGATCAAACCTGAAGAATGAGTCGCGCCGGATCCTCTAGCTGGGACTTCAGATGCACGAGAAACTGAACTGCCTCGCGGCCATCGATAATCCGGTGATCATACGTGAGCGCGAGATACATCATCGGACGCGGCACGACCTGGCCGTCCACGACCATAGCGCGCTGCTGGATGTTATGCATGCCGAGGATACCGCTTTGCGGCGGATTCAGGATCGGTGTGGACATCATCGACCCGAAAATCCCACCGTTGGTAATCGTGAAAGTACCGCCCGTCAGGTCGTCCATGCCGAGCGAGCCGTCGCGCGCGCGTGTGCCGAAGTCGACAATACCCTTCTCGATCGCCGCGAAACTCATGTTGTGAGCGTCACGCAGCACTGGCACGACGAGACCCCGCTCGGTGGAGACGGCCACGCCAATATCGAAAAATTCGTGATAAACGATGTCCTTGCCGTCCACGGAGGCGTTCAGCATCGGGAACGTGCGCAGCGACTCGATTGTCGCTCGAACGAAGAACGACATGAATCCGAGCTTCACGTCATGGCGCTTCTGGAATTCTTCCTTGTACCGCGACCGCAACGCGATGATCTCGGTCATATCGACTTCGTTGAACGTCGTCAGCATTGCAGCCGTCGACTGCACCTCGACGAGACGCTCGGCGATCCGCGCCCGCAGGCGCGTCATCGGCACTCGCTGCTCGACACGCGAGCCGGCTGCGGAGCTTTCGGCTTCGCCGGCCGGTGAAGTCTCATCCATGTCGGAGTTCGACTCGCTGTGCCGCGCGATGTAGTCGAGCACATCGGCTTTCGTGATGATGCCGTCGCGGCCGCTGCCGGCAATCGCTGCCGGGTCCAGGTCGTGCTCGTCGAGCAGCTTGCGCACCGCGGGACCCATTCTGGCCCCGCCATCGGCCTTGGACGCGGCGCCCGGGCTTGGCTCCTCGGCTCTGTCCGCGCCGCCCTCAGATCCGGCGGCTGTGGCGCCGGCGGCACCGTTGCTCGCCGATTCGTCGTCCGAAACCGACGCCGTGTCCGCCGCGGGCGCTGCCGCCTGAGCGTTGGCATCGATGACCGCCAGCACGTCGCCGCTGGTCACCGTTGCGCCGTCGTCAGCCCTGATCTCCGTGATGACCCCATTTACCGGCGCAGGAACCTCGAGCACGACCTTGTCTGTCTCGAGCTCGACCAGATTTTCGTCGCGCTGCACGGCATCACCGACCTTGCGGTGCCAGGCAACGAGCGTGGCATCGGTGACCGACTCGGGGAGCTGCGGAACTTTTACTTCCATCCGATCAACCTGCTGTTTCAATGCACCGACGCATTAACCTGTCGCCGACGAGTGTACCTGCCGGTCGCGGCCCGGCGCCGCGAGTGCCGCCGAAACGAATGCCTCCTGCTGGCGGACATGCAGTGCATGAATACCGGAGGCTGGGGCGGCGGCACTCGGCCTGCCGGCATAATAAAGCTCGTGATCCGCTCGCAGTGGCTCCTGCAGCCGATGCCGGATCTGGTACCAGGCGCCCTGGTTCTGCGGCTCTTCCTGACACCAGACGATTTCCGCGGCCTGCCGGTAGCTGTCGATAACACGCGCATATTCCTCGATCGGGAACGGATAGAGCTCCTCGATGCGAATGATCGCGACGTTATCGCGCTTATCTTCGCGCCGGGCTTCGACCAGATCGAAATAGACTTTACCGCTGCAAAACACGAGCCGCGTTACCTGATCGCGATCAATGGACTCGGTTTCGTCGATCAGCGGCCGAAAAGCACCGTGGGTCAGGTCTTCCAGAGCGGAAACGGAATGCGGGTGGCGCAGCAGGCTCTTTGGCGTCATGACGACGAGCGGCTTGCGCACCGAGCGCCGCATCTGGCGGCGAATGAGGTGGAACATCTGCGCCGGCGTTGACGGCACGCAGACCTGCATGTTGTGCTCCGCGCAAAGCTGCAGGAAGCGCTCCAGTCGCGCGGACGAATGTTCGGGCCCCTGCCCCTCGTAGCCGTGCGGCAGAAACAGCGTCAGCCCGGACAACCGACCCCACTTCGCCTCGCCGGACGAGATGAACTGGTCGATCACGACCTGCGCCCCGTTGGCGAAATCGCCGAATTGCGCTTCCCAAACGCAAAGACAATCCGGCGACGTTGTGCTGTAACCGTACTCGAAGCCGAGCACGGCCTCTTCGGAAAGCAGCGAGTCGTAGATCGAGGCGTATTGGCCGGCGCCAACGAGCTTCTCGAGCGGCAACTGAACCTCACCGGTTTCCGCATCGTGGAACGCCGCATGGCGATGGAAGAAGGTGCCGCGCCGGCTGTCCTGCCCGATCAGCCGGACGTTGTATTTCTCGATCAGCAACGACGCATAAGCGACATTCTCGGCAAAGCCCCAATCGAGCGGCAGCTCGCCGGCCGCCATCTTCTTCCTGTCCTCGACGATCCGCGCGACGCGGGAATTGAGCCGGAAATCCTCGGGCAAAGCGACGATACTCGCGGCTAGCCGCTTCACCTCGGGCAGCGGAAGCCCGGTCGCGACAACGTCGGCCAGCGTGCCCTCGCGATAGAGGCTCCAATCCACCGTGTACTGGTTGCCGATCATGCCGAGCGCATCGCGATTGGCGCTGCGGCCCTGATCGAGGCAGTTGCGGTACTCGTCAGCCATGGCATCCGGCGTATCCGGCGTGATCACGCCGGCGTCGATCAACTTGCGGGCGTACAGCGATCGCACCGTCGGATGTGACTTGATCGCCCGATACATGATCGGTTGCGTTGCCGCCGGCTCGTCCGCCTCGTTGTGGCCGAGTCGCCGATAACAGACCAGGTCGATGACGACATCCTTCTGGTACGTCCGACGATAGTCGAGCGCGAGCTGCATCGCCGCGACGGCGGATTCCGGATCGTCGCCGTTGACGTGAAACACCGGCGCCTCGACCATCTTTGCGATATCGGAGCAGTAAGGCGTCGAGCGCACATCGCTGATCTCGCTCGTCGTGAATCCGACCTGGTTGTTGACGACGACGTGGATCGTTCCGCCGGTCGAGAACGCGCGTGTCTGCGACAGCTGGAAAGTCTCGGCGACAACGCCCTGACCGGCTATCGCCGAATCGCCATGGATGAGGACTGGCAGCACCTGAGAGCCATCAGCGTCACCGCGGCGGTCCTGCCGCGCCCGCACCGACCCTTCGACGACGGGATTGACGATCTCCAGGTGCGACGGATTGAACGCGAGTGTCACGTGCACGGCACCGCCCGACGTTCGCAGGTCCGCCGAGAAGCCCATGTGGTACTTGACGTCACCGGAACCCTTCAGCGTCGCAAGGTCGTACGAGCCCTCAAATTCGCTAAAGAGCTCCTGCGGCGACTTGCCGAGCACGTTGACGAGCACGTTCAGCCGGCCGCGATGAGCCATGCCGATCACGAGCTCCTGGACGCCGGCCTCGCCGGCCCGCTGGATCAGCTCGTCGAGCATCGGTATCAGGGTTTCCCCGCCCTCGAGCGAAAACCGCTTCTGCCCCACGTACTTGGTGTTCAGGTATCGCTCGATGCCTTCGGCGCGGGTGAGGCTCTCGAGAATACCGCGCTGCTGCTCCGCATCGACGCTATCGCGCATCTGCAGCGTCTCGAAGTTGCGACGAATCCAGAGGCGCTCCCGGGCCCGCGAGATGTGGGCGAAATCTGCCGCCACCTTCCCGCAATAGATTTTCTTCAGCAGCGCGATGATGTCCCGGAGCTTCATGCGCTCGTGCCCCGGCCCAGCCAGGCCACCGGTGTAGAACTCCTGGTCGAAGTCCCGTTCCGACAGCCCGAGAAAGCCGAGATCGAGCACCGCCGGCGTGTGGCGTTTCCACAGCCCCAGCGGGTCCAGATCGGCGATCTGATGCCCGCGCAGGCTGTAGACCTGAATCAGCCGGGCGACGGCCGCCTGCTTCGCGTCCCCATTGGTGGCCACGGCCTCCTTCGGCGCAGCCACAGCCTGGCTGCCGTTGGCGCCGCGCTGCCGGACTCGCCGGGAAACGCCATCGAGTACCTGGCTGTGCGGGATCTCGCCGGGATCGCCGCCGAGAGAATCGAAGTAGCGGCGCCATACGGGCGGTACGTTCGCCGGGGACTTCAGGTAGTCCTCATACAACGCCTCTACGAACGCCGCGTTGGCGCCCTGCAGGGGCGTCGATTCGTATAGTTGCCTGAATTGGGTAGTCATCGGCCGCGGCCCAAGTCCGTTTACCGCGCGCGCTGTTGAGCGATTGGAGGGCTCGTCCCTGGTCTACCCGGCTAGTGTAGCCAATGGCTGATTAAGTTCAAACGATTCCGCTCAAATTGTGACGCGCAGCAACCACAGCTCGTAGCCGATGAGCACGACATAGCCGAGCATGCAGGCATTGATGAAGTGGCGAACTCTGATGACGCCGAAGGCGCGGGCGCGGGCGACCGCGACGAGGCCGATGACGCCGGCACCGGTCAGAAGCATCTTGACCAGCGCGAAGTACTCGGGGTGATTGTCGAGCAGAAACGCGAGAATCGGGTTCGCTTCGGTTGCCGCCCCGCGCGCGATCAGCGTGAGCGTCAGCATGGCGTCGAGCACACTGAGCGCGAGTATCGTCAGGGCGAAAACCATCAATTGTGGCTCGTGCCAGTCGATCAGGACTTCGCCGTCCTCGTCCCGACGGCTCGCGCGGCGGCGCGGTGAGACGCATCCCCGCACCAGAGTCCGCCACGTCACCCGGCGACGATCGCTCTGCCGGCGTTGCCCGGTCCCTGTCGCTGATGTCTGCATTTGTCTGCGCCCTCTTTTCGACCTCTGCGGGCCGGTCGTCGAGCGTTGCCCTGGCGACCGCTCTGAGCTTGGTTACAAGATACGGGCCCGGGACGGAAATCACAAGTGATCTATAGTTTTTTCATACACTTATGTCATGTTTAAACAAAACACTGTAAGTGATTCCGACATTGCCGCAATGCTTATGACACCGGGTCAGGCCGGGATCGGGGCACGCCTGCGGCGGGCGAGGCATCGGCGGACCTCCTGCGGCGCGCTTCGCCCTGTCCTGACGCCGCGCCTGCGGCGCGCACTTGCTCAGCGACCGGCGGGCGTTGCGGGGCGCGGCTCCGGCGGCACGAGTGTCGCCGTGAGATAGGCAATCAGATCGCGGCGATCGTCGGCGTCGGCGTAGCCTGCAAAGGTCATTGAGCTGCCGGCGACGAAGCCGGTTGGGTCCCGCAGCCAGCGATCGATCGCAGCCGCGCTCCAGACGATGCCCGAATTGCTCAGGGCATCCGAATAACCGAAACCTGTCTGCGCAGCCGCCGGCTGCCCGAAGATGCCGAACAGGTTCGGGCCGATGTTGTGACGACCGCCCGGCTCGAACGTGTGACAGGCCTGGCAGGCGAAGCTCAGCAGCTCACCGCGATCGAGATTCGCGGGGGCGTCGCTCGCCACAGGTTCCGGTCCGCCGGAGGTGTAGGCATCGCCGCCCGGGGGCGCTGCAACGGGGCCACAACCGGCAAGCATCGCGATCGCGATCAGTCCCGGGATGCCTGCGCGGTACGTGACGCCCGCCGGCGACGGGCCTGCCAGCGGCGTGGCGGCTGGCAGCATGGCCGCCGGCAGCTTCGCCCGGGCCGCCAGGCACCCACGCTTGATCGCGACGATGGCCTCTGTCACTGCCATTGCCAGCGTATCCCGGCATGGAACATGACATCCGGCGCCGTGCTGACGTGCAGATCCTCCCCGACCGCGAAGTCGAGGACCGCACTTTGGCCAACCCGGCGCCACCCACCCAGCGAAATCTGCACGGAGGTCTGACCGAGCTCTTCGAGTGGCGTATCGAAATACGGCGTGTGAACCTCGAGCTGGGCCTTGAAGCCGAGGTTTTCAGTCACGTTAATGCCGCCGCCAAAGATGCCTGTCAGCACGAGATCCTCGTCGGGAAGCGATACCTGCACGGCGTCGCCCGGGAGCACGACGCCCGCGCCCCAGTAAAGCCCGGCATCGCGTCTGCGCAGGACGAAGCGCCTGTTCCTCAGCAGGGTCAGGATCACATCGGTGCCGCCGCTCCCGGCGAGCAGCGTGTCGTCACCGGAATCGAGTTTCAGGCCGAGACGCAGCGTGTACGCGGCATTCCTGCCGATTTCGCGTGCCGCGCTGACCCTGACGTCGCCGATTCCGGTGCCACTGTTGCGAAGCGCAAAGTCCGCCCGGTTACCGCGGCCGATCAGGTACTCGACGACGCCTTCGGGCCGCGCGTTCCTCCCGCCATCGGGGAGGTTGAAGACCGAATGCCAGCCATCGACGGCGTCATCGAGAATACCGCCATCCTGACGAACGACCGGCACCTCGACGCCGACGGACCAGACGTTGGCGATTGGAAATTCGGCAAAGAGATTGAACCTGGTCGTCTCGCCGTCGAGCAACAGGAAATCTTCATCCCGGCGTGACAGCCGATAGTGATTGGCGATCTCGAGCGTCGCCCCGACGGTCCTCTCATAGGCTCTTGGCTGCCAGGCGGGCAGCCCGAAAATCGCGATCGGTGGACTCAGATTTCGGGTCCGCAACGGTACGTCCGCCTGTGCGTGGACACGGGTCGCCAGAAGAAATACGAGAATCGTTAGCGCCGTCTTTGCCGTCGTCTTCATGGCCGTCCCTGCCGCGTCGGCACGAATATTACGGCTTCGCCGGCGCCGCGTCCCGTGTACATGCCTGCATTAACGCCGCGTAAGGCGGCGCCGCTATGAGCGGGCCAGCGCTCCGGGTAACATTGGCCGCCAGCTTACGGTCGGTCCGCCAGTTCCATGCACTCTCCACGTCGCCTCGTCCTGTTCGTTCTCGTCGCCCTGATCGCCGGATGCGACCAAGGCGGCTTCGAGCGGCCGCCGCCGACGACGCTGCGTGTGCTGAACGTCGTCCCGACCGAGGTCGGTCTCAATTTTGTGCGCGAGGAACGGGTCGAAACGGATTCGCCTTTGACCTTCGGCGCAGGCGCCTCGTTCACGTTCGACTCCGATACGTACGACTTCAGCGTCGACAGCACCGTGTCGGGCGACTCGGGTACACGCCGCCTGGCAACGATAACCCGACCGATCAATGATCAGAACGAATACTCGATCGTCGCGACCGTCGCGGCGGGCGAGGTGGAAATGCTCTTCATCGAAAAGCCGTTGAACGCGGGAAGTGGAATCCCTCTCTCGATCGTGCACGCGGCCGAGACGCAAGGCAGCGTCGATATCTATCTCGAGCCACCGGGCACCGATCCCGCTGCGGCCACGCCGGCCGGAACGCTGGCATTTCGGGAGCATTTCTTTCTGGACGACAGACCAGCCGACGAGTACGAGTTCATCGTTACCGCCCCGGGCGACGCTGCAACCGTATTGTTTCGCTCCCGGTCGTTCAGCTTCCTTGCGGATACAGCCGTGCTGATTGCCCTAGCGGACGAGGGTGGATTGAGCAGCGAGCCGTTCGGCGTCTATGCGGCGGCCGCTACCGCAACCCGTCTCGAGGACCCGACGGCTCCGTCGAGCATTCGAATAATCAATGCCGTCAATGACAATGCGGCCCGAGACTTCTATCTCAACAACGACTTCACGACGCCGCTTCTTGCGGCGGCTCCCGCCGGTTCCGTTTCATCATTCTTTCCCGTGCCGTCGGGCCCGATAGAGATTGACGCAACACCGGCGGGCAATCCGAGCGTCGAGGAAGGCACACTGGCGACGAGCCTCTTTGGGGGCCGCCGCCACTCGGCCGTGATCACCGGCGGATCTTCCGGCGTAGTCCTGATGTTCGGGATCTCGGAGGATCTGCGTAGCTTCAGCGGAATCGCCCGCGTGCAGTTCATCAACGCCGCACAGAGTTTCGACCTGATCGACTACTACGTTCTGCCACCCGGCGAGGCGATCGACTTCCAGCCGCCCGTCACGTCACTGAATGCGAACGGCAACACTCAGGTCTCGATCGTACCGGGCGACTACGAGCTGACTCTGCGGGACCGATCCACGCGCAGTGTGGTTGCGGGGCCGCTGCCGTTTACGATAGCGGGCAACGAAGTGAGCGGCGTACTGTCCATCGATGCGGCGGGTGGCAGCACGGTAGACCTGATCTTCTACGACAATCAGGATCCCTAGCCCGGTTCCGGGCTGGTCCCGCGATCCGCGGTGGGGGGTATCCGAACCCCCGGTCTCCCGAACCCCCGGTCTTACTATCTTCCGCGACCGGTCGACAGCCGATCAGTTCAGAACCGCCTCCGTCTGGCCGTCGTCGTTGACGGGATGCCGATCGTTCTCGGCACACACGTACTCGAGGATGTCCCACGTCCGGTCACGGCGGAAGCGATAACTTTGATGCCACGGAGCGGCCAGAACCTCCGGGTCCGTGTAGGTGAAGTCCACGATCAGGATGTCGGGATTATCGGGCGAGAGATAGATGCGCTCATGGACCGTCAGCTGCTCGCTGTTCACTATGCCCCGCCGCCCGAGACGCTGACCCGCCCTGAGCCCTGTCGTTTCGACGACGAGCGTGTCACCTTCCCAGTGTCCGACCGAATACCCGAAGTAATTCGGATCGGGGTCTTCGGGCAGCGGGCGACCGTCGGTGAAAACGCGCCGGACCTGCATCAGCGCTTCCTGATTGATGACGATCTTGCCCGGTGTGAAAAGGAATTCGAGGCTGTACGGCATCACCATCATGTACGGCATGCCCGGTGGCTCGCAGTTCGAGTTCCGCTCCGGAATCTCGTACGAGGGATCAGCGGCGACCTGCGCCATCTGCTCTTCGTAGAAGTCGCGATAGGCGCCGAGCAGCTGGGGCTCGTCCTCCGTGACCTGACCGAAGAAAGGCTGCCAGATGCCACGCCAATCCGGCAGCTCGTCGAGCGCTGCATAACTGACGTCCGCTGCACTCGACGGATAGACAACATCCTGTGCGAACGCCATCCGCGCGACGCAGCTGAGTGCGAGCGCGCTCGCGACGATATGACACCGCCTCATTCCGACGCCTCGCGTTGCTCGCGCTCCCAGGCGCGCTGTGCCCCCGGATCGCGTACGATCTCCCCCGACGGCAGCGTCACCGTCCAGAATCGACCGCCGGGTCGGCCATCGAAGTACGGGCTCACCACGAATGTCACCTCGTCACCGGGATTCACGGTTGTGCGGGTAAAGCCGCGTCGGGTGAGATGGACTCGACTGGTGAACTCGACGCCGTAGCGGGTCGTACCGCCGTCGTCGGGAACGTCAACCTCGATCCACACATGCGGGTTCGTCCATTGAACCTCGGCGACGACCCCTGTAAACGTCAGCTTGCTATCCATGTCGAACATCGAGAACGAGTGATGGGCCCCGGCGCGTCCGATCAGGGCAACAGCGGCCAGCAGGCTGAAACCCAGGGCGGCAGCGGCCCGCCGACAGTGCCCGGGTACTTCGAGAAAGCGTGATTCAGTCGACATTGCCGGAGATCCTCAACTTGTCTTTCCGGCCGGAACGGCTGCATCGCTCGTGCCGGCACGTCGAATAGTGAGAGCAGTCACGGCACCACCAGCGCGAGCGGCCTAGACTGCCGATTCTGCATTCTAAGCTGACGATGTTATGTCACCAAGCGGGAGACGGAAACGTAAAGACGGGGACGAGCTGACGGACCCGGGTCGCGAGCGCCGCAAGATCAAGGATCGGCGCACGCATGCCTCCGGGAAACCGAAAGCCGAGGGCAGTGTCCGTTTCGACTCGCGGGGCAACGCCGTCTGGGAGCTCAGGCTCGACGAAGAGACGCCCCGCCGACGCGAGGAAGATCCGACCGTGGATCTGCTGAAGTGCCTGGACATCGATGGTCTCGAGATCAAAGACGAAGAAGACCAGCCGTCAACCGAGGCTGACAAGAAAGAGAAGAAGAAGTACTCGCCGTACTCCCGGGGCTAGCTTCAGATTTCGATAGGGCGGCCCTTCACTCCGGCAGCGGTATCCACTCAGTTTCGCCCGGCACGGCATCGAATCGATCGTTGCGCCAGTCATCCTTCGCCTGCTCGATCCGTTCTGCGCGACTGCTGACGAAGTTCCACCAGAGCAGGCGGTCACCGTCGAGCGGCGCACCGCCGATCAGCATCAGGCGACTCGGAGCCTCGGCGCTCAGCGCAGCGCGCGCGCCCGGATGCAGCACGGCCATGCTGCCCTCGGCCAGCAGACCGCCCGCGACGCTCGCGGATCCGGACACGAGATAGACGCCACGCTCCTCGACATCCGCCGGGATATCTAGCGTGGCGCCAGCGTCGAGATCCACTGCTGCGTAAAACGTGTCCGACGCGGTGGCCACCGGGGATTCGGCTCCGGAAGCCCGGCCCGCAATCAGGCTGATGCTAGCGCCAGCCGTTTCGATCAGCGGGATGTCCTCTGCAGGATAGTGGACGAATCCGGGATCGGTTTCCTCGAGTTCCAGCGGCAGGGCCAGCCAGGTCTGGATTCCGTGCAGTGGCGAAACGACGTCCATCAGCTCAGCCGGCGAGCGCTCCGAATGGACGATCCCGCGGCCGGCGGTCATCCAGTTGACGGCACCGGGTCGAATCGGCTGCTCGACGCCCAGACTATCGCGATGCATGACTTCGCCTTCGAACAGGAACGTGACAGTCGCGATGCCGATGTGCGGATGGGGGCGCACATCCATGCCCTTTCCTGCCGGCAGTTGTGCAGGGCCCATGTGATCGAAGAAGACGAAGGGCCCGACCCGCTGACACTCCGGCGACGGCAGCACGCGGCGCACACTGAACGCGCCGAGATCCTTCGAAACGGGTGCTATGACCAGCGCAACGGGTCCGGTTCCGGTCCGGCATTCGGGCTCGTGCGATTCCTGTGCGCTCACGTTGCATGACTCCTTGAATGTTCGCCGGCCGGCCTCACCGACCCCAGATCCGCGCCGGATCCACCGGTCGCAGCTCGATTACGATGCCGTCCGGCGACCGAAACCGGCTGTCACCGCCCGCGGCTATGCTGACCTCTTCGGCACCAAGGGCCACGATGGCATCGCGCAATCGGGCAGGGTCGAAACTGTCGGCAACATTGATTGTAAAGGCCTCGATAGCGGGGTCTTCACCCTCAGCGGCCTGGCGCAGGACGAACTCCGTATGCGCAACAGCGAACCAGACGGCGCCCTGCTCGTCGACACGCTCTTCGGGGCCGAAGAATTGCCGGTAGTAGCGCACCGAGCGCTCGAGATCGTGGACGACGCGCCGAACGCGCTGCAGGCCGCGCGGCCGTAATAGCGCTTCGCCTTCGACAAGGCGGCCGGCCGGCTCCGTAGTCGGTGCGAGACCCCCGACAGGCAGCAACTGGAAGCCCAGGTCGTCAGGGTCGCGCAGGACACCGAAGCGCCCCGCCGGAATGCCTTCACGCTCAAGGCGCACAGCCATCGCCGCCCGGTCGTACCCCTCGACAAGCACGCAGTCGTGATCGATGAACGACTCCGTGACCCCTTCGCGCGAGCCAACGGCGATGTAGCCCGGATCGAGCGTCACGTAGTAGCGGAGCGGCGGCGCCATCTCCCTGTACACATGAGGATTAAAGACGCCGGCAAGGAATCGCGCCGATGCCGTTACATCGCCAACGACCAGCCCGATGTGCTCGATCCCGACCGAATCGAGAGGCAGTTGCCGGTCGATCACATCGGCAGCCGGTGGCTCCGATTGCGCACGACCCCGTAGCGACAGGACCGAGGCCGTCACTGCGATGCCTGACCGCAGAAATTGTCGCCGTCGTCGGTTGGTCATCCGCAGCCTCCTGCAACCCCTACTCGCTGTATGACTCCGGGTGGCGGCGGCCGGCGTTCCCGATCTCCTCCCACTCGGCCCTCGAGTTCACCCAGATGTGGTGCGCTACCCTTAGCTGGTCGGTACCGTCGGTAAGCAGACTGGCCGGTACGAACATTCGCGAATCGTCGTTCGGACCCGGCACCGGAGAGCCGCATCGCCGGCAGAAAAAGCCGGACCAATCGGTCGCTGGCTTCGTCCAGGCGGAAACCTGGTCGTCGCCGCTGATCCACCGGAATGCGTCGTTGTCGACGATGACGACCGCAATACCGCCGCTTCCCGTAAAGCGCCGGCAGATCGAGCAGTGACAGACATACACATCGGCAACGCCGGTGCTGATCTCGAAGGCCACCGCCCCGCAATTGCACTCACCTTGCGGCATCGTTCGAACCGGCTCGATGAATCTCCATAATCACGGCTTCCTTCTCCCGATTGTAGATCTCCGGATCGGCCGGATCGATCGCGTGGGCGCGGTCCTTGGCTTCTTCGTATTGTCGCCTCAGGTCCGGCCGTCGGTTCAGTATTTCGATGAACGCAACTGAATCGACGTGCACCGGATCGTTGCGCCGGCAGATGTGAACATTGACATTGAGCGTCGTGCCGGCGTGGCTGACGGAACCGCAGACGTAGGGCTTGTCATCCCTGTCGACCCAAACATCTCGCCGGTGGAACCCAAGCCTGACGAATTGCTGCTGCACGGCCCGCAGATCCGTTTCGCCCGTTATCGCGACGATGTCGAGCATTGGCTTGCCGCGCAGGTCCGGGATCGCCGTGCTGCCGATGTGGACGAGCTCAATCGTCGGGTTTGCCGCGAGAATCAACTCGCGCACCGCGCGGAACAGATCGCGATAGACAGGCCGATACGGCACGATTTCGCGCTGCGACAGACTCTCGTCGAAGGGCCCTATCTTCATCGGGCAACGTTAGCATCTGGCTCGGCAGATATCCCTATACGTCACTCCTCGTTACCCGGTCTGGAATGGGCAGCTGAAATGGCGACGACGATTTGGTGCCCCGAACACGATTCGAACGTGTGACCTTCCGCTTAGGAGGCGGACGCTCTATCCAGCTGAGCTACCGGGGCTTACGTCGGCATTTTAGCTCAGTGGGTTGCCGGGACGGCTAAATCGGGCTGCGCAGACCCCGCTATCCTGTCGGATGTGCGCGCCATGCCGGGACGACGAGGTAGCATCGCAGCGAGCACCAGGCGCGGCTTCTCGAGTGCATGGCGACCGAATGACCGACTCGAACGCATTGACGAATCTGCTGGCACGCTGGGAACGCGGGGACCGGGACGCACTGGTCGAGCTGATGCCGGCCGTCTATGACGATTTGCGCCGCCTCGCCAACCACCACATCGGCGGTGAGCGCGCGGGCCACACACTCGCCCCGACGGCTCTCGTCCACGAGGTGTATCTGCGGCTCGGCAGCTATGAGAACATCTCCTGGCAGAATCGGGCGCACTTCTTCGCAATGGCGTCGAAGATCATGCGCCGTGTCCTGGTCGACCATGCCCGCAAGCGCCATGCGGCCAAACGCGGTGGCGCTGAGACCGCAGTCACACTGATCGAGTCCCGCGAAGCTGCGGGCGGCCTCGGTGACATCGACCTGATTGCGCTCGACGAGGCGCTGACACAGCTCGAGGCGCTCGACGAGCGTCAGACGCGCGTCGTGCAGATGCGCTACTTCGGCGGGCTGCGCAACGAGGAGATCGCCGAAGTCCTCGGCATCTCCGTTCCCACAGTGAAGCGCGACTGGTCCGTCGCGCGCCTGTGGCTAAGACGAGCGTTGTCGGGGAGTGACTGACGCAGGCACGCTCTGGCGCACAGCGCGGACCTCGACGTCGCCTCCGCCTTCGCCTGCTCGACCGATGCCATCAATTGCCGGTAGTACTGGTGACCGGTACATTGAGCGGCGAGGGGCACTCTTTTCGGCCGCCACACCGCCCCGATCCTCACCGGAGTAGTCCGTGGGCAGCAACGACAACTGGCAGCGTATCAAGCAGATTGTCGAGGAGGCATTGGCGCTCGGCGAGGCAGAACGCTCGGCGTTCCTCGAACGGGCTTGCGAAGATGACGCCGGTCTGCGGAAGGAAGTCGAATCGCTGCTCGAGCACGATTTCGACGACAGTTTTCTCGAGCGCCCCGTGCTTGCCGGTGCGCCGATTGGTGACGGCGAGGACGCTTCGCCGACCTTCGAACCAAATACGCGTCTCGGTCCATACGAAATAGAGGACCTGATCGGCGCCGGAGGCATGGGCCAGGTCTACCGCGCACGGGACACGCGCCTCGACCGGGTGGTTGCGATCAAGACGCTCCCCGGCCGCTTCGCCGAAGACGACGACAGACGCCGCCGCTTCGAACGCGAGGCGCGCGCAATCTCACGCCTGAATCATCCGAACATCTGCACGCTGTATGACATCGGCCAGCAGGACGGTGTCGACTATCTCGTCATGGAATTCATCGAAGGCGAGACGCTGGCCGCGGTACTGAAACAGGGACCGATGTCGGTCACTGACGCCCTGATCCACGCGCGAGAAGTGGCCGAGGGTCTCGAACGCGCACACGCTGCAGGCATCGTGCACCGCGACCTGAAGCCCGGCAACGTGATGCTGAGCGCCTCGGGGGCCAAATTGCTCGATTTCGGCCTGGCCAAGCGATCCGAGCCCGACCCGGCCGTCGATGCCGACCGAAGGGCACCTGCGGACGTTCGGGCCGATGCCGACTCTCATCGTGCGCAGATTCAACACACGCAGATGACCCAAATGACGCGGCATGGCGTGATCCTTGGCACGGCGCCGTACATGTCGCCGGAGCAGATCGCTGGGCGGTCCGTGGATGCGTTCTCCGATCAGTTTTCGTTCGGCGCGATGCTCTACGAGATGCTCGCGGGGCGCCGCCCATTTCGGGGGCAGTCGGTCGACGCCATCGTCGAGAGCATCAAGATCGCCGAGCCCGGCTCGCTGAGGGCGCTCAGGCCCGAAGTACCGGCCGATGTCGAGAGCTTCGTCATGCGGTGTCTGGCGCGCGACCCGAAGGACCGCTATCCGTCGACTGACGAAATGACCGGGACGCTGCGCGCGCTCGAAGCCCGGCACACGGGGCTCCGCGGATTGCGGATCGATGCTCGACGGGCCGTGGCAGGGATCGCGGCCCTGGTACTCGTCGTCGTAGCCGTGGCGTCGTGGCAGCTCTATGACGATGTCGTCCGCTGGTTTGAGCGGGACACCCTGAGCGAAGTTGATGCACTGACCGAAGCCGGTGACATCTCCGCAGCCTTCACCAGGCTTTATCCACTCTACGAACGGCTGCCGGAGGATGCGCTGATCCGCGAGCGGCTCGATCGAATTTCACTTCCGATCGTGATCAACACCGAGCCCGCCGACGCCACGGTGCGCTTTCGGCGCTACGGATCGGACGAGCCATGGATCGACATCGGCCGTACGCCACTCATCGGCCAGCGGATTCCCTACGGCATGCTCGACTGGCAGATCGAGCACGAAGGATACGAGACGTTTACCGGCGCGCCTTTCGGCGTCGCGTCGTTTACGGTCTTCGCTTACGGCTACGAGCTGGTCCCCGAAGGGGAACGGCCGGAAGGCATGGTCAAGATCCCGGGCGGAGCGTATCAGCGCCAGCGTTTTCAGCCGGTCGAGCTCGACGACTACTGGCTCGACCGCTACGAGGTCACGAACGCTGCGTTCGCCGAATTCGTAGCCGACGGTGGGTACACGAATCCCGAGTACTGGCGCCATCCATTCGACGACCGAGAGCGCACGCTCGGGTTCGACGAGGCGATGTCGCGACTGACGGATTCAAACGGCCAGCCAGGCCCAGCCGGCTGGGCAGACGGATCGTATGGAGCAGAAGCCCACGACCTGCCCGTCCGGGGCGTCAGCTGGTTCGAGGCAGAGGCGTATTGCGCGTACCGCCAGAAGGAACTGCCGACGCTGTTTCATTGGTCAGCGGCCAATCGTCAGGAACAACTATCGGACATCATCAGCTACAGCAATTTTGAAGACGGGCCGGTGCCGGTAGGTACGAGTCGCGCGCTAAGCGACTTCGGCAATCACGACATGGCGGGCAATGTTCGCGAGTGGACACACAACAGCAGCGGAACCGGCCGCTACATTCTGGGCGGCAGCTGGAACGATGCGTCCTACGCTTTCCAGTTCGATGCCGATAGCGCCGACCCATGGTCCCGCGGCGAGACGGACGGGCTGCGCTGTGCGAAGTATATCGAGCGCCCTGCCCCGGCTTTGACCGGCCCGCTGGTTATCGATGCCCGCACGCTGGAGCCGACGCCCATCAGCGACGAGCTGTTCAGTGCTTACAGCCGAATCTTCGCCTATGACGACCTGCCGCTGGACGCGCGGGTGGAGGAATCCCGTGAAGCGGCGAACTGGAACTACGAGCTCGTATCATTCGATGCAGCCTACGACGGCGAACGGATGCTGGCCCATGTGTTCCTGCCGAAGGACGCTCGCCCACCGTATCAGGCGGTCGTATGGTTCCCCGGTAACGACGCCTTCTTTTTCGACGCAGAGGGCCCGCTTGCGTCAGCGCATCTCTACGACTTCCTGCCTGAGGAAGGGCGCGCGCTGATCTACCCGGTCTATCGGGGCACCTATCAGCGCGCATCGCAGGCCGGCATTCCTTCGGGGCCGAACCAGATGCGCGACAGCATAGCGTTCTGGTCGAAGGACCTTGGACGAACGCTCGACTATCTCGAGCAGCGCGAAGATGTCGATGCAGGCCGGACAGCCTATTACGGTTTCAGCTCCGGGGCCGTCTACGGCCCGATTCTGACCGCAGTCGATCAGCGCTTCGCGGCCAGCATTCTGCTTGGCGGCGGCATGGCGGACTTTCTGCCGCCCGATCTCGCACTTTCGGCGTTTGCGCCGAGGGCAACAGTCCCGACGTTGATGATCAATGGCCTCGATGACTTCATCATGCCGTTCGCAACGGCGCAGCAACCGATGTTCGATCTGCTGGGTGCCGCAGAGGAAGACAAACGCCATGCCCGGCTGCCGGGCGGGCATATTCCGTCGGATCGTCAGCGCCTGATTGACGAAGTCGTCAGCTGGCTCGACAGGTCGATGGGGCCTGTCATCGGCAATGGTTTCTGACGGAGCTCAGGGAAACAACGCTCGGGCCAAAACAGGCAGCGCCAGCGCCCTGGCGACAAAGTCCTTCCATGGTCAGTGTCGCATTATCGGCGCTGGTCGCTGCCCGTGTCCGTACGCCCTGGTACGAACGCCCCGGTGCGAACGGCGGTCAGCAACCGCCGCGGGTCGTCGCGCACCCGAACATGTAGACGGCGCCCGCGTAGTTGCCACTGTGATTCACCCTGTTGGGCGCGCCCGCGATCACGGCATCCCCGGCGATCGCCAGACCAAGGCCGAGCGCGTTGAGGACAAAACCGTCGCTGGCGCTCAGCTTGTCCCCCGGGATCCAGAAAGGCGCGCCGAACCAGTTCATCCGGCTGAACACATGCACCGCTCCTTCGGCGGTGTCTTCGAAGGGGGCACTGACTGCAACGACGTTGCCGTCTATCGCAACCCGCATCCCGAATGCATCCTGGGAGCCTCCGTTGTGCGTGAGCCGAGCCTCCTCGTGCCAATCCCAACCGCGGTCTGCGAACACGTAGGCCGCGTTCTCGTAGGAGGCGCCAACGACGATCAGGTGACCATCGCTGGCAACGCTGTAGCCGAAATCACTGTAGGGGTTTCCGCTATTGCCCGGTGTCAGCGCGGTGTCGTAAGCGAAACTCAGACTGCCGTCGGAACGCCTGGACAGATCGTAGACGTACACGCTGCCGTCACCATCCGCGGGCACACCAACGACCAACCGGTTGCCATCCAGACTGAGGTCACCGGGAGTTGCGCCCGATGCTGTCCACGGGCCGGACAGCACCGCATCGAGCTGCCAGCCGCTGCCCACGCGGCGATAGGAAAACACGCCGCTACTGTCGGATGTCGCGAGCACCATCACGTCGTCGTGCAACGCAATGGCATGCACGTCGTCAGCGAAAGTAGCTGCCGCACCCTCGGTAAACCAGCGACGACCATTCCCCTGATAGGTGACGACGGCGTAGCGCGGGTTCGATAAGCTGCCGTACGTGGCGACCATCGCAATGCGATACCCCCACGCCTCATGCGTACCGAGTGCCACCTCGTTAGGCGAGACGCCCGTGCAGGCGTAGCGGCCGCAACTGTCAGGTATCAACTGTATCGGAGGCAGAGACCAGTCGCCTTCGCTCCCCGCCCGGTAGGCCCAGACGGAGTCGAAGCTGGTGGCTACCGCGATATCGTCTATGGCCGCGACTGCCCGGCCAAGCATGGCGTAGTCTTCGCCCTCGATGAGCCTGGTCTCGGTTTGCTGCGCCTGCGCCGCAACAGCACCGAGGCATAGCGTAGCAATGGCACCAGTAAACGAATTGTGTATCGAAGTGTTCATGTCGCACCTTCCTTTCTGTAGCTGGTTGTCATCGGGGGAGCAGATCCTCGGGCGGCGAAGGCGCCGACCGTCTTTCTGCTCCTGACCAGAAAGGCGCAAAGGGCGAAAAAAGGGATCACGGCCTGCGATTTTTCGCCCCGGCTTTGAATCCGCTGGAGGAATATGCTGACATCGGCCGAAGCTGTAGCTGCGATTGCCGCAGCGGCGTCAAACGTGAACGGAGAAACCGATGCGCCCTGGAATGCGAAGTCCTGCGATTGCCGGCGTCCTGCTGGCCTTTGCTGCCCTCCCCACCCTGACGCAACCGGGTGCGGCGGTCGAACTTGCCGACGGTGACGGCAAGGAGCTGGCGCAGGGCATCTGCTCGGCGTGTCATCCGGTTTCCATCATCACGCGGTCGGTCGGCTACACGGACGACGGCTGGCGCCACCTGATAGGCACGATGATCAACTTGCCGGAACCGCAGGCCGCACAAATCGCCGGTTATCTGGCAACGCACTATCCACCGACCGGCGCGCGTGCCCCGACACTGGTACCCGGCGATATCGAGGTCGCTGTCACCGAATGGACCGTGCCGACGCTCGGGCAGCGATCACGCGACCCGATCAGCCACTCGGACGGCTCGATCTGGTGGACCGGCATGTGGGCAAGCCTGGTCGGCAGGCTCGATCCCGCATCGGGCGAGATGCAGGAATACCGGCTGGACCCGGCAGCAAGGCCGCACAGCATCATCGAGGGACCGGATGGCCGCATCTGGTACAGCGGCAACGGCAACGGCACGATCGGCCGGCTGGACCCCGCGACTGGTGACATTCGGGTCTATCCGCTCAACGACCCCGATGCGCGCGACCCGCATACGATGGCCTGGGCCGAAGACGGCGCGCTGTGGTTTACGCTGCAGAACTCGAACATGCTCGGGAGGCTCGAGCCCGAATCGGGCGACGTCTGGCTGACCGACATGCCGACGGAACGCGCCCGACCCTATGGCCTGCGCCGTGACTCACAGGGCTTTCTTTGGATCGCCTACCGCGGCGCCTACAAGATCGCGCGACTGGACCCGGCAACCCGCGAGATCACCGAATTCGAGACCCCGAACCACGGCCGGTACGACGGGCTCCCGCACTACATCCGCCGGCTCGCAATCGACAGCCGCGACAACATCTGGTACGTCGATTCCGGTCGCGGCGAAGTCGGCCGCTTCGACCCTGCGTCCGGCTCGTTCGAGCAATGGCCGTCGCCGAGCGGCCCGGACTCGCATCCGTACGCAATCCATGTCGTCGACGATGTCGTCTGGTACAACGAATCGGACATGCGACCCGATGCGCTGGTCAGATTCGATCCGGCGACCGAGACCTTCCAGAGCTGGGCAGTGCCGTCCGGTATCGGCATCATCCGGAACATGGAGAGCACGCCCGCCGGCGAGCTGGTGATTCATCAGTCGTCGACGAACACGATCGGCCTCGTCAGGATCGGCGACGAAGCCGCCGCACGCTAGCCGGTCAGCGACGGCCGGACGGTGGGCGCCAGTCAGGCGACCGGCGTCTGCTAGCCGCTCGGCGCCTGCTCGTCGGCCAACGACTGAAACTCGGTGAACCAGCGCCGCAACCTTTCGTGGTAGTGGTGCGTTTCGTAGCCCGGGCCGTTGTAATACTTCGCCACCGCCCGGTAATCCGCCGCAGTCGGCCGCCGTCGCCCGACACTGTCCGGACGCCGTGCGAGATAGCGCGCGACGTAGAGCACCTGCTCGTCGATCGGGCTCAGATACATCGCCAGCGCAGACGCTGCCCCCACACGCCTGAAGTGCCTGCCAAGCACCTGCCCCAGGCCCTGACTCATGGCCCGGAACCGCAACTCGGTGAAATCGGCATCCGTTGCATTCATGTGCATGCGCGTCAGCAGGTGCTGCTCGAACCGCGGCCGCACGATGCCGGCCGTCTCCTGCCGAATGATGGCGAGAATCCACTCCGCCCGAATGACCACACCCTGGTCGTCTCGAATGCTGTCAGCCGCGGCGGCCACGGCCGGAAGATAGCGTTCCCGAATCTGCCGACAATCCAGCATGGCACGCGCGTGCAGCGCGTTGAGAAAGCCGATCGCGACCTCGAAATCTCCGCACATCACTCGGCCGGCCTCGGTGGCCTCGAGAGCGGCACCGATCATTGCTTCTATGCTCGCGACATCGAGCTTCGCGTCAGGAATGCCGACGATCCGGTGTTTCGCGGTCTGCCAGGTGCAGGGATAACAAAGGACCTCGCGATCGATGCGCCGCGTCAGCCCGTGTTCGAACTGGAACTGGGCCAGACCACGGTTGGTACCCCGACCGAAATCGCCATCGATCGAGAATGCGCCGGTCGTGCTCGTCGAATAGCCGAGATAGATCAGCATGCGCTGAACAGCTTTGATGGCAGGCTCACCGACCGAGCGGCGTGTCAGCGTCAGGTCGCCGTCGAGGAGGCGTTCGAGCGCTTCCCGCCAGTCGCGCGGGTCGCCACCGGGCGGCGTCAGTATCCGAACGATGCGGGGATCATCGAGCTGCTCGTCCACCAGCACTTCCCCTTGCTGCGGTCAGATTCCCCGGCAGGCAACGTCACGTGCGGACCACGCGCGAAACGGGTCAGACCGGGTCGACACCGGCGCGTCGGCAGTAATACTCCCATGCCCGCTCCGCCCCGAGCGGCGAAAACTGCGTCTCGCGTGCGAGCTCGACCTCTCGCTCGCTAAGCGCCTTGGGCGATTCGTCGAGCAGCAGCGCCTGCGTCAGTATGCGCGCGTTGATCTCCAGATAGATCGCCGAGATCACCGCCTGCTGCACCGACGCCCCGACGACGACGGCGCCGTGGCCGCGCATCAGCAGGCAGGTGTTGTCGCCGAGTCGCATGGCGAGATCTCGGCCCATCTCCATCGTGCGAACCAGTGTGTCGGTTTCCCCGAACGCCGCAGCACTGTCCCAGACCGGAATCGTCGCGCCGATGACGGCGGCGGTGTGCGTCAGCGGCACCAGACGCCGCGACGTTACGCTGAACGGAACCACCGAATAGGCGTGATGGTGAACGACGGCATTGACGTCCTGCCGGTGCTCGTAGATCGCGCCATGAATCATTCGCTCGCCATACGGTCGCCGGCCGTCCGTCGTCACCGGTGTGCCGTCCTGCTCGAACGTCATCAGGTCGGTGTACTCGACCAGCTCCGGGCTGCGGGCATAGGACATGACGTAGCGCGATCGATCCCGTGGGTCGCGCACGCTGACGTGGCCGAAAGCGTCGACGACGCCCTCATTTGCGAGTATCCGATTGGCGGCAACGACGCGCTGAAACTCGACGCGATCCGGCAGGTTTTCCGGTGACGACTGCCCTGTGGCCCGACGAGGCATTGGCACCAGCAGCGACGCTGCCGCGCCAACTCCGGCGCCCAACAATACCCGCCGGCTGTGGTCCGGCCGCCGCGCGGCGGCAGTCGTATCGTTATCCGCTGGTGTGCTGCGGCAGATCTTCAACTGGATTTCCCGGCTTGAGCGCCGAACTAGGCAGGGAACCTGACGCTACCGCAGCCAAGGTGTGCGGACAAGAGGGAGTTTGGGGCGGGGAGTTTGGGGACAGTGACCTAAACTCCGCGCACCGAGGACGGTGCAGCCGAGTTTAGGTCACTGTCCCCAAACTCCCCCAAATCCCCGCCCCCAAACTCTGGCACACTGGTCGCGTGTGCGGCCGCTACATTACCCCGGATGAAGCTGCGCTCGAGCGCTACTGGTCGCTCGTTCCGCCCGACGACTTCGCCCAGGACTTCAATATGACGCCGAGCCGCAAGGCGCCGGTCGTGCGCCTGAACGCCGACGGCGTGCCCGTGTGTCGGATGCACGTCTGGGGATTTCAGCCGCCGTGGGCAAAACGCAGCTGGATCAACGCCCGGTCCGAAACCGCCTTCGAGTCGCGAGCGTTCGCCAAGGCCGCGCATAAGCGACGCTGCCTGGTGCCGGCAATCGGCTGGTACGAGTGGGCCGGCACGACACCGCCGAAACAGCCGTGGTGTTTTCACATTGACGGCTTCCAGCCGTTCTCGCTGGCCGGGATCTGGACGGCCCGTGAGACGGCCGACGGCTGGGTGCACAACTTCGCGATCCTTACACGGGCGGCGGAGCCGCATTTGAGCAGACTGCACGATCGTATGCCCGTCATCGTTGCGCCTGACGATTATCAGGAGTGGCTGTCCGCCTCGACCGATGACCCTCGGAATCTGATTCGCGCACCGTTCACCGAAGTCACTGCCTACCCGGTATCGACGCTGGTGAACAAGCCCGAAAACAACGGCCCTGCCTGTATCGAGCCGCTCGCACCGTCCTCCGGAAACAGCCCGTGACAACCGATCGGCAACCGCACTCCGGCGCACGCCCCAACCCGTCCGCTTGAATCGACCGCTCACGAGCGCCGATACTGACCGCTCGACTGCCTACCGATCCACCGAATGAGCACTACGCCCGAACGCACCGACTCAATCCAGACCGGCCGCACCGATCCACACCGCCAATCGCGCAGCTTGCGTCCCGCCATCGCGACGCTGGCCACCACCGCGCTGATCCTGCTCTCCGCCTGCACCGCTCCGGCCGACGATCCGTCGGCAGAACTGCCCCCTGCAGGCGAGTCCGGCCCCGACGGAAACACCGCCGCAGACGTCGATGGAGATAGCGCGGCTGGCGTCGACGGAAGCGCCGCGACAGATGCCGAAAGCAACACGGCGACCAACCCCGTCGCGACCGGACAGCGACCGAACATCCTGCTGATCGTCGCCGACGATCTCGGCTTCGGCGATCTCGGCGTCTTCGGTTCCGAGATCCCCACGCCGAATATCGATCGGCTGGCCGGTCAGGGCATGCTGCTGACGAACTTCTACACGGGCCTCGCCTGCTCGCCGACTCGCGCCATGCTGATGTCCGGCGTCGACAATCACCTCGCCGGTGTCGGCGTGCAAGGCAGCCCCACACGCGAGGAGCACATCGGCGTTCCCGGCTACGTCGGTTATCTGAATTTCGAGGTGGCATCGCTCGCGTCATTGATGACCGAAGCCGGTTACGACACCTACATGACCGGCAAGTGGCATCTCGGCCCCGAGGTCGAGTCCGGCCCGCGCGCAAGGGGCTTCAAGCGCTCGTTCGTCTCTCTGGACGGAGCGGCACACCTCGGCCCCTGGGACTGGCGTGGGCCACAGCCCGCCCGCTACCGCGACGGCGACGACATCGTCAATGTCGACGACAGCTTCTACTCGACCCGCTTCTATACCGAGCGGATGATCGACTACATCGAGCAGGACCGCGGCGCGAACCGGCCGTTCTTTGCCTACCTCGCCTACACGGCACCGCACTGGCCGCTGCAGGCGCCCACCGAATCGATCGCGAAATTCTACGGTGATTACGACGACGGATACGAAGCACTCTATGCCGCGCGCCTCGCACGGCAACGCGCGCTGGGATTCGTCGATCCGGATGTCCCGGCGATCGACGACACCCGTTTCGAGCCGCGCTGGGATTCTCTGAGCGATGAAGAACGCGCGTTTGCCGCTCGGCGCATGGAGATCTATGCGGCCATGGTCAGCGACCTCGACCGCTACATCGGCCAGGTCATCGACTACCTGCAGGCAATCGACAAATACGACAACACGCTGATCTTCTTCATGTCCGACAACGGCGCCGAGTCCAACCGTCTGGACCTCGGCCGGAACATCCAGCAACACGTCGGTACAGCCTACGACCACAGCCTCGACAACCTGGGCAGCGCCACGAGCTACGTGATGTACGGACGCAACTGGGCGAGCGCAAGCGCCACGCCGTTTCACCGGCATAAGGCGACCGCCTTCGAGGGTGGTATACACGTACCGGCGTTTGCCAGCTTTCCCGACCTGATCGAAGAAGGAACACGCAGCGCAGCGATTGCGACCGTCATCGATCTGCTGCCGACGTTCCTCGACATCGCAGAGTTCGTGCATCCGGGCGATACATGGCGAGGGCGTCCGGTGCTCCGCCCGCAAGGCCGCTCAATGCGACCGATGCTCTTCGGAGAAACCGCAACCGTCCATGAGCCCGGTACGGAATTCGGCTGGGAGCTCTACAGCCACCGGAGCATCCGGCGCGACCAGTGGAAAGTCGTCTGGGACAGAGCGCTGCCGGAAGCGGAGCGGCGCTGGCAGTTGTTCGACCTCGACAGCGATCCTTTCGAGCAAATCGATCTCTCGGCCGCCGAACCGGAGCGCTTTCGCGAGATGGTAGAAGGCTGGGATCGCTACGTGGAGCGCAATCGGGTCATCGACTGAAGCGGAGCGGGATTGACGCGGGGCCGACTCAACTCCGGGCAGATGGGTGGCGGAGCGGGACCGACGCAGCAGCCCGGGGCCGATGCCCGGTCTGCGCTGGACCGACTCGGCACGCCCGGGATGCCCGAATACCGATTCAGACCGTATTGACTGCCACCGCCGTGATCGGCGTGGCTGTGCCGCGCGGTGCAATGAGCCAGCTGACGATATGCGGAGCGGCAGGCGCCCTGTTGCGGATTGCCGGCCGGCGTTCGGCGCGCCGATTACGCGCGGGGTTACCTGACCGGTTATCCCCCCGACCGCCAACAACCCGGGCGGCCAGGTCGACCGTCTGCACCGGCGCACGTGTAGACCCACAGCGACTCAACGCAGCGACCATTTCCTCGCCCCAGAAATCCGTGCCTGCGCGACCGGCCGCCAGCGGCCCGAGCACTGTCGCCGGCCCCCGCAACTGATGACGCGCGAGCCCCGCGCCTGACCGCCGGTGGTCGCCACGATAGACGACGCGCATGCCGCGATCGCTGGCCAGCGTTTCGAGCACGAACAGCCCTTCAGGTGCCGTGACGCCCGCCAGCACCATCGGCTTTCGCCGCCACTGTAAGTCGAATTCGTCGTACCAAAGCCGCGACATGTCGCCGTCGACCACGGCGATCGGGATACCCGCCGCCCGTGCCGCGCGCGCCGTCAGTCGCGCCTCGGGCAGCCCTCTATCGACGATCAGTCGCTCCGGACGCAACACCGGCGCGCCCGGAGCGGCCGTCCGTGTCACCGCACCTGCAGCTCGTGCCACCGCCGTGCTGCCTGCAGACACTGCCGACAGCGCAACTCCCGACTGCAGAAAGCGCCGACGATCGATCATCTCGCTTCTCGCCGGCCGCGATCCTTAGCGGCTACTCCTCGCCTTCGCCGGACGGCGGCGTTGCCTCGGAGGGCGGAAACGTCTTGACATACTCGACGATCAGATCGAGGTCCTCGTCCGAGATACCGGCATAGAAATCGAAGCCCATGAACGGGAGCAGCTGCCGGCCATCGCGGCTGACGCCCTCGACGATCGCCCGCTTGATTTCGTCATCCGTCCATGTGCCGATGCCGAGCGTTTCGTGCTGCGTGATGTTCGCGGCGAGCGCCGACCATTCATAGCCGAAGGGCCGCGGGTAGATATTCATCCCCGCACCGATGCGCGAGAAATCCTCGACGCCATTGACCAGCGGCGTATGGCACTGCGTGCAGTGGCCAAGCGTATGGGTCAGATAACGGCCGTAGGCAAGCCGATCGCTCCGGGGAATATCCGGGATCGGCGCATCGATCGGTTCACCCCAGGCCGGCGGCAGCGGAATATTGAACGTCGATTCCGGTACCTCGCGGCTCACGGCCGGCTGAGCTCGCAAGTACGCGATGATCGCGGCCATGTCGTTGCTCGAGATATCGTGATAATACGGAAAGGCCATCGGCGGCCCCATGACGCGACCTTCACGCGTCACGCCCAGTCGGATGGCTCGCTCGACCTCTTCGTCGGTCCATGCACCGATGCCGGTTTCCATGTCCGGCGTGATGTTCGGCGCGTAGGCAGTGAATCCCGGCTCCTCGATCACGAAATTGCCGGCATATTCCTGACCCGGCACGAAGTTGCCTTCCTCGTCCCGGCCGTGGTGGCAATTCCCGCAACCAACGATCGTTTCGACCAGGTATTCGCCACGCCCGAGCAGATCGCTCACGGGCGGGCTCGGCGGCACCGGATCGCGGTCGAAGACGTAGGCTGCCGGCTCCGCCGACTCAGCCGGCGCCGCTGCGTCCGCACTCTCGCTTTGCGGGTCGGACTCCTGCGAGCAGGCTGACAATCCCAGCACGATCAGACCGCTCAGCGCGATACGGGCCGGCCCGGTCACCGCAGCAAGACTGGCATTCTTCGACATGTGACTCATTCCCCCAACGTGATGTCGCCCAGTGACGAGCCGCAATAATGCCATCGTTGGGGGCGACGAGTCATGCCCGACGAGCGATCGGCCCGTGCCGCCGGAAGCCGCGCGCCCGCCCGGATCCTTTGCTTCAATCAGCCGCAACGGCCGGCCACCGCCGCGCCGAACCCCGGGGCGCAGCCGCCCGAGCGACTATTGATCGGGCACGGCTGACAAGTGACACTGTTGCCATGAGCTCTCCCCCGGCACCGGCACCGCCATCGCAGCGCCTGTCGCCGTCGGAAGACCCGGCCACGGGGCTCCATCGGGTCACGATGTCCGAGCTTGCGTTCGCGTTTGAGCAGCTCGCCGCCCTGCAGTGGCGGACGAGCGAAGCGATCCACCAGTGCCGCAAGTCCATCAAGCGCCTGCGCGCCCTCGCACGTCTTCTCCGATTCGGCTCGGGCCATCATTACCGAGGGATCGACAAGGCACTCCGGCAAGCGGGCCGCGCGCTCAGCACCCTGCGCGACGAAGACGTGCTGACAGGGACGATCGAACGTCTCAATTCGACGGCCGATGCACCGGCACTCGCGACCAGGCTTTCGAAGGGAAAATCGCGACGGGCAAGCCGAATCGACCGGGCGCTCAAGCGAGCGCACAAGTCACTGTCAAAGACGAGAATGCTGCTCGAGGCAACGTTCGACGCCGGACTCGCGCTGTCTTACCGCGAGATCGCCCGGGGCGTCGAGGACGAGTATCACCGGATGCGCGAAAGTGGCGGCCGTTACATCGAAATGCCGTCACCGGACGCCGCGCACCAGCTCCGAAAGCACTGCCAGCGGCACCTCGCGCACCTCAGGCTTCTGTCGCCGCTTGCGGCCACGAGTGTCTCAGCCCGAATCGCGTCTATGTCCGCGATCGCCGAGAAACTCGGTGAGCACCACGACCTTGCCATGCTGAGCTCACGTCTTCGGACTCATCGCCGCAAACTCCCCTCCGCAACACTGAAGAAATTCCGGCGTGCCGCAGCGTCCCGTTGCGACGCGCTCGACGCCGAGCTTGCGCCATTGGTCGCGCAGGCAATAGAAATCGATCCCGCATGGCTGGCGGATCAGCTCGTTTGCGACTTTTCCCGGAAGGTCCTGCGAATCGCTCCCAAACCGGGCACCGAGCGGCTGAGAAACGTATGACTGCACTACTTTCGAAAGAGCGAATCATCGCGGAGCCCGGATTCAATCGATGGCTCGTCGCGCCGGTCTCCATTGCCATACATCTTTGTATCGGCTCGGTCTATGCATGGAGCATTTACAACCCTGCATTGACACGCGTCTTCGGTGTTGTCACACCTGCTGCGGACGACTGGACGCTGAGCAACGTCCTGTGGATATTCAGTGTCGCAATCGTGTTTCTCGGGCTTGCGGCCAGCTTCGCCGGCAAGTGGCTCGAAGCCGTCGGTCCGCGGATGGTGGGCGTGGTCGCTGCAACGTGCTGGGGTGGCGGCTATATCGTCGGTGGCATCGGCATCTATCTCCACGAGCTGTGGCTGGTGTACCTCGGCTACGGCGTCATCGGAGGCTGCGGGCTCGGCCTCGGCTACGTTTCACCGGTCAGCACGCTGTTACGCTGGTTCCCCGATCGTCGTGGCATGGCAACGGGACTCGCGATCATGGGCTTCGGCGGCGGCGCCATCATCGGCACGCCATTGAAAGAGTTTTTGATCCGACTCTTCTATCAGGCGCCCGAGTACCTGGGCTCGGTCAGCGACACGACGCTGGTCACCGAAGGTGGACGACGTTTCGCGGAGATCGGCGGGCAACTGCGCGAGATCGTCGTCGTCGGCGCGAACGATGTCGCAGGCCTCCTCGTCCCGGGACCGGAAGGCGTCTATGCGGTCGGCACAGGCAGTGTCGGCGTCGCTCAGACCTTTGTCGCGCTCGGCGTCATCTACTTTGCGGTCATGCTGCTGGCGGCATTCTCGTACCGCATCCCGGCACCGGGGTGGGCGCCGCCGGGCTGGCAGCCGCCCGACGAAGCGGAAAGTCAGCGCCGGATGATCGCGACGCGGAATGTCCACATCGATGAAGCACTGAAGACGCGGCAGTTCTATCAGCTGTGGATCGTGCTGTGCTTCAACGTCACCGCCGGAATCGGCGTTCTCGGTGTCGCACGCACGATGATGACCGACATCTTCGGCACGACCCTGCCGGGCATCGTCGACGGCGCTTTCGCGGCGACCTATGTTGCCATGATCAGCGTCTTCAACATGGTCGGCCGATTCTTCTGGGCCAGCACGTCGGACTATATCGGCCGACGCAACACCTACTGGATCTTCTTCGCCCTCGGCATCCTTCTCTACCTCTCGATTCCGTACACGGCCCAACAGGTCAGCCTGAACCCGGCGACGATCTGGCTCGTCTACTTCTACGCGGCGACGATGATCATTTTCACGATGTACGGCGGCGGCTTTGCCACGATCCCCGCCTACCTCGCCGATGTCTTCGGGACCCGCTACGTTGGCGGTATTCATGGCAGGTTATTGACGGCATGGAGCGTCGCAGGCGTGCTGGGCCCGGTTGCGATCGATCGGCTGCGGGAAAGCTCGGTCAGCGCCGCAATTGCCGATCTCGTTACGCGGGTCGAGCCGGATGCGTTTCTGGCGGCCTTCGGCGCAACGATCGAGGAGCTCCCGGCTCTGGTCGCAAACCAGACTGTGACGATCGCGAAACTGATGGAGATCGCCCCGCCCGGCACGGTCGATCCGACCAGCAGCCTCTACAACACGACGATGTACCTGATGGCGGCCCTGCTTGCGATCGCGCTGATCGCGAATGCCCTGATGCGCCCGGTCGACGCCCGTCATCTGATGCCCGCCGAAGCCTGACAGACCACAGACACCGGAGTAGTCCCGTGAAATCGATTGTGTCGACGTTTCTTGCAGGAATCCTGCTGGTCGCCTGCGGCAACGGCCCCGCCGAGGCACCGGCAACGCCACCGACCATCGGGTCGCCCTCCGGCGCAGAGTCGTCGAGCGCGTCGTCGGCAGACGGCGCTTCGGCAACCGAGCTGACGGGCGCCACGGACGGCGCGGCGGCTGCAACCGCAGCGCTTCACGCGGACGTGCTGACACTCGATACCCACGTCGACATCAGCTTTGACTACGCGACGCCCGCCGTGGACCCGGCTACGGCGGACATCCAGGTCAATCTCGAGAAAATGGAAGCCGGCGGACTGGACGCAGCATTTTTCATCGTTTACGTCGGGCAAACGGAGCGAACTGCCGAAAACTACGCGGCCGCGCAGCGCGACGCCATCACGAAGTTCGACGCGATCCATCGCATGACGGATCAGATGTACCCGGATCGGATCGAGCTTGCGTATCGCGCCGACGACGTCGAGCGCATTGTCTCGAGCGGCAGGCTCGCCGCTGCCATCGGCATCGAGAACGGCTACGTGATCGGTACCGACCTCGGGTTGCTCGACCGCTACCACGAGCTCGGCGCCCGGTACGTCACGCTCGTGCACAACGGCCACAACGATCTCGCGGATTCGGCTCAGCCGAGGCCACAGTTCGGCGACTCACCGGAAGAGCACGGCGGGCTCAGCGAACTCGGTGCAGCGGCCGTTCGACGCATGAACGAGCTCGGCGTCATGGTGGATATCTCCCACGCGTCGAAGACCAGCGCCGACCAGGCAATCATGCTCTCCTCGGCCCCGGTAATCGCCTCGCATTCAAGTGTGCGATCAGTGGGCGACCACGTTCGCAATCTCGACGATGAAACCCTGAGGCTGCTTCGCGACAACGGGGGCGTCGTCCAGATCGTCGCTTTCGAGACCTACGTAACGGTCCAGCCGCCGGAGCGCGATGCGGCCGTTGCGGAACTTGCAGCGTCGCTGGAACTGGACACGCCGGTGGATCCTGAAGAGCTCGACGGCGAAACGCGAACCGCATTTCTCCGCGGCCTCGGAGAAATCGAAGCGCAGTGGCCGCCGGCCAATGTCTCGGCTCTGGTCGATCACATCGATTACGCGGTCGAGCTGATAGGGATCGATCACGTGGGCATCAGTTCCGACTTCGGCGGCGGGGGCGGCATCAGCGGCTGGTCCGATGCCCTCGAAACCCCGAATGTCACGGCCGAGCTGGCTCGCCGCGGCTATTCCGAAGCCGACATTCGCATGATCTGGAGCGGCAACCTCTTACGGGTATGGCGCGAGGTCGAGCGCGTAGCGGAGGAAATCGCGGGACAGTGAATTTGGGGGCAGAGTTTGGGGACAGAGAGTTTGGGGACAGTGACCCTAACTCCCGGAGGAAATCACACTAGTTCAGCGGCGTCGCCGAGTTAGGGTCACTGTCCCCAAACTCACTCGACCTTCCAGGTGCTCGTTTGCGTGAGTGCCGCCGCGACACTCTTCTTGCGCTCGAGCCGGGTCGGGTGAGCGTCGTAGAAGGCGCGCTCGTAGCTCTCTGCCGGGTTTCTGTAGATGACGCCCAACGCGACCGGAAAGTCCGGGTCCTTCATTCCGAGCAACAGCTGAGCGAGCGTCGCATTGCGCTCGTCGTGAACCAGCACCATCTCGGGATGCGCCGCGGCATCGACGACTTCCAGCGCCATTGAGCTCACATCGAAGCTCAAACCCTTCGAGCCGTCCGCACCGAAGACGAGCGGTTCACCGTGCCGGACGTGTATCTGCATTTCCGCCGCGTTGCTCTTTGCGGCGAAAGAGTCGAACACATCCTCGTTATAGACGATGCAGTTCTGGAAGATCTCGACGAATACCGCGCCGGGCTCGGCATGCGCCGCTCCGAGCACATCACCCAGGCCCTTCTTGTCCACGTCGATGGCCCGGGCAATGAAGCGCGCACCGGAGCCGAGCGCAAACATGCCCGGCGAGACGGGAGCATCGAACGACCCGCCGGGACTCGACGGCGACCGCGTACCCGGACGCGAGGTCGGCGAGAACTGGCCTTTGGTGAGACCGTAGATCTCATTGTTAAAGAGAAGAATCTTGAGCCCCACGTTGCGCCTGAGGGCATGCAGCAGATGATTGCCGCCGATCGACAGGCCGTCGCCATCGCCGGTCACCACCCAGATATCGAGCTCCGGATTCGCGAGCTTGAGGCCGGTTGCAATGGCCGGCGCGCGACCGTGAATCGTGTGGAACCCGTAGCTTTCGATGTAATACGGGAAACGCGACGAACAACCGATGCCGGAGACGAACACGGTGTTGTCCGGATCCGCGCCGGCGTCGGCAAGCGCCCGCGTCATCGACTTGAGTATCGCGTAGTCGCCGCAACCCGGGCACCAGCGAACTTCCTGGTCGCTCGTGAAGTCCTTCGCCGTCAGTTGCGCGCTCATCGTGCATCACTCCTGGCAGTGCGCGGCAGCGGCGCAACGTTGTCGACGCCATCGAGGTGCGAGCGAATGAACTCGACGAGCTCGCTGATCCGAAACGGCTGCCCGGTCACCTTGTTGAGCTGAAAAACGTCGATGCCGAGCTTGTCCCTCAGCACGGTTGCGAGTTGCCCCATATTCATCTCCGGGACGAGAACCTTGTCGAAACCGCCCAGCAGCTCGCCGAGATTTTTCGGGAACGGGCTTATGTGCCGCAGATGAATGTGACTCACCCCATCGGCGATCCGCCCGACCTGTCGGACCGCCTGGTAGATCGCGCCGAAAGTCGAGCCCCAGCCGACGACGGCGACTCTTCCCGAAGCCGCGCCGCGGGCGACCTCCTGATCGCCGATGAAGTCGGCAACGAGCTCCACCTTGCGTTTGCGAAGGTCCGTCATGGCCTGGTGGTTTGCCGCCTCGTAGGAGATGGCACCGGTGTCGATGTCCTTCTCCAGGCCACCGATCCGATGCGTCAGGCCGGGCATTCCGGGCATGACCCATGGCCGCGCCAGTGTCGCCGGGTCGCGCCGGTAGAGACCGGACCGGGCGTCCGTTTCCGCGCCATCGAGCGTCCTTGTCTCGATAGGCGGGTAGCTGCCGAAATCGGGCAGCAGCCACGGCTCGGCGGCATTCGCGAGGTACCCATCGGTCAGAAGAAACACCGGCGTCATGTGGCGCAACGCGATACGAACTGCCTCGATTGCCGCGTCAAAACAGTCGCTCGGCGATCGGGCAGCGACGACCGGCAGTGGCGCATCGGCGTTCCTGCCGTAGACAGCCTGATACAGGTCGGACTGCTCCGTCTTTGTCGGCAATCCGGTCGAGGGCCCGCCGCGCTGCGAATCCACGATGACCAGCGGCAGCTCGGCGTTGATCGCAAGACCGATCGCCTCTGTCTTCAGAGCGACCCCGGGACCGGAGCTCGACGTCACGCCAATCGAGCCGCCATAAGAAGCTCCGATGGCGGCGCAGGCAGCAGCGATTTCATCCTCGGCCTGAAAGATGCCGACACCGAGGTCACCGAGCCGTGCGAGTTGATGCAGCAACGGCGACGCGGGCGTGATCGGATACGAACAGAAAATCAGCTTGCGGTTGGCGAGCTCGGCACCGGCCGCCAGACCGAGCGCGAGTGCCTCGCTGCCGCGCACGCCGCGATACTCGCCCGGTTCGAAGCGGGCCGGCGCGGTGCCAAGATGCGGGAGCGCGGCAGCCAGTTCCGCCGTCTCGCCGTAGGCATGACCCGCCGACAGCGCCGCTACATTCGCGTCAAGGATAATCGGCCGGGACGCGAACTTGCCGCGGACCCATTTCTCAATGACGTCGGTGTTGCGCCCGAACATCCACTGGACGAGGCCGAGCGCATAGAAGTTCTTACAGCGGCCGGCGTCGCTCTTGCTCAGGCCGTACTCGTTGACGGCCTCGAGCGTGAGACGGCTCATCTCGACCTCGACGAGCTGATAGGAGTCGAGCTCGCCGGTTTGCCGGGGATCGCTTTCGTACCCGGCTTTGGCCAGGTTCCGGGACGTAAACGTATCCACATTGAGGACGATCAATGCACCATCTTCCAGTAACGGCAAGTTGACCTTGAGGGCGGCGGGATTGAAAGCGACCAGAACCCTCGGGGCATCGCCAGCCGTCGTGATCGGACGGGCACCGAGATTAATCTGATACGCCGAAACGCCGAACGTCGTTCCGACCGGGGCCCGAATTTCTGCCGGATAGTCGGGAAACGTGGCGAAGTCGCTGCCGAGCTCGGCCGTCGAAGCGACGAACTGGGTACCCATCAGCTGAACGCCATCGCCGGAGTCCCCGGCGAAACGCACCACTATCGATTCTGCGTTGATGTCCTGCGTGTCCATAACTTGCTGTTGTTATATCCGTACCACTGCCGCTCGGCAAAGCCGCAGACGGGTGACAAACGAGGTTCCGGCGACGGGCGGGCCGCGACTTGAGCGGCCAAATAGTATACCCTCCGGCCGCCGGACGGAGCCAGCCGCTCGGCATAAGCATATTCGTAAGGTCGCAAGGAAGAGGCAGTCGGGAATGCCGAAAATCGTCTTCGAACAACCAGGCGGCACGACCGTCGAGATAGAGGCCAGGTCCGGCGAGTCGCTGATGGAAGCCGCCGTCGACAACGGCGTTGAGGGCATCGTCGCCGAGTGCGGCGGCTCCTGCTCCTGCGCTACCTGCCATGTCCACATCGAGCCCGATTGGGCGGAGCGCCTGCCCCCGCCCGAGCCGATGGAGGACGGGATGCTCGACTGCGTCATCGACCGGCTGCCGTCCAGCCGGCTCAGCTGCCAGATACGGGTTGACGACTCGCTCGAAGGGATGCGTGTCAGGGTCGCCCCTGAACAGCTTTAGTTCTCTCCGGATTTGTAGCAAAATTCGCGCCGTTCGCGTCCACGCCCGAGGAGTCAGCGCATGACGTTCGTTGTCATCGACAGCTGCATCAAATGCAAATACACCGACTGCGTCGAAGTATGTCCCGTCGACTGCTTCCACGAAGGGCCGAACATGCTCGTCATCGACCCGGAAGAGTGCATCGACTGCACGCTATGCGAACCGGAGTGCCCGGTCGAGGCCATCGTTTCGGAGGACGACGTCCCGAACGGGCAGGAGAATTTTCTGGAACTGAACGCCGAGCTCTCGAAGGAGTGGCCCGTTATCGACAAGGCGAAGGAAGCGCCGGACGACGCCGATGACTGGCAGGACGTAAAGGACAAGCTCCAGTATCTCGAAAGATAACCTCGGCCGGTTCCCGCTCCTGCCTTACGACTGCTCCTTTATCGGCAACAGGCTGATAAAGAACTCGGCGATCCGCTGGCGGAAACCCTGTGCCGGTTCTCGGCGTACGGTTCCCCTGCTGCTCGACCAGACCAGTCGGCGCTTCCCTTCCAGCGTAACCCGCCAGGCCTGATCCGGCTCGATATCCCGCCGTATCAGTGCAGCCAGCCCTTCGGCAACGGCCTCACCCTCTATGAACAGGGCAAGCTCGGTATTGAGAATCAGCGAACGCGGATCGATATTCGCCGAACCGATGTAACTGTACCGTCCGTCGACCACTATCCCTTTCGTATGCAAACCCAGAAAGGCCGGAGTTGCCGGCGGCGTCGTGTATTCGCTCAACGCCGCGGAGTCGGCCCGGGATTCATACAGCTCGACGCCCAGCCTCAAGAGCTCTCGGCGACGCAACGCGTAGGCCGAATGCGCAATCATGTGATTGTTTGACGCGAGAGAGTTCGTCAGAACGGTCACGGCCACGCCCCGGCTCACGAGCGAACCGAGGAGTGCCATGAACTCATCGTCCGGCACCATGTAAGGCGAGCTGATCAGAACACTCTCCTCCGCCCGCTCGAGGAACTCGTTCAGGGGCGCGACCAGGGCGATCGGATCGCGGCGGGCCACCTCCGGATCGTCGATGACATAGCGGGCCTGGCCAGGCAGATAGGTGGTTGTCAGCTCGTCGAGAAAAGAGTTCCAACTATCTATTTCTAAAGGAAACTTATCCAGCCTATCGCTCTCGCTGCGGTAACCGGCAATGATCGTGTCGAGGGTTTCCCGGTAATTCGCATCGAGATCGCGACCACGAATGAAGCTCGACAGCGGAAACGACTCGCGGCTGCTCCAGTACCAGTCGAAACCGTCGATGATCGCGTCGACGACCGGCCCGACCGCCATCACATCCAGATCGTTCTGCACGAAGTCGTCCCAGAGCCCGAAGTAGCGGTCGCCGATATTCCGCCCACCGACAATCGCGAAGTGCCCGTCTGCCACGATGACCTTGTTGTGCATGCGATGGTTCAGATGGCCGAAGCGGACCATGAACTCGGCGACACGGCCCGCGCTCGTTCGGCGGTTCCACGGATTGAACGAGCGGATTTCGATGTTCGGATGCTGCGAGAGGCCGTGGTATTCGCCGTCCTGCTGACTGAGCGTCAGGTCATCGAGCAGGATCCGAACACGGACGCCGCGCTCGGCCGCCAGCGCGATGCGATGTGCGAACAGCCGGCTCGACGCGTCCTTCTCCCAAATGAAATACTGGATATCGAGCGACCGGCTCGCCCGGTCGATCACGGCCAGGCGCGCCTCGAGCGAGTAGTCGGCCCGGTCGAGCAACCAGAGCGCCGAGTCGTCGCCGTCGAGCCCCGTTCGCACCCGCGACGCCACCGCGCTCAGCGTTCCCGCCGAGGTAGGTGCCAGCGCCGTGGTTTCCGGAAAACTGCCGCTCACGGCTCTGAGCGCACAGCCGGAAGCGCCGAAAGCAAGGGTCAGGATCAGCGCAACTGTGAGAACGGACTGGGGCATCGGCAACTGCCGGGATCACGACGACCGGCGGATTCTACCCACTCGGACTCCCCCTGACAGTGAACAGGTCGTTGTCTATACTTTCGAGCAAACGAAAAGAACGGGGCGGAGCATGAACTGGAAATCGGCTCGCACCTGGGCATCGGTAGCAGTGAGCCTTGCGATTCTGCTGACGATTGCCGTGGTCGCCGTCATCGCGGGATCGCGTCAGGGCGTGATTTCATATCCAGCCGCTTTTGGCGTTCTCGGGCATGTCGCGATCGCAAGCCTGATCGTCGCAGCGCTCGGGATTGTGAGCTGGGTCACGGCCGCCAACACCCGTTCGGGCGGGATGTTTCGTGCGGCGCTCGCGACATTCGGCATGCTCGTCATGTTCGGCCTCTTCTACTTCTATCAGGCAGCGCCGCCGCCGGGACCATTCATGAACGACGTGACGACCGACCTCGATGACCCGCCGGAATTCATCGCCGTGCTGCCGCTGCGCCCGGCCGGCAGCAATCCGGCCGAATACGGCGGACCGGAGGTCGCTGCCAATCAGCGGCAGACGCACCCGGACATCGAGCCGCTGATTTCGACTCTGTCACCGGAGGCAGCGTTCGATCGCGCGCTCGAGGTCGCCGAGGAGCTCGGCTGGGACATCGTCGACCAGAACAGCACCACCGGCCGCATCGAAGCGGTGGATACGACCCCGTTCTTTCGCTTCAAGGATGACGTCGTCGTCAGAATCCGCCCGCATGAGCGCGGCAGCCGAATCGACCTGCGGTCCCATTCCCGGATCGGGCTGACGGATCTCGGCAAGAACGCGTCCAGAATCATGACCTTTCTCAGGGCCTATCCCGTACAGGGCTGAGCCGCAACTTTTTTTTCGAGCAAGAACCAAGCAGCTGCAGGAGACCACATGAGCGTCGACAACCGACAACTTTATATCAACGGCACCTGGACCGACGCCGCCGGCGGCGCGAAGTTCGATGTCGGAAACCCGTCGACCGGCGGGACCTTCGCGTCGGTCGCCGATGCCTCGAAAGCCGACGCGGCGAAGGCCATCGAGTCGGCACAGGAAGCCTTTCCCGCGTGGTCTGCGATGAGCCACTCACAGCGGGCCCGAATCCTGCACCGGGCCGGCGACATTCTCGAAGCCCGAGCGGACGAATTGCACCAGGTGCTGATCGAGGAAGGCGGTTCGTGGATCGGCAAGGGCATGTTCGAGACCGGCTACAGCTCCGGCGTCTTTCGCGCCGCGGCCGCTGCCGCGTATCAGGTGAACGGCGAAATCCTGCCATCGGAGTACGGCAAGGTGAGCCTCGTGATGCGCGTGCCGCTCGGCGTCGTCAGCGTGATCTCACCGTGGAACTTCCCGATGATTCTCGGCTCCCGCGGCTTCGCCCCCGCTCTCGCGGTCGGCAACTGCGTGGTGCTCAAGCCGTCCGAGGAAACGCCGGTTGCCGGCGGCATCGCCTTCGCCGAGATTCTCGAGGAGGCGGGCGTACCGCCGGGCGTATTCAATGTGATTACCTGTTCGCGCGACCACGTCGGGGAGGTTGGCGGCGAGCTGATCGGCAACCCGCTTGTGCACGGCATCAGCTTCACCGGGTCGACCGCAGTCGGCAGCAAGATCGCAGCGCAGGCCGGCGGCCTGCTCAAGAAGTGCTGCGTAGAGCTCGGCGGCAAAGACGCACTGATCGTGCTCGACGACGCCGACATCGAGCATGCCGTCGACGCAGCCACGTTCGGCTCGTTCATGCATCAGGGCCAGATCTGCATGTCGGTCGAGCGCATCATCGTCGACGAGAGCATCGCGGACGAGTTCACCGAGAAGCTCGTGGCAAATACGAAGAAGCTGAACGTCGGCGACCCGCACGAGCTCGGCAACTGCATTGGGCCGGTCATCAACGAGACGCAACTCGCGAAGATTCGCGGGCAGATCGACGAGGCCGTGCAGAAAGGCGCGAAGGTGCTGTGCGGCGGCAACAACGACGGGCTCTTCATCGAGCCGACCGTGCTCGGTGACGTGACGCGCGACATGCAGATTTTCCGCGAAGAGACGTTCGGACCGGTCGCCCCGATCATTCGTGCAGCCGGTGTCGAAGAGGCAATCGAAATCGCCAACGATTCGGACTACGGTTTGTCATCGGGAATCATCACCCGGGATGAAGAGAAAGGCCTGCATGTCGCTCAGAGAATCAGAACCGGCATGGCCCACATCAACGACTGCTCTGTCCACGACGAGCCGCACGTGCCGTTCGGCGGTATCGGTGCCAGCGGCGTCGGGCGACACGGCGGCAAACCGGGCATCGACACGTTCACTGAGCTGCGGTGGATTACGCTCGAGCGCGGCAACCGGCACTATCCGCCGCCATTCCTGAGCAATCCCGGCCACTGATCAGGCCGGGCGGGGCCCCCGGGCCCGACGTCGACTGCGCCGGAGGTGGGCGCACAGGCGCCGGCGCGGACGCGTTTGCCGTGCCGGACGCCTGCCGCACGATGTGCCAGCGCCTCCGGGTGTCGGCTCCACCGGGCGTTGACAGCGACGCCCGTCCGCGCCGGCCGGTCAGCGCAGTGGCTGGAAGCGCTCCGGCCAGCGTTCCCGGGGTGTATTCGGGAACGTTTCGGCCGGCACGCGCGGCATGACGGGACCCTCGTGGTAGATCTGCGGCTCGATGACGAAGCGTCCCAGGCCGTCGACTTCGACGATGTAGGCCCTCGGCCCGGCACAGGACACGCGCCAGGCCGGCACGCCCGGGGCAAGCACCTGCGTCCCGGTCACATCGGAACAGTCGAGCGCATTGTCCTGAATCGCAAGCCGCATCACCGACCGCAGCGCCGCCTCGGGCATTGCCAGCAGCTCACTCTGAAAAGCGTTCCGCGCGCGCTTGATCAGATCGTCATCGCCGGGAACCGTTCCAGTGCCTGCCGAAGACCCGACCGCGATCGGGGACGTCGACACGGCGCCGGCAGGGGCGGAATCGACATTTGGGCGCTCTGCGCGCTCTCGTGTCATCAGAGCGGTAAACGTCGCTACCAACGCAGCGACTGCAACGCAGCCGGCAACGGCGCGTGCGATCACGCGTCGAGCAGACTTTCCTGATTCGATTCGTGCGCTTGCGTCCACCTTTCGACCTCGCGCCAGTATCGAGCCGCCCCCGAATGATAGGGTACCGGGGATGCGCTCGGCGACAGCGCCGTCGGCGGCACGTCTTCCAGCACTGCATAATCCCGCCGAAGTGACGCCCATTCGCCGCTGATCGCGGCGGTAATGGTGTACGCGTCCTCGTCACCCAGATGCGTTCCCGTGTTGAGCCAGGTGTCGTATACCGCGAGCCTCAGCGGGCGATCGATCCCGACCGTGCCGGGTCCGGGCGACACGTCGATGACCCCCGCCCCCGGCATGATTGCTGCGACCTGCGACTCATCCCGGCCGAGCGTCAGAAATCGTACGCCGCCCGGAATCGACGCATGCATCTGGCGCACGAGCGGCAGGCGATAGCCCATTGCGACCGCCTCCGCGCGACCTTCGGCGACCAGTCTCGCCCCCTCCGGCAACCCCGCAGCGGTGACTGCCACGACGTCGTTTTCGGTCAAACCGCCGGTCGCAAGAATCGCACGGTTCAGTCGATCGAGCGGCACCAGACCGCGGTAGTTCAGGACGACACGGCGCCCGGCGAGATCTTCGACGCGCGCCAGATCGGATTCGGCCCGCACCCAGAACATATATCCGAGCGGATAGATCGCCAGCAGCGTTCTGAGTTCGCGCATTGCAAGCGGGTAAGGCGCCTCGCCGGCCCAGGCAAGATAGGAATCGATGCTCGAATTGATGCCGAGCGCGATTTCGCCGCGCTGCAGCATCGGAATGTACACCGACGAACCGGCGTAAGGACGCACGGTAGACGCCACGCCGAGCGTCTCCTGCAATACCCGGGCGAAGCCGCCGGCCACGAGGTTGAAATTCGTACCGGCCGGGTTGGCGCCAATCGTGAGTCGCCGCGACTGGGCCGGCAGCACCGTCAGTTTGCCGGCACCAAGTGCGCCGGCGGCGAGCCGCAGCAGATCGCGACGTCGGACCGGCATCCCGGGCTTCCCTGGCATAACGAGCACCACCCAACAACCATTTGATCGGCCGGCGACGGACGGGCCGTCGCACCCGGCCAGTATAAAGCCGGCAACGATCCCACCGATGGCCCTCCCGTCAGGCGATGCCTTATACTCATGCGCCTTCGGTTGCCCGCGGCAGCCGGCTAACGACAAGAATCACGTCTCAGGGAGAAATTCGGGATGCCCAGAAAGATAATCGACAAGGTCCTGCCGACAACGATGGTGGGATCCTACCCGCGTCCGGGCTGGTTCAAGCATCAGCTGCTGGGCCGCGACGTGCGCGTCGCCTTCAAGGAAGTCGCTCATGAGGAAGCGTACATCGACGCGGTCGGCACCGTCATCGACGACCAGGAGGAAGCCGGCCTGGACTTCGTGACCGACGGCAACATGTGGTACGACGATTATGTCGGTGTCATCGGCTCCTTCTGCTGGTACCTGTACGAGCGTATTCCGGGCTTCGAGCACTCGCGCAATCCGCACCCCTCGACGCAAGGCGCGGATCCGAGCCAGGGCGGTACGCTTCTCGACGACTGGGGCGGCGTCATCAACAGTGGGCCGGTGGACAGCGGCGAATCCGTGCTGCGTTGGACCGACCTTTACGGAATCGCGAAGAGCAAGGCCACGGTTCCGGTCAAGGTCTCGATCGGCGCGGGCCCGGCGAATCTGGCCTGGCACGTCTATTTCAACGAAACCTCACACTACAAGACTCCGAAGGATCTGACGTTCGCGCTCTGCCCGATCTTCAACAAGGAGATGAAGGCCCTCGTCGACATGGGTGCGGAGTACCTGCAGATCGAGGACCTCGGCGCCTGGCTGCCGCTCTTCACGAACGACGAGAACGATTACAAGTGGATTCGCGAGAGCATCGAGATGATGTGCGACGGCGTCGATGCGAAGATCGGCTGGCACTTCTGCTTCGGTAATGCCTGGGGCAACGACATCCTGAGCGCGAACTTCCCGCAGGGCTACCAGACCGTGCTGCCGCACCTCTGGGGCACCGAGGGTATCGACGAGTTCGTTCTCGACTACGCAAACCGGCACATGGACGGTATCGAGTTTCTCGCCAACTGCCCGAAGGACAAGGGTCTGCAGCTCGGCGTTCTCGACATTCGCACGAACATGCTGGAGACGCCGGACGTCGTCGCTGATCGCGCACGCCAGATCCTGAAGCACGTCGATGCCGAGCAGGTCACGCTGTCCACGGACTGTGGCCTGAAGCCTCTGGCCAGAATGGTCGCGAAAATGAAGCTGGCGGCGCTGGCCGAAGGGGCCAGCATCGTTCGCAAGGAGATCGGCGCCGGCTGACCGCCGCCTGTCTCGGGCCGACGACACAAGGGGCTCTCGGTGAGAGCCCCTTTTTCTCGTGCCGCGGTTCTTAGAGCCCCGGGCCCGAGCGCGCGCAGAGCAGAATCGTTTGCCGGCCCCGCGACGCGTGCCGTGGCCCGGCGAGACGATCCAGCGATGGCTTCCGCGCGCCGACGCACGGCCCGACTTAGCGGCCCGACTTAGCGACCGGACGGAACGCCCCGGCGACCTGTTCCGCGTTCCCGATCAGCTCAGACCGACGATATCCCCGTTCTCGTCGATATCGATGTGGTTGGCCGCCGGGACCTTCGGGAGCCCGGGCATCGTCATGATGTCGCCGCTGAGCGCAACCATGAAGCCTGCACCGGCCGACACATACACGTCGCGGACGTTGAAGACGTGACCGGTCGGCGCACCACGTAGCTTCGGATCGGTCGAGAACGAATATTGCGTCTTCGCGATGCAGACCGGGAAATGGCCGTAACCGTTGGCCTCGAAATTCCTGATCTTGTTCCGAACCGAGGCATCTGCCGTCACTTCGCTCGCGTGATAGATCTTCTTTGCGACTTTCTCGAGCTTGGTCCAGAGCGAGTCACTATCCTCATAGGCAAACTTGAGATCCGGCGTGGAGTTTCCGTCAACCTCTCTGACGACCGCCTCGGCGAGCTCTACGGCACCCTTAGTACCGCCCTTCGCGAAGTGCTCGGCCATTACTGCCTGTACACCCTGATCCGCCATGTGCTTGATCAAGGCATCGATCTCGCTCTGGGTGTCGCTATGGAACCGGTTCACGGCAACGACGACAGGCAGGCCGTAGTGCCGCTGAATGTTCAGCACATGGCGATCGAGATTCGCGATGCCTTTCAGCATCACATCCACGTCTTCGTTGTTGAGGTCGGCGAGCTCGGCACCGCCGGAATACTTCAGCGCGCGGATCGTTGCGACCAGCACCACAGCCGAGGGACGCAGCCCGGTCAGCCGGCACTTGATGTCGAGGAACTTCTCGGCGCCGAGATCGGCCCCGAAACCGGCTTCCGTGATGACGTAGTCCGCCATCTTCAACGCCGTCTTCGTCGCGAGCGCGGAGTTGCAGCCGTGCGCAATGTTAGCGAACGGCCCACCATGCACGAAGGTCGGCGTATTTTCGAGCGTCTGAACCAGATTCGGGTTCATCGCGTCCTTCATCAGGACGGTCATCGCTCCCTGCGCGCCAAGGTCGCCCGCAAGAATCGGCTTCCGGTCGCGGGTGTAGCCGACGATGATCCGACTGAAACGTTCCTTCATGTCGTTCAGCGAGGTCGACAGGCACAGTATCGCCATGATCTCGGACGCGACGGTGATGTCGTAGCCCGATTCCCTGGGCACGCCATGCGATACGCCACCCTTGCCGACCGTGATATTGCGGAGCGCACGATCGTTCATGTCGACGACGCGGCGCCAGGTGGGTCGCCGGACGTCGAAACCGAGCGCATTTCCCTGATGAATGTGGTTGTCGACCAGCGCGGCCAGAAGGTTGTGCGCCGCACTTATCGCGTGAAAGTCACCGGTGAAGTGCAGATTGATGTCGTCCATCGGCGCAACCTGCGCGTAGCCGCCGCCGGCGCCGCCGCCCTTCATGCCGAAGCAGGGCCCCAGTGAGGGCTCGCGCACGCAGACCATCGTTTGCTTACCGATGCTGTTCATTGCATCGGCGAGGCCGATCGTCGTGGTGGTCTTGCCCTCACCGGCAGGCGTCGGCGTTATCGCCGTCACGAGCACGAGCTTGCCGTCGGGCTTATCCTGCAGCGAATCGATGAGCTTCTTGGAAACCTTCGACTTGTAGTGCCCGTACGGTTCGAGATCGTCGGGATCTATTCCGAGCTTGTCCTCCGCAAGCTCGGCAATCTTGACCAGTTTCGCGTTACGGGCGATCGTGATATCGGCTTCCATCTTCGCTCCATTCGGCCCTCACGGCCGCCTTCCTTTTCATTCTCTAGCTTCAAGCCTGTGATTCGAACCGGGGACGCGCCGATGCCGGCCAAGGCAGCCGGCACCAACGCTCGTCCGAATTCCGACGGACACGAGCCGGGATCTAGTAGCGGTAATGCTCCGGCTTGAACGGTCCGTTGACGGGCACACCCAGATACTCGGCCTGTTTGCGGCTCAGCTTCGTCAGGTCCGCACCGACCTTCTCGAGATGCAGCGCAGCTACCTTTTCGTCCAGATGTTTCGGCAGCGTGTAGACACCGATGTCGTAGTCGCCCTTGTTGTTGTAGAGCTCGATCTGCGCCAGCGTCTGGTTCGTGAAGCTGCTCGACATCACGAAGCTCGGGTGCCCTGTTGCGCAACCGAGATTCACCAGGCGACCCTCGGCCAACAGCAGAATGCTCTTACCCTTCTTCGTCTCGATCAGATCGACCTGCGGCTTGATGTTCGTCCACTTGTACTTCTTCATCTTGTCGACCTGAATTTCGTTATCGAAGTGGCCGATGTTGCAGACGATGGCCTTGTCCGGCATCTGAAGCATGTGCTTCTCGGTGATGACGTCAACACAACCGGTCGTCGTGACGAAGACTTCGCCGATCTTGCAGGCGTCCTCCATCGTCATGACTTCGTAGCCTTCCATAGCCGCCTGCAGAGCACAGATCGGATCCACCTCGGTCACGATCACGCGTGCGGACTGGGCGCGCAGCGATTGTGCCGAACCCTTGCCCACGTCACCGTAGCCGGCAACGACGGCGATCTTGCCGGCCAGCATGACGTCCGTTGCGCGATTGATTGCATCGACGAGCGAATGACGGCAGCCGTAGAGGTTGTCGAATTTCGACTTGGTGACCGAGTCGTTGACGTTGATGGCCGGGAACAGCAGCTCACCGCGCTTGTGCATCTGATAGAGCCGGTGAACGCCGGTGGTCGTTTCTTCCGACACACCCTTGATAGCGGCAGCCATGCCGACGAAACGCTTGCGGTCGGCGCGCAGCGACTTCTTCAGCTGCGCATAGAGATACGTCTCCTCTTCCGAACCCGGCTTCTTGTCGAGAACCTTCGGGTCATCGAGCGCCTGAGTCGCGAGATGGACGAACAGCGTTGCGTCGCCACCGTCGTCGAGGATCATGTTCGGACCCTTGCTGTTGCCCCAATCGAGCGTCCGGTCGATGAACTCCCAGTACTCCTTGAGCGACTCACCCTTGTAGGCGAACACGGGTGTGCCGTTCGCCGCGATGGCGGCAGCGGCCTCATCCTGGGTCGAGTAGATGTTGCAGCTCGCCCAGCGCACCTTCGCGCCGAGTGCCTCGAGAGTCTCGATCAGAACTGCCGTCTGGACAGTCATGTGCAAAGAGCCGGTAATTCGCGCGCCTTTCAGCGGCTGCGACGGGCCGTACTCCGCCCGCGTGGCCATCAGACCCGGCATCTCGTGCTCGGCGAGCTCGATTTCCTTGCGGCCTGCCGCCGCGAGCTTGATGTCCTTTACGTAGTAGTCGGCCTTCTTCTTTCGAGAGGTAGCCTTTCTCGTCGCCATTGCTGCGTAACTCCTGAGTTAAAAAAAACTTGTCCCTGGCCTGACCGGCCCCAATTCCATTCGCGTCCGCCCGGTCCGCACCGCCGAAACCCGGCGCCGCAACTTCGAGCCACCCGGGGCGACAAGCGCCCCGGATACCGTGTCGCTAGACCGCAGCCTTCAGCGCATCGGCCCGATCTGTCTTCTCCCAGCTGAATTCGTCCCGACCAAAGTGCCCGTAGGCCGCGGTCTTGCGATAGATGGGCTTCAACAGGTCGAGCATCGTGACGATGCCGTAAGGCCGCAGATCGAAATTGTCGTTGACGGCAGCGACGATCTTCTCCTCCGGCACCTTGTTGGTTCCGAAGGTCTCGATGGTCACCGAGGTCGGCTCCGCCACGCCGATCGCGTAGGACACCTGAACCTCGCAGCGATCGGCGAGGCCTGCAGCGACCACGTTCTTCGCAACGTAGCGAGCAGCGTATGCGGCCGAACGATCGACCTTGGACGGGTCCTTGCCCGAAAACGCCCCACCGCCGTGACGCGCCATACCGCCATAGGTGTCAACGATGATCTTGCGTCCCGTGAGGCCGCAATCGCCCATTGGCCCACCAATCACGAAGCGCCCGGTCGGGTTGATGTGGAATTTCGTGTCTTTGGTAACCCACTTCTCCGGCAGCACCGGCTTGATGACCTCTTCCATGATCTCTTCGTGCAGCGCCTTCTCCGAGATGTCGGGGCTGTGCTGCGTCGAAAGCACGACGGCCTCGATGCCGACGGGCTTGTCGTCCTCATAGCGGAAAGTGAGCTGACTCTTCGCGTCCGGGCGGGCCCAATCCATCTTTCCGGACTTGCGCAGCTCCGCGTGCTTCTCCAGAAGCTGGTGCGAATAGATGATCGGCGCAGGCATCAGCGTCGGCGTCTCGTTCGTCGCGTAACCGAACATCAGGCCCTGATCGCCGGCGCCCTGCTCTTCCGGAGACTTGCGATCGACGCCCTGCGCGATGTCGCCGGACTGCTTGCCGAGGGCATTGATGACAGCACATGTGTTGCCGTCGAAACCCTTGTCCGAATGATCGTAGCCGATGTCCAGAATGACACCGCGAATGATTGCCTCGGCTTCGATCACGGCGTTCGTCGTAATCTCGCCGGCCACCATGGCGAGACCGGTCTTCGTCAGCGTCTCGCAGGCAACGCGGCTCGATTTGTCCTGCTCGATGATCGCGTCCAGGATCGCATCCGAAATCTGATCAGAAATCTTATCGGGATGCCCCTCGGAAACGGACTCGGATGTGAACAGATATGACTTACTCATCGATATGCCCCTGTTTTCGTTGGATAGTGTCTATTGATTGATTCCGAAGCCGTTACTGCTTCCGGGAGACGACAAAACTCTCGTCGTTGAACCACAGGCCCTTATGCTTCTTCAGCACTTCGGCCGTATAGGTCAGGTAATCGTTGTTGGCGAGCACCGGTTCCAGGCGCTCATCTTCGATCTGGTTCACGTAGATCGACGCATTCCAGGCCGCGAACAGCGTCGACGTGCCGATGCTCTGCTGCACCTCGCTCGGCAGCGTGTGCATTTCGTAGCGGAATACCGACTTCGCGTCGGAACCGGCGACGAAGTTGTAGCTGCGGGCGTCGTGGCCGAGTTCCTTCTTCAGGACCCGGACGAGCTCGTGTCGGTTGACCTTGAACGGCTGCTCGTTCGGCCAGACCTTGTGCACCAGCTCGAGGGCCGGGTCGTTGCCGCAGGACTGCACGACCAGCATGCGCCCCGATGGCCCGAGCGACCGGGCGATCGGCGCCAGCACCTTCTGTACCTTGAATTCGGCGCTCATCCGCGCGCGCCAGGGCTGCGAGGCGATCGCCAGATCGTAGTTAGCCGAGAAGTTGCCCGGCTTCGGCACGACGCTGTCCATCAGGAAAGCGTGATCCTTCCGGTAGATGACGAGCACGGATGGGCGAACGTACATCGGGTTACCGGTCTTCTCGCTCGACTTGACCTGCCAGCCATCGACCAGGAATGAATCGAGATCCGCAAGCTGCTCACCGAAGGAATGCGAGGAAGAACCTTCGAGCGCGACCTCCCGCCAGTTGAGGGCGGCGGCGCTCTTCACGCTGCGGGGCCTAAGCCACGGCGCCTCGGCGTAATAGAGGTTCGTGATGACGATGCAGCTGGCCGGGTGCTCCATGAACCGGTCGGGAAGCTTCTCCAGCGACAGCCGCACGTCCTCGAGGCTGATTTCCTTGCCGACGATCAGAAACGGTATCGTTTGGAATCGCTGATGCATCGCCCGCATGACGTGACTCAGCACCGTGCCATCGCCCATGCCGGCGTCGAAGAGCCGCAGAGCAGGCGGCGTCGGGCGAAGCAGCGCGAGCTCCTTGGACGCCCGCTCGGCGACCTTGCGTTTCTCGTTCGTCGTATTGACGAACGCGAGGTATTTCTGCCGGTTGTCGTAGAAGCGGAACGGCCGGTCGTCGGCTGCACTCGTTGCGGCCGAGGACTTTTTCCTCGTCGCCTTCCTGGCGGTCGGCTTCCTGGATGTCTTCTTGCGCGCGGTCTTACTCGTCATTCTGTTGCCCCTGGTTTCGTCTGCCCCGACGCGTGAACCGGCGTCGTCCGGGGCTTGTTCTTGGTTGTGCCGAATGAAACTGCGAATCTTCCCGGCCGTCTCGAGCGTGACATCCTTGCCCTCGCGCAGGCGGGCGCAAAGCTTCCCGTCATTTACCGCATGTCGCCCAAAGGTCGACTCCGCCATCCTGGCGGCGCGACAGAATTGTTCGATTTCCGAGAGGAGCGTGCCGACCCCATCCTGCATGCTTCCCCCCTGGAACAGCGGCGAGCTTGGGAAATTTTCGAAGAAGATACTCGATGCTTTGGACGGTTTCAACTCTGCCCACAAATGTCGTGGGACTCAAACGTGGGCAGTATCCCACTCCACTCAGCAATCAGCTTTTCACCGCCCTGCCCGCCGGGCATGATATTCGCCGCCGGTGGCTGCCCCGCGCGGCTCCGGGCAGCCCCGCCAACGAGGGACACTGATGACGCTCTACACCTGGTCATGGCTATTCCTGGTCGTCTACATCACGGGCATGCTCGCATTCGGCTACATTGGCAGCCGCCGAGTCAGCGGCGCCGACGACTTCGCCACTGCACGCCAGGGCTACGGGCCCTTCATTCTCGCGCTGGCATTCGCGTCAACCGCCGCCAGCGGCGCCACGTTTCTCGGACTGCCCGGGCTCACCTACGGCTACGGCATGTCGACGCTCTGGATCGCATTTTGCTATCCGATCGGCGTTTATATCGGCGTCATGTTGTGCCAGCGGACGATTGGCCGTTTCGGCAACGAGGCCGGGGCCCGCTCCATGCCCGAGTACCTCGGCGAGCGCTACCAATCGGAGGGGCTGCGCCTGTCGGCCGCGATTTTTTCGCTGATCCTGCTGTTCTATCTGGCAAGCCAGCTCGTTGCCGGCCTGATCATGTTCGAGATGATGCTGGGCCTCTCGCAGATCTGGGCGCTCGTCATCACGACACTCGTGCTGCTCGGCTACGTAACGCTCGGTGGCGCGCATGCCGACATCCTGACGGATGGTGTCCAGGGGTTTCTGATGGTCGGCCTCGCCGTCGCAATTGCCATCATGTTCTTTCTTGGCGTCGGCTCGGGTAGCTTTTCCGGGCTGCTGGACGGCCTTCGTGCACAGGACCCGCGGCTGCTGGACAGCTTCAATCCCGCCACGAACACGACCGCCGGCATCTGGGCGGCAGTTACCGTCACCGTCGCACATATTCCGCTGGGCCTGCTCCCGCACATTGGGAACAAGCTCTGGGCGTTGCGCGACGAACGCTCGCGAACGCGGTTTCTGGCGCTCGCGTTCACGTTCGGGTTCGTTTTGCCCGCGATCACTCTGGGCGGCATGACGGCACGGGTCGTGCTCGGCGATTCGCTGTTCGATGCGCCGGGCGGCGCGAACAGCGCGCTGCCTGCCCTCTTCATAGAGATCTTTCCGACCTGGCTTGCCGCGCTGCTCGGTGTCGGGATCCTGTCGGCCGTGATGTCGACCGCGGACGGCCTGGTGATTTCGACTTCCCAGGTGTTCGCCAACGATATCTACCGTCGCAGCATCGCGCCGCGCCTGCACGCAGATCTCGACCAGGCCCGCCTCGACCGTAACGTGCTGACGATCAGCCGGGTCGTGACCGCACTCACGGTCGTCGGGGCGGCAATCCTCGGTTGGATGACGATGGACATGAACGTCGTGCTGCTGATGTGGATCGGTGTCGGTGGCTTCGTCGCCGCGCTGATGGGGCCGCTCGTGCTCGGCTCGATCTGGTCCGGGGTGACCCGTAGCGGCGCTCTCGCCGGCTTCTGGGCCGGCGCTGTCACATTCATTCTGGTCCGAGCCGAGATCGTCGACGGACTGTGGCTGGTCGGCACGCCACTCGAAGACGCCGGCCGCTGGTTCTCCTTCTACGCGACGAATCCGTACTCGGCGGCGACGTTCGGAGCCGCGGCCTCGGTCATCGCCACCGTGGTCGTGTCGCAGCGATCGCAGGCATTGGGCAGGAAGGACTCGCTGGCCCACGCGGGCTGACGGGCAACGAGAGGCGACCGGGAACGCAACCGACGCCGCCACCCACCGGCTCGGCATTTGCCGCGCCGAATCAAACCGTGCTATGAACCGCGACGGTTGAATCTCCGGAACGCGCGCTCATGGAACTGCTGCAACGGCTCAGCGAACAGGCTGCCTTCATCAACGCCGAAGTGGTGCCCTGGGTGCTGCGGCTCGTAATGACAGGTCTCGGCCTGTCGCTGACGCTCGGCGATTTCCGCCGTGTCATCGTCTTTCCGAAAGCCGCGACAATCGGCCTGCTCGCCCAGCTTGTCGGCCTGCCGCTGACGGCGTTTGTCCTGTCGTGGCTCTTTTCGGCGCCGCCGGCCATTGCGATAGGTCTCGTCATCCTGGCGGCGTGCCCGAGCGGCGTTACCGCGAATGCCTACACGTTCGCATCCCGCGCCGACGTGCCGCTCTGTGTGACTCTGTCGGCGATTACCAGCGTCGTGACAGTGTTCTCGATTCCCTTCCTGATCGAGCTCGCGCTTGACGTTTTTTCCGACGAGTCAGTGACGATCACGATGTCGCCCGGCAACATGATGCTGAACCTGATGACCTTCACGCTGGTTCCACTGGCCCTCGGAATGATCTTCCGACGCTTCTTTCCGGATATCGCGGAGCGCGCCGTTGAACCGATCCGCAAGAGCGTTCTCTATCTGATGATCCTGGTGCTGCTGCTAGGCGTCGTATCGAGCTACCAGGACATCCTGAACTACTTCGCGACGGCCGGCGCGCTCGTGATTGCAATGAACCTGATCACGATGGGTCTCGGCTACGGCCTGGCCCGCGTCTTTCGGTTGCCGCTGCCGCAGGTCATCACGATCACGTTCGAGGTCGGAGTACAGAACCTGGCGCTCGCGTTCGCGATCGTCTTCAACATGCTGCAGCGGCCCGATCTCGCCATTGCCGGGCTGATCTATGCGGCTGTGATGCCGGCGACGGCGCTGGCATTCGTGTCGATCGCACGACGCCTGATGTCCGCGGACGCGAACGTCGCAACCGATGCCGGAGCTCAGCCAGGCCGGTAGGCCGTTCTCGCCAGATCGGCGTACGGCGCCGGCCCGACTGTGGCGCGAATCTCGGTCTGCACGTGGCGCTCGACGGTCGGCTTCGACGTGCCCCCGCCGGACTCACCCCAGACCAGCGTCACCTCGGTGCCTGGCGTCGCGAGCCCCTGGTCGATGACCGACAGCGACAGAATCGCACCTTCATTCGCGCTGTAGCCCGTGTACATCGACAACCCGACCTGCCGGTCGTCGCTGATGATCGAGTCGTAGGACAAGGTCGCGTAATTCGACAGCGGCATGTCGATGTACTTCGTTCGCAGCTCTTCGGGACCGAACATCGTGCTCATTGCGCGCGCGACGTCGTCGCCGTTCCATGCCAGCGTGACCTTGCGCCGCGGCGGCGCTTCCCCGATCGACTCGAGTGCCTCGCGGCCGATGAAATCGTGGTCGAAGCTGACGAAATTGCCGTAGCCGAGATCGTAAGGCGTCAGGTAGTAATCCTCGATCGCATCGGACTCGAAGCTCCCGCCGAGCGACGCCATGCCTTCGTACCAGTTCGCAGGGAGCCACTCGCGGTAGGCTTTCATCCGCTCGCCGGAGTAGACGGCCGGCAGCGGCGACGGAATCCAGCCCGATTCGAGCGTGCTGGTCGGATACGTGCGGGCACCGACCTGGCGGATGCCGAATGCCTGACCCGCCTCGACGATGGCTGCCTTGACACGCTCGCCCTCGTCCCAGGGACCGAACAGCTCGAAGCCCGGCATGCCGACCATGCCGTGGCGCAGCGCCCGAACCTCACAACCATCGATGGTCAGCGTATCCATATTGAAGAAGCGGATATCGGGCACCGTCCGCCCGGTTGCCGCCTCCATCACGCCGTGGGCGTTGGGGCCCTGTACCTGATAGCGATAGGTTCGGCGTCGACCGTCGTTGACCGCCGACCGCTCGTCGCGCTCGACCCGAACGTCGTAGTCGCCGGTTTCCGCATGGAATTGCGTCCAGTTGAGCGCCGGCGGGCGCCCCACCAGGCTGATCTTGTCGGTGTCGAGATAAAAGAGAATCGCGTCACCGATCACGAAGCCGTCGTAGTTGCAGGCGACGAACTGCTTCGCCTTGTTCACGGCGAACTTGCGGAACGTGTTGACTCCAAGGTCGGACAGCAGCTTCAGCGTGTCGGGTCCCTCGACATACAGATCCGTCATATGGTGTGACTGATCGAACAGCGCGCAGGACTGCCGCCACGAACGCTGCTCGTCGCGCCAGTTCGTGAATTCGTGCCTGACCACGGGGAACGCATACGGGCCTATCTGCGAGTTTCTAAGCAGGTCGACGGCGCTGCTGGCATTCTTCAGATGCTGGTCGAGGCTGTGATGGCTCATTCGTGTCTCTCCGCGCCGATGTCGTGGTTGTCGCCCGCGTTGTCGGCTGTATGGTGGTGGCAGTGCCCGGCATGCATCGAACCGCCGGCCGGCCGCAGCGGCCCGGAAGTGTACCACCGGGCCACGCCGGCGAAGATGGCGCACTCTTAGATGGTAAGATCGCGATCAGTTTGATGGCCCAGGTCAACATGAGCACCAACGTTCGGATACGGTCACTGGCATCGCTCGCAGTTTCACTCACGGTCGCCGCGGCTGCTCAGGCACAAATGGATTTTTCCGGCGAATGGCCGGTCGTTCGCGCACAGGACAACACGGATAACCCGCATCTCGGCGAGTACGTTGGCATCCCGCTCAGCGCCGAGGCCATCAGGCGGGCCGAGATCTGGGATGCCTCGATCCAGTCATTGCCGGAATGGCAGTGTCGGCCGCATTCCGGCGCCTACATCAAGCGCGGACCATCCAACCTGCGAATCTGGAAGGAAGTCGACCCGGCCTCGCGAGCGATCGTTGCGTTTCAGACCGAATGGCTGCGGTCGACGAGCACGCCGATTTACATGGACGGCCGACCGCATCCCCCGGCGTATGCGGGTCACACCTGGGGCGGGTTCTCTACCGGCGAATTCGAGGGCGACCGCCTCAAGATCACGACCACGCATCTGAAGGAAGACTACTACCGCCGCAACGGCGTGCCGCAGAGCGACAAGGCGACACTGACCGAATATCTGATCCGCCGACGCTTCGACGACGAGGACTATCTGACGTGGCTGATCGTGGCATACGACCCGGTGTATCTGACCGAGGCGCTGGTACGCAGCACCGAGTATCGGCTTGATCTGAATCAGCGCGTCCCGCCCTACCCCTGCACCGTCGTGACCGAGGTCGTCACCCCGGACGGCTACGTCCCGCACTATCTGCCGGGCACGAACGATCAGATCTACAGTTTTTCGGACAACTACAACCTGCCGCGAAGCCTCTACTTCGACGGCGCCGAAACGATGTATCCGGAATACCGTTTCAAGCTGCAGGCCGAAACGGGCGCGGCGAGCGCCGACTGAAGCACGATGCAGATCCGGCAGACAAGGCAGACAGCCCGCAGCCGCTACCAGCGTCACCGGCCGACGCTCCTGGCCGTTGTGGCCGCGTCGGTACTCTGGCTCGCCGCTGCCGGCAGCCATGCTCAGCGCGGAGCCGAGGCGCCCTCGGATCCGCTCGGCTGGTGGCCGGTGCGAGGCAATGTCTGGATGCTGATCGGTGCCGGCGCCAACATCACCGCCTCGGTCGGACCGGACGGCGTGCTGCTCGTGAACGCCGGGCTCGCGGACGGGAGCGAGCGGATCCTGGCAGCGATCGATGAGTTGCAGACCGAGCTCAACGCGCTCGGATTGCTGGACAGGAAGGACCACGAGCGCGGCGGTGCCGAGACCCGCTCCCGGTTTCCGGTGAATACGCACGCACCGACGCCACCGATCCGCTACATCATCAATACGGGCCCGATGGCGCACAACGTCGGCGGTAACGCGGCGCTTGCGGCCACCGGGGTGACCTATTCCGGCGGCAATGTCGCGGGCACGATCGCCGACTCGTCGGAAGGGGCCACGGTCCTCGCGCATGAGAACGTGCTCGTGCGAATGATCAACGACGAAGCCGAGTTCGATGCATTGCCGACGGAGACGTACTTCATTCCGGAATACAAGCTCAGCACGTTCTTCAACGACGAGGGCATCCGGCTGATCCACGTGCCGAACGCCACGACAGACGGCGATACAGTCATTTATTTCCGCGGCTCCGACGTGATCGCCGCCGGCGATCTCTTCAATATGGATACCTTTCCGCGTATCGACGTTGAACGCGGCGGCAGCATCGACGGCGTGCTGGACGGACTCAACATGATCCTGCGGCTCGCGATTCCCGAGTTTCGCACCGAGGGCGGCACGATGATCGTCCCCGGCGAAGGGCGGCTCGCAGACTCGGCGGACGTCGGCTACTACCGCGACATGCTGACGATCATCCGCGATCAGGTTCAGCACCATATCGACCGCGGGCTCACGCTCGAACAGACGGTCGCCGAGCGGCCCACCTTCGGCTACGAGGGGCGCTTCGGCACCGATTCGGGCCCCTGGACGACGGAAATGTTCATCGCGGCGGTTTATAGAAGCCTCAGCGAAAGGCAGAATTAGCAGATATTGCGACGACTTCGAGGAGGACAGTGATGAAAGTCAGACACATGATTGCAGCGGTCGCCGCGGCGGCGCTGATGACGATGAGCGCGTTTGCGCATCATTCCTTCACCGCAACCTACGACGAGAGCACTGAGATCGAGATCGAAGGCACGCTGGTGCAGTTCATGTTCCGGAACCCGCATGCCTGGGTGCACGTGATGGCGCCGGACGAGAACGGCGAGATGGTGCGCTGGGGCGTCGAATGGGGTGGCGCGGGGCAGCTCTCCGGTCAGGGAGTCACTCGCGAGTCGCTGAAAGCCGGCGACCATGTCGTGATTCGGGGGAATCCCGGCCGTAACCCGGTGGATCACCGCATCCGCATGCGCAGCCTCCTGCGGCCGTCCGACGGCTTCGGCTGGGGCTTCGAGGGCGAGGACTTCGATTGACGAACGGCACCGCCGCCCGGCTCTTCGCCGCCGTTGCGCTCGGCGCGACCGGCGGTGCGGCGGCGATCGCGCAGCCGGGTGACGGTGAGGCGATCGGCACCGCTCGCGAGGCCGCACCGATCGACATCACCGGGCACTGGGTGTCGCTGATCACCGATGACTGGGTCTATCGGATGATCACGCCCGCCCACGGCGACTACTCCTATGTGCCGCTGAATGCCGAAGGCCGCCGGGTCGCCGACACCTGGGACCCCGCGGCGGACGCCGCGGCCGGCGAGGAATGCAAGGCCTACGCGGCACCGGCGATCATGCGGCTGCCGAGCCGGGTTCAGATCACCTGGGAAGACGACGACACGCTGAGGCTCGACATCGATACCGGGATGCAGACCCGCCTCTTCCACTTCGGTCCCGACACGCAACCCGGGCCACGCAGCTGGCAGGGCTTCTCGGCGGCGGCGTGGGAATATTCGGGCAATAGCAGCCGCCGGCGCGGTTTCTATCGGCTGACCGGGTCTCTGGACGCGGTCGAGCAATTCGGTTCACTGCGAGTCGATACGACGAACCTGCGCGCCGGCTATCTGCGGCGCAACGGCGTCCCATACAGCGAAGATGCCGAAATGACCGAGTTTTTCAATCTGATCACCGAAGACGACGGCCATCAGTACCTTGTGATTCAGACATTCGTCAAAGATCCGCGCTACCTGAACCAGCACTTCGTACGGACGCTGCAATTCAAGCGCGAGCCGGACGGCACTGCGCGTGCGCCGCTCGACTGCTCGGCGTCGGAGGCACTGTTCATCAGCGCCGAAGGCGTGCCACGCCCGGATGGCGAAGGCCCGCCCCGGCCGGGACGCTGACGACCCGAGATGCTGACGGTCGGGGCGCCCGGCACGCCGCCGCATTGAGCCGGAATGCACCGCGAATCTGAACCGCCGCCGGAGAGGCTTTGCCTGATCAGGCTGTCGGCGATAGGCGATACCTGCCATACGGTCCCGGTCGTGCGCGCGATCCAGCGCGCGTGGCCCGAAACGGCGATTACCTGGATGATCGGCAAAGTCGAGCATTCGCTGATGCGCGGCTTGGACGGCGTGGACTTCGCCGTGCTCGACAAGTCGCTCGGCTGGCGCGGTTATCTGGAACTGCGCCGGGCCATCGCGAACCGGCAATTCCCGCTGATCCTGCACATGCATGCGTCGCAGCGGGCGAATCTGGCGAGCCTGACCGTATCGGCCCCGGTACGCCTCGGCTTCGATCGGGCCCGCGCCCGCGACGGCCAGTACTGGTTCTGCAACCGTCATATCCCGGCAACCCCCCGGCAGCACGTCATGGACGGCCTGTTCGAGTTTGCCGAATTTCTGGGGATCGACCGCGGACCGCTGTGCTGGGACATCCCGGTCGGCGACGAGGACCGGCGGCTCGCGACCGAGGCCGTTGACGGCGCCAGACCGAGCCTGGTCATCAGCCCCTGCACCGGACAGCGTTTCCGCAACTTCCGCAACTGGCGTGCGGAACGCTATGCCGAGGTCGCCGACTATGCCGCGAGCCGTTATGGGGCTCAGATCCTGCTGACGGGCGGGAACTCCGGGCTCGAGCGTGAATACGGCACCGCGATCATCGCCGCAACGCGCTGCAAGCCGACCAATCTGATCGGCACGACTTCACTAAAAACGCTGCTCTGCATTCTCGAGCAGGCAAGTGTCGTGCTCTGCCCCGACTCAGGGCCCGCACATATGGCGACTGCAGTAGGCACGCCGGTCGTCGGCCTTTACGCGACGTCGAACCGCCACCGCACAGGGCCCTATTTCAGCCAGCACCTCGTTGCCGATCGGTACCCGGATGCCGTGCGGGCGGAGTTCGGCCAGGCCGTGGATTCGCTGCGCTGGGGCCAGCGCGTTCGCGATCCGGCGGCCATGGATCTGATCTCGGTCGCCGACGTCGTCGAAAAGCTCGACATGGCATTCGCGGCCGGCGATATTAAGCCGCAGTCCGCAGCTGCGGACGTCGCGAATGCAAGCGATGCCTGAGCCGTACACACTCAACGACCTGACCAGCGCCCCGCCAGAGACGATTGGCGATACGCTCGAAGCCGGCGGCGTCGCCTGGTTCGAGCGTTGCCCGATCGACCTGCCGCCGGAGGAGGACCTGGCTTTCCTCCGTGAGGGTATCGGCGCCGGGATGAAAGCGAAGAACCTGAGCTACCACCCCGAGTCCGACTCGATACCGCGCTTCGAAGCGCCGCCGGACGTCCGGCGACGGGCCGAGAGCATACTGCGCTCCCACGGCGAACGGGTCAGGGAGTTCTGGCTGCACGCGCTGCCGCACTTCATGCCGAATGCGCAGCTCGGCACGACGAGCTTTCGGCCCATGGAGGAGCGCGGACGGGACCTGAAGCCCCGCTCGAGCAACGAGCTGGTTCATATAGATGCCGGTGCTTACGGCGCGACCAACGGCGCGCGCATACTGCGCTTTTTCGTCAACGTGCACCCCGAGCGCGACCGTGTCTGGGGCACGATGGGCAGTTTCTCCGAGCTCATGGAGCGGACACCGGCGCTTTGGGATGCCGCGCGCGGCGGCCGGTCAAGCGTTCGAATCAGGAAAGGGCTGCTCGACCATACCTACAGCGGACTGATCCGCGCCGCGTCGAGCGTCTATCCACTGTTCCGGGTCATCGACTCGAGCCCGTACGATCGGTCGATGCGGCGGATTCACAACCGGATGAAGGAAGACCCGGCCATCCGCGACGACCGCTCGCATTATCGCGAGATCCGTTTTCCGCCGTTATCGGCCTGGATGGTGTTCACCGACGGCATCAGCCATTCCGTGCTCGAAGGCCAGCATGCGTTCATTACGACGGCGATTGTGCCGCTCGCGAACTGCCGGCACGCCGCCCGCACGCCGTTCGGCATTCTGGCTGCCGCCAGTTAGATCGACCGATGGCCGAGATCTTCTTCACCGCGAACCTCGAACGACACGTCGCATGCCCGCCCGCGACGATCGCGGCGAACGACGTGCGCGAGCTGCTCGACCGATACTTCGAGCTGCACGACGGGGTGCGCAACTACATTCTGGATGACCAGGGACAGGTCAGGCACCACGTCAAGATCATCGTCGACGGTCTGAATCTGCGGGATCGTCGCCAACTTTCCGATACGCTGACGACAACAAGTCAGGTTCACGTTTTTCAGGCGCTTTCCGGAGGCTGACCATGGCACAGCGATTGCTTGCGGGCACCCGCAAAGGACTCTTCATTCTCGAGCGCAATGGCGGCGGTTGGGCGATCGAGCGCGCTGCGCTGCTCGGCGATCCGGTTTCTATGGTCCTGTCCGACCGCAACGGCAGGATTCACGCCGCGCAGGATCTCGGTCACTTCGGCGTCAAGATCAAGCGGTCCGACGACGGCGGTGCGAGCTGGGCGGATGCGCCGGTGCCGGTGTACCCGGAAAAGCCCGAGGACGTCGAGGACGTCGATCCGATTCGCGGCACGCCGATCCCCTGGTCACTGAAGCTGATCTGGGCCCTCGAGCAAGGCCATGAGTCCCGACCCGGAGAGCTGTGGTGCGGCACGATACCCGGCGGCCTCTTCCGGTCGGCCGACGGCGGCGATTCGTGGGAACTGATCGATTCGCTGTGGCAACACCCGGGACGCAAGCAATGGATGGGTGGCGGCGCAGATCTGCCCGGTATTCATTCGATACTGGCGGACCCGCGCGACGCCGACACGATTCGCATCGGCGTGTCCTGCGGCGGACTCTGGACGACGCGCGATGCGGGCAAGACCTGGGAAGTCGAGGGCGTCGGCATGCGTGCGGAGTATGCGCCGCCAGAATTCGCGCTCGAGCCCAACGGCCAGGATGCCCATCGGCTTGCGCAGTGCCGGGCAGCACCGGACACGATCTGGATCCAGCACCACAACGGTATCTTCAAGAGCACGGATTCGGGCGCAACCTGCAGCGAGCTCGTCGACGTGGAACCGTCCGTCTTCGGCTTTGCCGTCGTCGTCCACCCGGACGACCCGGATCGTGCGTGGTTCGTGCCCGGCATCAAGGACGAGGCGCGCTATCCGGTCGACGGAGCCCTCGTCGTCAACCGAACGAGCGACGGTGGCAAGACCTTCGAGCCGCTGCGCAACGGCCTGCCGCAGGAGCACGCCTACGATCTCGTGTACCGCCACGGCCTGGATATCGACGCGGCCGGTGACACGCTGGCTTTCGGCAGCACCACCGGAAACCTGTGGATCAGCGAGAACCAGGGCGACGACTGGACCCAGGTGAGCGCCACCTTGCCGCCCGTGTACTGTGTCCGCTTCGTCGACTGATTGGGCGCCTCACCTCGAAGCAACGATCATGACCGAGACTTCACCGACGCAGGCGTTGGCCGAGTACGTCGTCTCAACGGGCGACGAAGATATCCCCGAAGCGATCTATGCCGAAGCCGCGCGCGCGGTGCTGAACTACACCGGGTGCGCACTCGGCGGCAGCATCGAGCCGGCTCTGGATGTCGCGATCGACGTTCTGGGCCCGTACAGCGGCGAGCGCACGACCAACGTCCTGGGGCGCCGCGAGCGCTTCGATGCGTTGCACGCAGCCCTGCTGAACGGCATTGGTTCGCATGTCCACGAATACGACGACACGCTGCCGAGCAACTATGTCCACCCGAGCGTGCCGGTCGCGTCCGCGCTGTTTGCCTATGCCGGCGCCAACCCGGTCAACGGCAGGGATTTTCTGCGCGCTTTCATTCTCGGATTCGAGGCCGAAGCGCGGATTGCGGACGCGATCTACCCGGCTCACTACGAAGCCGGGTGGCACATCACGTCGACGACCGGCGTGTTCGGCGCGGCCGCGGCGGTAGGCAGGCTCATCGGGCTCGATACGAAGCAGATGGTCTGGGCCTTCGGCCTGTCCGCGACTCAGGCCGCCGGAGTGCGTGAGATGTTCGGCTCGATGGCGAAGTCGTTTCAGCCTGGCCGCTCCGCGCAGAATGGCTACACCGCCGCCTTGCTCGCCCGGGCCGATTTCAGTGCCGGCGAGCGCGGTCTCGAGGGTCCTCGAGGCTTCGTCCCGGTGACTGCCGCGACGTACGACCTGAGTCGGATCACCGCGGGCCTCGGCGAGCAGTTTGCGCTGCAGCGCAACGCCTACAAGCCCTACGCTTGCGGACTCGTGGTGCATCCGGCAATCGACGGATGCAGCCAGGTCCGGGCCGCACACGACTATTCACCAGAGGACATTCGCGCCGTGCGCGTGCGCGTTGCGCCGCTGGTGCTCGATTTGTGCAACAAGCGCGATCTCCGCCGCGCTCTGCAGAGCAAATACTCGATCTATCACGCGGCTGCCATAGGCCTGGTACGCGGCAAGGGCGGTCTGCAGGAATTTACTCTGGAGGCCGTGCAGGACCCGACGATTGCGCGCGTGCGCGATCTGGTCACTGCGACGGCCGACCCCGGTGTAACCGAGGATCAGGTCGCGATCGAAGTCGACCTCGCGACCGGTGAAACGCTCTCGCAGTTCGTCGAGCAATCACTCGGTAACATTCATCGGCCGTTGAGCAACCAGCAGCTCGAAGACAAGTTCCGCGACCAGGCGGTGCTCGCACTGCCGCCGGCGCAGGTCGAAAGCCTGATTGAGAGCTGCAGAACGCTGGTGCAACTCGACGACGTCGGCGAACTCGTGCGGTCCAGTACACCGCCACCGGAGGCCTGAAGCAATGCCCGGACTACGAATGCTCGAGACGATCCGGCGCGGCCCGGCCGCTGGAATCCTGATCGCACTGACCATTGGTGCGCTACTGGCAGGCTGCGGCACCGGTGATCCCTCGGCCCGCAGCATCCGCATTCCACTCGGCGCCGGCGGCGTCGGCTTCCTGCCGCTACATGTCATGAGAAATGAGCAGCTGCTCGAGAAGCACGCCGCCGCGATGGGTATTCCGGATCTGGTCGTGGAATGGATAGAGCTCGGCGGCCCGTCCGTGATGAACGATGCCCTGCTGTCGCGATCCGTAGATGTCATCGCTGCAGGCCCGCCGGCATTCCTGACCTTATGGGACCGCACGCGCGGCAATCTCGACGTCAAAGGCCTGGCCGCAATGAGCGCGCTGCCGATGTACCTGAACACCCGCTCGGCGTCGATGACGTCGCTCGACGCGGTCGGCGACAACGACAAGATCGCCCTGACTGCGATCAAGGTATCGATCCCGGCAATCATCATGCAGATGTATGCCGCCGAGCGTTATGGCGCCGACGATGCGGAGCGTTTCGACCGGTATACGGTCAGCATGACGCATCCGGACGGCGTGGTCGCAATGCTGTCGGGGTCGGGTGACATTACGGCGCACTTCACCTCGCCGCCGTTTCATCAGCGCGAGATTCGCGACCCCGCGATACGCACGATCATGACCAGCGACGACGTCATGGGCGGCACGACGACATTCACGATGGTCTCGACGACGAGCGCGTGGTACGAAGCGAACAGCGACATTGCGGCGGCTTTCGTTGCCGCGCTCGAAGAGGCGCAGGACTCGATCGCGAACGACACGGCTGCCGCGGCCGCCATTCTGATCGCGGCTGAAGGCAATGCCGGACTCGACCAGGCCGAAATCGTCGAGTTGTTGCGCGACCCGGACATCGCCTTCTCGACGACGCCGTCGAACGTGGTGCGCTACGCCGAATTCATGCATTCAATCGGGACACTCGGCAACCGGCCGGACTCGTGGCGCGACCTGTTCTTCGACGGGATTCATGATCGTCCCGGCAGCTGACCGGCGCCAGACCGTGTCATCGGTGAGCGGCCCGGGCAAGCCTGACGGGCCACTGCGGTGAACGGCAGTTCCACGGCCGACCCGTTGCTGAGCGTTCGAGGGGTTACGCTCCAGTATCAGACCAGCGATCGCGTCGTGACGGCGGTTCACGATCTCAGCTTCGATGTGCATCGCGCCGACCGCTTCGTGCTGCTCGGGCCCTCCGGGTGTGGAAAATCGACGCTGCTGAAAGCGGTCGGCGGCTTCATCGAACCGGTCGCAGGCGAGATTGGCCTGGCCGGCCGGCGCGTCGTTCGTCCGGGCCCCGATCGGGCGTTCGTCTTTCAGGAATTCGATCAGCTGCTGCCCTGGAAGACCGTCCTAGGCAACATCCGCTTCCCGCTCGAGACCGCCGGCATGGCGGCTGCCGAAGCGCGCGACCGGGCAATGGCCTATGTCGAGAAGGTCGGGCTGTCCAAGTTCGCGGACAGCTACCCCCACACGCTGTCGGGCGGCATGAAGCAGCGAGTCGCGATCGCACGGGCGATGGCGATGGAACCGGAAATACTGCTGATGGACGAGCCGTTCGCCGCGCTCGATGCGCTGACCCGGGACCGAATGCAGGCGGAGCTGCTGCGCCTTTGCGCCGACACGCGCTCCACCGTCCTTTTCGTGACGCACTCGATCAGTGAGGCCGTGCGGATCGGCACGCGGATACTGCTGCTGAGTGCGCATCCCGGGCGCGCCAAAGCCGAAATCGGCTGTGCCGGGTCGAATGAAGCCGACAGCACCGGTGAGTTGCTCGAAGACCGGATCCAACGACTGCTGTTCGGCGACGGACTGGAAAAGGAGGTGCCGGATGACGGAAACCGAGACGACCGCGACGACGGCTGAGCGCACCGACGTGTACTACACGCTGGACGAAAGTCCGGCCGAGGTACGCGACCGCCCCCGCTCGCTCATGAGCAGGCTCGTCGACAACTCCGCGTTCCGCAAGACCGTCCTGTTGATCGTGCTCGCACTTGCGTGGGAAATCTACGCGCGGGCAATCGATAACGAGCTGGTGCTGCCGACCTTCTCCAGCACCGTTCTCGCGCTGTTCAGCGCCCTCGCTTCCGGTGAGCTGCCGAGCGCGGCCGGCTATACGTTGTCGTTGCTCTTCAGGGGCTACGCGGCAGGGCTTGCGATCGCGGCCCTGCTAACGGCATTCGCGAGCGCAACCCGGATCGGCGCGGATCTGCTCGAAACGCTGACGGCAATGTTCAATCCTCTGCCGTCAATCGCGCTGCTGCCACTTGCGCTGATCTGGTTCAGCCTCGGCGAGTCGAGCGTGATCTTCGTGCTGATTCATGCGGTGCTGTGGGCAGTCGCGCTCAATACCCATGCAGGCTTCAGGAGCGTCAGCCCGACGATGCGGATGGTTGGCCAGAACTACGGTCTGACCGGGATCCGCTATGTGGCCCGCATCCTGATCCCCGGCGCTTTCCCCAGCATTCTGACGGGCCTCAAGATCGGCTGGGCCTTCGCCTGGCGCACTCTGATAGCCGCAGAGCTGGTGTTCGGCTCGACGTCCGGCTCAGGCGGTCTTGGCTGGTACATTTTCGAGCGCAAGAACCAGCTGCTGATTCCGGACGTGTTCGCGGGGCTCCTGACCGTGATCCTGTTCGGCCTGCTGGTCGAGAATCTGCTGTTCAAGACGCTCGAGGCACGCACCGTCAGGCGTTGGGGAATGTCGAGCTAGGGGTGACCTTCGTGAGATCCGCATAGAACCTTGCCGCAACGCCCGGATGCGAGCGCAACCGGATCTTCAGGTAGTTGTCCCCGAAACAGCGATGCACCGGATTGGACGGATCGTCGTTGTCGCCGCCGGTCGCGGCCGCGGCCAGCGCCGGCGGCAGCTCGACCGGCTCGAAGACCGCCTCGAGGCGGGGATTCGCGAAATAGGCCAGCGACAGCCGCGACTGCCCGGGCGGCGGGCTGACGACCCGGTGCTCCGTCGCGCGCAGGTAGCCGCCGGTGGCCCGCTGCAGCATCTCGCCGAGATTCAGCAGATAGGTGCCGGGCCGCGGCTCCGCGGCAATGACGTCACGCCCTGCCCGCACTTCGAGACCCCGCACTTCGTCCTGCAGAATGAACGTCAGCAGACCGGAATCCTGGTGCCAGCCCACGCCCTGCCGAGTCGCCGGAAACGCCGCGTCATCCTCGCACGACATGCCGCGGCCCGCGACCCGGGTTGCCGATTCGCTCGGCGCGGCCGGCTCCCCGGTTTCGCGGCGTTCGCCCGGATAGCGGATGATCTTCAGGTGGAAGTCGCCGTGCGGTGCCATATAGGCATCGAAGTAATCGAGCGGCTGACCGAGCCCGACGGCCAGCGCCCGCAGCACGTCGAGCGCCAGATCCTCCATCGCATCGGTCCATGCGCCGATTGCGGTGGCCATCTGCGGCAGCGACGGCGGCCACTGATTCGGGCCACGCAGCCGACGCCACGGCGGGTCTCCCGGGCGCGCAACCGCGGCCGGTTCCTCCGGCCCCAGATCGATCTGCTCGCGCCGGTCCCGACGACCTCTGGTGAGCTCCCCGCCGAAACCCGTGTAGCCTCGGAATCGAGGTGAGTTTTCAATCGCAAGCTGCTGTTTTTCAGTGCTATCAAGCCGAAAGAACTCTCGCGCGACGGCGACGGCGGCGGCTTCGACGGCCGGCGCCACCCGATGCCCGCTGAGGTAACAGAAACCAACCTCGTGACAGGCCGCTACGAGCGCATCGGCAGTCGCCGGGTCGCCGGGATCGGTAGCGAGCGGTCCGACGTCGATCAGCGGAATGGCCGAAATCGTCGGCGCGATGCTGACCATTACCTGAGCCCCGACCCGCGTTGGCACACGGCCGCAGACACGACGCAGCTTGCGCCCCTCGCGCCCCTCGCGCCCCACGCGACTCGCATCACTCGAGCACCTCGAATGCCAGCAGGACGTTCCCCGGTGTGCCGACGAAGCCGCCGTTGCCCGCAGTGAGGAACAGCATGCCGCCGGCGACGACCGGCCCGGGACCGTCGATCGAGCCGCCGCGCGCCGCCACCCCATTGACCGTGTCGAAGTCCCGGTTGGTGTCGAAGGACCAGATGATCTCGCCCGATGCAGCGGCGTATGCCCGGATGCCGCCGTCGGCGGACCCGGAAAACACGGCCCCCGGAATTGCGGTGAGGGCTGCGGACTGAGCTGCGCTGCAGCCCGGACCGGGCTCGCACATCAGCGCTTGCGGCTCGACGTACCAGAGGCGATCGCCGGAATATAGATCGACGGCATGAATCCCGCCCGGCGCCGGCGTAAACTGATCGGCCACCGCAAAGAAGGCGCGCTCGCCATCGGTCGCGGAACCCCACACGCCGCCCACAGGGCTCCCCTGCCCCCAGCGATACTCCCAGACGATCCGGCCCTCGTCGTCCGGGTCGAGCACGTAGCCCAGACCGGATTTTTGAGTCACGAGCAACACATCGCGGCCGTCCGCCATCGTGATCAGTCCCGGTGACGCGGAAAAATCGTAATCGGGGCCGACGTCCTGCGGGCAGTTCGGATTATCGACATCCGGATCTCCGCCGGACTGCGGGTCGCAGCCGAGTATCCAGACGTCGCCCGGCGTGATCTGATTGATCCACTCGATCGCGCCGGTCTCGATCGAGAACGCGAGGATGGCATCGCTCGTTGCAGCCGGCGGATCCGCGTACGAGTTGCCGCTGGCGGCATAGATCAGCCCGCGCTTGGGATCGATTGTCGGTGAACTCCAGATCGGTGCACCGGCCGGCCCCCAGAGCGGGGCCCCGCTCGAACTCGTTCCACGCCGCTCGGCTTCCGGCAGCGTGTACGTCTTCCAGACGACTTCACCGGTCGCCGTGTCGACCGCGGTCATGCTGCCGCGGAACGTGCAGCACTCGTAGTCCGGCATCGACGCCGCGGTCTCCTCGGAGACGCCGGAGACGACGAAGTAGACCCGGCCGTCGTGGAGCGTCGGTGAGCCGGTTGCGCGCGTCGCCGGATGCTCATCGAGCTGCAGCGTCCATATCTGCCGACCGGTCTGCGCATCGACCGCATAGGCCCGGCCTTCGGCATCGGCAAAATACAACGCATAGCCGCCCTCGTACGGTCCAACCGAGATTGCCGTTCTGACCCAGGCGTCGGCCTCGAACGTCCAGTACGTGCAGCCGCTGTTCACGTCTAGCGCATAGACGGCACCGGTCTGGCTGCCCATGAACAGCCGGCCGCCGACCACGGTGGGCTGCGAGCGCGACTGGGTCGCGCCCGGAATGCCGAAGGCCCACTTCAGTGCGAGCCGGGGCACGTCGCCGGCGGAGAGTCCGGCCGCCGGCTGAAATCGGGTGTTCCGCGTATCCGGACCCCAGCCGTTCCAGATACTGCCGGCAGTCAGGTCCGGATAAGGCGCCTGCACCTCGCACAGGCCTGCCGTGAAACCGGTGGTCCTCGGCTCAACCGGGCGACCGGTCAGAAACTCGGCGATCGCGACCCGCTGCTCGGCTGCAAGTGCCTGCCCCTGAATGCGCATCGTGCCAACGGTCAGCGTGTCGACGATCGAATTCGGATCCATCGCCCGGATTGCATCGAGCGGCGGAACGTTCTCCTCGATCGGCGTCACGTGACAGACGGCACAGTTCGTTGCAAAAAGGGCTTCGCCCCCGCCGTCGGCCGAGTCGTTCTCGGAGACGCCGTCCTGCGCCCGCACAACGGGGCCATTCAGTGACAACAGGAGCGCCGCGACCGGCGTCGCGCATCCGCGCAGGAAGCTCATTCGTAACCCATCCGTATCTCACCCCGCCGACGCCCGTTTACAGTCCCGTCAAGAAGCCACTCGGCCGACGCTGCGAACATCAGTGTGTGCACGCTTTCCCACATCGCGTTGTGCGAAGCACAGCCGAGATCGATGTAGACCTTGTCGTCGCTGCCCAGATCCTGATAAAGAGTTCGGGCCCGGTCCGGCAGGACCTGAGCGTCGTGCGCTCCCTGGACGATCAGCACGGGCGCCGCGATAGCGGCCGCCGCCGCCGCGCCGAATCCCCAGACGGTGGTTCGCGGTGCCCGCCGCACGCCTGTTCCCCAGGTCGCGCCGAGCGGATCGGACGCCAGCATCTCGGCCCAGATCACCCGGCCCACCGCGGGATCGTACTGACCGGCGCAACCGACTTGTCGATCCCAGTTCGAGAAAAAGTCCGTAACTGACTGTTTCGTAAATGATGCACCCGGACGCGGCACTGCCTGCGGTGGATCGTTCGCCATATCGCGACGGTAAGCAGGCGCGAGCAGCACCAGCCGCCCGACCCGATCGGGGTTGCGCGCCGCGAAGCCGCCCGCGCGCGGACCGCCGAGCGACCAGCCGATCAGATGAACCCGCTCCACGCCGCGGAGCGCCGTCACGTAGTCGACGACCGCGTCGATGTCTGCCCAGTCCGACGCGATGTTGCCGAGCTCGAAGCCGTAGCCCGGCTCGCAGTCGTCAAGACCGAGCTCGGCCGCCTGGTCGGCCGACAGGTTGCAAGGATCGTGCATGACACCGGGACGTGTCGATCGGCCGTAGCCGGTCACGTCCATCGAAAAGACATCAAACCCGCCGGCTGCCAGGTAGCCCATCCAGCTGTAGTTTGAATGCGGCACGTCGAATGCGACCTCGGCCGGCGTGCCCGCCCCATGCACGAACAGGACGACACGCCCGGTCAGATCGCCACCGCGCGCGACCGTGCCCGGCAGCGCCCGTTCCCTGACATAGAGCGCTGTCTGATGGCCCGCGATTGCATCGAGCCCGGACTCGTGCACGACGTAATGATCCACCGAGAACGGCTCGGCGGCCCCGACCACGGCACTAATGGTCAATAAGCAAACGCCGGTCAGGTTCCGTACCACGCGACCGATCCGCATGACCCGACCGGGCCCCATCACCGCCAGTGGCTTCATCAGCTCCTCCCCTGCTCGTTAACATTGCCGGGCGCGCGACGCGTATCCGAAGGCAACCGGGCACACATACGCGGCGCCCGCTAGCATACAGCCTTCCACGCAACCCGATGAGGTCAGTACGATGCCGCACGCCGACACGATATCGCGCCCTGCTTCCGCCATGCGCCGCAAGCTCGGTCTTGCACTGCTCGCGACAGCAGCCTGCATGGCCGTTGACGCACGGGCACAGGACGACATGGAAGAGGCACACGCGGGCCTGCTGGAAACGCTGGCTGCGCGGGTCCAGCAGCTCGAGGACCGAGAAGCGATCCGCGCGCTGATACTCGAATACGGCACGGCGCATGATGCGCGCGACTATCGACGCTTCGCGTCACTGTTCGCAACCAACGGCGAGTGGGTCGGCGGACTCGGCACGGCACGCGGACCGGCGGCAATTTTCGAGCTGATGGATTCAACGATCGGTCACAACCCCCAGCCGGAAGGCTCGGGGACGTTCCACGTGATGAGCAATGAGCAGATCGAAATTGCCGGCGATCTTGCGGCCGGAACGACCAAGTGGATCTACCTCGTGCCGGGTAGCGACGGCGCGCCGGAGATGGTCTTTCTCGGTCATTACGACGACCGCTTCGTACGGGAAAACGGGACCTGGAAATTTCTGCGCCGCGAAGCGCCGGTCGACCTGCCGATTCAGACGGCGGACGACTGATGGCCTGGCCGCGCAGCAAGCTCGGCAGTGGCCGATTCGAACCGTGACGCGTGCTGAACCTCAGCGCGTTTCGATTGTCGGAACTTCGGGAATCTGCTTTAATATTCCTACTTAATTCAAACACTTCCACGGCGGCATCGGCGGCCTGGAAGCGGAGCGAGAGGCTATGTATCTGACGCAGAAGCGACTTTCGCGACGAACCATGCTCCGAGGCGCCGGCGCCGCGCTCGCTCTGCCGCTGCTCGACGCCATGGTTCCCGCCTTCGGACAGCGTTCGCCGGGCAGTCCGCGGCTCGGTTTCGTCTACGTGCCGCATGGCGCGATCATGAATCGCTGGACGCCGGAGACCACAGACCGGGGTTTCGAATTCAAGGACATCCTGGCTCCGCTCGAACCATATCGCGAGCGGCTCAACATCGTGAGCGGTCTGCACCATCGAGCCGCCGACTCTACGGCGGTCCACAGCCTGAGCCCGACCACCTGGCTCAGCGGCGTGCGGCCGAAACCGACCCAGGGCGTCGACGCGTATGCCGGCGTCACGGCCGATCAGATTGCTGCGGCCAGCATCGGCCAGGAAACCATCCTGCCGTCGATGGAGCTCGCCACCGAGGATCACTCCGGGCTGATCGGTGCCTGCGATCGCGACTACGGCTGCATCTACATGAACACGCTGTCCTGGCGGACGCCGACGTCACCGATGCCGATGGAGATCAATCCGCGCAAGGTTTTCGAGCGTATGTTCGGCCAGGGCGGCAGCGCCGAGGACCGGCTGCGCCGACAGCGCGAGGATCGCAGCATTCTCGATGCGCTGAGCTCGCAGGCGGCGGACCTCAGGGCCTCCGTGGGGGCGCACGACCAGGCCAAGCTCGATCTCTATCTCGAAAGCGTCCGTGAGATCGAGCGTCGCCTGATCCGGGCCGAACAGCAGTTCGGCAGTAATCCCGATCTCGTCATCCCGGAGGCGCCGGCCGGCATTCCGTTCGTCTACGAAGACCACGTCGATCTGATGTTCGACCTGATTGCCCTCGCCTGGGAGGCCGACATCACGCGCGTCGTCACGTTCATGATGGCGCGAGAAATCAGCAACCGGACCTATCCGCAGGTCGGCGTCTCGGAAGGCCATCACGCTGTCTCACATCATCAGAACCGCGCTGAGAAGATCGCGATGAATGCGCGAATCCAGACCTATCACGTCACTTTGTTCCGACGTTTCCTCGACAGACTGGACGCGATCGACGAAGGCGACGGCAGCGTCCTCGACAACAGCCTGTTGCTCTACGGCAGCAACATGAGCAACAGCAACGCCCACGACCATTACCCGCTGCCCAATGTGGTCATCGGCGGCGGTCGCGGGCGCCATGACGGCGGGCGTCACATCAAGGAACCCGACCACACGCCGATGACGAACCTGATTCTGTCGATGCTGCAAAAGGCCGATGTGCCGGTTGACAGCCTGGGCGACAGCACCGGCACTGTCGCGATCTGAACGGAGCCGGCAATGCGACCTCGCTCACCCGCCGCCCGGGCCTCATCGCTGGCCGTCGCCTGGATCGTTGCCGGGTTCGGCCAGGCGCTGGCCTCGCCGCTGATCGATGCGATCAAGGCCGGCGACTCGGCGACGGCAACTCGCCTGATCGACGCCAAGACCGATCTCACGGCGGTCGAAGCCGATGGCACGACCGCGCTGCACTGGGCCGTTCGCAGCAACGACAACGCGCTGGTCGAGCGCCTGCTGGCGCTTGGCGCAGAGCCAATGGGCGCCAACCGCTACGGCATCACGCCACTCTATCTCGCCGCACAGAATGGCAGCGCGGAAACGCTGAGGCTGCTGCTGGCAGCGGGTGCCGATGCTAATGCTGCCGGTGTCGACGGCGAGACCCCGCTAATGACTGTCGCCCGAACCGGGCGTGTCGCTGCCGCCGAAGTGCTGCTCGATGCCGGGGCCGAGGTCGGCACACGCGAGGACTGGCACGGCCAGACGGCACTGATGTGGGCCGCTGCCGAGGGTCATGTCGACATGGTGGCTGCGTTGCTCGATGCCGGCGCCGATCCCAATGAGGCGTCCAATGTCGAGGAATGGGAGCGGCAGGTAACCGCAGAGCCCCGGGCGAAATGGTTGCCACCAGGCGGGATGACGCCGCTGCTGTTTGCGGCGCGCGAGGGTTGCACTGCCTGCGTGGCGGTGCTTGCGTCCGCCGGGGCCGACGTCAACCGGGCGACGCCGGACGGGATCAGCCCGGTCGTCTCCGCCCTGATCAACGGCCACTACGACACTGCGGCTGCGCTGCTCGAAGCCGGCACCGACCCGAATCTGCTCGACTACACGGGCCGCGGGGCGCTGTATGCGGCCGTCGACTTCAACACGATGCCGAGTTCCAACAGACCCGCGCCGCAGGTTCTCGAAAACCGCCACAGTGCGCTCGACATCATTGAGCTGCTGCTTGCGAAGGGCGCCGATCCGAATGCCGGGCTGGACAGAATGGCGCCTTATCGAGCGAAGCTCGACCGCGGCAACGACACGGTGCTCGGGGCGGGCACCACGCCGCTGCTCCGCGCCGCCAAGGCCGGTGATTTGCCCGCCATGAATGCGCTTTTCGCTGCGGGGGCCGATGCGAGCCTGACGACCGAGCGCGGCGTCAATGCGCTGATGCTGGCCGCGGGGCTCGGCACGGCCGAGCAGGACACGACAGGCAGGTACAAGACCGAAGCGCAGGCCATCGACGCCATCGACCTGCTGCTCGAGAAAGGCCTCGACATCAACGCGACCGACAGCCGCGGTCGTACTGCGCTGCATGGCGCCGCGCTGCAGGGATTCGACGATATCGTGGCAGCGCTCGCCGAACGCGGTGCTGATCTGACGGTCGCGGACGAGGACGGGCACACGCCACTCGACACGGCGCTCGGCCTTGCCGGCGGCTGGGGCTTTGCCGGGGACGTCGGGGTCGTCCAGACTTCCACGGTGGAGCTGATTCGCGAACTGCTCGACCAGCGTTAGCCGGCCTCAGGCGACAGCTCCGCGGCCAGCACATATGGCCGGCGACAACGGCGGCGGTCGTTCATTCAATATCGTCAACAGCCGGGCCCTGGACGGGCAGCCGGCACCAGGGGAGTCGAAGCATGGCCTTTCGTATCGCCGTTGTGGTTGCGTCATTGTTCTCGAGCCTTCTGCATGCGCCGGCGTCGGCGCAGTCCGACGGCCGTCCGCTGGCGCAAAACCTGCCGGAAGCCAGCGCGCGCGCGCGCGGCAGCCGCGTCTCCGACGTGCGATACACACTCGAATTCAGTCTGGATGCGACGGCGCCAGAGTACAGCGGTCAGGTCGTTATCGATTTCGCTCTCGCGGACAGTGCAGCAGCGCTGACGATCGATTTTCACGGCGGCACGGTGGAGTCGCTGTCCGTAAACGGGCGGGAGGAAGAAGCGGACTACAACGGCTTCTTCATCGCGCTGCCGGCAGCTGTCCTGGGCGCCGGACAGAATCGCATCACGATCGATTTTTCGCGCCCCTACAGTGCCGACGGCGCGGGTCTTTACCGCTTCATCGACCCGGAGGATGGGCGGGCCTACGCGTATACCGACTTCGAACCATTCAACCAGAATCGGCTGTTCCCGTCGTTCGACCAGCCGGACCTGAAAGCCCGCTATGTAACCACGGTCAGCGCGCCGTCGAGCTGGCACGTGATCGCAAACACGCGGGAAACCGCGATCGACGAGGACGGCGACCGGCGTGTCTGGCGCTTTCCCGAAACCTTGCCCATCAGCACATACATCTATGCGCTCCACGCCGGCGAATACCACGTCTGGGAGTCGAGCGCCGGTGACATTCCGCTCCGTCTGTTCGCGCGTGAGTCGCTCGTTCCGTATGTGTACCCGGATCACTGGTTCGTACCGACACGCCAGGGCTTCGAGTTCTTCCAGCGCTATTTCGAGATGCCCTACCCTTTCGGCAAATACGACCAGGTCGTCGTCCCGCATTTCAATGCCGGCGCGATGGAGAACGTCGGCGCAGTGACGTTCACCGAAAGACTGCTGCAGCGCGGTGGCGTCACCCGTCAGAACCGTCGATCGCTGGCGAGTGTCATCCTGCACGAAATGGCGCACATGTGGTTTGGCGATGTCGTGACGATGGACTGGTGGAACGGCCTTTGGCTGAATGAGTCCTTCGCGACCGTCATGGCCGTGCTCGCGATGGCCGAGGCGACCGAGTTTACCGATGAGTGGGAGTCTTCCTATCGCGATACGGTCCTTGCATATCAGGCCGACGAACGCAACACGACCCATCCGATCGAGTTGCCCGTGCCGGATACCGACAGCGCTTTCGCCAACTTCGACCGGATCACCTACGAGAAAGGGTCGGCGACGCTGGTGCAGCTGATGCACCTGGTCGGCCCGGAGAACTTCCGGCGCGGTGTCGCCGAGTATCTCGCCGAGCATGCATTCGGCAATACCACAATCGACGATTTTCTCGGCGCCGTGTCCGCGGCTGCGGATGTCGACCTCGACGACTGGTCGGACGGCTGGCTGCTCGAGCCCGGCACGAACATCGCCGAGGTGGATTACCGGTGCGTCGATGGCCGGATCGAATCGCTGTCAGTTCATCAAAGCGCGCCTGAACGCTGGCCCCAGTTGCGAACGCACCGAACGCAGCTCGGTCTCTACGAGTTCGGAGCCGGGAAGGCGACGATTGAGGTTCTGCCGGTGACCTACGAGGGTAGCGTGACGCCGGTACCACAGGCGGCTTCGCTGCCCTGCCCGGACTTCGTCTATGCGAATCACGGCGACTGGGACTACGTGCGCGTGCGGCTGGACGCGGCGACGATTGCGAGCCTCGACGGACGGATCCACACCATCGACGACTCTCTCGCCCGCCTGATGCTCTGGCAAAGTGTCTGGGATGCCGTGCTCGACGCGCGGATGAGCGTTACGGACTACGTGACATTCGCTCTGGCCAACCTCGACCGGGAGACGAACGAGGCCGCGATCCGTCAGGTGGTCGGTGCGCTGCGCTCCTCATCGGGCTACATCGCCGAAATCGTGACCGATGCCGACCGCCGCGCTGCGCTTCAGGCGACAATCGAAAATTACCTGTGGGACCGAATCGACTCGGCCGAGCTGAGCCCCGACCTGCGGCTGCTCTTCTACGACACGCATGCGGCGCTTGCGCTGAGCGACTCGGCCGTCGACCGGCTGGCTGCGATCCTGACCGGCTCGGCGCCCGTGCCCGCCGATTTGACGATCGACCCGGACCGGCGCTGGACGGCCATTGGTGTGCTTGCGGCCGCAGGCCACCGCGACGCCGCGCGCCTTCGCACCGCGCAGGCCACAGTCGATCAAACCGACGACGGCTATCTGCGCGGTCTTGCCGTCGACGCGGCGAGGCCCGACCAGCCGAACAAGGCGGCCACGATCGAACGACTGCTGACGTCCGACGGCGTCGGGAATCTGGCTGAATTTCGCGCCATCGCAGGCTCGGTATTCCGGCATGGGCAACATGAATCGCAGCGCCGCAATGCCGGCCGGGCGATCGAGGGACTCCGCGTAATTGGCGAGCAACGCGATGCTGCGTTCTTCGGCGCCTACGCCCGCGGCCTGCTCGGGCCATTGTGTGATGCCGGCTACGCCGAAGCGCTGCAGGAAACTCTCGACGCGGCGGATGATCTGCACCCGATCCTGCGTCGCGCGCTCGATGACAACCTGTTCGAGTCGGAACGTTGCCTGCGGATGGCTGCCCTCGAGTCCCCCCACGGATAGGGATCGGCTACGCCGGATACGAGAGAAATCAGCGCGGCGACGGGTTGGACGAAAGACCGGTGGACGGGCGCTGTGGTAGCCTAACCGTCGTCTCGAAATCCGGAAGTCAGGTCGATTCCGCCGTATCGAGACAGCCTCCAATAACGTCGACTATACAGGGACAAACGTACGCCAATGCAGGGAAACGACGAGGTCATCGCAGCGCTGAACCGTGCGCTTTACAACGAGCTGATTGCGATCAACCAGTACTTCCTCCACTCGCGAATGCTGAGGGACTGGGGTGTCACGAGGCTCGCCGAATTCGAGCATGGCGAATCGATCGACGAGATGAAACATGCCGACGAGTTGACCGAGCGAATTTTGTTTCTGAACGGCCTCCCGAACCTCCAGGACCTCGGCAAGCTGCTGATCGGCGAAGACGTGCGGGAAATCCTCGAGTGCGACCTCAAGCTCGAATACGACGCCCTGCCGACGCTAAAGGAAGGGATTGCGCTCTGCGAGCGCGTCGGCGACTTCGTATCGCGCGACCTGCTGCAACGGATCCTCGCGAGCGAGGAAGAGCACATCGATTACCTGGAATCGCAGTTCGATCTCATCGCCCGTATGGGCCTGGAGAACTACGTGCAGTTGCAAAGCGCTCCGGCCTGAGGCCGGGCAGGCGACTCGTCAGGCTGCCGTCACGGCGGGGCGAGGACCCAGCAGCGCGGTTTCGCGCGCAACCCCGGCACCTTTGCCGTCGTGCACTTCTTCGATGACCCGGGTGGCCGCATCGAGGCAGCGCCCGCAGCGCACGGGCTTGCCGAGACGGCGGTAGATCTGCCGCGGGCAGCTCAATCCGGTTTCTGCCGCAGCCCGGATCTCGCCGTCGCGGTGACCGTTGCAGATGCAGACGAACATGGCAGTAGTGTAGCCAAACGCGAATGATTGTCAATTGCAGTTGTTATGGAAAACGATTCGCATTTGCGCTTCGACCGGTTCCCGGCCGAGACCCGACCGATGGCCTTGCCGATGACCGCGGCCGGCCGCTGCATTGACGGGCCGCCGTGCATCGACCGGCAACCTCGCTACGTTGACGGCTCGCGAAACCCGGCGGCCAGCAGCGCCGGCAGCTCCCGCATGTCCTCGAATACCGCTGCCCCGGCGGCCTCGAGCGCATTGCCGTCGGTGTGGCGGTCGCCGGCGTAGCCGAAGACGGTCATGCCGGCTGCCACGGCGCCCCGGACCCCTTTCTCCGAGTCTTCGACGACGAACGCCGCGGCCGGCGCGACCCCGAAGCGATCGGCGGCGGCCAGGAACAGATCCGGCGCCGGCTTCCCGGGCAGCCCGCTCTCCGGCGAAAACAGCCGATCCTCGAAGCGTGCCAGTAGCCCGGTAACGCCTAGCGTCGTCTGCATTTTTCGTATCGGTCCGTTCGACACGACGCAGGCAGGCACCGTGAGTCGATCGAGCACCTCGCGAATACCCGCCACCGCCTGGACCGGGGCCTCACGCAGCGCCACATAAAGCTGCTCCCGCCACTCCGGAAAAAAGTCCTGCGGCAACGGTGCCCCGAGCCGCGACTCGATGATTGCGATCGACTGGTCCAGTGAGTTGCCCATGAACAGTCCGATCGCCTCCTCGAGCCCGAGGTCAAGCCCGAGTGCCCCGAGCGCTTCGACCAGAACGCGATGGGTCAGCGTTTCACTATCCACGAGCACGCCGTCACAGTCGAAAATGGCCAGCTGCCAGTCGGTTGCGTTCACAGGTTCGCGTCTCTCGCTGTCGGCGTGTGGTCCCGACCGCTCGGCCCCGTCGGCCCGGTCGGCCCGGTCGGCCCGGTCGGCCGGGCAAGATACCGCAACACCGGGTCGGGATCATCGCGCGGCGCCTGCAAGCTGTGGCTGACGCCGTCGCGGGAGCGGCCACGCACGACGCGCCGCGCCTCCAACCGTTGGCGAATCGCGGGTAATATCGGCCGGGCAGCGTGCCGCCGGCACTGCGACTCGCGCAGGAAGAATCATGACGAAACTCATCGCCGCCATCGACCAGGGCACGACCAGCTCACGCCTGATCCTGTTCGATCGGCAGGGCGCCATTGTCGGTGTCGGTCAGAAGGAGCACGCTCAGCACTACCCGAAGCCGGGCTGGGTCGAACACGATGCTGCCGAGATCTGGCGCAACACCTGCGAGGTCATTGATGAGGCACTGGCTGCGGCGCGAGCGACACCGGGCGAGATTAGCGCCGTCGGCATCACCAATCAGCGCGAAACCACGCTGCTGTGGAACCGACGAACCGGAGAGCCGGTATACAACGCGCTCGTGTGGCAGGACACTCGGGTCGACGACATCGTCGCGCGCTACGCGCAGGATGGCGGTCAGGATCGTTTCAGGGAACGGACCGGGCTACCGCTCACGAGCTACTTCAGCGGCCTGAAATTGCAGTGGTTGCTCGACAACGTGCCGGGAGCCCGCGAGCTCGCGGAGGCCGGCGAGCTCGCCTTCGGCACGATGGACTCGTGGCTGATATGGAATCTCACGGGCGGTCCGAACGGCGGTCAACACATCACCGACGTCACCAATGCGAGTCGCACGCAGCTGATGGACCTTGGCACGCTCGGCTGGGACTCCGGGATGCTCGAGGCGTTTCGAATCCCGGCAGCCGTTCTGCCGCAGATCGTTCAGTCGAGCGCGCAGTACGGCGAAATCACCGTCGGCAAGCTTGCCGGCATTCCGATCGCCGGCATTCTGGGCGACCAGCAGGCTGCCCTCGTAGGCCAGACATGCTTCCGGCCCGGCGAGGCGAAGAACACCTACGGCACCGGTTGCTTCATGCTGATGAATACCGGCGAGCAGGCGGTGCCGTCAACGGCGGGGCTGCTGACCACCGTGGCATATCAGTTCGGCACACAGCCGGCCGTCTATGCACTGGAAGGCTCCGTTGCGATCGCGGGCGCGCTGATCCAATGGCTGCGCGACAACCTGGGCCTGATAGAAACGAGCGCTGCTGTCGAGCAGCTGGCGTCCGGCGCTGATGACAATGGCGATGTCTACTTCGTGCCGGCATTTTCGGGGCTCTACGCGCCACACTGGGACGCGAGCGCGCGCGGCACCATTACCGGCCTCACGCGCTACGCGAATCGCTCTCACATCGCCCGGGCGGCCCTGGAGGCCACAGCGTTTCAGACTGAGGAGGTCGTCGACGCGATGGCTCGCGATTCGGGCATTCCGCTCCGCGAGCTGCGGGCCGACGGTGGCATGGTGGCGAACAATCTGCTGATGCAATTCCAGGCCGACATCCTCGGTGTGCCGGTGGCGATTCCGCGGGTCGCCGAGACGACCGCGCTGGGCGCTGCCTGCGCGGCAGGACTCGCGACGGGCTTCTGGCCCGATCTTGATGCGCTGCGGGCGAACTGGGCGATCGACCGACGGGTAGAACCCGCGATGAACGATGCGGAGCGGGCGCGCCTGCTCGGGAAGTGGCGCAAAGCGGTCGCGGCATCGCGCGGCTGGCTCGCGGAATAAAAATACTGAATACGCGACGAGAGGGAGACGCGAGATGGGGGGACCATTCCTCGGGGAATTTTTTGGCACGGCAATGCTGATCCTGCTGGGCAACGGCGTCGTTGCAGGCTCGCTGCTGAAGGGCTCGTATGGCGAGGGGGGCGGCTGGATCGCCATTACCAGCGGCTGGGGCTTCGCCGTCACGCTCGCCGTCGTCACCGCTCTGGTGCTCGGTAGCAACGCCCACATCAATCCCGCGATCACGATCGGTGTCGGAATTGCGACCGGCGACTGGAGCCAGGCGCCGATCTATATCGTCGCGCAGTTCGCCGGCGCCGCTACCGGCGCGGCGCTCGTCTGGCTGCACTACCTGCCCCACTGGGGGCTGACGGACGATGCTGCCGCGAAGCGCGCGTGCTTCTGCACGTCGCCCGCCGTCAGGCACATTCCATCCAACCTCGTCACCGAGATTATCGGCACCTTTGTCCTGGTCCTCGTTGCGGCGGCGATCTTTTCCGGCCGGCTTGCACCGGCCGGGCTGACTCCGGGCCTTGGCCCGTTTCTTGTCGGGCTGCTGGTGTGGAGCATCGGCTTGTCGCTTGGCGGACCGACCGGATACGCGATCAACCCCGCTCGCGACCTTGGCCCACGGATCATGCATGCAGTCTTGCCGATTGCAGGCAAGACAGACTCAGGCTGGGACTATGCCGGCGTACCGGTCGCAGGACCCATCATCGGCGCCGTTCTGGGCGGCCTCGCCGTCGCTGCCTTCGGCATCTGAAGCCCGGCGACCGTGGCCTCCAAAGAAATGTGTAAACTGTCGGCTGCGTCGGCAGGGGGAACTGACCATGGCGAGTCCGGAGCGCGTCGAAGCGCCGTCGGGTAAGAACATCGCACTTGCAACATTGCTGGCAGCGGTCGTCGCCGTCATCGTGCTGGTAACGATCGTCTGGCCGGCTGAGTACGGCGAGGACCCCACCGGCATCGGCGATGCACTGGGCATCACCTCTGTCAGCAACCCGACACGCACTGTCGAGATCGTCGACGTCATCGGCGGCAACGAGCAGGTTCGGGAAGCCGAGATCCCGGCCTTCAACGAGCCGATACCGTTGCCCAATCCGGCGATACATCAGCCCGAGCCGCAACCGGCGGAAATCATCACGATCGACGTCGAGCTGCCTCTCGACGGGAGCACGGAAATCAAGACTGTGCTGCCGACGAACAACGTCATCCTCTATTCATGGGAGACGGACGGCGGACTGGTCTACTCCGACTTTCACGGCCACAGCCCGGAGATGGGCGACGGCTTCGTTCGCTACGTCGAACACCAGGAAGGCGCGACGTCGGATACCGGTTCACTGGTGTCACCGTTTGACGGCGAACATGGCTGGTACTGGCTCAATCTGAGCGACGGACCCATCACGATCACGCTGACTGTCAGCGGGTATTTCGAGGATATCGTCGACTACGGGATATTCTGATCCCCCGGGCGGCATCTGACGAACAGCAATAATAAGAACGGAGACGACTCACGATGTGGCAACAGGAATACTTTCCGGTAGCGGATAGCCTCGCTTACTCGGCGCTGACGGCGGCCATCCCGATTCTGGTGCTGCTGGTCATGATAGGCGTCCTGCGCAAGCCGGCCTGGATTGCCGCTCTGACCGGACTGGCAGCGGCCTTCATCGTCGCAATCGTCGTCTATGGCATGCCGGCCTCGCTTGCCGTCAGCGCGACGGCGCGCGGCGCCGCATTCGGGCTCTTTCCGATCGGCTGGATCGTTTACTGGGCCATAGTTCTGTACCGCCTGACTCTCGAGACGGGCAAGTTCGAGATCATCAAGGACTCGATCGGTGGACTAACGGCCGACCGCCGGCTACAGGCGATGCTGATTGCGTTCGCGCTCGGCGCATTCATCGAGGGTGCAGCCGGTTTCGGCACACCGGTCGCCGTCGCGGCGGCAATGCTTACCGGCCTCGGCTTCTCACCGTTCTTCGCGGCCGGCATTTGTCTGCTCGCAAACACCGCGCCCGTCGCCTTCGGCTCGATCGGCATCCCGGTAACGACGCTCGCCAACGTCACCGGCATCGACGACCAGCTGCTGAGCACCTGGGTAGGCCGCCTGTGCGCGCCGATCTCGGTCTTCATCCCCGCCTACCTGGTGCTGGTCATGGGCGGCTTCAAGGCGCTGAAGGGCGTACTGCCCGCGGCCATCGTCTGCGGCGTCTGCTTTGCCGGCATGCAACTTTACATGTCGAACTACCACGGGCAGGAGCTGGTCGATATCGTCGCGGCTCTGACAGCGATCGTCGGGCTCGTCATTTTGTTCAAGATATGGCAACCCTCGGACAGCTTCCGTCTCGAGGGCGAGTCGGAAGCCGTTCTGGAGATCAAGCAGCACGGCGCCGGCCCGACCATGCTTGCCTGGTCGCCATACATTTTTCTGGTCGTTTTCGTTCTGATCTGGGGCAGCGGCGCCGGCAAGGCCGTGCTGGATCAGGTGACCTCCGTCATCGAATGGCCGGGCCTGCACAACATGATCCAGCGCATGCCGCCGTACGTTGACGCGCCGGAAAACTATGCCGCTACGTATAACCTGAATTGGCTGTCGGCAGCCGGCACGGCATGTGGATTCGCTACGATCGCCGGCGCGATCGTCCTGCGCATGTCGCCGGGCGCCTACATTCGCCTCCTCGGCAGCGTACTGAAGCAACTGGCGTTCTCGTTGCTGACCATCGCCTCGGTGCTCGGGCTCGCGGACCTGATGAATTACTCGGGTGCCACGGTCACGCTGGGCTTTGCGTTTGCGGCAACCGGCGCGCTGTTCCCCTATTTCAGCGCGATGCTCGGCTGGCTGGGCGTATTCCTGACGGGTAGCGACACTTCGGCCAACGCCCTGTTCGGCAACATGCAGGTCGTCACCGCAAATCAACTGAACCTGGATCCGGCCATCATGGCCTCGGCCAATTCAGCCGGTGGCGTCATGGGCAAGATGATCAGCCTGCAGAGCCTCGCGGTCGCCGTCGCTGCTACCGGCATGGCACGGTCCCAGGAAGGCCAGCTGTTTCGCTTCACGATCCGGCACAGCGTCTTTCTCGCGAGCCTGCTCGGCGGCCTGACGATGATCTACGCTTACGCCACCTGAATTTGGGGACAGTGATAGTTTGGGGACAGTGACCCTAATTTGTTTGGGGACATTGGATTTGGGGACAGTGACCCAAATTCGGTAGCTTCGCTTCGAATTTGGGTCACTGTCCCCAAATCCAATGTCCCCAAACAAATTAGGGTCACTGTCCCCAAACTATGCTGCGGTGCGGCTTATCTTGGCGGCGAGAAAAAAGTCGCTCTCGGTCAGGCCGTCGATCTTGTGCGTCCAGATCTCGACGCGACACTCGCCCCAGCGGACCAGCAGGTCCGGATGATGGGCTTCCGCCTCGGCAATCTCTCCGACCGTATTCGCGAACCCCAGCGCGCCGACGAAATCACGGAACGGAAACGCCTTCGCCAGGTGGCCGTCATCGTTCAGCTGCCAGTCGTCGCCGAGCTCCGTCAGCAGCTCGTCGATTCGGTCCCGTGCAAGCGGCGGCACGCCGCCCCGACACGGAACGCATGCATTGTCTGCCAGTGTCATGTAGCGCTTCTCCTGAAGTGGGTCGAAGAACAGTCCTATTGATCGCGCGCTCGCTCGGCGAGCCGCACGAGCTCGGCCAGTGAGCGAACCTGGGCCTTGCGCATGACGCGCGCCCGATGAAGCTCGACGGTCCGTTGACTGACTCCCAGATCCATCGCGATGACCTTGTTCGCGGACCCGCGAACGACGTGCTCCATGACCTCGGCCTCACGGGGCGTCAGGCGCGCGAGCCGGCGCCGGATCTCCTCGAGCTCAAGGTTGCCGGCGCGACGCTCGGCGGCGACGCGCAGCGCCTCCGCAACCCGGTCGAGCAGCTCCTGATCCCGGAACGGCTTCTGCAGGAAGTCGAGAGCACCCGCCTTCATCGCGTCCACCGCCATCGACACGTCGCCGTGGCCGGTGATGAACACTATCGGCAGATCGATGCCGCGATCGATCAGTATCTGTTGCAGCTCGAGGCCGCTGGTGCCGGGCATGCGGATGTCAGCCACGAGGCAATCGGCACCGCCGCTCTGGTATCTATCGAGAAACTCGGTCGCCGAATCGTACGTCTCACAGCGGTGTCCATCCGACCTCAGCAGCAGGCTGAGCGACTCCCGGACGCCGATATCGTCGTCCACGACGTGGACCACGGGTGAATCGCTGGCCCTCATTGCCCGCCCTCCTGATATGCCGGAATCGAGACGGAGAATATCGCACCGCCGCCCGGGTTCGTCCGATAAGTGATCGATCCACCGTGCGATTCAACGAGCGTCTTGCTGATCGCAAGTCCGACCCCCAGGCCGTCGATCTTGGTCGTAACGAACGGCCGGAATACCGCATCTGCCAGCTCCGCGGAGATTCCGGGCCCGGTGTCCGAGACCTCGAAGACCACGGTATCGCCGCTACCGAAGCATGTTGCGACACCGATTCGCCGCGGCCGCGCGCCGCCCTGATCCCGAATCGCATCGACGGAGTTGCGCGTGAGGTTCAACAGGACCTGCTGCAGCTGGACCTGATTGCCGTAGATCCTTGGCAGCGCAGGCTCGAGATCGACATCGACGGAGATATTCGCATCTCGCGCGTCGACCATAACGAGTTCGAGCGCATCGCGGATCGTCGAATTGATGTCCAGAGACTCGCGACTGACGGAGCGCTTACGTATGAAGTTGCGAATGTTCTCGACGACGCCGGCCGCCCTGTGCACCTGGTCGGAAATGCCCGAGCAGGCTTCGGTCAGCGCGTCTAGATCGCGACGTTCGAGCAGACGTCTCGCTGCCTGCGAGTAATTCTCGATCGAAGTCAGCGGCTGATTGATTTCATGCGCGATACCGGCCGCCATCTCGCCCATCAGACTGAAGCGTCCGACGTGCGCCAGACGGGCCTCGAGAGCATGTCTTTCCTTCTCCGCCTCTCGCATCTCCGTCAAATCATGGACGATTCCGACGAATCGCCGCCCCCGGGACCAACGCGCTTCACCGACCGACAACCGGATCGGAAATACAGTGCCATCACTGCGTAGGCCCTCCGCTTCCCGGCCGATCCCGATGATTCGTGCGTCGCCTGTCTGCAAGTAGCGGCTCAGGTAGCCGGCATGCTGCGAGCGATACGGCTCCGGCATCAACATGTCGACCGTGCGATCAATGACGTCGGCAGCATCGTAACCAAACATTCTCTCGGCCGCGGGACTCAGGCTCAAAACGACGCCGCGCTCATCGATGACGATGATCGCATCCACCGCCGCCTCCATCAGAGCCCGTAATTCCCCGGCTGCACCGAGCGGCGGATGCATACCTCGCCTGCCTTCGTGCTTCTGCAGCCTCGGCCTGCGGCGTGTTTTTCTCATTGCTGAGGACATACGTGATTTCCACAGCGCACTTCGGATTGTTCGAGTGCTCGAATGCCGTGCAGGGCGATAAATTACCAGACACGGGCCAACTCCATTCAAGGTAGTGAAATGAGCAGCGAAATTCTCGTCATCGTCGATCCTACGGCCGATACGCAGCCCGCCCTTGCACGGGCACACTGGTACGCGCGGGAGACGGGCAAAACGGTCGAATTGTTCATCTGCGACTACGACCAGTATCTGGCGGGCGAGCGATTCTTCGATTCCCGCTCACTCCAGAAAGCCCGGGCGGACCTCCTTACGCGGCGCCGTGCCAGCCTCGAGAAGCTCGCGAAGCCCCTGCGCAGCGACGGTCTCGATGTCTCGGTCGACGTGCGTTGGGATCACCCGCTACATGAGGGCCTGATCCGCAAGATTGAGGATGCCGCACCTCAAATGGTCTTCAAGGACACGCACTTCCACTCGGCCCTTCGCCGATCGATCTTCTCGAATACGGACTGGCATCTGATTCGCGACTGTCCATCGCCGCTCTGGCTGGTGAAGCCGGAAAGCCAAACGGGCATCACCAGCATCGCGGTGGCCGTAGATCCCACTCACGAGGGCGACCGGCCGGCCACGCTCGACAGGAAGCTGCTCGCCGAGGCACAGCGCCTGACGGGAGAGACTGGAGCATCGCTCTCGGTCATTCATGCCTTCGACCCGGCCCCGGTCTACTCGGTCTCGGCCGAAGCCCTGGCCGTGCCGATCTCCGAGCCGATCGGCGACATCGTCCGATCGCTGCGCGAGCAGCACGAGACCGCAACCAGGGAACTGCTCGCCGACGCAGGCCTCGCCGAGGCAACTTTGGTGCTGAGGGACGGCGACGTCCGCGACGCGCTCGTCGATGCAGCCACGGAAACCGGCGCGGACCTGCTCGTGATGGGCGCGGTGTCCCGCAGCGGACTGCGCCGAATCGCGCTCGGCAGCACGGCCGAACGAGTGCTCGATTTCATCCCCTGCGACCTGCTGATCGTCAAAGCCTGACAGCCGGTCGCTCTGGCCGGGGCAGCGCAGAAACGGCGATCCGGGGTGGCATGTAGAGGGGTGCCGGTGCAGACCGACAGTTCAGCGCCGGCCGGACGCCGGGCGGAGGCGGGCTGGACGCGTGCCATAAACGAGCCCAACCCTTGATCGGGGCCCACAAGGCCCCATATCCACGAAAGCGAAGGATTGCCGATTCACAGGGACGTGAATTCCCTGCAGCAAAGGAGATGCCGCGATGCAACAACAACCCGAGTTTCATGCGATAGCGACGCACGCGTATCTGGAGCTCGTCGCCCTGAACATGCGCCTGTGGCGGCCCGAGGTCGCCGACTGGCTGCATAGCGACGAGGCGCATGCACCGCTGATGCAGCTGCTGACGGTCGTGCCCTGCTCGCCCACGGTTCACTGACCGCCACCCGAACGGCGCACTCGCGAGATCGGTGCTAAGCTCTGGTCGATCGCAGACTCAGGGTGAGGTTCGCTAATGCCGCCGATCGACCGACGCGAATTCCTTCTGGCCAGTGCCGCTGGCCTGGCCGTCTCCAGCAATGTCCTGGCCCAGACACGCATGCCTACCCGGCCGATTCCGGTTTCCGGAGAACGACTGCCGGTTCTCGGTCTCGGTTCCAGCAAACCGGTTCAGCAGATCGCGACTCTCGGCAGCGACCGCGTGGCCGCGATTCTCCGAACACTGCTCGAGCACGGCGGTACTCTGGTCGATACGTGGCCACGAAACGCCGAAAACGACGCTGCATTCGGCGAGGTTCTGGAGCAGGCCGAGTTTCGGGACCTGTTCGTTACGACGAAAATCGATCAGGTCGGCGAGGCTGCGGGTATCGAGCAGTTCGAGCAGGCATTGACGAACTATCGGCGCGATAGCATCGATCTCGCGCAAATATTCAGTCTCACCGATGTCGACACGCACTGGCCGAACCTGAGACGCTGGAAGGACGAGGGGCGCGCGCGGTACATCGGCGTAACGGTCTCGGAAAATCGGCGCTATCCGGCGCTCGAGGCGTTCGTCGAGCGGGAGTCGCCCGATTTCGTTCAGGTCAATTACTCGCTGACGGAAAGGCAGGCAGAAGAACGAATGCTGCCGATGCTCGCCGACCGCGGAATTGCCGTCATCATCAACCGCCCGTTCATGAACGGTGCCTATTTCGATCGGCTGGAAGGAACGCCGCTGCCCGAATGGGCAATGGAATTCGATTGCCACAGCTGGGCGCAGTTCTCGCTGAAATACATCCTGGCAAACCCCAATTTCACGGCCGTCCTGACGGAAACGAGCAACCCCGTGCACATGGCCGAGAACGCAATGACTGCCGCCGGCACACTGCCCGACGATGCCGCGCTCGCGAGAATGCGCGACTTCATCGACGGCTTGAACACCGAATAACGCGGCAGGCGCGTCCCCGGGCGGGCGCACGCACTGCCGGTCAACTATCAGGCTGTTGAGAAAGTCTCCGCGGGCGCGCCCTTCCGTCTCACGCGTACCGACCGTCGCCGATCGTCCGCGCACTGCAGTGCCTGATTGTGGTCCGCAACAGCGGGCAATTGCTAACATTGCCGCACCGTGGCCCGCACTGCGGGGCGCCGGACTACACTCACTGAACCAGGGATCGAAATGACCGACTACATCGATGCAGGCGGACTCCGCGTCGCCCGCGAACTGGCCGAACTGGTTGAGCGCGACATAGCGCCCGGCACCGGAATTGCCGCGTCTGCCGCGTGGGATTTGCTCGGGGAGATCGTCCGGACGCTCGGGCCGCGTAATCAGGCCTGCCTGCAGGCCCGCGACGACCTTCAGGCACGAATCGACGAATGGCTGTCGGCGAATGCGCCGAACGGCAAAGTGAACGTCGAGGCGTATCGCGCGTTCCTCTCGTCTATCGGTTACCTCGTCCCTGAAGGCAAGGCGTTCGCGGTAACGACAGCAAATGTCGATCCGGAAATTGCAACGCTCGCCGGGCCGCAGCTCGTCGTCCCGGTCGACAAGGCACGCTACGCGCTGAACGCGGCGAATGCACGCTGGGGAAGTCTGTACGATGCCCTCTACGGTACGGATGCGATACCCGAATCGGACGGCGCAACCCGCTCCGGCGCCTACAATCCCGCTCGCGGCCAGCGAGTCGTCGAATGGGCGGCGCGCTTCCTCGACGACACGGTGCCGCTGGCCGGCGGAAGCTGGACGGACGTCGGCGGTCTCCGCGTCGCCGGTCCGAAGTTCGAAGTAACGCTCACCGGCGGCACAACCTCAGCGCTGGCCGACCCGAGTCAGTTCGCGGGTCACGCTGGCGAGCCGGCGTCCCCGGACGCGATTCTGCTACGCAACAACGGGCTGCAAATCGAGATTGCGATTGACCGGAACCATCCCATCGGCGGCGCGCACCCGGCCGGGATCAAGGACATCGTTCTGGAGAGCGCCGTCTCGACGATCATGGACTGCGAGGATTCGGTAGCTGCCGTTGACGCCGAAGACAAAGCAGTGGTCTACGGCAACTGGAACGGCATCATGCAAGGCACGCTGACCACGGAATTCAGCAAGGGTGACAGAACGGTCAGTCGCGCGCTCGAGTCTGACCGGCATTACGTCGCGCCGGACGGCTCCCCGCTCACGCTACCTGGCCGCAGCATGCTGCTCGTGCGCCACGTCGGATCGCACGTCATGACGACGGCCGTCACGACGCCGGACGGCGAACCGATAGCCGAAACGTTCCTCGACGCCGTGCTGACGACGCTTGGAGCCTTGCATGACCTCAAGGGTCTCGGCAAATTCAGGAACAGTCGCGCCGGTAGCATGTACATCGTCAAACCCAAACAGCACGGCCCCGACGAGGTCGCGCTGTCGGTCGACCTGTTCGCCATGGTCGAGCAGGGTCTCGGACTGCCGGCGAACACGCTGAAGATCGGCATCATGGATGAGGAAAGGCGCACGACGGTCAATCTGAAGGAATGCATACGCGCCGCCCGCGAACGTGTCATCTTTATCAACACCGGCTTTCTCGACCGCACAGGCGACGAGATTCATACCCACATGCGTGCCGGCCCGGTCATTCCGAAGCCCGAAATCAAGTCAGCCGACTGGATGCTCGCGTACGAAGACTGGAACGTCGATATCGGACTCGAGACCGAGCTGCCCGGCCACGCCCAGATTGGCAAGGGAATGTGGGCGATGCCGGCCGAAATGGCCGCGATGCTCGACGCGAAGCAGTCGCATCCCGACGCCGGCGCGAGTTGCGCCTGGGTGCCCTCGCCGACGGCCGCCACATTGCACGCCGTCCATTATCATCGAACGAATGTGGCGGCACGGCAAACGGCACTCGCGAGCCGCGAGCGCGCCAGCCTCGACGCGATTCTGACGCCTCCGCTGCTCGCCGGTCGGGCGCTCTCAGCCGATGAAATCGCCCGCGAGCTCGACAATAACGCACAGGGCATTCTCGGCTACGTCGTTCGCTGGGTCGAACAGGGTGTGGGCTGCTCGACAGTCCCCGATATCAGCGATGTCGGGCTGATGGAAGACCGTGCAACACTCAGAATCTCCTCCCAGCACATCGCCAACTGGCTGCTGCACGGACTCGTCGATCGGGATCAGGTACGCGACGCGATGGAGCGCATGGCCGTGGTGGTCGATCGACAGAATGCCGGCGATCCCGCCTACCGCGCAATGGCGCCGGATTTTGAAGGCAGCATCGCGTTTCAGGCCGCGCTCGACCTGATATTTAATGGTCTCGACGAACCAAACGGGTACACGGAACATATACTGGCCCGGCGGCGGCGCGAATTCAAAGAGCACCGTCGCGGCTGAGAGTCGCCGCTTTGGGAGGAGACGTGTCAGAATTTCCCGACCGTTCCCGCACGTTCCTTGGGTCCCGTTCGAGCGCTCTGCTCGTTGGCGCAGCGCTGCTGACTGCCGCCATCGGCGTCCCACGGCCCGCCGTCGGCGCCGAAGCCGACACCCCCGCGGCGAACGAAGTGTCGATTCCGGAGCCGGCAGCGGCAGGATCGCTTTCGGCGGACTCGCTTCCGGCGGACTCGCTCCAGGCGGATTCGCTCCAGGCCGACTCGCTCCAGGCGGATTCACCGGCCGCAACGAAGCCGGACGACGGGCTGGCGCCGATCGATCTGGGCACGCTATCTCCAATCATGACGGACGTCGAGTCGATCGACCCATCGGCACTGCAAGGCGGCCTCGTCTGCACGAAGGTACGAACGATCCGGTCATGGATCCCCAGACGCGTATGCCGTCCGAGCTACCTCACTGCAGCCTGGCCCCGCGGGACGGGCATGCGCCGAGTTGTTCCGGACCGCTATCGGAACCGGCTTTACCGTTCCCTGTACCAAACGCGCTGACGCACCCGACGGCCGCGATGGCCGGCCTCCGGTTGTGGGATCCGCGACGATCTCTATCATAGGCGCTCGTCGCATCACTCCGGACCCTGCATGCAGCCCGTTATCGAAATTAGTCACCTTTCCAAAACCTACGCGTCCGGCTTCCAGGCACTGGACAGCATCGATCTCGAAATCGCGCGGGGCGAGATCTTCGCGCTGCTGGGTCCGAACGGTGCCGGAAAGACGACGCTGATCAATGCCGTCTGTGGCATCGTGAACCCGACCGCGGGAACGATCCGGGTCGACGGGCACGATGTCGGTACGAATCCCCGGGAAGCGCGCGGCAGAATCGGCCTCGTGCCACAGGAGTTGACGACGGACGCCTTCGAGACGGTCTGGGCAACGACCAGCTTCAGTCGCGGCCTGTTCGGCAAGCCCCGCAACGATGCGCACATCGAGGCAGTCTTGCGGGATCTGTCGCTCTGGGACAAGAAGGACAGCCGGATCATCACCCTCTCGGGCGGCATGAAACGCCGCGTCCTGATCGCCAAAGCTCTGTCTCACGAGCCGAGCGTGCTCTTTCTCGATGAGCCGACTGCCGGTGTCGACGTCGAGCTACGCAAAGGGATGTGGTCCGTCGTTCGCCGTCTGCGGGACGAGGGCGTGACCGTGATCCTGACGACGCATTACATCGAAGAGGCGGAGGAAATGGCGGATCGTGTCGGCGTCATCAATCATGGCAGGATCATCGTCGTCGAGGAAACGGCTCGCCTGATGCGAAAACTCGGCCGCAAACAGATGACCCTCGAGCTCGGATCGCCGATCGATTCCATCCCCGACTCGCTCGCGGCCTGGTCACTCGAGCTCAGGCCCGGTGGGCTCGAGCTGGTCTACCACTACGACACGCAGCAGGAGCGGACGGGGATCACGTCGCTGTTGCAGGCATTGTCGGCCGCGGGCATCCCGTTCAGAGACCTGCATACGAAGCAGAGCTCGCTCGAAGACATATTCGTCGACCTCGTCGGGGGTGCTGCGTGAACTGGTACGCCGTCAAGGCAATCTATACGTTCGAAATGAACCGGACCTGGCGAACGGTGGCACAGAGCATCGTTTCGCCGGTCGTATCGACCTCGCTGTACTTCGTAGTGTTTGGAGCGGCGATCGGGTCCCGAATTACCGAAATCGAGGGGATAAGCTACGGCGCGTTCATCGTACCGGGTCTGGTGATGCTCAGTCTGCTGACTCAGAGCATCTCGAACGCGGCTTTCGGCATCTACTTTCCCCGATTCTCCGGCACCATCTTCGAGGTGCTCGCGGCCCCGATCTCCTATGTCGAGATCGTTCTCGGCTACGTCGGTGCGGCTGCGACGAAGTCTGTCATGCTGGGACTGATAATCCTGGTTACGGCCCGCCTTTTCGTGCCGTATGACATCGCCCACATCCCGACGATGCTGCTGTTTCTGATATTGACCTCAATCACCTTCGCGATGTTCGGATTCATTCTCGGCATCTGGGCCGACAGCTTCGAGAAGCTTCAGATCGTGCCGCTTCTCATCGTCACCCCACTCGCCTTCCTCGGCGGGAGCTTCTACTCGATAAGCATGCTGCCGCCTCTGTGGCAGACCGTTACGTTATTCAATCCCGTCGTCTACCTGATCAGCGGATTTCGCTGGGCTTTCTACGAGAACGCGGACGTTGCGGTTTCGGTCAGTCTTGCGATGACGGCAGTGTTCCTCGCGACCTGCACCGCAACGATCTGGTGGATTTTCCGCACCGGCTATCGCCTGCGCGCCTGAATAGCCGCTCATAGCGAGCACGCTGACTTGCTGTCCGGGCCGCTAATTCTCTGTGCCGGGCGCCACGACCGAGGGCCCTTTCGGCGTCTCGCGGGTCTACATCTGTCAACACGATTAGGGTATCGTCTCCTCCACTCCAGGAGTCAGGTCCCGTCCATGCCCAAGCCGATTTCCGTCGCCCTGCTGTCGTTTACGCTGCTTGCCACGGGCGGCCCTGCCGTCGCCCAGTGGCCGGACTACCCGACACGCGACGTACCGAGGCTCGCGGACGGCTCGGTCGACAGAGATGCGCCGGCACCGCGCACACCCGCAGGCAGGCCCGATTTTTCCGGGCTCTGGGAAATCGTCCGTGGCTCGATCGGCGGTGGCACGGAGTCGCGGGAAGAAGATCAGCCGGCACTGCCGGAGCAACCAGCCGGCACACCGCCGTTGGCAACGTTTTTCGATATCGGCGCAAACATCGAGGGCGGCGCGCCCTACCAGGACTGGGCGCTCGAGCTTCGCGACGAACGCGTCGCGGACGGCATGAAGGACAATCCGGACGCGCACTGCCTGCCGCTCGGCCACATGCAACTACATCTTCATCCGCAACCCCGAAAGATTGTGCAGACCGAAGACGTGATAATCATCATGTACGAGGCGAACTACGGACTGCGCCAGATTTTTCTCGACGGCCGCGGAACGCCCGACAACGATCCCCAGCCGTGGTGGTACGGCTACTCACGCGGCTACTGGGAAGGTGACGAACTGGTCGTCGAAACGACGCACTTTCGGGATGGCGGCTGGCTCGACGTCAACGGCAGCCCGCTGACCGATCAGGGCAGAATTATCGAGCGGTTTCGACGCCCGAGCTACGGCACGATGGAGATCGACGTCACGATTGACGACCCGTCTGCATACACGGAACCGTTCACCGTTCGCGTCAACCATCGCGTCATGGTCGACACGGATCTGATCGAGTTCATATGTAACGAGAACGAGCAGTCCACCCAGTACTTCGACTAGGAAACCACAATGCGGCGCTCAATCATCACTCTGCTCTCCGGCGTGACCTTTCTGTCACTTGCGACACGCGCTGTCGATGCGCACCACGCGTTTGCGGCGCAGTACGATCGGGACCAGCCGATCGAGATCACCGGAACCGTCACAAGTGTCGAATGGATGAATCCGCACGCGCGCTTCTACATCGACGCCGCAGATCCGGATCAGGACGACGAGGTGTTCAACTGGAACTGGGAACTCGCAAGCCCCAACAACCTGATGCGTCAGGGTTGGCGGCGCGACTCGCTCCAGCCGGGCGACGTCATTACCGTAAGCGGCTGGCGGGCACGCCAGGATCCGCACGTCGCCAACGCCCGCGTTGTAACCGACGCCGACGGCAAACGGCTCTTCGCTGCCTCGTCGGCCGAGGACGAGAACTGAGGCGCGGCCGCGGCGTGCGGAATGAGCCGGCCGTCAGGCCGGCAATGCCTCGAGCACCTTCGCGATAGCATCCGGCCCCTGGGCCGGCGCCATCATATGCGCACCCGCAACACCCGGAATCTTCTTCAACCCCTGGATGAGCTCGGCGCAGATGGCCCTGCCCTCGGCACGCTGGTCCTCTGCCGCCTCGAGCCGATCGATGGTTGCATCCGGAACATGAACGCCGAACAGGTTCTCGTTCATCCAGCGCGCTGATTTCGCCGAGCGAATCGGGCCGACACCGATAATGACGCCGAGAGGCGGAACGATACCTTCCTGCTTAAGCCGAGCGATGTATTGCGCCACCATGTCGAGATCGAAACAGAACTGAGTCTGCAGGAAGCTCGCGCCCGCTTCGACTTTCTTCAGCAGAAACTCCGCCTTCCATGAATCGTCCGGAACGCGTGGCACGTCGGCCGCACCGAGAAACAGATCGGGAGCCGGCTCGATCTTGCGACCCGACGGCAGCTCGCCCCTGTCGCGCATATCACGCGCCATCGTCATCAATGGGCCCGACTCCAGATCGAACACGGGCTTGGCGTCGGGCTGATCTCCCTGGCTAGGGTCATCGCCCCGGAGGATCAGAACGTTCGAGATTCCCTGGGCGGCGGCGCCGATCAGGTCACCGGCCAGCGATATCCGGTTTCTGTCGCGGCAGGTCACCTGGAGAATCGGCTCGTAGCCGTTGGCCTTCAGGATCGCGGCTGCGGCAAAGCTGCTCATTGTCGTCCGGCCGGCCGCCGCATCGGTTACATTGATCGCGGTGACGCTCGGCCCCAGCGTAGCTGCCTCGGCGAGCAGACGCTCCGGTCCCGCCGACAGCGGCGGCACGATCTCCGCGGTGATGACGAACTCACCCGCCTCGATCCGTTCTTTCAACTTCGACATTCATTCCCCCCGACGGGTAACTCTGACCTGGCGGGCGCTATTGTAGTCGATGATGGCGCCTCGCTCGGCTCTCGGGCACGCCGGGCTCGCGTGCGTGCTCTGCTGCATCGTTGCTCACGTGATCCGCGCGCAGGCCGCGCCGGCCGGTTTCGCTTCAATGTGGCGCGGCCACGAGCGAGCGATAGAGCTCCAGGGTCCGGGCGATCGTATCTTCGATACGGAAGTGCTTGCGTATCCGCTCACGTGCAGCCTGTCCGAAACGCCGGCGCAATGCCGGATCGCGATAGAGTGTCGTCAGCGCCGCAGCCAGTGCAGGGGGGTCGCTGGTGGGAACGACGAAACCACACTCACCGTCCTCGACGAGCTCCGGACTGCCACCACAATCGGTCACTACAGGTGCGGTCGCGTACGCCATCGCCTCGATCAGCGACCGTGCCAGGCCTTCCCGCTTTATCGATGGCAAAACGAAGGCATCGGCAGCAGCGGCTATCGCCGGTGCATCGCTGCGCGCGCCGGTCCGGTGAATCCGGTCTCGTAATGGGCTCCGGTCTATCGCCCGATCGAGCTGCCGGCCGTCCATTCTCCCCACCAGCACGAGATGCACCGGACACTCGGCTGGTAACGCCGCCAAAGCTTCGACCAGCACCTCTATGCCCTTTCTGGGGCGATAATTCGCCACGCAGACCACCATGAAGGCATCGCTCGGGACACCGAGCGATTCGCGCGGTATCGGCGCGGCCTGATACCAGTCCAGGCTGTGGCCCTTGTGTATCGTCACGAGCTTGTGCGGCGGGATGCGCAGAAACGCCGGCCGCATCGACAGGAAGTAGTCGCGCACGGCATCGGCGACGCAGACGATCCGGTCCAGACGCGGATTGAGCTGCCGCATCCAGGACACCGGGCTCAGGAAACTCACATTGCCGACGATTCCGCGGTACGCCACGAGCCGGACCGGCAGTCCGCGCGATGCGATCAGGCCGTTCTGCAGCGCGCGGTTGCCGAGCATGTGCAGCAGATCGATGCGGCGATCCACGAGCAATCGCCTGAGCGCGTCGATCGCGTCCCGATCGACGCGCTGCCGGAAGGCTATGTCTGCCAGGTGGATGCCGGCCGCTGCCAGGCGCTCCCCGATGCCCTCCTGATCAGGGCAGATTACCGACAGCTCGACACCGGCCGTCTGCAGCCCGATGAACGTCGCGATCGTCGGACGGTCGGGATCCTCGGAAATGCAGAGCGCTCGGATCGGCACTTCAGTCGGTTGGGGCATCGCCGGAACCGCCTATCGCGCGACGATAGAGTTCGAGGTACTTGCGCGCCATCGTTTCCGCGGTGTAGTCCCGTGCCACCTCGCGACCGCGCCTTCCCATCTCGTCGCGCAGCGCGGCGTCGGCGAGCAGCCTGCCGATAGCGCCCTCGAGCTCATCGACACTTTCGGGGGCCACGAGGTACCCGTTGTAGCCATCGCGAACAATTGCCGGCACGCCGCCAACGCGAGTCGCAACTATCGGCAGCGAATACTCCATCGCGTCGAGAAGGATACTGCCTATGCCCTCGCGTCGCGACGGCAGCACGAAGATATCGAAAGCGCCAAGATAATCACCGACGTTCTCAACGAAGCCCGTGAAGACGACGTTGTCGAGGCCCTCCGCCGCTGCCTTGAGCATCTCCGCATCCTCGCCGTCGCCGACCAGCAGGATCTTCACACGCGGCTCGGTGTCGACATAGCGTCGTGCGAGCGAAATCAGGAACTCCTGACCCTTCTGGTCGTTGTCGAGCGCACCGATATTGCCTACCAGAATCGACGCGCGATACTCGTTGCGCAACGCTGCGACCACAGCCGGATCGCTGCGCAGTGCACTGGCGCTGCTGTGAATCGTCGCAACCCTGATCGCATCGTCATAGGCGCGGACGATCGCGGTTACCTGTGGTGCCACGCCTACGACGAAGCTTGCGGCACGATAGGCGCGATGCGCGAAAAAGTGATCGCCGATCCGGTTGTCGACGCGGCGCGTTGCCAGATAGGGTGTCGCGCTCCGCAGGTAACGAAGCCAGGCGGCATAGACACTACGGCCCTCGTGGACGTGCACGATATCCGCGCCCGAGGTTGCTCGAAAGGTCTGAATCAGGCCACCGCTGACCGGTCGGACATCGACGTCCGTGTCGGCGAATCGTTTCATGAGCGGCGCCCCGTCGCGGGCCACGAGGATCTGCCCGAAACGCCGGCGTGCAAGCTCGCGGATCAGCAACTCTGTCTGCCGTTCCCCGCCTCGATAGGCTTTCGCGACGTTGACATGGGCGACAGTGAACGTCATCGATGCGACGAACCGGCGAAGAGACGCGCGTAGCCTAGCATAACGGCCCGGTCCGCCGGTCGCCGAGCATCGCCGGTCGCGTAGCATCGCCGGTCGCGGGCCATCACCGACAGCGGAGCAGCGAAGGGCCCCGGCACCGTCCGCCGCTGCGTCGGCGAACAGCCGGCCGCGAGAAACCCGGTAATCGACGACCGATAGCGGTTAAAGTGGGCTGTGGGAAGACTACTCGGCAGCCGACAGAGATCTATCGAGTGTGCGGATTCGTAGGGGGAACCGACCCTCGCTGGGCCTATTCCGAAGCGCTCGCGTCGCTCGCACATCGAGGGCCGGATGCCTCGGACCTGATGATCGATGAACCGATCAGCATCGGCTTCCGCCGCCTGAAGATCATCGATCTCGACGATTCCGCCAACCAGCCAATGCTGTCGCACGATGGCAGCTGCCGTATCGCATTCAACGGCGAGATTTACGGTTTCGAGCGGCTCAGGCGGACGCTCGAGCAGCGCGGTCACAGATTCCGCACGTCATCGGATACCGAAGTGGTGCTGAATGCCTACCTGGAGTGGGGACAGCAGTTCGTCTCGCACATCGACGGCATGTTCGCCATAGCGATATGGGACGCCAACACGGATCGACTGCTGCTCTACCGGGACCGTGCCGGCATCAAGCCGCTCTTCTATTTCCACGACGGCCGATCGTTCGCATTCGCCTCCGAGTTGAAGGCGCTCGAGGCACTGCTCGGGCCCGACCGGCTCGATTCGGACCCGACCGCACTCTACGATTTCCTGACTTACCGCTACGTGCCGGCACCGAAGACATTGTATCGACAGTGTCGCAAGCTGCGCCCCGGCCACATGCTCAGCCTCGAGCCCCGCAAAGCGGCTACGCCGCTCGTGCAGGCCTACTGGACGCTCGAGGTACCGCTCGAGCCCGAGCCGGTTGCGGTGGAGACAGCGGCCGAAACCGTGCGAGGACTCGTCGAGTCGTCCGTCCGGGACCAGATGATTGCCGATGTGCCATTGGGCTTTTTTCTCTCCGGTGGCGTCGATTCGAGTGTGGTCGTGGCTGCGGCAAGCAGGCTTCGGTCAGGCATAACGGACGCTAAACCGATAGAGACGTTCTCCATCGGCTTCGACAGCGATGCCGTCTCCGAGACCCCGGTCGCGCGCGAGATCGCGCGCTTGTTTTCTACCAGCCACCACGAACGAATACTGCTGGCTGAGGACGCCGGCGACCTGTTGCCGCGGCTCGCCACGTGGTTCGACGAGCCGTTCGCCGACGAATCCGCGATGCCTACCTGGCTCGTATCGAAGACCGCGCGCGAACGTGTAACCGTTGCTCTGACCGGGGATGGGGGCGACGAGGTATTCGGCGGATATCGAACGTACCCGCGTTACATCCGAAACGTGGCGCCGCCGTCATGGCCGGAGTGGATGGATCGGCTGAGTAGCCGAATTCGGGCGCGGCTCAATTCCCGCAACCCCTTGTCCCGACTCCTGAGACTGCTCGAATTGCGGATGAGCTCGGGTCCGGCACTCTGGGCGCGCATCATGTTCGCGATGTCGCCAGCCGCGAGAGCGAGCTACGCTGCCTTGCTGGAGATTCCGGCGGACTACGACGAGCTGTGGTACTACCGGCAACACTGGCGCCCCGAGCTACCGGCCCGAACGCGGCTACAGTATCTGGACTTTCACACGTTTCTGCCGGATCTCGTGCTGACCAAGGTCGACCGAACGAGCATGGCCGTCTCGCTCGAGGCGAGGGTCCCGCTGCTCGCCCGCGAGCTGATCGAATATTCGTTCGGGCTGCCGGAGAGCGTCAGATATGCCAACGGCGAGCTGAAAGGGATTCTGAAACGCGCGTTCAGCGATCTGCTGCCGCGCGACATTCTCGACCGGCGCAAGAAGGGCTTCGGCATTCCGCGCCACTATCTGCGGGACCGCGCCGCCGGCCGGCCGATCCAGGCGCACGTGCTCGATTCACTCTATCTGTCCAACCCCCCACAGCCCGCCGACAGGTCGGCCCGACGGTCCATCCACCGCGAATCGGACACCGAGGCGCGCTAGAATTCCGTCCGGACTGACCGACCGCGCTGCATGAGTACCGACACTGCCAGACCGAAAACCGCCCTGATTACCGGCATCACCGGCCAGGACGGTGCGTATCTCGCCGAACTTCTGCTCGATGAAGGGTATGCGGTCCACGGCATCAAACGGCGCGCGTCGTCTTTCAATACCGATCGAATCGACCACCTCTACACGGACCCACACTCGCCGGATCACCGCATGCAGCTGCATTACGGCGATCTGACCGATGCGACCAATCTGATCCGAATCGTGCAGGACGTGCAGCCGGACGAAATTTACAACCTGGCCGCACAAAGCCACGTCGCCGTGTCGTTCGAGACACCGGAATATACCGCGAACTCCGATGCGCTCGGGACGCTCCGTCTGCTCGAGGCGATACGAATCTGCGGCCTTTCGTCGCGTACCCGTTTCTATCAGGCGTCGACCTCGGAGATGTACGGCAAGGTCGCCGACACACCGCAGAACGAAACCACTCCGTTCTACCCGCGCTCGCCATACGGCGCGGCCAAGGTCTATGCCTACTGGATCACAGTCAACTACCGCGAAGCCTACGGCCTGTTCGCCTGCAACGGCATTCTCTTCAACCACGAGTCGCCGATTCGCGGCGAAACTTTCGTGACGCGGAAGATCACCCGGGGCCTTGCGAGAATCAGCGTCGGCCTCGACGACTGCCTGTTTCTCGGCAATCTCGACGCCCGACGGGACTGGGGTCACGCCCGGGACTACGTTCGGGCACAGTGGCGAATACTGCAGCAGGACGCGCCGGACGACTACGTCATAGCGAGCGGTCACCAACATTCCGTCCGCGAATTCGCCGAACGGGCTGCAGCCGAGCTCGACATCGGTATCGAGTGGCGCGGAGAAGGCGCCGATGAGGTGGGGATCGATGTCGCATCGGGGAACGTGCTGATCCGTATCGATCCGCGTTACTTTCGACCGACTGAGGTCGACACGCTGCTGGGCGACGCGACTAAAGCAAGGGAGCGCCTTGGCTGGTCGCCTCAGGTCGGTTTCGGCGATCTGGTCGCCGAGATGGTGACCAATGACCTGGAACTGGCGCGGCGCGACGCGCTGATCAAACGCGAGGGTTACCGGGTCTACGAGCACCGCGAATGAGAGACGATCAGTGAAACGCGACGCGCCCATATTCGTTGCCGGGCATCGCGGGCTGGCGGGTTCTGCGATCGTTCGCGAGCTGGTGCGAAGAGATCACTCCGACATCGTCACGCGCACGCGCGACGAGCTCGACCTGCGGGATACGCCTGCCGTGGATGCCTTCTTCGCCGAGTCGCGCCCGACCTACGTCGTACTTGCAGCCGCCAGGGTCGGCGGTATCCTCGCGAACGCCACCCGGCCGGTCGACTTCCTCGGCGAAAACCTGCGCATCCAGAGCAACGTCATCGAGTCAGCGCACCGGCACGGCGTCGAGAAGCTCTGCTTTCTCGGCTCGAGCTGCATTTACCCGCGACTCGCGCCGCAACCGATACTCGAGTCGGCCCTGCTGACGGGACCGCTCGAGCAGACCAACGAGGGGTATGCCATCGCCAAGATTGCCGGAATCAAGTTGTGCCAGGCCTACGCGGCACAATTCGGCTTCAATGCGATCTCGCTGATGCCGACGAATCTGTATGGGCCCGGGGACAATTTCGACCTGCGATCGTCGCACGTGCTACCGGCGCTGCTGCGTAAGTTTCACGAAGCCGTGCGCAGTGGCGCCGATACGGTCGAGATCTGGGGAAGCGGCGCACCGCGGCGCGAGTTTCTGTTCGTCGACGACCTGGCAGACGCGGTCTGCCACATGATGGAACACTACGATGACCCGACACCCGTCAACATCGGCACCGGCGAGGACATCGCGATCTCGGATCTCGCGAGGATGATCGCGGGAATCACCGGCTTCGACGGCGAGCTCGAGTTCGATCGGACGAAGCCCGACGGGACCCCGCGCAAGTTGCTGGATGTCTCCACGGCGACCTCGCTCGGCTGGAAGTCGAAGACCTCACTGAGCGAAGGTCTGGACCGCACTTACGCCTGGTATCTCGAGAACGACCCGAGACGCTCCCACGAGCTTGCCGATGCGTAACCGTCCGCTGCGCGACGCGTTGGCTGCAGGCGTCGGCGCCGTCGGCCTGCACACGGTGCGGCGGACCCGGCGCGCGGATGTCGCAGCGCTCGTCGAATCCCTGCAGCCGCTCGACAGCGGGCATGGTTTGATTCGCATCGGACCCGATGGCGACGGCGGCTACCTCGTCCCGGACGATATCTCCGGTATCGAAGAGGCATTCTCGCCGGGCGTCTCGACGGAATCCGGCTTCGAGCTCGACCTGAGCACTCGAGGTATGCGCGTACACATGGCTGACTACTCGGTCGATGGCCCCGCCGCGGTGAGCCCGCGCTTCACGTTCGTGAAGAAATTCGTCGGGTCGTTTCCGACCGAAAGCACGATGACGATGGACGGCTGGATCGACGCAAAGAGCGAGTCGGACGGCGACCTCCTGCTGCAGATGGACATCGAAGGCGCCGAATTCGAGGTGCTGACGAACCTGTCCTGCGACCTGTTGGCGCGCTTTCGGATTCTCGTCGTCGAGTTCCACTATCTTCACCAGCTCTGGAACAAGCCGTGGTTCCTGCAGGTGTCACGGGTGTTCGAGAAACTTCTGATGGGCCACTCCGTTGTGCACGTCCATCCGAACAACTGCTGCGGGTCATTCCGCAGCGGCGGTCTCGAGATCCCGCGAGTTGCGGAATTCACCTTTCTCCGTAACGATCGGTTTCGCCAACGCGAACCTCGCACCGATTTTCCGCACGCGCTGGATCGCGACAACACCGGCAAGCCCACTCTGCCGCTTCCGACATGCTGGTTCGACGCGCGGGAGACCCTCAGAATACGTGGACGTCGGCCTTAGCGCCGCCGAGCCACCACGCCGTTTCGCTGAACGTGCTGAGATAGCTCGCGAAGAGCACCGGTAAGCGGGCCAGCAGCAGCATGTCGATCAGGTCCTCGACAATGCCCTCGGGCTGCTGCCAGCTGGCCTCCCGCGCCGTCACACGGGGAAATTCGAGGACGCGATCGGCGCCGGCGACACCGGCCAGCCAGCCCGCCACCTGATCACTGTCGCTGACGACGAGTAAGCGCGTTTCTTCCGGCAGCCCCGCCACGAGACGGGTCAGCGCCCCTTTCGCCGGCTCGTGATACTTGCGCTGTCGGCGTGGATCGTCGCGCCAGGTACGTACCTGCACGCCTGCCACGGCACCGGTCAGGTTTTCTCCGGCCCATTGGTCTGCGCGCTCGAGGATCTCAGGCCGAACGCCGATCCGGCGGAAAACCGGCACCCACTCGCGAATGACCGGTGCGGGTATGCGGCCATACTCGAGATCGATGTGCCGCGCATCGCGGCGGGTCGACCGTCGGGAGTGCTGCTTCGGAAACAGCATGTAGCGGTAGGTATCGTCCGGCTGCCCACGGAGGTTCCAGATCAGCTTCCCCGCTCCCCGCACCAGCGGATGTGCCCCCGCTCCGACACGGGCGAACCCGCGTGGCAGGTGCTGCTCGTCATTCGGGAGAACGGCAAGCCGCCACGAGCAGTAGGCACCGGCACCCTCGGGTACTTGCTCGACCTCGCAGTCGTTGGTGAACAACTCGCCGAACGCGGCCGGCATGTTGGCGGTCCGCGACCAGACGACCCGCGCATCCGCGTCGAGCCGCATCGCAGAGGCCCAGGATTTGATCCGGTTGCCGAGGCCGCCGGTCTCGGTAGAGACAATCACGGCGCCAACGACGATCAGGGCGCCACGTAACGATCGTGGCAATCGAGGCAGGCGTAATAGAGTTGCTCACCGGCGGCCAGCACCGCCTCGGGGTCCTGTGCGAGCGCGGCCTCAGCCGCAGCGATACCGGTGTCGATCAATGCTTGCGAATACTGCATCCAGTCGGCTTCGGCGATGGCCCGCGGCGGCATCATCAACAGATTGCCTGACTCGGCCAGGGCGATCGCGGCTGCCCATACTTCCTCCCATTCCTCTTCAGATTCAGGAAATAACTCATTGATTCCATTATCGTCAATGACGATAGCAACGGACTCCCAGTAGACTTCGGCGCTGTGCCCCAGCACGCTCTCCATCAGCTCGAGCACGGTCGCCGCCGGTCGATACGGGGGCGACTGCGGCGCCTCGGACGACGCTGCTGATTGCGGCGTCGTTGTTGTCGGGCCGGCGCAGGCCGCAAGCGCGAGGCTTCCGATCAGTGCCGTCAACCAGTGTCTGTCGAAAGTCATGCGTCTTCTCCTGCCAACCACATGCACGGCCCCGGGCGCAGTATGCCGGACCCGGACGCCGCGGGCCCGATCGGCTAACCGCCGGGCGCGGTTTGCGCTACACTAATCCTTTGTGTACAAATTATTCGTGTTCGAATGACTGACTCATTGAGCGATGTCATCCCCGCCGAATCCGGCCTGGAAGACGATGTGTTGCGGTCACTGCGCCGCATCATCCGCGCCGTCGACCTCTACAATCGCCGCCTGGTGCACGCAACCGGGGTGAGCGGACCCCAGCTGATGTGCCTGCGCGAACTCGATCGCAACAGCCCGATGGCGGCCGGCAAGCTCGCCGCGGCAGTCAATCTCAGCGCCGCCACGGTTTGCGGCATTCTCGACCGGCTCGAGGCACGCGCACTGATCCGGCGCGAACGCTGCCGCACTGACAGACGCCGCGTCGATGTCAGCATTACGAAGACCGGCCGGACCACGCTCACCGATGCGCCCCCGGATCTCCACGATCGGTTTCTTTTTCGTTTCCGAACGCTGCCGCCCGAGAGGCAGGCGGGTATTCACGCTGTGTTGGTCGAACTGGTCGAGATGATGTCGGCCGACGATCTCGATGCCGCGCCGATCCTCGTGCCGGGACACAGCGTCCTTTCAGGCACGCCGCCGGACTCAGTGCCTCAGGCCTGATATCGCCTCAATTTCAACGTGCCGTGCTTTTCGCGGCACGCCGATCATCCTCTTATCGCAACCGGAGATGTCCCTTGGGAAACTCGAATGTCCAGAACTACGGCGAAGACCCGCTAAGCGTCCGCAATACTGATCACTATCAGAACGAGTACGCGCAGTCGTTCGTGGAAAAGTGGGACGAGCTGATCGACTGGGGCGGCCGGCGCGAGTCGGAAGGCGAGTTCTTTATCCAGGTCCTGCGGGACCACGGCGTGCAGAAAGTGCTCGACGTCGCTACAGGCACCGGCTTCCATTCCGTACAGTTGCTCAAGGCGGGCTTCGAGGTCACGAGCGTTGACGGCAGCCCGACAATGCTGGCGAAGGCGTTCGAGAATGCGCGCCAGCACGGCTACATCCTGCGGACGATTCAGGCCGACTGGCGCTGGCTCAACCGCGACGTCCACGATCTCTATGATGCGGTGATCTGCCTGGGCAACTCGTTTACGCACCTGCACGACGAAAACGACCGGCGCAAGAGTCTGGCGGAGTACTATGCGACGCTCCGGCACAGAGGTCTGCTCGTGCTGGACCAGCGCAACTATGACGCGCTGCTCGACAAACAAGTCGAACCGTCGCACAAGTACTACTACTGCGGCGAGGACGTCACGGTCGAACCGGAGCACGTCGATGAGAGCCTCGCCCGCTTCCGCTACAGCTTCGCCGACGGCGATACGTATCACCTCAACATGTTTCCGATCCGCAAGAACTACGTCCAGCGCCTGATGAAAGAGGTCGGCTTCCAGCGTGTGACGACATATGGGGACTTTCAGGAAACCTATCGCGACAAGGAACCCGACTTCTTCGTTCACGTGGCGGAAAAGGCGTATCAGGAATCGGCCGCGAACGACGACGGCCCTGCGCAGTGAGCAGCGGCTATTCGAGCATCGTCGCAACCGCCCGCGATTACTACAACAGCGCCGACGCAGACAACTTTTACTACCAGATCTGGGGCGGCGAGGACATTCACATCGGCCTGTACGCGGCCCCGGACGAAGCGATAGCGACGGCTTCGCAACGCACCGTTGAAACGATGATCGACACCTATGGCCGGCTGTCCGCCGAGACCAGGGTCGTCGACCTCGGTGCCGGCTACGGCGGCACCGCCCGACTGATGGCGCGACGCCATGGTTGCCGTATCGCCTGCATCAACCTCAGCGAGGTACAAAACGAACGCAACCGCCGGTTCAACGCCGGAGCCGGGCTGGGCGGACTGATCGACGTCTACGATGCAAGCTTCGAGAACGTACCGCTGGACGACGATGGTTTCGACCTCGTCTGGTCTCAGGACTCGATCCTCCACGCCGGCGACCGGGCGCGGGTGCTGAATGAGGTCGACCGCCTGCTTCGACCCGGCGGCAGCTTCATCTTCACTGATCCGATGCAGGCCGATCACTGCGATCCCGATGCCCTTGCGCCGATACTCGAACGGCTGCACCTGACGTCGCTCGGATCGTTCGCCTACTACCGATCAGAGGCAGCCGTCCGCGGGTGGGAAGAGGTCGCCGTGGCAGATCACACACAGCAGCTGGTCAACCACTACTCGCGCGTCCGGGAGGAGCTCGAGTCGCGCTATTCCGAGCTCGAAAATGTCATCTCTCGCAACTATTTCGAGAGGATGGTTGCCGGCCTCGGCCACTGGATTGTAGGCGGCCGGAACGGCAACCTGGCATGGGGCATCCTGCATTTCAGAAAACCGGCCTGACCACGCGCGGAACCGGGAATTCACCGATGAAGAACTGGCGATTGCGCAGCAGCGATGGGACGTTGCTGGCCGACATCAACGTTCCCGTATTCGCGGGCTCGGCAGGTCTGATCATCGGCGCAGTCGCTCTCGGACTGATCCACCTCGACACGCTGCGAACTTCCATCGACGCGGCTCAGGCGTGGATCGCAACGTATACGGGCTGGTTTTTCGTTCTCACTGTCAACGTGATTCTCGCGTATCTGCTCTACCTGCTGGTTGCCCGCCCGGCCCGGACGAGACTGGGTGGACAAGACGCCGAACCCGAATTCAGTCGTCGCTCATGGCTCGCGATGCTGTTTTCGGCCGGCATGGGTATCGGCCTGATGTTCTATGGCGTTGCCGAGCCGCTGTTCCATCTGACGGATCCGCCGCGCGGTTCGCCGGGGAGCTATGAGGATGCAATCGCGTGGACGTATCTGCACTGGGGCCTGCACGCGTGGGGCATCTACGCGTTGACCGGCCTCGCGCTCGCCTATTTCGCATTCAACCGCGGATATCCGCTCAGCATTCGCAGCGTCTTCAGCCCGTTGCTCGGTGAACGGATCAGAGGCTGGCCGGGACATCTGATCGACATCATTGCCAGCGTGGCAACCCTGTTTGGCGTGGCCACGTCGCTCGGCCTCGGCGCACAGCAAATCAATGCCGGCCTGAATCAGCTCTTCGGTACACCGGTTGGCGGACCGACACAGATTCTGCTGATTGGGCTGATTACGGCAGTGGCCACTGTCTCGGTCGTTCTCGGCGTAGAACGCGGTATCAAGCGGCTGTCGGTCTTCAATATCGGCATCGCATTGCTACTGATGCTCGCAGTTCTATTCATCGGCCCGACGCTCTTCATTCTGAACGGTTTCGTCGAAAACATCGGAATCTACCTGAGCAGACTGCCCGCCGCCGCGTTCTGGAACGAAACCTACACGGGTCGAAACTGGCAGGACGGGTGGACCGTGTTCTACTGGGGCTGGTGGATAGCGTGGGCCCCGTTCGTCGGCATGTTCATCGCCAGGATCTCGGTCGGTCGAAGCATCCGCGAGTACATTGGCGGCGCGCTGCTCGCGGCGACGGGCATGACGTTCGCCTGGCTTGCAGTTTTCGGAGGCTCGGCGCTCTACCTGGAGCTGAACGGACCCGGCGGACTGGCCGACGCCGCAACAAGGGATGTCGCCCGTTCGCTGTTCGTCTTTCTCGAGATGCTGCCCGACACCTCCGACATCGCCCTGCCGGGCTGGATCGGTGGCACGCTCGGCGCCGTCGCGACTCTGGCGATCGCGACTTTCTTCGTCACATCATCGGACTCCGGTTCGCTGGTCATCGACATCATCACGGCTGGTGGTGAGCCGAATCCACCCACCGCCCAGCGCGTCTTCTGGGCCGTGCTCGAAGGCATCGTCGCGGCAACTCTGCTCGTCGGCGGTGGGCTGGTCGCCCTGCAGACGGCGGCGATCTCGGCCGGATTACCGTTCGCGTTCCTGCTGCTGCTGATGGTCGTTGGCGTGAATCGCGCGCTGCAGCAGGACGCGACGCAACCGCCGACCATCGCCCGCTGAGACCGGCCGCGCCGGCCCGCGTCCCTCCCGCCGATCGAAGCAGCACTGTCAGGCCCGGTTGCGATGCCCGCGGCACCGCCAAGACTCACTCACTCTGCGAGGCCACCGCTTCCAGAGCATCCACGGTCTCGCGCGCGAAACCGACGCCGGCCTCGGTGAAGTAGTTGAACGTGGCGTCGATCCCGGACTCGAGGATCGGTGCCTGCTCCTCCGGATATACGTGGGTCGCGCTCAGGATGCCGCGGTAACCGCGCTTGCGTAGCTCTTCGCCCGCGATGCGTTTCGCCTTCAGATCCGGAAATGCCAGCATGATCGCCCGCAGCTTCTCGAACCGCAGCGACTGCCAGAAGCTGCGATCCTCGGCATCCACATAAACGACACGCCGACCATCGGCGAGGCTTCGCTCGAGCTTGCCCGGGTCGCTGTCACCGCCCACGACGTGCAGACCGTGCGACGACAGAAAATCGTAGGCACCGATGCCCAGTCGGCCCATGCCGACGACGAGAATTTCTGCGCTGCCCAGGGAAATCGGCTCGTCGTCCGGGTGGCGGCGCTGGCGCTCGAAGCGCTCGAGCCAGGGCCTCGCGATCGCGAAGACCTCGTGGGCCCGGGTGTTCAGCGGTGCCGCAATCGCAAACGAGGCCGCGACGACAAGCGCCGAGACGACGAGCCAGACCTGTGGGAGCAGACCGGCGCCCACCGCAGCTCCAATAACGATGATTGCGAACTCGCTGTAAGTCGCAAGGCTGACCGTCGTCAGAAAACTGGTCCTGGCACGCAATCCGAAAGCCAGCAGAAGACCGAACAGAACGACGAGTTTGAACGGCAGCAACAGCATGATCCAGCCGGCGATCTCGAGACTCTCGGCAGTCGGGAGACCGCCGAGACCGACGTTCAGAAAGAACGCGACGAGAAGTATTTCCTTCAGCCCCCACAAAGCGTTGCTGAGCTCCTGAGCCCGCTTGTGCCCGGCGAAGAGCGTTCCGAGCAGCAGCGCACCAAGCTCGGGGCTGAGGCCGACCGCCTCGAACCCGGCCCCACCGACGGTGATTGCAACAGCAGCACCGAAGAGAACCAGAAGTTCACCATGCCCGACGAGGTCCAGCATCCAGTGGGCCAGCGGCCGTGCGAGCGGCAGCAGCAGGACGCCAAGTGCCAGTGGAGAAGGCGTACCGGCGCTTATGACCGCGAGCAGCGCGACGGCCGCAATGTCCTGAACGATCAATATGCCGATCGCAACCCGGCCATGCACGGCCCGCATCTCGAATTGCGAATCCAGCACCTTCGCGGCCAGAACGGTGCTCGAGAAGGAAAGCGATACTGCGATCAGCAGGGCCACGCCAAAGCCGAAGCCGGTGAATGCGCTGATCGCAGCGAAGACCAGAGCCCCGACGATCAGCAGGTGCAGTGTGGCGCTGCCCCAGACCTCGGTTCGCAGTAGCGTCTTGAAGCGAAGCTTCAGGCCAACGGCGAACAGCAGTAGCAGCACGCCGAGCTCCGCGACTTCCCGCAGTGCCGGCGTCGATTCGGCGCCGAAGGCGGTAAATACGTAGCCCGATACGAGAAACCCCACGAGCGGCGGCAACCCTGTCCGCCAGGCGAGGACGCCGAGCACGAGCGCCCCCACAATCCAGAGATTCAGCAACTCGTGTTCGATTGTCCCTCCGGATAAGGCTCTGGCACCCGTGCCCTGCCTTCTATTCGCTGCGCTTCTGCATCACGATGTTGATGTCGTCCGGATTGATCAGATCCGGGACCGTCCAGCCATCGAGATTGTACTCATCCATGCACTGCTCGGCGAATCCACGGTATCGGTCCGCCTGACCCATCATCTCGGCGACCATGACGACCTCGGTACGGATGTTCTCATGATTGCCGAAGTAGTTTCGCTCGTACAGCGAATGGCGGCCGCCGAATTCCGTGCCCATCGTGTCCCACATGAGCTTCATCAGCTTGATGCGTTCCTCGGACCCGTAGCCGTTCGACCCCCGCACGTAGGGATCGAGATACTTGCGTACTTCGGGGACTTTCAGGTCGTTCGAATGCGACGGCAGGTAGATCAGCGCACTGGCGAGGACGTTCTCGGCAATCTCCCGAATCTTCTGGTAGACCATATTCGACATGACGCGGTACGCAAGACCGTATTCGAGATTCGGCGAGACGTGCCCCGGCGTCCACGGCGTCGTTGTGCGCGCCATCGCGTCGGTCAGCCCCCAGAACAGATTCCGGTAGGCCAGCACCTCGCCCACCTGGGCCTTCACGCCGCGGAAATCCTTGGCGCCGGTGGCCTCCACACCCTTCAGCAGCAGGCCCGCGATGAAGTCGAGCTTCACCGCCAGGCGCGTGCAGCCGTGGAACATGAAACGCGGCAGAAAACCCGAGCGCGGGAAGAAATTGTTCACCTTGTCGATGTCGCCGTAGGCAAACACGTTCTCCCATGGCACGAATACCTTGTCGAAAACGATGATTGAGTCGTTCTCATCGAGGCGGCTCGACAGCGGGTAATCGAACGGACTGCCCATCGCGGCCGCAGTCATCTCGTACGACGGCCGGCAATAGAGTTTCAAACCGGGTGAGTCGTTCGGAACGATGCAGACGAACGCGAAATCCTTGGTCTTGATCGGCAGCAGACCGTTGTTCGCGATGAAGTTGTAGTGCGTCAGCGTGGACGTGGTCGCCACCACTTTCGCGCCGCTGACGATCAGCCCATCGTCGCGCTCCTTTTCGACGTGCATGAACACGTCACGGACCTCCGAGAGCTCCTTGTCCCGGTCGACGGGCGGATTGACGATCGCATGATTGACGAACGTCACCTCGTTGTTGACTTTCCGATACCAGTTGCGGGCGTTTTCGCCGAACGGCTGGTAGAAGTCCGGGTTCGCGCCCAGCGTCGCCAGGAACGCGGCCTTGTAGTCAGGCGCCCGGCCCATCCAGCCATACGTCACCCGAGCCCACTCGGCGATCGCGTCGCGTGCGGCAACGAGATCCTCGGCGCTCTTCGGTGCCTGAAAGAAACGATGCGTATAGCCGCCGTTGCCGGTATCCGTCGGTGCGCAAATTATGTCTTTGCGCTCATCATGCAGCGCATCGTAGAGTCGGGCGAGCATCTTGACCGTATTGCGAAACGCCGGGTGAGTCGTTACGTCCTTGACGCGCTCACCGTAGATCCAGATCTCACGGCCATCCTTCAGGCTGTCGAGATATTCCGAGGAAGTAAACGGTTTGTCGCGCTCGGTTGCCATGATGGAGTCTCCTTCCGGTCTCTGCCGCGGTCCGCGGCGGCGCCCTGATACCCTGGTGTCGAGTGTGCAACATAGGCTGAGCCCGCTCGAAATGCTTTCAAGAACGCAACCCCGGCCTGCAAAATCACTGCCTGGCGCAACATCGGGACAAAAAAAAGGGGGCAGTGTCGCCACTGCCCCCGCCATTTCTCGCTGTCTGCGCTACTCGAGCGGTCGGAAGTTGTACTTCTGGCCGCCGATCGTAGCCTGGTACATCAGGCCGCCTTCAGCCATCGTGAATACCTGCAGCCCGTTCTGAAAGCCCCCGGCGGCCGCCGTGCCCGGATTGCCCGCACCGGCCGTCGCGCGGGCGCCCTGCGTGCCGGCCGAGGCCTGGGCGCTGGCGGTGACTGCAACGGCCGAAGCCGAGGCGTCAAACTCGAAATTACCGTTCGTGAAGTCTTCGTAGGCCTCACGGTTCTGGAAGAAGATGATCTGCCGGTAGGCCTGACCGCCGGCCTGCAGCCCGATGGTGACGTCGACCAGTCGACTGAAGCCCATCAGTTGCCCGTTGGCATAGACCTGACCTCGGCCGGTAGCGGCGCCGATGCCAAGGCCACCGCGGGCTATCCGATTCCAGACTGCGTAGCCGTACGCAGCGTCGAAATAGGGTGCCACCTGATCGATGCTTCGAAACAGTTCGAGCGTCTCCGACACATCCCGTACTTCCTGTGCCTGCGACGCGTGCGCCGACAACAGCAATGCCGCTGCGGCAAGACCGAGACGAATTTTCATTCCGTAACCTCCTGTTGCCCGGGATTCGCCCCGGGGACGCGATAGTGAGTGTGCACAACGGATTGTACCGCAGCCCCCTGAGGGCGACCCGTCGGGACGCGGTAGCTTCGCGATTGCCGCCGCTAGTCTCGGGCGTACGGCATGAACGGTTTATGAACGGCCCGGTCGTCGCCGACCGTCGGCCGAGTGAAGGCGAAAACGCCGGCGCAGCCGGGAGTTGGCCGCAACTCCGCCCGTAAGTACTAATACCAGTAGCTGGCGCGGACCGCTCGGGCACAGTAGGTGAAGTAGCCCGCAGCGACGTCAACACAGTGAGGCAAATCGTTATGTCCTACAGAAAGCGTCCCCCGCTCGTTCTCGGCGTTCTGCTCGGCGCATCGGTGCTTGCCACCGTCGTGGCGCCGATCGCACAGGAAGCAGCAGTCGCGCCGGTCGTGTCGATACGGGATCTGATGGAACGAACGATCACACCGGCGAGCAACACGCTCTGGGGCGCCTACGAGGCTCCCACGACGCCGGCCGAATGGCGGATGCTGGAAGAGGCTGCCGTGACGATGCTGGTGGCCGCCCAGGTCAACTCGATCGGAGGCACAGGGCCCGCCGACGCAGACTGGGTGCAACAACCCGCCTGGAAGGCCTTCAATACCGTAATGCTCGAAGCGAGCCGTGACGCGCTGACGGCAATCAGGGCTCAGGACCACGACGCCTTGCTGGCAGCCGGGGACAAGCTCTATCCGCCCTGCGAAGGCTGCCACGTGCAATTCAATCCCGGCGTCATCGGCGACAACCCTTAGGCCCGCGAATCGCTGAGATTTCCCCGGCTGGTCGGGAAAGCCGCGGAGGCCGACCGTTTCGCGGGTAAGATCGGTCGACAACTCGTTTCGCCACGAGCGCGTTACAATTCCGGCACGGTCAGCGCTCGCAGGAACGGTGGCCGCCATGCGCATCGTTCGCCCAGACTCTGCAGAGGTTGTCATGTCCGACTATCACCTGATCATCGACGGCAAGCCGGTTGCCGGCGCTTCGACCTTTCCGGTCATCAATCCGGCCGACGAATCGCTCGTTGCCGACTGCCCGCAGGGCAGCGTCGAGCAGCTCGACGCTGCAGTAGCCGCCGCCCGCAAGGCATTCCCGGCATGGGCTGCGCTGCCTGACGCCGAGCGAGTCGCGATGCTGAATGAGATCGGCGACCGAATTCAGGCACAGCAGATGGAGCTGGCTCGGCTGATCACGCTCGAGCAGGGCAAATCCCTGAACGGACCCGGATCGCGATTCGAGGTGGGCGGCGCGGCCGCCTGGACGCAGGTCACGGCCGGTCTCGACCTGCCCGTCGAAATCCTGCAGGACGATGACCAGGGAAAGATCGCCATTCATCGCCAGCCTGTCGGTGTCGTCGGCTCGATTACGCCATGGAACTGGCCGCTGATCATCGCGACGTGGCACATCATGCCGGCGCTACGCGTGGGCTGCACGGTCGTCATCAAGCCGTCCCCGTTCACGCCGCTTTCCACGCTGAAGCTCGTTGAGCTAATCAACGAAGTGGTACCACCCGGGGTCATCAATGTCGTCACCGGCGATGCGGAAGTGGGCTCCCGTATGAGCACGCATCCCGATATCGACAAGATCGTGTTTACCGGCTCGATCACGACCGGTAAGCACGTCATGAAGTCCGCCGCCGACTCGTTGAAGCGCCTGACGCTCGAGCTCGGCGGCAACGACGCCGGAATCATCCTCCCCGGCACCGACATGGCCCCGCGGATCGAGAACCTGTTCTGGGGCTGTTTCATCAACGCCGGTCAGACCTGCGCGGCGCTGAAACGTCTCTACGTGCATGAGGATCAATATGAGGAAGTCACGTCGGCGCTCGTAGACTACATTGGCGGAATCAAGGTAGGACCGGGCCTCGAAGACGACACGGTCATCGGCCCACTGACGAACAAGATGCAGTACGACAAGGTTCGCTCGATGGTCGACGAGGCCCGCGCGGATGGCGCACGGATACTTTGCGGCGGCAATCCGTCCGAGGGCCCTGGCTTCTTCTATCCGCTGACCGTCGTCGCCGATGCGACGGATGACATGCGCATCGTCCGCGAAGAGCAGTTCGGAACGGCCCTTCCGGTTCTGAGCTACAAGACCGTCGACGAGGCAGTGGAACGAGCCAACTCACTCGAAGTCGGTCTCGGTGGCTCTGCCTGGGGCGACGACGTGGCAGCCGCGACGGCTGTCGCGCAACGCCTGAAATGCGGCACCGCGTGGGTCAACCAGCACGGCACGCTGAATCCGATGGCGCCTTTCGGTGGCGTCAAGTGTTCGGGCGTCGGAGTGCAATTCAACGTCGACGGCCTGCGCGAATACACGACTGTCCAGGTGGTCAACGTCGCCGCCTGAGACCCGCGCCCGCCGCACTCACCGTGGCGACGGGCGTCGTCAGAGGACGGCGATGAACTCTATCTGGATGAAACGGCCGCCCGGCATGTCGACCTGCGAGGTATGCCGGACCGGACGGTCGTCTTCGTCCGGAAACATCTCGACCCAGTAGGGGTTGATCAGCTTCCGGTCATCGCGATCGGCAACGAACAGCGTGACCTTGCCTATGTTCGCCGGCGATCCGCCCGCTTCCGCCAGGATGTTTCTGACGGTCCGAAATGCGTTTTCGATCTGCGCTTCCTTGTCGGCAGGCAGCGCGTGCGTGTCGGGGTCCTCGCCGCCAATCGCCGACGAGAACAGCAGATTCTGCACGCGCACCGCGGCCGGAAAGGGATTGACGTGCTCCGGAATGTTCGGCGCCTTGATTCTCTGTCTGATCGGCATTACAGCTCCCTTGATTCCCGGTTTCGCCCCCGGCCGCTCCGAACATTTCCGACTGTTCCGACCGCTGCAACCATCCCGACCGTTTCGGCCGCTCCGACCAGCCCGACCGCCGCGAGTTGCGGCCGGTGTAAGACGCGGTCGTCTCCCGTGTCAGGCACGCAGCCGCCGCTCGAGACCAGTATCGCTCAGGATCGTGCTCGCAATCTCCTCGATCGACGAATGCGTCGTATCGATGAACGGTATCCCGCTTCGCCGGAACAGCGCCTCCGCTGCGCGCAGCTCGAAACTCACCTGCTGCGCGGTCGCGTATCGACCGGATGACCGCCGCTCCAGACGAATCTGCCGCAATCGCTCGGGTGCGATCGTCAGCCCGTAAAGTTTGCCGTGGTACGGCAGCAGCGACTTCGGCAGCCCGCCCGCTTCGAAATCGTCGTCCGTCAGAGGATAGTTCGCGGCGAATATACCGTACTGCAGCGCGAGATAGAGGCAGGTTGGCGTCTTTCCCGACCGCGACACACCGAGAAGGATGACATCGGACTGATCGTAGTATTGCGCAGCGTGCCCGTCATCGGCCGCCATCGCAAAATTCGTCGCCTCGATCCTCAGATTGTAGCCCTGCGAGTCCAGCACGCCGTGCTCCTTCCGCAACGTATGCGAGGACGTACGGTTGAGCTCTCGCTCCAGCGGGCTGAGAAAGACGTCGAAGAAATCCAGCACGAGCCCGTTGCAGCCGAGCAGCGCGTCCCTCACGGAATCACGAACGAGGCTCGCGAAAATGACCGGCCTTTCGCCAGTGCGCTGCGCCTCTTCGTCTATCCGGGCAGCGAGTCTGTTCGCCTTGTCAACGGAATCGACAAATGGCACAGTCGTCGTTTCGAACTCGAGACCATCGAATTGCTCGAGAAGACTGTGGCCCAGCGTCTCTGCGGTAACGCCAGTTTGATCCGATACGAAAAAGATCTTTCGCCGACCAGTCACAAAATCCCTTCCACTTTCCGACGCATCCGGCACCAGGAGCTGATGTGACCGAGTATATCGTCAGCTTCACGGAATGCGGGATGGATGACGTCGGCCGCGTCGGGGGCAAGAACGCATCGCTTGGCGAAATGATCTCCGCACTGTCTTCGCGTGGCGTTTCCGTGCCCGGCGGCTTCGCCACCACCGCCGAGGCCTTTCGCGACTTCCTCGCGGCCGATGGCCTGGGGGACAGGATTCAGGAAGCCCTGTCGTCACTCGACGTCGACGATATCGAAGCCCTGAAGCGCTCGGGCGCCACGATCAGACAGTGGATCCTCGATGCGCCATTGCCGGCAGCGCTCGAAGCCGACGTCCGTCGCGAATTCGCCAAGCTCGATGCGAACGCCGACGCAAGTTACGCCGTGAGATCGTCGGCGACGGCAGAGGACCTGCCGGACGCATCCTTCGCGGGCCAGCAGGAAACGCTGCTGAACGTCGTCGGCATCGATGACGTGATACGCGCGATTCACGTCGTATTTGCGTCGCTCTACAACGATCGGGCGATCGCCTATCGCGTGCATCAGGGTTTCAATCATGCCGATGTCGCGCTCTCGGCGGGCGTGCAGCGAATGGTGCGCAGCGACCTGGGAAGCTCGGGCGTGATGTTCACGCTGGACACCGAATCCGGGTTCAGAGACGTCGTTTTTGTCACCTCCGCCTATGGGCTCGGAGAATCAGTCGTTCAGGGCACGGTGAACCCGGACGAGTTCTATGTCTACAAGACCGCATTGCGCGCGGGCTTCGAGCCCGTCATCCGCAGAGATGTGGGCTCGAAACTCACGAAGATGATCTATGGCGAGTCGGCGAGCGAACGGGTCCGCGTCGTCGATGTCGATGAAGCGGAGAGACGGGAATTCTCACTCACGCAGGAGGAAGTCGTCGCGCTGTCGAAGCAGGCGCTGATCATCGAAGAGCATTATGGCCGGCCAATGGACATCGAATGGGGCAAAGACGGCATCGATGGCAAGCTCTATATCCTGCAGGCGCGACCCGAAACCGTCCAGAGCCGAAGCGGCCGCACGACCGTCCAGTATCAGCTGAATTCTCGCGGCCCGGTCGTCGCAACGGGCCGGGCCATCGGCCAGGGTATTGGCAAGGGCAAGGCTCGCGTCGTGCCCGATGCCGAGGCGATGCACCTCGTCGAGCAGGGCGACGTGCTGGTTACCGACATGACCGATCCGGACTGGGAACCGGTGATGAAACGAGCTTCGGCCATTGTGACGAACCGCGGCGGCCGCACCTGCCACGCGGCGATCATCGCACGCGAGCTGGGGATACCTGCTGTCGTTGGCTGCGGCGATGCAACCGAGCACATTGAGAACCGGGATACCGTGACGGTCTCCTGCGCCGAAGGCGACGAGGGATTCGTCTATGCCGGGGATCTCGACTACGAAACACGCGAGTCCGAGGTGGAAGCGCTGCCCGAATTGCCGGTAAAGATCATGTTGAATGTCGGCAATCCGGACCGGGCAATGACCTTTGCGGCGACCCCCAACAAAGGGGTCGGACTGGCCCGACTCGAATTCATCATCAATCGCAAGATCGGCGTTCATCCCCTCGCCCTCATCGAGTTCGAGAAGCAGGACCCCGAGATCCGTGAACTGATCACGCAGCAAATGCCCGGCTATGCGGACCCCACGGAATTCTTCGTCGCCCGCCTCTCAGAAGGCATCGCGACGATCGCGTCGGCGTTCGCGCCGGAACCGGTGATCGTGCGGCTGTCCGATTTCAAGTCCAACGAATACGCGAATCTCATCGGTGGGGCACGCTACGAGCCGACCGAGGAAAATCCGATGCTAGGATTTCGCGGTGCGTCTCGCTACATCGATGAGAATTTCCGTGCCTGCTTCGAGCTCGAGTGCCGGGCACTGCGACGCGTGCGCGAGCGAATGGGCCTGAAAAACGTCTGGATCATGGTGCCCTTCGTCCGCACGCTCGACGAGGCGCGCGGCGTCGTCAAACTACTGGCCGAGAACGGACTGGAAAGCGGCAAGGCCGATCTCAGGGTCATCATGATGTGCGAACTGCCGTCGAATGCGCTGCTGGCCGACGAGTTTCTCGAGTATTTCGACGGCATGTCGATCGGCTCGAATGACATGACGCAGCTGACGCTCGGCCTCGATCGGGACTCCGGCAAGATTGCGAATCTCTTCGACGAGCGCAACCCGGCCGTGCTGAGAATGCTCGAGATGGCAATCTCGGCCTGCCGGCGGCATGGGAAGTACGTCGGGATTTGCGGCCAGGGGCCGTCGGACCATCCCGACCTTGCGGAGTGGCTGCTGGAGCAGGGCATCGAAAGCATGTCACTGAATCCGGATTCGGTCGTCGATACGTGGCAGCGACTCGCGACCCGATCGAAACCGGCCTGAACGGGGGCAGCCACCGAATCGCAGCGGAAAGCAGTTGTGCTAGGCTGCGACCAGATTCTGCTGCCATCGGAGGCATCCAGGGATGAGTCCCGCCGACAAGGCGGCCGGCCTGCGCGGTGTTTCGGCCGGCGAAACCGCCATATCGACATGCGGCAAGGCAGGCGTCGGGCTCACGTACCGCGGTTACGAGATCGACGACCTTGCGGAGCACTCGAGCTTCGAAGAAGTCGCCTGGCTGTTGCTCGAAGGCAGTCTTCCCTCGACCAGTGAACTAGACGACTACCGGACGACGCTTGCCGGTCTGCGGAATCTGCCCACGCCGCTGCGAGAGGTGCTTGAGCGCCTCCCCGGCTCGGCACATCCGATGGACGTGATGCGAACCGGGTGCTCCGTCCTCGGTACCCTGGAGCCGGAGACAGACTTCTCGCAGCAGCGCTCAGTCGCCGATCGCCTGATTGCCCTGTTTCCCGGCATTCTGCTGTACTGGCACCACTTCGCGACGACAGGACAGCGAATCGATGCGGTAACCGAAGAGCCGACGACGGCCGGTCACTTTCTCCGCCTGCTGCACGGCCGGGCGCCGGACGACTTGCACCTGCGCGCCATGGATGTGTCGCTGATACTGTACGCCGAGCACGAGTTCAACGCATCGACATTTACAGCTCGCGTTTGCGCGGCGACGCTGTCGGACTTCTACTCTGCAGTAACCGGTGCTATCGGCAGCCTTCGCGGCCCGCTGCACGGGGGCGCGAACGAAGCAGCGATGGAGCTGATCGAGCGCTTCGACGATGCTGCGTCAGCCCGTGCCGGCGTAGAGGAGATGCTGGCCGCGCGGGAGAAGATCATGGGCTTCGGGCACGCCGTCTATCGCGAGTCGGACCCGCGTAACGCAGCCATCAAATCGTGGTCGAGACGACTAAGTGAGCGTGCCGGCAGCATGCGCCTCTATGAAGTTTCGGAGGCCATTGAGAAAACGATGCAACGCGAGAAACGGCTCTTTCCGAATCTCGACTTCTACAGCGCGTCTGCATATCACCTGCTTGGCATTCCAACGCCCCTGTTCACGCCGATCTTCGTGATGTCGCGAGTGAGCGGCTGGGCCGCGCACATCATCGAGCAGCGTGCGAACAACCGGCTGATCAGGCCCATGGCCGACTACACGGGTCCCGAGCCGCGCAAATATCCAGCGACCTGAGCTAGCGGGTTCCAGTCGCTGTCATGGCCGTCGACGAACTCGAGTATGACGTCGCCATCGTGGGCGGCGGCCCGGCCGGTCTCGCAACGGCGATCCGCCTGAAGCAGCTTGCGGCCGCCGCTGGCCGTGAAGTGTCGGTCTGCCTGCTCGAAAAAGGCGCGGAAATCGGTGCCCACACGCTGTCGGGCGCCGTGATAGAGACCGGCGCACTCGAGGAGCTCATACCCGACTGGGCAGCACGCAGCGGCGGAATCGGCGTTTCGGTGATACGCGACGAGTTTCGCTGGCTCACCGGCAGCAGGTCATCATTGCGAGTGCCGTCACCGCTCGTTCCGGCCAGCATGCACAATCATGGCAACCGCATCGTAAGTCTCGCCCGCCTCTGCCGCTGGCTGGGTGGCGAGGCCGAAGCGCTCGGCGTGGATGTGTTTGCCGGATTCCCCGCCGGCGACCTGTTGTTCGGCGACGACGGCAGCGTCACCGGCATCGTGACCGGCGCGACCGGCCTCCGACGCGATGGCAGTCAGGGCGAAGACTACGAACCCGGGATGCCGCTGCGTGCCCGGTACACTGTCCTGGCGGAAGGCGCGCGCGGACATCTTGCGCGGCGCCTGATTCGTGAATTCGAGCTCGACGACGGGTGCGACCCGCAGCACTATGGTCTCGGCCTGAAGGAACTCTGGGAGGTCGACACGGCCCATCACGAACCAGGACTGGTCGTGCACGGCGCAGGCTGGCCCCTTGGCCGTAGCGCGACGGGCGGGTTCTTTCTCTACCATGGCCAGGATGCCGTGGTATCTCTCGGTCTCGTCGTCGATCTGAACTACCGCAATCCGTGGCTCGACCCGTTCCGCGAGTTTCAGCGCCTGAAGCACCATCCACTGTTTAGCCGGGCGCTGGCCGGTGCCCGGAGAATCGCCTACGGGGCGCGCACCATAGCGAAGGGCGGACAGCATTCGCTGCCGCAGCTCGCGGCGCCTGGCGCCCTCCTCGTCGGCTGTGCTGCCGGCACGCTGAACGTTGCCAAGATGAAAGGCACACACACGGCACTGAAGTCCGGCATGCTCGCGGCGGAAGCGCTGCACACCGCGCTGATCGCCGGGCGCGCCAACGACACGGTGCGCGAGTACGCCGATTCCATGGCTGCCGGCGTGCTTGCTAACGAGCTGCGAGCCAGTCGAAATTTCGGACCCGCGATGCACCGCTTCGGCATGCTGGCGGGCGGATTGTTCAATCTGGTCGAGCAGTCGCTGTTGCGTGGCCGCTCGCCGGTAGCGCTGCGCGACCGCATTGCTGATCATTCGAGCCTCGCGCGAGCGGCCCGCGCGGAGCAGATCGCATATCCCGACCCGGACGGGATACTGAGCTTCGATCGCATGTCGTCCGTTTATCTGTCCGGCACCAATCACCGCGACGACCAGCCGTCCCATCTTCTGCTCGCAGACCGGACGATCGCGACCGACACGAATCTGCGCGAGTATGCCGGGCCCGAGCAACGCTACTGCCCGGCAGGCGTTTACGAGTTCGCAGGCGTCGGCGACGCGGCGGAGCTGCGGATCAATGCGCAGAACTGCGTCCACTGCAAGGCTTGCGACGTCAAGGATCCGCGCCAGAATATCACCTGGGTACCGCCGGAATCGGGCGGGCCGCTGTACGGCGACATGTAGGTATTCAGATTTTGGATATTTTATTTATCAACAGTTTATAAGGTTTATATGAACCTCCTGATTAAACTCTTCTTCGCGTATGCCGCACGATGGCGGCGTGTGCAATGACGGCCGGCGCCCGTTTCCGTCAGGCTCTGGCCGCCGAGTCGCCGCTGCAGCTGGCGGGCACCGTCAACGCCTATTGCGCGTTGCTGGCCGAGCGCGCCGGCTTTCGCGCGATCTACCTGTCAGGCGCAGGGGTCGCCAACGCGTCACTCGGTCGGCCCGATCTGGGCATTACGAATTCTTCCGATCTGGCCGAAGACATTCGACGTATCACGTCCGCAAGCGATCTGCCGCTGCTGGTCGACGCGGATACCGGCTTCGGCTCCGCCTTCAACATCGCGCGGACCTGCACGGACCTGATTCGCGCCGGCGCGGCGGGACTCCACCTGGAGGACCAGGTGCAGGCGAAACGCTGTGGCCACCGTCCCGGAAAGGCGCTGGTCGATGAGCACGAGATGGCGGATCGCCTGCGCGCCGCCGTAGATGCCCGGACCGATGACGACTTCGTCATCATGGCGAGGACCGACGCGCATGCCGTTCTCGGCCAGCAAGCAGCGGTGGAACGCGCGGCAGCCTACGTGGAAGCGGGCGCGGACATGATCTTCGCCGAGGCGTTGCGCTCGCTCGACGAGTACCGCGACTTCGTGCAGGCCGTCGACGTGCCGGTGCTCGCGAACATGACCGAATTCGGCGTTACGCCCCTGTTCACGCTCGATGAGCTCGCGGGGGCCGGTGTGCGGCTCGTCCTGTATCCGCTGTCCGCATTTCGCGCAATGAGCCGTGCGGCGACAACCGTCTACGAGTCGATCCGACGCGAAGGAACGCAGAGATCGGTCGTCGATTCCATGCAGACGCGTGAGGAGCTGTACGAAGTGCTCGGCTATCACGAGTACGAGCAACGCCTCGACGAGCTCTTCGGAAACGACGAAGAATGAGCGGGGCAGCCATTAAGTCAGCCGAGAGGCCGAAGCCGGACCGCCTTCTGGAGGAGATCGCGACCTACACTGTTGCGAGCGGAGTGGATGGAACGCTTGCCTACGAAACGGCCCGCTACTGTCTGCTCGATTCGCTCGCTTGCTGCTTTCAGGCCCTGGCCTTCCCTGCCTGCAGGCGCCTGCTCGGACCGATCGTCCCGGGAGCGACGCTGCCGGGTGGCGCGCGAGTGCCCGGGACCGCGTTCGAGCTCGATCCGGTCCAGGCGGCTTTCAACACCGGCGCCCTGGTGCGTTGGCTCGACTTCAACGACACGTGGCTCGCTGCCGAATGGGGACACCCATCCGACAATCTCGGCGCCATTCTCGCCGTTGCGGACTATCTCGGGCGTGCAGGCGCGCCTGACGGCGGCACGCCGATGTGTGTACGCGACCTGCTGACCTGCATGATCAAGGCGCACGAGATCCAGGGGGTCCTGGCACTGACGAACAGCTTCAATCGAGTGGGGCTGGATCATGTCCTGCTGGTGCGGGTTGCATCGACGGCAGTTGCCACCGGAATGCTCGGCGGGTCGATCGAGGACGTCATCAATGCGGTCTCCAACGCATGGCTCGACGGCGGCGCGTTGCGCACCTACCGGCACGCACCGAATACCGGGTCGCGGAAGAGCTGGGCGGCGGGCGACGCCACTTCGCGTGCGGTGCGCCTTGCGCTGTTGGCGCGCCGCGGCGAAATGGGCTACCCGTCGGCGCTCTCGGCGCCCGGCTGGGGTTTTCAGTCGGTGCTGTTCGACGACCGGACGATCGAGCTCAGCCGGCCACTGGGCAGCTACGTGATGGAGAACGTGCTCTTCAAGATCAGCTTTCCGGCCGAATTCCACGCGCAGACGGCCGTTGAATGCGCGCTCGAGCTTCACGAGGCTGTAGCCGGCCGGCTCGACGATATCGCCGAGGTGAGAATCGAGACCCAGGAGCCGGGCGTCCGGATCATCGACAAGACCGGAACGCTGGCGAATCCCGCCGACCGCGACCACTGCATTCAGTACATGGTTGCGATTCCGCTGATCTTCGGCCGGCTTGAAGCGGCCGACTACGAGGACGATGTCGCGAGCGACGAACGCATCGATGCACTGCGTTCCCGGATGACCGTGGTCGAGAACGAGACCTTCACACGGGAGTACTACGAACCCGACAAGCGCTACATCGGCAATGCGATTCAGATTGCGTTTCGCGACGGGTCCCGCACCGAGCGCGTCGCGCTCGACTATCCGGTCGGCCACAGGCTGCGGCGTGCAGAGGGCGTCCCGCTGTTGCTCGACAAGTACGAGCGCTCGGTCAGGAGCCATTTCGAGGGGGCGCAGGCCGACCGGGTCGCCGGTCTCGCCACGCTCGGCGACGCGCTCGACGAGATGCCGGTCACCGAGCTCGTCGACACGCTGGTGACCGACCGAGCCTGATACGGTCGGATCTGGCGCGTTCCCGTCGGAACACGCTCGGCGACAGAACCCCGGCCGGGCGGACGGCCAGGTTGTCGACGGCCCGCCAGCCCGGATTTGGGCCCGCAGCGACTTGCAGTCGCCGGCCGTAGTCGTCAGCATAGACGCGGCTTCATCGGGCACGATCATCAACCACAATCGGAAACGACCATGAAAACCATAGTTTCGGGATTACTCGGCCTCGCCATCGCACTGCCTGCCATCGCTGCGCTCGAAGTTGGCGATTCCGCACCGCAATTTCAGGCGAAGGCCTCACTCGCGGGCGAAGAGTTCGACTTTTCGTTGAGCGAAGCACTGGCGGAAGGACCCGTCGTCGTCTATTTCTACCCCTCGGCCTACACGCAGGGCTGCAACATTCAGGCGCATCAGTTCGCGACTCAGATGGACGACTTTGAAGCTGCCGGCGCGAGCGTCATCGGCGTTTCGCTCGACAGCATCGAGCGTCTGAACGACTTCTCGGCCGACCCGGAGTACTGCGCCGGACGTCTCGCCGTCGCCTCCGATCCGGAGGGTGCCATCGCACTGTCCTATGATCTCGATGTCCGAGAGGGTCGCGCGGGCCTGACGGATACGCGCGGTGTCGAGATCGGCCACGGCTTCGCCGAACGGACTACATTCATTGTCACGCCGGATGGCCAGATCTCGCATACGATCGGCGGCGTCTCACCGATCGAAAACGTGCAGGCGTCCCTCGAGGCAGTTCGTTCGCTCAACAACTGATAGACACAACAACAGGCCGGCGGCGCTTTGCGTCGCCGGCCTCCCCGGCAATCAGGGACCGCTCGCGGCACCGATGGTGCAGGGCCGGCCCCGCGCCGCTCGCCCCTGATGCGCGCGCCCCCGGTTCATAAAGACCTCGTGCTGATCGGCGGCGGCCACAGCCATGTGGCCGTGCTCCGCTCCTTCGGCATGCGCCCGATCCCGGGCGTCCGCTTGACCCTGGTCACCCGCACAATCGAGACACCCTACTCCGGCATGTTGCCGGGTCTGATCGCCGGCTATTACTCGCATGACGAAGCCCACATTGACCTTGCGCCGCTGAGCCGCTTCGCCGGCGCGCGACTGCTCAGAGCGGCCGCCATTGCCATCGACGCGGAGCGCCGGCTGATCGAGCTCGAAGGCCGCCCGCCGCTCGAATACGACGTCTGCTCGTTGAACTGCGGCTCCACACCGACACTGCCGGATTCTATCGAGCCGTCTGACTGCCTTACGCCGGTCAAGCCGATTGACGCGTTTCTTGCGGCATGGGAGGCGACCGTCGAGCATGCTGCAACGCTGAACCGGCCGATTCGGATCGCGATCGTCGGTGGCGGAGCCGGCGGCGTCGAGCTCGCTCTCGCCGCCGCAGCACGCCTGCGCCGCGAAGGCCACGACGCAGCGCTCGAACTGCTGACGGCAAGCGACCGGATTCTTCCGACTCACAACGGTGGCGCCCGCAGGCGACTGCACGCGGCGCTGAGTCGCCGCGGGATCGCGGTCCACGATGGGGACGCCGTCGTCAACGTTCGCGGCGGACGCCTCGAAACACGGTCGGGACGGTGCGACGACTTCGACCGCGTTTTCTGGGTGACGCACGCTAGCGCGCCGGGGTGGATCTCGCGGTCCGGTCTCGAAACCGATGAGGCCGGCTTCCTGGCCGTCGATCCCCGCCTGCAGTCCCTTTCACATGACGGTGTATTCGGTGCCGGCGACGTCGCGAGTATTCGCGGCTTTCCGAGGCCGAAGTCGGGTGTCTTCGCCGTGCGGGCTGGCAAGCCGCTGACCGCCAATCTGCGCGATGCGATTCGGGGTAGAGCGCCGCGGCGAAATTTTCTTCCACAACGCGAATTTCTCAGCCTGATCGGCACCGGCGACGGCTCAGCCATCGCTTCGCGCGGACCCTTTGCTGCCGGCGGCCCGAGCCTTTGGCGACTAAAGGAGTGGATAGACCGCCGGTTCATGCGCCGATATCAGCAGCTGCCGGCCATGTCGGACGACGAGCCCCGTTTGACCGTGCCGACAGACATTGCGGACGAGCAGTCGGAGCTCGGCGACCCGATGCGCTGCGGCGGCTGCGGGGCCAAGGTCGGCGCTGACGTGCTCGCCGCTGCGCTCGAAGGTCTGCCGGTCGGGACCGGAGCCGCTGCCGGCACCCGGCATGACGTCGAAATCGGGCTCGGAGCACCGGATGACGCCGCGTTGCTGGCGGCGCCGCGCGACGGCCTCATCGCAGTCTCGGTCGATGGCTTTCGGACAATGATTGACGATGCCTGGCTCTTCGGCAGAATTACCGCAACCCACTGCCTGAACGACCTGCACGCGATGGGCGCCACCCCTCAGGCCGCCCTCGCGTTCGCCGCTTTGCCGGTGTGGCCGCAGCGCAAACTGGTCGGCGAGCTGCGGCTGATGCTGCAAGGTGCGATTGCAACGCTCGCAGACGACGGCGCCGAGCTCGTGGGTGGTCACACCAGCGAGTCAGCGGAAACCAGCCTCGGCTTCTCCGTGACCGGGCTCGTCACTCGTGATCGCGTATTGAGCAAACGCGGCCTCAATGCGGGGCACCGGCTCATTCTTACGAAGGCCCTCGGCACCGGTGCGATACTCGCAGCTCACATGCGCGCACGCGCGCGCGGCAGGTGGCTCGAAGCTGCCATTGCCTCGATGTGCCAATCGAACGCGCAAGCCGCGAGCGTTTTTCTGGCATTCGGCGCTACCGCCTGCACGGACGTCAGTGGATTCGGTTTTCTCGGGCACCTGAGCGAAATGGTCGCAGCAGGACAGACCATTGAGCTCGACATCGATGCCGTGCCGGCACTCGACGGTGCCATGGAATGTATCGAGCGCGGCTTGCTCTCGACGATGCACCCGAAAAACGCGCGATTACCGGCCGGTGTTCGATGCGACGAGTCTCTGCGCCGGGACCGGCATTATCCGCTGCTGCTCGATCCGCAAACTGCCGGCGGCCTGCTCGCAGCAGTACCGGCGGAGTTGGCTGTTGCGTGCCTTGCGGCGCTGGAATCGGCCGGCTACGGCGCGAGCGCAATCGTCGGCCGGGTCGTCGCAGGCGGCGACGGCGTTACGATTCGCCCGGCAACCGGCCAACGATCATAGTCGACTCTGCCTCGGATGAATCGCGGCGACGCTGCCCTATAATCGCGAGGAACAGTCGACGTTCGGATCAGGGGAATCGCCGATGACACTCAGGCCCATTCTGTTTGCCGCAGCACTGCTCCTGCCGGCTGTCGGCTCCGCTCAGATCTCCTGCGCACGTGGTGGCCTGCAGCGAGCGGTGGATCTTTACATCGAGGCACAGTCCACCGGCGACCTCTCGGGGCTCCCGCTCGCGTCCGGGCTTGGCTACGTCGAAAACATGGAGCGGATCAGTATCGAAGACGGCCTGATCAACCAGGCATTCGAAATCGATCACCATTTCAGTCTGCTGGACACGGATAGCTGCCAGACGTTTACCGAAGTGATCGTCACGAATGACGACAATCCGCATGTCCTCGGCACGCGTCTGCGCGTCAACCACGACAAGATCGCCGAGATCGAGATTCTGTGGACGACGACCGGCTACTGGTTGTTCGATGCCGACGCGTACCTGGAATACTCATCGAACGAGGATTGGGGGCCGATTCCAGCCGCCGAGCGCGACACGCGCGGAACACTGGTCGGCGCCGCCAACGCCTACCTGGACGCATTTCTCGAGGGCGAGATCGACCTGGTGCCGTGGGGGTTCCCGTGCGTGCGCATCGAAGGCGGCGCGTACACGGGTCGCGGATCGCCCGACGACAGCTGCGAAGTCGGCGTGCCAAGCGGCGTCAACATCGCGAACCGCCGCTTCGTCGTTGACGAGGTGATCGGTGCCGTCGTCGCGTTCTGCACGTTCGGGGCGGGCGTCCCGGACGGCGGCAGCGGTGCGCCGGATACGCATCTGTTCAGGGTCGAGAACGGCCGGCTACGCTATGTCCACACTCTCACGCACCTGCTGATGTCGGATTTTCAGGGCGGCCAGGACGACTGACACTCCCGTTGCGCATTCTGCCCTGCGCCCGCTGCAGCCAGGCTGGCCGATGCGCGCGCCGTTCCCGGCATCCAACGCACCTGGCGCACACTGCCGCCAAAGGGCTGAGCCCGCACCCGAGCGATACCTCAGGCGTGCCCCGGTGGAGCCACTCGCGAGGAATTCCGACCTTTGAGTGAGACGCAGCTGATCGCCGCTGCCGTCGCCGGCATCGCGCTGGTGCTCTATCTGATCATCGGCGTCAGGGTTCACGCATTCGTCGCTTTGCTCATCGGGAGCCTCGTTATCGGTGTTACGGCCGGAATGCCGCTGACGACGGTGCTCGAGTCGGTCACGACCGGGGCCGGCAGCACGCTCGCATCTATCGCCGTCATCATCGGCCTGGGGGCCATGTTCGGACGGCTGCTCGAAGCATCCGGCGGAGCGAGAGTGCTTTCCGACGAACTGGTGAAACGGTCCGGCGAGCGCAACGCCCAATGGTCGCTGCTCGCGGTCGGCTTCATTGTCGCGATACCGGTCTTTTTCGACGTCGCCTTCATAGTCCTGGTTTCGGTCGTCTACGGCCTCTGCCGTCGCACCGGGCGGCCGATCGTGTTCTATGCACTGCCCTTGCTCGCCGGTATCGCGGTGACGCATGCGTTCATTCCGCCGACGCCGGGGCCGATCGCCGTTGCTGGCCTGCTGGGGGCGGATCTGGGATCGGTGATGCTCTTCGGGACGCTCGTCGGCCTGCCGGCCGCAATCGTCGCGGGACCGATCTATGCGCGTTTCATCACGAGACTCGTGCCGAGTGGCGTACCGCCCTACATGCAAACGGACGGCGACAATCGGCCGGCCGGCGTGAGGCGCAGACTTCCGGGAGCCGGCCTCATTGCGGCCCTGATCGCTTTGCCGCTGGGTCTGATCGTCGCCGCAACGCTGGCTGACAGTGCGCTGCCGGCAACCGGCGGGCTGCGGAGCTTCGTGATCTTCCTCGGCCATCCCGTCGTTGCGCTGCTGGTGACGACAATCCTGTGCTTCTGGCTGCTGGGCGTACGCTGCGGCTACTCGCGAGAAGAAGTTCAGAACATCGCGACCGGCGCGCTGGAACCGGCCGGTATCGTGATACTGGTCACCTGCGCTGGCGGCGTATTCAAGCAAGTGCTGATCGACTCCGGCGTCGGTGCCGTCTTTTCGGACTGGCTGGCCGCCTCCGCGCTTACCCCCCTGCTACTCGCATTCGCAACGGCAGCGACAGTTCGGATCATTCAGGGCTCGGCAACGGTGGCCATGCTGACGGCCGGGGGCCTCGTCTCCGCCGTTCTGGAGCAGCAGCAGTATTCGCAGTCGATGCTGGCCCTTCTGGTCGTATCGATCGCTGCTGGCGCCACCTGCGCATCGCACGTCAACGACTCGGGCTTCTGGCTCGTCAACCGCTACCTCGGCCTCAGTGTCGCCGATACGCTTCGCACGTGGACCGTGACATCGACGATCATCGCCGTCGTGTCGATGATGCTGATCGTCGCTCTGAGCGCGGTCGTCGGCTAGCCAGGCACGCTGTGGAGATTTAAGCGCCGAGGTATCTTGCGGCTCCCGGCGAACCGCCGCATCATTGCGGCGGGCCCTGGCATCGGCCCCCGGATACGATCGTATAGACTTGCGGCGGCGAGCTTTCGAACGAGGGCGGCTCGCCGCACTGTGGAATTTGCAAGGATCGCATGACAAGCCAAGACCACGAACAGGTCACGCCACGCGAAGTGTTCTCCGCGATATTCAGGATCCTCGGTCCGGAGTCAACCTTCTATTCGCTCACGATAGTCTACGGGATAGGCATCAGCATTCTGTCGCTGGCGACGCCGATCTCGGTTCAGATGTTGATCAATACCGTGGCAAACACCGGGCTTACGGTTTCTCTGGTCGTGCTGACCGCGTCGTTGTTCGGGCTGGTGTTGCTCTCCGGACTCCTGAACGCCCTCCGACTTCACGTCATGGACCTGTTCCAACGACGCTTCTACGCGCGCATGGTCTCGGAGATCGCACTCAAGTCCATCTACGCGCTGAACCCCTTCTTCGAGGACCAACGGCTGAGCTCGTTATTCAACCGTTACTTCGACATCATCATTGTTCAGAAGAACCTGCCGAACCTGATGATTGGCGGCTTTACCATCGTTCTGCAGACCGCAGTAGGCCTCATACTCGTATCTCTCTATCACCCGCTCTTTCTACTGTTTAACCTCGTGCTGATCGGTCTGGTCTGGCTCATCTGGCTGGCCTGGGGCCGCCGAGCAATTCGAAGTGCGATCCAGGTTTCGCACGCGAAACACACCACTGCCGGCTGGCTCGAAAACCTCGCCGAATCCAATGGCTTCTTCAAGTCGGAGCGGCACATCTCTGTCGCGCTCGATCGAACGGAATCCGTCACCAGCAAGTATATCCACGCACACGAGCACCACTTCGGGCACCACTACGCGCAAACACTGAGTTTTCTGTTTCTGTACGCACTCGCCAGCGCATCATTGCTCGGCCTCGGCGGTTGGCTCGTCATTCAGGGCGAGCTATCGCTCGGGCAGCTGGTGGCTGCAGAACTCGTCCTGTCCGTTGCTTTTTTCGGTGTTTCACAGCTCGGCACGTATCTGGCGTATTTCTACGAGCTTTGCGGAGCGATCGACGAATTGTCACTTTTCGACAAGGTCGACCAGGAAGACGAATCGGGTAAGGACGTTCGGCTCGAAAGCTCGTCGCTCGGTGTATATCGGGCTGGAACCAGAGCACTTCGGGGCTCGAAGCTGGATTTCGAGCTGCCCGCAGGTGCCCGCGTAATGGGAATTGCGGAGAGCCACATCGTGCAGCGCGGCCTGGCGGACCTGCTGCGGCGCTACGAGCAACCCGTGGATGGCTACCTCACCGTGGGCGGAGTCGACATACAGGGCATCGCGCCGCACTCACTGAGACAACAGGTGATCTACCTGGCGAGACCCACAATCGTCGAAATGACGATGCGCGAATATCTCGATCTGAGCGGCGCCAGTAGCGACAACAAACGCACGATGGAGGTGCTTTCCGCGGTCGGCCTCACCGAAGCGCTCGGCCGACTGCCCAGCGGCATGGATACGCGTCTTTCGGTGTCCGGTTGGCCGCTGTCGCTCGCGGACACGATGAAGCTTCGTCTGGCCTCCGCGATCATCGCTGATCCGCGAGTCCTCGTTCTGAACCAACTCTTCGATGCAGTGCCGGACAGCGTGATCCGGACTTCGCTGGACCTCGTGCAAGATCAAAGCGACACGCTCGTGATCTACTTCACCGGAAGGACGCGAGAGCTCGGTTTCGACCACTTCATGTATCTGGGTCATGAGGGTCAGTTCGTATACGACTCGTTCGATGCGTTCAGGTCACACCTGGTTGATGGAGAACTACCCGCCGGGTCGGCGGTCGAACACGACGAGAATCCCCTGCCTTCGCCATCCTGAAAACACGCCGAGCGATGACGATCCACGACAAACACAGCAAGCACTTTCAGACACTACGGTCGATTCGGGTTCCACGGGTTTCGCGTGTCGTGGCGTGGATGGTTCTGTTCACGGCCATGGCGACCGCTGCATTCCTGGTATTCGTTCCCTGGGTGCAGACGACTTATGGCGCCGGGTCGGTCATAGCGCTCAACCCGAACGACCGGGTTCAGGAAATCAATGCGCTGGTCGCCGGGCGCAAGCAGGAATGGTTTGTCAGAGACGGCAGCCATGTCGCCGCCGGCGACCCGATCGTCCGAATCGCTGATATCGATCCGAACCTCATCGACCGGCTCCAGGCGGAGCGGGAGCAGGTTCTCGCGAGGCTTCGATCCTCGGAAATCGCCGTGGCGACAGCAGAGATCGATTTGAATCGGACCAGGGATCTGTTCGAGCAAGGGTTGGCAGCGAGGCGCGAGTATGAACAGGCCAGCATCAGAGTCGAAGAACTTCGGACTCTCGTCGCCGAGGCCTCTGCTGAGCTGAGCCGCGTTGACGTCAATTTCTCGCGTCAGTCCGTGCAGATCGTGCGAGCACCTAGAGACGGCGTCATTCTGCGGGTCAACGCCGGCGACTCGGCCACGGTAGTCGATGCGGGCGATGTGGTCGCGACATTCGTGCCGGACAATGTAGAGCGCGCGGTCGAGTTGTTTGTCGACGGACGCGATATCGGGCTCGTACGAACGGGTGCGAACGTTCGGTTGCAATTCGAGGGCTGGCCCGTAGTGCAATTCAGCGGCTGGCCGTCGATCGCGATCGGCACGTTTGGCGGGATTATTACGGCGGTCGATCCGTCGGCGACCACGGCCGGTCGCTTTCGTGTTCTCGTGATCGAAGACCCGGATGACCCCAACCCGTGGCCCGATCAGAATTTCGTGCGCTTCGGATCGAACGCCAGGGGCTGGATCCTGCTGGAGACCGTTCCGACCGGTTTCGAGCTATGGCGTCAACTCAACAACTTTCCGGCCAACCTTCCGCCGGACAGTCCGCAGGCAGGCCAATCGTGAGCCTTGCCGTGCGGAGGCGGCCAAGCACCGGAATGTTCGCGTTTTTGTCGATAGTCGTGCTGATTTTTTTGCTGCCCGGACCTTCTCCGGCGCAAGCGCAGACGCTTACGGTCGACGAAGTCCTTGCGTCTTCGAACTCGCACTTTCCGGGCGTACTCGCAAGCCTCGCTGACCGGCGCGGGGCCAGGGGCGCCGTCCTGGAGGCCGACGGCCAGTTCGACCTCGTGTTCACCGCAGGCGGGTTCAGCCGAACAGCCGGCTTCTGGGACGGCACGATGGCAACGGGCGGCCTGCGCCAGAACCTCAGCCCGCTGGGCGGCGAGCTCTATCTGGACTATCGGCTTTCGGATGGCCGCTTCCCGATCTATGAAGACAGTTACTTCACCAATGACCGGGGTGAACTAAAGGTCGGGATCCTGTTCTCGTTATTCCGCGACCGCCGAATCGATGATCGCCGCTTCGGGCTGACCGACTCCCGTCTTGCCCTTCGGGAAGCGGATCTCGATCTGTTGCTCACCCGTATCGGCGTTCAACAGCGCGCCCTGATAGCCTACTGGCGCTGGGTAATCTACGGATACGAGTTGGCTGTGTATGAAGACCTCTTGGCGATAGCACTTGATCGGGCGAGCGGCCTCGAGGAAGAAGTCAGCAGCGGCGCGCGCGCAGAGATCTTCCTTACCGAAAACCTGCTGAACATTACCAATCGCCGGCGCCTCGCGACGGCTGCAGAGCGCAACTTCCAGATCGCCACTAACGATCTCACGCTCTACTATCGCGATGACGGCGGCGGCTCGATAAGGCCCGGCCGCGAGCTACTGCCGCCTCCGCCACCCGTCGGTGACGTCGAGGACCTTTCAATCGACGACGCGGAGCCTGTTCCCAACGCGCTGGCGCGTCGGCCGGAGGTTCAGTTGCTGCGCACCGAGATCGAGCGGGCGAGAAACCGCGTTGCGCTGGCAGAGAACGAGCTCAGGCCGCGTGTGGATCTCAATGTGGAGGTCTCGGAGGACTTCGGGAGTATCGCCGAGGGCGGCGCTTCCAGAGATTCCACTGACACGATAATCGGCGTCTCGTTCAACGTCCCGTTGCAGCAACGCATTGCCCGCGGCCGAATGGCCCGCCAGCAGGCGGCGGTCGACTCACTCCAGGAGCAGCGCCAGCTGCAACAGGATCAGATCGAGATCGAAGTGCGGAAAATCATGCTCGAAATGGAAGTCGCCGAAGAAATGGTGCGTCTGGCAGAACAGGAAGTGGCGCAGGCCGAAATGATGGCGGACGCCGAGCGGCGCCGCTTTGATGGCGGCGCGAGTGACTTCTTCCTGGTCAATATTCGCGAAGAGACCGCTGCGAACGCCCGCGTCAGGTATTACGAGGCCGATCTGTCGCGCCGCGTTGCCCGCGCAAACTACGATGCGGCCACCGTCAATCTCGATCGGCTGGGAATCGACGAATCGGCCTTTCCGGAGTGACGCCCGGACATTCGGCCGCACTACAACGTCGGAATCGAGCCGGTGGAACCTGCCGCATCCCCCATGCTCGCTCCAGACCTTGAACTGTTACCTGCTCCGAGCGCATTGTCGGTCTACAGTACGCGATTGTCATGAAAGACATCGAACAGCTGATCCGGTCCGGCAGTGCAGGCACCGAGCTCATTCTTCGGGAGGCCTTGTACGGCGCGGACGAAGACGCGGCGGTCATCGCGGATTGCCTGGCGCTCGCCAATGCGGAGAGCCGGTTTCCGTTCCGGTACGTGGTCTTCGGAATCGATGACACGATGGATGACGAACACCGGTTTGTCGGCGTACGCAAAGACGAGCTGGTAACTTTCAAGCGACGCTTCCTGACATTGATTGCAGATGGCATCGAGCCCGAGCTCCGGGCAACGGTGCGCGCGATCCGAATCGACAACCTGCTGTTCGGCTTCATCCGGATAGAGGACTGCGTTCAGCGGCCATACCTGACGAAGCGTCCCATCGCCCCCGGTATGCCGGCCGGCGTCGGAATCACGCGTCGAGGCGCCGGCAATCTGGCGTTGACGCGGAGCGCTTTGCAGCGGCTGTTCGCCAATTCAGCAAACGTGTCACGCACGCCGCACGGAATCACGATCGGGTTTCCCGGTGACCCGCTGCTGCGAGAGCTCTCGCTGCCAGTGCTGGCTCTGAAGGAGTTGCCGTCGGAGATCGCCGCCGCCAAGCTTCGGGCCCTGCTCCACGCGACCGATCAGCAACGCGAGCAATTCGGAGGTACTCAGACGCACATTATGCGTCTCGTGCACGCGAAGCTCTTTGGCGCGCATGAGCCGTACAACAGGCGCTCAGATGACTCCCTGGCAGAGAAACTCGCGTCAGTTGCCAGAGACTACAGCGCTGCCGACGAGCACTACCTCTACGAGAAACGCGCACACAAAATCAACCTGGTGATCGACCATCGAGGCGATGCCCCACTTTCCAATGTCTCGATCAGGCTGACCACAGGGCAACTCCCGGGCTTCGGTATTGCGGATCGCATCTATCCGGAGCCCGATGGTGCACGCGCCGCCTCCGGCTACCCGCAGGTGCTCGACGAGAATTACTCCACCGTTGTCGCAGAGGAACTCGGGACACTCCATCCCCGGCAGAGTAGCAACGTCTTTCGCGAACCGCTGCGCGTCTGGACTCGTGAGCAGGCGGCAGGCAGGACTCCGTTGCTCGAGTATCGACTCACCGCGGACGAGCTGGCCGAGCCGTTGACGGGATATCTGACAATCCGCATCGTGAAGCCAGCGGCGAAAGCCCCCAGTGCCGTGGCAGAAGTCGTCGAACGGTTGTCGTCGGGCTGAGCGGCGTCCGCGCAGTGGGCCCGAAAAGTGCCTCTGGTAGCCCTGATCGTACTTATTTCGGATCTTCTGGCGCCGTCAGGCTCCGCAATGTAGCTGTTGCACCATCGTCGCAGGAATGACGAAGATAGGCGCGAACCGACGAGATATTCCCTATTAAAGCAACAGGTTATGAATCGTTGGCGGAGGTGGATGGGAATCGAGATAACTCGAAGGCTCCGCCATAACCTATTGATTTTTAATATTATGTCTTCGCCGACCGAGAACCGAAAAGACGATTCTTGTACAAGCTGATCGTACTAGATTTGTACATTCCGAGACTACCAATCTCAGCACAGGAATGCCCCAGTAAGGCCCCTCACAACCCATATCCGTCGATTCTTTGCGGATGCGAATAGTAGTAGGTTTCGGCTATGCGATTTCAATGGCTGTTTAGCGGGATGATCCTCAATTCGTCCATGAATAGCTTGGTGAGTAGCCGTCAATCCACTTCGATACGAAGAAACTATCGACAGCAGCGGCCGCCAGTCCGAGCCCCCAATCGACGGACGATGCCAACGCCGTCACGCCGAAACGCATACTTGTAACTGGCAACGAACGTGAACGCCGCTTGCCAATAGCATCAGAGTAGAGCTGGCGTAACTCAACGGGATCATCGACCTCGACGCCTGAAAGCCAACCCCGAAATCTCTCGGCCTTTCGCGTGGACCGAATCGTCAACAAATCGAACAGAGAAATTTCTCCGCATTCTATGGCGGGGCGAACGTCCGGGATTCCATCGATCGAGAGTATTGTCATGAAGTTTTCGGCAAGCTTCTCGGCTTCTATCGACCTGCGTACTTTATGCTGAAGTAACTGACTCGTTCCTCCTGGCAGGTTCAGATGAAATTCCTTCTCAGCGGCCATCGTAATCTCAGAATTTATCTCAGCTACCCTGACAACAAGATCGACGCCGTCCGTGACGGGAGCAGCCGATGGCATTCTTACGACGTTTCCAAGATTTGCCAATGAATTGAAGGCGATTTGCTCGCTCGCAGGAACACTCTCAAGCAGATATAACGCGTGATTGAGTTCAGCAATGGTAGAGAAGTCACGGAGTGTTTCTTCCTTATAGTCGTAACCCTTGGGTTCATAGGAGACCTTCACAACATCATCTATGAGTTCCGACTTTGAAAGCTTACTGAGGGTCGGAAACATGTTGTCGATCTGAGCTTCGACTGCACTCTCCAGCTCGCCCCATCGAGCTTGCTGATACCAGTTCTCCCAGCCATTGGCTGGGCGCTCCACGTAACAACGCGTCAATCCGAGCCCATTCCCACCATATGCGACATGCGATCGAAGCCACGCGAACTGCACTGCACCGGACCAGAGAAGGTATCGCAACCCGCCTAAGCCACACCATTCGGCCAATATGGCGATTACTCCGAAATCTTTTGTCGGGATCACTATGCTGTCATACAACAAGAGCTGCCATGCTAGATGGGATCGGTTCGTAGGTGTGGTAAGAAACTGCCGATTTAGCTCCATTCCTCCTTCGAGCTGAAGCCGAATTAGTAACCGGCTGTCCCATATGGTGCTCATTGACTTCGACCGCCGCGCCACTCAGTAGGAATCACCGTCACTGATTCAGTGCTCGTGCCACGGCCGTCTAACGCACAATAGTGATCGAAGCCCAAACGAGTCATTATCAGCAAGATTTTCCTCTGCACCCGTTGAATCGGTGGAGTATATTCTGATCGATCAACCCCGCCGCATCGAGCGTAGCTAATCAATTCGCCGCACCAAACCAAGGCATGCAAGCCTTTTCGGGAATGCTGATGCTAACGCCAGCTGAACTGCAGTCGGCCCTCGCGACAGTGGATACAGTCGCGGCTCATATCAATGCTGGCGGACAAAAGGTGGTATATCCATGCTCTATCGACCATTCGACATACGCACTCAAGGTCATCGAGTTGCCCCCGATTTCGAGCGAGGATGACGAGGCAAACAGGGAATCGATTCGACTTAGAGTCGCCCGCGAGATCGAAATCATGCGGGAAATCGAGAATCATCATTTAGTCCAGCCGGGTCCGCTAGGCTTGGAGCAGATTTCCGTCAGCGGCGTCGATTTTTTTTGCTTCACTGAAGAATGGATCGATGGCCAAAACTTATTTGAAATCTGTCAGAACGCCGGGAATCTAACCGTTAACGATTGCCTAACAATGGCATCCGAGGTTAACGGGGTTATCAGCGAGCTGTGGGAACACTCGTTCTTGCATCGCGATATTTCGATGAAGAACGTAATGCGGCGAGACAATGGGCAGTATGTTCTGATCGACTTGGGTTACGCATTCGATTTTCTTGGCGTCTCGCTGACTCAGCACCCAGGCCCGCCAGGTACTCTCCACTTCATGGCGCCCGAGAGGTTCGATTTGTCCAAGAAGCGCGAACTCGACCATCGCTCAGACCAATTCTCCCTAGGCGTCGTGTCTTATGCAGCATTAACAGGACAGCATCCGTATGCTCAGGCTGGAATGAGCGGAGACGATTACGTTCACGTGCTATGCAATGGAAACGGCGCCCCCGCTGCTCCGAGTGCGTTCGTACCGGATATTGCCCCAGCTGTAGATAGGTTCATAATTCGACTTGTATCACGACATCGCCATATGCGATTTCCATCATGCGCAGCCGTACAACGTGCGCTTGAGTCGTTGGCAGAAGGTGCTTAGCAATGCTGCTCCTGGCGCAACAAGGATACGGTCGCTCCGACAAGATCGAGCGAGGAATGCGAGACGGCAGTCTGTCTGGAGTAATTCTGAGCCCACGGGATACTGCCGCGGAATCTCTACAGTCGTTTATTGAGTCATTGCGATCGGAGTTCGGTAGCGATCTAGAGGTTCTGTTCGATCCGCAGTTCTTCGCCTCCGTGCTTCCTGATGCTACGGATAGGCACCTACCAGAATATCCGTACTATCGACCAGGCCTTCGAAGATCGAGCTTCTTGTCAGCTTCACACGTATCGCGATTTGTCCGCAATACAATCGAGTATCAGGCGTCGCTTGACTTGACATCTGTTATTTCCCCGACCGTCTTGTTTGACAATTTTTCGGAGTCGTCTTGCCAGACCGCTTTACAACTCGCCGCCGAGTCTTGTTCTGCATACGCAGATATCGGTCCGGATCAGCACCTACTACTCGGATTTGTAATGGGCGAGGCGGCTGTTGCTGATACCGACTCCGTATACGAGTTCTTAGACATCACAACAGGGTGGGAAGCCGACGGATTCTATATCGTAATTGAGCCAACAAATACTCGGTATCCAAACACAATCGACAGCGAGCGGCTGGCGAACCTGATGTACATCATCTACTCGCTCGCCGAAGTAAACGAGAAAGAGGTCGTGCTTGGCTACGCTGACTTTGAAGGGTTACTCTTCGGTGCCGCAGGTGCGACATCCATGGCTACTGGATGGTACTCAGGACTACGGCAGTTCTCCCGAACCCGGTGGCTACCGTCCACTGGCGGGCGAGCACCGAACCCGAGATACTCTTCCGCGCCTCTCTTGAACTCAATTACCGTCGTACCCGAACTGCTTGCTGCATACAGAGTTGGGCGCACCGATGCGTGCTTGAGTGATACCGATTATGATGTTGGATTCCGAGACGACAACCCGGCCGATGTGCCTTGGGGGCGTCCGGAGCAAACCTTGCAGCACTGGGCGGTGTTGGCGGCGCTAATCGACCAGACTGATTCTTCCGACTGTACAGATCGTCTAAGACTGGTGCGTGAACTAATCGACAATGCTATTGATGTCTATGAAGAACTGGAGGACCAAGGCGTCACCTTCGATGGACCCACGGGTCCCGCTCGGCTCGCACTTTGGTCTCAGGCGATAGACCGATTTTCGGAACTTGCTGGGCTATGAGTATCACTGCGACAGAGTATGAGTTTGGCCAACTGTTCGCGGACCGTTTCCAAGAAGGCGCTCTCTCGAATCTTGGATTCCCAAAGAACTCACTCAAGGCTGAAGTCGAGTTCATGAGCGGTAGGCCAGACTTTGTATGTGGGGACTTTGCTGTTAGAAAATCGCGATTGGTACGCATCGGGGTAATCGGCGATGCGATTGCTACCGAATCCAGCGCGACTGTGTTGAGCTTGCTCAAGCCAAATTCCGGAAGGAGCCCAGAGTACCTGCGACAGCGAAGCGGACTTTCAAAGAGCAGACTAAATCACGCAATTGGTGAACTCCGTTCGGCGCGGCTGATTAAGATCGATAGTCGTGGCCGTCACTCGTTGCTATACGCTCCAAGCGTGCCGCGACCCGAACTATGCGTTTTTGAGATTAAGCTCGACAAATGGCGACGAGCAATCTATCAAGCGACTCAATACAGAGCGGCGGCCCACCGCGTCGCAATCGTTATGCCCTCAACGGTGGTCGAGAGAGTTAACGGCGATGCTGCTCGGCTTCGAGCGTTCGAGATCGGCTTGATCTCTCTGGACTATGACACTGGAGAGTTGAAAACAGTCATTCACCCTACCAAGGACAAACCACTGTCGGCGCGGCACTACTATTTCGCGCTTGGTAAGTACCTCCAGTCCTCCGCCAGCTAGCAGCAATAAGACGAGCAGACCACAGGTCTCGCTCTTGGGTCGAGAGTTTATAGAGAGGCGGTGCTACTCAGAAGACGGGGTACCCGTTGAAATCTCGCGAGAACTAGTAGGCCCAGAAGTTCTTGAACCTATCCGGGACAAGGCCGCAACGCTCGCGATGTCCGGCGATGACGACACACTCAAGCGGGAGTTCGCTGCCGCGATCGCAGAATACCGGGCGTTTCAGAGCGGGATGCAGTAAGTCACCGTAGCTCCTGATCGATCAGGAGCTTAGTGCTTCGCGGTCGCGTTGGCGGCGATCATTGTACGGCGACGGCGCTCAAAAAGTAGAAAGGCTAGCAATCCCGTCGCGAGCAGAGGCAGCGTGCCCGGTTCTGGAACGGGGTACCTCTGCCGATATTCGTCAAGCGCGAAAAAGACCTGCAGACCATTGCCGGCATGAATGACGGCGGCACCTGTTCCGTCGGCGGCAATGTGAACAAATTCGCCCGGACCACTTCCTAGGGGGATGACCGGAGGCGATGATAGTGGGTAGTCGGACAGATCGAAAGCCGTGTCGTCGCAGTTTTCGAAGTGTGCACTGAAATCCCCGGTTGATCCGCCTCCGTAAATGAAATAGCGGTCTGCGAAGACAGTTCCGGTCGGACAAGTCCCAAAGAAATCGGGAGTTTGACTGTTGGTAATTCCGATGGTGACGTCAGGCATCGTGTACACAAGCGGTCCTATCAAGACCTCGACGCCGAACGAAGACCCGGTAGTCGAAAAATTCTGACCATATAGCTCAGGTCTACTTGGTATGCTGCCGGGCGGCAAGAAGGTGCTGGGAGCTTCATCGTCATACTTGACGAAGGCAGTGATGTTGAGATTCAGTTCAAGGTCATCACGTAGTTCGTCGCCGAAATCGAAGTGGGCGTACCCGGAGCCTCTCATTTCCAGGACAATCGGGATCGCTGCCGCAGGTTGGGAAAAAAGTGCTCCGGTTAGGCAGCTCAGCGACAGGGCAGCTAGCGGCCACAGGCGCGCACGAGTCGGCGTGTGCATTGACGTCCCCCAGTCAGCGTACCTCGGGTAATCTGCAACGTTTGTGCCGAATACGCCGGTATCGCCGCACGTTCAGTAAATTGCAGAAGAGATCTCTACGACTTTCTCAGACCTATGCCCCCAACTATGTAAAGTACTTCGACGGCTAAAGATCCTTTTCTGTCGGCAACTCATCGTGGGGTGAGCCAAGCGCACCTGGCTTCATCTTCGATAGCCTTCAAGATCGCGTCGGTCTTTCTACCGATATACCAAAGTACATCGAGCGCCCGGTGTCCCGCGATGCGGGGGAAGTCTCCGATTACTACACCAAAGTCGATTCGCCCAAACTCTATCGGCGCAACCGTCCCTTCACGCATCGAATAGAGTTCCAGTTCGTTCGTGTCTGGGTTCCATTCGGGGTTTCTCGCCTGTCGCAACAATGGCCCGGCAGTGATGCAGCCGATTGCAACCGGAATCAAGAGACGGGCACCACCGGCAAGATTTCTCGCAAACGGAACGATAAATCGGTGTTTGTGGCTATTGGCCAGTTTGTTGAGCGACCAAAAGGTTTCATCTCCACCAATATATGGTGCTGCCCGACGAATCACTGCCAAGACGGCTGGCGGGACATCATGCAGATCGCGTTTGATTTGCCCGTCGAGGTCACTCTCACTTGTCGCAAACGGGAACCGGATACGTTTCGGTTCGGACAATTTGGCGCCCATCGCGCGCCTCCACGCCTGCGCGACAGCAAAGACCGCTTGATCGAGTGATGCCCGCATGTCCCAGATGATGTGCCGAGCAACTTTGTTCCAATGTTTCGGCGGGTCTTCGGCGCGAAGCTTTACCGTCACCCAGCCTGGGTCGATGTCCGGTACCTGAATCTTGGTGTATGGGCGCCGATTCACGAACGCAGCAATCTCCTCTCGGAGCTGTATGAAGTCATCCTGCGCATCCTGGATTAGCGTCCGTGAATCTGAAAGTATGTAATCGTTGCTCATTGGGCTGTCCCGCCATCATGCCGATGATTCAACGGTAAGCGCCTCGAAACTGGTGCTGCAAGCGAATAAGCCCGGCGCGATTGCTAGACGTTGCGTGAAGGCTCGATTCGGTGCCGGACAATCAAGTGCTGACGAAGGCGGTGCCGGAGATTGAGCGGATTGCTGCTGCGAGCCTACTTCGCGTGGCTACTTGAACACGAACCAAATGACGTGCACCCACGCCAAGCCGTGCATGATTTCTGGTAGGACGCATTCGGAGAAGCCGCGGCCGTTGATGGCGGAGCGAATAAAGGCTCCACTCCCGCCGATTGACAGCTTCCACCAGGGAATCCGCACGACTGCAACATTATTCTTCAAGTTCTCCACGTTCTTGGAGTCTTCGTATCGCCCGCGAATGAAGGTTGCTTCTGGCTTCCAGCCTGAAACTTCCAAGCGCGCTCCGTCGGTGGACGGTATGAGAGAACGTTTGAAATGTTCGATGTTCTCGGGCACAACCCACCGAGAGAACGGTCCCAGGAATAGCTCGTTGGAGAACTCGCGGTGAAACAGACTCCAAGGTGCTGCGGTTTTGGGCCTGGCGAGATAGTAGCTCCAATATAGGTATGCAAGCGCGAGTGCGGCGACACATAAAGCACATCTTCACGCTCGACTTGTACGGAGCCCCATAGAATACGAGAACCATCGAGCTTGCCCCCGGCAAGTACGAAGCAGATGATTGCGCTGCTTATTGCCAACACCGATCGTCGGTGTCTGACAAACGCGGAGTCAGTTAGGCCTTGTTCGTCGGCGGCATGAATTCCTTTGTTGCGCCGAAACTCCATATCAAGGAGTGGCCTGAGCGTTGGGCGGCGGTAGCACGATCGGCTCGATCGACTCGCCCTCAAGCCACGCCGGCGGGTTGAGTTCGGGGTGCCAGACGAACATGGGCGTGTAAGAGACTTTTTGGGAGGTCCATACGCCGAATGGAAGCTTCCACTCGTATGTGACCCGGATCCGCATTTCAGCAGCCGTGAGTGGAGGTGGTGTCCGCACATGCTCCTCCATGTTGCACCGGATCTGACGTTGCGCACGTGGCTCCAAAAAGGCTGGCGACACGGATCGTGGCAACATGACGTAGTTGCTTCCCAGCTCGACCGACATTCGATCTGGTGGTCCCGACTCAAATTTGTAGATCGCGCATTGAAAGGTGGCGTGCACTGTAAATAGCAGACTTGCGTTCCTTGCGGTGAACGGTATTTGGAACGCGTCTGAATAGTTCGGTGGGCCAGGCTCGACTTCTGGCACCGTCGGCCAAGGTGGGCCCCGGAACTGATGCACGGCTTCAACGACGGCCAGGATGCCTAGGGCGATAGTTAGTACCCGGCCAATCGGCGTCGCAATCCAGCGTAGAAGCTTTCGCCATACTTCGCGTTTGCGACCGCCGGGCGGACTGACCACCGTTGAGCGCCAAGGCCGATTCCGACGAAGATCGTTCATCGCCCTACCAGTCTGCCACAAGAAGAAAGCCCGGCGCATGGCCGGGCTCGGTGGGGATTGACAGGCCGATCAGGCGCGAGGCCGTTTCTGTTCATCGTGCACGGCGTCGTCTAGTCGCTCGACCGTATCCATTAGGACTGACTCGATCGTCTGCAACGTCCCGCGCAGGCACGTAACGTCGAGAGTGAGCGTCTCGCCGTCTGCGGCTGTGATCGACTCCCGCATGGTGCTGAGCAGGCCGCCAAGGTCCGTCAGCGCGTTCGATATGCCGGTCAGGCGTTCTTGTTCGCTCATGATACGGCCTCCGGATCGTCGTCGGCATACATGGCTTTTGCTTCTGCCATGACGGACTCGCAGTCGTCCCGCCAGCACAGGGCCACGTTCAACCGCATCGATGCCGCTTCCATCATCTCGGCGAGTGCTTTCAGGGCGTCGGCATACCTGTGGATCTGATCGGCAGCCGCGGCGAGATGCACGGCGCCTTCACGTTCCCGCACCATGTCGATCACCTCCTGGCCGGTCTTGGTCAGCGAAATCAGACCGATCCGGCGCCACGGTCCGAAAGGCTCGTTTGCGGTGGCTCGCTGCTCGCACTGTCGCCATTGTTCGTCGGTGAGCTGTGCGGGCTGGGCCTTGAAGTCGGCGGCCAGTTGATCGAAGTCGACTTCATCGGTTGCGGTATCCTCGTCGGTAGCCATCAATCTGTTCTCCCGTAACGGTTGGTGGTAGACCGTCCGGGCTCTGTGCAGCTCGGGCGATCACACGTCACGCAGCGCAACGCTGCACGGGAGGCGACTCGCCTATGGCGGGGTGGATGTTGGGGCGTCAGAATATCTGACGTAAGCTACTGAATTATAAATACTATTGGCGGAGGTGGATGGGAATCGAACCCACCGCCCGGGTTCGCCGGGCCGCCGGTTTTGAAGACCGGGGAAGTCACCAGACTTCATTCACCTCCATCGAGGGACGATATCTTACCTTTGTCGTAGCCTGCGAAGATTGCCATTGCGCTCGGTCGCGCCAATCGCATCAAAGTGCTCGAGCAGAGGCACGATGAAGCGTCGCGTCGAGCCCAGAACATCACGTGCGTCCTTTACGGCAAAAGCTTCCGGATAAGGGTACCTCTCGGCCAATGAAGCCATCGCGGCCTCGATCGCAGCCGCGTGCAGGAGCTGCGACGCCTTCCGGTCGTAGGTACGCAGCCGGACGACGCGACCGCTCTCGATCAGCATCTTGAGCATCGCCTTGCGGATCGGATCGCTACCGACGAGCTGTCGCCAGTCCGGCGGTTCGAGCCCCGACCTGCCAAACAGCGAATCGAGCGTCTCGTAAACATCCCTTTGCCGATCCGTAAGCGACGCCAGAGCATCATGCTCGCGGAGACAGAGCAAAGAACCGTTCCTGAGCAGCGTGCCCTGGTCCACGAGCCGATCCACGACATGTCGAAGCAACTCGGAATCCGTATCGATTCCCACCTCCCTCGAGATCGCCGCGACATCGAACCCGACCGCGGCGTCCGATCCGGCATGCAGCCCCTCGACGCCGGCCGTCACCGACTCGGCAAGCGCCTCGATCGAAGCATCGGCGACGACGAAGCCCGCCCGGATCTCGACGGCGTCGCACCTCGGAAGCACGTCACGAATTTCGGCCTCGCTATGACCGGTAGCATCACCAATCGACACGACGGCGACCGGATCCCGCGCATCGGCCAGCAGAGATCGAACGGCCCCTTCGAGATCCCCGGAGCCGAGCGCCGTGAGCCGCGCGACAATCGAGTCATCGAAGCGCCGGTGCCGGCGCGGGTTCACGGCGAGAACCCTGCCTCCGCCGAGCGTCGCCGCAGGGGACAGACGCCGAATGATGTATCGCTCCGTCCTGTGCGTTGCAATCTCCCTCTCGAGGCGCCACTGAACCAGTCCCGAGCTGCCGGGCTCGATGGCGTCGCAACCGAGCAGCCTCGCCGTCGCCGTTACGGCGGTTGCGCCACAGAGCAATCTCACTCTGACGCCATTCGTCAGCGCCTCGGCGGTCGGCAGGATCGATACTTCGCCATCGACACGTCGCGTCGCCCGCAGGAGGTCCGGCGTTGCGACGACGTCCCCGCGATCGAGCGCAGACAGTTCAACCCCACGCAGATTGAGCGCGACGCGCTGACCGGGCCGCGCGATCTCGACGGCACGGCCGTGAACTTCGATGCCTCGCACACTCGCTTCGTGGCCGGCCGGCTGGACCACGATCCGCTCACCGACACCGATCTCGCCGTGGCGGAGCGTTCCGGTGACGATTACACCGAACCCGTGCCGGGTGAACAGGCGATCCACGGGCAGAAAGGCGCCATCGCCGGGTTCGTGACGCTTCCCGGTGCCCGCGAGCGACACCAGATGCGCCTTAAGGCTTTCTATGCCGTCTCCGGTCACGGCCGAGCACTCGACGATCGGCGCCTCGGCGAGTGGCGAACCGGCGACGAGCCCGGCAATGTCCCGTCGCAGCCCTGCGATGCCACCCTCGTTCGATCGGTCGACCTTCGTGATTGCAATCAGTCCCTGCCCCACATTCAGCAGGTTTGCGATATCGAAGTGCTCGACCGTCTGCGGCGCAACGCCCTCGTCCGCCGCAACACAGAGCATGACGGCGTCGATACCGGTTGCACCCGCGACCATTGCGCGAATGAAGTCCTCGTGGCCGGGCGCATCGATAAGATCGACGACCCCTCGATCCGTCTCGAGGAACGAAAAGCCGAGCACGATCGAAAGGCCACGTTCGCGTTCCTCAGGCAGCCGGTCCGTCTCGATCCCGGTGAGCGCCCGAACCAGCGCTGTCTTGCCGTGATCGACGTGGCCCAGAACGCCGAGCGTGACTCCGCCGGTCAACGGACGATCTGGCGCATCGCCTCGATGAGCGCCGGTTCCTCGTGAGCCGGGACGGTCCGCAGATCGATCAGCAGCGTATCCCGCGCAACGCGGGCGACGACCGGCATCCGCACCGCCCGCAAGCGACGCGCGAGCTCCGCCCCGGACACAGACCTGCTGCTGCACTCGATCACGCGTGTTGCGAGCTCGCTCATCGGCAGCGCGCCGCCACCGGCGAAGCTCACGTCGTCCACAATGTTCGTCGCGAGCCCACTCTGCGCGTCGATCTCCTCGGCGACGCGCTCGGCGCGCCGGCCGATCTCGTCAGCGCCCGCGGACAACATCCTGAGCACAGGAATGCACTGCCACGGATCGTTCGGCGGCAGGTAAAGGCGCAGAGTTGCCGCGAGCGCAGCCAGCGACAGCTTGTCGATTCTGAGCGCGCGCGCAAGCGGATGTTTTCGGAGCCGCCCGATCACGCTTGCCTTGCCGACAAGTACGCCTGCCTGCGGGCCGCCAAGCATCTTGTCGCCACTGAACGTAACGACCCCCGCACCCGATGCGACGCAGTCGCGCACAGTAGGCTCCGGGTCGAGGCCGGCAAGCGCAGGGTCGACGAGCGTGCCGCTCCCGAGGTCGTGCACGAATTCGATGCCGTTTCGGTCGGCCAGAGCGGCAAGCTCCAACGCAGCAGGCTTCATTGTGAAGCCGACGATCCGGTAGTTGCTGGGGTGACTGGTCAGCAACACACGCGTGGTCTCGCCGATCGCCCGGGCATAGTCGTCTATCGACGTGCGGTTCGTCGTGCCGACTTCGACCATTCGTGCCCCGCTCGCCTCGATGACGTCCGGCATGCGGAAGGATCCGCCGATTTCTATCAGCTCACCACGCGAAACGACGACGTCGCCGTTCGCAGCGAGGCCCTGCAGCGCCAGCAGCACGGCCGCCGCACAATTGTTGACGACCAACGCCGCCTCGGCGCCCGTCAGCTCGCAGATCAGCGCCTCGACGTGATTTCCCCGCGATCCCCGCCTGCCGGCCCCCAGGTCGAATTCGAGGTTCGAGTAGCCGCGTGCCGTGTCATCCATCGCTGCCAGCGCCTCTTCGGCCAGCGGCGCACGACCGAGATTCGTGTGCACGACGATGCCGGTTGCGTTGACGACCCGTTGCAAGGAGCCGAGCCTGCGAGACAGAATGCCGGAGCGTATCGTCGCGACGAACCGATCGCCGGCGAAATCCGGCAATGCCTCTCTGCCGCCGCGAATTTCGGCGCGGAGCGCCGCGAGGCGGGTCCTGAGCGCCGCAATCACCTCTTCGCGCGAAAACTCACTGCTCAGCGACGACCCTGGCTCGGTGGCGAGCCAGGCATCGATCCCGGGGAGTTGTCTCAGCAAATCGGCGGACATCGCAGACTCGACCCGAATGTGCAGCAGCGGCCGATTCTAACCGAGCCGATGGACACGGCCCCGCGCAGCCCTTGGCGGCCCCGCGCAGCGCCTCGCGACCCTCGCAACTCTCAAAGCCCGTCGCCACCCTCGCGATCGTCGCAGCCCCTCGCTCCCGGCCCGGACCCTCGCTTCCCGCGCAGCCCCGCGGCCCGGGCGCAGCCCCTCGATTCCCGCGCGGCCCCACGCCCGCCACGAATGCCTCGGCGTCCGCCAAATGCCATGCCTGGTCAGCCGGGTATCGTCGGAGCCCGACGAGACGGTACCCTTCCGGTCTCGGTAAACCGCGGAGCGACTGTGAGCAGCGACTTCGACATCATCGTGGCCGGCAGCGGCGTCGCGGGCCTCAGCGCCGCGCTGACGGCCGCCCGGGCCGGCCAGCGAGTCCTCGTGATGACCGGCGATACGCTCGGCGGGCACCTGCTAAGCATCGAAAAAATAGACGGCTGCCCCGGCTTCCCGGAAGGCGCGGCCGGCTACGACTACTGCCCCTCGATACAGGAACAGGCGGCCGAGGCTGGCGCCGAGTTCGCAATGGAAGCAGTCGAATCGCTGAGTCCGGTTGGGGATTCCTGGCGAGTCACCGGGGCGGCCGGCGAGCGGCACAGCCGCGCCGTGATCGTCGCAACCGGGACGCGGCTTCGCTCGCTAGGCGTTCCCGGTGAAGACCTGCTGCGCGGCAAGGGCGTCAGCCAGTGTGCGAGCTGCGACGCGCCGCTGATGCGCGGGCAGACCGTCGCAGTGGCCGGTGGCGGCGACTCCGCGATGCAGGAAGCGCTGACACTGGCCGAGCACTGCGGTCGTGTCATCGTCGTCCATCACGGCGACCGGCTCGTCGGTCAGGCGGCATATGTGGCGCAGGTATCCGAGCACGGGCGCATCGACCTGCAACCCGACTCGGAAATCGTCGAGATCGTCGGCGCCGAGTCGGTAACCGGCGTACGAATTCGCGAACTAGGCTCCGGAAATACCTCAGAGCAGGACTGCACTGGCGTCTTCGTTTTCGTCGGCCTCGACCCGACCAGTGCCATCGTTCCCGACGCAGCGCGCGATGCACACGGCTACGTGAGCACCGATGCGCGCTTCAGAACGAGCCTGCCCGGCCTTCTCGCAGCCGGCACCGTCCGCGCGGGTGCCAGCGTTCGGGCGGCTTCGGCGGCCGGCGAAGGCGCCAGCGCCGCGATCAGCGCCGACGCGTTTCTGCGCGGCGATTCTTGGTAGCCGACGGCACCTTCCGCCCTCGCCGTCACTTTGAGGCTCTCGCTCGCGGCTGCGCCCTCGAGTCACGCACCCAGCGCGGACACCGCCGCCGGCATTCCCCGGCACCCACGCACAGCGTTCCCGAGTTGCGGCGCGGGCCGTTACAATCCTATCTTCCGATATATCTCAGGGCATCATGAGCAAGAAACTCACCGTCCATGACCCACGCGGCTATCCGCCACAGGTAACCGGCAAGCGTCTTGCGCCGCGCCTCGACAGACTCGACGGCAAGACTGTCTATCTGGTCGATTGCCTGTTCGACAACTCCGAAGTGTTCATGAACGAGCTGCAGCGCTGGTTCGCCGAGCACCTGCCGGGCGTCGTGACCCGCGCCATCAAGCCGCGCGAGAGCTGGGTCGACGACCCGGAGATGCGCGCCGCGATCGAACGCGACGGCGATGCGGCGATACTCGGGGTAGGACTCTGAAGCACCTGTAGCCCGACGGTCGTCGGGCTCGCGATGTCCCTCGAAGAGGGGGGCATTCCGACAGTCGCCGTGCACACGCACGTATTCTCGCGGCTGGTACGATCCGTTGCGCGTGCAAACGGCATGCCGACTACCCGGCAGGCATTCGTTCCCCAGCCCATCGTGGACCGCAGCGCCGCGCAACTGCGTGACTACATCCTCGGCGACGACCCCATCTCGCGGCGGCCTTTCATGCAGGAGGTCGTCGAAGGGCTGACCAGGCCTCTTGACGAGAACGACATCAAGGGCCTCACCTTCGAACGCTCGACACCGCGCTTCGTCGCAGCCGACACGGAAGAGAATCTGCATGCGCTGTTCGAGGACCAGCTGTGGACGGACCACCTGCCCATCGTGCTACCGACCGAGGAACGGGTAGAGCGAATGCTGGCCGGCACCAGCCAGCCGGCGGACACGGTCGTCGGGAAGCTCAGGCCGACGATGTTTCGCGAGTACTGGGAGTTCACGGTAGAAAAGGCGGCGGTGAATGCCGTCATGGCCGGGGCGAAACCGGAGTACTTCCCGGTCATCCTGGCCTTGCTCGCGACCGGACAGACGGCTCGCTCGAGCAGCACGAACTCGTTCGCGACGTTCTCGGTCGTCAACGGCCCGATCCGCACCGAGATCGGCATGGGCGACGGCATCGGCGCGCTCGGCCCGTACAACCATGCCAACGCTACCATCGGCCGCGCTTTCAATCTGGCGTCGGTCAATCTGCAGGGCGGCTCGGTGCCTGGCGACACCTACATGGGCACGCTGGGCAACTGGTACAACTACAGCGCTACGTTCGCCGAAGCCGAGGAGCGGAGTCCCTGGGCACCGTTCCACGTTCAGCACGGGTATGGCGCCGAAGACAGCACGGCCAGCGTCTTTTTCGGTGGCTGGTATACGCAGGCGGGTTATGGGCCACGTGACACCTGGCAGGAGAAATTCCGCCACTCGTTCGCGGCCGCCGAACATTATCTCCCCCCGGTCATCGTGATGGACCCGATCGCCGCGCGAGGCTTCGTCGAACTCGGGTTCGACACGAAGGAAAATCTGATCGATTGGTGTGCACGCAATGCGCGCGTTCCCGCGCGGGAATACTGGGACAACCAGTGGGTGCAGACACTCCTTCATCCGCACGCGGTTGCGGGCGTCGAGCCGTACGCCTCGCGTCTGCGTGCAGCGCCCGACGAGTTGATCGAGATCTATACGCCGGAGCAGATCAAGATCATCGTCGCGGGCGGCGAGACCCAGGGCGCCTGGAAGATGTTCGGCGGCAATTACGGGCCGGCCAGCACCATGTCGGTCGACGCTTGGCGCTGAACAGGACTGGCGCCAAACAGGATTGGCGCCGAATGAGCCTGACCGCGGTCCCGGAGCGCTGTTCCCCGCGCTGCCCGGCTCTGCTCGGCGGCAGTCGCCTTACAATGCCGGTTCGATTCTGATCACCGGGATGTCCGAATGAGCGAAAACAACGATACCGTCGCCTGGTCGAAGCGCGACGGGATAGCCTGGGTGCGGTTTAACCGGCCCGAGAAGCGCAACTGCATGAGCCCGACACTGAACCGACGCATGCTGGAAGTGCTCGACGAGCTCGAGTTCGATGACGAGGTCCGTGTCCTCGTGTTGACCGGCGAAGGCTCTGCCTGGTCGGCCGGCATGGATCTGAAAGAGTACTTTCGGGAGACCGAGGCGAAAGGCCTGGGCGCGGTCAGGCAATCACAACGTGAGGCCTACGGCTGGTGGCGGCGGCTTCGCTGGTATCAGAAGCCGACCATCGCGATGGTCAACGGCTGGTGCTTCGGTGGCGGCTACGGACCGCTCTTCGCCTGCGACCTGGCTTTCGCCGCAGATGAGGCGAACTTCGGCCTGAGTGAAATCAACTGGGGCATCCTGCCGGGCGGGGGTGCCACCAAAGTCGCGTCCGAGCTGCTCAACTTCCGGCGCGCGATGTATCACGCGCTGACCGGCGAGAACATCGATGGCCGAAAGGCCGCCGAATGGGGCCTCGTCAACGAGTCACACCCACTCGCGGAGCTCGAGGCGCGGGTCGTCGAAGTGGCCAATATTCTGAAAGAAAAGAATCCTGTGGCGCTGAAGGCCACCAAGGACGCAATGCGTCGGGTCAGGGAGATGACCTACGAAAACGCGGAGGACTTTCTCGTCCGCGCCCAGGAGGCGGCCAATAGCTTCGATAACGAGGGGCGCAAGGAGGGAATCCGCCAGTTCATCGACGACAAGTCCTACAAGCCCGGCCTGGGGTCCTACGAGGTAGAGCGAAACCGCGACTGACGCTGTAATAACTGCGCACGCCATGGGGTCCAGTTTCCGTGTAACTCAATCATCACACAGGTTCTGGAGGTTTCAAGATGTCCGATTACAGCTCGATTCGCAGAAAGCTGGTATCCACCGGCGTTGCAGCCGCGGTAGGCCTTGCGGCAGCCGGCACCGTGAGCGTTGCCTCGGCGCAGGACGCCGAGGGTATGGAGAAATGTTACGGTGTGTCGCTCGCGGGCAAGAACGATTGCGCTGCCGGGCCCGGCACCAGCTGTGCCGGCACGTCGACGATCGACTATCAGTCGAATGCCTGGAAGCTCGTGCCTGCCGGTACCTGCGAGTCCATCGAGACGCCGCATGGCAACGGTTCGCTCGAGTCGTCCGACGCGCGCCTGCCCTGAAGTAGCCCGACCGGGGCGTGCCAGTGCCCGGCCAGCCTTCCGAAAATAGCGAAGCTGAGAGCCCGGTGCCGATCGAAGTCGGCATCGGGCTGAAGCCCGCACATTACGCCGATGTTCTCTCGGGCGACCCTGCGCTCGGCTTCCTGGAAGTCCATACGGAAAACTACATGGGCCGCGGCGGCCCCCCGCACCGGTACCTGGAGCGGCTCGCCGAACGTTATCCGCTCTCGTTTCACGGCGTGGGGCTCTCGCTCGGGGGCAGCGAGCGGCTCGACGCCGGGCATCTTCGAAACTGGCGAGCGCTGGTCGATCGGTACTCGCCAGCGCTGATTTCGGAACACGTCGCGTGGTCGTCGTTCGGCGGCACGGCATTTCACGACTTGCTGCCACTGCCCTACACGCGTGAGGCCCTCGACGCGCTGTGCCGAAATATCGACCAGATGCAGGAGGCACTCTGTCGACGCATCCTGATCGAGAACCCCTCCCGCTATCTGGATTTCGTCGGTTCCGATATGCCGGAGCCCGATTTTCTGGTGGCGGCTGCGACCAGGACCGGCTGTGGCTTGCTGCTCGACATCAACAATGTCTACGTGAGCACCCGCAATCAGGGTGAGGACGCTCGCGATTGGCTCGCTGCCGTTCCGATCGACCTCGTCGGTGAAATCCACCTGGCCGGACATACTGTCGAACAGACGGCTGACGGGGAGGTGCTGATCGACGATCACGGCTCGGCCGTCGCGGCGGACGTATGGACGCTCTACGCCGAAACGATCGCTCGTTGCCGCGACTGCCCGACGCTGATCGAGTGGGATACGAATGTGCCAGCGCTCGAAACGCTGCTATGTGAAGCGTCCCGGGCCCGTGAGATTTCGGAGCAGCCGGCCGCCCGTCGGGAGAATTCCAAGCCGCGGCCGGAGCGCCGGCGCCCTCGCGATCCGGACGCCGTCGATGCGGTCACCGAACACCGCCGAGCCGAGGCAGATGCCAGCGCTCTCTGACTACCAGGCGGAGATGGCCGCCTTTCTGACCGCCGCCCCGGGATCCCCGGTCTCGGAGCGGCTTGTGACCGCAAGCGCCGGAGCCGCCAGCACAGCACAAACGCGCCTCGCCATTTATCGGAATAACGTCTATTCGCGGCTGATCGAGGCGCTGGAAGCGACCTACCCGGCCGTTGCCAGGCTGACCGGCCGGGACTTCTTTCGCTTCGCAGCGCTGCAGTTCGCTCTCGCGCATCCGTCACGCAATCCGAGCCTGATCGAATACGGTCAGGGTTTCGCCGACTTTCTCGAGCATTTCGAGCCGGCCGCAACGCTGACGTATCTGCCGGACGTCGCGCGGCTCGAGATGTTCTGGCTCGAGGCGTATCACTCCCCGGATGTGGCACCGCTGACACCGGCCGACGCGCTCTCCGCCGGAGCGGAATACCTTGCACTGCATCCATCAGCCAAGCTGCTGCACTCTGCGCATGCGGCCTCGCGAATCTGGGAAGTCAATGTGGGCGACCAGCAGATCGACGGTCCGATCAAGCTGCCGCCCGGACCGGAGCACCTACTGATTGTCCGCCCCGAAGCCACGGTCGAAGTCCGGCGGCTGGCACGGGGCGCCTGGCACTATCTCCGGGCGCTGAACCGCGGTGCAAGCCGCGCTGATGCTGCGGCAGCAGCGCGGGCGACCGACCCCGGAATCGATATCGACGCACACGAAGCCGGCCTTGCTGCCGGCGGCACGTTCGTAGCCACGAGCGGCCCGACCGAGGACATCGACACATGAATACTGCAAGCGCAAAGACCCTTGTCACCACGAGCCTGGCCGAGCCTGCCGATGACGCGGCTCACGGCACCGAAACGGGCGCCATTGCAATAGTGCACCGGGTTATCCGGTGGCTCGAGTCCGTCTCTGTAGAAACGGTTGTCTCGACACCGGCACGAATTTTCGTGGCCGTCACGTTCTGGCTCTCGGGAAGAACCAAGGTAGACGGGCTGCTGTCGGTCAGTGACAGCACCTTCTTCCTGTTTCAATACGAATACAGCCTGCCGCTGCTGCCGCACCGGTTTGCTGCCCACGTGGCAACGTACGCAGAGCACCTGTTCCCGGTGCTGTTGATCCTCGGGCTCGCCTCGCGCTTAAGCGCCGCGTCCCTGCTTCTGATGACAGCCGTAATTCAGTTCTTCGTCTATCCCAATGCCTGGGCCACGCACCTCGGCTGGGCAGCCGCGCTTGCCTTCATTCTGTTCCGCGGGCCGGGCGCCTTGTCGCTCGACAGCCTCATCCGCAAGCACTTCTGACTTCGGAGACAGCGCGAGTTTGGGGACAGTGACCTTAACTCCCGCCTGAACGACGAATTCGGGGACACCGAATTTGGGGACAGTGACCCAAACTCCCGCCTGATCGAGGGCGCCGTGAGTTTGGGGACAGTGACCCTAACCTTTGACCAATCGAAAGCGCCGGGCCGGCCAATCGGCCGACCCGACACGTTTCATCTGCAGTCCGAGCCGCCCGCCAAATCGAAGGGGAAGGCGGTCCTTACGCCTGCCGTCAGAGCGCGAAGCAGTAGAAGAGCCCGTCGCCACCAGTGCTGACCAGTGCCGGCTGACTGCAACCACGCGAGTCGTGCGCGGAGCCCCAGGCCGCGTAATCGTGGTGACCCACGCGTGCCTTGTCGTCGTCGCTATTGCTCGTCCAGTTGTTGCAGGTCATGTCCTCGCCGGCAGGATACGCCGTGCCGTCGGACTGCGTGCCGGTCAGGATGTCGTGGCGATTCGGTGCGTATCCGGATCCCGGAATCCGATTGCCGCGCTCATCGAGCCCCGTGAAGCCGCTCATCCGCTGCATCTCGCTGTGCAGGGCATCGACGTTCGCCGCAATCTGGGCGCCATTGGCGTTGAACCACGGGCCGTCCCCGATTCGGTCGCGCGCGTTGACGGCGTTGGCGCCCTGCGTGCTGAGATAAGCCCGCCACGTGCGATCGCCGTGACCGGCGGCCTCCGCCAGGTTCTGACAGATCGCGTCGGCACCCTCGAGCCCGCCGAGATTGCCGCCGTCACCGGAACCGTTGCTCGTAATGAAGAACGACATTGGTCCCGTCGGTGGCTGCGTCTGCCCGAGACCCGCGATCAGCAGCGTGCAACTAGTAAGTCCCGTGAGTATCAGTGTTTTGCTTGTGCGCATTTGTTGTTTCCGCCCTGTTGTCGAACCATTCGGATACTAGAGGAATCGGCCACCGAGCGCATGCCCGGCGAGCCTGGTAGAACCTGGCCCGGAAATCTCACCGATTCACGGGTGAGATTTCCCGGCTAGTCGCGGTCGCCGTCCGGCGCTCCGGTCCGCGGAGAGCTCAGGAAGAGCTTCGAGCCGTCCGGCAGCGTGACGTCACGGCCGTTGGCGGCATTCGAGCCGTTCCGGTGACGGTAGCCGAAGACCACGACTTCCGTGCCGGGCGGAATCGAATCCCGGTTCATGCCTCGGCGGACGAGCGTGTTCGGGCTGCCTGCCTCGATCATCCAGCTTTCGACGCTGCCGCCCTCGCCCTCGCCCTCGACGTCCATGTGAAACCACGCGTGCGGGTTGATCCACTCCACTCGTGTGATCGTACCGCGCAGCGTAATTGGCTGATTCGCGTCGAACTCGGCCGCAAACGCGTGGTGGGCTACCGCAAAACGCACGCCGAGCAGCATTGCCGCACCCGCCAAAGCAATCGATCCCCGCCTGATTATCCCGTTCATGGCCTGTTCTCCGTGTCTTGTCTAAAGCCGCAGGCTACTGATCGTCCTGCGCCCTGCGCTCTTCTTCACGGGCAGCCGACAGCAGCCCCCGCAAACCGTAGTTGCCCTCATGACAAGCGTACTCGACCAGCTCCCCTTCCTGCGGGTGCATGAAGAGCTCAATGGTCCACGGCGCGGTGAAGACCTCCGGGTCGTGCACGGTTGCCCGATAGCGAATCTGGTCCGGCCCCGTGCGCGTAAAGCGCTCGACGACGCTGAACTCGTCGCTCATTACGGAATTCAGCATCTGCACGCCGTAGAAGAATCGGTTCGTGTGCTGATTCAGGGTCTCGACGACGAGCGTATCGCCTTCCCACCGGCCGCGGGAATCACCCGCCCACTGCCGCACGCCCTCCGGGAAATGCGGCCGGCCGTCGATCGGGATGATCCGGACCTCGTGGTTGATTTCGGCCATGATCGTCACGTAATCCGGCGTCTGCACGATGTAGTAGTTGTTGTTGTAGGGCTCCGGCAGCAGTGGCGCCGCACCGCCACCAAAGACGATGCAGCGCTCGGTCAGAAAACGATCTTCGGGCCGGTCGGCCGGGTGTTCCTGCGAATAGACCAGGTTGGCTTCGTGGCGCGCCTGCGCCGCGGGCGTAAATGGCGGTACGCGACCGTTTTCGGGCTCAACGATCAGCGACGTTCGGAGCGTCGGTACGAGACTGTTGCCGCGATCGAACCAGGCATCGTTGTACGACCCTACCGAGCCCTCCTCGCCGATGCTCGCATCGGCATTCGAAGACTCGATTCGCTGGGCAATGTAATCGCGGGCCTCGTCCTCGGTGAAGAAGGCCTTGTCGCCGAGTTCGGCCGGGCGCTGGAATGGAGTCAGCGTCGCATTCGACCAGCTCCCCTGCAGGTCGGGATCACCCCACGGTGTGCGCGGCGCCTGCGCACCGGCGGCCATTGCGATGCCGAGCGCCATGACGCACAGCGGGAATCTGATCGCTCTCGAGCGGCGGACTGTGCTCATTCGCCTGTCTCCTTGTAGAACTCGCCGTACAGAAGCTCCTCGGTGAACGGCACGCATTTGAACTCCATCAGATGGGCGTCCGGGTCGATGTGCCGATGCAGCGTGAAATGTATGCGCCACGGCCGCGAGAAGGTCGCAGGATCTTCCAGCGTTGCCTCATAGGCGATCGTATTGCTGTCTATGAATGAATATCTTTCAGTAACTTGCAACTGATAGCTCGTGTGATTTCCGGAGCGGTCCAGCCAGGCCTGCCCGTTGAAGCCCGAGACCTCGATGACCAGCGTATCGCCATCCCAGTCGGCATTCGAAACGCCCATCCAGCTGTCGATCGCCGACGGATAGTGCTCGTCCAGATTGATGATTCGGGCGGCCCCTGCGAACTGATAGGCGATCAGCATGCCGCTCTCGGAATGAAAGATCTGCAACGGGTATGGCATGTAGTTCGCACGTGGCACACCCGGCATGAAGCACTTCAGTTCGGGATCGTCCGTCCAGCGATTCTCGAAGTTGCGCTGCTGCTGCGCCGCCGCTGCCGGGAGGTACGGAATCTCGTCGCCGTCGACGATACCCGGACCCGGGGGCGTCGCGAGCAATGTGCCATAGGCAGCCGGTCCCGCGCTCGCACCGTGCGTCAGGATGTTCCAGTTCGCAGTCGTCAGCGATTGCCATACACCGCTGAAATCGGGCCTGCCGTTCGACAGGCGCGGCACTGCGCCTGCGCCCTGGCTCTGCACCGGCGGGACCTGCAAGGCGGCAATCGCAACCAGGCACACCGCAATGAGAGCTCGTTTGCTGTTCATCCGTCAATCCGCCTCCCCGGCAGGTGAAATCTTCAATATCGAACCGTTCGGCGTCAGCCTTGCACTACCGGGTCCGGACTGCAGGTCGCGCTCGACCGCGATATAGATGGCGCCATCCGGTCCCTGGCGCACATCGCGGACGCGAACGTCGAGCGGAATCAGCATCGACTCGCGCCGCTCGGTCTGCGGCGGGGGCTGCTCGAATGCGACGCGCTGCAGTTGCTGGCCACTCAGCGCACCGAGGAAAAAGTGGCCCTGCCAGCGCGAAAACTGCTCGCCACTGTAGATCATCAGACTCGAAGGGCTGATTGCCGGGACCCAGAACATCACCGGCATCTCGATCCCGGGCCGCCACCACGACTGATCGGATGACAGGTTGCCCGTATAGATCTTGCCGAGCGATACCAGCGGCCAGCCATAATTCGACCCGGGGACCAGGCGGTTCAGCTCGTCCCCGGCCATCGGTCCGATTTCGGTGGCCCACAGGTCGCCGGTCTCGGGATGCCACGCAAGCCCCTGCACATTACGGTGACCGTAGGTGTAAATCTCGGCCCGCGCTTCATCGCGGCCGACGAAGGGGTTGTCGACCGGCGCGGTTCCGTCGTCCCGCAGCCGAAGGACCTTGCCGACATGGGTCTCGAGCGACTGCGCCAGCAATCGGTCGGCCGGGTCGTCCGTGGTGTTCAGGCCGTCACGATCGCCCACGGTCAGATAGATCATCCCGTCCGGGCCGAACTCGGCACGGCCGGCCGTTGCGCCGGTACCCCAGGCATCGGCAACGAACACATCCTCGAGGTCGGTAAGCGCGCGACCATCGAAGCGGGCCCCCGCCAGTGCAACGGTGGTCTGACCTCCATCGCGCGACTTCACGTACGAGAAGAAAATCCGCCGATTGCGCTCGAAGTCCGGGTGCAGGATGACGGAGTTCAGACTGCGGGAACGCAACGCCTCATCGGGCCAACCGGCGACCGGCTCCGGATCGAGTGCACCCCCGCGCACGATGCGCAGACTGCCTGGCAGCTCCGTGACCAGCATGTCCGTACCGCCCGGCAGAAACGTCAGATGCCAGGGGCGGACCAGCCCGTAGGCGACGGTCGTCACGTGAATGCGCACGAGATCGCCCGCGGGGCAGCCGCCGTGACGCCCGCCGTTGGGGGAACAGACCCCGGGTGTATAGGTATCGAAAATCCACTCGTTCTGGCTTTGTGCCGCGCAGATGCCCGAACAAAGCGCGAGCGCGCAGAACGCCGACGGAAGTGAATGCATCTCCCCCTGCTCCACCGGACTACGCCTTATCCGACGATAGGCGGAGCGCGCGCGGGACGTCAAGTCAGGTCGCAGAGTCAGGCTGCGGAGCCAGGCGGAGATCCGCCGGTCCGCGGCTGGAGCCGGGAGATTGCTGCCAGCCCGGAAATCTCACCGATTCACGGGAGAGATTTCCCGGCTAGTCGGACGGTGTCGGGATTGTGCCGCCTTCCTCCCCCGAAGGGTCGCTGGCATCGTCGCCCGAGGGATCGTCGGCATCACTGGCGGCCAACGGCGTCTTGGTATCGGCTGCCGGCTCAATCGGAACGTCCACGGAACGGACGACCTCGACTTCACTGTCGCCGTCGCGGCGGGCCGGAGACGTGACCTTGACCTCGACGACGGGGTGCCCGGCTGAATCCGGCTTCAGCTGGACCTCGACTGCGGGCTCGGGCGGCAGATTCTCGCGCCTGTCCGGTCCGCGATAGCGTTTCGTCACAATCTCGGGGTTACGGGGAAAGGCCGCCATCTGCTGCCTGAGCTTGTCGGCGTCGCTGGAACTCAATGCTGGCACCGTTCGTACGTTCAAGAACGCCGGTCAGTGTGCCGAATACTGCGGCGCTGCAGGATGACCCGTGTCACAAAGCAGTCACGCGGGCGGTGGCCCGCAATACCGCTCGCGCGGCTGCACGGCCGCGCCGGCTGCCGTTTGCGCCGACCGCCGGGCCGTAGCACTATGGACCGGCACATCGTTCGACGGCTCTAGGGGAGGGGTGCGATGCGAACCGTTCGCGACATTCTTGAGAAGAAGGGCTCGACGGTATTTTCCGTAGCGCCCACAGCTACGGTACTCGACGCGCTTGGACTGATGGCCGAGCATGACGTCGGGGGCGTGCTCGTCATCGAGGGAGATGAGCTGGTCGGCATACTCACCGAGAGAGACTACGCCCGCAGGGTAGTTTTGATGGGCCGCGCATCGAGAGATTCGGCCGTCACCGACGTGATGACGGATAACGTCGTCTGCGTGACGCCCGAGCGGACGGTTTCGGAGTGCATGGCCCTGATGACGGAGCAGCGGGTCCGACACCTGCCGGTCATGGATCGAAAGAAGCTGGCCGGGCTCGTGTCGATCGGTGACGTCGTCAAGGCAACGATCGCCGACCAGGAATTCGAAATTACGCAGCTACAAAGCTACATCACGGGCTGACTGCCCGCCGGGCCGCGAGCGCTTCCACGAAAGCCAGGGTAAAGAGTGCGCCGGCGGCCCGGCGACGGGGGGGCCACCGGACCGCCGAGCGCGGGCAACCCGGAGCGCAAGTCTGCAGCGCACCGGGTCTACCGCCTACCGAGCCGTGATCACCAGAACCACGCGCCGGTTTTGCCGCTTACCTGCTGCAGTCGAGTTATCCGCGACAGGACTGGATTCTCCGTAACCCCGAGCCACGAGCCGGTCCGGCGCGACACCACGATCGATGAGGAATTCGCGAACGGTATTCGCGCGCCTCGCTGACAGATCCTGGTTGTAACTCTCGGCACCGTCGCTGTCGGTGTGCCCGGCTACCTCTACGGAGATTTCAGGGTTGTTGATCAGCGTTTGGGCCGCGCCCTCGAGCTCGGACGTTGCTTCCGGCAACAGCTCGTCGGAGTCGGTAAGGAACTGCACACCAGGCAGTTCTATCTCGTCGCCGATCTCGCAGCCGTTGATGTCCACCTGCGCGCCCGGGCGTGTATCCGGACATCGATCGAGTCGATCGACGACGCCATCGCCGTCTCCATCGAGCTCACAGCCATCGCTTCCGACCGTTGCGCCGGCAACAGTTTCCGGGCACCGGTCCTGATAATCGGCAACTCCGTCACGATCACTGTCCGGCGCACAGCCGGCGGCATCGACCGCAACGCCAGCCGGTGTTCCCGGACACATGTCAATCGAGTCCGGCACACCGTCGCCGTCGGTGTCGACCGGCTCGGGGCAGCCCGTTGCATCCACCGGCGTGCCGGCAGGCGTGTTCGGACAGCGATCCATCGCATCCTCGACGCCATCACCATCGGCATCGCGGAAACGGCGGCCCGTCCGGCCGAAAGGCAACTGCAGCCCGAGGCTCAGAATATTGTCATCGCCGTCGGTCCCGAAAGCCCGGTCGCGGCGATGGCGGAATTCGGCACGCAGCGCCGCTCTGCCGTCGCGCGCGAAGTCTGCAAGGAAGCCGATACCGAAGGACGCTGTCTCCGACCCGTCGTCGTCCACACCGCCATCCACGTCCGAATCGAGTAGCCCGAGGCCCGCGAATATGTACGGGCTGAATCTGCGCTCCCGAGCGAACACGCGCTGAAAGTCGACGCCGTAGCCCTTCTGTGTTTGTCCGGCCGGCCCCTCTGGATCGTACTTGCTGTAATAGCCCTCGACGTTCCAGCGCTCGCTTATCGCGGACCCTATCCCCAGGTGGATGCCGAGGTCCGAGTCGTAGGCCTTGTCCGAATTGTCGTCAATCCAGGAAATCAGCGGCGATACATAGATTTCGCCGTCCACGGCTTCCGCCATTACCGTTCCGCAGAGCGTAATCCCGAACGGGATCGAGAGCAGACAGAGCTTTCGGACCAACATCGCAAACTCCAGGACTCATCGTCATTGAACAGTCACCCCTCGGACTCTCGTCCTCGGGACCCTTCAATGAGATTCGACTTGGCATCCGCGCGAAAAGTCACAAACTCGTCAAACGTTCCCTTTCAACTTGTCGATGGCCCGGTAGATTCGCATCTTGGTCGCGCTGAGCGTCAAGCCCGTTGAGTCGGCAATTTCCTCGAAACTCATGTCTGCGACGAAGCGCAGAACAATGAGGTTGCGGTCCGCTTCGCCCAGCATCGCGAGCAGGCTCTCCGTATCCATTCGCCCGGTATCTATGCGTGCCGCTTCCGGGCCGCCCCCCTCAACCTGCAGCGCCGATGCTAGGTCCGCCTGCCTGCGCCGCCTGGCCCGCAGCGTGCTGCAGCTATTTATGACGATTCTGGTCAGCCACGTCCGGAACTTCGAACGGCTCTCGAATTGAGGTAACGCGGTGAAAACCTTGAACATGACCTCCTGTGCCGCCTCTTCGGCATCCTGTCGGTGCTCCAGAATTCGCAGACACAACCCGAATATCAGCGATGAGTGCCGCCGCATCAGCGTCTCGTAGGAAGTGGTTACATATGGGAGCTCGCGCTGCGCCTCTTGCACGAGCGCTTCGTCAGAGAGCTCCTTACCAGGGGCGGAAGTCATTCGAAAGCAGCAGGACGGCGTTTCCTGGCGCGACCGCAAACAGGCGGGCGCCGGGCGGTTGGCGTCTCAGCGGATGACTTCGACTTCCTGATCGAGCAGCTTGCGGTTCGGCACCGTTATTCGCTTGTTGTCGGGTCCTTCCAGAACGACCGAGGTCGCGCTCACCTCGACCACGACGCCGACGATATCACCGTATCGGATCTGGTCGCCGGGCACGAAGAGCTCCCGGGCGTAGACGCCGGCAACGATATTTCCGGCCACATCGCGCGTACCGAGACCGAGCGCGAGCGCGACGGCGGCGGCTCCCGCCAGAAGGATGATGGAGACCACCTGATTCAGCAACGCTGTCTCGATGTCGAGCTGCCCGATGGCGAGCGAAATGACAACGAGCACGATTACGCCGTGGATCACGCCACCCACAGCCTTCTCGTAGCCCACATTCATGCTGCCGAGCGCAGCCTCGACCGCCGCGCGCACAAGTCCGGCCGCGAAAAGCCCCACAATGACGACCAGGACGGCACCAATGACCCGCGGCAGATAGAGCACGAAGTCGTCAATCGTCTCTGAAACACGTTCCAGTCCCAACGTATCGGCGGCCGATATGATGAAAGTCAGGAAGATCAACCAGTAGAAGATCTTCCCGATGATCTGCGAGGGGGTTGCTGTAAAGCCGGCGCCGGAAACCGCGTCTCCGAATCCGCCGCTCAGGCTGTCGATTCGGATCCTTTTCAGAACTCTGGTCACGATCGCCGCGATCACTCGGCCCAGCACGTGGCCGAGTATCAGCAGCAACGTGGCTGCAATGAGGTTAGGCAGGAACGCCGTGAAACGGCCCCAGAACATGCCGGGATCCATGAACGACTGTCGAAGCGCGTCAAGTACTTCCATCATCTAGCTCCATATCTCTGCGGACTCAGGTGCCGGTTCTCTTGGGCGGGCGCGTTACGGGTCCCTGCTGGCCCCGGACCTGCTGCATCCGTGCCAGGCGGGCGAAAAGGGGCGCCAGAATCTGGGCCAGTGAGGCCCAGATGCGCACCAGCGCAAACAGAACGGTATCGCGCTGGCCGACGGCGGCACGCGCGCGGCGGACTGCGCGGATAACTCTGAGGTCGTCCGCACCTGAATCAGGCGGTACAGCAAGCTTGCTGCGCAAACGCTCGTTTTCGTTAGAATCCGACAACTGTCTCTCTCCCTGCTCGCCAGCGGTTTGTCTGAATTAGACCCGCAACCGTCAACTTTGGTCACCTGAAGGCGACAGGACGGGAACGGTGCGGCCGTTCCGCGTTCGGACGACCCAACCCGGACACATGATAATGTGACTTTTCCGCAGGCCGGCGAGTCCAATTGGTTATTCCGGGCTCTTACCCGCCGCAAGCGGGACCAAACCGGGCACTTAGCAGGGGAGATAGTTCCATGAAGACTTTGGGTACAGTAGCTGCATCGATAATTCTGGCCGCGTCGCTCCAGGGCTGCGGCAACGGCTCGGGCGACGGCGCGACCATAGGCGAGCGGGTAGACGGCGCCATCGACGCAGGCCGAGAGGCAGCCGGTTCGGTCGCCGATCGAGTCGAGGACGCCGCGGAAAGCGCCGGCGAAGCGCTCGATGGCGCGATCGACGCCACTCGCGAAACGGCGCAGGATGTCGGCGAGGCAGTTTCGGGAGCAGCGGATGACGCCGCCGAAACGGCAGACGACGCTATCGATTCGCTGCGCAACGACAACTAAGAACAGCAGCGGAGCCCGATACGCCATTCGTGGCGAATGACGGCAACTGAAGAAATGGGGGGACCTTCATGCAGGATCTACTGGATTCGATAAATATCGATCAATACATGCCCGGTGCGATTCAGGGCGCCACGAACATTCTCCTGGCCATCCTGATACTTCTCGTCGGCTACTGGATCGCCGGCAAGGTCGCACGGCTGATCATCGGCCTCAGCAGCCGCTACGCGACGCTCGACTCTACGCTCTTCACCTTCCTCGGCAGCATCGCCAGGTATCTGATCCTGGCCTTCACGTTCATCGCAGTTCTGAACCGATTCGGCGTAGAAACGACGTCAATCGTCGCGCTGCTCGGCGCCGCAGGTCTCGCGATTGGCCTTGCACTGCAGGGCGCGATGTCGAACCTGGCAGCCGGCGTGATGCTGATGATCTTCCGGCCCTACCGTGTCGGCGACTTCGCCGAAGTAGCGGGCCAGTTCGGACTGATCGAGGATATCAATCTGTTCACGACAGATCTGCGGACGTTCGACCACCAGCACATCATCCTGCCGAACGGCAAGATCTGGGGCGAGAAGATAGTGAACCATAGTCACCACAGTGTTCGTGGCGTTGATATGCACTTCGGCATCGCGTACGGCGCGGATATCGACAAGGCCCGCGACGTGATTACTCGTGTTCTAAGCGAACACGAGCATGTGCTGCGTGACCCGGCCCCGTTCATAGAGATTGAGACACTCAACGACAGCTCCGTCGACTTTCTCGTCCGACCATTCTGCGAGGGGCAGCACTATTTCGACCTGCTCTACTCGATTCCGGAGCGAGTGAAGAAGGCGCTCGATGCGGCGGATGTCGAGATTCCGTTCCCGCACCGCAAGGTGATTCTCTTCAACGGTGAAAATCCGGGCCAGCCGATCGGCGGACTCTGAGCTCATCCTGCACAAGACGATAAAGGAGAAAAACGATGGAAAGTCTGTTGCCTCTGATCATTCAGCTTCTGAGCGGCGCCGCAGGCGGCAACCTGGCCGGCTCGCTCCTGAAGAACCTTTCACTCGGCACTTTGGGCAATTCGATTGTCGGTATCCTCGGTGGCGGCATCGGCGGACAGCTGCTCGGAATGCTGGGTCTCGCTGCCGGCGGCGGTGAATTGGACATCGCCGGCATCGTTGGCAGCATCGCCGGCGGCGGAGTCGGCGGCGGCGTGCTGCTCGCGATTATCGGTGCCGTGAAGAAGGCGCTCGGTAAGTAGGCGCCTACAGGTAGCAGGAAACGGCGGCGGCGCGCGCTCAGCCCGTCGCTGCCGCGCCTGCTTCAGCAGTCTTGGCTGTTCCAGCCTCTTCTGAGGCGTCGGCGGCCTGGGCTGCCTGGGCTGTCCCCGCAGCCTCGGCTGATTCCGCTGATCCCGCTGATCCCGTTGCTTCGGCTGCTTCCGCTCCCAGTCGGAGGTTGCCGCCGTCAGTCCCTCCGACTTTGACAGCCTCTACTTCCACCGCCTCCGGACGACCGACGTAGTAGCCCTGCGCATAGTCGATGCCGAGCTCGGTCAACCTTGCGAGAACGGCTTCCGAGTCGACGAACTCGGCGACGGTCTTGATCCTGTAGGCATGGCTGATCTCGCGGAAGGCCTTCACGGTAGCCAGGTCGACCTCGCTTGCGAGCAGGTTGCGAACGAACGAGCCATCGATTTTCAGGTAGTCCACGGCCAGATCGCGCAGATACCCGAACGACGCCTGACCGGATCCGAAGTCGTCCAGAGCGAACTGCACGCCGGACTTGCGTAACTCGCCAATGAACGTCACTGCGGCAGAAAGATCGGATACCGCCGTCGACTCGGTGATCTCGAAGCAGATCTTGCCGGCAGGAACACCACTCTTCCGGAGGGCGGAAATGACGAACTTCCGGAACAAAGGATTACTGATCGCTTCAGCCGACAAGTTGATGGAGCACGATTCACAGTTCTCGCGCGCCTGCGGATCGCTTGAAAGCCAGTCCAGGACCGCCTGGACGACCCATTGATCGAGTCGCATGGCGAGACCGTACTGCTCGGCCACCGGAATGAACTGGCCGGCCGCGACCACACGGCCGTCGTCGTCGACCAGCCTGAGAAGAATCTCGAAACGCTCGCCGCGTTCCTTGCCGGAATCTGTCGCCCGGATTCTCTGCTTGTAGAGAACGAACCGGTCTTCCTCGAGCGCTGCGGTTAGCTGCCCGAACCAGTACAGATCGTTGCGCCGTCGCTCCAGGCGGGAGTCGTCTAGAGTGAACTCGTAGACGCGGTTGCGTCCGGATTCCTTAGCCACCGCGCACGCGGCATCGGCCGCATCGATGATCTCGCGGCCATTCGTCTCCTGACCGGAGACCTTGGCCATCCCAATGCTTGCGCTTATACGAAATACCTGCGGTCCCACCGAGTAGCGCATCTGCTCGATCGATGACCGCAGCTTCTCGGCAACGGATTGAGCTTCCGCCCAGGAGCAGTCTTTCAGGACGACACAGAATTCATCGCCCCCGAGGCGGGCGACCACATCGGTTTCACGAACGGACAGCAGGAACTCATGGGCTACACGCTGCAACAGACGATCGCCGGCTGCATGACCGCAGGAGTCGTTGATTGACTTGAAGCGATCCAGGTCGATATAGCAGATCACGCCCCTCGGCAGGACCCGCGCGTCGGCGCAACTCCCCCACCAGTGCTCGAGCTGGCGCTCCAGCTCTCGGCGATTCACGAGCCCCGTCAACGGGTCGTGCCCGGCCTGATGCACGAGCGTCGCGGTCAGCTCGGCAAGGCGGCGGTCCAGACTCAGAATTTCCTGCGGGCCGCGATCTATGCGTTCCCAAGGCTCCATTCGTCTGGAGTCCGACGCCGTTTCGCCCAGCCGGCTCAAAGGTCGTGTGATCGACCGGTTCGCCCACCACCAGGCAGCGCCCACGATCATTGCATAGGCCAGCAGGACGAGCAGCCGATATCGATCGGCGCGCTCGAGCTCGAGCGCCAAACGTTGCTGCAGATTGTCGAACTCGCTGTTTGCTGCGTCGAGCACGTCGTCGGAATCGCTCACCAATTCGGCCGAGACGGCGTCGTAGCGCTCGAGCAGCCGCCCCAGGGCCTGCTCTCTCGTGTCCGGAACGAGTGCCTGAGCTTCCGCCAGAAATCTCTCGATCGACTCGATCGCCGCGATCATCCGGTCGAGGGACTGAACATCGGCAACAAGCTCGGAATCTCTCAAGCCGGTCAGTTGCGTACGAAGAAGTCCGGACTGCCTGCTCGCACCCTGTGACAGATAGCTTTCGTCTGCACCAAGCACCAGATCGACGGTCACCAGAAGTTGAGCGATATTTTCCCGGGCATGAGCATAGTCGTTGATCGCAAGAGCTTTCCGGCTATGGGCAGCCGTGGTTTCCTGTACCGCTCCGTACTGGTCCGCGATCACCGCTTCGATCAGGTAGCCGCCGGCGAGGCAGACGACGATGATGACCGCGATATAGGTGCGAATTCTCATCGTCCGGCGCCGCCGATTTAGAGCTTTGTAGCCCGCCGCGCAATATAGGCCAGCTCGTAGGCCACCACTTGCGCGGGCGTAGTGCAATCCTCGCTGTCGGCGAAGCGCCCCCCAACGAGATCAGTAAAGGCCTGCGCGACCTCTTCATCGGGCCAGCCACCGAGCGAATCGACGTCGATCACCCCGCCTTCCGCGTCAAACAACCACGTGAGCTGGTGCAGCCTACCCCGATATCTCCAGCCCGCATTGACGATTCGGCCTGCGCTCGCACCGTCTCCGGTCACATCGAACACGAGCACGTCGTCACGGGAAATGTCGGTTCGTGACCCGACGTCGCGCTCGAGCTCTCCGACAGTTCCGGCGGGAACGGTCAGCTCCACGAGCGTCAGATTGCGATCCCCTCCGAAGGCGCCGTTTAGGACACTCTGGCCCTTGAGCTCCAGTATCTCGCGATCCCATCCCAGCCGGGTAACGTGAATCGTCTTCAGCGCCGAGCGAATCACGGAAAGCAGCAGATCGCGATCCGACTCCGGGACTGCATTAACGTCTGGCGACAGCGACTCCCCGTCCACGCTGAGAAGGCTCGCAATTTCCGAAGCCGACTTGCCCTTCAGCAGGCCGACTGCAGCGTTCAGAAAGTTCTCACTACAGGCCGGGATGCGACAACGCTGAAACATCATGCTGGTGACACGTAAGTCGAGATCCAGTGCCCACGCGACCTCAATGAGTCCCCAGCTCGACGCCTCGGACCGCACGTGAACGAGTCCGAGCGGCGAGGTCTCGTCGAGCGCGACATAGAGGGTGTGACGACCGAGCTCGTTGAAGTGGATCGAGAACGGAATCTCTTCACCGACGCGCTCGCGCACACCGCTGTCAATCGTGGTTACGATCGAACGGAAACCGGACGACTCCGGAAACAGGGACCGCATCGCGGTCACCGGATCCCGCAACGCACAATAGGCGGCAAGCGCCGACATCGAAATTGAGCACGCCAGCGCGCCGCACAGCAGCGCGAGACTGCGCTTGAACGAGAACATTGTCATAGCCGATACCGAAACTGCATCTTCAAGGCACTGCCCCTGGGCTGCTGGGCCGGCGCATCCACCGACCTTTCCACCTGCGCACCGAGGTCGAAGTGACGCCGATACATAAAATTCGTGCCGACCGCCAGCACAGTCGTGCCACTGGTGGCAGCGACGGACGCCTCGATATCCCGACGCAACTGAGCATAGAGATGCAGCGCGTCCAGGCCATTGCGCCAGGAAACTTCGGCAAGAGCGGTGGAATGATCCACTGTCTGCTCGTCCTTTCCGTCCGACAGCTCGAAGAGCATCTCCCACTGGCCGCGATACCAGGCCACGTCGAGCCCGACGCGCTCCCGTTCGACCGTTCCGGTCGCGCCGAGTATCTCGCCGTCGAACCAGGACAGGCCGGCAATCAGATTTCTGTGCGAAAGGGTCCCTACCCGGGCAGCGAAAAGGGAAGGATGATGCTCGTCCGTGAGGTCATTGCCTGACCCTCGCATCGATGCGACTTCGTATTCGAAATGGTCCGTCGTGCCGTTGATGGATACACCCCAGTCCGCTTTGATACCGCGGTCGCTGAACGTGTATTGCCGAAGTGTCCCATTGGTATCGATATTCTGCTCGAGCCCGAACGGCACTTCGAAATGCCCGACACGAAAGTTGAGACGGCCGCCGGCGAGTCCCGTGTAGTTGAAGTTCGCGATACGCCAGGTCAGCTGCCAGTCGTCAGGCTGGTCGAAGAAGAACGGGGCGTTCTGCACGTTCCCGAGCCGAACCAGATAGGGCTGGAATACCAGAGTGCCGATGTCTCCCCTGTCGCCCTGAAAAACCTTGTGAAGATCGAAACCGACGACCTGCTGAGACGACCAGCCGGGCCCCGTGAGCGACTCGACGCGCCGGGAAGAGAGATCGAGCGACCATCTCGCGTTGGCTCCGAAAGGCTCGGCGGGCTGCAGCGCGCCCTGGGACGCGCTCAGCGACGACGCAAGAATGGCGGCAGCCGCCAGTGGCAGTTGGATGATTCTCGTCATGGGAGCGCCGGCCGAATGATCCCGATATATTGTGCGCACTGCTAACGATCCGGAGAAGGAACTCCGGCACATTACCGACAAGACCTGCTACGGCAGCGTTATGTACGCTCACGCACCATCCACAACGCCACGCCGGGGTCCCCGAATCGTGCAATAAGTCAAATGCGAATTGGCCGGCGCCGCCTCGACCGGCCCGCGAAAATGAGAAATCCGTCCGCTTGTCGGTCTTGCCTGCCCGTTGGTCGGATATTCCGGAGATGTGCGAACTGCACACCTCTGCCGCCGCCACTATCCGGGCACACTGCGACACCTGAAGAACAGATGGCACGGGCACTTCCCGGCCACCGACAAACCTACATCAGGTGTGCAGTCAGATGCCGAACACGCTTCGATCACAATCGGGATTCACGCTCGCTGAACTGCTGATCGGCATTGCCATCGCCACGCTCCTGTTTGGCGTTGCGGTGCCGAGCTTCACAACCATCGTCCGGAACTCGAACCAGGTCGCATCGGCCAACGAGATGCTCGCCACGATGCACTATGCCAGGGACCTGGCGATAACCCGCAATGTCCGCGTCACGATCTGTCCGAGCGACGATGGCGCCACCTGCGGCGCCGTGCCATGGCAGGAAGGCTGGCTGGTTTTCGCCGATACCAATGCCGATGGGCAGGTGAACGGTCCGGAGACGATCGACCGTGTCATCGATGAAATCGAGGTCCCGAGCGTCACCACGGCGCAGTTCGGCAATGGAATCGTCTTCCGGCCCAATGGGCGCGCCATGGCCGGCGCCATTGCGAACAACACGGGTGAGCTCACGTTCTGCGACAAACGCGGATCCGAGCACGCGCGCGTCGCGATCATAGACGTAAGCGGCCGGCCGCGAATTTCCCGAAAGCTGATGAACGGGGCCGACCCGGTCTGCCCGGTTCTGTGAGCGGCGAGGAGATCCAGATGAGCGTAAACATTCGGCGTCGACAGGCAGGCGTATCCCTGGTCGAGGTGCTGGTGACCACGGTCGTCTTCAGCATCGGCGTGCTCGGAATATCCGGGCTCGGGGTTTTCGCCAAACGCGCCACTTTCGAGGGCGTTCAGCGCTCGGTTGCCGCGGAGCTGGCCTACACGCTGCTCGAGGAGATGCGTTCAAACAAGGCCGGTATCGCGACCTACCTCGCAGCCGGCGTTGTCGGGCGGGGTTCGCTGGGCGCCGAGCCGGCACCGGATTGCGATGCACCGGCGGCCGTCTGCACCGCGGCGCAACTCGCCCAGCACAGCCTGTGGGTCTGGGAGCAGGTGCTCGACACCGGCATGGAGTCGTCGGGCGGCAACGCGACCGGCGGCCTGCTCGCGCCGACGGCCTGCATCGTCGGACCGGCCGGCGCCGTTGCCGGTATCTACACGGTAACGATCGCGTGGCGCGGCACGACGGAGACCAGCGACCCGGGTATTAACCCCTGCGGCGCCGGCACGGGTCTCTATGGCGCGGGGAACGAGTTCCGCCGCATGGCCGTCGTTCAAAGCTTCATCGATCCCACGATCTAGAGGACGCGTCAGCATGGATCGCTCCCCGAAATTCCGAATTCGCGGCTTCACGGTCATCGAACTGATGATCGCGATGGTGCTCGGTCTGCTGCTCGGCAGTGCCATCATCACCGTATTCGTCGAGAACCGGCGCAGCTTCAATCGCGACGACGCCATCATGCGGATGCAGGACGATGGACGGCAGGCGGTGCGCGAGCTCGTCAATGACCTCAGCATGGCCGGATTCTGGGCCGACCTCGTCGTTCCGACGACGATCGTCCCCGACGCGAGCCTGAATGTCGCCATAGATTGCGGACCTGCCGTCCCGAACTGGATCTATCAGGCCGTGACGCCCGGAACGAACAACTCGCACTCGATCACGACGGTCGACAATGCGACGGGCGCCACCGCCAACGCAAACTTCAACTGCATCAACGCCGCCGAAGTCGCGCCCGGTACCGATGTGATCGCAATCAAACGCGTCGCCGGGGCCGAGGTCGCACCGGCTGCCATCACCGCGAATACGGTGTACCTGCGCACGAACGGCACACTGGGAATGCTCTATCAGGAACCGGCGGCCGTTCCGCCCGCGGTCGCGATTCCGGTGCCGTTCCGCGACTGGGAGTATCGGCCGAGCATCTACTACATACGGAACTTCGCGGTCGTCGCAGGGGACGGGATTCCTACGCTCTGCCGCAAAGCGCTGCAGTACGGCGGTGGCAATCCGACGATGGTCGACGAATGTCTTGCTCAGGGCGTCGAGGATCTGCAGGTCGAATTTGGCCTCGATACAAACGCCGACGGCGAGCCGAACATCTACGTGCCGAACCCGACATTCGCGCAGATGCAGTCGGCGGTTACGGCCCGAATCTTCGTCTTGAGCCGCAGTGCCGATCCGGACGATCGCTACACGAATCCCAAAACCTATCAGATCAGTAACGCGCCCGCGTATACGCCGGCCGATAGCTTCTATCGCCGCGTCTACTCGGTGACCGTCTCACTGAAGAACATGGCCGCGCTGCAGCGCCTCAGGAGTTGACCGAATGAAACCGTGCAAAGAAAAAAGGTCACTACCGCCAGCCTCGCACAGGCGGGAACGTGGGGTGACACTGATCACCGCACTGATATTTCTGGCGGTCATCAGCGTCGTCAGCATCTCGTCGATGCGCTCGAGCACGATGGGCGTCCGTATGGCGCAGAACGAGGAAGCTCGCTACGCGGCCATTCAGACCTCGCATGCGTTGACCGAGGCCGTGGTTGCGACCCCGGGGGCGACACCCGTCATCGGCGGCGCCGGCTTCAAGAACTGCACACCCGGCGTACCGGCTTGCACGGTCTACGGCATCGTGCCGCCGCCGGGGTTCCTGGCGACTCAGATCGGCGCCGGCAACCTGACGGCGGAAGTCGAGCGCATGTTTCCGCCGGAGAAGCCGCCGCCGCGCGTGCTCGAGTCGAGCCTCGACAAGTTCTCGGCCGCCACCTTTCAGGTAACCGCGACCTTTGATCGTACCCAGGAAGGGCTGGGCCGGTCGGAGCTCGTTGAAGGAATGATCGTACTGATTCCCAAGTGACGTCCCGTACGCCACGACTCTTTCGGGGTAGAACCATGAAAAACTTCAGAATTCTGCATTTCATCGCCGGTCTGTCGCTGACGACGCTCGCGCTCGCCGACGACACCGACATCTATCTGAATCCGGGCTCCTCTCTGCCGCCGGGCAGCGAGCCGATGGTCATGTTCAGCCTCGACTATCGGCCGAACCTGGGCTCGACGGCCTGCAACAACGGTGAGTGCGCCACACTCATTGCGGAAGGCTGGCTGTCCGCAACCGGCCCGTACACGTTCTTCGACGTGCTCCGTGCGGCGCTCCGAAAAGTGATGGATCCGCTCGAAGGCGTCCGCGTCGGCCTGATGCTGAATCACGACCACGCCAACAATTGCGCCGGACCTACCCAGACGGGCTGCAGTAACGGCGGCTACATCGCGATGGGCTTCGACCGGTTTCTCGTCGGCGACGCCAACGGTGCCAAAGCACGATTCCACGGCATTCTCGATGCGATGCCGACACCGCAAGGCAATCTGAGCCACTCGTACCAGGGCAAGGAATTGTTCTTCGAGATGTTTCGATACCTCACCGGTCAGGACGTCTACAACGCCCACAACGGCTGGACCGACTACGGAACGGATGCTGTGCGAAACCTCGATCACCCGACCGAAGGCGGCGGTGCCTACGACTGGGATACCAGCATCGAGAGCGGCGGCCGGTACGTATCGGCACTTGCGGGTGCGGGCCAGTGCACGAAAATCTTTACGGTCAACCCGATGTTCCTGGTCTCGAACCAGGAAGCCGACTCGGACGCCGCGATCCAGGACAGCATCGGCAACGGCGGCTTCGGCAATCAGATGAAAGAGTTTGACGATGTCATTCGCTATCTGAATGACGCGGATCTGGCCAATGGCAACTACGGAACGGCGCCGACCATCGATGGCGATCAGGGTGTCACTTCGTACTTCCTCGTCGATCCGACCAAGATCAACAAGACGACGATCGGCTACGCCCAGGCGGGCGGCACCGGCGCGCCGCTGCCGCTCAGCGAGAATCCGGACGAGCTGGTGCAAACTCTGCAGGATATCTTCCGCCAGATCCTGAGCGTCAGCACAACCTTCGTCGCCGCATCCGTCCCGGTCAACGTCTTCAACCGTGCGGAGATTGTCGACAACGTCTACATCGCGCTGTTCCAGGTGGACGGCCAGGCGCGGCCATCCTGGCAGGGCAACATGAAGAAGCTGAAGCTGTCGCAGATCGACGGCGCCACGCTGCTCGTCGACTCGCTCGGCGCGCCGGCCGTTGCCGCCGACGGACGCATTCGGGCCGAGGCTCTCACCTACTGGACGGTCCCGGGCGATCTGCCGCCGGCCGATCCCACCGAGGGTGAGGTCGACGGCCGCGACGGCCGCTATGTCTACCGCGGCGGCGCCGGTCAGCGCCTGCCCGGTTACATTTCGGGTAGCCCCGGCCTGATCAACGGCCTGACCGGCCGGACCATCTACTACGATGCCGGCGCAGTGCTCGCGCCTTTCAATGCGGATGGCATCACCGCCGCCGCCCTGCAGGGCGACTTCGGCGCAGCAACGACCAACGAGGCCGAGGAGCTGATCGCACACATGCGCGGCCTCGACATCGATGACCTCGATGGCGACGGCAATATCGCGGATCCCCGGGAGTGGATCTTCAACGACCCGTTGCATTCGCGCCCGCTGCCTCTGAACTACGGCGCGCGGGCGGGCTACACGATCGCGAACCCGGCAATCTACCTCGCGGTTGCGTCGAACGACGGCCTGCTGCACTTCATTCGCAATACGACGACCGGTGCGGCCGAGAGCGGGGTCGAAGCCTGGGCGTTTGCCCCTCGCTCGACGATGTCGGCCGCGAAGACCCTGCGCGCCAACGGCTCAGGCACGGCTCACCCCTACACGGTGGATGGCTCGCCGGTGGCTTACATCGAGGACAACAACAAGAACGGCACGATCGAGCCGGGCGAGCGGGCATTCCTCTACTTCGGGCTTCGCCGAGGCGGCAGGAACATCTACGCGCTCGACGTCAGCAATCCCGAGAACCCGTCGCTGCTGTGGACGCTCGACAAGAGCGGCGACTTCACCGAGATGGGCTACACGTTCTCGACCCCGCGTATCGGCGAGGTCGATCTCGGAGCGGGCCGCCAGCCGGTCTTGATCTTCGGCGGCGGCTACGACATGAACAAGGACCTCAGGGGTGCCGTCGGCACCGACGACACCGAGGGCAATGCGCTCTACGTCGTCAACGCCGAAACGGGCGCCCTGATATGGAAGGCCCGCGGCGGATCAGGCCCGTCTACCAACACGATCTTCGAGCATCCGAAATTGCTCGACAGCGTTCCGTCACCGGTCGCTGTCGCCGACACGGACGGTAACCTGCTGCTCGACCGCGTCGTCTTCGGCGACACAGGCGGCAACGTCTGGCGCGCGGACATTCACGGACCCGATACCTCCCGGTGGAGGCTCACGCAGCTGGCCGCGCTCGGGCGCCATGTCCTGGCCGGCAAGTCCGAGGATCGTCGCTTCTTCCATCGTCCCGATATCGTGCAGGCCGAGGACGACAACGGCCCGTTCGATGCCGTCCTGATCGGCTCCGGCGACCGCCCCGACCCGCTGGATATTGGCGGCCAGGTGACCAACTGGTTCTACATGATCAAGGACCGCAACGTGGCTGCCGGCAGCGGCCTCGACACGGGCATCGTGCACGGCGATCTCGGCGATGTGACGGACAACTGCCTGCAGGAAGGTGGAGCATGCGCCGTCGACCTGACCAAGGGCTGGAAGCTCGAGCTCGAGACCGGTGGCGAGAAGTCTCTCGCAACGCCGATCACGATCGCCGGGCGAGTGTTCTTCACCACCTACGTACCCGGTGCCGGTGCGGCCGCGGATCCCTGCGCGCCGTCCGAAGGGCTCGGCCGACTGTACGCCGTGTCGCTGCAGAACGCCTCCTCGGTCATCAACTACGACACGACGGACGATGACCCGTTGCGGCCCGATGAGGCGACTACCAAGAGCGACCGCAGCACGGACCTCGCCTCACCCGGCATCCCGGCCGAGGTGGTGTCGGTGCCGCCAAACATGATTCTGCGTCCGGATCTGCAGGTCGATGAGCTCGACATCAGCACGCGGTGGCGCACCTACTGGTATCTCGAAGAGGACGCCGACCTGTGATCGCGGCAAGTCAACACCCGAAAAGGACTGCACTGATGTCTCAACGCTACGAGGATCGCGCCGGATGCAGCGCGCGGAGCCGGCCTAACGCTACCGGCATGACGCTTATCGAGCTGCTGGTGGCCGTAACCATCGTCGGGATACTGGGTGCCATCGGCTACCCGTCCTATGTCGACTACCTGACCCGCACGAATCGCAACATCGCCAAGACCGTATTGCTTCAGGTGGCTGACCGCCAGGAGCAGTTTTTCGCCGACAACAAGACCTACGCCGCGAATCTCACGGATCTGGGCTACACGGTCAACGGGTTCGCCGTGGACGAGTCGGGCACGGAAGTTCCGGTCGGCAGCGCGGATCGTCTCTATACGGTCACGCTGACGAATACGACACCAGTAACCTACACGGCAAACGCCGCGCCGCAACTGCGGCAGGCCACCAATGATGTCAAGTGTCAGACGCTTTCGCTGACACACACCGGTATGCGCAGTCAGACAGGTGCCGGCACGGACTGCTGGTAAGAAACACGCCAGGGACGGCGTGGCCTGACCAGACCAATCGGTCTCGCAGCACCTGATCTGACTCGCCCACCCATTTCAGGACCCGATGATGAACTTCCACGGGTCCGCCTCGATGCCGCGCTCGACGACCACCTCGATTACGGTCGGCGCATCGTCGTCAATTGCGGCAGCCAGGGCCGGACGGAGGGCATCCGGATTCTCGACGCGACAGGCACGGGCGCCGAAGGCCTCGGCGAGCTTCATGAAGTCGGGATTGTCGAGATCCGCGCCGATCAGCCGACCTTCGAAGCCGCGTTGCTGATCCCGCCGAACGTTGCCGAATGAGCGGTTGTTGAACACGATCGTCACCAGACCGATGCCGTGCTGGACGGCCGTTGCAAGTTCCGGCATGCCGAACATGAACCCGCCGTCGCCGTTAATCGACACTACCGCACGATCGGGCATCGCCGCCTTCACGCCGAGACCTGTCGGGAAGCCGAAACCGAGCGTTCCCTGGTAGCCGGGTGTGACGTACGTGCGGGGCTCGTAAACCGGAAAGCCGAAATACGACGTGAAACCCGCCTGGCACAGCTCCTCGACGAAGTAACCGTCCCTCGGAAGCACGTCGCGGATTGCGTCGAGATAAGCCATCTCGGGCTGAATGGCAGCGATCTCACTGCGCGCTGCCACTTTCGCGCCCGCAATACGATCGCCGTCGCCGACAGTGAAGCCGGTGCCTGCGACGGCCTCGATCAACGCGCGCACGCCGTCGACGGAATCGGCGACGATGCCGACGTCCGGCCGGAAACGGGCCATTTCCGGCGGGTCGATATCGATGCGAATGAGCTTGGGGCCGCCCCGCGGAGCATCGGCGTAGTCCATCATCGAGCCCCAGCGCATATAAGGCATTTCCAGCCGGGAGCCGATTCCGATCAGCAGATCCGTACTCTTCCAGAGTTTCCTGGCAGCGGCCGACGACATGCCGAGCGCATGGTCTTCCGCAATGACGCCGCGGCCGCTCCGAAACGCCGTTACCGGCGCACCCAGCATCTCTGCCAGTTGGCGAACCTCGACGCTCGCATGCTGCGCTCCGCCGCCGCACATGATCAGAACGTTTCGCGCTTTCGCAACGAGCGCGGCCGCCGCCGAGATGCCGTCGTCATCAACCACCGGCCGTTCAATCGCCTCGGTCCCCGGGCCGACCGCGACATCCCACTCACGCGCCATCGTGTCCCAGCACATTTCGAGCGCAACCGGGCCCGGTCGACCACTCAGCATCTGCCGAAACGCTTCGTTGACCTGCACCGAGGTCTGGCGCGGGTCGTCGATTCGGTCGGCATGCTTGATCAACGTTCTGAGCGTCGCCGGCTGATCCGCGAGCTCGTGCAGATGACCGCGGCCCTTGCCGAGAAATCCCGATGGCACCTGACCCGTCATGCAGATCACTGGCGAATTGGAGCCCATCGCCGTGCACAGCGCCGCCGTAGTGTTCAGAATGCCCGGACCGGGCACGACAGCGAACGCACCAGGTCGCCCGGTCGCCTTGGCATAGCCGAGCGCCATGTAGCCTGCGCCCTGCTCATGGCGGCTCACGATCACATCCACGCCGTCGCAGCGATGCAGAGCATCGAACAACGGGTAGATCTGGGCACCGGGGATGCCGAACACCGTGTCGATACCGTTGGCGACAACGGCACGCACCAGGGCCTCCCCGCCCGTCATCATCGACCCGCCGCTCATTCAGAACAGGCTCGTGTAGAGAAATCCGGAGGCGAATACCAGCATCGCGAGGATCGCAATGCGGTTCCACAGCGCTATCAGCGGGCCCGGACGATAAGCGTGCGGCACTTCGTCGGACTCGATCGCCTTGTGGTTGTACCAGGCGACCGCAGGTGCCGCGATGAAACCGACGCTGGTCGTGAAGTAGAGAAATGCGTCGAAACGGCGCATCAGGAACAACATGATCAGCGAACCGCCGACGACTTGCAGGACGAGCAGCCACGGATAATAAGACGATGCCTTTCCCGGGTTGCCGGCCAGTGCGCCGATCAGTCTTCCTGTTGCCCGCGGCATCACGTCCATCAACGCGAGTTGTGTGGACCACATAACCGCGATAGCAGCCACCGCGATCAGCGGATAGGCCCAGTCCCCGATCGACATCGTAAACACGGACAAGAGCTCTGTTGCGAAACCGCCTGCAGCCGTTGGTACCTCTCTGCCGCTGCCGAACAGTACTGCCGTGCCAAGCACGACGAAACAGATCGCAAGCACGACCGTCAGGCTATAGCCGATGCGAAAGTCCTGTCGCGCATCTGCCCGGCCGAAATTCTTCTTGTCGGTGGCAAGCTTTTCGCGGACCCAGTCCGAGATCAGCACCGCACCGTTCGTCGGCATCGGCATCCAGCCCGCTACCGCGATGGCGAAAATGAAAAGACCCCGAGAAGGCTCGAGCCCCGCAAACACCGGCCGCCCGCCGTCGCCCAGTAGAGGTACCGCCGCGATAGTCGCGACGAGCGTCAGCACGGAAAAGGCCAGCACGAGAATCTTCACGATGCGCTCGGCCTTCGCATAGCGGCCATTCAGCAACACCAGCGCGGATACAACCATCAGCGCGGCAGCAACCTGAGGTGCGGCGAAGCTCAGGCCGAAGACGCTGATCAGGAGACCCGCCGTAACCAGTGCAACTGCCGCGGTCGCGAACATCATGTCGACGAAGAAGCCGACGATGAGCCAGCAAACGGCAATCCGACTGATCCGTGTATAGCCGGTAACCAGGCTCTGACCCGTTGCGCTCGCATAGTCGACGGCGAACCGGAACGCCGGGTATTTCAGAGCCGAAATGAGGATGACCAGCCAGATCAGCGAGAGGCCGTAGTTCGCGCCCGCCTGGGTCGCGAAAACAAGATGCGAAACGCCGACCGCAACCGCGGCCAGCATCATCCCCGGGCCGAGTCTCGCCAGCACTCCGGCGACACGCCCTGCCATCGCCGTCGCTTCAGGCAACCATCGCTCCCGCCTGCCTCCGGAGCGCCGCAGGGGCGCTACCGCAGCCCGTGGCGCGTCTGTGCGCCGCAGGGGCGCTGCCGCGGTCCGTGGCGCGTCCGTGCGCCGAAGGCGCACTGCTGTCGTGCCGCCTCGCGGGCCGTATCAACCCGGCGGCTCCAGCTCGGTCGTGAAGAACGGCTCGAGACGGTCGATGGCGTCCAGTCCCTGACGACCGACGTCCCAGGCGAACTGACGGATGACGGCCCGATCGGCAAGGAAGTCCACGAGCGTAAATCCATGATCCTCGATCGGTGGCGCTATCTCGTCGAGATCGAGGTGGGCGGGTGCCGTCGAAGCAATGCCTCGCGCTGCCGACGGAAATGCACCGTCCTGCGTGCCGATCGGCCCGCTCAGCACCACGTTGATCGGATTGCGTTCGAGATCGAGCTGCCCGCTTCGCAGTATTCGTCCTGTGCCGATCGCGTGCAGGTCGCCGCTGATAAGGAATGCCGCGCGTTGCCGCTGCTCGCCGAGCGCACGTGCAATCCTGTCGTGTTGACGCAGCCAGCCTTCCTGCCAGTAAGGCTTGGGCAACGCCGTCGTCAATCGACCGCTTCCGGCATCGAGCACGTCCGGGTACCACTCGCCCCATTTGCCGGCGCTCCAGCCGAAGGGGTTGGACGGGGCATGCACGAGGTGGCGGGTGTCTTCCGATCGGGTCCGGTCCGTCAGCCAGCGCTCGACCTGTGGGTCGACGAACTGGGCGTTCGGACCAGCAAGATTGACCGTACGGCGGACGTCGTACAGCAGAACCTCCGCCAGCGAGCCGTAGCGAACGGTTCCGAAGCTCTCGGAGACATCGCCGCGTTCCCCTACGGCCGACCAGGGCAACCCGGCCGGCCGCCGACTGTCGGGGAGAAATTCGGGGTAATAGAGCCACTGCGTCGCTCGCGCGAGTTGCAGCTGAAACCAGGCGATCGGATAACTCGCGAACTCGTCGGCAACCGCATCGTTCTCCCAGTGGTCGTGATCGTCCTGAATGAAAAACACCGGCGTCGAACGGAAATCGGCGCCGTACACCGGCGCAATCTGCGGGCCGGCGGCGGCCTTCAGCGCAGACTCGTTGCTGTTGCCGAGCACGCTCGCCGAGAAATCGAAGTTCGATTGCCGGCCGTTCTCGCTGAGGGCACCCGGCTTGGCCCCACGCCATTCATGCAGGTCCCAGTACATGTGGTCGCCGTTAGCAACCACGGCGTCCGGCTCGAACTCGAGAGCACGCCGCAGCAGCCGGTTACGAATCGCCGCGGGAAGAAATCCTTCACGCCTGTCGATCGACTGATAGCTGCCCGACGGACCGCCGGCGCAGGTAAAGAACAACATCCTGAAACGGTCGGGACGGGCATCCGGTGCCGGGAAGGTCGAAAGCGGCCACGGCTCGCAGAGAGACGCCGAAGACCCATCCTGAAGTGCCAGCTCATAGCGACGGCCGGGCGCGAGATCGCCGATATCGAACTGCCAGAATTCTCCCGACGTGTCGCTCATCCGGCCCGTGACGGCCTGATCGCCCACCCGCAGCGTCGGCGTTGCCGTGAGCGGTGCGTCGAACGACACTTTGATGCGCATGCGCGACTCGCTGACGGTGGGCAGCATGTGCCGCACGCGCCCGGCGTCCCATGCCACCGAGGCAGGCGGCGACTCCTGGGCCATCGCGTCGAGCGGCAGCCGACTGAACAGTGCTGCCCCCATTGCTCCGGAAGTGCGGGAAAGGAAACGGCGCCTATTCAGCACCCGGCGCGCCCCCCTCCCATTCGACGACTTCGCACTCGTACTCGAAAAAGAACTGGTCGGCGTACGAATCGGGGAGTCGCTTGAAGCTGATGCTGCGCACGAGCGGTTCAGAAAGATACTCGGGATCGTCGACTTTCGTGATCAGCGTGAGATAGTCCGCATCGTGCAGGATAAAGTGCTCGGTCATCACGGCATTTTCGCTGTACGGCACACCGTTTCTGCGGTGGTAATACGGCGTCATCTGCGTGGTCGTAACCGTCAGTATTCCGTTATCACCCCACTCGCCCACCGAGTGCCCCAGTCCGGTATGCGTCTCGTCCGGCGGCGGGCGACCGTCGAGGTAAATCCGTCGCGTCTGCGCCTCTAGCTCTATTCGAATGACCAGCGTGGCTTCGTCTTCATAGTAGAAGTGCTTCGCAAACGGCCCGCGCATCACATACGCGCCGCCATGCTTGCGGCACTGGTTTTCCGGCTTGTAGTACTCGTTCGGGTCGAAGTTGAGCGCCGCCTCCCGGCCCCTCTCGTTCAACGGTAGCCCGTCGATCTCTCCCGGTTCCGGACCATAGAGCCGAATACGGAATTCCTCGGTCAACATGCCGTTCCAGTAGCCGGTGATGTCGGGGCGCTCGACCTGTCCCATCGCGACGCGTGCGCTTGCCAGCGCAATGACACCAACCCATACCGCGAGCCGCAGTTTCCCGTCAGCCAACCGATTCATGCGCTTTCCCCTTCGTTGCCGGCGTCGGCAGATCGTCAGCGAACCATCCGCGGATCGAGGCCGTAGACGAAGTCGTCCGACGCCCGATAAAAACCGCCGCGCTGTCCGAGCCCGCAGGAGCGGCTCCCGTCGCGGGCGGGGTTACAGGTAACGAGCAGGCGGTCGCCCTCTGCCACCGAATCGTCAGATATGCCGTTTCGGACCAGTGCCCACCGCGGCGGCAATTCCAGGTCCCACTCCCGGGTTACACCGTCCTCGTCGACGACCTCGAGAAAGATGAAGGCGTGCGGATTCCGCAGCAAAAAGCGAGTCGTGACACCTTCCAGCACGAGCTGCCGGTCGATGTCATAGATACCGGGGAAAGAGTGATGCGCAAACACCGGCGCCGCAAGGCACGCCAGAATCGACAGGCAGGCTCCCAGGATTCGTCGCGACATAGACCGACCCTTCTTTGTGACGGCTCAACCCCGAGTGTACGTGATGCCCCGGGGAAATGTCGCCGCAGGCGAGAACCGCGAGCCCGGCACGACCAGCCTCGTGCACCGCCGCCAGGCAGCAGTGGCCTGCCCGCGGCTTTTCCGGGCGGTATCGACGTCCTCAGGCCGCGCGGCTCTTGCCCTGCTCGTCAGGCACCTGCCAGTTCCTCGGCATTCGGGAGAAATCGAAGAACGGCTCCGTATCCCCTGCCTCGATGGCGCTTTGCACCTGCCGATAGAAGGTGCCTCCGGCGCGATTCGAGAAGGTGATCTCGATGTCCCGCGCTTCGGAGGCGTTTCTGGGTCGCTCGCAGTACTCGGGGAACGTCGCCTCACCGGCGTGCCCCGACGCGTAACCCTTCGCGAACATCTGCTTCAGAAGGCCGAAACCGTCGTCCTGAACCAGCACGCTTCCCCTTGGGTGCCCGCCCATCGCCTTCATGTGACCGATGAAGCTATCGAGGTCGTGACAGTCGTAGGCCACGTGCTGGCAGGAATGGTCGCCGTGTCTCTCGACGAAGCTCGTCACCTGCGACTTCTCTTCCCTGTCGATGCCTTCGATCAGCGCGATACCGAACTCGCCGTAGTCGATACACCAGATCTTCATGCTGCTCCGGCCGCCAGGATTCGCGTCGTCGATGCGCTTGATCAGCGTGCCGCCTTCCACTTCGATGTGGAACCAGGCCCACTTCTCGATGTTGCCTTTCGCAACGGCATAGCTGACATGGTCGATTTTTCGCAGGTGGGACATCGTGCTCTCCTGGTCGGCTGATTCTGATGACGAAGATCGTAGCTGCGGCGGACCGGGGAAATTCAGCGTTTTTCGACCTGCTCGGTCGATTTCACGCACTTTTCGAATGAAATTGGCTCTCTTTCTCGTAGATATTTGCGTACAATCGATCAATGGACAAATTCGATGCCCGGATTCTGGACCTGCTGCAGCAGGACGGCCGGATGAGCTGGACCCGGCTGGCCGAGCGGGTAAACCTGTCGACGTCCGCCACGCTCAGGCGCGTTCAGGCGCTCGAGAAAAACGGCATCGTCAAGGGCTTTCGTGCCGCTCTCGATGCCGAGCAGCTCGGCTACGAGGTACGCGCCTTCATCGAAGTCAACATCGACCGCTCTAACGCCAGGCTTGTGGACGAATTTCGCAGCCAGGTACGTGCGACACCGGAAATCGTCAGCTGCTACATGGTCAGCGGGGCCGTCGACTATCTGCTTGAAGTGGTCGCCGCCGACCTGAAGAGCTACGGCGAGTTCCTCGACCGGACCGTGCTGAGGATGAAGGGCGTCAAGGACGCGTCATCGAGGCTCGTGCTTGCCGAGGTCAAGTCCGGCGACGCCCTGCCGACGAACCGGGTCGCGCTCGGCGCCCAGTCGCCCGGGTAGGCGCCAGGCTCCGGAGCAAAGGAAGCAACTGCTGGAGTGCCGCGTGCAAATGGCCGAGGCGCCCTTTTCGGGGCTCTCAACTGAACGCCGCAATTCCAGTCTGGGCGCGCCCGAGAACCAAAGCGTGGATATCGTGCGTCCCTTCGTACGTGTTGACCGCCTCGAGGTTCATCACGTGCCGAATAACGTGAAACTCGTCTGCAATGCCGTTGCCACCGTGCATGTCGCGCGCAGCCCGGGCGATCTCGAGCGCCTTGCCGCAGGAGTTACGCTTCAGCATGGAGATCATCTCGGGCGTCGCCCGGCCGTCGTCCATCAGCCGCCCGAGCCTCGCAACGGCCTGCAGGCCGAGGGCGATCTCGGTCTGCATGTTCGCAAGCTTCAGCTGAATCAGCTGATTCGCGGCCAGTGGCCGGCCGAACTGCTCCCGCTCGAGGGTGTATCGGCGTGCTGCGTGCCAGCAGAACTCGGCCGCGCCCAGTGCGCCCCACGAGATCCCGTAGCGCGCCCGATTGAGGCACGAGAAAGGCCCCCGGAGGCCGCTCACGCCGGCCAGCAGGTTGGCGTCCGGCACGAAGACGTCATCCATCACGATTTCGCCGGTTGCCGATGCGCGCAGGCTGCTCTTGCCGGTGATCGCCGGTGCGCTCAGGCCCTCCATGCCGCGTTCGAGAATGAAGCCGCGGACAACACCGGCCTCATCCTTGGCCCAGACGACAAACACATCAGCGATCGGCGCGTTCGTGATCCAGGTCTTGCTTCCCTGAAGCCGGTGGCCCCCGTCGACGCGCCTTGCACGAGACCTCATCGACCCGGGATCGGACCCCGCATCCGGTTCGGTGAGCCCGAAGCAGCCAATGGCCTCGCCGACCGCGAGCTTCGGGAGAAAGCGCTGCCGTTGCGCCTCGTCGCCGAACGCATGAATCGGGTACATCACCAGGCTCGACTGCACCGACATTGCGGAACGATAGCTGCTGTCGACCCGCTCGACCTCCCGAGCGATCAGCCCGTAGCAGACGTAGCTCAGACCAGCGCAACCGTAGCCCTCGAGCGTTGCGCCGAGCATGCCGAGCTCACCCATCTCGCGAAAAATGTCCGGGTCGAAGTGCCCTTCGCGATTGGCCTCGACGATTCTGGGCAGCAGCCGGTCGTCACAATAGGCGCGCACGGAATCGCGAACCATCCGCTCATCGTCGGAGAGCTCGTCGTCCAACAGCAAAGGGTCGTCCCAGCGAAATTTCGGATCGTTATTGGCGACGGCTGCAACCTCCCAACGGGTGGTGAAAGTGCCGATCGAACGGCTACACGAACGATAACAGGAAGCTCACCACCCAGGGGACGGGCGGCGACTACCCTTGCCAGAGCACATGCGTCGCCACGCCGGATCGGCTAAGCTCAGGCGGCTTGAACGGTCCGGTCATATTGGCCGTTCAGATGCACCATGGACACTAACCAATGCGTACCCTATTTCCCGGTCAACTCACGTTTTCGCTAGCGATACTTGTCAGCTGGCAGTGTGCGGCGCAAACGTCTGCGCACATCGACGAAATGGGCACTGCGATCACCACGCTGAACCCCATCGGCGAACAGCAAGCGGGCTTGTGGGTGACGAACTACGGCACGGGACGACCCTTCTTCAATGTCGACGACATCAGGTTCCGCCCATGGGCCCGGTCGTTATTCGACGCGCGTCAGCAGCACGATCTCGAACCGCATGCCCGCTGCAAGGCCTCGGGCGCAATCCGGCAATTCCTGACCCCATACGGGGTCGAAATTCTCGAGATCGAGGAACTCGACCGCCTGTACATCTTCGACATCGGCGGGCCGCATACCTATCGCGAGGTCTACATGGACGGCCGCAGTCATCCCGTCGACGTCGCACCGAGTAACTATGGGCACAACATCGGCTGGTGGGACGGCGACACGCTCGTGATCGATTCGGTCGGGTACAACGAAGACTTCTGGTTCGAAAGAATGGGGCTGCCGCACACAAGGGCCGCGCATGTCGTCGAGTATTTTCGCCGTACCGACGCCGAGACGATCGAGTATCGCTTCGTGCTGGAGGATGAAACGGCTTACGAAACGCCGGTCGAGGGAACACTGACGATGTCGTGGCGCGAGGGTGCGGAGCTGTTCGAATTCATCTGCCAGCAGGGCAACTACGCCCACGACCTGATGGTGAACCCGGAGAATCTGCGCGCAATCGGCCGAACGAGCAGGATTGTGCCCTAGGCGGGCCAGGCGGCCGGCACGACGATGATGTCGGTGGTGACCTCATCGATGACGCGTTGCGCCGTGTCGCCGATTATCACACCCCGCTCCGGCACGGAGTTTGTTGCACACCCGACAACGAGAAGATCCGCGCCGATCCGCCCGGCAACTTCCGCAATCCCCTTCGGGGCTGACCCTTCAGCTGCGTGAACACGGCTGCGTGGCAACTCGCAACTATCGGCGAACCTCTGACGATCGAAATGGATATCGTCACCGGTGTGAGCGGTAACGACGTGGAGCTCGCCCTGAAAGGCCTGTTCGAGGCGCCGTCCCAGCTCGAGAACACGGTCGTTGAGCTTGCTATGTGTCTCGTCAGCTGCTTTCCGTTTCACGGCAGCGAGTATCACCTTCGGATTCGCCGGCCGCCGAATGTCGACCAGAAGCGTCGGACAACTCGCGTCGCGCAGCACTATCCAGTCCGAAGTCCGCATCAGGCGACGCCGCAGCATCGAGTGCCGGCTGACCGACTTGACGATCAGATCGACGCCCTGATCGAGGGCGACCGCACCGATCCGCTCGCGCCAGTTCCGGTCCCAGCAGACCTCTACGACAGCCTCCAGACCCTTGGCACGGCAACTGTCGGCGATCCGCTCGAGCCACGCTTCGGAACGCGTGAGCAGCGCTGACGATCCAGCCGGATCGTCTCCCACGTCATCGTCCCAGATGCAGCAGAGCAGGTGCAGAGAAGACCCGTTGCGGCCGGCAATCCACTCGGCTTTCTCGAGCGCCGGCTGCACTAGCGTGGTCGGATCGATCACGACCAGAATCTTCTGCACTGCACCGTTTACGTTTTCGGCCATCGATGTCACTCGGCTTCATTCCTCGATTGATACTAGATCGGGCATGCCGGCGCCGACATAGGTAATTTCCGGGCCGGCGCGTCTCGCGCCGTTTCGCGGTGATCGGGACACGCCCCTCGGACTACAATCACCGGTGCCAACCCGGACTGCGAAGAGGCCGCCATCCGACTGATGCCGACAGATCGATACGAATTCGCGAGCGACAACGCGGCCGGGATCAACCCTGATGCGTGGGCCGCCCTGTCCGAAGCGAACAATGGTTTCTCGGCAGCCTACGGCGACGACGGCTGGACCAGGCGTGCCTGTGACCTGATTCGAGAGACCTTCGAGACGGATTGCGAGGTTTTCTTCACTTTCACGGGTACGGCCGCGAATGCCCTCGCGCTCGCGAGTCTATGCCAGCCGTATCACAGCGTGATCTGCCACGAGTTCGCGCATGTCGAGACAGACGAATGCGGCGCACCGGAGTTTTATTCGAACGGGACGAAAGTCCTGCTCGCGACCGGTCCCCTCGGCAAGCTGCAGCCGGCCAGCATTGCGAAGATCGTGACCCGCCGTTCGGATCTGCACTACCCCAAACCCAGGGTCATATCGATTACCCAGCCAACCGAGCTCGGCACGACGTACAGCGTCGACGAATTGGCCGCGCTGGGCCGGACGGCGCTCGACTTCGGCCTTCGGATCCACATGGACGGTGCCCGCTTTGCCAACGCACTCGTCAGTCTGGAGGCATCGCCCGCCGACCTGACCTGGCGACAGGGAGTCGACGTGCTTTGCCTTGGCAGCACGAAGCTGGGCGCCGCCGTCGGCGACGCTGTCGTCTTTTTCGATCGTGAGCTTGCCGCGGAATTCGAGTACCGCTGCAAGCAGGCCGGTCAGCTCGCGTCGAAGATGCGGTTCCTGACAGCGCCCTGGGTCGGCATGCTCGAGGGCGGTGCCTGGCTCCGCCATGCCGCGCATGCGAATGCCTGCGCTCGCGAGCTCGCGACCGGGCTCGATCGGCAGTTCGGCATCGAGATACTGCATCCGGTCGATGCGAATGCCGTGTTCGCGCGCCTTCCCGCGCACGTGTCAGCCCATCTGCGGAATTGCGGCTGGCACCTCTACGATTTCATCGGCGAAGGCGGAACGCGTTTCATGTGCTCCTGGCAAACGACCGAGGCGGACATCGCCGATCTGCTGCGCGACATCGCTTCGGCACCACAGGCCTGACAGGCTCTTCTCGTTAGCGCGGGCTCCGAGATCGATTCGGCGGAAGTGCTCCGGATCGATCGATCTTTCGGCGGAGACGAAAGCGGCCGCTCTATAATGTCGGGGTGAAGGCAAGCCCGGATCGCAGCCCGCGCTTCGGAGCCCTGCTTCGCCCCGATGCAGATACGAGCGAGAACAGTGAGCAAGAAAATCATCGTCCACGATCCGCGCGGCTACCCGCCAAAGGTCACCGGCAAGCGTCTCGCGAGCCGCGCGCCCGGACTCGATGGCAAGACGATCTATCTGGTCGACTGCCTGTTCGAGAATTCCGACAACTTCATCGAGCAACTGCGACTCTGGTTCGCCGATAACCTGCCCAATGTCCAAACGCTTGTCGTACGGACCCGGGAAAGCTGGGTGGACGACCCCGAGACACGCGCGCACATTGCCGCGGATGGCGCGGGCGCAATTCTCGGCGTCGGACTCTGAAGCACTTGTTGCCCCACGGTCGTGGGGCTCGCACTGGCCCTCGAACAGCAGGGAGTGCCTGCTGTCGCGGTCAGCACGCACGTCTTCGCGAGACTGGCGAAGGCCACGGCGCTCGCCGCGGGCATGCCCGGGGCACGGAACGCTTTCATACCGCAGCCTGTCGTGGGGCGTTCGCCGGAGCAGTTGCGCGCCTGCATCGAAGGCATCGACCCGGTATCCGGGCAGCCGTTCATGCAAGGAGTGCTAGATGGTCTGACGATGCCCCTGAGCGACGACGATCTGGCCGGCGCGACATTCGAGCGCTCGACACCCAGGCTACTGCAGGCAGACACCGAGGCGAACCTGCACGAGTTGTTCGAGCGGAATCACTGGACCGATCACCTGCCAATCGTTCTGCCGACGGAGGAGCGCGTCGATCGAATGCTCGCAGGCACTATGCAGGCACGCGATCGCATCGTCGGCCGAATGCGGCCGACCGCTTTCCGCGAGGCGTGGGAGTTCGACGTCGAGAAAGTCGCGGTGAACGCCGTCATGGCCGGCGCGAGGCCCGAATATCTGCCGGTAATCCTCGCGATGGCAACGAGCGGTATCACCGCACGTTCGAGCAGCACCACGTCCTGGGCCACGATCTCGGTCGTCAACGGCCCGATCCGTGACGAAATCGGAATGAACTCCGGGATCGGTGCGCTCGGCCCGTACAACCACGCGAACGCAACGATCGGCCGGGCCTACGGTCTCGTCAGCCAGAACGTCCAGGGCGGTTCCGTCCCGGGTGAGACTTACATGGGGACGCTCGGCAACTGGCTCAGCTACACAGCGTGTTTCCCGGAAGCGGAGGAAAGGAGCCCATGGGCTCCCTTCCATGTCGACGAGGGCTTCGCGCCAGGCGACAGCACCGTCAGCATATTCTTCGGTGGCTGGTACACGTTGTCGGGATTCGGTCCTCGCGACAACTGGAAGGAACGCCTGCAGCGCCAGCTCATAGCGACCGACTTCTACAGCCCGCCGTTGCTCGTCATGGACCCGATCGTCGCCCGGGCGTTCGATGCAATGGGCTTCTCCAAACGCGATCTGATCGACTGGTGCGCCGCGCATGCACTACTGCCTGCACGCGACTACTGGGACGATCAATGGACCACGACGCTGCACAAGCCGCTGGCGGTTGCCGGCGTCGAGCCTTACGCAAGCCGCCTGGCCGCAGCACCGGACGATTTAGTCGAGCTGTTTACGCCGGAAGACATCAAGATTGTCGTGACCGGTGGCGAGACTCAGGGTGGCTACAAAATCTTTGGTGGACGCTACATGGGGCGCGGACCGGGAACAGAAAATAAGGAAAAACCGACAGTTATAGTAGATAACTGGCGTTAATTCTCAGTGAGGGATCGGCAGACGCCGCGGCGATACGGCATCGTCGCACGCCGTTAGCGACCTCTCCCGTCGCTCAGCGTGACGCGGAGATGCCAGTGGAGTCGGCGGATTCACCGCCATCGCGCGGCCCGAAAAACATCAGGCTCGCGTCACGAATGTCTCTTCGGGTAACGGCAACCTCACCGCGACGACGCGCAGTCAGCAATGACCCCTGGCACAGAAGATTCGTGCGGACCAGCGAGCCTCGTGACAGCCGCGCGACGAGCAAACGGGCCGACTCGGGGAAGATCGATTCGTCGATACCGGCCGCCGTCAACCGCGCGAGAATGTACTCGCTACACTCGAGATGGCTCGGGGCGCACATCCGAAATACGAGGCGTTCATCGGGATTGCCATCCGGCAATATCGTATCGACGAGCCACTCGGCCTCGTGCCGCCCGACGAACAGGACCAGCGGCGTCCAGCCGTCCAGGTCGAGAAAAGCGATTCGGGCAAGCTCCTCTGCCGCCTCCTGAGTGAGCTTGTTCGCGTCGTCCACGGCAATGATGATGCGGCGCCCATCCCGGTACTGGCTTTGCAGGAACGCATGAAACCGATCACGCAGCACTTCGACTTGCGGCTCGTCTGCGCGCTCGCCGATGCTTTCCAGAAGCGCGGCCAGTACCGCATGCGCGCTGTCCCAGCTGTCACTCAGGCGAAAGAACTCGCGGTTTGAGAGCCCGCGCAGAATCGACTCGAGAGCCACGGTCTTGCCGCAGCCCCGCGGACCGAAGAGAAATCCGGCACCGCAAACCTGACTCGCCTCGATCCCGAAGGCGATCGCGCGCAGCTGCTCGGGACCCATCCAGATCTGATCGATCTCCGGTGGCCCGAAGACCACCGACGGCGACACTGAGAGTAGTTGCAGCCCCCGTGGCGAGCCGCCTGTCGGATCCGCGTTCATTATTCTTGTTATTCCACCGGATTCGGACAATGCCCGCGCAGCCCCCGGTCACAGATTCTGCGGGGATTCCCCGAACCGCAGTCTAGGCCAGGATGAAAATTATGTAAAACATCTGTGGCGGCCGTTCGATCCCGAGCAGGGCCGCGCCCGCCACGCGGCTTGCGCTAAGCTTGACCGCCGGAACGCGAACCGGACCGAGGCGCGCTGCACCCGGCGACGGTCGGCCACCGTGGACGCGCGACTTCGCCGCCGAGGAACACCGAATGAACGAAACCACCGCCATCAGCGCGGAAGACGAGGCTCAACTGCTGGACGCGATCGATCGCTGGGTCGAGACCGAGGTCCGGCCCGTCGTAAAGGACTACGACCACGCTGATCGCTGGCCAGCCGAGCTGGTCGGGCAAATGACCGAGCTCGGGCTGTTCGGTGCGACGGTGAGCGCCGAGTACGGCGGGCTCGGACTCCCGGCAACGACGTACGCCAAGATCGTAATGCGAATCTCGTCCGTCTGGATGGCGCTAACCGGAATCTTCAACTCGCATCTGATGCTGGCGCATTCGATCGAGAAACACGGCACACGTGAGCAGAAAACGGAATGGCTTCCGAAACTCGCCGCCGGTGAGATTCGCGGTGGCGTGGCGCTCACTGAACCGAATGCCGGCACGGATCTGCAGGCGATTCGCACGACGGCCCGGCGCGACGGCGATCACTACGTGATCAATGGCACCAAGACCTGGATTTCCAACGGCCGCGAAGGCTCATGCGTGGCGTTGCTGGTGAAGACCGACCCTGAGGCCGAGCCGCGACACAAAGGCATGAGCCTGTTCATCGCACCAAGATCGGATGGCTTCACGGTCGGCGGCAAATTCGAGAAACTCGGCTACAAGTGCATCGATTCGGCGGAGCTGATCTTCGACGACTATCGCGTGCCGGCGAGCTATCTGATTGGTGGAGTCGAGGGCCAGGGCTTCTACCAGGTTACCGGCGGACTGGAGCTCGGGCGAATAAACGTTGCGGCGCGCGGCGTCGGTATGGCCGAAGGCGCACTGCAGCTCGCAACCGAGTACTCGCAAACGCGCAAGACGTTCGGGAAACCAATCTGTCAGCACCAGGCCATTCAGCTGAAGCTGGCCGAAATGGCGACGCGGGCAAGGGCCGCGAAATTGCTGACTCTCGACGCAGCGGCAGCCTTCGATCGGGGCGAGCGCTGCGATCTCGAAGCCGGAATGGCAAAGTACTTTGCGTCAGAGGCGGCATTCGAGAACAGCAGCGAATCTCTGCGCATACATGGCGCCTACGGCTACTCGAAGGAATACGATATCGAACGCTTCTATCGTGACGCGCCGCTGACGATCATCGGCGAGGGAACCAACGAAATCCAGCGAATCATCATCGCGCGCCAATGGATCAAGCGGAATTCCGTTACGTGACTGCGCGGACGCCCCCCGGGTGGCGTGAGCTTCCCGCCAGCTGCAACAGGGAACTCTACCGCCAATGAAGCTCAGCGGCATTCGCGTCATCGATCTTTCGCAGTTTCTGCCCGGCCCCTATCTCACGCTCTCGCTGGCCGACCATGGAGCGGAAGTGATCAAGATCGAACCGCCGGCCGGAGACGCGGGGCGCCGAATCGGCCTGTCGGACGGCTCGCAAACCGTCTTCTTCCGCAATCTGAATCGCGGCAAGAAGAGCATCGTGCTCAACCTGAAAGATAAGAATGAGCGACAGGAACTGCTGAGTCTTTGCGAAACCGCCGACGTCTTCGTCGAGTCGTTCCGGCCCGGCGTCGTCGACCGACTCGGCGCTGGCTACGCCGATGTCGCTGCCCGGAACCCCGGCATCGTCTACTGCTCGATCAACGCATTCGGCGAGGACAGTCCGTGGCGCGACCATCCGGCGCACGACCTCGCGATCGAGGCAATGACGGGCGCGCTGAGCATGACGCTCGGCGACGACGCGCGGCCGGCAATTCCCGGCGTACCGATGGCCGACATTGCTGCGGGCCTCCAGGGGCTCGCCGGGATCCTGATGGCGCTCTATCGGCGCACGCAGACCGGCCGCGGCGATTATCTCGAGGTGGCCATGTTCGACGCGCTGTTCGCCGCAATGCCGAACATTCTGGGACCCGTTTTCGCCGAGGACCGGCAACCGGACCCGAAGCACGAGCGCACGACCGGTGGCAGCGCGTTCTATCGGATCTACGATACGAGCGACGGTAAACAGATCGTCCTTGCCGGCCAGGAGCCACACTTCGTTGAGCGTGTGCTCGATGCACTCGACCGTCGCGATTTGATCGAATTGTGCGGTCGCGGCCCAGGACCGCATCAGCAACCGGTGATCGAGTGCCTCGAGACGTACTTCGCTGGTCTGACACAGATAGAAGCGCTGGCCTGGCTCGAGAAGCTCGACGTCTGCTTCGCTCCGGTCGACTCGCTGCTGGCAGCAACGAAGAGCGACAATGTCGCACGTCGTCGCTTACTTCTGCACGATCAGGACGGGCGCAAGTTCGTGGCGCCGGCCGTTCGCTTCAGGGAAGAACCGGCCCAGCCGAATCTGCAAGTCCCTGGTCTTGGCGAGCATGGTGCGACAGCCAGGGAAAAATAGCGACGCTCGATCAGGTACTCAGCGCGCGAAGCCTCTCGACGAGCTCTGGAACGACGACGAACAGGTCGCCGATCAGACCGATGTCTGCGACTTCGAAAATCGGTGCCTCCCCGTCCCTGTTGATCGCGACGATCGTCCCGGCATCCCGGATACCGGTGAGGTGCTGGATTGCGCCCGAGATCCCAGCGGCGATGTAGAGATCCGGCGCAATGATCTTGCCGGTTTGCCCGACCTGCAGCTCATTCGGAACGAAACCCGAGTCGACCGCCGCTCGCGATGCACCAACCGCCGCACCTAACACGTCCGCCAGCTCTTCGATCAGCGCGAACTGTTCCGCACTGCCGACACCCCGGCCGCCCGAAACGACGCGCCGGGCGGATTGCAGATCGGGTCTGTCCCCGGCATCGCCGCCCGAGGATACGAATCTCGTGTGGTCCGGCAACTCCGAGGACAACAGTCGCTTCTCTATCGGTGCGCTGACGTCTCCGCGCCCCGCAGGCTGAAACGATGCGCCGCGAACGGTAGCGACTACCGGCGTACTGGTTACCTCGACTGTCGCAATGGCATTACCTGCGTAGATCGGGCGGCGGAAGCGCTTAGCGGACTCCACGGCCATGACTTCGCTCACTTGAGCCGTGCCGATCAGGGCGGCGACACGCGGCATCAGATCGCGACCAAAAGTGGTTGAGGGGCCGAAGATATGCGTGTAGTCGGCGGAGATTTCAGCGACTTGTGGCGCAACCAGCGCTGCGAGAGGATGCGCGTGACGTGAATCGGCCACTTCGAGGACGCGCGATACGCCGTCGAGCAGCGCGATATCCCGGGAAACGCCACTGCCGTCCTCGACAAAAACGCCCACGTCGACCTCGGCGTCCGGCACGGATGACGCGCAGCTGAGCGTTCTTGCAGTCGCCGGAGAAAGTCCACGCGCATCATGTTGAGCGACGACGAGTACGTGGTTCACAGCACACCCCGTTTCTGCAGGGCGGCAACGAGCGCGTCAACGGAGTCGACCATCACGCCGGGTTCACGCTCCGGAGGGTTCTCGACGCTCACTACCCGCATTCTCTGCTGTAGCTCGACACCCAGATCCGCCGCAGTGAGCTTTTCCAGCGGCTTTCTCTTCGCCTTCAGGATCTCCGGAAGCCTGACGAAGCGTGGCTCATTGAGCCGCAGATCCGTCGTCACCACGGCCGGGAGGTCGACTTCGACGGTTTCCAGGCCTGCATCTGTTTCGCGGGTAGCCACTGCCGCATCCTCGCCCCGAATTTCGAGCCTGGACGTGTAGGTCGCCTGCGGGCGCGCCCACAATGCGGCCAGCATTTGTCCGGTCTGCCCGTTATCTTCATCGATCGCCTGCTTCCCGAGTAAGACCAGAAAGGGCGTCTCCCTTGCCACGATTCTTAGCAACACCTGCGCCACCGACAACGGATCGGCTGGCGCATCCTCGACGACGTGCAGGGCGCGGTCTGCGCCTAATGCAAGCGCGGTGCGCAGTTGTTGTTCGCAACCGGCCGGACCGAGCGTCACGACAACGACCTCGTCCGCATCGCCACGCTCACGAATCCGCAGCGCCTCTTCGATCGCGATCTCATCGAATGGATTGATACTGAGCTTTACGCCGTCCGTCACGACGCCGGTTCCGTCGGGCTTCACCCGGATGCGCACGTTGTAATCGACGACGCGCTTGATCGCGACGAGCACTCGCCTCATCCTGGACACCCGCCCACTTCTTCCGATCTCGATTGCACGTTTCGGGTCATTCGCGCCGCACTGCCGATCACTCTCACATCAACGGCTCTTCGTCACCAGCCGGTCCTCGGGGCGACATCGTAATCGAGTTTGTCGTAATCGCCGAGCGCGTCGAAGCATCAATGGCCTGACGCCCTCAGCTAACGGGGCCGCCGACGATGCCGGCGTCGTGCAGCTCACCGATCCGGGCTGCCGACAAGCCGAGCAAGTCGGCCAGCACGGCATCGGTATCCTGGCCGAGTCGTGGTGCGGGCCGGGGGGGCGTGCGGGGCGTCGCCGTCGAGTCAACGACGCTGCCTGCTGCGAGCAGCGAGCCGATGCCAGGTTGCTCGATCTCATTGAAAGTCGGGTTCTCCGCCGAAAGACGCGGGTCGTCGGCAAGTGCCTGTTTTACAGTCTGATACGGGCCCCAGCAGGCGCCTGCCCCGTCGAGCGCAGCGCCGACCTCTGCCAATGTGCGCCGCCGAAACCACGGGGAGAGTATTGCGGCGATCGCCTCGCGTGCCTCGTAGCGCGGGCCTTCGTTGCCGAGATCGATGTCGCGCTCGTCTTCGAGTGCGGCAATCGCGTCGCCTGCACCGGTCGCCTCCACCAGTGCGTTCCAGTGCCTGACCGTTACAGCCGTCACCATTACGCGGCGGCCGTCCGAACACTCGAAGTCGCGACCATAGCTTCCGTAGACATCGTTACCCGTGCGCGGGCGCTCGATGCCGTTGATCTGCGCTTCGCCGAGATAGCCCAGGTGACTCAAAACGGCGAAAGCCGTGTCCGCCAATGCGAAGCGCGCAAGCTGGCCATTGCCGGTTTCCCGTCGATGACGCTCGGCCACGAGCAGCGACTGAACGATCGTGTGCCCCGCAACGACATCCCAGACTGGCATGACGTGATTTACCGGGCCCTCGAGGTCGGCAGGGCCCGTGACGAACGGGAAACCGGCCGCAGCGTTGACCGTGTAGTCGACGGCCACGCTGCCATCGCGATTGCCGACGACATTGACCATGATTACGTCGTGGCGCCTGCCTCGTAGGCCCTCATAGTCCAGCCAGCCACGCGCAGCCAGATTCGTGATGACTAGGCCATCACCGGGACCCTCACGCGTCATCAGAGCCTGAGCGATGTCGCGGCCCTCTGGCGTCCGGACATTGAGTGCAATCGATCGCTTGCCCTTGTTGAGCCCGGCCCAGTACAGGCTGACGCCATCACCCGTGACCGGCCACCGTCGGTAGTCGAGCCCGCCGCCCGGGGGATCGATTCGAATGACCTCGACTCCCATCTGCGCGAGCAGCAGCCCGGCATACGGCGCCGCGACGAAGGCGGACGCCTCGATGACGCGCAGTCCGGCAAGTGACTGAGTCATGACGCCCAACCTTAGCACGTGCCGGATTGGGCCTCGCTCGAGAGATTGCTGCATGCAGACCGATAGCGGTGCATTTTGCGGTTGCGTATCACTGACCGTATTCTTGGCGGCAATTCGACGTGCTGACCGAACAGCTCGATCGACTGATCCAAACACTCAGGAGAACTGAATGAAACTGACCAGGGGCGCGAGCCCAGTCGCACCGCTCGCTCTCGCAGCGCTGCTCACGACATCCGCTCACGCCCAGTTCGGCACCGGACCGGCCGAGCTCGAGCTGATCGAAGTGCAGGACGACGTGTACGTCATTCACAACCCAGGCGTGCCGGGCAATTCCACGGCCGTGATTACCGACGACGGCGTCTTTCTGGTCGATGACAAATTCGAGGTCGACCTGGAGAACATTCTCCAATCGCTGGCGACGGTTACCGATCAGCCTGTGCGGTACGTAATCAACACCCACTACCATGGCGATCACAGCGGCGGCAACGCGCGGCTGCAGGCCGGCGGCGTCATTGCCGTGGCTTCAGAGAAGGCGCGCGCCCGTATGGTTGCGGGCGATCAGCCCGGGCTGCCGGATTTCACCGTCGATGCCCGCGGCAGCCTCTATCTTGGCGGCAAGTCTGCCGAGATCTACTGGTTTGGGCGTGCGCATACTGATGGCGACGTCGTCGTTCTGTTTCCCGAGGATGGCGTGCTCGCGGCGGGCGACATGTTTACGATTGGCGAAGGCACGCCACAGCTGATCGACTACAACGGCGGAGGCAGCGCCGACGAGTGGACCGCAACGGTCGAGAGAGTGCTCGAGCTCGACTTCGATACCGTGGTTCCCGGCCACGGGCGCGTCGTCGACAAGCAGGCGATGCGGGACTTCCGCGACAGCACCATCAGGATGCGTGAACTCGTCAGTGAAATGCTGCGCCAGAACCGTTCTCGCGAGGAAATCGACGCCGCCATGCGATCCGAATTCGGCTGGCAGGACTTCCACGTCCAGATGTCGCTGGATGGGCTGATCGACGAGATGAGCCCCTGACGCGGACGCTGAGCCAGTAACACCACGATTCTGCAGACGACCTCAGAATACGGGAGATATCGGATGAAAGCGCTCGGACTACTTGTGGTCATCGCCGTCACGGCCGCTGCGATCGGGAATCGCGCAGCGGCACATCATTCGTTCGCAACCCAGTTCGATCCGACCAGACCGATAACCCTCATCGGCACAGTAACCAAGGTCGAGTGGCGTAATCCACACATTTGGGTCTACCTCGATGTCGAGGACGAAGATGGCATAGTGACGCCGTGGGAGTGCGAAGGCGGAGCACCGAACGCCCTCACTCGCCGCGGATGGAGTCGACAGACCCTGGAGCTTGGTACGACGCTCGAAATCCAGGGCTACGTGGCGAGGAACGGCACCAACACCTGCAACGCACGTACGTGGATCTACGATGGCCGACAAGTGTTTGCCGGCGAAGCCAGCGATGGCGGACCCGCTCAATAGCGGGTGAGAAGGGAGATGCATCAGTGAGATTTCTGAATGTCGCTATCGCGAGCCTGTTGGTCGCCGGCCTGGTCGCGTTCGCCATTTCGCCGGCCTCGGCGCAACGCGACGTGTACGAACGGAATGCCGTACTTACCGAACAGCCCGAAGCGGACGGTACAGCCGTCCCGCGTACGGCTGATGGCCGAGCGGATCTGTCGGGCGTATGGAACAAGGCGATTCATCAGAACACGGCTGCGCCGGTCGAACCCTTACCGTTTACGGAGGCCGGTCTCGAAGCTTTCAACGATGTCGCCGAAATCATCGACCCCACGGCACGCTGCATCCTGCCTGGCGTGCCCAGAGTGAACAACTCGCCATATCCCATGCAGATCATGCAGATGCCCGATCGCGTCGTCTTCCTCTACGAGTACATGCACAATTTCCGGGTAATTTACACAGACGGCCGCGGGCACAGGGACAACTGGGAAGCATCACTGATGGGCGACTCGGTTGGCCGCTGGGAAGGCGACACACTGGTTATCGACACGGTAAACCTGACGGACCGCACGCGGCTCGACGACCACGGCAACGTGCATAGCGACGCGCTGCATGTAGTAGAGCGCTGGCGTCGCATCAGCGCCAATGAACTTTGGTACGAGGCTACGATCGACGACCCGAAGTTCTATACCGAGCCATGGACTACCGGCTACGTGATACCCCTGGCCCCGGCCGACTGGGAAATCATGGAATACGCATGCACGGACAACAACAAGGACCTCTACGACGGCCATCTGCAGCCAGGCTCGCTCGACGGTTCCGGGCGCGACGGCTCGGCCATGGCGACCCCACCGATTCCCCGGCAGTGATGCGTGCGTCGGCGGGACGGCAGTCATACGAACGCCGTCTACATCACCGCGCGCCCGCAGTGGCCCGAGCATGACACCGACCAGAAGTGCGCCGGAGGAACGCGCGCTCGCCGAAGAGCTCGATGCAAGCGGCGACCACGACGGCGCCATCAATGCACTTGCGCGCGCCACCGGCCTCGGGGATGTCGAGGCGATGACTCGCCTGGGCAAGCGACTGCTGGTGGGACGCGATGCGCCGTTTCTGCCGAAACAAGGCACGAGCTTTCTGGTCGACGCCGCAAGGAAAGGCGGCGCTGAAGCGCCAGCCAGACTCGCCGTGCTCGCTGCGGCGGGTGTCTACCTGCCGCAGAACCTCGGCGAAGCGTTCATCCTGCTGACGACTTCAGCCCAGCGGGGCTGGCCTCCGGCGCAGGCACAACTGCGCGCTCTTGCACCGGATCGCAGCCGGGCCGCCGCCTACGACCGTACCGAAGTGCTGTCTGCAGCGTGGCGAGACCTCGCGGATACGGTCGATCTCGGTTTCTGGCGACGAGCACCGGAGCGGCGAGTGTTGTCTGACGATCCCGCGATTCACTCGTTCCCCGAGCTGCTTCCCGGCCCCGTATGCGAGTGGTTGATAGCGTACTCGGCCGACCGGCTGCAGCGCGCGCTCGTCTACGATGCAGAAACGAGAGTGGACTACGCGAGCGACGTTCGAACGAACTCCTGGGCACAGTTCGACCTGATGGAATGCGAGTTCATTCATTTGCTCGCTCAGCTACGTATGGAGGCGGCCTGCGGACTTCCGCTGCACCATATGGAAGCGACAGCGATTCTGCACTATGCGGTCGGCGAACAGATCTCGGATCACTACGACTTCGTCGACCCGAACCTGGAAAACTACGAGCAAGAGATCATCGACAACGGTCAGCGGGTCGTGACATTTCTGATTTATCTGAACGACGAATACGATGGCGGGGAGACTCACTTTCCGAAGCTGGACATCACTCACAGAGGAACCGGCGGCGAGGGTCTCTGCTTTGCCAATGCGCTCGCTGACGGCGAGCCGGATACACGCATGCTGCACAATGGCCGGCCGCCGACTCGCGGCGAAAAATGGATCGTGTCCCAGTTCATCCGCAACAGACGCGTATTCGGCTTCGATGGATAATTTGGGGACAGTGGGAGTTTAGGGACAGGGAGTTTAGGGACAGTGACCCTAACTCCCACGGAGTTAGGGTCACTGTCCCTAAACTCCCTGTCCCTAAACTCCCACTGTCCCCAAACCATGTATGCAATAATTCTCGCCGTCGTTGACTCATCGCTGTCAGCCACAATCAGGCAATCGAGCTGAAATGTCCCAGGCACTGGAACTTGCCGCGCAATATGACGCCGAGGGGCGGCACGACGATGCCGTCAATGCGCTCTCATCTGCCGCACGCAGCAACGACTTCGTGGCGATGACGGCACTTGCGCGGCGCCTGGTCATCGGCGACCGGGCGCCATTTTTGCCAGCCGATGGGGCGAGGCTGCTGAACGATGCTGCCAAAGCCGGTAATGCGGACGCTACGATCACGCTCGCGTGTATCACCGCTCTCGGCGCCCATGTCGAACAAAGCTGGGAGAAGGCTTTAGCGATGCTCGTGCACGCGGCAGGGCTTGGCTCGAATTCCGCCCAGGGCCAGTTGCGAGTGCTCGCGGGCTTCGACGCTCAAACCGGCGGCAACGACTGGCTGCAGCTCGCGCGCTCGATCGATATCCGGTCCTGGCTTACGCCGGCACAAGGAACGATCATCCACGACTCGCCGCGTATCGAGCAATATCCGTCGTTCGTGAGTCCCGCAGTCTGTGCGTGGATTATCGACCACATTCGACCCTACCTGCAGCCCGCGAAGATCTACAGCGCCGACCACCACGGCCACGTCGCCGACCAGATGCGAACGAACAGCATCGGGCCGCTGCATCTCGGCAGCATCGACCTCGTCATCGTATTGCTGCAGTACCGCATTTCGGCGGCCACGCGAATTCCGGTCAGCAATTTCGACGGTCCCACGGCACTGCACTACAAGGTCGGCGAGGAGATCAAGGACCACTACGACTACATCAATCCGGACATTCCGAATTACGAGCATGAGATCCAGACTCGGGGCGAGCGCCTGATTACCTTCCTGACCTATCTGAACGAAGACTACGACGCCGGCGATACGGCGTTTCCGAAAGTCGGCAAGGCACACAAAGGGAAGACCGGCGACGGCCTGCTGTTCGTCAACGTGCTGGACGATGGCAAGCCGAATCCGAATTCCGTGCATGCCGGCCGACCGCCAACGCGAGGCGAGAAATGGCTGCTGTCGCAGTTTCTGCGCACCCACCCGGTTCATAACACGCCTGCCGAGAGCCTCTATTAGCGGCAACGTCGGCAGCGCAACGACCATGCCGCAGCCACCGTTTCCGGACGACGCCTTCCCGCCCCCCCGCAACGCGCCCTGCTTCTGCGGCAGCAACGAACGCTTCAAGCGCTGCTGCGGCAACCGGTCTCCGGACCGGGCGCCACCCTTCGGCGTCAGGATCGTCGAGAACTTTCTTCCGCCAGAGGACCGTCGGGAGCTTCTGGCGCTGGCGAAAGTAACGCCCGGTCGACGATTCACAACGCCGGACGGCAGGGGCGGTCGCGTCTACGACGACCAGCGCGTCACGGAGTGGGTCGATTTTCGCGAGAGCCACCAGCAGATTCTCGACGACGTGGTCGGCAGAGCGTTCGCCGAGCAGATCGTTCCGGCCGAGGGCCAGGCAATCGCGTGGTACGAGGAGCCGCAACTGCTGCGCTACACAACGGGCGGCTACTACATGCACCACAGCGATGCCTGGCAGCTCGTTCCCGAAGCCAAAGCCTGGCACAAGGTCGTCGACCGGGACATCAGCATGCTGCTCTATCTGGATGAAGACTTCGAAGGCGGCGAGCTCGAGTTCAGGCGGCTGTTCTACACTCTGCGCCCGCGAGCCGGAATGCTCGTCTGGTTCCCTTCCGATGTCCGCTACGAGCACATGGCAAAGCCGGTCACTGCAGGCCACAGGTCGGTGGTGGTGAGCTGGGCAGCCCTAGCCGGGGTCGAACGCGTGCAGGCACAACGTGCAGATCGCGTATTACTGTGGCCCGGCCGCGAGAAATTGATCCGCGGCGACGCATGATTCGACCGGATTGGTGCAGGCGGCCTACCTCTTCCTCTGCCACATCTCACGGTACGCCGACTCCAGGTTCCGTGTGAAGCGTTCGGCATTCATCAGATTGGACTCGCGCATCGTGCTTCGCAGACCGGCTCGGAGCCGCGCGAGCTCGCGGCCGTCCATCGCAAGCGCTGCAGCGATCTCCACATAGGCCTCGGCCGATTCTGCGATGTAGCGGTCGAGGCCCAGCTGCTTCAGGATGCTGACGCTCATACGCGACCGCGCTTCGCGCCCTGCCAGCGTGATGACAGGAACGCCCATCCAAAGCGCCTCGCAGGTCGTCGTGCAACCGCTGTACGGAAAGGTGTCCAGTGCGATGTGGGCGCGATCGTAGAGCTCAAGGTGGCTCTCACTGGATTCGAGCCAGCCGGCAAACTCGAGTCTCTCAGGCGATATTCCTTGCTTGCCGAACAGACCGAGCAGGCGATCGACCGTTTCTCGGTCGGCAAAGGATCTCGACTTGAGCAGCAGCCTCGAATTCGGCATCGCCTCGAGCACCTTTGACCAAAGGGACACTGTCACCGGCGAAACCTTCGCAGCATTGTTGAATGACGCGAACGTGACGTGACCCGCGGCCGGTGGCGTAAACGGCGCCGAAGACACTTCCGCGAGAGGCGGCTGGAAGCACAGGGAGCTACCGGGCAGGTGCACGAGCTCTTCGGTGTAGAAGGCATCGCTCGATTCGACGGGGTCCGTCCAGACATCCGTCAGACGGTGATCCATCTCGGTCAACCCGCTCGTGCCCGGGTAGCCGAGGTAGCTTGCCTGAATCGGAGCGGGCTTGTGTCCGAAAAGCAGGAGGCGTCCGCCAGCGGTATGTCCCGCGAGATCAATCAGGATATCGATGCCATCGTCGCGAACGAGCGCGGCTGCCTTTTCGTCCGGCATTCCACGGATGTCTCGCCAGGTAACCGGGTAGCTTCGCAGTCGGGTGGTTACGTCGTCGGGTCTGCGCACGTTCGAGTAACAAAAGACGTCGAAAAGCGTGCGGTCGTGCATCGCGAGCAGCGGCTCCACGAAGGCGGCGACCGGATGCGTGCAAAAATCCGGCGACACGTACCCGATGCGCAGCCGGTGTTTCGGCTCGGGGTCGCGATTCGGTTCGCGGCCAGGAACCGGGCGTCCGGAGGCCGCGCGTCCGGGCCGGCCCTCCTGCGACACGGCGTGCGCCGCACCCCAATTCAGATGCGCGGCCAGCAACGCCTCACCGTCGGTGTCCTCGTCGTACTGCAGGCACAGCAGCAGATTGGATTCCGCGCCTGCGAATCCCGGATCTATCGCGATTGCCTGCCGGTACGCCTCGATTGCCTCCTTAACACGACCCTGAGCTTCCAGCGCATTGCCGCGATTGTTGTGCGCCTCCGCGAAGCCCGGTTCGACGCCGAGCGCGTGCGAAAAGTCGGCCAGCGACTGCCCGAGGTCGCCCCGAGAGAGAAGCAGAAGTCCGCGGCTGTTCCGCAAATCCGCGTGGTCCGGATTCCTCGCTATAGCCAGGTTATATACCGTGAGTGCTTCGTCCGGCTTGCCCAGAGCTTCCAGCACGAGGCCACAGTTCACATGCGCGTCCGCGTAGTCAGGGTCGATCGCGATTGCCTGCCGGTAGACGAGCAGCGCCTCTTCGAGTTTTCCCTGCCCGCCGAGCGCCAGGCCGAGATTGTTCAGGTACGTCGCGTTACCCGGCTCATGCAGCACGGCTTTCGCAATCAGCGGTACCGCAACGCCGAACCGCCCCTGCTGGTAAGCGAGCACGCCGAGCAGATGATTCGCCTGCGGGTTTTCCGAATTCGCGGTCAGAACCGTGCGGTAGAGCTGCTCAGCCTGCCCGAAGCGACCCGCCTGATGGTGCCGATGCGCCTGCTCGAGAGTTCGCTGCTGCTCTGCCGAAAGATCCGTCAAACCGACTACCTGTCCCCAAAAAGGAACAGCCGGCATAAGCCGGCTGTTCGATCCAGGCTCTGTTCGGAGCCTTCTAGTCGAAGGTTACCTCCAGACCGACGTAGTACGTCCTGCCCAGCAGATCGTAGTACCCGGCATCGGTCGACGTCGCATTGTTGTCGACCGCTGGATTGACCCCGCCGATGTTTTCCGGATCGGTGTCGAACAGGTTGTCGATACCGAAACGCACGCTGTAGTTGTCCCAGCTGTATCGGCCATTCAGGTTGAACTCGCTGTACGACCCGGCCGGGAGGTTCGGCGTATTGGGATCCTCAGCGAAAGCGGCGTCTTCCACGCTCGGCAGATACCGCCACGACAGCCCGAGGCTCCAGTTGTCGGCCGAGTATGAGAACCGCGTCAGAGCGGTCATGTCGTACAGGCCGCCTCTTGCCAGCGAACCCTTCGCATCGAACGTGTTCTGCCCCGGGGCATCCTGGTAGGTGTATTTGTCCAGGAAGCTCATCTGCGAGTTGATGCCGAACGCGCCCGGACCCATCTCCTTGAACCAGTTGATGGCCAGGTCCATGCCGGCAGTCTCGAGCGTGCCGAGGTTGAAGAACGGCGCATCGGTCAGCTGCCGGTCCCCGGTCACTTCGTTACGCGTGATGCGTTGACAGAACTCGTTGTTGATGTCGTAGGTGGGATTCGTGCCAAAGCCGTTGAAGCAGTTGTCGTAAACCGTCGACGCTGCGAGCGGCGAAATGGCCCCCTCGATCTCGATCGAGTAGAAATCGAGAGACAGGGTCATGTTCTCGACGATCGTCCCGTTGAAGACGGCACCGAACGTGTACGTCGTGCCGAACTCGGGTGCAACCTCCGGATTACCACGTCGCTCCTCGATCTCGAGCGGGAAGAACGGCGGAATACGCCGGTGCCAGCCGTCCGGACCGGTGATCACGTTGCCGTTCGCGTCGCGCAGAATACTGTAGGACTGGGTGTCGAATGGCGTGGTGCTGTTACCGATCAGCTGCCGACACAAATCCTGCACCTGCTGGCGATCCGGGTTGCTAGGCAGATTGCCGTGCGGTTTCAGCGTAGTCGCCGAACACGGCTCCTGCCCCGGAATGAACACGACGACCAGCGACGGCGCCGTAAAGAGCTCCGCCACGTTCGGTGCGCGGGTCGCCCGCTGGAATCCGCCGCGCACGGTAATCGTGTCGTTGGCATCCCAGGTGAACAGACCCTTGTAGGTGTCGTGACTGCCCGCCGTGCTGAAGTCCGAATACCGGTAGCCGAGCTCGAGCTCGAAGCTATCGGCCAGCGGGACCAGCAACTCGCCGTAGAACTCGGTGACGTCGATCTCTCCACCGGTCGCCTGGGCCGCGAACAGCCCAATCGGGTTGTCGTTGATCTGCGCTGCAGGATTGGCCGGCTCGAAGAAGAACGAGTTCTCGCGATAGGTCGCACCCGCTGCGTACCGAATCTCGCCGGCGTAAATGTCGGCGACATGACCCTGGAAGAACACCTCGATGATGTTCTGGTCCAGATCGGTCATATCGGTAAATTCACCCTCGATGCCGTCGAGACATTGCGGATCCGGGGTGAAGTCGTTGAACACCGGTAACCCCGTATCGCAGGCAATCGAGTAGCTGCCCGGCGAGCCGCCGACGCCCCCGAGGCCGAAGTTCGGCGCCGCCACCAATGCCTGGTAGCGCTGCAACACGGGCATGTTGTGGTTGACCTTGGTGATGGTCGTGTCACCCCGCGAGTAGTAGGCCTCCCACGTGTGCTGGCCGAACTCTCCCTCGAAGCCGAGCATCAGCTGGCGGACGTTCGTCTCGTTTTCTGGCTCGATCGGTCCGTTGTACGCAAGAACGTCGTAGAGGCTCCAGTCCGCATCCGGGACGGTGCGCGAGTCGAGCAGCGTGTTCAGGTCCGCGGGCAATGCTCTGCCGTCGCGAGGAATCGGCGCCTGCCAGATCGTGATCGCCGGCGGGATGCCGCCACGCGTCAGAACCTCGGAGTTCGTGAATTGGGCCTGAGCGAAGGCGCGGACATTGTCGGCAACGTCGTAATGACCCTTCAGAAATACCGAGTTGCGTTCGAGGGGAAACGAAAGGAACGCATCGGTGAACGTCTGATCGAGGTCGCCGTTCGGCAGTGCCTTGATGCCCGTAAACGTGCCGCAACCCTGCCAGCAATTCAGCGGACCCCGGTAGTTGAGGCCGCCATCTGCCGCGAAGGCCGTCCCGTCGCGATTGAACAGGATGTTCGTGTCCGGCGTCAGTGTTCCGGGGGCGATGCCGTACTGGGTGAATACCTGGTCGACAGCAGCCTGAGTCGGCAAGTTCGTGATGCCGTTGAGCACCTGATTCGAGCCATACGTCCAGGGATTCAGGAAGCCGCCTCCAACCGTGCCGGGATCGTTCCAGCCGTTGATATACCAGTCGCGCTGATGCTGGAAGACTTCATCGCGCTTCGTGAAATCGAGGCCGATCATCACATTGCCGCGACCACCTTCGGCGTTCGCCCCAAAGAGTGCGCTGAACCGCGACTCTGCACCGTCACCCTCGGACGTCTGGCCGGTTTGCAGATCGAGCTGCAGACCCTCGAAATTGTCGCGGAGAATGAAGTTGACGACACCCGCCATGGCGTCCGGTCCGTACACGGCGGAAGCACCGCCCGTGATGACCTCGACGTTGGCGATTGCCGCAGAGGGGATCGTGTTGACGTCTACGACGAGCGACGCGTTGCCGGGTTGCGGCCGCCGCCCATCGATCAGAACGAGATTACGGTTGGTGCCCAGTCCGCGCAGATTCAGTGTCGCGGCGCCCGGTGAAGAGGTCGGGCCGGCCTGAATACCGCCGCCCTCGAACTGGCTGCCCGCCGGTACGAACTGCGGTAACTGGTTCAGCACGGATTCGACGCCGACGGTCGCCGAGTTCTGGAAGGTCTCCCTTTCGATCGTCAGAATCGGACTTGCGGCGGTGAGGTCTCGCCGGACGATTCGGGAACCGGTGACGACGACTTCCTCCAGCCCCTCGTCCTGAGCAAAAGCCGGTGCTGTCGCACTACCGGCCAGAACCGCCGACACGGCAACGGCCAGCTTGCTTCTGTTGGTCCTTTGCAACGATGTTTTCACAGAGCGCCCCCCTTATAGATGGTCTGTGGTGTGTGAGCACAACGGCTCGTGGCCGGAGTTATATCGCAGAATGACGAGGCAATCTACGCCTATAGCGCGTTCAGGATTACGATGAAACGACCGGGCCGGACCGGTGAGCCCGGCGGCCGGTTCAGTCAGGGTCGCCCGGACGTATCCCTTGGCGGCGCGCCGGGACGCTCGCCCGGCGATCGGGTCGGGCGTCGTCGGGCGCTGCCTGTTCTTTTCTTTTCAAATGCTTCCGACGGACTCCTGATGCACTGGATCAGTGCGGGTGCCCGGTTCGCGCGGTCGCCGAGTGTCTCCGCGGCCCGGCCGGACTCGCCTTCATTTGTACGTTCGCCGCTCCCAGACCGAGTTCCAGTACACGCCGCCGTCCGGCTGTCGGAAAAACTCGGCATTCCGGCGGTATTTGGCGCCCTGCTCCGCCGCCGTTATCGACACGTCGAACGCCGACTCCCAGTTTTCCCGCCTGAACGGCAGAATCTGCGAGTACGGCGTGCCGGCCGGCAGGATCCCCGACATGCCCTTGAGGAAGAAGAACGGCATCGTCCCGGGCATGAAGACCTTGTCGTTGTCGACGATGCCGCTGGTCGTCAGGAACGGGAGCTCGAAGCGGTTCGGTGGATGCATGTACAGCGCGCTGTAGCCCTCCGGCAGCTCCACCGCCCAGTCAGGCCACCAGGCGAAGTGCTTCTGGTGATACCCGGCGGGGCTTACGAATTGCGGCAGCGGCTCGCGCTCCCACAGAAACTCCTTGTATTGCTCGTCGAGCACGCGCGCATGAATGACGCCGGCCCGATCCTCGGTGAACTCGATGTCGCACGGCGTCCGATACACGTAACCCGTGCCGATCACGTCGAACAACGCCGGGCAGGCCTTATAGGTCGGGATCTTGCCGCCGCCATCGGGCAACTCCATAGGCTTGCCGGTCGTCTGATCCGGGACGAACCGGAGCGCCTTCCGATACCACTCGGGGATCGTCTTGACGGCAGGTACCGGCCGCGATGCGCTCTCCTCGGTCAGCCAGTGCCTGTTCGCAACGAAGTTGATCTTGCAGGTGCTCACCGCCATCTCGCCACCGCCGGCGTGCTCAATAGACCTCGATCATGCAGCGGGCGGTGGGTTTCAACGCGTGCCGTACGTCGTCCCGCGTCCACTCAGACGGGTCGTCGCCGAGACGCCGCTTGGCATCGAGAACGTAGCCCTCGAGCAGATCCAGCATGGCCAGCCGCCGGTAGACGTTGAACGGCAAACCGAGCAGGCCGCAGAGATAGAGCACCGTATGCTCGTCGGCCAGCACCGGGCCCAGGCGATCCTGGTGTGTCGCTATCAGTTCGTCGACATACGTGCCGCGCGCACCATCGCTCCGGGGCTCGCGGCTCAATGCCTGCAAGTAGTGAAAATTCTCATGCTCGCGTGCGAGCTCGAGAAACTGCTCGTGATAGAGCAGATCGGTCGTATACGGCGCACCCATCAGCAACCAGATCTCGGTATCGCGATTGCCCTTCCCGCGCTCGAGCAGCTCGAGCACCATCCCGCGAAATGGCGCGATGCCGGTGCCGGTCGCAATAAAGACATGATGGTGCTCGTCCGCATGCATGGGCAGCAGGAAACGCTTGCCGACTGGCCCTGTGATGTTGATCTCTTCGCCGACCTCCACATCGCACAAGTAATTGCTGCAGACGCCCATGAACAGCCCCCGGCGCCGCTCCTCGCCCGACTTCTTCGGCGCCCAGTATTCGTCAACGACGCGCTTTACGGGCGTGCAGATGACATTGCCGCTGCCGTCCTCGCCCGCTTCCGGGCTCGCGATCGAATAAAGCCGCACATGGTGCGGCTTGCCACGCTCATCGATGCCCGGGGGTATCACCCCGAAAGCCTGGCCCGCCTGAAATGCACCAGCCAACGGCGTACCCGATACATCGACTTCGATGTTGCGGATCCACGCGTTGGATTTCCCGAATGTGCAAGGTGTATTGCCCACGACCCGCGCTATCGCAGGGTCGGTAACGGTAATGAGCTTGTTCTCGACGTCGGGCAGCTCGACCTGCCCCTCCGGTGGCCGCTGGAGATCCATCGTTCTAGGCGCGGAAACGGGGCGAGTCGATTGTCATCATCGGTTGAGCGAACCCTGGTCTGCGAATGCCACCAGCTTACCTCTCAAGGTAGTCCATAATCGATGCCGGTACAACGAGGACACGATATGAACCGAGGGCAACGCCTGATCGGCACGCAGATTGCCGCGATCGCCATCGTGCTGCCGGCAACAACGCAGGCACAGGGACCCCTGGTGCCGGCGGGTGCGACGGAGCAGCTCACTCCCCACGTCTGGGTCATACCGGACCAGGGCATCGGCGCCGTGCCGAACGTCGGTATCGTCGTTGGGGAGGACGCGACACTGATCATCGATCCCGGGCTCGGCAGGCGCAACGGTGAGACCGTCCTGCGCGAAGTCGGGCAGATCAGCGGCAATGCACAAATCTATATCGCGACGACACATTTTCATCCGGAGCACACGACCGGCTACGTAGCATTCCCGGCGTCGGCCGTGTATGTGAATTCAGTCGTACAGGAAACAGAGTTCGAGGAACACGGCGAGGCCACGATCGAGCGATTCGCTGCTCGTTCTACGCTCATGACGGAGCTCCTGTCGGATGCGGAACGACGTCCGGCCGCAATCACGTTCGATCGCGAATACAGCCTCGACCTCGGCGGGGTGACGGTCGAGTTCCGGGTTGTCGGTCCGACCCACACTCGTGGCGACACCGGGTTCTTCGTTGTCGAGGACGGTGTGCTGTTTTCGGGCGACGTCGTGATGAACAGCTCGTTTCTCGCCGCCTTTCCCGAGTCGAGCACCGCCGCCTGGCTTGCCGCCTTCGATACGTTTGCGGCTCTCCAGCCGACAACCATCGTCCCGTCGCACGGCCCGATCGGAGACGGCGGACTGATCGACGAGCAACGGGCGGTCGTCGAGAACATTCGTGATCGGGCCGAGGAACTGAAGGCCGAGGGAACGTCCGAAGAAGAAACCGGTCGGATGGTACAGGCGGCGATGAAAGCGACGTATCCCACCTGGCCCCGAATCAATGGCGTCATCAACCTCGCACAGTCGGCCTGGCGAGAGGCCGGCGACTGAACGGCCTCATCCGCCACTAAACGGTTACAGCTATTCGGTCGTGACTCGCCTGGTCTCAGCTCGCTTTTGGTTCTTCCTTACTGTCGCTTCGGCTGCCGCCACAGCCGCAGTTGCCCAGCCGGATGCCGGGGATCAGGAACTCAAGTCCGTACGTGTGATTCGGATCGACACGCCACCGACGATCGACGGTCAGCTGGACGATGCGATATGGCAGCAGGCCGAAGTCGTCACTGACTTCCACCAGACGAGGCCGGGCGACGGCGCCACCCCATCGGAGCCGACGGAGCTCTATCTGCTCTACGACGACGACGCGATCTATATCGGCGCCCGCATGTTCGACAGCAACCCCGAGCTCATCGCCGCACCGACGTTCCGGCACGGTCAGGGTCTCGGCTCGGACGACCGTCTGGTCGTAATCCTGGATCCGTTCAATACACGGCGGGCGGGATATCGATTCGAAACGAACGCGAACGGCATCCGCCACGATGCGCTCTACCAGGACATCACGTCGTTTCAGAGCGACTGGACGGCGATCTGGGACACGGCTGCGGCCGTCACCGCCGAGGGCTGGACGGCCGAGCTTGCCATCCCTTTCAAGACGCTGCCGCTCGATCCGAACATAGACACCTGGGGATTCAACTTCGGCCGCGGCATCCGTCGCCGCGGTGAAGAGATGGCCTGGGTGTCCCGCAATCGCAGCTACAACCCGAGCATCGTGGGGCTGGCAACCGGCCTGACCGGGATGGATCAGGGCCGCGGACTCGACATTGTGCCGTCGCTTACCCTGATCGACAGCCGAGTCTTCGACCCCGGCTCATCGGACTCGAACGTAGAACCGTCGCTCGACGTGTTCTATCGGCTGACGCCGTCGCTGAACGCCGCATTGACCGTCAATACCGATTTCTCTGCCACCGAAGTCGACAATCGTCAGGTGAACCTGACGCGCTTCAGCCTGTTCTTCCCCGAGAAACGCGACTTCTTCCTGAACGACGCAGATCTGTTCCAGTTCGGACGGATCGGCGGTGGTGGCAACGGGAATAATCAGGCCTCATCCCGGGTGGATCGGGAGAATGGCCGACCCTTCTTCTCGCGACGCATCGGTCTCGACCGGTTCGGCGCTCCGGTCGATCTCGAGTACGGCGGCCGCGTCAGCGGGCGACTCGGTCGCTGGAACATTGGCACGCTGGCCATCCGGCAGGACGAATCGGGCGGCGTCGATGCAACGGACCTGTTCGTCGGCCGCTTCGCCGCGAACATCTCGGAAGAGTCGACGCTCGGCATGATCGTGACGAACGGCGATCCGCGATCGAATCTCGATAATTCAGTCGTCGGATTCGACTACCGCTATCTCAACACGCGGCTCGCCGGCGGGCGGCAACTCGAAGCGGACGTCTGGATGCAGCAGTCGGACACCGAGGGCGTTGACGGCGAGGATGGGGCGTTCGGAGTATCGGTAAGAATGCCGAACAACTCCGGCATTCGCGCTGGTGTCTCGCTCCGCGAGATCGAACGGAACTTCAACCCTGCAATGGGCTTCGTTGCACGGACAGATATCCGCGATCTCAGCGCCGAAATCGGTTTCACGCAATTCTTCGACTCGAGCTTCATGCAGTCGGCGTACTTCGGCCTAGACGCGCAACGCGTGGAGTCACTGCAGGGGCAGCTGCAGACGGAGATCTTCAAGTTTCGCCTGCTCGAAATAGAGACGAACTCGCGCGACGAGCTTCAGCTCGGGCACACGGCCAACGAAGAGATCGTGCTGGAGCCCTTCACGATATACGAAGACACCACGAGATCAGTCATCGTCCCGACCGGACGCTACACATTCGGACAGACAGACATCAGTTTCGAAACGGCGAGTCAGCGGCGGTTCTCCGGCGGGCTCGGCTATGTCACCGGCGACTTTTTCGGCGGCTCCATCGACACGTGGAGCACTGAGTTTTCGTGGAACCGCTCGAATAACTTCACACTGACGGCAGGCTACGAATACAACGACGTCGAGCTGCCGGAGGGCTCGTTCATCTCGCGTCTCGTAAGCCTGTCATCCGCGTACGCATTCTCGTCGAATCTCTACTGGATCAATCTGATCCAGTACGACAACGTGTCGGAGGAACTGGGCATCAACACGCGACTGCAGTGGATACCGAAAGCCGGCCAGGAAGGCTTCATCGTCCTGAACCACAATCTGCAGGATTTCGACAAGGACAATTCTTTCAAGTCCGCCAACTCGGACTTCAGCATCAAGTTCAAGTACACCTTCCGGTTCTGAACGCGCGATGCGGCGCTGGTCAATGCCGGACGCTGCCGGGCCGCTGTCGGGTGGCCGTTACTCGAACTCGAACAACGTGAACGTCGTTCCCCTCGGCGCATCGATCGTCAGCACGCAGTCTTCCCAGCCGTCGGGGACAGTCCACTCGGCTTCCGCCTGATAGGTCAATCGCGTCCGTTGCCTGCCGCAGCGCAAGTCCATCGACTCGATCTCGCCAAAGAGATGTCCGATCGCGAATATGCGATTGATCAGCGTGTGATCCCAGGCTTTGCGACCGATACTGACTTCGGCCATCAACCGCGCATCGTATGGCAGTGACATATCGGCCGCGGATGCGATAACCGCGGACGTCCTGCCGGCATCCCTGCCGCGCGCATCTTCGTTCGCCTGCGCCTGCTGCAGCTCGCCGAGACGCGCGGCCAGCGCTCGAAACTCGTCATCCTCATAGACGAGGCGCCGCATTTCATCGCCCATTTCCTCGAGGCGAACGGCCGCCTCGAATTGCTCAACGCCCGACTCGGCGCCCATGCCGCCCCCGGCGTTGCCATCCATGTTCTGCATGCCCTGCAGCCCCTGCACCCGCTGTCTCCCTCGGGATGCGGCGGCCCGCTCCATGAATCTCGGCTGGCAGGCAACCTCGGTCATGTTCGAGCCGGTGACTTTCCGCTCGCGGCAATCGGTGTCGAAGTCTCGATTGCTGTTGATTTCGTTGAAGCGCTCCAGCAAGGCAGCGGTAGCGCGCTCAATCTCGCGCTGAAGCTCGGCACGCGAGCGTCCGGTAACCGTGAGCCGCTCGATCGGTCCCGCGGACCCGGTGCGATCTGTCCCGGTCTCGGATTCCTGACCATTGGCAGCCGCGCCCATCAGGGCGAGCGCGAGACACCCGAGCGCTGTCGGAAGTCGCAATGCGGCGACTCCGCGAACGACGAAGAACACGTCTTTTGTAAAATCGGGCAGAATCGACATCATTGTCATCCTCCGGGATATTGGCCGGCAGGCCCGCCTGCAGACCCACTCTGACTGGAGTCAGCGGATTCAGGCCTCAATCTTACCCGAACGACGCCGTTCGTCATTCTTGCGCCGCTGTGCGCATTCGCGATGAGCGCGGAACGCGCCCGCTGAAAGAGCACGCTATGGCTGAAGCAGCACCAGCTTGTTCAGCTCATCTTCGACCAGCCGAACCACGCCTCGGTAACCGGCTCGCGCCCCGAGTTCCTCGTACGTGCTGAATGACTCCGGATAGTCGTTGTCACGTATATGACGGATCAGCAACTCCATTTCCTGATCGTTCAGACTCCTGAACGATTCGCGGGCGTTTCGCTCCCAGCGTTCGAGATACCGGCTGCGCGTCTCGCCTTCATTCAGAAACACGTCGACGACCAGCAACAGGCCGCCCGGTTTGAGCAGCCGGCGGCATGCCGCCAGCAAACGGGCTTTCATCGCACTGCCTACGACATGGTGGATCGAGTAACTGGCGACGATCACGTCGACACTCTCGTGCCAGGCTCGCAGCGTCTCGAACAGATCGCCGCGATGAAGCTCGTAAGGTATCGCCAGGGACTCAAGATGCACGCCCGCGCGCGCCAGCGCCTCTGCCGAGTCATCCACGCCGCAATAGCGCCCCACGCTGAGGCGCTCGAGCAGTCCGCGCATGGGTACGGCATCGCCGCAGCCGAGATCGAGGATTTCGACGGGCCGTGAGAATCGCGTTGCGATCTCTTCTTCGATGCGGCGGAAGAATCGCGCGTGACCCATGTAGTCGTTCTCGACCACCTTGCTGTATGCCTGCCATTCGTCGAACAGAACGTCGGTCACCACGAACTCCCTCAGCGGCCGCTTGAGCACGAACGCATTCGTCCGATAGATTAGAGCCTCGAGCGTCCCTTGCAACCGCGGAGACAGCGATGAACACCAGCGAATCACGGCAATCGGCGAGCATCCTGCTACTGGCCGTCTCTCTCCTGCCGGTTTCATTCGCCCGCGCCCATCACGGCGGCGCGGTAGAATGGGCCAGCGGCGTCTTCGGCCCGGTAACCGGCACTGCGACCGAGTTCGTATTTCGGTTCCCGCACGTTGTCGTCTATATGGATGTCGAAGTCGACGGGGAGATCGAGAACTGGGCAATGACGACGCGCTGGACACCGACGATCCTGCGCAGGCTCGGCTGGCGACACGACTCCATCAATCCGGGCGATACATTGACAATGACTTACCGCCGCCATGTCACAGACCCGGCTGTATTTCAGATGCAGACGATTCAGGTCGACGGCGTGGCGCTGTCTTTGGACCCCAACTGATGGCCGGCCAGCGTCCATTCGCCGCCACCTGCACTCTGGCCCGCATCCGTCACCGATCACACGGGCTCGCGCTTGCCCCTTGTGGGCCCACAGCACTTGCGATTGCCGGCTTGGTCGTCTTTGCCGGCGCGTCCGCACAGGACGACACGGTCGACTTCGATCCGCGCGACCTCTCCGGGCACTGGGACCGGATCAGCCCGATCGAGTCGTTCGGCGACGTACCCGGCGGGACGCGCGACGGCAGCAACGCCGGAGACGGAGAACCGCGCTTCACCGACGCCGGACGGGCTCGTTTCGACGCCAACAAGCCCGGTTACGGACCGCGACGCCAGATGGAGCGGAACGACCCGATGGGACGCTGCGAGCCTCTGGGCCTCCCGCGCCACCTGAATACCGAGATCGTCTCGCCGCACGCAACATTCGAGATAGTGCAACTGCCCGGACGATTCCTGCAGGTTTTCGAGTACCGGCACGACTGGAGGGAAGCGTGGCTGGACGGCCGCGAGCTGCCTTCGGACGAAGAGCTCTATCCCAAGTGGAACGGCTTCTCGGTGGGTCGCTGGGAGGGCGACACACTGATCATCGAGTCGGCCGGTTTCGACGACAGGAGCTGGCTGGACAAGCTCGGCTATCCGCACTCGGACCGGATGCGGCTTACCGAAAGCTACCGGCTGATCGATGACGAAACGCTCGAGCTGACGATGACGGTGACGGATCCCCTCGTCTACGCCGAGCCGTTCACCAGCGACCGCAAGCTGTTTCGGAAAAACGCGGATAAGACCGGTGCCTGGGACGAGCAGATCTACTGTGTCCCGGCCGAAGAGATGTCGTATCAGGATTTGATCGGAACCGGCAACCGAATCGAGTAGAGGCCGACCTTACGGAGTCACCGGCTGCATGTTGCGAATGGCCGCGATCTTCCAGGTATCGCCCTCACGCCGCAGAACGATCGACGATCGGTAATGTCGATCGGGTCCGTCGTTCCGACCCGTGATGTCGTAGGGTCCGTCCGCAATTGCCACGTCGTCGGTTATGAAACGAATCGTCTCGATCGTGATGACGCGGCTGCCGCCGGTGTTGCGCGTCGTCGTCAGCGAGCCATCGACAACGGCATCGCGGCCGCTGCGGACTCTGCCGGAAGTGATCTGCTGATCGACGTCCACGGTCAGGAGCGCCGTCAGAGCAGCCACCGCATCTTCCTCGCGTGTGGTCAGAAAGGCCTCGATAACCCGCCGGATTTCAGCCTCGTCCTGCGACGATTGGGCGTGTCCCGGCAGCGGCAGCATCATCAGGCCGAGTAGCGCGATCATCGATCTGGACATTGCCCTTTGCTCCTGCGTTTCCCAAAAGTCTGAGCGTTGTTTCGCCGTCTGGTTCGACGACCAGAGTCTAGCCCGGAAATCTCACCGATTACACAGGCTCTCGCAACTCATGGCGGCGAGGCCGTTCAGTCATATCGCTGCTCGATCGAAGCTAACCGCGCCAAGCGCCGATTTGCATCAGGGGTGGTGCTACGTATCGGTATGCTGATATGTTCAGACCGATTCGCTGAGGACAACGCGGCTCGGTCACGGAACCTCACCGACGCGTCGTTTCCGAGCGGGCTACCGGACGGCCCGATCGCACGTTGCCAATTACTGTCCCGGGCGGACCGCCCGGCCTAGTGTTCGGGAGCTGCTTTGGGGGAGAAGACAAATGATCAAGTCACTGCGAGGCCTGATGGCCGCTTTTTCCGCGCTGTCGCTTGCCGCCTGCTCGGGCCCTGAACCCTCGGACACCCAGTCCGCGGCGTCCGCGGATGGGTCCGCGCCCTCCGCTGCACAAACTGCGGCAGAGGCCCCGGCCGGAGAATCCGCGCCTGCGGCAGATACCGGGCCGCTGTCTGCCGCAACGCTCACGGCGTTGCTCGAGCGCTCCGCACCGCGCGTGCCGGCCGGCGCCACGGCACCGGGTTTCGTCGTTGACCCGACGTGGCCAAAACCGCTACCGAACAACTGGCTGATTGGACAGGTTGGCGGATTGACGGTCGACTCGAATGACAACATCTGGGTCTACCACCGTCCGAGGTCGCTGGACGCGAGCGAGGTTCGGGCGCTCGAGCCCGCGGGTACCGATGCCGATGGCAATCCGGTGGACGCTCTCGGGAACTCGCGGGTCCTCGCCGACAGAATCGCCGGCTGCTGCACGCCGGCGCCTTCCGTTCTCAAGTTCGACCGGGAAGGCAATCTCCTTGACGCCTGGGGTGGACCACAGGATCCGGGCTTCCTGGAGAACAACTGCCGCGAGGAAGACGGCTGTTTCTGGCCCGGCCGCGAGCACGGGATTCTGGTCGACCACAACGACTTCGTCTACCTCTCGGGCAACGGCACGAACTTCACCGGCCAGTTCCCGCACGCGGCGACATATGGTGACGACTCGCACATTCTGAAATTCACCGCGGAGGGTGAGTTCATCTATCAGATCGGCCACGCCGGGATGGACGGGCCGGACAGCGAGAACATCGACGGCGGCCCGAACGGCACGCCGCAGCCCTATCTGGTCGCCGACATGAGCATCGACCCCGACACCAACCGAATGTACGTCGCCGACGGCTACGGCAATCGCCGGGTATTGATCGTCGACGCCGAAACGGGCCAGTACGTCGGCCATTTCGGCGCCTACGGCCAGAATCCCGTCTATGACGCTGCGCCGACGGATGGCGCACCTTACGATGCGGCACCGTGGGCCGCCGACTATCGGAACGGCAACCTGACGCCGATGTTCTTCCGCAGTCCACTGCACTGCGCAACGGTCAGTCGAGACGGTTATCTCTATGCCTGCGATCGGGGCAACAACCGGATCCAGGTTTTCGATCTGGCTCAAGTCGGCAACGGCGAGTGCGCCAACCCGAACGCCGAACCCGGGGTTTGCGGCTTCGTTCGCGACATCCCGATCGCGCCCTACGCGGCGTCGGGCACGGCTGTAGCGGCGGCGCTATCGACCGATCCCGGCCAGACGTGTCTCTATGTCGGCGACCTCGCCAACGGGACTTTCTATATCGTCAATCGGGAAAATGGCACGGAACTCGACAGGATCGGCCGCCGCGGTCGCCAGATCGGCGAATTCCACTGGATTCACATCCTCGGCGTCGATTCGGACGGCAACATCTACACCGGCGAGGTAGACACCGGGCCGCGCGTGCAGAGATTCGCCCGGTACGGCTCGGCGTCATGCAGCGGCACGGGCCACGAAAATATCGGCGCCTATGAGCGCAATCGCTGAGAGCTTCGAGGCCTGCTGATCGAGCCATCCCGCGAGAACGGCCGCGGCGAGACGCTTGCCTGACGCCGATGGCAATGGCAATGGCAATGACGACGGCAATATGCAGGCGAGGATTGACGTGTCAAGATTCGTCATGATACCATTACCGCATGGCCGCGATCAAAATAAGTTCGAAGGTTGAAGAGGAGCAGTGGCAGGCGCTGCAGGCACTCGCCAGGGAGCATCACCAGAGCATCTCCGGCCTGCTGACCGAAGCGATCGGCGACTACGTGCGAAAGCGTCGACTGCGCCCGATCGTGCTCGATCATCTCGAGGAGTCGATGGCTCGGAACGACGAGCTGGGCAAGCGACTTGCCGAGTGAAGGTATTCAGTTCCTCTCCGTCGAGGAAGCCATCGCGATTCATGAACAACTGATTGAGCGATTTGGTGGCAATCCCGGCATTAGAGACAAAGGGCTTCTGGAAAGCGCCCTGTTCCGGCCCCAAACTGGTTACTACCGCGACATCGCCGAACTCGCGGCGGCCCTGTTCGAGTCACTGATACTCAATCACGCCTTCGTCGACGGCAACAAACGCGCAGCGTTCTTCATCACAGACGTGTTTCTGAGGATGAATGGCTGGAAGCTATCTGTCGAATCGGACGCGGCCCATACATTCATAGTCGGATCGCTGGAAAGACGCGAAGTCAGCTTCGACAAGCTGCTTCCCTGGACCCGGGAATCGCTCCGGGAACTCTGACCGCTCTTCGGCAACCGTAATGCTTGCTACCCGATCAATCGGCTCCGGCTGATCGCGAGCCCCCAGACCTTGTACACATAGAATGGGTAGGCCAGACCGAGCGTTACGATCGTGAGAAGAACCCACAGCACGATGTGGCCCAATTGACTCGCCGCATCCAGTTCACAGCGCACACCTCGTGTGACTCCGCCCACCTCGAGTGTCGTTCGATTCAGAATGAACTTCGAAAATGAATACGGAAAGAAAAAGAGACCGAGACCCAACGTCAGGATAATGATGACTATCCACAGCAAGCCATGGCCCAGGATGTCCAACGCCCGGATGTCGCACTTAAACATGTTACCCCCCGATATCCACCACGGAACCGCGTACGAGCACCAGGGTCTGGATTACCGAACGACGAGTCCGGTATCTTGCGTATCGAGCTTATCGCCGCGACACAGGCAGTACAAGTTACGCACCGTTGGCGCATCCAGATCGAAGAATTTCACATACGGCCAGGAAAACAACTGCAGTGGACTACCGACTGACATACAACTTTCTCGGCTGCATTGCGTTGCTCGGACTGAGCGTTAGCGCTGCCGGTCAAAGTGCGCCGAATATACTGCTGCTGATCGGCGATGACATCGGTGTCGAGCAGATCCCCGTTTTCGGCATAGGCTCCGCACCTGCGCGAACGCCGCATCTCGATGCGCTCGCGCAGCGCGGGATGCGATTCTCGCACGTGTGGGCGCAACCGATCTGCTCGCCGACGCGAGCAACGCTTCTGACCGGCCGCTACGGTTTCAGAACGGGGGTCGGCGCGGCAACCACTGCCCGTGAGGCCCGGCGCAACTATCCGGCTGCGCCCGAACCGCGAGCGGAAGCTCTGACCGAGGCAGATGAGAAGTTTGCAGATATCTCGCGGTTCTTCACCGACTACGACAGCGAACCCTCGATCCCGAGAACGGGCCGGGGCCTTGACCTCGGAGAAACCACGCTGCCGGCGAGCCTGCGGGCGGCACCCACTGCTTATGCAACGGCAGCATTCGGCAAGTGGCATCTCGCTGACGCGGACAACGGCTGGCTAGCGCACCCCGGTCGCGCCGGCTTCGAGTATTACTCCGTGCTGATGAATAACGAGCCGGAGAGCTACTACGCCTGGTGGGAGAACGTCAACGGCGTCCTCGAGGAGCGGCATGGCTATACGCCCGAGCGTAAAGTCGACGATGCTCTCGCATGGATTGCCGGGCAAGACGACGCACCGTGGTTCGTTTGGCTCGCGTTCAATCTTGCGCACTATCCGCACCATGTTCCGGGTGTGAGGGGCCTCGATACGTCGGCCGTGGCGCCGAGCGATCCAGCTGAGGCGGTCGACGCCATGGTTGCGCGGCTGGATCAGGAAATCGGCCGTCTCCTCTCCGGCATCGACACGGCCACGCTGAGCAACACGATCGTTATCTTCGTCGGCGACAATGGCACGACAGGCAACGCGATAGATCCGCCGTTTCATCCGGAACGGGCGAAGTTCACGCTTTATGAGGGCGGCCTGCGCGTCCCGCTTATCATCGCGGGTCCCGGCGTTCCCGCAGGGGAATCTTCTGCTGTATTGGTCAACACGACGGACCTCTATGCGACGATCCTCGAACTCGCAGGCGCCGGGACATCGGATGCGCCGCCGGACTCCGTTTCGCTGCAGCCTTACTTCCGTGAGCCGGCGCAGCCCTCACTGCGCGCCTGGGCTTATGCTGACGACTTCGTTACCGATCAGGGTGTCGCGGGCGGCGGACATACGATCCGGGACGCCCGCTACAAGCTGGTCAGAATCCGATCACGGGTAGAACTGTACGACCTCGAACGCGACCCGTACGAGACGCGCAACCTGCTTCTCGACGGCGTGAACGACGAAGAGCAGGCCGCCTTCAATCAGCTGCAGGAGATGGCCTCCGCGCTGCATGCGTCCGACGCGGGAGGCACGACAGGACCAACCGACAGATAGAGACGCGACGGCCTGCTACAGCGACACCTCGCGTCTGCCCGCGTCTATTCGAGCCGCCCCGCATCTACCCTAACCGCGAAGACACGCAACAACCTGCGGCCAGGCATCCGCGTGAGCAGCGGCATCAGATTCCGGGTTGCCACCGTAGTCGGTCAGAAACGGGGGAACATGCGTGTCCGGCGGCCGTGAGTATGGAAACAACAGATGCCCCGCCGCCGGGTAATTGAGGTGCGTAATCGCCGCGCTTCTATCATGAGCCGACATCCTTGCGATCAACATCTCACACATTCGTTGCGCGGGCCAAACACGATCGTCTCCGCCGGAAACCAGCAACACCGGGCCCGTACATTGCTCGACCCTGATTCGGGCCCTGTCCACGGCCTCGAGATCGTCGAGCCCGGGCTCCATCACAGGTAACCAGGAGACGCCCGCCTCACTCTCACCAGGTTGCACATCCGGCGAAACGGCGACGTAAGGAAGCGGCTGGCCCCGATGCGTCCAGCTCGACCGGGTCTCCCCGGGCGGCAGCGTGAGATTCAGGCCTTGCCAAACTACGCTGCTGGGCGTGTATGCAACTACCGACCCGACCAGTGCAGGGAACGTGGCGCCGACCAGGAGCGCCAGTTCTCCGCCTCTGGAAACTCCGACAACACCGATGCGTCCCTCGGTCGGCTCGATTTCCGGTCGCTCCACCAGCCAGTGCAACGCCCGCTCCATTCGCTCCAGCGGGATATCCGTGAACCAGGGCTGCGTCTCCGGAGTTCCCCAGTATGCCAACGCAAGACATGCGAACCCCTCCGGCACCAGAAGGTCCGGAAAGTATTGAGGCGTTCCGCCGTCCGATCCACCGAGCGCGAGCACGGCCGGGAAGGGACCCTCTCCGTCCGGAACGCGAAGGGTCCCGTGGCCGCCTTCGTCTCTGTAGTCGATATCCACTCGGCCTCCGTATCAACCGATCGCCAGCAGTGATTACCAAGTATCGGAGACTCTATTGACCAGCGGCTTGAACGTTTCCGACATTCCTGCGTTCTGCGAGAAGAGACCCGATATCCGTGCCGGTAAACTCGCGGAACTCGCGACACATATGTGCCTGATCGCTGTAGCCGAGCTCAGTCGAGAGCATCGCTCGGGATCGATGCGTCCTGCTCTCGAGCGCAGCGAGGGACCGACGAAACCGACACAGTCGTCTCAGTCTCGCAACGGGTGCACCGAAATGCTCGAGGAAGAATCGCTGCAGCTTTCTCTCGTTCCAGCCCGTCAGATCCCGCAGGCCTCGAGGACTGGCCCCGTTCGCAACCGCTTCATATAGACGGGAAACTTCATCTCGGCTCCGAAGAACCGCTGGTGCCATCTCGGACATGCGTCGCAGCAGCCAGTCCTCGATGACGCTGACACGAGACGAATGGTCCGTGGCGTTCGAGAGCGCATCGAATTGCGGTGGAGGCAGTTGGATTCCGGCTTCATCCAGACCGGCGACACGATTTGTGAGATCCCTCGCCGAATGGTCGAAAAGCAAGTCCGCCATGCCAGGTCGAAACCTGATTCCTATGCGGTCCACGTCGCCGTCGAGACCAAACACCACAGGATGCAGCAGAGTGCCGACGACGTACGCAGCTCCGGCCGACTCACCGGCCAATTCGAAGATGATGTATGTCGACGCGTCCGGCAGAACTCTGATGGTTCGACGGTCACCGGACGCGGACCGGGACCAATAGATATCCACCAAAGGAGTCAACTGAAGACCCGGGTTGTAAATGCGGCTTTCTGTCGCCAACGTCCTCCGCGCCCCTGACGTGCTCTTTATTTACGCCCGTTGCCGTACTTACCAAGTATGCATGGTAGCGCAGCCTGCCCGGGCGCCATCAAGGAACACAATGAATCTTGACATCGCGGCGATCACTTATTATAAATATGATTTATGTTTATTTATTCGATCTGCGATGAGAGCTAAACCAGTCAGCCAGAAGAGGTCTCTGGACAAACGTGATCGCATCCTGAACGCGATGGAAACCCTGCTGAGACGCAAAGAGTTCAGAGAAATTTCGGTGGCGGAGTTGGCGCGGCATGCCAACGTGTCTCCGGCAACGATCTATCAGCGATTCAGTAACGTCGATGCAACAGCATCGGTACTACTCGAGCTCTACTACTCGAGCGTTGAGTCCTGGGCCATGCGCCCGCGGCGAAACAAAGCGGGCCCGGAGACACCGTTGCTCGTTCTGCTCCAGCACATCGCGGCCGACGCTTATCGTCAGGTCGAGGAACTCGGGCACATCATGAAGCCGGCCTATCTGTATTCGAGGCAGCACCCGGACCGCGTTGGCCCGGAATGGGACCGGCTCAAGCGTGCGGCGTTTTCGGGCTTCGAGTCACTACTCCGGGCCAGACGGAGCGAGCTTACAGTCAACAGCCTCAAAGACGCGGCGGAATTCCTCGCCTATTTCTTCAACATCATGATGCTTGGCCCGCTGCTCCATGAAGAAGAAGCCCGGTGGAGGGGAGCGAAGAGTCGCAGGAAGTTCTCCTTGACGATGGCAACGATGGCTCATCGCTACCTCACCACCTGAGTCTGACGCCACGATACTAATGGCTTTCCTGAAACCTACCGGCCCGAACCCGATCGGTACCGTTGTGGCCCGGCTCGTCGATGGGGATCGAGCCGCTTTTCTGGATAGCCAGTCCAGCGGACGGCACATCACCGTAAAGATCTGGTACCCCTCCACCTCTGACGCCACTGACTCACCGGAACTTCTTTGGCAGGAAGTGCGCTCCGATCCGCGAACGCCCTGGCCAATGAGACTGTTCCTGACTTGTCTGCGCGTGCGAACGTCAGCCGTACCTCACGCACGTGTGAGATCGGGCCTGACTACCTCAGCCGTGGTCATCTACAACCACGGATTGGTCTCGTTCCCATCCGAGAACACGTCGCTGATGGAAGAGCTCGCGAGTCACGGTTTCGTCATACTCTCCGTTGCACACGCCGAACAGTATTCTGAGCTCCAGGCACTGAATCGAGGCCAAACCAGCGACCAACGGCACGATCATCAAAAACTCATGAAGCGATTGAGCGCGGCTCCGACACGGGGGAAAGCCGGGATCGCTCCCGACCTCTATCGCAACGCCGCCAATACCAACCGAATCGTCGACGAAAGAGCGACCGACACCTCATTCGTGCTGGATAATCTATCCGAGGTGATCGGCCAGATACCGGGTCTTCCCGCAGAAGCCTTCCGAAGCCCGGCGATCCACTGTGTGGGCTACTCCGTTGGCGGCGCTGTCTCCAACCAGGTGGCCTTGCGCGACAACAGGTGCGTATCGGTCGCCAACCTGGATGGCGGCATGTATGGTTTTGGTGAGGCATCGGACATCGGGAAGCCATATCTGATGATCTATAGCAGCGACAACGTTGGAATCAATGACCGGCTGCTGCCTCCGAACGCAGATGTCTTTACCCTGCCATCGTCGAGGCACCTCAACCTGCATGATGTCGCGATGGTTTTGCCGGGTCTGCGTTTAATAAAAGCGACTGGCGCGACCAACCCACGAAAACTCATTGCTCAAAGAAACGAGGCCGTACTCGACTTCCTTACTCGCTGACGTCGCCTCGCCGTTCCGCGCCATGGCTCCGATCGAGGGCTGTTCGCAGAAGCTCCCGGTCGCCATGACCACTCACGCCGGGCTCACCCGCGGAGGCGCGATCAGGTGATGCGTAAAGCCTTGCTCAATCAGATACTCCCACGCCTCGACAACTTCGTTCGGTAACTCATGCGGGGCCTGGTACCCGAGGTCCGGGTACTTCTGGATTCGCTCGACATCGCCGACCATTTCGCTGATGACGCCCAGTATGCCGACAGCATTCGATACCTCGTCGGGAAACTCGATGTCAGGACAGGAAACGAAGCCGGTGATCTCCGGCCATTGCGCGTCGACTGTCAGCTTGACGCGCAGAACGGAAGCGGGTTTCGTCAGAAACGTAACTGTCTTTGCCGTCTGGAGAAGGTCTCGGCTCAACGTGACGTTCTCCCCGAAATTGGTGGCGCCATCTTCGATCAGGAGCTGGTCTTCCGACACGCCGTTACGGACCGCCCGATCGAAAAAGACGTGCGCTTCCGGTCTGTCCCACAGATGGCTTGTCCAGTTTCCCGTCCTTCCGCTCAACACCACGAGAGGCGCGAACCCTGCTTCGAGCAAGGTGCAGGCATGGTCGCAAACCCGCAGATCGTAGGAGCAGCAAACAACGATGGCATCGGACGGAGCCACCGACCTGAACGAAGCCAGGTAGTCCCAAAGCAACCGTGCGTTCTCGATTGTTGGTGTCACGATTGGATTCCTTCAGGTAACGCGTTCCGCACCGGCGCGGAATTCGCCGGCGAATGCAACCCCGGGGACCGCACTAAGTCACCGACCCGGTCGAAGGCGGCGCCAGCTCGCTGCTCTCTCGCACGGATGCCTCCCACTGCTCTATCGGGTAGCCATCAACAACGACGAATCTGGCCTCGCCGGCTCCCTCGCGAAGCCGCTTCGTTTCGGCGTATTCGGCTGAGTCATAGAATGCCCTCGCCTCGTTCATGGATGGAAATTCAATCACGACGATCCGAAGCGTCTCCTCCGGGCCCTCCAGAGTGACAGTCTCTCCGCCGCGGGCAATGAATCTTCCCCCGAACCGATGAATGACGCGCGGGGTATGCCGCATATACTCGCGATAGGCTTCCCAGTCGCGAATATCCACGTGGGCGATAAGGTAGGCAGCCATAAAACGTTCTCCAGCAAGTCAGCTCAGCCGGGGCCGAAGTCTTGAGTATCGGATGTCAGGCAGTGGTCCGGGAACCGAACCCACTGATGTCTCGATGCGTTCCATGCGACGAACGCGGGTGCCGGAAATTCGTCCGAGGCGAAGCAACCGACGGCGACCCCGGTCTGGCCTTCCAGAAACTCGGGCTCCCAGTAGACCGTCGACCCGCATTTCGGACAAAAATGGGCACGAATCTTTCTGCCCGAGTCACTGGACCGCTCGAATACCTCGCTCGTCCCAGACCGTTCGATGATCTGGCTGTTCAGAAAGTAAGAACCCACACCGAACACCGAACCCGTCCGCCTCTGACATTGGAGGCAATTGCATGCAGCTACGATGGTAGGTTCGCCCTGCACGCGTATGCTTAATGCTCCGCATGCGCAAGCCGCGCTCCGCTCCACCTAGGACGCTCTCCCTTACGACCATCCCGCCGGCCATATTCGGCCTCTCGGGAGCCTAACACTGCCCGATTGGAACGACGAGTTAGTTTCAGTAGTCAGCGGGGATTATCCGCTGGTCAGATATCGATTCGATGCGGCCATCTAGACAGATCATGTACGGTAAGATTAGGAAGAATGATCTGAAAGAATCTCGAATCGTTCAGGACACTCATCTTGATGAAAACGATAACCACGCAAGTCGCAATCATTGGCGGCGGGCCGGCCGGCCTGCTCCTGGGCCAACTACTCGCCAGGCAGGGCATCAAGAACGTCATTCTGGAACGCAGAACGGGCGAGTACGTTCTCGGTCGGATTCGGGCGGGGATCCTCGAGCGCGGCTTTGTCGACCTCGCCCGCAAGGCTGGCGTTGCACAACGAATCGATGCCGAAGGGGAAGTTCACGAGGGGTTCGAGATCTCGCTGAATGGGCGCGTGGTCCGCGTCGACCTTAAGGAAAATTCGTCCGGCGGCGTCGTGATCTGTTACGGGCAGGTGGAAATCACGAGGGATCTGATGGACGCTCGCGAAGCGGCCGGCCTCGTAACCTACTACGAAGCTCTTGACGCCCGCATCCATGAACCGGACTCGGACAACCCGTCAGTAACCTTCTCTCACCGTGAAGAACAGTACGTTCTCAAGTGCGACTACATTGCCGGTTGCGACGGGTTCCATGGAATTTCTCGGAAGACAATCCCAAACGAGCTGCGCACGGAACACGAACGCGTCTACCCTTTCGGCTGGCTCGGCGTCCTCAGCGAAACCCCACCAGTCAGTGACGAACTGATCTACTGCCGACACGAGCGAGGATTCGCGCTCGCGAGCAGGAGGTCGGCAACGCGCGCCCGCTCGTACATACAGGTACGGTTGAGCGATGAGCTTCAAGAGTGGACTGACGAGGCCTTCTGGACCGAATTTCGACGCCGCCTCCCGGAAAGCGCGGCCGAAAAGCTGGTGACGGGACCGAGCATAGAAAAGAGCATCGCACCGCTGCGTTCTTTCGTTTGCGAACCGATGCAGTACGGCAGACTGTTCCTGGCGGGGGACGCCGCGCACATCGTGCCGCCGACCGGCGCAAAGGGCCTGAACCTGGCAGCCTCGGACGTGGCCACGCTTCATAAGCTACTCACCCGCGTCTATCGTGATGGCGACACCGAATGCATCAGGCAGTACTCCGGCATCGCGCTGCGCCGCGTGTGGCACGGCGAGCGATTCTCATGGTGGCTCACCAATATGCTGCACAACTTCGGATCGAACACTACGGTAGCGGACCTCGCCGGAAGCACGTTTCAGCGATTCATGGAGTCCGAGTTGGACTATTACCTGAATTCCCCGGCCGGCCTGCAGATTATCGCCGAGCAGTATGTGGGGCTGCCGTACGAGGAACCCATTTAGCACCCGCTTCGCGGGATCGCTCTGGCTGACGCGACGGATGCCGAAGAGGTGATTCCCTTTCCGACGGAATGGACTGCGTATGTGGAGCGACCCGAAGCACGCGGGAAAAGGCTGGGGATCGTTTCCCACCTGTTCGCAAGAGAAGCTTCACACTCGGCGACGCGAGCTGAATTGCGGCACGTCGTGGATACAGCGATTCAGGAACCCACCTGCCTCATTCTCAAGGCTGCGCAGTCGATAAGTGAACCTTCGCACTTCATTCTGTACGAAGTGTGGTCGGACTACGATGAGTTCTTCACGGTTCAGCTTTCCCGAGAATATCGTGGCGACTTCGCGAAGCGCTTGAGACCGCTCAGCGCGAGGCCGGCAGCTCCGGAATTTTTTCTGGTCCTGAGGGATACCACTCCTCCGGAAGAAGCTTCCGACTACACTCTGGCGGTCGTCTCCAGTGCATTGGCCGCCGATTCGGGCAATCGACCTGGAAGCGCGCTGCCAGGTAATCTTGCCGCAACATTGGAAGTGCGCACGGATGGCGCCTCTTTCCTCCTCCACTCCATAAACGACCCGAACCACTTCGTCGCTTACGAAGAATGGCCGGAAATGGGGGATCTCGATGTGGGCAACTTCTGGAATCGCAGTCGTGAGAAATTCGAGGGAAGCCTTGAGGAATCTGCCCGCATCGAGTCAAGAATGGAGATCTTCGAGGTCTTTCACGATCCTGGAAAGAACTCGTCCGGGCAACCGGCGGCCGCGGACCCGGACCAAAGCTAGCCGGGAAATCTCACCGATTCGCGGGTGAGATTTCCGGGCTAGACAGCTACGACGCGAAGATCTCCTTGCGCCAGGAGATCCGCATACCCGGTATCGGCTCGTCCATCCGAAGCCGCGGATCGCAACAACGTAACCGCCCTGCTACTAGTGATATCCCGCATAGGCGGCCTCGAAGGGAGCGCTTAATGTCGTTAGGCTTGGACGGAGTTGGCATGGAGTGCCGACGACAGGCCCGGATGCCAGGAACGATTGAGGACTCGAATGAGACACCTGACCCTGACGAATCTCGCAACGTGCGCTTTTTTGCTGTCGATATCGGGATGCACCCTCTATCCCAGCTTCGGATTCCCTATTGAGGAGGGCGATATCGAGGCCGGCCAGCAAGCCTTTATCGATCACCAATGTCACACCTGCCACACGGTGGTGGGCGTGCGCCTGCCGGCATTAACCGGCAATCAGGCTCCCATGCTCGAACTTGGGGGCGAGACGAGCCAGGTGAAAGCCTACTCCGAGCTGGTGACGTCCATTATCAATCCTGAACATCGTATATCGGAGCGCTACTGGCAACGTTGGGGGCAACTCACTTCCTCAGGAGGCTCGCCGATGTCGCTGCGGCACCTGGACACGATGACCATTCGAGAGCTGATCGATGTTGTCGCCTTCCTGGACTCACGATATGTCTTTGTCGGAGACTACCAGCCGATATCTTCTCAGGATCAAAACATACTGGACGGTGACTACGTACCGGACGCTGATTCGGACAGAACTCTATAACGCGTCGCAGGCGCAATGCTACGAGTCAGGCGCGAGGCTACGAGTGCAAGCAGAAAACCGGCTCGCCGGAACGGAACAAGAGGTCTTCGGTGACGCCACCGAAGATCCTCTCGCGAAACCTGCCGCGTGAATACGCTCCCATGACGATCAGGTCCGAGCCGGCACTGCGATAGCTCCGCAGAATCTCGTCTCCCGGATCTTGACCACGTGTCTTGATACGCTCTGCCTTTACTCCCCAGAACCTCAGATAGTTGACGAGGGCTGTGGCCTTCGGCCCCGTCCGGGATTCCGGTCCGGCAACGACGATATTGACCGCTTCAGCTTGCTGCAGTAACGGCAATGCAGCTGTCACTGCCCTGGCCGCCTGCACACTCTGATTCCACGCGATCGTGATCCGTTTGCCCAAGGAGGATATCGGCGACTGAGGCAAGACGAACACCGGCTTCCCCGTCTCAAGTAGCGCGGCCAGCATGAAATCAGCGCCTGGCCCTTTCGCATTCTCCATCGGCCGCGAGACTATCGATGCGTCGGTCGTGGGACCGACTATCGAAAATAAACGGTCGAGAGAGCCGATCATCTCAACCCACTGCGCAACATGCTCCGCGCCAAGCCGAGGTCGCTTCACCAGCTTGAATTCGTGTTGCTCGGCACGCTGTACGAACAGCCTCTCGGCTGCTCGCCTTCTCAGATCGATTTCCTTTACGGTCAGGCGCGCCGCAATGGCAGTCGACCTTCGGAAGCCCAGGTACGATTCGAAAAAGCTATCCCGCTTGCCTTCGCTACGGTGCGGCCTCAGATGACACCCGATAAGGCTGCCTTGGAGCTTGCCGGCGAGGACGAAGGCTGCATCCAGCGCCATTTTGCACTCGGGCCGGTCAGCGACCGGCAGCAGGATGACTCTCATTCACGATCCTTTGCTTGACCTTTAGTCGCTATATTACGTGAATCTGGGGGCGAGCAGCAGATCGCGCAACGACGAACCAGCGACACTCGGTCTCGACACTTGCTCGCAACAGAGGTAGCCACGACGCAAAAAATGGCCCTACCAGAGAAGTCTCAATCCAAGCTCGAGTATTTCGGCATCGTAGGCGTCGAACGCGTCTTCACGATAACTGACGTCTCGGTAACTGACCGAAATCATGTAGTCGTCGGTCAGCCCGATCTCGGCGTAGAACCGATGGTCGTCCCGCTCGAGCGCAAAGCTGCCGCGATTCTCGTACTCCCTGAGGCTGCCGCCGAGTGTGATTCGCTCGGACACCCGGCGACGAACGGAGACATCGTAGAGCGCGGAATCCGCTCCGTAGAAGATCGGGAAAAAGACCTGCCGCGTGCCGCCCGTTACCAGCTGATCGATTTCTCGGGAAACGTCGATCAGAGATATGCCGGCAGCAATCTGCATGTTGCCCCGTGTGTAGCGCAGTCGCAGGTTCGATTGCTCGGTATCGGATATCCAGCCTGATGCTTCGTTGGCGACGTCAGTGCGTTTGTGACTGCCCTGGATGTCTATCCCGTTCCCGAATGCATAGCGGAACGACAAGCCGTAACGCTGGCTGTCAGTAGGAACGGCCAACGCGAAGGGATCGTCGATTCGGTTGTCCTCGATCGTTGCCGAGACTCTCAAGCCGCTCTCGGTAGTATGTTGCACGCGAGCGAAGTACCCATCCCGCTTCGTGTCGCGATCGATGACCGACGGCATCCCGGCGAAGAGTCGGTCGAAATCGACGTCACGACTCTCGGTCGACCAGCCGGCCGTCAACACGGTCCGCGGGCCGAGGGCGACTTCTGCGCCAAGCTCGAAGCCGTCGGTTTCGATATCCCAACTGCTGCGACTATTTTCCGCACCGAACACCTGCGCGCCGTCCTGATCGAGCACGTTCGAGCGGGCGCCGGCGATCACCCGAGCGCGCGCGCCAATCGAGAAACCGAGGTCGATGGCGAAACTCTCTATATCGCGGCCGCTGCGACCCGGCCCGTCCGTATCCGTCGAAAACGGAGCGCCGGTAAATGTGGTACCTAGCGACTGCTCGCTGGCAAACGTATCGAGGTTCAGATCCTCGCGTCGCCACATCATGCTCAAGTCGATCTTGTCCGTCGGGTCGACAATGGCCCTCAGCAGGTGGGTCTGGCTGTCGAAGTCATACGATTGGTCGAGAAAAAAGAACTGCAGCTCGGCCGGATTCGTCGTCGTATTCAGCCCCGGAGAGGCACCGGGCAGGAACAGCGCGCTCGTGTTTTCGAAATCGCGGATCTGCTCCTCGAAGATCAATGTGACTCTCTGCCACCGATGCGAGAGGCCGATTCGCAGTGACTCCAAAGACTCGTCGAGCGGCTTGTCGATCTCGAACTCATCCCGTTGAATATCGAGCGTCGTCGTGCTCTCACCGACTCGCTGCTGACGATCGAAGCCGATCGACAGAGAGGTGGCAGGCGATACAGCGAGCTCGAGCGATGCCGAATCTCGAACCCTCTCGAAATCGAAATGATGAAAGTCGCCACCGGTCGACCCCTCGACGCTCGCGAGCGCAGCCGGCAGAATCGTATCTTCGTAGAAGTAGTCGGAGCGACGCCGATCGAGCTTGAGCTTCCAGGCGCCGAACTTTCGCGCCGAAAAATGAATGCTCTCGAATGGATCACCCCCCAGGTTGCTCGTACGAAACGTCAAATCGTCGAGTCTTGCATCAGCATCGGTCGGACGATAACTGACGTCGATATCGAAAACGCGAATGCCATCGTCGAGATTGATGTCTTCCCGATATTTCGTGGCCGTTCCCTCGACATCGACGCTCCGCGTACCAAGCGACACGGAGCCGGTCAGCGGTGATTCTGAGGGTTGGGCCAATACGCCCGTGCCGACGAGGAACAGGGCCCCGGCAGAGAGGCCGACGTTACGGTTCGAGCTGCGGTCCATCCGGCGCGCTACTTCAGAAAGTCGGGATCGAAGTTCGAGCCGTGAATCGTGGAATGACAGTTCGTACACTGCGTATCCAGGCCGAAGCGCGCAGGCGCCGCAGGGTTGAACCCGAAATGAAACTGAGGAACGCCAGCGTGGCAGCTATAGCATTGTTCGGCGACATTTTGGTGAGTCAGAAGGTGACGATTCTGCGAGCCGTGTGGGCTGTGACATGCCGTGCAGCCGTCGACCCTGGACGCCGGATGCTCGAATACGAACGGTCCGCCCTTGTCGGCGTGGCACTCCAGACACGCGTCCTGCTTGAAGCCACCTAGCAAAGTACGCGTCGCGGCCGCATGCGGATCATGACATGACGTGCATTCGAGCGCGCCTTCGATCAACCGATGGCGCTCGTTCAGCTCGAATGCCGCCAGCGTTTCGCTATGGCAGTCGACACACAACCGACTCGAGGCGCCGATCCTGCCCTGCTGCTCAACTGCGTCCGGTATCTCGCGCAACAACGCCTGCTCACCGGCGCCGTGCTGTGCGTGGCAACTCGAGCAAGTGAGTCCGGCCCGGGCATGCGCGCTGCGATCGAATTCCGAATGGGAAGCTCGATGGCAGTCGAGGCAAACCGCCGACTGCTCGGCCGGCGGCTCATCGCTGAAAGCGAAGACGTTACCGCGGCCGCCACCTGCGCTGATGTGCTCGTTCGCGTCACGGTGACAGTTGAGGCAGCCTGGAGCACGACCCGTGCGATCGCGCCAGACCTCGCTGTCCAGCACGACATGAGGATTCGACGTCACTGCCTCGAACTGATCGCGATGACAGGCTCGGCAAAGTGTCTCGGTTACCTGCGAATTCGATTCCGTCACCTGTGCGTTTACGTAGCCGGGCAACGCGAGTGAGACAACGGCAGTAACAAGAGCCGTTAGCGGTATCGAACCGAATCGCCAAGTTTGCATCCCGGTATTCTTACCATCTCAATGAAACGCACGGTACGGCGGCAAATACGTATCCATTCAGCCACCGAGTGGGGGTTTATATGACGGTATCCCCTGCGCGTAGTTGAGTCGGTGTGAGTTCGACGAATCGACACTTCTTTATCGCAACACTTCCAGCTGCAGCGACCGGTATCTGGAATCTGGGTGCACGGATGCTGGACGGACCGATCGACCCATCGGGCGGCTGGCAGCTCATGCTCGCGGACAAGATCGGCAGCGCTGCCGAGGCGTCGGCATTGTTCGCTGCATTTGGCATGGGCCTCCTCTTCTGGCTGCCATTGCTTGGCGTAGCACTTCTGATCAGCTATTTCTGGTCGGGGATCTTCTCCCACGCGCGAGCGCGCCCGCGCGATGCGTGCTGGTGCCTGCATGCATGGATCTTCAGCCTGCTGTTGCCGGCCACGATGCCCTTCGGCGTCGCCGCGCTGGCGCTGTCATTCGGTCTGGTCTTCGGCTGCCATGTTTTCGGAGGTACCGGGCGATATCTGGTCAATCCGGCGCTACTCGGTCTGGTCTTCGTCGCATTCGCCTACCCCGCTCTCGTCGACCCGACGGCCTGGCTGCCTGGCAGCAGCGCAGCGACGACCTGGTCCGTGGCAGCCGGCAGCGGCGCAGAGGGCGTCGGCGCGGCCGGAACTACGCTGTTCGACGCGGTTCTCGGCCGCGAAATCGGTGCGATCGGCACGCCCTCGGCGCTCGCATGTCTCCTCGGCGCGCTCTACCTGATCTTCACGCGCAAGATCTCGGCAGCAGTCGTCGTGGCGGGCGTAGCTGCCGTCGCGATCGCCGAGATGTCATTCGGAACGCTCGGCTGGGCGTGGCAACTCGGTCTCGGCAATGTTGCCTTCCTGCTCGCATTCGTTGCGACGGACCCGACGACCCAGCCGAGAGCACTGGCCGGTCGACTGGCCTTCGGCATACTGTTCGGAGCGTTGACAATTGCGCTCCGTTCAGCGGATCCATCCCACCCCGAAGGATCATGGGCGGCCCTATTGCTCGCCAGCCTCTTCATTCCCCTGATCGACCACATGACGAATCGACAGATGGCGGAAAATGAAGGGCAAGCGATGAACGCGCGCGGAACGATCCAGTGACGGCGCGCGAGTCGATCGGCCGCACGCTGATGGTCGCGACGATCGTCGCATTGACCTGCTCGCTGCTCGTATCGATTGCTGTTTATTGGCTGAGACCCATCCAGATCGCGATGCAGTCCATCGAGCAGAACCGGGCCGTGCTCGTGGCGGCCGGCCTCGCCGGACCAACGGAAACTCTGGAGGACGCCGAAGTCATTGATCGTTTTCTGAACGTCGAAACGCGACTCGCGGATCTCGATGCCGCGAATTTCGTCACGGCCGATGCGAACATGGCTGCCGCCTACGACTATCGCACTGCGGCCGACAACCCTGATGCGCGCCGCGACATCGATCCGGAGCTAGACATGGCGTCACTCGGCGCTCGTCCGCTCCTGATGCCTGTCTACTTGATAGAAAGCGGCGGGCAGATCGACAGAATCGTTCTGCCCGTGTACGGACGCGGCATGTGGTCGACGATCCACGGCTACATCGCCCTGGAACGCGACTTCGTGGCAATTGCAGATGCCTGGTTCTACGAGCATGGGGAGACGCCCGGTATCGGCGATCGTATCCTGAATTCGGAGTGGCTCCGTTCCTGGCGGGGCAAACGCGCCTACTCGCCAGACGGCGTGCTCGAGCTTCGCGTTGGCGGACCGGACGATAGCGCCGCGCTGGGAAGAGTAGACGGAATTACCGGCGCCACAGTGACGGTTGCCGGGCTGGACACATTTGTTCGCTATTGGCTCGGCGAGGACGGCTACGGTCCGTTGCTGAGCCGGCTACGCGAGGGGAGCTGAGCGCATGCCGTTGCCGCGCCCGCCGCGAGTCCTGATGGATCCGTTGATCGAGACCAATCCGGTTACGTTGCGTGCCCTTGGGCTGTGCTCGGCCCTCGCCGTAACGAGCTCCCTGTTGCCATCGATCGTCATGAGCGCGGCTCTCATCTCGGTGCTCGTTTTCGCCAACGTCACCGTAAGTCTGCTGAGACACGTGCTGCCGCGCAGCATTCGGTTGATCATTGAGGTCACCTTGATCGCCACGGCAGTCATTGTCGTCGACGAGGTGTTGAAGGCGTTCATGCCGGCAGTTTCGACAACGTTGTCGGTCTTCGTCGGGCTCATCATCACGAACTGCATCGTGCTGGCGCGCGTCGAAAGCTTTGCCATGCACAACGGACCCTGGGCCAGCCTGCTCGACGGCATCGGCAACGGCGTCGGCTACAGCTGGATTCTGATTGTCGTTGGCGCGACTCGCGAGCTGGTAGGGTCCGGCTCGCTTCTCGGCAAGCAAGTTCTGCCACTGACGAGCACGGGCGGCTGGTACGAACCGAACCAGTTGATGCTCCTGACACCGAGCGCATTGTTCGTCATGGCGCTGATCGTCTGGTGGATTCGGCAGCGGCGCCCAACTCAACGCGAAGCCGACGCTCTGACCGGCACCGCAACAGCGACCAGGACGAACTAGGAACGATGGAGACCGCGTCGATCGTCTTTCGTGCCGTATTCGTCGAGAACCTGGCGTTGAATTATCTGTTGGGCATGTGCACGTATATCGCCGTCTCGCGCAAGGTCGCAACAGCCACGGGTCTCGCAGTCGCGATCACCGTGGTCCTTTCGATCACCGTGCCACTCAATCACCTGGTCTACGAATATCTGCTCGCGCCCGGGGCGATGAGCTGGCTCGACCTTGGCGGATTCGACCTGTCATTCCTGCGTTTCGTCACTTTCATCGGCGTAATCGCTGCCTTCGTTCAGATACTGGAGATGGCAATCGAGCGCTTCTCGCCGCGGCTGCAACACGGACTTGGCGTCTACCTCCCCCTGTTGACCGTCAATTGCGCGATCCTCGGCGGCTCGTTGTTCATGGTTCAGCGCGACTACACGTTAACTGAGAGCGTCGCCTATGGATTCGGCAGCGGCGCGGGCTGGGGCATAGCGATTGTGTTGTTTGCGACGATTCGGGAGCGTATCCGCGAAGACGATGTCCCCGAAGGCTTGCGTGGACTTGGCCTCGCGTTCGTCATCACCGGGCTGCTTGGCCTCGGCTTTGTCGGCATCGGCGGCATCGGAACATGAGCACGAGTATGGTTCTGGAAATCGGCCTGCCCGTTGCCGTCTTCACAGTCGTCGTGCTGTCACTGACGATTATGGTCCTGGCTGCTCGACACAGCCTGGAGCCGGGTGGCACTGTCAGTATCGCTCTGAACGGCCGGCAGGCAGTCGAAGTCCCAGCGGGCGCCCGGTTGTTAGAGGCACTGGCCGGGCATGACATCTACCTGCCCGCCGCTTGTGGCGGGCGCGGTACCTGCGGCCAATGCCGGGTCCGCGTCACGTCGGGCGCAAGCTTCGCCGCACCGGCCGACGAATTGCACATCAGCCAGGCCGATCTCTCTTCCGGCATGCGGCTTGCCTGCATGCTCAAGGTTCGAGAGCCGCTCGCCGTCGATGTGCCCACTGATGTTCTGTCGGTGCAGCGGTTCGAGGGCGTAGTCACATCCAATCGCAGTGTCGCGACGTATTTGAAGGAGCTCACGTTGGAGCTCGATGAGCCGATCGATTTCGAGGCCGGCGACTATGTCCTGATCGAAGCGCCGCCGCACCGACTGCGTTTCGAAGACATCGACATCGGCGCTCCCTTCACGGCGCGCTGGGAGGAGAGCGGACTCTACGATCTGAAATCGATCGTGCGGGATTCGGCCACCCGGGCCTACTCGCTCGCCAATCCGCCACAGGACGACCGACACGTAGTCCTGGTCGTCAAGATTGCGCTGCCGCCGCCGGGCACGCCGTCCGGAACACCGCCTGGGGCGGTCTCGTCATGGCTCTTCGGGCTGAAACCGGGTGATCGCGTCCCGGTTCGGGGCCCGTTCGGAGACTTCCACGCGCGCGATGGAAACGGAGAGATGGTGCTGATCGGCGGCGGTGCCGGCGTATCGCCGTTGCGCTCCATCCTGCTCGATCTATTGGGCAAGAGAAGCCGGCGCCGAATCAGTCTCTGGTACGGTGCCAGAGGTCATGACGAGCTCTGCTACGTCGACGAGTTCGAAGCTGCCGCCGCGGATCACGAGAACTTTACCTACCATGTGGCGCTATCGAACGAAGACCCGGCATCGGACTGGCCAGGACACCGAGGGTTTATACATTCGGTGGTTTTCGACCGATACCTGAAGACCCACCCGGATCCGTCCGCCGTAGAGTACTACCTGTGTGGCCCGCCACTGATGAGTGCCGCCGTGCTGAAGATGCTGGCTGAGCTCAGCGTACCTGAGAAGCAGATTTTCCTCGACGACTTTGGTGTGTGATGTTGTTCCTAAGCGTATTCGTGGTTTTCGTGCTCGCCATGCTCGGCATGGCGCTCGGCGTCGTCTTCCGGCGCCGTCCCTTGACGGGTAGTTGCGGGCGCGATTGCAACTGCGGGAGCGAACGATGAATGCTGCCTCACTCGAGGTTCGTGACTATATGACGAAACATCCCATCACCGTTTCCCCTCACACGGAAATCACAGCGGTGGTTGGACTACTAATCGAAAACGATATTTCCGGCGTCATCGTTGTAGACGATGAGTCAGCGGTCATCGGCGTCCTCACCGAAAGGGACTGCATCGCTGCCGCTGCGTCGGCCGACTACTACGGAGAGTGGGGCGGCCCGGTCAGAAATTTCATGTCCGCGCCGGCCACGTGTGTAGGACCCGACGAGAACCTCGTCGATGTCGCCGTGCGGCTTACCCAATCGCGCTTCCGCAGATTCCCGGTGGTTGCCGATGGCCGGCTCGTTGGCTTGCTGACGCGGCGAGACGTCTTACGCGCGCTGGAAGGGGGCTCATGGACCAAATCGATGCAGGCCTGAGTCCGCGGCAATGGATCCCGCTAGCAGGCTAGCTGGCAGGCGAGCCAGCTGGCAGGCTAGCCCATGATCCTGCGCGCCAGCGCTCCGATCTCGACCGGCTGATTCGTGTCGATTGTGATCGGCTCCGCCTCGTCGAGGCCGATCGCTTCCGCGGTCGCGAGTTGATGTTCCAGCACGGTCACATCTGCGTCTGACGCGTCGCAACTCTTCCTGAACCGTGTAGATACGCGCTCTCGCAGCACGGCCTCTTCCGCGACACAATCGAGAATTACGAAGCGCGCCGCATGCCGCTCCGCCAATCCGGCGAACTCGTCGCGCTGGCTCTTCTTCAGAAACGCAGCATCGACGATGATGTCGAAACTCGCGCTGAGTGCGGCATCCGCCGCGCGCAACAACGCAGCGTAGGTCGCTTCCGTAATCTGCTTCGTATAAAGACCCTTCCCGGGCTCTGCGACCCTTCGATCGATCGGGCCGAGACCAAACAGACGTTTACGTTCAAGGTCCGAACGAACGCGCACGGAAGGGAGTTGCGCAACGAGCTGGCTCGTTAAAGTCGTTTTGCCACTACCCGACAACCCATGAGTAATGACGAGAACTGGCGTTCTCTTCTCTATCGCCCTTTCGGCAAGCTCGAGATGCAGATACCCGGACACACCATGACCCCGCGCTGCCGATTGCCCGGATTGAAGTGCGCGAACCTTGGTGCGCACCAGCGCGCGGTAGACGAGATAGAAGCGCAGCAACTGAAGTCCGGCGTAGTCGCCCGAGACTTCGAGGTAACGGTTCAGAAATTCAAAACCGAGATCAGCACGATGATGCGCCATGAAGTCCATAACCGTGAACGCGATTTCGCTAAGCGTATCGATGCACCGCAGCGATCTGTCGAACTCCAGGCAGTCGAACGGAATGATCTGCGACCCCGTAAGCACCAGGTTTCCCAGGTGCAGGTCCCCATGGCATTCCCGAATGGCTCCGCCGCGTTGGCGCTCGCTAAGCCGCTCGGCCAGCGCATCGAGCTGACTGCGGGTCCACGCCTCGATCGGTCGCAGGCGACCACGCATCTCGGGTTTCGAAACGGCCCGCAGCTCCTCGAGGTTACGGATTGCGGCGGACTCGGCGCCCGGATTGGCGACGGCCCTAAGCTCCGCGTGGAACATTGCGAGTCGTTCAGCCAGATTGCGTACGGCGGCAATCGGGATGTCGGCGCGACGGATATATTGGTCGAGCACGTTCTCGACCGGGAACTGCACCATCCTGACGGCATACTCGAACGCAGGAGTCGCCCCGATGCGTGGAGCATGCGCTTCACCGCCAATCGGAACGACATCGAGATAAAGTTCGGCTGAAAGACGCCGGTTCAGGCGAAGCTCGGAATTGCAAAAACGCCGCCGGCTCTCGAGCGTCGTGAAATCAAGAAACGGCAGCTTTACCGGCTTCTTGATCTTGTAGGCGAAATCGCCGGTCAGGATGACCCACGATATATGGGTCTCTATCAAGTCGATTTGACGCGTTCGGTGCGGGTACGCACCGGCGCTTAGCAGCGCGTCCATCAGCTTCTGCAAGCTACGCCCTTTGGCGCTGGTCGACGGCACCAGCCGGACCGATCGCTCGGGTGGCATGCAGCCTTCCCGGAGCCGGTCCGTCCGATTCATGCTGATGAGCGACGCCGAGTCCTCTGGCTAACGGATGCACGGCATGTCTACCCGCTTCGTCCCTCTCGCAAGATCCAGGCCGAGTTCGCCTGTCGGAAGACAATCTCACGGCGCCTCCCGAGACTGAATCCGTGTTTTCCGAATCGGGTGTTGGCTCTTCCCTGCGCCGAGCAGACTCGCGATCGATCAGGGCTGCAGCGGAAAATTCCCGTCGTAAGGCGGCCAGTTCGGTATCGGCCTGTCCGGCGGCGCGTAAAACATGGCGCCGTGCACATGGCGAATCAGCCCGTCCTCGATGCTGATCGTGTGAGTGAAATGATTGCGCCAGCGCTCGTTGCCGGGCCGCCGCAGAAACACCACCGACATCATGACGATCTGTTGATCCACGTCCACCACCTGCGTGCGCCTGGCCGTGATTTGCGCCAGGCCGAAATCGCCGACGGTGCGGCAATCGCTGGTGCCGTTGAATCCGACCGCGCCCGGCGCCAGCGGGCCGCCGAATGTGGGGAAGCCGTTCTCGCGGCGCGAGCAGCCGGGATGGCCTTTCACCACCTTGCTGTTCCTGGCCATGATGCCGTCGAAATAGCTGTTGGCGACTGCGATCAGGTCGTCCCGGCTGTAGCGCCGATCGAGCGGCACCAGACCTTCATTGGGTGGGTTCGCGAGCAGGTCTTCGACATCGAATACGACGCCGCCCGGCTCGCCGGTGATGCCGGCGTCGCCCTCACGCCCGATATGCCACTCCGCTTCGGTGATCATCCGGTTTTCGACCTTCAGGCGCAGGGCCACCACCGCAGGCTCGCCACTCTCGTCGAGCAACCCGAAGAATCCGGCTGTCTTGCCGGCCGGATCGTAGTAACGGCGCTCGAGCTCGCCAAGGGCCGTCACCGAAGACCAGAGGCCCTCATCATTCGGCGTCACCACGGAGTTTTCCGTCTGACGGAAACCGTAGCTCAGCGGCGCAAGCGTCGCGTCGTTGGCGGTAAGAGCATTGAGATAGCTGTCGAGAAAACCCGCCAGGCAGCTGCGATCGCAGTCCTGGGCCTGGGCTGGAAGCGTAACGGCGGCCGCCAGAAGCAGAGCGAGGATTCCGGAAAAGCGCATGGGATTTCGCCTTGTTCTTGTGTGTAGGGCCGATTGTCTTACTGCCGGCAACGAGACTCAACAGCCGTGCTGCGCGCTGGCGACTCAGGACAAATTTGGCTCCAATTCCTTCAGGACCTGGTTCGACAGGTCCAGGAAAATGGTCAACGTCTCGTCGGCGCTGACACGCTCATCAATGAGCAAGGCGAAGACCTCTTCCTGTACATCCTTAATTTCACTCGCGATGGCTCTCTGCGCATCGATGTCCATGTCGGTCCGGATCTTTTGCCTCAAGTCCAGGATCTTTCTGTAGTAGAGGTCTACCCTATCCTTTGCGCGTTGTTTGCTGTAGCGCAGAAGCGCCAGAAGCCCACTACCGAGCGCGGCAAGAACGGTAATGGCTAACGCAATGACTTCGACATAGCGTTCGATGAAGCTGGGCTTGTCTCTGTCGACGAAACGGCGAGCGCCCAAGTGCAAGGGTTGCGTGAGACGCGTTGTGTCCAGATCGGGCTTTAGCTCCTGGGTTACCAATGTGTAGTGATCGGACAACTCCTGTGAATGCTCTATGAGTCGCTGGATCAACTCGTAACCCACCGCCTCTTCAAGCGACTCCGAGGCCAGCAGAACCGACCGCGTGGCCAACGTCAAAACGGGCAGATCGTTGAACGGTCCGTAGATATTCTTCGGCAAGACGAATGTCTTGATGTTCGGGTGGGTCAACGCGAGTCCCTCGGCTACCGTACCCTGCCCAAGAGCCGAAGGTGAGCCGAAACTATACAGACGATAGCTCTCCAACTGACCGATCGAGTCCGGCGCCAGAAAGTCGCCCAAAATGAAGAACACTTCCGGCGTTACGGACCAGGGATCGTCATTTACCGTATAGGTCGACGGCGGAACGCGAAAGTCCTGGCTGAAACTCTCCAGCAGGCGCTGTCCGGCACCGCCTGGCGGGCCCGCGTAAACCTGCTTGCCCGACAAGACCTCCTGAAACGACGCCGGGCTCTCATCACGCTCATATAGAACATGCAAGATGCTCGGGTATAGGGGTGCGATCGTTGTTACCCCAGGCTGCATGCGTGAGGGCTCCTCCGTCACTGCAAGGTCGGCAGCATCCTCCGCCAGCTTTTCGATAATTGCCTCCGGACTTTCTTCAGGGACCAACTCGATGGTGAAGCCTTCCCTTTCCAGCACCTGCTTGATCTTCTGGGCAATCCCCGGAGCGGGCTGCTCTGCAGAGTGAAGTAAAGTGAGCCTTTCGCTGTTATCCGTACAACCGGCGATGCTCAGAAACAGCAAGAACGCGACGACGGGCCGAGTCATTCTGCTCTGGTGATGATCGCGTAGTTATCGTCGGCTTTACGGCGATTGCCGATTCGGTCCACGTTCCAGACGACGCGTCCATCGGTAAAGCCGGTTGTCTCGAACAACAGCAATTGACCCTCCTCGATCTGGAAATTCCTGTAATCGGGACAGGTCAGCCGACCCAACGCCAAGGAGATGGCGCACCAACCGGAGTAACGAGGCAGGTAGCGCTCGGGATCGTCTTCGAATGCCCGCAAATTTTCCTGGCTCGAAAAAAGGTAAGTGAATTCACCCAGAGCGCTGGAGAACTCCTGGACGCCCATGACCGGCCCATCGCTCGTATGGTAGGAAACCAGGTCATATCCGCCTACAGCGACGCCATCCGGGGCGCATATTGCCGGATCGTGCCCGCTATCCAGGATGTCGCCCATCTCCTTCTTCATCATTGCACCATCAGGCGATGGCGCCTGGGCCGTGGCCAACCACGGCAGGGACCAGATGAAAATGAGGGATATTCGGCGCAGGAATGGAGGTAAGTGCTGTCGGTGCATGGCTGCGTTCCCGTCACTCAGGCCTGTTTGGCTATCCTAGACCCCAGGTCCCGGGCATTCTATTACGTATTCTCCTCCGAACAGGAAACGGCTCCGGTCGGCTGCCCGGCCGACACTTACCCTCGCCCGAAATCTTGCGCTAGACTCTCGCACCAGCGGACAGTCCATAAGAGCTGAAAATAGAGGTAGACCTACGATGGGACTTGGGGCATTCAAGAAGTTGCGGCAGATCCTTGGCGGCGCAGTCGCCGACACCGACTCCTCGGACCTGTTCAAGGAAGTCATGCTGCTGACGCTCGCACGCGCGAGTGACGCCGATACGAACGTCCATCCTGTCGAGATCGCGGCGGTGCAAAAGATCGTCGAACGAGAGACCGGCGAGGCTGTTAGCGAGTCGGACGTCCGCGTAGCCGCCGCCTCGGAACTGTACGAGGCAGCACCACTCGACAGCTATCTGCGCGCCGCGTCCCGCAAGCTGGATGGCGCGCAAAAGATCACGCTGCTCAATTGTGTCGAGGAAGTGATCACCGTGGATCGTAGAGTGTCTTCACACGAGATCGCTTTCTACAACCATGTCGCAACAGCGATCACGGCCACACCGGCCGAAATCGCCGGCCTGTCCCCCGATCACTAGCAGGGGCGATTACTCGATCGATCGTCGGCTCGATAGACTATTGAGTTTTCTCGACCGACCTCGACGCAAGCAAATCGATCAAGTAGTTTCTTCTGGTGGTGCGGGCACCGCCTCGATGCCGTACAGGCGATCATCCCTGATATTGCTCTCATGCTCAGCGATTTCGGCCTCCACGGCAGCGACTTCCTTGAAGTGCGCGATGTGAAATAGTGCGTCGCCTTCGTTCACGAGCGGTAGCTTGTGAATGCACACGACGATTCCGCCCGACTCCGCCGTCAGGACAGTCTCTTCCGACGAGAAAGGCGAAGAAATCACGCCCAGAGTGTCGCCTTCCTTCACTTGAGCGCCGAGTACGGCCAACGGCCTGAAGATTCCGTCCGTCGGCGCACGAAACCATTTCGAGGAACGCGCGATGTACGGCTCCGCGCGTACCGTCCTGACGCGCTTCGCAGGCAGCATCTCCAACGAACGCATCACGCTCACGATGGCGCGCACGCCGGTAACGACCGCCCGCTCATGGACACGCAGTGCTTCACCGGCTTCATACGTGATCACCGGAATGCCAAGCTTGCCGGCCTCATATCGCAGGCTGTGCTCTATTACGCCTGAATTGATGATCACGGGTATCGAGAAGCTCATCGCCATCTCTTTGACGCCCGGCTGATCCAGGTCGGCGCGGACTTGCGGAAGGTTGTCCCGATTTATTGCCGCAGTGTGCAGATCGATAACGTGCGTACACGAGCGCACGATTTCGTTAAAGAATTTGTACGCGACCCTGGACGCAATCGACCCGCGTTCACTTCCCGGAAAACAGCGATTCAAGTCACGGCGATCGGGCAGGTAGCGAGACTGATGAATGAATCCGAACAGATTCACTACCGGGACCAGGACAAGAGTCCCGCGAAGTCGCGACAACGCGCGAAAGCTGCGTATTCGCCTGATGATCTCCACACCGTTGAGCTCATCGCCGTGAATCGCAGCGCAAACGAGCAGCACGGGCCCCGCTCTGCGCCCGTGAATTACCTCGACGGATGTGTTCAACGGGGTATCCGTGTACAGCTTGGCCGTCGGCAGGTCGAACTGAATCCGCTGCCCGGGTTGCAACGTGTGCCCGGCGATTTCGAATGGTTCGGCCTTTTGGGCCCGAATCTCGTCCATGAACTGCAGGCCCTTCAGGATTGCAGCTCTTGCACGACCGGGCGCCGGCGCTTCCGCGCCTTCTTCGACATCATCGCTCGCATGGATTCGCGTTTGCCGAAGCACAACAGTCGATCTTCGGCTTCAAGCGTCCTGTCGAGGCGTGGATTGGGAATTACCTTGTCGCCCCGGTAAAGCGTGAGGACATTGATATCCTTCTCGACCGTCATGCTGTCGCGGATCGTCTTGCCGATAAAGCTCGACCCGGCTGGTACGTGCAGCTCACTGACACCGTAACCCTGGCTGACGGACAATCTTTGGCGGATATCGATTTCGGGAAAATCGACCTGCGCAGCGATGAAATCGATGATCGCCCCGGCTATGTCCAGCTTTGTGCACCCTTCGATACCCTCGAGACCCGGCGACGAATTCACCTCCATTACCTGCGGGCCGTCTTTCCCTTCGAGCATGTCGACGCCTGCGATTCTGAGACCCAGGATCTGCGAGGCCCGGACTGCCGTCGTGCGATATTCCTCCGGAAGGTCTACCGCCTCCGCGACACCACCCCGGTGCACGTTGCTGCGAAACTCCTGCCCCTGGGCCACACGACGCATTGCGGCCACGACCTGATCACCGATGACCAGGGCCCGAATGTCCTTTCCTTTGCTCTCCGCGACGAACTTCTGCACCAGCACGTTCTGCCTCTGACTCTGAAGCAGCTCAATAATGGCCTCTGCAGCCTTGGTGGATTCGGCCAACAGCACGCCGATGCCCTGCGTGCCTTCGATCAGCTTGATGACAACCGGGGCTCCCCCAACGCGCTCGATGGCCGGGAGCACGTCGTTCTTGTCCATCACGAACGTCGTCTGAGGTATCCCGATGTGGTGCCTGCTCAACACCTGCAAGCTGCGCAACTTGTCTCGTGAGTTGGTTATGCCAACAGCGGTATTGGCACAAAAGACATCCATCTCCTGAAATTGCCGAACCACGGCCGTGCCGAAATACGTGATCGACGCGCCGATTCGCGGTAACACAGCGTCGTAGTGACTCAGATACTTTTGCCGAAAGTACAGCGCCGGCTCGCCTTGCTGAAGGTCGATCGCAAACTTCAGCGTATCGAGCACCTTGACCTCATGCCCCTTTGCCAGCGCCGCCTCCCTCAAGCGCCTGGTGCTGTAGGATCTTGGCCCGCGAGAAAGAATGGCGAGTTTCATACAATGCTCCTGATGTTCGATCGCCCTGGAGAGTAAATGTCGAGGGATCTATTGGTATTTGGTTGGCGAGAGTGGGTACAACTGCCAGACCTCGGGCTTCCGGCAATAAAGGCCAAAGTTGACACAGGTGCGCGCACTTCCGCAATACACGCGTTCGAGCTGCATCCATGCGTCAAAGACGGCGTTCAGCACGTCGAATTCCTGCTGCATCCAAGGCAGCGCGATACCGAGACCGTGACCGCCTGCTCCGCGAAGGTCGTCGATAGGCGAAAAGTCACCGACTCAGGGGGGCACAGCGAGGAGCGTTGGGTCATCGAGACCACGCTGGCAGTTGGGTCTCACGCCTGGCCCATCGAAGTGACGCTGACTGCCAGAGACAACATGCTGTTTCGCATGCTGCTTGGCCGAACGGCACTCAATGGTCACGCGCTCGTCGACTCCTCGGCGTCATATCTCGTCGGCAAGCGCCCGAAAAGGAAGCGCAAGCTGAAGTAGCACGCGAGCCGCTCGCTCCTGCTCTCGTCTGGTATCCAGGCGAGTTCCGAGGACACGGATCAAATCGCGCCAAAATGGTGCAGGAACGCTTCAGCGGAAACATCTAGAAACTACATTAAGTATGTTCAGCTTAATGCTGTCAGCTCGACGGTTAACGCAGCGAAAGCAATGTGAGTAGGCGTGATCGTCTGTCAGTGTGTCGCCGCTGATCTCATCTCCCACAACGACCACCGCGCCATTGAGCCTCGTGAGCGATCGTATTACACTGTAATACATGAGTACGGTAACGGTCAGGCTCGACAAGAAGCTCGACGCCGAGCTCCGCAGGCTTGCCAAACGCACGGGCCGCCCCAAGAGCGAGCTGATTCGGGAGGCATTGCGACGGCAGCTGGCACTGGCCCGATTCGAGCAACTACGCGCGAGTGTCGCGCCATTCGCTGAGGCGCGCGGATGGCTCACGGATGAGGATGTTTTTCGCGACATCTCGTGAGAGTCCTGCTCGACACGAACGTCCTCATTGCTGCCTTCGCCAGCCGCGGTCTCTGCGAGGACGTCCTTCGAACGGTGCTCACTGAACACGAACTCGTTGTCTCCGAGTTCATTCTCGACGAAGTGAGTCGAGTGCTCGAAAAGAAGCTGAAAATGCCGTCTCGTGAACGCATCTCCGTGATCCGCTTCCTTCGAGACATTTCAGACGTAATCAATCCTTCAAAGCCTGTAGCGTGGCCAAGCGAAGATCCGGATGATCAATGGGTCGTCGCCGCAGCGATCGTCGGAGATGTTGACGTGCTAATTACTGGCGACTCGGATCTGACGAAGCCGCCGGAGGACGTTACTGTCCGAATACTCACGCCGCGAGGCTTTTGGGAATTATTGAGATAGACGCCGGAGAACTGGCAGGACCGGTCGCGCTTCGTCCTGCCTGTGCGGCCCGGGCAACAACGCAAGGGCTAACTATCTCTGCAAGCTCACTGTCCCGACAGCGCTTCCGCAACGAAGTGACTGACATCCCTGCGCTCCTCGGGCGATAGCGCCGCGCCGAAGGACGGCATTGCGTTCTGACCGTTGGTTACGATCGTGAAGACGCCGTCAGCCGAAAGCTCGCCATCAAGCGGCGCGCCGTTCCCCTCTCCGCCTCTGCCATTCTCGCCGTGGCAGGCCGCGCAGACACGCGTGTAAACGCCACGGCCCTGATCGATGTCGGCCGGTCCCGACGGTGCCTCCGCGACGCCTGGCCCCGCCCTGGCGATAGCCGCGCCGGCGGCAGCCGGCTGCGACTCGATACCGCCATTCAGCGAGAAGAGCCAGACACTGTCGCCCGGTTGGCCTGGCGCGTAGATGCTGCCGCCCGCGAACGCCGCGACGTATTGCACGCCGTCGTACTCGAAGACGGTCGGTGCACCGTGTATGCCGGCTCCGGTCCCGGTCTGGAACTCCCAGAGTCGCTCGCCCGTGCGCTTGTCGAGGGCGGTAAGCCGGCCGTCGCTCCGGCCGACGAACACGAGACCGCCGGCAGTGACGACCGAGCCGCTGAAGCAGCGGTCGGCCCACTGTTGCTGCCAGACGACCCGGCGCGTGGTGAGATCGACGGCCGTGAATATTCCACGTGCCGCCACGTCCGTCCGGTCGAACGTGTCGGTTGCCACGTACGGCACATAGTCCGGCGCCGAATCGTCGGCGCTCGCCCGCAGCACGCCGATCCGGTCGGTCGCACAGATATACATCGTGTGCATCTCCGGATCGTACGAGCTCGGCGGCCAGTTGACGTGCGCGAGCGGCCGATAGAGCACGTAGCCTTCCATCGGCAGCGGCGTGAACGTCCGGCCCTGATTCTCGAGCGCCCAGCCTTCGGGCGCGATGTCGATTTCGTGCGGCAGGATGTGCGGACCAACCGGAATCGGCTGCGTCGGCGAAGTCGCTCGGCCCGGCACCTGCGGCACCGGCACCTCGGGCGTCGGAAACAGCGGCTCGCCAGTGACGCGGTCGAGCAGATAGAGGTAACCGGACTTCGGAATCTGCGCAATGCCCCTGCGTGGCCGGCCGTCGATCTCGGCGTCGAAAAGGATCACCGGATTCGGCGCATCGTAATCCCAGATGTCGTGATGCGTCTGCTGAAAATGCCAGCGGTACTCACCGGTTCTCGCATCGATGGCGACGATCGACGCCGTGAACAGGTTGTCGCCCGCGCGGATCGCTCCGTTGAACATCGGGTAGGCGTTGCCGGTGCCGAAATAGAGCAGTCCCAGCTCCGGATCGACGGCCGGCGTCTGCCAGACGGACCCGCCACCGTAGCGCCACACATCGTTGTCGGCGGGCCACGTATCGTGACCGAACTCGCCGGGGCCCGGAATCGTATAGAACGTCCAGATGAGGTCGCCGGTATCGGCGTCGTACGCCTTGAGACGGCCGCGTATGCCCCGGTTGCTGCCGGAGAAGCCCGAAATCAGCATGCCTTCGTAATAGAGCGGCGGGCTCGTAATTGCGAAGCCCTCCAGGGGATTCTCCGCCTGAATGTCCCAGACGACTTCGCCCGTTTGCTGATCGAGCGCGACGAGCCGCGCATCGAGCCGGCCGAAGAAGATCTTGCCGTCGCCCATTGCAACGCCGCGGTTGGTCCAGCCGCAACAGACATTAACGCGCTCCGGATCGAGGTTAGCTCTGTACTGCCAGAGGATCTCACCTGACTCTACGTCGAGCGCGAACACGTCGTTGGCGCCGGTGATCATGTAGAGCACACCGGCATAAACGAGCGACTGTGCCTGGCCGGAGTACTGCGGACCGATTCCGGAGCCCCGCAGATGCGTCCGCCACTCGGCAGCGAGACCGCCGACGTTCTTCCGGTCGATCCGATCGAGCGGCGAATAGCGCTGGTTGAAAACGTTGCCGCCGTTGGTGATCCAACCGGATCGCGGGGCGGCTGTCAGGTCGTCGGCAGCGAAAGCCGGCGCGGGTGTGATCGATTCGTCGGCGATTGCGGGGTTCGAGGCCCAGCAACCCGCAAGGCATGCAGCGATGCATGCCGAAGCTCTCACGAACACTATCGTTCTCCGCCCTGGTCAGGGGCTTGCATGATGCCATACTCCGATGCGCGCTCGAGTGTCGAACATTGGCACAGCCGAAGCGTGAGCGGCTACCCACTTGGGTAGTGCGCCGGTGCGATCGCGTTGGTCGTCCTGAACGTCGGTTGGCTTAACGAGGACGGAGGATATGCGACTGGCCCGGTGCGAGCGGGCTTTCACACCAACACGGTGCGACAATGTTTCACCTGAAACATTTCTTGAAACCACATTAAGTTAGTTCAGCTTGACCGGGCCTCGAGTAGCCACAGACTGGTCTATCTCGTTGATGGATGGCCGTCACCGAAGGATGACCCGCGTACTCAGAAGCACTCGAAGTCGTCGTCTCCCAACGGGCGGCAAAATTCTCCCCAGTTACCCTTTTCGCGCCAGTAATCGACGAGGCCGAGAGCGCGCACGAGCTCCTTGAAACCTGGCTCCCGCCGCAGGGCCGCAAAGTCCGGATACCAAAGAGTGCCGGGCGTGACGAAGCTGTTGGTATACGCTCGCCGCAGGGCATTGAGAGCCAAATCGACGTCCCCGTAATGCGCCAGGTATACAGCGAGAAATCGCGCACCAGCGTCGTCTTGCAGAGCCTCGTATGCTGCACGCACGACCCCCAGCGCGGCGTCCGGGTCATGGTTGGTGTTACGCAACTCGACCAGCTGGGCATAGTTGGGGAACTCGAGCACACGATCGAGGCGCTCCCGAGTAAGCGCATCGTCGTCTTCGTTCCATGCGCGATACAACGCGAAAGTCGTCATTGGCTCGACCTCGATTCCCAAAGCCACGGCGCGACGATACTCGGCTTCGGCCTCGGCGTTGCGGCCCAGTATGGTCAGAGCCCCCTGCAGAAAGTTTGAGATGACCGAGTTGAGCGGGTCGTCAACAAGCCCGGACTCGAGAACCTCGATTCCTTCTGATTGGCGACCAAGGCTGCTAAAAAACATCGACTGCAGCTCGACGCTTCCGACGGAATCGCCGTCGGCCAACTCGAGCGCCCGCGCATACGCGACATCGGCCCGGAGCCACCTACGGTTCAATAAATGGAGGTAGGCTGCTGCAAGCTGTGTACTTGGGTCTTGCGGTGCTTGCTCGAGGGAATCTATCACCAAATCCTCAAGGGTCCGAGTCACGTCCGCCGCGCGCTCAGTGCTGACGCCAATCAAAATGAAGTAAGCCAGTGTCAGGTCGGCTCGCGCACGCGAGAATTGCGGGTCGACATCAAGAACGTCGCGCAGAGACTCGGCGGCGCGCGAATAGTCATCCGACGAATTTCCGGGGCGCTGCAGCAAGGCGCGCGCACGCAAGTAACGATCGTAAAGTTCGACGTCTTCTGTTGGCGGAACTAGAGCGCTCAGCACGCCAATGCCGAGTGTTCCACTCAGCGCATTCGCCACCGCCCGGGCGATGTCTTCTTGTACCCGAAATATATCGGCGAGCCTGCGATCGTAGGTCTCTGACCAAACCTGGCTACCATCGAACGTGTCGATCAACTGTGCCGAGATGCGCAGTTCATCGTCGGCCTTTCGAACGCTGCCCTGAAGTACATGGCGCACTTCCAGCGAATCGCCAATCGTGCGGATATCCACGTTCTGCCCCTTGAACGCGAAACTCGATGTCCGCGCAGTCACGCGCAGCCCTTCGAGTTGTGCGAGCTGATTGAGCAACTCTTCGGAAAGGCCGTCAGAAAAATACTCCTGGTCACCGTCCGGTGACATATCCGCAAACGGCAGCACGGCAATTGACGGCGAGTCGCCAGACGCTACGCCTGCGGCGGCCGGTACACGTCCGGCCCCAAAACCGCCAAGCTGGAAACCGGTCACGACGATTAACGCGATAATCGCGCTGACGAGGAAAACGTCGAAGCCGGCGATCGCGCGAACGGGCGCGTCGGGCATGCTGGGCCCCATTCGCCTGACGCCCTCAGGAGTGACTTCAAAGGCCCAGGCGAGAATCAATGCGACGGGAAACCCGAGCAACAGGAGCGTCACGACGGCGCCGTCGAACCATCCAGGTAGATTAAGCGCGGACTCCAGCAACGCCGAAATTTGGGCGAGCAGCCAGCCAACAACCGAGTACACCCCTGCCACTCGGAACACACTGCGGCGTCGTAGTTCGGCGAAAAAGTTCACCAGCGTTCGTTCCAATCGCTCATCTTCAGTTACATTAACATGCCGATTCGGGGCCATTCACGGAACGAGTACTGCATTCGCTACCTGTCCAGACGCGTCGTACTGGACATACCTCGTGCACAGATCTCGCGTTCGAAGTCGATCCCTGCGTGGCGGACAACGCCCGTGCATTCATCGTTTGACCTCCCCCGCGAGCATGGCAGTAGTTAGCGGATCGCAGGAAACGAACAACAAGTAGTTGATTTCCGAAGTCCGGGATTGGCGCCGGTGAAGAGATCGACCAGGGCCTACCGCCCTCGCCCTTCGGGCGTCGTCGCTTCGCTCCTCCGTCTGTCGGGGCCTATGCCACGGACTCAAGATTCTCTCGAACCATTCTCGGATGGCGAGCCGCGATTCTTGGCAGCGCAAGCGCTGGACCATCGGGTTTCTATGGTCCTTGTCGCCCAGCTGCGGTCACTGAGGTTCGAGAACTGGCTCGCATCGACTTGCGATACATACGGCGTCCGTGGGCTGAAGCTCGAATTGACGGGCGTCCTGTGAACCGGCCCCGTATTTCTGGATTGCACTCTGAACGAAGCGGACTCGATATCGGTTGAGCGCCACAGCACAAAATGGACCGGGCAGATGGTGGATAACGCACTCCGAATCACTACTACACGCGCTTCCCGCCTCAATCTATTCCCAGACTCGATCTTCAAGAGCCTCGAGGACCACAGTCTCTGGCACTTCGGTATCGAAAAGCCGAGTCAGTAGCACAAGGCTGCCTATTCCCGCTCCCAGAGCCACGACTGTGCTGACCAGTATTCGGGCCCATCGTCCCATTCGAGAGTACGCCGAGGATTTCGAAAAAAAGAGGCTAAGTGGTGCCGGTGGACGGATTCGAACCGCCGACCCACGCATTACGAATGGCGTTCCCGAACTGATCGTATCTCATTGATAAATATAGATAACACGATTCTCAATCTTCTAATGCAACTCGCCGAAACTGCGCACAACTCCCTGATTTTCCGTTCTAGCAGGGAGTTGTTTTAGAAGTTCTCATCACTTCTAAAAACACCGTCCCATTGAGCTCTTTGTGCTACGCGAACGGGGCGATCTGCCCTCACCTCTTCCGTGCTCGGTGTTCGACGGAAGAGCGCCGATTCGGAGGAGCTGCCGGTCAACGCGCGATCGTTCCTGCGGGCGATCGACTCGACAACGGCCGAGGTCGTCTGGAGCGTTGAATATCCGCAGGGCGGCAGCCTCGCGAACGGCGTGTTGACGACGGCAGGCGGTCTGCTGTTTGCCGGCGACCGGGGTGGCAACATCGTCGCCCGCGATCCTGCCGACACCACGCCCCTCTGGCATTCACGAATAGGCGTGGTGTCGAACGCACCACAGACCTACCTGCTCGACGACGAACAGTATTTGCTCGTCGCCGCCGATGACATGCTGTACGCCTTCAAGCTCTACTAGTTCGGGAACACCGAACGCACCACCAGCTGCGGCGCGACATTCCGCGCCATCCGGCAACGAGTGCTCCCAGCCCTTGTTCTATTTGGGAGGCCCGGTCGGCGCCCACTTCTCCCGATACTTGAACAGAAAGAGCTGCGACGCGTCGGCCGACAGCTCGACCGCCCGTGCGACCCAGGCGTCGTCGTGCAAATCCATGTCCGCGTCGTACTCGATGTGGCAGCCGAGGGGCGTGTCGAAATACCAGAACCAGTTGGAGCCCAGCAGATGACGTCCCGGGCCCCAGAACGACTCATACCCGCGCTCGACGAATCGTGAGCCGGTCAGCATGACCTCTGTCGGCCCACCCATGTGAAACGTAAAATGCTCGCAGCCCTGCATGAATGGTGGCGTCTGGATCATGAAGAGCGTGTGGTGCTCGTTCGTGCCGGCCGGACGCATGAACGGACCCGCATTCGTAAACCGGTCGGTCGTTACGAAGCCGAGCCTGTCGGCATAAAAAGCCTCGCCCTTCTTCGCGTCCGGAACGAAGTAGACGACGTGCGACAGCGTCCTCGGCCGTGCCTCCATCGACGGGTCACAGCCGATGACGTTCTCGGGGCGCTGTACCGGCGCGCCGGGCGAGTTGACCATTTCGCCCGGCAGCTGCAGTGCGCGGCGAACCGTCACCCGAAAACCGAGAGCGAAACCCAGATCGTCCACCGACTCGAGCGAGCCGTCGGCAAGACGTTTGACTTCCCGGTCTTTGCCGAGCTCGGCAGCGACCTGATCGAGCGTCGCGTCATCGGCCACGCCATAGACGGTCTTGCGCAGCATCGTGGATGTTTCGAGACCGGCCGGCAGCGTTTCGTCGTCCCTCGGGCGGATCAGGATCGATGTGCCGTCGAGCGCCGCGTATTCGCCGCTGCCTACGGGATCGAGTCCGTAGTCTGCAAGGCACTTTTCACAGGCCTCGACGTCGTCGACGCCAAACACGAGTTGGTCAGGTCCGATGATGTTCATATCCGGGGTTCTCGGGTTGCTGAGAAAGAGCAAAGTCAGTGTGAGCCGGAAGCGGATCAGCCCTTTGTGGGCGGCTCGGTGTCCGGCGGCGCCGGTGGAGGCGGCGGCACGAACGCGAGGCCCTCCCTTTCGAGGATCGCCTGCGCCGCCTTCTCGCGGTCGAGGGCGCGCCTGACGGCCGGACGCTGCTCACTACGAGCGGCATGCGCGCTGTAGTTCGGATGAGGAGCAATATCGAAGCCGGCGCCCGCGACGCGCCAGTAGACCCAGTACAGATAGCCGTCGACCACGCTCCACACGTCACCGTACCACCAGGGCTGTGCCGCGAGCCGCGCGTCGATCATCGCGAAGTGTTCCTGCATCGCCGAGCAGCCGGCCTGCCATACGGCATAGGCCGAAGCCTCGCCGGCGAAGAACTGCGGCAGACGGATCCGGGTCACGATCGGGTGGAGCGTCGAGGCGCAGTAGCTGAGGTCCGCAAGCTGTCGCGCGCGCTCGAGCGTGCTCTGCGACTCCGGCAAGAGCCCGGCGGTCGGATACCGATCCGCAAGATACGCGAGGATCGCGACGGTCTCGGTCAGCACCTCACCGTCGATGACCAGCGTCGGCACTTTCCCTTTGGGGTTCAGCGCCCGGTATTCCGGTGACTTGTGCTGCCCTTTCAGAAACCGGATCACTTGTGCTTCGAACGCCACACCGACCTCTTCGAGGGCGATTGCCGGGACCCGGGCACAGGTCCCGGGGGCCATATACAGTTCGATCGCGGCTGCCATGTCGCTCATGGAAACAAGCCCTTTGCAATTAGTCTAATTGTTTGTTGTTATCCAGAACAATCTACGGAGTCGATAGGTCGATTCTTGCGCTTCAAGGGTCTGGATCTGAATCTGCTGCACGCGCTGCTCGTGCTGCTCGAGGAACGGAGTGTCTCACGTGCCGCGGAACGACTGCACCTGAGCCAACCGGCCGCCAGTGCATCACTCTCTCGCCTGCGCGAGTTCTTTGGCGACGAACTGCTGATCCTGCACGGCAAACGGATGATTCCGACGTCCTATGCCGAAACGCTGATTCCCGAGGTCAGGCGCGCGCTGAATCAGGTCGAAGCGATCATGGCGATGTCATCGGAATTCGATGCCGAGCGCTCGGAGCGGCTGTTCCGACTGGTCGCTTCGGACTACGTCGCGTCCGTGCTGGTCGCGCCCGCGATTCAGGCGCTCGAATCGGCAGCGCCCGGCATTCAGATCGACATTCGCCAGCCGAACGAGCTGATGACCGTTCAGTTCGAACGCGGACAGATCGATCTGCTGCTGACGCCCGAAGAGTTCGTTGCGCCGCAACACCCGACGGAACTGCTGTTCGAGGAAACCTACGTCGTCGTCGGCTGGGATGGAAACCCATTGATGAAGCGCAAGCTGTCGAAGCGGGACTTTCGCTCGAGCCCCCAGGTCGCCGTTGCGCTCGGACCGAACCGGAACCGAGACTACGCTTGGCGCTTCCTCGAAGGCATCGTCGACGAGAGCAACGTCGAAATCCTCGCCCCGGCCTTCGCCGTCGTTCCGTGGCTCGTGATCGGCACGAAGCGGTTGGCTGTGATGCATGCCCGCCTTGCGAACCTCGTCGCTAAGCACCTGCCGTTAACGGTTCGACCGCTTCCGTACGAGATACCACCGATGCGCGAAATGGTTCAGTATCACTCGGCTCGCGCACACGATGCGGGCATCATCTGGCTGCGCGGCGTGCTGCACGAGATGGCCGGCAGGATGGCCTGATCAGGCGGGTGAATGCAAAACCATCGACACAAGCGAATTGAATACCCGTGTCCGCGACCCTAATCTGATTCATCGGGGACGGACGGGGTGACTCCGGGGGACTCGTGAAAGACAGTTCAGTGCTGATCATCGGCGGCGGCATCGGCGGCCTGACCTCGGCCATCGCACTCGGGAAGCGCGGCTTCCGCGTCGACATCATAGAGAAGGACCCCGACTGGGCGGTCTACGGCGTTGGCATCATTCAGCAAGCCAACGTCGTGCGCGCGGTCGCGGAGCTCGGGATCATCGACGACTACATCGACGCGGGCTTCGGCTTCAATTTCGTCGAGGTCTACAAGCCGGACGGCGAGCTCGCCGCCCGCATACCAGTGCAGCCGATGGTCGAAGGCTATCCTGCGAATGTCGGGATCTCGCGCCCCGCCCTGCACCGCGTGCTTGGCGACCGCGCGAAGGGTGCCGGCGCGAAGATCCGCCTCGGCGTCACCGCCGATGCGATCAACGACGACGGATCGAGTGTCACAGTCCGCTTCTCCGACGGAACGGAGAGCACGTACGACCTCGTCATCGGCGCCGACGGCATCTACTCGACGACGCGTTCGATGCTGTTTCCGGACGCACCGGGTCCCGAGTTCGTCGGCCAGTCGGTCTGGCGCTACAACTTCAGAAAACCGCCGGAGCTCGACGCACTGCGCGCCTACGAGGGGCCGGTGACCTGTGGGCTCGTGCCTCTTTCCGACGAGCTGATGTACATGTTCATTACGACCGCCGAACGCGGCAACCCGCGATACGAGCACGACAAGCTCGCCGCGTCGATGCGCGGCAAGCTGGATCGCGCGCCGCCGGGCATCATCGAGTTCGCGGACGAGATAACGGAAAACGACGCCGTCGTCTACAAGCCCCTCGAGGTCGTCCTGCTCGAGGGCAACTGGTACAAAGGCCGGGTCATTTTGATCGGCGACGCCGCGCATGCCACGACGCCTCATCTCGGCCAGGGAGCCGGCATGGCGATCGAGGACAGTATCGTGCTTGCCGACGAGCTGGCCGGGGCAGCATCGATCGAAGACGCGTTTGCTGCCTTCATGCAGCGGCGCCGGGAACGCTGCGCTTATATCGTCAATGCCTCTATGGCGATTTGCCGTGCGCAGCTCGGCGAGGGCCCGCCGGTCGATCAGGCTCGCGCGACCGGCGAGATGATGCAGGTCGTTTCGCAGCCGATTTGAGAGATCACCAATGAGCCGTCGATTCGTCGATCTATCGATCTACCTCGAGAACGAGGTCGTCACCGACCCGCCGTTCATGCGTCCTGAGATCCAGTACCAGAAGCACCGGGACACCGTGCCGGAGGCGCAGCACTTCTTCCCCGGCGTCGAAGCCGAGCAAATGCCGGGCGGCGAAGGGTTTGCGGCTGTCGAGTGGGTGAAGCTCTCGACGCACAATGGCACGCATCTGGACGCGCCGTGGCACTTCCACCCGACGATGGATGGCGGCGAACGTGCGATCACGATCGACGAGGTACCACTGGACTGGTGCTTCCGCCCGGGGATCAAGCTCGATTTTCGCGGTCTGCCTGATGGGCATGTAGTTACAGCAGCCGAAGTGGAAGGCGAGCTCGAACGTGTCAGCGTCGAGCTGCAGCCGCTCGACATCGTCCTCGTGAACACGGCCGCCGGCAAGGCAGTCGGCGACCCCGACTATGTCGACCGTGGCTGCGGCATGGGGTACGAAGCGACGATGTATCTGCTCGAACGCGGCGTGCGCGTCACCGGGACTGATGCCTGGTCGTGGGACGCCCCGTTCAGCCACACGGCGAAAAAGGTCGAGGCAACCGGCGACACGTCGTACATTTGGGAGGGCCACAAGGCCGGCCGCGACATCGGTTACTGCCACCTCGAAAAGCTGCACAACCTCGAGGTGCTACCGCCGTCCGGCTTTACGGTCAGCTGCTTTCCGCACAAGATCAAGGGCGCATCGGCCGGCTGGACCCGCGCTGTCGCGATCTTCGACGAATAGAATTGCTCTCGATGAAAAATTCTCGACGAATGACTCTCGACGAATGAAGCTCGCAACGCTGGACGACGGCACGCCCGATGGCGCACTGCACGTCGTGTCACGCGACCTGACTCGCGCCACATCGGCGGCAGCGATTTCCCCCACGCTGCAGGCCGCACTCGAGCGATGGAACGAGGCTGCGCCGCAGCTCACGGAGCTTGCGGCCGCGCTCGAAGCCGGCAGCGCGACCGAGATCCGGTTCGCTCCGAGCCGTGCGCTCGCACCGCTGCCGCGCGCTTGGCAGTGGCTCGACGGATCCGCCTACGAGAGTCACGGCGACCTGATGCAGAAGGTGTTCGGGCTCGATCCGGTCCCGCGAGATCGCCCGCTGATGTATCAGGGCATGTCGGACCGCTTTCTCGGTCCGACCGAGGACGTGCCGTTGCCTTCGGAAGAAGACGGCATCGACTTCGAAGGCGAGTTCGGCGTCATCACCGATGCCGTGTTGATGGGCACCAGTGCCGACCGGGCGTTGTCGCACATCCGGCTGGTCGTGCAGATCAACGACTGGTCACTCAGACGGCTCGCCCCGATAGAAATGAAGACCGGCTTCGGCTGGGTCCACGCGAAACCGGCGTGCTCGATGGCGCCGGTGGCCGTGACACCGGACGAGCTGGGCCCCGCGTGGCGGGACGGCCGCGTGGCGCTGCCGCTCAATGTCTGGTGGAACGGCGAGCTGTTCGGATCAGCGGATGGCTATCCTATGTCGGTTGGATTCCACGACCTCGTCGCGCATGCCGCGTATTCACGGCATCTGGTCGCGGGCACGATCATCGGATCGGGTACCGTCTCGAACGAGAACTACCGTGAAATCGGCAGCTCCTGCATTGCCGAGAAGCGAGGCATCGAATTGCTCGACCACGGCGAGGCGCGCACACCGTTCGTGCGCTTCGGCGATCGCGTGCGAATGGAAGCGAGGCTCGAAGACGGCTCGCCGCTATTCGATGCGATCGATCAGGTAGTCGTCGAGGCCTGAGATTCCCGAGCTAGAAGCGCTCGAGGTCGTCGGCGAATACCACAGGCCCGGAGAACGCCCGTCCGATCTCCGCTCTATACATATCTTCCTGGGTCTGCGTGTTGACGCTCGGCGCCATGTGCGTGATCACGAGGCGCGCAACTTCGGCCGAGGCGCCCAGCTCACCCACCTGTGACGGTGTAACATGATGGGCGCGTAAATGTGCCTCGATCGCGCCAAGAGCGGCGACCGGCAAATTCGGCCGCAGCCGACGAACGTTCGCGAGCACAGCATCGACATCCATCATCTCGCAGATCAGCACATCTGCACCTTCTGCCAGCGATGCGAGGGCTGCGCTCGGGCCCGTGTCGCCTGAATAGACGATCGACCGGTTCGCCAGATCGAACCGATACGACAGCGACGCGGCGGCGGGCGGCGCGGCGGGATCGCCCGGCACACTGTAATGCGTGTTCTCGGCCGCCGTTACTGTCATACCTTCGAGCTCGACGACCGACCCTTGCGACAACTCGACGACTACGACATCGGCCGTCCAGCTTTGCCCCGGTATGCCGTACGCCGCATCCATAGAACCTGCCATTGCGGCGAGCAGGCCATCGACGAAAGCCACCGCGCCGTCCGGTCCATAGACCGTCAGGGTATTCGGCGCATCAAGCTGCATCCTCAATCCCAGCAAAGCGAGCAGACCTCCCGTGTGATCGAAATGAAGATGGCTGATGAATACGGCATCGATCGTCACGAGCTGAATGCCGAGCTTTTCGAGTTGCGCGACCGTGCCGTCACCTACGTCGACGAGATACCGCCTGTCGGCTACTTGCAGCAAATTCGACGGCTGCGACCGCGTTGAATTGCCGCTCGGCGGTCCGCCGGCCGTGCCAAGTGTTATGAATTCGTTGGCTGCGCGGTCCTGCCCGGCACACACGCCGACGAATGCCGCAAGCACGACGCCACTGAAGAGCTTCTTCACCTTTCTTCTCCCGGATCAGTTGGGTCGTCGATGGCTTCCCGACGATGAAATCGACCATCCTTCATCACGACCGGAATGCGTGCCTTGTCCTGCAGAATCCGGACATCCGTCGTCGGATCGCCGTCGACGAGCAGCAGATCAGCCAGCATCCCCGGCTTGATCTCGCCGACGTCCATGCCCATCAGCTCGCCGCCGGTTTTCGTGGCCGCGACGAGTACTTCGGTCGGCGTATACCCGAACAAATCGACGAAGAGATCGAGGTCGCGGGCGTTTCGGCCGACCGGGTTGTACGGAAAGCCGTAGTCTCCGCCGGGCAGAACGCGAACGCCCCGTTGCCTGAGCTCCGGGATGATTTGCTGCAGCAGCTCGAGTCCCGAAACTGCACCCATCTTTTCCGCTTCGTTGCGTCCGATACCGAACGCCTGTGCTTCGTACACACGTGCGTAGAGCAGACCCGCCGCCGGCGACATGAATATCTCGTCGCGGTTCGCTTCGAGCATGTCGAGCGCTTCGTCGTCCGCGTACGTGCAGTGATAGATCGAGCGGAAGCCGGCCCTGAGCGCGCGTTTGACGGCCTCCGCCGCCTGCGCGTGGCAGGCGAGCCAGACGCCCGCCTCGCTCGCGGCCTGGCCGATCGCCTGGGCCTCCTCTTCGGAGTACATCAGCGTCTGCGCCCCGCCGGGCGCGAAGGCCTCGTCGCTGGACATTAGAAATTTAATCGAATTGACACCAAGTTCCGCCATGGATTGAATGTAATTCCTCAAACCTGGGATGTCGCGATCGTGGGTCGGGTCGTGGCCTTCCGGGACGCCGATCACACCTTCGGCGCCTTTCTCGAGCGACGAGGCCCGCAGCCTCGGCCCCGGCAGATGACCGGCATCGATCATGTCGCGCAGCGTGACTTCGAACCGCTCGCCGAGCGAGCCTGCGGAGTACGCGCTGGTGAATCCGTGGTCGAGCGTGATGCGTGCATTCTGCGCCGTCACGAGCAGGTGCTCCTCGATCGGCAGCGTCATCGCATTGACTATGCGCTCGACGGACGACGGCCACGTCAGATGCGCATGACTTTCGACCATGCCCGGCATCAACGTCATCGCGTTGCCATCGATGACTTCGGCGCCTCCGCGGTCCACCACGGCCGCGCTCTGCGAGCCATTCGAGCCGCTCGAGCTACTATTCGTAACAGCCTCGATCCGGTTGTCTGTGATGCTAACTTCGCCGGGGAAGCAAGCCCGTCCGGTTCCGTCGAAGATCTGCACATTCGTAAATACGACGCTGCTCATTTCAGTCAGCTCCGATCAGTCAGCGCCGGCCGCGCGGCGGTCGTCAGGTGACTTCCAGCGCAACGGCGGTCGCCTCGCCGCCGCCGATGCACAGAGAAGCGATGCCGCGTTTCAGCGAACGTTGTTTCAGTGCGTGCAGCAGCGTGACGACGATCCGGCATCCGGTCGCGCCGATCGGGTGGCCGAGCGCGCACGCCCCGCCGTTGACGTTGACGCGACCGGGATCGAGCTCCAGCTCGCGAATCGCCGCCATCGGCACACAGGCAAACGCTTCGTTGATCTCGAACAGATCGACATCGTCGCGTCGCCAGCCGAGCTGCTTCAGCAGTGCGCTGATCGCCCCGATCGGCGCGGTCGTGAACCGCTCGGGCTCGTGCGCGAAGCTCGCCTGCCCGACCACGCTGCCGAGCGCGTCGAGCCCGTGGGTCTTAGCGTACTGCTCGCTCGCGAGCAACACCGCCGCGGCGCCATCGGCGATGCCTGAAGCACTGGCGGCGGTAATCGTGCCATCGCTGCGAAACGCCGGGCGCAATGACGGCAGCTTCGCGATCAACTCGGCGGCGGGGCGCTCGTCCCGCCCGATCGGGTCACCGTCCCGACCCGGAACCGGCTCGATCTCGGCATCGAACGATCCATCCTCGATCGCTTTCAGCGAAAGCTCGAGTGACATCAGGGCGTAGTCGTCCTGTTCCAGCCGACCGAAGCGAAAGTATTCGGCTGTTTCCTCCGCCAGCAGGCCCATCGACTTGTCGGTCTCGGCACAGTGCAGTCCATCGTGGACCATATGGTCGATCAGTGGATCCGTGTCACCCAACCGTTGCCCGCGCCGCACGCCGCGCAGCAGGTGCGGCGCGTTCGACATCGATTCCATGCCGCCGGCGATCACGACGTCGGCCGAACCCAGCCGGATCAGGTTGTCGGCGAACATGATCGCCTGCATACCGGAACCGCAGACTTTACTGACCGTCGTCGCGCCTGCAGCTGACGGGAGGCCCGCGCCGAGCGCGGCCCGGCGCGCGGGCGCCTGACCGAGGGCCGCCGGCAGCACACAGCCCATCAGAACCTGGTCGATCGAAGCCGGATCGATATCGCCAACGGCACCACGCATCGCCGCCGCGCCGAGATCCGTGGCGCTGTGGTGCTGCAAACTGCCGAGAAAGGCACCAATCGGCGTTCGCCGTGCGGAAATGACCAGCGTGCTCAAGAAGTGTGGCCTCCGAGCGTGTCGGCGAACCAGTCCGCGATGTAGTTGCACCCGAAGGACATGTTATCGGCGCCCACATGTTCAACGCCGCCTTCGCGATCGGTGAAGATCTTCAGCTCCTTCCGCGGCGAGTTCGTCAGCTGCTCGAAGCTCTGGTGTGCGTAGTCCACGGAGATCTGGCGGTCCTCGGCGCCATGCGTGATCAGAAACGGCACTTTTATGCGCTCCATCGCGCCGCTCAGATGCATGCCTTTCGATCGCTCGTGGAATTCGTCCATGTCCTTCGCGCCGAACACCCAGCAGACGTGGGCCCAGTAGTGCGGCACCGGATTCTCGCCCTCGCGCTGCAATCGTTTTTGCTGAACTTCGGCCCAGTCGTGATTCGCGCCCCAGGCAGCGCCGGACGCGAACCGCGGCTCGTAGGCGACCGCACGCGGCGCGAAGTAGCCGCCCAGAGAAATCCCGGTCATGCCGATCTGCGAGGCATCGCAGTCCGGCTGTTTCTCGAGCCAGTCGACCCAGGCCGACGCCCAGCGTTCACTCTCGTGCGTTGCCGGGATGTCGTGCAGGCGCAGCGCCTCGCCGGTGCCCGGCTGGTCCACGCATAGCGTCGAAATCCCGCGCATGGCCAGCGCTTGCGGCAGACCGGAGAAATACAGCAGCTCCTTCGTGCTGTCGAGGCCGTTGCAATACACGACGACGGGCTTCGGCCCGTCCCCCGGTGCGCGGCAATAGAGCGCCGACAGTTCCCCACCCCCGTACGGCGTCTTCACCCGCTCTACCGGCTGCCGCGTCCAGGCCATCGCTTTCCGGAACGCATCGAGCGCCTTCGCGTAGGTTTCCTTGCGTCCGGGGTGGCCGTGCCCCTGCATCCGCTCGGCGGTCTGGTAGTAGATCGCCGCTCTTTTCAGCTTGTCGCCGGCGGAGAACAGCCGGCCCTGCGACTCGTCTTCGGCCGCGAGCTCGGTGAGCTTGTCTGCCATCGTGACCCACTCGCGCATGAACGCCGGCGTTCCGGCGTCTTCGCCGCGGTCGGCGGCGCTCCGAATCGGCTCGCACATATCGACGATTTCGCCGATCTTGCCGCCGCTCTCGAGTGCGATTGCAAGGCTCAGATTCCAGACGTAGTTCGGGAAATAGCTAAGAAGGGCCACTGTCGTCTCCGGCAGGCAAGCGAAACCGCCCGTCAGCCGCGAGCGTAACAACTGTCAACGATATGCCCGGTCAGTGCATTTGTGAAATCGATTCTTCGGATATGTATTTGTCCACCGAACTGATCCGCACAACGAATTGGGCAATTCCCGTGCATACTCCTACACTTTGGGTCCGCCTTGCTTACCCCGGTACCAACAGGAGATCGCCCCAATGGAGCTGTGGGGTGCGAATTCCTAATTCGTAGCACAGTTGACACTGAAATCAGAGGCTTGCACCGGGCGGCAAGATTCGTAGGCTGCCACACATGCGCGTTGCCGGTAGCCTCGTAATTCATTCGCTCTGGACTCTGATTCGGCTGCTCCGGCCGGGTGGAATGCATTCCGTCGTCGCCGAATCGCTGCTCATCAAGCATCAGCTTCTGATCATCAGTCGTTCGAAGCGACGGGCGCCTCGCCGGCGGCCGTCCGATCGAGTGATTGCTGGCTTGTTGGCCGCGTTGATCCGCCCTCCCCGGCTGGTCCGCTCGGCAATTGTGCTCAAGCCCTCGACCATCATGAACTTTCACCGAGCTCTGGTTCGACGCAAGTACCAGCTGCTGTTCACTCCGAAGCGCCACGGCAAGCCCGGCCCGAAAGGTCCATCTCCCGAGCTGATTGCGTCTATCTGCGAAATGAATCGTCGGAATCCGAGCTTGGGAAACGTGCGACCCGACCAGTCGGGCTTCGCGACTGCCCAACGCGGTCGCCCAGGCTCGGGCCGCATCAACCCGCAGCCGTTCTCTGTGAACTGGCTTCGTGAATCGCCTCGATCACTGCACTGGTGACATCCTTGGTGGTCGATGTCCCACCGACGTCGGGCGTCAGGATCCCTGCACCGGTTGTTCGCTCGATCGCCGAGATAATGGCCTCTGCAGCGGCATCTTCCCCGAGGTGGCTTAACATCTGCGATGCGCACCAGAAACTCGCTATCGGGTTAGCGATTCCTTTGCCGGTGATGTCGAACGCCGAACCGTGAATGGGTTCGAACATGGACGGATAGCGTCGCAGCGGGTCGATATTCGCTGTCGGTGCAACGCCGAGACTACCTGAGATTGCGCCGGCCAGGTCCGAAAGAATGTCTGCGTGCAGGTTCGTCGCGACGATCGTATCGAGGCTTTGCGGATCGAGGATCATGCGCGCCGTCATCGCATCGACAAGCATCTTGTCCCACGCGACATCCGGATACTCCGCTGCGATCTCCTCGGCAATCTCATCCCACATTACCATGCCGTTGCGCTGAGCATTCGACTTGGTCACGACAGTTATCTGCTTCCGCGGCCGCGAGCGAGCCAGATCGAACGCAAAGCGCATGATTCGCGTTACACCGGCTCGCGTAAAGATCGAGACCTCCGTACCCACTTCTTCCGGATGGCCTCGGTGGGCTCGCCCACCATGGCCGGAGTATTCACCTTCGGTATTCTCACGAACGATGACCCAGTCGAGGTCGCCGGGATCACAGCCTCGCAGTGGAGAAGAAATACCCGGGAGAACGCGGCTCGGTCTGACATTCGCGTACTGATCGAATCCCTGACAAATCGCCAGGCGCAGCCCCCAAAGAGTGACGTGGTCCGGAACATCGGGCGCACCCACTGCACCAAAGAGGATGGCGTCGAAAGGCTTCAGCGTTTCCAGGCCGTCATCGGGCATCATCAAACCGTGCTTCTTGTAATAGTCCGATCCCCAGTCGAACTCCTGGAAACCAAAACTCAGATCTCTGAAACGCTGTTGTAGCGAGTCGAGCAGCTCAACGGTCTCTTCAATTACTTCGATGCCGATCCCGTCAGCCGGGATTGCCGCAATCGAGTATTCACGCTTAGACATGTTCACTCCTGGGTGTTTCGAGTTCCGGTGCGCCGTGGAGGCTTGACTCGCGATTACGCATTCGGCCAAGCGCAACAACGAGAGCAGCGGAAAATACGAGTGCCGCCGCTACACTCAGCAGTCCCCCACGATAGCCGCCAGTCTGCTCCCTCAGCCAGCCGATGATGAACGGACCGGCAAAACCTCCAAGGTTGCCGATCGAATTGATGGCCGCAATCCCGGATGCAGCCGCCGCGCCGGTAAGGAACTGCGTCGGAATACTCCAGAGCGGTGGCTTCGCGGCACTGACACCCGCGCTGACCAGGACCAAGGCGAGCACGACGGGGATCAGACTGGCTGTGTATGCTGCGACGCCCAGCCCGGCCGCTGCAACCAGACATGCAGAGAAGACATGCCAATTGCGCTCACCGGTGCGATCGGAGTGTCGCGACCAGAGCACCATTGCGGCGACCGCGAGTACCGGCGGTATCGCATTGATCAGTCCGGTGGCGAACGGTCCGACACCGTGTTGCGCGATGATCTGCGGGGACCATATGCCTACCGTATAGAGACCTGCCGAGGTACCGAAATAGACAAGCCCCAGCGACAAGACCCACGGGTTCGCGAGCGCGCGCAGGGCAGATCGCGTGCCGTGTTCCTGCGCCACTTCGCGGCGTTCCGACCGCATCTCGGCAACGAGCCACGCGCGTTCCTCACCATCCAGCCACTCCGCTTTCTCCGGCCGATCCGTCATATAGACAAGCACCACTCCGGCCAGAACGACCGCCGGCGCGGCCTCGATCAGAAACAACCATTGCCAGCCCTGCAGTCCCAGAATGCCGTCCATTAGCAACAAAGCTCCGGAAATCGGTGACCCGATCGCAATCGAGATTGGTACTGCCGCCATGAACACGGCGGTCGCCCCGGCGCGATAGCGCGCGGGGAACCAGTAGCTCAGATAAAGAATGATGCCGGGAAAAAAACCCGCTTCGGCGGCGCCGAGCAGAAAACGCAGAACGTAAAAGCTCGTTGGTCCCTGCACGAATGCCATTGCACCGGAGATCAACCCCCAGGTCAGCATGATGCGTGCAATCCAGACCCTCGCGCCGACGCGGTGCAGAATCAGGTTCGACGGAACCTCGAACAAGAAATAGCCGATGAAGAATATGCCTGCGCCGAACCCGAACGCCGTCGCGGTCAACCCGACAGCCTCGTTCATCGTCAGGGCTGCGAAACCGATATTGACACGGTCGAGATAGGCGATGAAGTACAGCAGCATGATGAACGGCACGATTCGCCGCGCGATCTTACGCATCACGCGCTTTTCAAGCGCTGAACTCATGGCTCCCCCACCGGCAGAACTTCCTGATCTCGAGCCTAACGGTAGTGCCAATTCGATTGACATCACCGATCGGCAAGAATATACAAAGTTTTTGAAATATGGAGTGGTCAGGTGGACCTGAAGTTGCTGCGCTGCTTCAGTGCTGTTGCGGACGAGCTACATTTCGGTCGCGCTGCCCGACGTTTGAATATTCTACCGTCGTCACTCAGCCGCAACATCGGACTGCTCGAAAGAGAGCTCGGTTTGCGTCTGCTCACTCGCACGACTCGCGAGGTCACGCTGACGCATAGCGGGCACCTGCTGCATCGCGACGCTCGTGAGCTGCTAAAACACGCCGATGATGTATCCGACCGCGTCAGGGAAGCCGCGGCCGCTGAGGAGAGAGTCTTTCGAATAGGCGCAATGGACAGCGCAGCGACCGGGCTTATTCCACAGCTCGTCCACGATTTCCGCGAAAAGCAGCCTGATCTGGAAGTGTTTCTGGTCGAAGAAAAGAGTGCCAGCCTTCTGCCGAAGCTTGCGTCCGGTGGGCTCGACGTCGCCTTTGTTCGGCCACCAATCACGCCGCCATCCACAATCGAGTTCGACTTTCTCCTATACGAGCCAACCGTCGTTGCGCTTCCGAGCAACCATCCGCTCGCGAAACGCAAGAAGCTCCGGGTGTCTGATTTGAAAGACGTTCCCTTGATCGTGCCATCGCCACGGAGTCGACCACACAGCTACAACCTGACAATGCAACTTTTCCTCGATGCCTCTCTGCAGCCGAAAATTGCGCAGCAGGCACAGGAAAAGCAGACCATCGTAAATATGGTCAGCGCGGAAATCGGCGCGGCCATCGTGCCGTACTGGACCAGCCGCAACATTGTGCATGGGGTCGAGTTCCGGCCACTGGTGAACGCCTCAGGCCGCCGCATCCGCGAGTTGCCGTTGGCCGCGGCGTGGGTCAAAGGCACGCATGACCACTTCCGCGACGAGCTGATTCAGATCCTGAAAGCGAATCTGGAGCGCTACTCAGTCTGACGAGAAACCGTTTCTTCAAGAAATTTGTATAAAAGTACGAACCGCTCCTCAGCGCGCTTCTCGTGACATCTTCTCCCCGTGCTTGGGCTACGCATGGCCCGGGTAAATCCGAACAGGGAGATCCCCATGAAAGTAAACGAGTGTGCGTTGGCAGTGAGGTCGATTATTGCGGCTTGTGCAGGCGCCGCGGTCGCAGTACCCGTCCTGGCGCAGGAAAATTCTGAAGCTGCGCTCGAAGAGGTCGTCGTCACCGGTTCTCGAATCACGCGACGGGACTTCGTGTCGCCAAGCCCCCTGGTCACCGTCGAAATGAGCGAAGTACAGACTAGCGGCAGGGTCACTGCCGACGACTTCCTAAAAGATCTTCCGCAGTTCGCGCCGGGCGCAGGTGACTACAGCAATGACAGCAACGGCGGTACGGCCGGTCGCGCGACGCTGAACCTCAGAAACCTCGGTGCAAAACGCAATCTCGTGATCATGGACGGACGGCGCCTGATGTCCTCCGGAACGGACGGCGCAATCGATATCAACACGATCCCATCGCTCGCTATCGGCAACATCGAGGTCATCACGGGCGGTGCCTCGGCAGCTTACGGTTCTGACGCTCTTTCGGGGGTCGTGAACTTCAGAACGCGGACGGACCTCGACGGACTGGATTTCGATATGCAGTTCCTTTCGCTCGATGACGAAGGGGACGATAGCTACAGAGTCGGCGCAGCGTATGGCACGGACTATGCCAATGGCAGAGGCAGTCTCCTGCTGTCGGGCGAGTACACGGACCGTGGCGGTGTCCGCTACTTCTCGCGCGAATTCTTCAATGTCAATCCGCAGGCGAGTCAGTTCACAGCGTACGGTTCCGCCCGTTTCGGACCGACATTGTTCTCACTGAACAATGATGGAACGATATTCAATGCCAGCAACACCTCTGCGCCGGCAGGGGCAGGCGGCACGACGTTCAATGGCGCCGTTGAGCTTCCGCTACTGATCGATGGTCGCGGGACACTCAGAACTCACGGTCAGTACAGAAACTGGATTCAGGTACCGCTCGAGCAAACGAATTTGTTCGCCAAGACCGACTTCGAGATGGACAATGGCATCACGGTCTACGGTCAGGTTCTACACGCCTCCTCCACCGCTTCCAACGTCGGTGCTGAGCCAATCTCAACAGGAATCTGGGGGGCAACAATTCCTCAAGACAACTTCTACGTTCAGCAAAATGCGGATCTCGCGGGGATGGTCAGTCCCGCAGGAATCAACAGCTATCAGATTCGGGTCGTACAGGCCGGAAACCGTGTCTACGATACGGAGAACGATGTTCTTCAGGCGCTTGGCGGGCTGCGAGGATCGTTCGGTGACCGCGATCTGAACTGGGACGTCCACTTCTCGTACGGACAAACGGACACCGCAGACCGCACAATCTCCGGATCGGTGAACTTCGTAGCGATGCAAGAGCTCATCGATACGACAGACCCGTTGACCGGCATGACCCCACTTTGTTCGGGAGGATTCAATCCGTTCGGTGGATTCTCTCCATTTTCGGCGGACTGTCTGGACTACGTCTCCCGGACGCCACTGAACGAAACGACACTTGAGCAGACAGTCGTTGAAGGTGTGATCGAAGGCAAGCTCGCTGATATGCCGGCCGGTGAAGCCCGATTCGCTGTATCAGCGGGATATCGCGAAAACACCTACGAGTTCAGTCCCGACGCTGACATCGCTACCGGGGAGTTGGCGAACCTCGCGAGCTCCGCGTTCACCGAAGGAGACATTGACGTCGCCGAACTTGCGGGTGAAATCCTGCTGCCACTTGCCGAGTCCACCAATCTGTCGTTGGGTTACCGGTATTCCGACTACGACCCTGCGGGCTCGACGAATACGTTCAAGGTCGAGCTCGATGCGCAGGTCACCGACAACATCATGTTGCGCGGTGGCTTCCAGCATGCAGTGCGCGCGCCAAACGTAGAGGAGTTCTTCCGCGCCAGCCTGCTGCGCGTCCAGCCATTCCTCGACCCTTGCAGCTCTCGCTACAGAGGTGTGAGTATCGACCGAGCTGCGGAACTGGCGCTGTGTGCCGCGCAAGGCGCGGACCCCGGCTACACGCAGGGCGGCTCATCGGCTCCAACCTTCACCAACGGCAATCCGAACCTGGTGCCAGAAGAAGCGGATTCATTTACGTTCGGTCTGGTATCTCAGTTCGAAGCAGGCAACGTCGGCATCCAGCTGACCGCCGACTACTATCAGATAGAGGTCGACAAGGCGATCGAGACCATGCCGGCTCAGTTGATCATGACCAAATGCTTCAATCTGGATGGGACATCGAACCCGACCTACGACAACAGCTATTTCCCATGTCAGCAGATCAGTCGGCCGATTACCCCACCGGAAACAACCTCCTTTTTCCTGGATCCGGTGAATCAGCCGATCCTGAGCCTCGGCGGTATCGAAACGTCCGGTATCGACCTCTCGGCCAGCTTCGATTTTCCGGTCGATGCACTGGCGTGGGGAGGTGGCGGTGGAAGCATTCGCTTCACGACGCTGGCGAACATCCTCGATGCGCACAAGATTCAGGCATTCTCGGACGAAGGGTTCATCGACTTTTCCGGAGTTGTCAGCGGAACCGAGGCCTACCCGGAATTGAAAATGTTCAACACGCTGGCCATCGAGACGGGCCCGATGACGATCTCACTGTTGTGGCGCCACATTGCGGAGATGGATGACATTTCTGCTGCTGGCGGCATCGCCTCGACGATCCGCGGTTCAGACTCATACGATTACTTCGACCTGACCGCAAGCTTCGAAGTCGGAAGTCAGTATCGAATCTACGGTGGCATTTACAACGCGACCGACGAGGTACCTCCCCAAATCGGTGGTGAGGCCATCGGCGGCGTGTTCTCCGCAACGAACCAGGGTGTTTTCGACGGTATTGGTCGTTCGTACTTCCTCGGCGTGCGGGCCAGCTTCTGATCACACGCTTTCTTGACCCCCTATGGTGTATTGTCGGAGTGTCCCGGCAATGCACCACTTTTTTCTCTACCGCAGCGTATGTTTCCCACGTGACCGTCCCATCGATCGGAGAGCCGCATGAGCCATTCTCGCCGCATAAACGTTCTGATTGCACTGGCGTTCATCTTTTCGTTTACGGCAGCCAGTGGCGAGCCGCGGATCGATCGTAACGTCGTTTACGGTATGTATTCGGGCCTCGGGCTACTGATGGATGTCTACCATCCGGAGTCCCCGAACGGGCACGGCATCGTCTTCATATCCGGCAGTGGGTGGACACGCGAACTCAGTCTCGATGCAACGCCACTGACGCAGACCGGACAGGAACTGGTATATGCCGTCCCGTTGGCAGAAGCCGGCTATACCGTATTCAACATCAATCATCGAGCCGCTCCGCGATTTCGTCATCCCGCGGGACTTGAAGACGCTCAGCGCGCCGTGCGCTTTATTCGCCACAACGCGGCCGAGTACGGAATAGACCCGGACAATATCGGCGGCATGGGCGGCTCGTCAGGCGCACACCTCATCAGCCTGCTTGCCACAATGGACGGCGATGGGCAGCCCGATGATCCCAGTGCCATCAATCGAGAAAGTGCCAAACTACAGGCAGCTGTGATTCGGGCCGCCCCAACCGACTTGCGCAGCGATCCAACGGCACCCTTGTTCGCCTTTCGGGCAACTGCTGGGCGCGAGGGAACGGAAGAAGCCTGGCGGCTCAGCAAAGCCTCGCCTATCACCTACGTCACACCGGACGATCCGCCATTCCTGCTGGTGCACGGAGACGCAGACACAGTCGTAGCGTTTGAGCAATCAGTCAACATGCTTGCGAAGCTGACTGAGGCAGGCGTCGAATCACGGCTGATACCCATACCGAAAGGCGGTCACGGTCCACGCTATGAATACACGGAGATTGTCGACGGCAGACCGGTCAGACGAATTCCGGAAGATGCGCCTGACTACATTGGCGCGACGATCGACTGGTTCGACACGCATCTGGTCCGGTGATCGGTTGACCGCGCGGGCCGCCCGGCGTGCATTGATGCAGGAATTTGTATAACCGCTCCCCGGCCGGCCGCGATCAGCTTCTCGAATACACTGCAAATCTCAGTTCAGTCACTCAGTTGAGGTTTGGGAGCATGGCAGTAACGGAGGCCCCTGCGCTTGTAGCGTATGAGGTAGAGGACCGTATCGCATGGGTCAGGTTCAATCGGCCAGACAAGCGAAATTGTATGAGCCCGGAGCTCAACCGACAGATGATGGATGCGCTCGACAAGCTCGAGTTCGACGACTCTGCCGGAGTGCTCGTATTGACCGGCGAGGGAACGGCCTGGTCGGCGGGCATGGATCTCAAAGAGTACTTCCGCGAGACCGAGGCGCAAGGGCTGGGCGCGATTCGCAGGTCGCAGCGTGAGGCCTATGGCTGGTGGCGACGATTGCGCTGGTACCAGAAACCGACGATCGCGATGGTCAACGGCTGGTGTTTTGGCGGAGGCTATGGGCCGCTGTACGCATGCGACCTGGCAATCGCAGCCGAGGAAGCCCAGTTCGGCCTGAGCGAGATCAACTGGGGAATTCTCCCCGGCGGAGGCGCCACGAAGGTCGCCCGGGAACTGATGCCTATGCGCAAGGCGATGTACCACGCGATGCTCGGAGAAAGCATCGATGGCAAGACAGCAGAAGCATGGGGGCTTGTTACCGAAGCGGTACCAGCTACCGAGTTGCGCCCACGTGTAACCGACATCGCAACGCGTTTGCTGGAGAAGAATCCGGTCGCACTAAAGGCGACCAAGGACGCGGTGCGTCGCGTTGGCGAGATGACCTACGACAACGCCGAAGACTATCTGATTCGAGCTCAGGAGTCCGCGAACAGCTTCGATAACGAAGGACGCAAGGAAGGCATCAAGCAGTTCATCGACGACAAAACCTATAAGCCCGGTCTCGGCAGTTACGATACAGCCGCGAAGTCGAACTAAGTATCATCGTGTCGTATGTAGCGCTGCACGCGAGTCTGCGGCCTGACAAGCTCGCAGTCGTCGATCTTTCAAGTGGACAAAGCTGGACCTACCGCGCTCTACACGAACATGTCGCCCGGTGCGTCCGTGTTCTCCGGCAACTAGGGGCCGAGTCCGGGGATCGGATCGCCTGTCTCTCGAAGAATCGGGCGGAGATCATACTGCTCCACCTCGCTGTGACTCGAATCGGGGCCATGCTGGTACCCCTGAACTGGAGACTTGCCCGCAACGAGCTGCGAGCACTGCTCGAGGATTGCCAGCCGCGACTGCTGTTCGGCGACGCGCAGGCCGATCAGGCTGGTCTCACGTGTATCGCGATGGACGAGTTCGCCTCTTCTTGCAGCCGAGCGGAGGCTAGCTGGGAAGCGGCAGGTGATTCATCGTTACCTTCCTTGCTTCTGTATACGTCTGGCACAACAGGCCTACCGAAGGGCGCGATGTTGAGCGAGACAAACATCGCCGAGACCGCAATCAATTCCACTCTGCTGTGTGCGGTCGATTCCAGCAGCGCCTACCTGTGCGATGCGCCAATGTTTCATGTTATCGGCCTGGTAACCAACGTGCGGCCCGCACTGTTCAACGGCGGTACTGTCATCGTTTCCGACGGTTTCGACCCGGAACGAACGCTCGAGCGGATGACGGATCCATCCCTCGGAGTAACGCACTACTTCTGCGTCCCACAGATGGCAAACGCTCTCAGGCAGTCGCCGGCCTTTGACCCGGAGAAGTTGAGGCACCTGAAAGCGATCTTCACCGGTGGCGCACCGCATCCGCCCTCTCAAATAGAGGCATGGCTCGATGACGGCATTCCGATCGTAGACGGCCTCGGCATGAGTGAGTGCGGAACAGTGTTCGGGATGCCGATCGACGAGGAGTGCATCCGTACAAGAGCTGGCAGCGTCGGAATCCCAACGCCGAGAGTTCATGCACGCATCTGCGACACCAACGACACAGAAGTTGATGTGGGAGTTGCCGGGGAACTACAGCTTCGCGGAGACAATATTTGCACTGGATACTGGCACCGCAGCACAGACTGGCAAGACGCTCTCACCGGGGATGGCTGGTTCCGGACGGGCGACATCGCGACTGTCGATGAATCCGGTTTCTATCGCATCGTTGATCGTCGCAAGGACATGTACATTTCGGGCGGCGAGAACGTATACCCGGCTGAAGTCGAAGCCGCCGTTTGTGCTCATGATCTGGTCAAGGAATGTGCGGTCGTTGGCGTACCTGATGACAAGTGGGGTGAAGTCGGCTGGTTGTTTGTCGTGCCGCATGCGGCAGCGGAGCTGGACGAAAATTCTGTTCTCGAATTCCTCGACGGCAAGCTTGCGCGCTATAAGCTTCCGAAGCACGTCTCGCGCCTTGACGCACTGCCCAGGAATGGGGCAGGAAAAGTCATCAAAGGCGCCCTAAGAGATCTGGCGCGAGCTGGAGATCAGACTTGATGAGACGCTGATCTGCCCTGACAAACGAAAAAGCAAGTGATTGATTTCAAAAGAGGCTGACTGGTGCCGGTGGACGGATTCGAACCGCCGACCCACGCATTACGAATGCGTTGCTCTACCAACTGAGCTACACCGGCTTCGTGAATTACTCCCGTTCAATCACCACTCGTAGCGGCAGCGGGAACGCGCCGTAGTTTACCATCGTTTTTGCCGCCAACCACGGCGCCAGTGCCTCCTGCGACGCTGTTGCGAATTCCGAAGAAACCCGAATCGGCAGCAGTGTCCTACGCTCACAAGTCGACCGACACTACCGACCCAGTAGTTGCTCCCGATACCATGCGACCGTCCGATCCAGCCCTTCGTCGACGGCGATCGACGGACGCCAGCCGATAGCGCCAGCGGTCGCCTCTATGTCGGCATTACGCACCGGCTCGAGGCGGCGGTCCGGAATCGCGCCGAACTCCAGAAGATGCTCCAGATCCAACCGGCGGGCAATGCCGCTGACGATATCGCGCACAGTCGTCAACGTTCCAGTCCCGAGATCGACCCTCTTGCCCGTTCGCTCGTCGCTGGCTGCAAGAGCAAGTACCGCGTCGACAGCGTCGTCGATGAAGATCCAGTCGAACGGTTGCGACCCGCTACTCATTCGCGCTGGTTCGCCGCTCAACAATCGCTTCAGAACGTAAGGTACGACCTTCGTGTAGTCGCGCTGCCCGGGGCCATACACCATGTAGAGCCTTGCGACGCTCACGGGCAGGTCGTAAAGCTCCGCAAACATTCGCCCGTAAGCAGAGGCGGCAAGCTTCGCGGCCGCATACGGGGATGGCGCAATTTCGGACCCCGAAAGATCGTCGGGTTCCTGGAGCGAGCCGAAGGAAACGACGTGCGCGCCCCCCTCCTCCGCGGCTGCAAGCAGTACGTGCACAGCCCCGAGCAGATTGTCGCGCATCGTCGGATGCACTACCTCGAGATCGCGCGCGCCCGTCACTTTCGATGCACAGTTGAAAACCACGTCCGGCTTTACCCGGCGAAACAGGTCTCTCACCTGATCCAGCTCGCCGACATCGCACGCTGCCGATATCTCGAGCCCCGGAACATCGGGCGCCCTTCTACCCGCGCCGCAAACACTGGCGCCTCGGCGCTGGAGTGCCGCGCACAACGCACTGCCAATGAACCCTGCCGCGCCCGTGACCAGACACCGGGTTCCGGACCAGTCGGTCGATGATGGCGGGCGACGCGTCGGGGCTGACGCAGTCTGCGGCATCTGTGATCTCCAGGAGTTCGCGCGGTGCCATATACTACGTGAGACGACAAAACGCTTCATGCCGCTCCGACGCGACATCCGTCGGGGTGGCCGAAGAACAGGGGACGGGGAAACGTGTCACTAAGAGCCGGCGACGAAGTCGAGGTCCGCAGTCGCGAGGAGATCCTTGCCACGCTGGACGCGAAGGGCTGCCTCGACGAACTGCCGTTCATGCCCGAGATGCTGAATTACTGCGGTCGCAAGCTGCGAGTCGTGAGCTCGGCACACAAGACGTGCGACCCCGCATACAAAACAGGCGGACGCAGCATGAAAGCTGCCGTGCATCTCGAGGGCGTCCGCTGCGATGGTTCCGCGCACGGGGGCTGCGAGGCCGGGTGCCTGATCTTCTGGAAACGCGAGTGGCTCAGGCAGCCGGGCGAAGCGGCTCGCGACACGCCGGCAGGCAATCTGACTGAAGACGAGCTCGCGGCCACTGCGCGTGTTGACGACGGCACGGACCGACCGACGTACCGTTGCCAGGCAACGCAACTCCACAAGGCCACGGACGCCCTGTCGCCGTGGGATCTCGGGCAGTACGTTACCGACCTGCGCTCCGGAAACACGACATTGGGGCGTCTTGCAGGCGTTACGTGCTTCTCGCTCTTCAGCCAGCTGCTCCGGCTCGGCATCGGACATCGGCTGCTGATACGGATATACGACGGGTTCCAGCGCCTCGTTGGCGGGCGGCCCTATCCGCTCGTCGAAGGTTCGATCCCGAGAGGACAGCCGACCCCTACTGAGCACCTGAACCTTCAGGCCGGGGAGACGGTACGCGTCAAGTCCCGTGAGGAGATATTCAGGACACTGGACACCAGCAGCAAGAACCGTGGGCTGTGGTTCGATGCTGAAATGACGCCGTTCTGTGGCGGTACCTATCGCGTCCACCATCGCGTGAATCGGCTCGTCGACGAAAGGACCGGCGAAATGCTCGAGATGCAGAATCCCTGCATCGTTCTCGACAACGTCTACTGCCGGTCTGCCTACAGCACGGGTCGGTTGCTGTGCCCGCGGGCGATCTACTCGTACTGGCGGGAGTGCTGGCTCGAGCGGACCCCGCAAAATGTCAGTTCACAGAGCGACAACGGCAGCTGAGAACGCTGTCCAGGCCCAGGCGAAAGGGCTCGACCGGCGCATCGCGAAATTGCGTCGCGACAGAATTCGACCCTTCAGGTCTCCACGGCTAACCGAATAGCTGGATGTTCAACACGCGCGCCAGTCCGACGACGGACATGCCAGTGAAGACGATCAGACTGATACTGCTGAACCAGGTGGCGAATTTCGACGGGTAGAAAACCTTGTCTTCTTTCGGAATGACTTTGAAGCAGTAGTAAGCGTTCAGGAAATAGATGACCGGAGCGACGAAAAACGCGAGCGCCGATGCGATCAGCACGAGAAAGACCGGTCGTGGCAGGCCGGCGGCAATCGCAACTGATGCGATTAGCGAATAGACCATCGCGATACGGTATATGTTGTACTCGGAGTTCCAGGTTCGTCGCCTCTGATCATCGAGATCGCGGCGGGCCACACCGCGCAGCTTCGCCGTCCGTCGGAACAGGTTGCGGCTGCAGGCTGCGATAACCCGCGGCCAGCCGTCGAAGTAATTGAACGCCGTCGAGAACGCGGCTGCGAATGCGCCCAACAGGAACACGAGCATCATCGACGGGCCGACGCTGTCAGTAAAGATGCGGGCGATTTCTCCCATGACGGCATTGCCCTCAACGTCGCTTGGATAGAGCCAGACGGCTGCCAACAGCAGAAAGATCGTGGCGAGCACGAACGAAACGACATGCCCGACCCGAAAATCCATTAGTGCGATTCTGAACCAGCGCCGGCAATACTCGAGCGTATGCGGCGACAGTTTGCTCGTATCGACGGCGAGATCGGCCGCGGTGCTCGCGAATGGATCAAACCTGCGCGTGACGCCATCCGTGTCGAGCTGACGGCGAATGAGCCCCATCCCGGCCCGTTTGGCCTTACCCCATTCGGAGGCCTGCAGAGACACGTCGATGCCGGTCGGCAGGAGGCCGAGGAACGAGGCAATGACCAGCCAAGAGCCTTCCGGCGCATCGAGCTGAAAGAAGTGAACGAACTCGCTGACCGGCGCCGGCTCGATGAAGTAGACGCCGATCGTCGAGACAATCAGGAATCCGGCCGCGATTTTGGTAGCGAGCTCGAGCGCCTTGTAGCGGCCGCGCAGGATGATCACGACCGAAAGCACGGCGAGTATCAGGGCATATAGACTCAGTTCCTTGTCGCTGTCGAGTCCCGGAATGTCGGCGCCCAGGTATTCACTGAAGAAATAGAGTGCAACAGCGGCGGCAGCGATGAGTCTACCGGCCTGGCCGATCGCGGCCTGAATCACCGTCGTGATCAGCACGTACCAGACGGGCCATTTGGCAGGTGCCGTCGAGTAGGCATCGAGCACGCTGCGTCCGGTCGCATGCGTGAAGCGGAATGCCATCTCGAACCCGTAGTACTTGAAAATATAGGCGACCGGGATGCACCACAGTAGCGCGTACTCGAAGCGGCCGCCGGCAACCGGTGCCGTAACGACATGGCTCGTACCGATACCGGTCATCATCAGCAGGAGGCCGGGCCCGAAGTGCCTGAACAGGCTGCCCGGCGTCATCGACGGAAGTTGCAACGACTCCAGATCCGAGCTGCCGGATTCTTCCACCGGTTTCTGCCCGATGTCGGCCATGGTTCCCCCCTTTGAGCGTCAGTCTCTGAGCTGGACCTTCAAACGCAGAAGCTCTGTCGTCGCATCGAGAACGGGCGTCGGCACGTCGACCAGACGACCAAGCTCGGATACGGAGGCGACGAGCGCGTCGATTTCGAGCGGACGACCGAGCTCGTAGTCCTGCAGCATCGACGTCTTGTGTGCGCCGACGGCAGCGCCGCCGTCGATCCGCTTGTCGAGACCCATCGCAAAGCGAACGCCGAGCGCGCCGGCCACCGCCGCCGCTTCCTCCATCAGCGTCCGGATGACTGCGCGCGCACCAGCATGCTGGCCCATCTGCTCGAGAGTCGCGCCAGTCAGCACGCTGACCGGATTGAAGGTCGCGTTACCCAACAACTTGAACCAGATGTCGTCGCGGATCTTCCGGCGCACCGGAGCCTTCAGGCCGCCCGCAGTCATTGCCTCGGTGAGGGCCGTAACCCGCTCCGTCCTCTCGCCGGATGGCTCACCGAGCATAAACCGGTTGCCTTCGAGGTGTCTGACGACGCCAGGTTCGACGATCTCGCACGACGGGTAGACGACGCAGCCGATCGCGCGCTCGGGTCCCAGTGTCTTCCAGATCAGGCCGTTCGGATCCGCCGTCTCGAGACGATGGTCCCGCCATGGACCCTCGAGCGCATGGAAGTACCACCACAGTATGCCGTTCTGCGCCGTTACGACGGTCGTCGCCGGCCCGAGCAGCGTGGCGATCTGCCCGACGGCAGGCGCGACCGAATGGGCCTTGACGGTAAGGATGACGTGGTCCTGCGGTCCGACCGATGCCGGATCGTCGGTGCACGCGATGTTCAGCGTCCGGCGCTCACCGTCCTGCTCGATCGTGAGTCCGGCGGACTTCATGGCAGCGAGGTGCGGTCCGCGCGCGATCAGCGTGACTTCAGCGCCTGCGTCCACCAGCGCGGCGCCGAGATATGCGCCGATCGCACCCGCTCCGTAGATCGCGATTTTCATGACCCGTGCCGCTCAGGCGAGCCCGAGCTTCTCTGCGAGCCCGATACGCTGCAGTTTGCCGGTGGCGCCTTTCGGTATCTCATCGAGAAAGAGAATCTTGCGGGGCACCTTCATGTCCGCGAGCCGTTCTGCAGCGAAGGCGCGGATGCCTTGCTCGTCGGCCTGAGCATTCTCGTTCAGGACGATGGCCGCCGCGACGTCCTCGCCGAGCTTCGGATGCGGCACCGCGAAAGTCACGACCTGCGCGACTGCCGGGTGATCGAGGATTATCTCGTCGACTTCGCGCGGCGAGATCTTCTCACCGCCGCGATTGATGATCTCCTTGAGCCGGCCGGTCAGACGAAAGTAACCATCTTCATCGACGACACCCTGATCGCCAGTGCGGAACCAGCCACGCGTGAAGGCTTCGGCGTTCGCCTTGTCATTGTTCTTGTAGCCGGCAGTGACATTCGGACCGCGAATCACGATCTCGCCGACTTCGCCCGCCGCCAGCAACTCGCCGGCCTGATCCATGATCGCGACCTCCGGTCCCGCCGGCAAACCGACACTGCCGGGCTTTCTCGCCCTGGGCGGCAGCGGGTTGCTCGCCATCTGATGCGCGGCTTCGGTCATGCCGTAGGCCTCGATGACCGGTGCACCGAAGGTCTCCTCCAGCTCCTTCATGACCTGCGGGGGCAGAGAGGCCGACGACGAGCGAATCAGTCGAAGCGGGACGTCGTCGATCGTCGCCTGATTGCGCGATGCCCGGGACAGGATTGCCTGATGCATCGTCGGCACACCCGTATACCAGGTCGGCCGGACGTCATCGAGCCAGCGGAAAAACTGCAGGGCATTGAATCCCGGTGAGCAGTGCACGCTCGCGCCCACATGCAGCGAGCTCAGCACAGCGGCGATCAGGCCGTGGATATGGAACAACGGCATGATGTTCAGGCATCGATCGCCGGGCAGGAGCGCGATGCTCTCGGCGACCGCGGCAGCCGAAGCGCACACGTTTCGCTGACTCAATGGGACGATCTTCGGACGCGATGTCGTTCCCGACGTATGCAAGACCAGTGCGGTGTCGTCGGCCTGCGCCGGCCCCGGCCTCCGGGCCTGTCCCGGCTCACCCTCGAGCCTGAAGACGCCGGTTGGCGCATCCGGCTCGACGTGCAGCGTCGCGACCGGGATACCGAGCTCCGCAGCAACATCCAGGGCCGGCGATGCCGATCCCGCCTCGACGACGAGCAACCTGGCGTCGAGGTCGCTCAGGTAGAACTTGAACTCGTCGCGCGTATAGGCCGGGTTCAGCGGCGCCGTCGTCGCGCCGGCGCCGATGGCAACGAACGCGCTCGCCATCTCCGGCCCGTTCGGCAGAACGATCGCAACGGCATCGCCACGACCCGCGCCCAGCTCATTGACGCGCTCGACAGTCGCACTGACAAGACGCCTCAGATCGGCGTAGCGAAGTGACTGCCGTTCCGGCCCACCGATTGCTTCGTCGCCGGCTGCTCCCTGCTCGAGCAGCTCGAGTATCGTATTTGCTTGTGGCATGCGTTCCTCGTTGTTGTTATGGACAGGCCACGGCGCTGAGGCACTACTGAATGTTACACGAGGCAACTCAACTCCATCTTGCCGATCGTGTGCGTAACCAGCCCGCCGCTCGTCCGCACGTGGCTGGCATAGGCCCGCGCGCCCTGATGGTCGATGTTGTCGGCGGCGATCAGGGCACCGTCGGTCAGCCGCGGCAGGAGCAGCTCGAAGACCGGCAGATACATCCCCTTCCAGCCGTCCAGAAACACAAAGTCGATAGCGTCCTCGACCTCACGGAGCGTCTCTCGCGCATCTCCCTCGAACAGGGTCGCGACCCCGGCGAGCCCGGCTTCGGCCAGCGTCGCTCGCACTGACGCGCATTTTTCCGGGTGCGCCTCTGTCGTCGTCAGGTGCCCGCCGTTATCGCGGGCTGCCGCGGCAAGATAGACGGTGCTGACTCCGAAAGAAGCGCCGAACTCGACGATGTGCCGCGCGCGAGATCCACGTGCGAGCAGGTAGAGCAAACGGCCTTCTGCAGGCGAGACAGCCAGATGGAGGTGGCCCATCCGCGTCAGCTCATCGGAGTTCCAGTCCGGCGTCGACCGGGCGCTCGGATCACGCGCCGCCGCCTGATGCAGGCGATCGAGGCACGCAGCTATGGCGGGATCATCGAGACTGTTCATCACCGGGAATAAGAAACGCCGTTCGACATTGCGCGTGAATATACACGAGCGACTGCGTACCGGCGGGCCCGGCCGCATGCCATGCTGCCGACCGCGGATCGGTTGCGCTACAATCCTGCGCAAACCGGCTGCTCGACTTTTCTGCCGGAAAAACAATCAGATAAAACGCCCGGCACATCCGGCGGGCGACAGGGGGCAAGCGCAGTGAAAGTGGGATTCATCGGCCTTGGCATGCAGGGCAAGTACATGGCGGTAAACCTCGCCGAAGCCGGCTACGACGTCATGGTCTACGACATGCGGCCCGAACCGCTGGAAGAGCTCCGGGCCGCCGGCGCGAAGATCGCCAAATCCAATGCCGAAGTCGCATCCCACGCTGAAATCGTTCAGGTCTGCGTATTGAACGATGCACAGGTCGAGACGGTCGTCACCGGACCCGATGGCTTGCTCGATACCGCCGCGCCCGGCACGATCATCGTGATTCACAGCACGATCGAACCGCAGACGATAGCAAAGCTTGCGCCGCGCTGCGCGGAAAAGCAGGTCGAGATCATGGACGTGCCGGTCAGTGGCAGCGAGAAAGGCGCGAAGGCGAAGACCATGTCGTTCATGGCCGGCGGCTCGGCGGAAGCGCTCGAAAAGTGTCGCCCGTTGTTCGAAACGTCCGGACCAAAGATCCAGCATGTCGGTGAACTCGGCGATGGGACGAAAGCGAAGCTCGCGCATCAGATCATCATCTCGGTCAACATGATGGCGGCCTACGAGGGGATGAGAGTGGGCGTCGAGTCCGGCCTCGACCCGAAGATTCTCGAAAAGGTCATCCGCGAAGGCCTCGCCCAAAGCTGGATCGCGGACGAATGGTCCGATTTGTCATTCGGCCCGCATTCCCAGATGGTTTTCTACAAGGACCTTCACCTCGGCCTGAAGCTGGCGCACGATCTCGGCATCCCCGTGCCCGGCGCCGGCCTCGCCCAGCAGATGCTGCACAAGATCGTGCCCTGAATCGAACCGGACACCCGCTATCGCATACGGAAGGACAAAGCCATGGCCAGCGCGACTCGTACCGCACACGAAATGATCGACACGACGAACGGCGAGATCAATCGCCGGATCTTCGTCAGCGATGACATCTACGAGGAGGAAAAGGAAAAGATCTTCGGGCGTGCATGGCTTTACATCGGCCACGAGAGCCAGGTGAAGAACAAGGGCGATTACTTCGTCACGAAGATGGGCGAGGAATCGGTCATCCTCACACGCGACACGGAAGGCAGGATTCACGTCTTCCTGAACAGCTGCGCACACCGCGGCATGCGCGTCTGCCGCTACGACGAAGGCAATACGCGCGCCTTCAAGTGCCCATACCACGCCTGGACCTACAAGACGGACGGCAGCCTGATCGCTGTCCAGGACTACGAGAACGCCTACCCGCAGGGTTTCGACAAGTCTCAATGGGGCCTCGTCGAGGTCGCGCAGATCGCCAATTACATGGGGACGATCTGGGCGACCTGGGACCCGGATGCCCCGTCGTTCGAGGACTATCTGGGCGGCGCGACATTCGCGTTCGACCAGGGCCTTTGCGCCTGGGACGGCAGCGATGCACCGGTCGAGCTGCTCGGCAGCGTCCAGAAGTGGAAGGTGCCGTGCAACTGGAAATTCATCGCCGAAAATTTCTCCGGCGACTGGCTGCACGGCGTGAGTCATCGCTCGGTGGACATGGTGAAGCTCGGACCCAGCGGCGAGGTCGGCCGGCGCGACGATTTCGGTCAGTTGCTCGTCACGGCATACCCTGAGGGCCACGGAATTCTCTATAGCGTCTATCCCAACCAGGAAACGCGCACGGAATATGCGATGTCGCCGGTCACCTCGGAGTATTTCCAGGAGTGCTGGTCGCGCCGCCTCGAGAACAAGGGCGATCTTGCCGGCACCTGCCCGCTGGTCGGCACGATCTTCCCCAACATGTCGTTCCATGCGCAGCAGCCGCGCACGTTGCTGATCTCGCATCCGGTCAGCGCCAACGAGACCGAGATGTGGCGCAGCTACTTCGTCGACGCCAATGCGCCGGACGAGGTCAAACAGTTCCTGCGCGAGTACTACATGCGCTACTCGGGCCCCGGCGGCATGACCGAGCAGGACGATATGGAGAACTGGGGCTACGCGCACGCGGCCAGCAGCGGCATGGTCTCGCGGCGGCGCCCGTACCACTACAAATCGGGCCTCGGCGCCGGCGGCCGGCACGGGGTAATTCCGGGCGTGACGACCGAGCACCCGATAACCAGCGAGCAGAACCCGCGGTTTTTCTACAAGCGCTGGGCACAGTACATGGACATGAGCTCCTGGGACGAGCTGATCGACGCCCAGAAAGTCGATGCCTGAGGAGCCGACGATGGCCGAAATCACTTTGAGTCAGGAACGGCTTGCCTACCTCTCGCTGATGCGCGAGCTCGAGGACTTCTTTTACGCCGAGGCCGACTTACTCGACGAGCGGCACTACGACGAATGGCTCGATCTGCTGACCGACGATGTCGTCTACTGGATGCCGCTGCGCAAGAACGTGCCTTACCGGGACCGGGACAAGGACATCACGGCCGAGGACGACATGGCCTGGTTTCATGACGACAAGGAAACGCTGACGAAGCGCGTCCGGCAGATACAAACCGGCATCCATTGGGCCGATGAGCCGATATCGCGCGTTTCGCACGTCATCACGAATCTTCGGCTGGCCGATTCGATCACAGTTTTAGCCGAAGGCCAGCAGGCAACGACCAAGTGCCGGTTCATCGTCTACCGCAACCGGGTCGAGGACGAAACGGACCTGCTGGTGGGGCGGCGGGAGGACACCGTGGTTCGTGTCGACGGCGCGCTCAAGATCGCGCGTCGCAAGGTCATTCTCGACCAGAGCGTGCTGCTGGCAAAGAATCTGACGATGTTCTTCTGACCGGCGCCCCGCTATCGGCTCCGAAGCTGAGGTAGAAGCTGCCGCCCAGGCGCAATCAGATATTGTCCTGCGCCGAAGTTTCCGCCGCCATTTCCGGATCGCACTCGAAGTCCACAATCTCCGTACCGCTTGCCAGACGCGCCAACTGCGTGCGCCCCGTGTAGGGCTCCGTCAGAAAGACCGGATCTGTAACCGTGTACTCGATTATCAGAGTGCTGCCATCGTCGCTCAGTGAGTAGACCTCGGTCACGCTCTTTTCGGCGCTCGATGGCAAGTCGGTGCCCATTCCGTTCTGATCGAACGCCGTCGCCATGCCGGCCTCGAGCGCGGGATACTCGCGCGTTTCGACGATCAGGTTCTGGCCTTCGAATCGCGCCCGTCCGACGCCGAACATGCCGGAGGACTCCGTCGTGACGAATTCGTCGGAGAGCGGCACAACCCGGCTGATCGCGAAATACTCATGATTGAGCGTGACGGCATCGTCATCGATCTCGATCCCGTACAAGTACGGCACGTAAAGTATGCCCGGGATGTTCGGCGGTATGCAGCGCATCGCCGACGTATTGAACGGGTCGAACTGCTCCCGCGATTCGAGAGCGGCCGCCGTCAGCGGCATCGGCGATTCCCCGCTCGCGTGAGGATTCGGATCGGCCGTATATCCCCAAACGGCCTCGAAGCGCTCGCGACCGATCCGGGCAACATTGTCCAGTTCTCCGGCCAGTCCACCGTCCGCCACCAGATCGCCCGGCAGCCACTCGAACACGGTACCGTCCGTTTTCACGAACTGCAGCCCGAAGATCAGATTTCGGTCCGCCCTGCGGCTCGGCCACCCACGGACGATCACCTCTTCGCCCTCGGAAAACGTCTCCTGCGTGAAGCCGACACGCGCAAGCAGTGGCACGGCGTGTGTCTCGACTACCCAACGTTCCGACCCACCGTCGTCGCCGATAACTTCCATTTCGAGCAATGAATGCGGATTGCGGATTCGAATATCGGTCAGAACGCCTCGCAGCTCAGCTGAGCCACCAACGTCGAAGTTGACGGAAAACGAGTGATGACCATTGGCGGGTGACAGCCAGACAACGAGTGACATCGTGGCCACTACAATGCACGCAAACCTGCTCATAACGGAAACCCCTGACTTTGACTTCTACGGCTCGCAGCACGCAACCCCGGTCGGCCGGCTACCCGCTCATGACGGGCTCCGGATTCGCTAGCCGCCCTGCGCCTTCTTCTTCTGCCCGTCCACGAAGCGAATGAACTTCAGCGCATCCTCGGGCTCCAGGCGACCGACCGGCCCCGTGCTATAGGTTGCAGACAGCACCTTTCCGGCATCGTCGAGAACGAAGTTGGATGGCTGAACGATCGACCGTCGTTCCTCCCACCAGCACCCGATCGTATCGGTCTGCGCGCGTGTCACCCCATATGCGATCGGGAAGTCGTTCTCGTCCTGCAGCAGGGCCGCGTTCTCGCGCGTATCCACCGACGCCGCCAGAATCGAGACGCCGATCTCGTCGAATTCACTCTTCTTCGCACTATAGGCGGCCAACTGCCGCCGACAGAAAGGTCACCAGTGACCGCGGTAGAACAGCAGGATCTGATATGCCGTGTCGATACCCGCCGGCAGCGTCACCGACCTGCCGTCGACCAGATCGAGCGACAGCGCCGGAAAATCGGTGCCTGCATCCAGTTTCTCAGCCATTGCCACTCCCGGGTTGCTGTCGATTAACGTACCCGCAAAACCGAATTGTCACAACCTCAAGCGCCGCGGCTCCGTCCGGAGGCGCTCTTCGAGCAAGGCATTCCGGATCAGCGTTTCGCGCTCAACCGCATCGACGGCCTCACCGGCGACCCAGTCGCGCGCCCGCGCGATTAGTGCCCGCACCGCCTCGCCGTCACCGAGCGAACCGCGGGCGCGATTCTGCTGAAGGACGTTGAGGCCGGCCCGCAAATCCTCTGCCTCGATCCGCAACGAAGCCAGTGTCAGCAGCTCAACGCCCGATTCGAGCCAGCCGGACGAGTAAGCCGTCTCGTATATCTCGCGTTGTGCAGCGGGATCGTCGAGCGTCGCGTAGATTCTCGCGAGCTGGGCGTAGTACTCGTATTGCGGCCACCGGTCCAGCATCTCGCGCAGCACGGTGGAGGCCGGCTCATGGCGGCCGAGCGACCAGAGCGAGGCATAGTGAATCTTGTGCCAGTCCTCGACCGGCTCGCGCCCGCGCTCGGCCGCAAGTGCCAGGGCACGCTCGATCGCGTCGAGACTCGCCGCGTAGTCCCGGCGTTCGAGCTGAATCCGGGCACGGAGCACGAAGGGCTCCGGCGCAGACGGCGTCGCCATGGCCCACCAGCGGTCGATCGACTGCAGCGCCGCGTCCGCATCGCTCTGCCCCAGCCTCAACTGTGCCAGCGCATAGTGCGCGGACCGCACCAGCCCCTCGGGCGCTCGCGGCTCGGCCAGCATGCGCTCGTAGGCCTCGATGGCGCCGATCGTATCGCCACGGCGGAAATCGAGCGCGGCCCTGGCGTTCCAGGCCTGGGCGCGCTCGTAGCTGTTCAGGTCCTGCCGCAGAAAGAGCTGCTCGATCACGGCTTCCGAGCAGTCGAGGTCGCCATCGCGAAGACATCGACGCGCTTCGCGCACGTCGCGATAGACATCCTGACGCATCGTTTGAACGACTGGGCGCGCTTCGAGTGCCGCGTTCGCCGGCTGAGCAGCGACCGGAGGCGGCAGCGCAACCGCAAGCACGGCCAGTGCACTGGCTGTTGCCGTGACAATGGGCTTCACATTGGCCTTGGCCGCAGCACGCGTGGCAATGGCAGGGGAAAGAGGCGCAGCCGCGGACATCGGCCAGGGTCCGGCTGGCCTGTCAGGCAGACCGGACCCGGATAACGACTTCGACGCCGGCCCGCACGGTGCCCTCGGGTAACGCCTCATGCAGGTCGACATCGACGCAGTCCACGGGTATGTCGATCAGCTCCCCGGTATCGACGTTGTAAAAATGATGGTGCGCCTCGCTGGTCGAGTCGTAGTACTGCCGGTGGGAATCGATCTGCACCGTCCGAACGATGCCGTGCTCGCTGAGCAGATTCATCGTGTTGTAAACGGTTGCTTTCGACACATTCGAGCCGCGCTCGCGCATGCCCGCCAGAATCTGATCGGCGGACAGATGCTGCGGCCGGGCCAGGACGAAATCCGCGATCTCCAGACGCTGCGACGTCGCCTGCAGGCGGCGCGCCTCGAGCAGCCGGGCGATTTCGTCACGCGTCATCGCAGAATACCTTGGTATTCAGGGTGTTGTGAGTATACGCAGGAACCGACGAGTTTTCAGCCTGGGTCCCGCCGCCGGCATCCGGCACCGTGTGTCTTCGCATCGGAGGAACGCGTATGCCGAACGCAGGCGGGTTTACGCTTTGGGAGCTGTTGCAGGGCCTGTTGCTTGCCGCGCTGCTGCTCGGTCTCGGTGTGCCGGCGCTGCACTCGCTCGTGCTCGACACCCGGCTGACGGCCGACGTCAACGCGTTCGTCGCGGCCGCGCGCCTCGCACGCAGCGAGACGGCGAAGCGAGGCAGCAACATAATTATGTGTAATTCCGCGGACGGCATCCGCTGCGGACCGGGAGGCGCGCTCTTCGAAACCGGCTGGGTCGTTCGCCCGGAACTTGTCTCGGGAATGGCAGGCGCCGGGAGCGCCGCGGCGCTCGCGAGCTATCGGCCGGTCCTCAATGGCACGATTCGAGCCAACCGCAATGAGTTCGTCTTCCGGCCGTTCCCGCGGCGCAGCACGAATGGCACGGTGATGTTCTGCGATGAACGCGGCGCCACCGCGGGCCGGGCCGTCGTCGTCAGCTACACCGGACGAGCGCGCGTCGTCGACCCGGGTCAGGGCAGGATCGTCTGCCCGCAATGAGACGCGCCGAGGCCAAACAGGGCATCACATTGATCGAATTGCTGATCGCCCTCGCCATCGGCTCGTTTCTGATACTGGGTGCGGTCAATGTGTTCTCGTCGAGCCGCAAGGCCTATCGCGCCCAGGAGTTGATTCTCGAGTTGCAGCAGAATGCGCGGTTCGCGCTCGCCGCCATTGAGAGCGACGTTCGTATGGCCGGCTACTTCGGGCTGACGACCAAACCCGGTGCGATTGCCGGCCGTGCGGGCCCCTCCGATCCGCGGAGTGTTCTCGCACCGGGCAACGATTGCGGCCGAAACTGGGCAGTGCATCTGGATCAGCCGATCGCGGCAACGAACAACGTCTGGCGCTGGGACTGCGCACCGCGTGGCAGGTCCGCAGCCGGGGCCGACACGCTGGTAGTTCGGCGTGTCGCCGCGGAGCCGGAATTCGCCCCGCTCGACCCTGCAACGCGCCACGTTCGCTCGAATCGCACAGGACAGGGGGCTTTGTTCGTCGGGAGCGATCCCCCTTCCGGCCCCGACACCGCATCGGAAACTCATCGCCTGGCCGTCAGCGGTTACTACGTCAGCGAAAACTCGGTGCTCGACTCCGCGGCCGGCAACGTGCCGTCACTGCGACGCAAGCTCCTGCGAAGAGCACGCATCGTCGATGAGGAAGTCATGCCGTTCGTCGAGGACCTGCAGGTTCGCTTTCTGGTGACTGTTCCAACATCGGACGCAGACGGGGCGGGTGTGGAGTCGCTTCTGATCGACCCCGACGCTCCAATCATCGATCCGGGAGCGGCGCAGTACGATCCGGCTGCCCGGATTACGGCCGTCCGCATCTGGCTGCGGCTGCGCGCCCGCCTGCCCGAACCCGGCTTCATCGATACTCGTGCGTACGCCTACGCCGATCGGACCTACGTTCCGGACGCCACGGAGCGTTCCTATCGCCGCCTGGTCGTCTCGAAGACGGTACAACTTCGCAATGCGCGCCCGGTTTCCGGGTCTGCCGGCGGGGTGGATTGAGGACTGGGCTCGAAGCACACGGCAGCGGCGCTCAAGAGCATGGTCGCTCCTGCCGCCTGAATCGGCAGGCCATGATTTCTAGTCCCTGCGCTTGCCTTCGTCGTTCCGGGGCTCATGCTCGCCATTCTCGACCCGACCCTCGCCCTGCCTGGCCCAGTCGATCAGGTTGTCGGCGATCAGCAGAACCGCACCGACGGTGATCGCGGAATCGGCCACGTTGAAGGCCGGAAAACTCCACTCGCCGTAGAAGACACGGACGAAATCGATCACGTGCCCGTACAGCAGCCGGTCGATCACGTTGCCCAGTGCACCCCCGAGCACGAGCGCGAGCGCAGCTGCGAGCAGGCCCTGTCCGCGACGTGGCAACTGTCTGAGCCAGAAAACGATGCCGATACTGACGCCGACCCCGAGGACGATGAAGAGCCAGCGCTGCCAGCCACCCGCGCCATCGAGAAAACTGAAAGCAGCGCCCTCGTTGTGCAAGCGCATGAATTCGAAGAACGGCAGCAACGGAAACCGCTCGAACTCGGCCAGCGACCGGACGACGAGCTGCTTGGTCCACTGATCGAGAGCGATGACTGGCACCGATAGCGCGAGCCATATCAGCGCGCCGGAACGGGCAGTCGTCGTTGGGTCAGCCATGCGGCCGGCTACCGGCGCTCATGCGAACCTGCGCGTTTCGCCTTCGCCGTCGACATTCGCCACGCAGCGGCCGCACAGTTCCGGATGCGCGTCATGGCTGCCGACGTCGGCGCGCCGGTGCCAGCAGCGAACACACTTTGCGTCATCCGTTGCGGCCACCTCGACCCAGAAGGAGCCGTCGCCACCCGGGTCTGTCGCAGCATCGGAACGCTGAGCCGGAGAGTGCACGCTGGCGTCGGAGGTGATGAAGACGAATCGCAGTTCGTCGCCGAAGGTCCGCAAAGTCTCGGCAATCTCGCCATCGCAGTAGATTCGAACGGCGGCATCGAGTGGCGCACCGATCACATCTGTCGCCCGCAGTCGCTCGAGCTCCCTGGAGACCGCCTGACGGACATCGAGAACGATGCGCCAGTCCGGGTCGGCAGCGACGGGTGTCGAATAATGGTCACTGTCCCCAAACTCTTCAAACTCCTGGCCGAAGTTGTGCCACTCGGCGAGGAAGACCGACTCGTCGCGGCTGCCGGGCAGTGCCTGCCAGATTTCATCGGCCGTGAAACTCAGAATCGGCGCGAGCCAGCGGACCATGGCCTCGGCGACATGATGCATCGCGGTCTGCGCGGAGCGCCGGGCGTCGCTTTCGGCACCGGTCGTGTACAGGCGGTCCTTGATGATGTCGAGATAGAAGCCGCCGAGGTCGGTCACGCAGTAGTTGTGGATCTTCTGATAGATCGTATGAAAATCGAAGCGATCGTAGGCATCGGTCACCTCGCGCTGGAGTCGCACGGCCTGAGCAACGGCCCAGCGGTCGAGCGCAACCATCTCGCTCGGCGCAATGGCGTGCTGCTCGGGATCGAACCCGTGCAGGTTGCCGAGCAGAAAGCGTTGGGTATTGCGAATGCGCCGATACGCGTCGGAAACGCGCTTCAGTATCTCGTCGGACACGGACATCTCGCCCCGATAGTCCGCCGACGCAACCCATAGCCGAAGAACGTCGGCGCCGAGCGTCTTGAAGATCTGCTGCGGCAAGATCACGTTACCGAGCGACTTCGACATCTTGCGACCGCGCTCGTCGACGGTAAAGCCGTGTGTCAGCACGCCTTTGTACGGTGCGGTTCCGTCAAGCGCCACGCCGGTCAGCAGGCTCGACTGAAACCAGCCGCGGTGCTGGTCCGAGCCTTCGAGATACAGGTCCGCGGGAATTGAGACGTCGTCGCGCATCCGGCCCACGGCACGGTGACTCAGTCCGGAGTCGAGCCAGACATCCATCACGTCCTCGACCTTCTCGTATTCGTCTGCCTGCTCGCCGAGCAGAGCTGCCTGATCGAGGCCGAACCAGGCCTCGATGCCTTCTGCCGATACGTGATCGGCGACCTGCCTGATCAGCTCCGGCGTATCCGGGTGCAGCTCGCCCGATTGACGGTGCACGAACAGCGGCAGAGGCACGCCCCAGGCGCGCTGTCTCGAGATGCACCAGTCGGGCCGCCCGCCAACCATGCCGTCGATCCGGTTCCTGCCCCAGGCCGGCGTCCATTGCACCTCGTCGATCGCGGCCAGGGCTCGCTTGCGAAGCTCGTTTTCCGACATGCCGATGAACCACTGCGGCGTCGACCGGAAGATCACCGGTGTCTTGTGGCGCCAGCAATGCGGATAGCTGTGAGAAATCGGTTCCGCCTGGATCAACGCGCCGCGCTCGCGGAGCAACTCGATGATCTGTTCGTTGGCCTCGTGAATGTGCTTGCCGGCGAGCAGAGGCGTGGTCGCCACATAGCGGCCGTCACCGCCGACGGGACTATCCACCGGCAGCCCGTAGCGCTGACCGACGACGAAGTCGTCGTGGCCGTGGCCGGGCGCGGTATGAACGGCGCCCGTGCCTGCCTCGGTCGTGACGTGCTCGCCGAGCACGACCGGCACCTCGCGATCGTAGAACGGGTGTGCGAGCGCCACGTTCTCGAGGTCCTCGCCGGCAACCGTTGCCAGCGTCTCCCAGCCCGCAGCGCCGTACCGATCGGCAAGCCCGGCTGCCATCTCCTCCGCGACGAGCACATACTCGGTATCGCCATCGACGTCGGCCTTGACCAGGGCGTACGACAGCGATGGATTCAGCGCGACTGCCTGATTGCCCGGCAGGGTCCACGGTGTCGTTGTCCAGATCGGAATCGCAACGCGGGCACCCGCGTCGACCGACGCCCCTACGATTCGGGCGAAAGCTGCAACGTCAGTCACCCGGAACCGGACGTCTATCGCCGGCGACTTGTGGTCCTCGTACTCGACTTCCGCCTCGGCCAGCGCGGACCGGCAGTCCAGGCACCAGTGAACCGGCTTGAATCCGCGGTAAACGACGCCGCACTCGACAAGTTCCGCGAAAGCGCGCAGTTGCGCGCCTTCGTATTGCGGCTGCATCGTGACGTAGGGATCCTGCCAGTCTCCGAAAACACCGAGCCGAATGAAGTCGACACGCTGCTTATCGATCTGCTTGTCGGCGTACGCCCGGCACGCGGCGCGAAACGCCTGCGCATCGAGCTTCGACCCCACACGGCCGTGCTTCCTTTCGACCTGATGCTCGATCGGCAGACCGTGACAATCCCATCCCGGCACATACGGCGCATCGAATCCCGACAGCGACTTTGCCTTGACGATGATGTCCTTCATCACCTTGTTGACCGCGTGGCCGAGATGAATGTCGCCGTTCGCGTACGGCGGGCCGTCATGCAGCACGTACAGCGGCCGGCCTTTTCGGCTCGCACGCAATCGTGCATAGATATCAATGGATTCCCAGCGGGCGAGCATCGCTGGCTCCCGCTGCGCAAGGTTGCCGCGCATCGGGAACGACGTCACGGGAAGGTTCAGGGTTTGTTTGTAGTCGGTCATGGCCCGCCCCAATGGGCGCGGCAGTTTACGCGATTCGCCTCGTCAACGCAGCCCGAGCAGCTGCCGCATCCGCCTGCATCTGGCGCCTGAGAGTTTCCAGATCCGGAAACGTCTTTTCTTCGCGAAGATACTCGACGAACTCGACGGTGATGTACTGCCCGTAGATATCCCGATCGAAGTCGAAAATGAACACTTCGAGCAGCGCATCGCCACCACCGATTGTCGGACGCGTGCCGACACTGGCAACGCCGTCCAGCGGCTCGTCCTGCAAACCGTGAACCCGGACGGCGAAGATGCCCTGAACCGGCGACAGCTTGCGCTTCAGATTGACGTTCGCTGTGGGGAACCCGAGGTCGCGGCCGAGACCGCGCCCGTAGACGACTCGACCGGCGATGGTATACGTCCGACCGAGCATGGCGGCTGCGTCGTCGAGTCGCGCGTCGGCAAGGGCGGCGCGTATCGCAGTGCTGCTGATACGCGCGCCGGCAAGCATCACCGGATCAATGTCGACGATTTCGATACCGAGTTGCTCGCCGCGTTCTTTCAGCCAGCCAAGCGTCCCGGCGCGCCCGGCCCCGAAGCGGAAGTCGTGGCCGATGACGACGTGACTGACCCGCAAGCGCGTGGCCAGCAACTCGTCGACGAAACGTTCCGGATGCCAGTGCCGAATCGTCGCGAACCTGGGACAAAAGAGCTCATCGATACCGAGCTCGCACAGTAGCTCGACGCGCTCCCGAAAACAGGTGAGCCGGGCCGGCGGCTCCGCGCTCGAGAAGAACTCGGCGGGTGTCGGCTCGAACGAAACGACGACGGACCGCTCGTTTCTCGCCCGCGCCAGATCGCGGGCCTGCCGCAGGATGACCTGATGGCCGAGATGCAGACCGTCGAACGCGCCGATCGCAGCAACACACGGACCCGGCGCCGAGCGCTGTTCGAGCGAGTCTGGAGAGCGGATCAGGCGCATCGGGGTCTGGAGTCTGGGGTCTGGGTTCGGGAGTTCGGGAGTTCGGGAGTTCGGAGTTCGGGTTGGGGTTGGGGTTGGGGTTGGGGTTGGGCTACGGCTTCGAGTTGGACTACGGCTTCGGAGTTCGGGCTGCAGACTGCTGGCGTTCGGCGTTCGGCGTTCGGCGTTCGGCGTTCGGCGTTCGGCGTTCGGCGTTCGGCGTTCGGACTGCAAGGATCGCGCATCGGCGAATGGCGAAGCCGGGATTATAGGCTGAGCCCCGGCTCTCTCCGCGGCCGCTACCGCATCAGAAAGTCCGCCGGCCGCAAGCCGGAGAGCCAGGCCGCCGCGAAATAGATGGCCGCACCACCACCGACCGCGGCCGCGAGCCAGCCAATTTGCGCCCATAGCGTCAACGCGAGCCAGTCCCCGACCTGCGAATTGAGCCACCACAGGAAGGCGACCATCGCGATGCTCGCCGCGACGGCCCGAGCGATCAGCGCGAGCCAGCCCGCTTCCGGCCGATAGACGCCGGCGCGCCGCAATCCGAGATAGAGCATGATCGCATTGGCGAAACCGGACACCGCGGTCGCTGCGGCCAGCCCGGCATGTGGTGGCGCCCAACCCGTCTGCCGCAGCAGGAGAACGAATAGCACGCTGCAGGACATGCCGAGCAGCAGCGCGCGGACCCCGATCCGGACGGGCGTTGCCGTGTCCTGACGCGCAAAGAATCCCGGCGCGAGCACCTTGACCAGCATGAAGCCCATCAGGCCGGGCGCGTATGCCCGCAAGCTCGCTACCGACATCTCGACGTCGACTGCCGTGAACTCTCCCCCGTAGTAGAGCGTCGTTACCGTTGCCTCCGCCAGCAGTATCAATCCGAGCATCGCGGGCAGGCCTATCAGCACCACGCAGCGCACCGCCCAGTCGAGCGTCACCGAAAAGGACTCAGCGGATTGTTCCGCATGATGCGCCGACAGGTTCGGGAGAATCACGGTGGCGAGCGCGACGCCAAAGACACCGAGCGGAAACTCGACGAGCCTGTCGGAATAATAGAGCCAGCTGATGCTGCCGGCGGCAAGAAAACTCGCGATCCAGGTCCCGAACAGGATGTTGATCTGCGCGACAGACGAGCCGAGGATCGCCGGTCCCATCAGGCGGGCAATGCGGCGCACTCCATCGTCGGCCAGTCCCCAGCGCGGCCAGCCCAGCATTCCGGCGCGCCAAACGAACGGCAGCTGGAACAGTAGCTGCACCAGGCCGGCCAGGAAGACGCCAACGGCGAGACCGAGCACCGGCTGCTCCAGCGACGGCGCAAGCCAGAGTGCGCAGCCGATCAGCACCAGATTCAGCAGCACTGGTGTGAAGGCCGGCACGGCGAACCGTCCGTAAGTATTGAGGACACCGCCGGCAAGCGCGGTCAGCGAGATGAACAGAATGTACGGGAACGTAAGCCGCAGCATCTGGCTGGCAACGGCGTAAGTTTCCGGCGAATCGGCAAAGCCGGTCGCGAACACCAGAATCAGCGTGGGTGCGAGCACCACCCCGACTGCAGTAATCGCGAAGAGGATGATGCCGAGCGTTCCGGCAGCCCGCGCGACCATCTCGCGGGTCTCGTCGGCGCTGCGGGTCTTCCGGTACTCGGAGACAATCGGGACAAAGGCCTGTGCAAAGGCTCCTTCCGCGAAAAAGCGGCGGAGCAGGTTCGGGATCTTGAACGCGACGAAGAACGCATCCATGAGCGGGCCGGCCCCGAAAACCCGGGCGAAAACCGCCTCTCTGACGAGCCCGGAAATACGTGACAGAAACGTCATCCCGCCGACGGTCGACGTCGACTCGATCAGTTTGCGGGTCTTGCCGGCCGCGGTATCGTCGGCGCCGGCAGAATTCGGCTGTCGTGTCATCCAGGCGCGCTTGACTTGCCGGAGGGCGGTCCGAATAATACCGCCCTTTTCGCGGGCCCTGCCCGCCGAACCCGTTCCAGACGCCGGTAGCGAGACGTGGCCAATATCAAATCCGCCAAGAAGCGGGCCAAACAGAACATCGTGCGCCGAGAGCACAACGTGGCGCTGCGTTCGCGAATGCGTACGGCGGTCAAGAAAGTTCTGAAGGCTCTCGACGCCGGTGACAAGGCCGCTTCCGAAGAAAGCTTCCGGGCCGCGGTCCCGGAGATCGACCGGATGGTCAGCAAGGGCCTGATTCGGAAGAACCGCGCGGCGCAGTACAAGAGCCGACTCAACGCCCGGCTGAAAGCTCTCGGCTGAACGAACCCCGAGTCTGGGGACACCCCGAATTTGGGGACAGTGACCTTAACCGCGAATTTGGGGGCAGTGACCCTAACTAGCTGAAGTGGATTTACGGCAGTGACCCATTTCGCCGTTGAGGTCCACCTCAAGCGGGACATGCGTCGCCGGAAACGAGTTTAGGTCACTGTCCCCTAACTGCCTGCCGGGAACGAGTTTAGGTCACTGTCCCCTAATTCGAGCTTTTCCAGCGCTGTCATCACCGCGGCTGCCAACTCGGCAGTGCCTTCGCCGGTGGCAGCGGAAATCACCCAGGCAGGACCGGTCCAGCCGGTTTTTCGCACGACCTCGGCGAGCAAGGCCTCGCGCTCTCCAGCCGGGACCAGATCGGCTTTGTTGAGCACCAGCCAGCGGGGCAGATTCCGCAGATGATCTGAGTACTGGCCGACTTCCTGCGCCACCGTATCGAACTCCTCGCCGACCACGTCGACGTCCCCGTCTGAGCCGATCGGCACCAGCTGCAACAGCAACCTCGTCCTCTCCAGGTGCTTCAGAAAGCGGATACCGAGACCGGCGCCGTCGGCGGCGCCCTCGATCAGCCCCGGAATATCGGCGATTACGAAGCTCCGCTCACGATCGACCGCAACGACGCCGAGCTCCGGATGCAGCGTCGTGAACGGATAGTCGCCCACCTTCGGTCGCGCCGCGGACAGCGCCCGCGTCAGCGTCGATTTGCCGGCGTTCGGCGCCCCGAGCAAGCCCACGTCGGCCAGCAGCTTGAGCGCGAGACCAAGATGCCTGCTCTCGCCTTCGCGCCCGGGCGTCGACTGCCTGGGCGCGCGGTTGACGCTGCTCTTGAAGCGGGTGTTGCCTCGTCCGCCCTCCCCGCCCTTCGCGACCATCAGCTCCTGGCCGTCTTCGAGCAGATCGCCGAGCGTCTCGCCGGTGTCGAGCTCCCGCACTTCGGTCCCGCGCGGCACGGGGATGTAGAGGTCCGCGCCCGCCGCGCCAGTCATGTTCCGTCCTGCCCCACCTCGTCCGTTGGCTGCCTTGAAACGGCGCCGATAACGAAAATCGACGAGTGTATTGATCGACGGATCGACCTTCAGAATGACGTCGCCACCGCGCCCGCCGTCGCCGCCGTCCGGCCCACCTTTCGGGATGTACTTTTCGCGACGAAAACTGACGCAGCCGTTTCCGCCGTTGCCGGCCTCGACGCGAATCGATGCTTCATCAACGAACTTCATCTGCTCCGCCACTCCGGCGTCCGCGATCCGGTCCCCGACACCCAAAGCGAAAAAGCCCCGCGAGGCGGGGCTTTCAGCAACGTCTGCGGGTTTGCTGAGGCGTCAGTCGGCGCTGACGACGCTCACATGCTTGCGATTCTTCGGCCCGCGCGTTTCGAAGCTGACTCGCCCAGCCGCCGTCGCAAACAGCGTATGGTCACGTCCGATTCCGACGTTCACGCCGGGATGGAAGTGCGTTCCGCGCTGCCGGACCAGAATGTTTCCGGGCACGACCTGCTCGCCGCCGAAACGCTTGACGCCGAGCCGTTTCGACTCCGAATCGCGCCCGTTCTTGGAACTGCCGCCTGCCTTCTTGTGTGCCATCGAATCCTCCGGCGCTACGCCCCGGTAATTGACGTAATCTCGACTTCCGTGAAGTGCTGCCGATGGCCATGCTGACGCTTGTAATTCTTGCGCCGCTTGAACTTCACGATTTCAATCTTGCGCCCGCGACCCTGTGCGGTGACCGTGCCGGCAACCTTGCCGCCACTTAGCACAGGCTTGCCGATCTTCACATCCGCGCCGTCGGCAACGACGAGGACCTCATCGAACTCGACGGTGTCGCCAACGGCGGCATCCAGGCGCTCGACACGCAACTTGTCGCCCTGGCTCGCACGGTACTGTTTACCGCCCGTCCTGAATACTGCGTACACGCTGGGGGTCTCCCGAAACGATCCCGGCCGCAAGGCCGCGGAAAGGCCGGGGATTCTAGTATCTGGGGCCCGGAGGGTCAATCGGACTCGCGCCGTTTAGCCCCTTGAGGCATCATTCCGGTATGCCGCTCGCCGACTCGCCAACCGCGGACAACCCGCTGGAGCAGCTGCGCACGCTGATCAGCGACGACTGGACCGCCGTCAATCGACTGATATTCCAGCGCCTCGGCAGCGACGTGGCACTGGTCAATCAGGTTGCCCACCACATCATCCACCATGGCGGCAAGCGCCTGCGGCCGCTCACGGTGCTGCTCGCGGCCCGCGCCTGCGATATCCGGACCGGCCATCATCTGCCGGCGGCCGCGATCATCGAGTTCATTCATACCGCAACGCTGCTACACGACGACGTCGTCGACAACTCCGGGCTCCGCCGCGGCCAGGAGACGGCGAATGCGCTGTTCGGAAATCAAGCGAGCGTGCTCGTCGGCGACTTCCTGTACTCCCGCTCATTCCAGATGATGGTCGAGCTCGGCGAGCTCGACGTGCTGGGCACGCTCGCCAACGCGACGAACACAATCGCGGAAGGGGAAGTACTGCAGCTGATGAACTGCAACAACCCCGACATCACCGAAGCCGACTACATGGAAGTCATTTACCGCAAGACGGCCAAGCTCTTCGAGGCCGGCGCCAAGATCGGCGGCATCCTCGCTGGCGCCCATCCGGCGGCACAGGACGCGCTGGCTACCTACGGCCGCCACCTCGGCCGTGCATTCCAGCTGGTCGACGACGCCCTGGACTACAACGCCACCACCGAGGAACTCGGCAAGAATATCGGCGACGACCTGGCGGACGGCAAACCGACGCTCCCGCTGATCTATGCGATGTCACACGGCAGCGCCGCGGAGCGGCACATGATTCGGGAGGCCATCGAGACCGGCAGCGTGCAGAATCTGCGCTCGATTCAACTCGCGATCGAAGCATCCGGCGGGTTGAGGTACACGGCCGAATGTGCCCGCCGCGAAGCCCGGCATGCGGCCGAGGCCCTGACCGCTCTGCCCGGCTCGAAGTATCGCGACGGCCTGCGGACGCTCGCCGAATTCACCGTAACGCGACGCTTCTGACGAAGTTTGGGGACCGTGGGGAGTTTGGGGACAGTGACCCTAAGAGTTTGGGGACAGTGACCCTAATTCGCGCGCTCCGGACGGGAACTGTGAGGCCAGTCCGATAGCTAAAGGTCCTAACCGCGCTGACGGGGAATTAGGGTCACTGTCCCCAAACTCTTAGGGTCACTGTCCCCAAACTCCCTCCCCAAACGGAACTCTCAAGACGAACACGGCGCCGTGTGGCTCGCGCGGCGAGAATTCCAGCGTACCGCCGAGCGCGCGGGCCGCGAGCCTGCCGAAGGCGAGGCCTAGACCTTTCCCACCGTGCTCCCCTTCAGCAGTAGAGAAATAGGGCTCGAAGATTCTTTCCCGGATGTCTGCGGGAACGCCGGGCCCGTCATCGGATACGCTGAACTCGATCGCGCCCGCGTCGCGGCCGATGGCCTCGATCAGCAGGCTGGACCCGGGGCCTCTGCGACTGGCCGCAATCGCATTCCGAACCAGATTCGTCAGCACGCGATCGATGACGTGCATGTCGACAGAGAACGACCCTTGCGGCAACTGATTATCGACGACCAACGTGAGGCCATCCCGGCCGACCAGCTCGCTCACCCTTTTGCCGAAGCTGTCCAACCAGCTTCTGACATCCGTCGGCCGTGGATCGATGCGTATGCTCGCCCCTTCCGCGCTGTTGATCCCGTGAACGTCTCCGCAAAGCCGGCTCAGCTCCGCCACCGCCTGCTGGCAGTGCGACAGGCTTGCCGGCACTTCGGCGAACTCACCTTCCAGCGCATCGAGTCCCCAGCGAAGCGCAGACATGACGCCCCGCGCATCGTGCAGAATCATGTCGATCAGCATCGCGTGCTCGTACATGAGCTTCTGCTTCCGATCCCTGCCCGCGCGGCGAGCGATTCGCATGCTGGAGTCCGCCGCCACGCTTTCGAGCAGCGTCACCTCGGACGCCTCGAAGTTGCGGACACGCTCATCGAATAGGCAGATCGCGCCGAGAACAGACCCGTCCGCGGCAATCAGCGGCAGACCGATACATGCTCGTAGCCGTTTTCCGGCGGCCTCGCCTCCGAAAGCACCAAGCGCATCCGCGACGAGGACATCGCCGACGATGCGAGTCGATCGGCTGGCGACTACGTTCTCCAGAAACACGCTTTCCGGATCGAGACGGGCGACATCGCCACCGAGGCTTGCCGCAAACGTCGGCCCGTCGCCCTCGAACAGAGCGAGGTAGCCGGCGCTCGCGCGTACTGCACCGACGGCGATAGCCAGGACGGAATCCCACTCTGACGGCTCGGACCTCGAGCCGCGAGCTTCATTCGCGGATCCGGCCTCGGTTCCCGACTGTGGTGCCGTGCCGTCGGTAGTCGTCTCGAGCATGCTCCCCCCTTGCGACCCGAAGCGGACTCAGTCAGGTCGACGCGTCCTGGATTTCCGCGAATCGCTGCAGCTGTTCCTCGGTGGCCGGCTGCTGGAAGTCCTTCTTCCACGTGTCGTATGGCATGCCATACACGCGCTCTCGTGCGGCGTCCAGGTCGATATCCTGCCCCAGTTCGCGCGCCGCCTCCACGTACCACTTACTGAGACAGTTGCGGCAGAAGCCGGCCAGAATCATCAGCTCTATGTTCTGTACGTCCTTGCGCTCGTCGAAGTGGCGCAGCAGGCGGCGCAGCACCGCTGCGTCCAGTGCATCGTCATTCTGACCGTTCATTCTCGAGTACCTGTCTGAAATTCATGGATTAATTCTGTGCCCTGTCCGCTTTTCTACACCATGCTCCGCGCCTGCGCGATCACCTCGGGCCAGAAGCCGGCAGCCGGCGTCGCCGCTGTCCGCCGGTCGAATCGATCGAGCAGCCGCCGGGTCTGGGGCACGCTGAAGCTGTCGCGCCAGCCGCCGACGAGTCCTTTTCTAACGAACGGCGCATCGGCGGGCCGGGCGCTCGACCACCGCGACTGATCCCGACGCATGCTGTCGAACCCGGACTCCGCCACGACACTCTCTACGAACGCATCATCGCGCGCGGCAGCCGCAATCTCGCCGCCGAGAAACGCGGCTATCGACCGAACGCCGTCGGCGGGCCCTGCACGCAGGTTCTCATACGTCAGCAACAACACGTTCGGCCGCTCGGCCGCTTCGACCCACGGAACGAGATGGTCGAAGTAGTCTCCGAAATCCACTTCCCCGTCGATGAAGCAGTCGAGAAACGTATCGATATCGCCGTCCGCGAAATCGTAGTGGCGCGGAAACCCGCGCGTGTGATGAAAGAATGACACGGCGCAATCGAACGGGTTTCGCACCACGAGAATGTAGCGCGCCGCATCGGCGAACGGCGTCATTTCGAACGGCAGGTGTGTCTTGATCAGCCGTGGCGTGGCCATCCGCCGGACGAATTCGGCGCCGACCTCTTCCAGGTGCGGGAACAGGTCGGCCAGCGACTCGCCTGTCACGATCGGGCGCCTTCGCACGAGGAGATAAACGATGTATTGCGCCCAGGTCGTGCCGCACTTCGGATAGGTCGCGACGAAGACGTCACCGGCTTCCGGTTCGTATTGACGCCCGGAGTCGAAGCCTTCGGGAGGAAACCCGAGCGGCATCCGGAATCCGTTGTGCATCCTGTAGCTCGGCTTCCTGCTCATGGCCGGGTCTGCTCGGCTGCCCGGGATCAGATGTAGGCCATGAATCGGCCGGCCGTTACGACGCAGCACCACAGAATCAGTGACAGCGTCGCAAAAACCTTGACGGAGGTCGGCGGCGCATCGCGTTCGATCCAATCGCCTCTGCGCGTCGCTAGATCATAGAGCAGCGCATTGATGCCGGCGAGAACCATGAAGCCCATCTTCAGAAGAAACGGCTCACGCATCCCGAAAGCCGTAGCGCCATAGATGAAGAGCAGGGTGCCGGTGACGACGTTGATCAGAAAGCCGATCCAGACCCACGGCAACAGGCCGATCATCGACCGCAGAGGCAGCGACCGCGCAACGCCGAGTGTGCGCAAGTCGATCAGCATGATGCCGCCGACCAGCATCGCGAGCCCGATGTAGTGCAGCGACTCGAACGTGGGATACATCCACGGGATCGTGCGAATCGCATCGGCAATGGCCGTTGACTCGAGCCCCTCGAGAAATCCCGCATACCAGTCGATAAACCCCATCAGGCCGGTACCCCGTCAGTCAGCCCGCGAAGGCATCTGAAGCTCGCCCTCATGGCAGGTAGGCGACCAGCCGGCCCGCGAGAATCGCGCCGGTCCAGAAAATCAGTGACGAGACGGCCACGTATTTCATACCCGCGCCGAGCACGACGTCGCCGGCGCCAGTGGCCTGCCGCCGAAAGATGCCGGTACTGAGGATGGCTGCGTTCACGCCCGCAAGAACGATCAGCGCGATCTTTATGCGAAAAGTCCAGCTGCCGAAGAAGTAAATGGGGTCCGACGCGAACAGCGAAACACCGGTAATCAGATTGACGGTGAATCCCACCCACGCGAGCGGCAAAAGCTGCCGTGTGCCGATCAGCGGCAGCTCGGGCTTGTAGCCGAGCACGCGCAGGTTCGTCAGGCCGAGAACGCCGACCAGAACAGCCATACCGAGGATGTGCAGCGTCTCGAGAACGGGGTAGGCCCAGAGATTTTCGGCCACGAAAGTACCGAGCCAGCTGAATTGCAGCCACTCGAGAAACTGCATGCAGAGCCCCCCGCGGAAAACGCCACCATTGTAGCGCCAAACGCCGGTCGCTTCCGTCTCCCGCTATCGGAAGCAATCGGAGGAAACAGGACGCAATCGGACGCGGGACACAGGACGCAGTGCGCAGGACGCAGGACGCAGGACGCAGGACGTTACCAGGCGATACCGTAGTCGTCCCCGTAGTCGCTGGCGCCGCCCCACATCGTGCCGTTTTCCTGGTCGAACTGTATCGCCGTTATCGGCCCCGAAGTCTTTTCCCACAACTCGAGCGTGTAACGCATTCTGACCAGAGCGCGCTGGACCGCGACCGGCGTATCGTCGCGGAGCACGAGCCGCCCGGGTTCCGATCGCTTGTTGCCGAACGAGCTGTGCATCTGGTAGCTGTTGATATTCGCCGCTTCGGTGGCCTGCTGAACGTTCATGCCGAATTCGACGACGTTCAGAAAGAACTGCAACAGGTTCTGGTCCTGCGAATCGCCGCCCTGCACGGCAAACGACAGGAAAGGCCGGCCGTTGCGCATGGCGAAGCCGGGACTCAGCGTTGCACGCGGCCGCTTGCCCGGTTCCAGCACGTTGTACGGATTGTGCGACGGATCGATATCGAAACTCTGCATCCGCTGCGAGAGGCCGACACCCGTTCGACCGGCGATGAAAGCGGGAATCCAGCCGCCGCTCGGTGTCACGGAGACCACCCAGCCGTCGGCATCGGCGGCCTGTATGGACGTCGTGCCCGCGAGAAACGCCTCGTCCTGCGTCATTCCACCTTCGGCCGGGCGCAGGCTTGCCTCGCGACGGGACTGGATACGCGGTCGCCAGCGTGCGAGCTCGCTCGCGAAGGGATTCTCACCGCCCTGATACGGGTACGGATCCCCGGGTCGAACGAACGGATCGTTGCGCTCCCAGTCGATCGTCTCCCGTCTTGCGCCCGCATAGTCTTTCGACAGCAGTCCTGCGATCGGCTCCGCCGGCGGGAAGTACGGGTCGCCGTAGTAGAAGTCGCGATCCGCGAACGCGAGATTCATCGCCTGGTACAGCGCATGGATGTAGCGCGGGCTGTTGTAGCCCATGCTGCGCAGGTCCGTGCCTTCGAGAATGTTGAGCGCCTGCAGCATGACCGGGCCCTGCACCCAGTGCGTCAGCTTGTAGACCTCGATGTCGCGATAGCGGGTGGCGACGGGCTCCTCGATATGGACCTGCCAGCGATCGAGATCCTGGCGTGTGAACAGGCCGCCCGCCTCGGCGACGGCAGCGACGATCTCGGCTGCGATGTCACCGCGATAAAAGCGCTCGTAGGCGGCCATGATCGCCTCCGCGCGTGTCTTGCCCGCGGCAAGCGCTGCACGTTCGGCGTCGACCAGGCGCGTCAGCATCGCCAGCAGATCGGGCTGGCGAAACATCTCACCCGGTTGCGGCGCTGCGCGGCCGTTGCTACCGGCATCGTGCAGGTGCGGCAGCAGTACGCGTGCCGAGTCGGGCCAGATGCTCAGTAGCTCCCGATAGGATTCGATCGAGTTCGACTGGTTCTCTTCCATTGGATAGCCGGCCGCCATCTCCATGGCGGGCGCGAGAACCTGCGCGAGGCTCATCGTTCCGTACTCGGCCAGCATCGTCATCAATCCGCCGGGGGTCCCGGGCGTGACAGCAGCGAGTGGCCCGTACTCCGGCGGCTGCCTGAGACCCAGACGCCGCAGCGCCTCGGGTGTTGCGCCGGTCGGCGCAGCGCCGAGCGCGTTGATCGCAACGACCTCGCCGCTCTCGGGAACATGAATCAGTGCCTGCGTCTCGCCGCCCCAGCCCAGCGTGTCCCACATTGTCGCGGTCGCGGCCAGCATCGCGCAGGCCGCATCGACCGCATTGCCGCCACGCGCGAAGGTCAGCGCGCCCGCGGTCGCCGCGAGCGGCTTTCCGGTAATCGCCACCCATTGGCTGCCATGCAGCACCGGCTTATTGGAGCTACGTGCTTCCTGAGCCTCGGCGCGCCCGGCGACGGCCGCGACCAGCACGATCGCGGTCACCGCCGCCGTCACGGCGGAAGCCATGTATCTCCAGGATCGCATTCCACTCCTTCCCGACACGTCACACCGGTCGTCAGACTGAACGCACCGAGTGGCCACCGTCAACTGCAGCGACCGCAATTTCGCCAATACCCGCTAGAATAGTCGAGTGCCGGCCGCCCGGCCGTTCCAGTGACGACCACGAGCGAGAAGTTGCCGAGAGAAAATCCGCTCTTCCCCGAGCTTGCAGACGTCGGCGACGGCCGGGCTACCCAGACGCCCCGTCGGGTTTCAGCCGGTCCGGAACGCGCCGCGCCGGGCAGCGCCGCAGAGACATCGGACGCCGCCTCACGAACGCCGGACACCGCTGCACGCACCCCGAGCGCCGCTTCACAAACCTCGGGCCGCGCTTCACGACGCTCGGGCGATGGTGCCGACGCCGGATCAGGCCCGCTTGCCCATCGTTTGCGACCGCAATCGATCGACCAGTTTTTCGGCCAGTCCCACGTCCTCGCTGCGGGTCGCCCGCTGCGCGCAGCGATCGAAGCGGGCAACGTCGGGAGCATCGTGCTCTGGGGTCCGCCGGGTTGCGGCAAAACGACGCTCGCAAAGCTCATCGCACGCTACACGGATCGCAATTTCGTCACGTTCAGCGCTGTCACCGAAGGCGTGCCGCGCGTACGACAGATCATCGCCGAAGCGCGACAGGTGCGGCAGGACGAAGACCGGGGGACGATTCTCTTTTGCGATGAGATACATCGCTTCAACAAGTCGCAACAGGACGCTTTCCTGCCTCACGTCGAAGCCGGCACCGTGACGCTGATCGGCGCGACGACCGAGAACCCGTCATTCGAGCTGAACGCCGCCTTGCTGTCCCGTGCCCGAGTGATCGTCCTGAAACCGCTGGAGCCGGCGGACCTCGTTGCGATCATCGACCGGGCCGTCGAGCTGCTCGGCAATGAAGGCGATGGCAGCGAATCGTTTGCGCTGACCGACGATGCGAAAGAGTTGCTGGCCAGACACGCCGACGGCGATGCGAGGCGAGCCCTGAACGCGACCGAAGCGATCCGGAACCACCTTCTCGTCACCGGCGATCCGTCGGGCGCCCTCGATGCGGAAACGGTCGCAAGCCTGCTCGAGAAGCGCGTCACCCGGTTCGACAAGAGCGGCGAGGAACACTTCAATCAGATTTCCGCGCTGCACAAAGCGGTGCGCGGCAGCGATGTGGAGGGAGCCCTGTATTGGCTGGCGCGCATGCTCGATGGCGGCGAAGACCCGATGTATCTGCTGCGCCGAATCGTGCGAATGGCGACGGAAGACATCGGCCTCGCGGATCCTCACGCTATCGCGATCGCGCTGTCCGCGAAGGACGCGTATCACTTCCTCGGTCCGCCGGAAGGCGAGCTCGCCATCGCCGAGGCCGTTATTTATCTCGCAACGGCGCCAAAGTCGAATCGTGTCTACTCGGCCTGGAATGCGGCGAAATCAGCGTCGCAGGAGCATCCGGCCGAGCCGGTGCCGATGGCGATCCGGAATGCGCCGACGCGGCTGATGCGGGAGGTCGGCTACGGTCGGGGCTATCGTTACGATCACGACGAGGGCGGATTCGCGGCCGGCCAGCGCTACCTGCCCGAGTCCCTGAACGATTCGATCTGGTACGAACCCGACGGCGAAGGCTTCGAGCGCGACATCGCCGCAAGACTCGAGAACTGGCGCAGGATGAGAATGGAGGCGGCCGGCAATGATTGAGAACACGACACACCGCCTGTTCTTCGGCGCCCTTCTGCTGATCGTGACGGGGGCGTTCATCTGGCTCATTCGAGGCTTTCTGCAGCCGATTTTCTGGGCAGTCGCCCTCGGTATCGTCTTCTACCCGGCCCATCTTCGATTGAGTGCCTGGCTCGGCGAGCGACGGCGAAACGCCGCGGCCGTGCTCAGCGTCCTGCTCGTGATAATCGTCGTCGTCCTGCCACTCGCCGGCATCATTACGGCAATGACGTCTCAGGCGGCGAACTTCTACGGCCGCCTCACTTCCGGCGAGATCGAGCTGGATGCCGTTGCCGCATGGGTCGAGACCAATACGCCCTACATAACAAACAGCATCGAGTCGCTCGGCATCGATCTCGATCGGATCCAGGAGCAGGTCTCCTCGTCGGCAGTGGAGATCGGCCAGTTCATCGCATCCCAGGCGCTCGCAATCGGGCAGAACACGCTGCGCATCACCGTGTTCTTCTTCCTGATGGTCTATCTGCTGTTCTTCTTCATGCGCGACGGGAAGATTCTGCTCGAAGGCCTGATCCGCGCCCTCCCCTTCGGCGACGAGCGCGAGCGACACCTGTTCGACCGATTCGCCGAGGTGTCGCGCGCAACGATCAAGGGCACGCTGGTCGTCGGTATCGTGCAGGGGCTGCTCGGCGGCATCCTGTTCGCACTGCTAGGCATCGGCGCGCCCGTGCTGTGGGGCGTGATCATGGCGATCCTCAGTATCCTGCCGGCTGCAGGACCCGCAATCGTCTGGCTACCTGCGGCGATCTACCTGATCGCGACCGGCAGCATCGTGTCCGGCATCGTGCTGATCGTCGCCGGCACGCTGATCATCGGTCTCGTCGACAATCTGCTTCGTCCGCTGCTGGTCGGGCGGGACACGAAGATGCCCGATTACCTGATCCTGCTGTCCACGCTCGGCGGCATTACGGGCTTTGGCATAGCAGGCTTCGTGATCGGCCCGATCATCGCCGCGTTTTTCCTGAGCGTCTGGAAAATGGCCGAAGAAGAATACGAGCCGGGCTGAGACTTCGGCCGTCAGACCTCCCGCAGCTTCCACCGTCCGCGCCGGAACACGATGACCGCAAGGATCGCGAGCAGCGAGTCGCAGATCGAGATCGTCGCGAAGACGCCGGTCGGGCCCCAGCCGACGATTTCGGCCAGCACATAGGCCATCGGTATCTGCAGCAGCCACAGACAGACGAAATTGATCCACGTCGGTGTATCGGTATCCCCGGCGCCGTTGAACGCCTGGGTGACGATCATTCCGACTGCGTATAGCCCATAGCCGTAGCTGCAGACCCGCAGCGTGCCGACGGCATAGCGGAACACTTCCGGATCCGCCGTGAACGCGCGGGCGAAGACTTCGGGCACCGCGATGAAGATGATCGCAACGGTCGTCAGGAACACTGCGTTGTACTTGGCGGCAAGCCATACGGATCGTTCCGCCCGCTCCGGATTGCCGGCACCCAGGTTCTGACCGACCAGCGTCGCAGTCGCATTTCCAAGACCCCACGAGGGCAGGAATGTGAATGCGAAGATTCGAATCCCGATCGTGAACCCTGCAACGGCACTGCTGCCGTAAAGTGCGATCACCCGCATCAGAAAGATGTAGCTCGACATCGCGATCGCGAACTGGAATGCCGCAGGCAGCGAAACACGAATCAGCCGCAATATCACGGCGCCGCGCAGCGTGAGGTCACGCCAGCCGATCGTGATGACACCGCTGCCGCGCGCCAGGCACCAGATCTGGAATGCGACACCGGCGCCACGGCCGATATTCGTCGCGACAGCCGCACCGGACACGCCGAGCTCCGGAAACGGACCGATGCCGAATATCAGGCAGGGATCGAGAACGATGTTGATGCCGTTCGCAATCCACAGCGCACGCATCGCTATCACAGCGTTGCCGGCGCCGCGAAAAATCGCGTTCAACAAGAAGATCAACAGGATCGTTACCGAGCCGCCGAGCATCAGGCGCGTGTAGTTCGCGCCGTCCTCGATTACCGTCGGATTGGCGCCCATCGCTTCCAGCAACCTCGGTGCGAAGGCCACGCCCGCGACACCGATGCACGCCGCGAGAACGACGCCGAGCCAGATGACCTGGCCCGCGGCACGTCGCGCCGCCGGAATATCCTTCTCGCCGACGCGCCTCGCAATCATTGCCGTCGCGCCCATGCTCAGTCCGATTGCAACCGCATAGAGCAACGTCAGGACCGACTCGGTCAGCCCGACGGCCGCGACCGCATCCGCGCCGAGCCGGGCAACGAAGAAGATGTCGACCAGGACGAAGACCGATTCCATGGCCATCTCGAGGACCATGGGAATAGCCAACAGGATCAGTGCATTACCGATAGTTCCTGATGTGTAGTCGTGCTGCTCGTTGCTGACGGCCGCCCGCAGGAGGCGCCAGGCGCGGGCCACCGCGCCGGGGGCAGTCACGGGCGTCGCCGATGGCTCGGTCGTGTTCATATCGATGCCTGCTTCGCAACGCCCGACGAACGCTTCGTTCGCGGTCGTTGCCTGATGATCGTTACGGTTTCGCGCTGCCGCTCAGCGGCAGTAGCGTCGAGTTCGAAGTCGTCGGTATATCGGCCTGGAGGGTTGCCGGCCGACCCGCAAAGTCAGTGTTTGAGCTTGCGCAGTGCCGACATCGGGCGCCGGTCCTGACGGCCGGCGACGAAGCAGGCGCAGAGGACGACATTCAGCGGGACGACTCGTACCGACGGTCGGTTCATTGTCATCTGGCTCATGTCGAGACCCTCTGCAAACGGGCGGCCGGACGGCCGCGGGACGGCGAGTCTAACGAAAAGCGTCCGAGGGTGGAACCCCCGAGTGTCGAATTGCGGCGAAACTGCGAACCGAAGCGGACCGGATACGCGCGCGACGATCTCACCGGGTCGCGGGGGAGCTACGCGGTCGCATTCGCGTTCGCTCGCAGCGCGACCGTCAGCGACGGACGAAGGACGACGGACAACCGATGACGACCGCGGACGGTCGGCGACGTCGGCGGACCGTCGGGACGTTCATCCCGGCTGCGTCCGCCGCATACGCCGCCGGCAGTCTTTCGGTCAGGCGGCCGCCGGGGCCGCCTCGCGCTTGCCTGGCGCGGTCTCCTTCAGGAAAAAGCAGACCACGATGCCCAATGCCACACCGCCCATCGCAACCCATAGCACGCTCGGCAGGCCGAAGTTGTCGGCCACGGCTCCGGACAGATACGGGGCAACGCCGCCGCCAAAGATCTCGCCTGCACCGACGACGATACCGATTGCGGTTGAGATCAGGCCGATCGGCGCCGACTCGGTTGCGATTGGCCCGGTGATCAGCGCTACGTTGCCGAGGCAGAAGAACGAACAGGCGAACAGCGCAATGAACAGTGGCACGACGGCGGCGCCGGTATTGGCGAACCAGTAAACACAAATGGTTGCGCCGATGAACCCGACGATGGCCAGCGGCTTGCGTCCGAAGCGATCGGACAGTCCCGGCCAGCCGAACTGACCAATGAAGCCGCCGAATCCCATTGCCGATGTAACCACGCCCATCTCGCCGGGCGACAAGCCAAGAACGTTGATCAGATACACCGGCACCTGCGCGCCGAGAACGAAAACGCAAGCCATCGCGCAAAGCAACGCGATCATGCACACGACGATGTTGTGGGACTTGAGCGCATCGAGCCAGCTACCCGATGCTTCCTCGCCGGCGCCGATCAGCGCGCCGGCCTGCGTGTCTTTCGGCTCGCGGAGCACGAAGAACAACAGGATGCCGACCACGAACCCCGGCACCGCCACGATCCAGAAAACCTGCCGCCAGGTGAACCCGGCCTCGAGCAGTTGTGTTGCGATTATAGGACCCAGCGCAAAACCGAACAGCGCGAAACCGCTCTGCTGCAAACCCTGATTGAAGCCGCGACGCGAAGGCTTCGATGCCGAGGCAGTCGCGGTAAAGCTCGTCGGACAATAGGTGCCTTCCATCGCGCCCATCAGAGCCCGAATCAGGATCAGCATCGTCAGGCCCTGCACCATGCCGGACAGGCCGGACATCAGCGAGAAAAGCAGAATTGCCGGAATCAGGACCTTGCGGTGACCGATCTTGTCGGACAGGCGACCGGTGAAGATCGCGAAGACGCCCCAGATGATGCCGAGAATGCCGGTCAGACGCAGGATGTCGCCTTCGGCAAGACTGAGGTCTGCGGCAATGAACGGGAACAGCGGCGCGATGATCCAGCGATCGAGGCCCACCAGCCCGAAACCGATGCCGAGCAAGAGCACGGCTTTCCACTCGTACGTAGTATCCCAGCTCTGCCCGGAAGCAGCAGTATTCATCAGATATCCCCCTTTCCGCCGGCAGTTCTTGTTGTTCGTCCGGCGCGGCAAGCTTAGCACGGAGGCCGCGCCCGTTGAGCGTCAGTGGCGGTGGATTCGATGCCAGTCGCGGCTGCCCGACCGGCCGCCGCGCCAGCCGTGAAAAGGGTGCCGCGCCAGCAACTCGGGCTTTCGAAACAGCAGGATAAGGGCGGCTCCGGCGACGAATCCCCCGACGTGCGCCCAGAAGGCCACACCGCCGCCTTCCTGACCGATCGTCAGGAATCCCTGGAGCAGCTGGACGGCAATCCAGTAACCGAGCATGAACAGCGCCGGCACGGCAATCGTCGTCACGAGGAAGCCGAGAAAAATCAGCATGTGAACCCGGACCCGCGGAAACAGCACGACGTAGGCGCCCATCACACCGCCGATCGCGCCGGACGCACCGACCATCGGCACCGCAGAATTCGGGTCCGAGAAGACCTGCAGCGCGGCCGCGGCAAGCCCGCAGAGCAGATAGAAGACGACGAAGCGCGCGTGGCCCATCGAGTCCTCGACGTTGTTACCGAATATCCAGAGAAACCAGAGATTGCCAATGATGTGGAACCAGCCGCCGTGCATGAACATCGACGTGATCGGCGTGTACCAGGCCGGTCCCGACAGAACACAGACGAACTGCTCGGTGAATGGCACGAGCGCCCCCTCGGGCGCTATCGCCAGCAGCTTCGCGGGGATCAGGGCCAGAGTGCACATCGATTCGATCAGCGCGCGTTCCGATCCGAGCCCCTGAACGAGCACCCAGACCGCGACATTCAGTGCGATGATGACGTAGGTGGCATAGGGAACGAGGAACGTCGGATTATCGTCGCGGATCGGGAACATCGGTCTGCCAGTGAGCGGAGCGGCCGTGTCAGCCGGCAGCGCCTTCCCGTTGCACGTCGAATACCGGTGCTCTGCTCATAACGCCAGTCCCCCACATTCCCCGAAGTGTGTCAAGCAGTGCGGCAAACGGGCAATATGCGGAAGCACGCCTGCAGCGCCGGCCCAGATGAGTAGAATCGGGACGGGACCAGCGCAATTACCTTGCAGCTGCCCTTTCGAGACGTCAACAGGGGGTCCGACCATGATCGTCAAGCGCCTGCTCGCCACAACGGCACTTCTCGCGCTCTCGCTACCGTCGCTCGCGCAGGTAACAGCGGAACAGCTCGAGTCGACCGAGATCAGGACCGAACAGGTGGGTGAGAACCTGTATGTGCTGTTCGGTCTCGGTGGAAACATTGCCGCATCGATCGGGGATCAGGGCGTGTTGCTCGTCGATACGCAGTTCCCGGAGCTCGTGCCGAAGTACCGCGCCGCGATCGAGGCGCTCGGCGGCGGGGCCGTCGACTTTGCGATCGACACTCACTGGCACTACGACCACGCCGACGGCAATCAGGCGCTCGGCCCCGAGGGCTCGATCCTGATCGCGCAGGAGAAGTCACGGGCGATGATGGCCCGCGACAAAGCCATCAACACGGTCATCAGGCCGCTGAACCCGCAACCGGCGTACCCGGACGATGCGCTGCCAGCGCTCACATTCGGGGACCGGATGCGAATGCACTTCAACGGCATGACGGTCGACCTCGTCCATTACGGCCCGGCACACACGACCGGCGACGCCGCCGTATTTTTCCGCGAGCTCAATGCCGTCCATCTGGGCGATGTCTTCAACAACGCAGGCTACCCGTTCATCGATGCCGATAACGGCGGGAATATCGATGGCATGATCGTGTTCTGTCAGGCGGTGCTCGACGAGCTGCAACCGGGCGCAATCGTGATCCCGGGCCACGGTGAAGTGACGGACTATGCGGCTCTCGAGCGCTACATCGAAATGCTGACCGACGTGCGCGCCCGGATCGCAGCCCTGATCGACAGTGGCGCCACACTCGAGCAGGTCATCGAAGCCGCCCCGACCGCAGCGTGGGACGAGGCGTACGGCGACCCGCGACGAATGATCGACCGAACCTACGCGAGCCTGAGTCGCTGAAGACGGCGCGCAGAGCCAGGGTCACCGCAACGTAGCCGTTCGCTCTCGCAGACCGGATATAGAGGAGAGTCGCCAGATGCGTGTCCCGCACCTTGGAGGAATCCGTTTTCGAGTCGAGACGCTCACCGTCGCGCTGCTCGCGTTCCCGGCAATTACCGAAACGGCGAGTGCGCAAAACAGTGTTACCGCCGAGGCGGAATGCACGCTGGTCATCGGCTTCAGCCAGACCGCCGACTGGTACCTCGCCCCTCAGTTTCGGAACGCAGAGCCGGATCAACCGGAGGCGGGCGCGATATTCGAATCCATCGTCGATGACGACCGCTGGCAGCTGATGTGGAGCAACGGTGCGGGCGTCAACGTGTATTCGAATCCCGACTCGCCGGCATGGTCAGCCCCGATCGTCTCGCCGTGCGCAATCAACGCCGACGCGCCGACACGCATCGTCTACATGATCAGCGGCCCGTTCGGCGAAGACGTGCCGGGTTGGGTCGCAGAAATCGAAACAGCCATCGGCAATATTCGCAATCGATTCCCCGGCGTGCGGGCAATCGCGTTGCAGCCCGTCGTCGGTGCGCCGGCCGATGCACCGGGCGACGAATGCTTCATGCCGAACGGTGGGAGGCGAGTGCGCGCATCGTGGCAGGCAACGCCGATCATCGCCGCGATCGAAGTCGTGGTCCGTGAGCATCCCGATGTCATCGTCGGCGCAACCACGCGACTGCGGTCGTGCAGCCACTACGTCGATTCCCTCGGTCACATATCGGATGGCGAGTCCTTCAGCGGTGCCGCCGACGCCGCGGTTCGCACGGGGCTCTTCTATCGAGACTTCGCGTTCCGGACCGACTGATCGGAAACATCGTCGGGTCGCTTGATTCCCCGCATTCAGGCCAGCACATACGTTCCGGCCAGCGGATACGCTCCAGCCGGCGCATGTGTTCCGGCCAGCCTGTGCGTTCTGATCAGCGCACCGGTCCCGGTCAGCGCACGCGTCCGGGTCAGGCAGGCGTTCGCATCGCTCACGGGCCGGGCACCGTCGCCTGCGCGACCGCAGGCGCCTCGGCGGGCAGCAGCCGGACGTCGCATCGGACACCGCCCGGAATCGCGTGATCCGCATTTTCGAGCTGCAGCTGGACACCGAAGGTGTCGCTGGCTGCATCGATGGTACGGTCGACGACTGCAACTTCGGTTAGCCGCGCCGCCGAATCCGGCACCAGTGGGCTCACTTCGGCCGGCGTGCCGATCGCGACCGTACCGAACAGACGCGCCGGCATGATGACCTCGACATTCAGCGGATTGATCTCGGCGATCCGCATGATTGCGCGCTCCCGCTCCTCGACTGACTCCCCGGGCACCATCATGATCTCGACGATAACGCCGTCCACCGGGCTCTTGATCGAGCGCAACTCGAGCTGGTGGGCGGCCCTCTCCCGCTCTATGCGGGCGAGCCGATGGTTGTCCTCTGCGAGCTGCAGATCCGTTTCTGCAAGCCGCAGGTCCGTCTCCGCGCGGTCCTTTTCGTTCAGAGAAATGGCGCTGTCCCTGTAGAGCTCGTCGACGCGTTCCCGCTGGCGTCGAGCGAATTCGAGCGCTGCCCGCCGGCTCTCGATCTCGCCCATCATCTCGGCCCGGGCGTTCGCGAAGTCGAGCGCAATTTGCTCGAGCCCCGACTCGAGCCGTGCGACGACCTGTCCTCTCGTGACGATGTCGCCCCGCTTGACCAGTATCTGCTCGAGTATCCCCTCCTCGCGCGTGCTGACGTCTGCGACCGAATGCGGTTCGATCAGACAATCGAAACCGGACAGATCACCCTGCGCGACAGCATGGCCGAAAGTTGCGACGCACAACACGCCTGCGAACGGCAGTCGGCTGACTGTTTGTCTGGTCAATGTCATCATCTTCACTCCCTGAAAGACTGGCACCTAATTCGAGACGGTCGGTCCGGCCGCCTATTCACCGCGTCCGCTGAAAGCCAGCAGATCGCCCAGATTCTCGTCGATGCGCAGCAGATCCCGGCGCAGCTGCGCATGCCGTCGCTCTGCGCACCATTGCGCGTAACGGATGAGCAGCACCGCCGGCAAGGCATGCACGCGCCCCTGCGAGGCAGCCACAGTCTCGATCGCGCGCCGCAGCCGGGGTCCGAGCACGTCCCGGAACAGATCGTCGTCGAGGGACATGACCGCCTCGTAACTGCCGGGATCGCCCTGCCGCCCTGCACGGCCGAATAACTGACGGTCGATTCGCCTCGCCTCGTGGCGCTCGGTTGCGAGCACGTGCAGGCCACCGAGGTCGACGACTCCGCCTTCGAGCCGGATGTCCGTGCCGCGGCCGGCCATGTTCGTCGCGACCGTACAGCGACCGCGCCTGCCGGCCTGAGCAATGATCTCGGCCTCCTGCTGATTCTGCCGGGCGTTCAGGACCCGGTGGGGGATGCCGGCCGTCTCGAGCTTACGGCTCAGCGTCTCCGAGGCCGCGACGGACCGGGTGCCGATCAGCACGGGCTGCCCGCGTTCGTGCAGCGCCCGCGAGCGCTCGACGACGTCGCGCCATTTCCGGTCGGCTGTCAGATAGAGGCGATTACCGCTGAAGCGCCGCCGCACCGCTCGATTCGGCGGAACGCTGACGACCTTCAGCCGGTAGACCGACCAGAGCTCCGGCGCGACCTCCCGCGCTGTCCCCGTCATGCCGGCAAGCATCAGGTAACGCTGAAAGAACCGCTGATAACTGATGCGCGACAACGTCTCCTGCCGACCGGTAATTTCGCAGCCCTCTTTCGCCTCCACCATCTGATGCAGGCCCCGCTCCCACGAGCGGTCCGCCATCACGCGTCCGGTGTATTCATCGACGATCTGGACGCGACCATCGCGGACCAGATAGTGCGTGTCGAGCTCAAACAGATGCAGCGCCGTCAGCGCGTGCCGGATCAGCTCTTCGCGCCGCCTGCGCCCCGCCCACACCCCGCCGAGCGAGCGCGACAGCCGCACGACCTGCGCTCGCCCGAGGTCGGTCAACGTGATCTGCCGCGTGACGCGGTCGACCTGAAAGTCGCGCGGCGCCTCGAGCAGGCGTCCTATCCGCACTGCGTGCCGGTACATCAGACCCTGATCCGGCAGATCCGGCCGATTCGAGATGACGAGTGGAGTTCGGGCTTCGTCGACGAGCACGCTATCCGCCTCGTCGACAATCGCAAAGCAAAGACCGCGAAGCAGCAGCCGGCGAGTTCTCGGCACCTGTCTATGCAGCTCCTCGAGATTCAGATGCAGCTCGCGATTCTCCTGACCGAGCACCATTCGATCCTTCAGATAGTCGAAGACGAGCTGCTTGTTCGTGCAGTAGGTGACGTGCCGCGAGTAGGCGTCCTGCCTTTGCTGCGCTGTGAGATCTTCGGTCACGGTACCGACCGACAGTCCGAGCGAACGATAGATCGGCAGCATCCACTGCGCATCGCGTGCGGCGAGAAAGTCGTTGACCGTGACGACATGAACGGGAATGCCGGCGAGCGCCGCGGTGCCGGCCGCGAGCGTCGCGGTCAGCGTCTTGCCTTCGCCGGTGTCCATCTCGGCCACGCGGCCCTGCAGCATCGCCCAGGCGCCATAGAGCTGGACCGAATAGTGCCGCATACCGGTCCGCCGGCCGGCCACCTCACGGATGATAGCGAACGACTCGGCCACGAGATCACGCTGCAGCCCGGCTGCGTAAAGCGCGCGACTGAGCTCGCGCACGCGGGCCGTGAGCTGCTCATCGTCGAGTCGATCGAGGCCCCGGGCCTTGGTTTCGACTTCGCTGACAAAGCGACGCAGGCCCGGGTGCCGGTCAGGCGACCAGCGCTGCAGGACACCGGTCGCCGACGCCATCAGTTTCTCGAGCAGCGAGGCGCGGGTTTCCTCGCGCTGCGGATAGACACCCGCCAGCAGGCCGGGACGTGGCAGCACCGAATCAGACACCGAACCGTCTCAGTAGCAGCTGCCGCAACGACCGGTAGAGCTGAAAGCCGACCGGCTCGTACCCGTGATCGAAGCGCACATACATCCGGTTGCCGAGATACTCGACCGGCGTGCCCTCAGGCAGTGCAACGTCGAATTCGAACACGCGCTCGATCGTCTGCCGTCCGGCCGGATCGCGCGGGTCCACGGCAAACGCCCCGCCGCCAAGAGTGCCAAGCGCCGCCGTAGGCAGCAGCTGCGTGCCCCCCGGTACCGCGCGAACGAGCTCGCCGTCGAGGGCCCGCCCGTCCCAGGCACCTTCGAGGACGTCGATCCGCCGGATCCTGTCCTGAAGCAGACCGATATCGTCCTGCGAAACCACGGCCCGCAGAATTAGCTCGTCCGACGGATCGATGACGTAGCCCAGCACCTCGCCCTGACTGAGGAAGGCGCCCGGCAGGTCCTGCTGCCGCGGCACGACCAGCAGTCCGGCATGCGGGCTCGTCACGGTCAGGGCAGCGAGCCGCTCTTCGGCGCGCTCGAGATCGGCAGCGACGGCGCCAAGCTCCTCGCGAATGAGCGCGACCTGCACCTGATCCAGCGTCTGCGCGAGTGCAAGCTGCTGCCGGAGTTCGCGTTGCTGGGAATCGAGCAGCGCGACGCGTGACGCCAGCAGCGGATCCTGGGCTCTGACCAGCGCCTCACCCGCCGTCACCAGCGAACCGCTGGGAACGAGCAGCTCGGCCACGAAACCATCGGCACCGGCACGAAGCTGCGACTGCTCCGGCGGCCATATGACACCCTGCGTTCGGGTCCACAGTGGCGCCGGCAGTGCGAACAGCAGCAACAGTACCGCAGCGGCGACGCCGCCCGACACGGTCAGTGCGCGCCTGCGGTTTCTGCGCAACTGCGGGCTTGCGAGCAGAAAGCGGAGGCTCTTCCCGATCGGCACGATCACCTGCGTCCCGATGGCCCAGAGCGCTAGCAGAACGCCAATCGCGAAGAACTTTCCGCCGACATAGAGCACGATCACGGCCAGAATGAAGATTCGGTAGATGAACGCTGCTACGCCGTAGGCGACGAACCAGCGGCGCTCCCCGGCCGTGTCGGCGGGCGACTCGGCGTCTTCCGAGCGAAACAGGTGCTTACGAATCAGATAGCCGAGATATCGGGTCGAGCGGTTGCCGAGGTTCGGAATCTCGCACCAGTCCGCCAGCACGTAGTAACCGTCGAACCGGAGCAGCGGGTTGCCGTTGAAGAGCAACGTCGACACGCCGCCGATCAGAATGACGTTGTAGGCGACCGTATGCACGGCGCCGGGCTCGACGGTAAGCCAGACGAAGAGCGCGACAGCCGCGAGAAACAGCTCGGCACCGATGCCTATGCCGCCAACCAGCATTCGCTGACGCTTGCTTCTGAATCCCCAGGCCGCGGACGCGTCCACATACGGGACCGGCACCAGAACCAGCAGCATGATGCCGATGTCGTGCACCTCACCGCCGTAGATCTTCGTCGCGAAGCCGTGACAAAGCTCGTGCACCGCCTTGACGGCCGGGTAGATCAGCCACAGCAGAAAGAGATTCTGCGGCGCAAGCGCCGTGTCGACGAGATTTTCGGTCAGCGCCGCCCAGTTCGCCGCGGCGAGCACGGCACCGAGTGCGACGACGATGAGCCAGACGAACGCGCCGGCGCGCGTGAATACCGGCCTGACAAACGGGAGCGCGCGATCGAGAAAGCGATCGGGGTCCCAGAGCGGGAAGCGAACGGCAAGCGGCGTCCACAGCCGCTGCTTCCATTTCATCCGCTCGAAACGCTGGTGACGTCGAAACAGCTCGCGACTGTCAGGCGTGACGTCACAAAGCAGCACATCGGCGGCGTGCAGCTGACCGAGCAGCCGTATCACTTCGTCCTGAGTCGGCGCGTCGTCGCCGTCCTGCTCATTGACGGTATCCCAAAGCTCCTGCACCGACCGCCTTCCGTCCATCAGGCCAATGAACCGGTACGCGGACGGCGAGAAGCGGTGGCTCCGACCACTGCCGTGGTCCTGCAGGACATACCAGACGTTGCCGCGATAATCGTGCCGGTGCAGCTCGGCCTGCCGACGCAGCCGTGGCGTCAGATCGGCAACCCGGTACCACGATGTACTGAATACGGCTTCGGTCATCGACGGAGCCGGTTACGGCCACCAGGACCAGAAGAACATCCGGATCCAGTAGGTGATCTTGTGCGTCCAGATCCAGATGAGCTTGCGTTCGCCGATCTCGATCTTGCCGACGCCTTCCATGCCGGGCCTGAGCGACGCCGGCGCGACATCGGCGAGACTGGCCTCCACTCGAAAGAAATTCCGTCCCTCGGACGCGGTCGAGACCGGTGTAATCCGATCGACGCGAAACTCGAGGACCGAGTCCGGCAAACCGGTCAGCGCAAGCGCGCCGGCCTGCCCATCGACGACGGCGCCGACATCGCGCTCGTCGACCTCGAGAACGATGCGGTATGAATCGAGCGGCGCAACTTCGAACAGCACATCGCCTCGCTCCACCGGTGCGCCGAGCGACTGGCTCAGGTCGCCCGCGACGACGACGCCGTCGAACGGGGCGCGCACGGCGGCCCGCTCGAGCTGCTCTTCAATGAGCTCGATCTGCGCGTCGGCCTGCTCGATCTGCGCCGCCAGAATTCCCGTCTGGGCCCGATCGCGAACGGACAGCGCCTCGCTGTGCTCGCGTTGACGCTGCGAGCGCTGCCCGACCCACTTGAGCCGCTCGAGCCGCAGGTCACGGTCGTCGAGCGCCGCCATCACATCGCCCTCGCGTACCGTATCGCCGGCCCGGACGCCCGCGCGGGCGATGTAGCCCGCCAGCGGCGCCGAGACGACGCGCTGCACGGTGCCCTCGAGGCGGGCATTTGCCGTTACGCGGTAGTTGCCGTCGGCCACCAGAAAGAACAGCAGCAGCATGGCGCCGGTCAGCGCGCCGAGCTTGAGCCCGGCGTTGCGCGGCCCGAGCAGGCGCTGCACCAGCTCCGCCGCGCTATCGACGGCCTTCCGCCCGAGCCAGCGGTCGTCTTTACGTTTCACCTCGAGGATCGGGCCGAGCAGGGACGCGGCATGCTCACACAGGCGTCGCGCATCGGCATCGAGCGGCACACCGCCGGGTGACTCGAGCGTCACGGCGCCGAGAAGCTCTGCACCGTCGGCAAACGGTATCGTGCAGATTCCGGACTGCCCATGGCCCTGATTCAGCGCCGCGTGTGACCGAGTGACCTGCACAGGCCCATCCTCCGGCGCCGGAAAAACGACAGTCGCCTGCTGGTCGATCGCCTCGTCCATTGCGGCTTCGAGCGCCCGGACCAGATTGGCTTTTCTCGAAAACGTGGCGCTGTGAGACATGCCCCGCAGCCGAATGTGATTGTCTTTGAGGAACCCGATGCTGACGCGCTCGCAACCCATCCGCGCGGCGAGCTCGGTCGCAACGGCGGTAACGGCTTCCTGAAAGCGCCGATGGTGAACGCTCGTCGCGACCGCCTCGAGCACGGTCCCCAGCCGTTCCGACGGCGGACTCCAACGGCGGCGAATGAAAGATTCGAACCAGACGCAGGCCCACTCGAGGCTTGCGATCAGCGACGCGGAATCGGCATCGTCGTGGCGCTCGAACTCGAACGCCACCCCGCCGTAGAGCTTGTCGTTCAGCAGGATCGGCGCTGCGATCAGATCATAGGCGCCTCCCGCTTCCGTCGCCGCGCTGCCACGAATCAGTGATTTGCGCTCCTGCATCGCGCGCTCGACCGCCGCGGCGAGCCGCCGCCCGCCGGAGAGACCGGCAGGCTGAACCGCAACGGGCGTGAATGGCCCCCGCTCTCGCGGGCCCATAACGACCACGGCGCGGCGCACGCCGCCGATTCGGCCTGCCTGCAGCTCGAGCCACGCGGATGCGAATGCTGCCGCATCGTCGGCCCGCCGCATCCGGCTCCAGGGATCCGCCGCGGCGGCCGCGCTGGAACCTTCGGCGGCATCCGACGGCTTGGAGTCGCCCGTTTGCACCTGCACCCCCCGTGTCGCAGTTGTTGTCCGCGTCAGACTCGTCCGGCCGAACGACAGGGCGTCCGGAAGCACAGAGCCGGTGACGCGCAGGCCTGCCGGCTGCCATTCGAGGCAGCATCATCAGTCCCGCGTAAGTGTCGGTTTTTTTATCAGTTAGCTTTGGCCGACGCGGATTACCGTAGCACAAAAGTGCGCGGCTGAGTCAGCCTCTGAACAGAACGGAACGGCTCAGGCGCCGGATGACAGGTCTTCGCGACTCCGGCCGCGCGGATCGAACGCCCCGCGGATCACGACCATGCCGGCCATTACCGGCAGCCACGCAGCAGCGGCTCCGCCGATGACCGGCGCAGACCCGGCCGCCTGATGCTGGCCGACACTGGAGGGCCCCGCCAGGGCCGCCGGGACATCTGACGGGCCGGACAACGTTGAACGCAGCGCGGTCGCCTGGTCGCTCGGGACACCGACCCCACTTTCGATCCAGGTCACGACCGTCGATGTGATCGTGACGACGTGCTCAGGTATGGACATTGCCGCTGTCCCAGCCGCCGGCAAGCCATCGACGGCGTGCAGCGCGGCGTCAGGAGCATTGTCGGCGGCGGCCATCAAAGCCGCATCGGGAGCGGCCCCGGCGGCTTCGATCGCTTCGACGCCGCTAGCTGCCACGCCGGCCGACGTTGCGTCTGTCCCTGCGAGGAACGCCAGGGATCCGGCGCTCCCTGCCATGGCGGCCAGCGTGCCCGCAAGCGCAGCTTCGCTGGTCGCGGCAGAGGCTGCATGCTCGTCGACCGGTAGCGAGAAAGCAGTGCCGCGCTGTCCGGGGTCGAGCGTCTCCGCCATCAACGGCCCTTCGCCGTGGCCGAATCCGAGCCTGTGACCGAGCTCGTGCGCGACGGCCGTCGCGAGATCCATCCGCCCGCCCGGGCCATGGCCGGCGCCAACGTGCCAGCCAAAACCGGCGCCCGTGTAGTCGATGTAGATTGCATCGTCGGTTGCGAGCCCCAGCATGCGATCCGGCAGATCGATCAGTCGGAAACGCGTCTGGCTCAGCAGTCGGTACTGATCCGCATCGATCGTTCCCTCACCGAGCCAGCCGTCGAGCACCTGGTCGACGACCGTCATCAGCTGAATCGGCGTCAGCGCGTCTTTGACTGCATCTTGAGGAACCGTCTGCGCGTCGCCCCCGGCAAGCAGCGCTTCACCGGACTCAGGCAGGTATTGCGGGTCGTCGGTGAGCCACGTGACCGCATCGACACTGACGGTGCCTTCCAGTGCGAGCAGCCCGAACTCGCCGTCGACGACGCTCGCGTTGAAAGCGTAACCGGCAAGCGTGTTGCCATCGACGACGACCGAAACGGTCGTGCCGCTCAGTGTCACCTCAATCTGATGCGATTCGGATCCGGAGATGGCGAACGGCACCGCCACATCGATCTCGATACCCCGATTAGCCGTGTAATGACCGATCAGGACCTCGTTTGTCGCGGCCGAAATGACGGCGAACTTGTAATTGTCTTCGCCGTTTCTGTCGAAGAAGAGTCCCGCGCTGCCCGATGTCTCGAGCGTGCTCTCGACGCGCAGCAGGTAAGCGGCGCGGACGTCGAAGTCGATCGTCGCCTGATTGCCCGTAGCGGCTCCGGCGCCGACCAGCGCACCTGAAGCTACCGTCCAGTCGCCCGCGTCGAAAGCGACGGCGCCGCCGCCGTTGGCGAACGTTTCGGTTGCCTCGAGGGTCGTCTCCGGCTGCAGAACCTGAACGCGCAGATTGTCGATCCGGGCGGTTGAGTTGTCGGCGCCGAGCCCGACCATACCGCCATTGAGGCCATGCACGACACCGTAGACATCGGTGCGGGTCTCGAAGACATGCGTGAATACTTCCGTGTTGTCGACGACCAGAGTCGCGACCGAGCCGTTGATGCTGAGCAACAGGTTGTAGTCGACGTCCGGCCGGAGCCGGGCGTTGGTCTGCACGTCGATGATCCAGCCGGCTTCGGTCCGGCGACCCATGACGAGCTTGTCCGTCGAAATGTCGATCCCGGCGAACTTGAAGTCGGTCGGGCTCTGGTAGTCGAAGATCAGGTAGGCGTTCGACTTCGAGCCACCGGTCGGCTTGTCGGCATTGATCGTGGCCGAGATCTCGAAGTAGCTCGGCAGCACCTCGTCGACGTAGAAGACACTGACCGCATCCAGGCCGCGAGCCGCCGGCGATACCTCGAGCCGTCCGGCTTCGACGGTCCAGCTCCCGCTGTCGGCTGCGAAGCCGTTGACCCTGCCATCCTCGTCGGTCGCGCCGGCCGTGTTGAAATCGGCGCCCCGAATGACATCCCGCTCGCCGCCTGGAATGTTGCCGGGATTGATGTTGTCAGGCGCCCCGGTCTGATCCTGCCAGGCGAAGTCCTTCTGCATGACGAGGCCGATCTCACCGTCGGGCTCACCGTTACGCAGCGGGTCGCCGTTGCGGAAAGGATCCGCGCCGTCGGCCTCGGACAGATCGTAGAGGAACTCGAAGAGACCCGGTTGCAGGCTGCGGCTGATCGTAAAGGCACCGAAAGGCGCGAACGGCACGAGGTAGGTATTGAATGCGCCCGCCCAGTCGATCAACCGGTCGCCGCCGGTGTTCGCGATCAGGATGTCGCGTCCGGCGCCGCCGAAGGCAATGTCCTCGTAGCTCGCCGCCGTGTCCGGCACGTCGTTGCTGCCGCCATTGGTCCGGTGGTCGTCGTCGGCATTGATCAGATCGATGCCCCAGCCGCCGTAGATGTGATCGTTGCCCGTCCCACCAACGAGCCAGTCGTTGCCGAGATCGCCGAATATCCGGTCGTTGCCGTCCGAGCGGATCGCACCGCCCGGCCCCGATTCGCCGGTAGCAGCCCCTTCGGTCGGATCGAAATTGAGCAGGAAGCCTGCAATCTCGCTTCTCGGATCGAATTCGTCGAAGGCCTCGAATTCGAGGGTCTCGTCGCTGAAGCCGAGCACGTCGTATTCCGGTGATGGGTTGTTGTAGAAGGCCGGCAGTGCCTCCGCGCCGGAGATCGCATCGTTGCCCGAACCGCCGTGCAGGAAGTCGTCGCCGAGACCGCCGTAGATGATGTCGTCGGCCGCCAGCGCCCGATAGAGCGGATCCTGCAGCGGCCCGCCCTGCACGTTGAACGGCACCAGCGCAACCGTCTTCTTCAGTGCTCCGAGCTCGTTGATGAAGGCCTGCTGGATGTCGCCCGGCGTTGCGATCTCGAGCGTCTGCTCGTTGCGGTCGACCTCGACGAAGCCGATGCCATAGAGGCTCTCGGCAAACTGGCTGCCATCACCCGGATCGGCCGTGTTGCGGCTCGTCAGAATGCGCCCGTCGTCGCCAAGAACGCCGTCGGAGTCGGTGCCGCCTGAAATCCAGTCGTTGCCATAGCCGCCGATCAGGTCATCGCTCTGCGCGTCGCCGAACAGAATGTCGTCGCCGACCATGCCGTACGCGGTATCGTCGCCGGCCTCGCCGTGAATCGTATCGGCGGCGCCGCGATCCTGATTCGCGGCGGGCGAGAATTCGGGTCCGCCCGGCGTGTAGTCGAGCAGCGTCGCGCCGCGGACGACGGTGCGGCGTGTCGCGTCATAAGTATCGTAGTCGAAGCGCAGCAGCGCACCGCTGTCGACGCCATTGGTGCCGACCAATCGTTGCACCTCGCCGTTGTCGCCGATGATGACGTCGGCGTCGCGGGCGTGCCGCTCGTTCTCCGGAATCGGACTCTGGCCGCTCTCGTCGGTCAGACCCGCGCCGGTATCGTTGCGCCCCGTCAGGTCGCCGTTGCCGCCGAAGATCGTGTCGCTGCCATCGGGACGCTGTGCCGGGGTGGTCAACCCGTAGAGCGACGAGCTGCCGCCGATGATGTCGTCCTGACCGGCGCCACCGTAGATCTCGTCCCCGCCGCCATTGCCCTCGACATAGTCGTCGCCGCCGACGTCGCTGCCGGCGATCGTCGATGACAGGGCAGCAAGCTGACCGTTGACGATAGTTCCGTCGCCATGCAGCGAGTCGTCGCCGAGCTGACCGAAGAGCTGGTCGTCGTCCGCGCCGCCGGCGATCGTGTCCGCGCCGTAAAGGCCCGCGTTGGTCGTATCCGAGTGGTCGAGCAGCAGAATATCGCGGGCCGGCGTGCCGGACGGGTCCGCCGCGACCGTATTCGCGATGTCCGGCTGCCAGTCGGCGCCGTACAGCGCGCTGCCCTCGAGCACCGCGAACCGCGGGTTGTCGGCGCTTGCCGTGCGTTCGATGACGCCGTTGTCACCCACGACGACGTCGCGTCCGGCACCGGCATCTATCGTGTCACCGCCGTCGTCCCCGCCCGCGACGTTATGGCCACCGTAGATGTCGTCGTCGCCGCCGCTGCCGAAGATCGTGTCGCCGCCCTGCTGGCCGAGCACGATATCGTTGCCGGTGTCAGTGTCGTTAGCCGCCGCGACACTGCCCGCATGGAGCGTGTCGTCTCCGCCTGCGACGCCGATGAAGATCGATCGATAGATCGCATTGTGCGGCAGCGCGTCGTCGGTATGGAACCCGCCGGCCTGGCCGATCGTCCCTAGATCGATCGTGCCGCCGGCGGCTGCCTCCACGCTGCCGTGATCGCCGAATATCAGGTCGCTTCCCGCATCGCCGCTGATCGTGTCTCGGCCGACACCGCCGATCAAGAGATCGTTGCCGTCGCTGCCACTCGCAGCGCCGCTCGGATCGTCGCCGCCGCGCAGCGTATCCCCGGCGCCGTCGTTCCAGTTGGCCGCCGAGACCACGCTCAAGACGGACCCGGTCGTTGCAAGCCGGCGCGTGCCCTCTCCGAGACTGACCACACCGTGGTCGCCAAACACGATGTCGCTGTCGGCGCCGCCGAATATCGTATCGACGCCGGCGGACTCGCCCGCCGTCGTTGTGAGCACTTCGAACATCTGCGCGATGCGCGGATCGTCGGAGGCGAACGCCGAGACGCGATCCTGCGCATGGAGCAGCGGGTTCACGTTGAAGTGGGAGTCGCCGTAAACCTGATCGTTGCCGGCCTGAGCACGAATCGTGTCGCGTCCGGAACCGCCGGCGATGTGGTCGTCGTCCTGGCTGCCGTCGATCGTATCGGTGCCGAACCCGCCGTAAATCACGACGCCTACATAGCCGTCGTGCTGCTCGGCCATCTGGCTCGCGTCGATCGTGTCGTTGCCGTCGTTCGTAAACGCCGCCGCATGGACCGACGCCACGGCCGGATCCGGATCGTCGTTGCTGTAGCGCGCCCGGTCTTCCGACGTGTCGCCGTAGACGATCAGCGGACCGTCGCCCCGATCGTTGATCGTCAGCGTATCGTTGCCGCCGCCGCCATGGATCACCGTAATCGCGTCGTCGAGGGTGGCATCTACCGTCAGCGTCTCATTGCCCGTACCGAGCAGTATCTCGACGATCTCGAAGTCGCCCATCGTGATGCCGCCGCCGTAAGTCTTCTCGTCGCCGGTCGGCCCGACAACCAGATCGTCGGACATACCTAGCCCGGTCAGCGCGACGCCTGCATTCTCGACGGCCCCGCCGCCGCTGGCCGGCCGGTCCAGCAGTCGTCCGGTTTCGGCATTGCCGTTATCGGCGTGGAAGATATTCAGCACATCGATCGCGTCGAGCTCGTCTTCCTCGCTCGGCACGTTGCCGGTTCCGCTCTCACCGTTGAGCTCACCGGGGAATACGACGGCGCGGCGCAGCGCCTGACTCAGCGCATCACCGACTCCGCCTTCGACGATCAACGGACCCTTGATGCTCGCAAGATCCTGCGGCGCGGTGTCGAAGTCCATCGTATCGTCGCCGTCACCGTCGTCGCTGATGACGACGGCGAGCGGATCGACGTCACCGCCTACGGTAATCTCGTCACTGCCGACACCGCCGATTACCGTCGTGACGACGCCCGCCGCGGTGCTGAGCACGAAGATGCGATCGTCGCCCTCGAGAGCGTCGAGCGTTGCGCTCTCTACACCTTCATACGCGACGTTCAGCCCGGCGCCGAAGATCCCTGCGTCGGTCACGACGAAGACATCATCGAACAGCGTGCCGATGACCAGCACGGTATCGAATCCGTCGCCACCGTCGATCGTGACCGGCGCGTTGATCGCGTACTGGATCGTGTCCGCATCGCCACCGCCGTTGATAGTCGCGTCGCCCTGCTGGGCGGCGCCCGCGTCGACCGTGGCGAATGCACGAACGACGAACTGGTCGTCGCCTGCTTCGCCTTCGAGAATCAGTTCGCCGACGTTTCGGTAGACGCTGAAGACGTCGTCGCCATCGCCGCCGCGTATCGTCGTATCGAACGTGACGCCGTCGCTCAGGTAACCGACCTCGTTCTCGCCGACGAAAACGGCAGTGGTGTCGAACTCGTCCCCGGGCGCAACCTGAGCCGCCGCGTCACGCGGTGAACTGAAGATCTGCCCGACCTGGAACGTGTCGTTGTCCGCCCCGCCGTTGAGAACCGTCTCGGCGCTGTTGTCGTCGGAATGGAAATCGTCGTCGCCGGCGAGCCCGTTGACCGTCAGCAGACCGTCGATCTGGCCGTCGTAGTTGACCCGCTCGGCCAGCGTATGGTCGCCCGTGACCGGGTCGAGCGTGTTCAGCAACGCGACGAAGTCGCGCCGCAACAGGAATGTATCGTCGGCGCTCGGATTCGGCGTCGCCGCGTCTGCACCATTGATCGTCAGAGTGTCGACCCCGGCCGCCGCGTCGCCCTGATCGTCGACGACTATCAGAGCCTCGCCCTCGCCCGCGAGGTTGAGCACATAGGTATCGCCGCCACCTTCCCCGTGCAGGTTCAGCACGTTGGCGCCAGCGGCACCGTCCAGACCGTTTTCGTGCGTGCGGACGAATTGATCGTCGTTGGCGGCCGTCAGCCCGTAGAGCGGCGGCCCCCCGCTGCCGGGCTGGACGTTGACGAGCATCGAGTCGCCGCCACCCTGGCCGCGAATGGTCGTCGTGCCGCCGATCGAGCGGATTGCGATCGTATCGCCGCCTTCACCCGTATATGCGGTCGTCGAGCCGGCGTGCGTGCTCTCGACGTAGAAGGTGTCGGTGCCCGTACCGAGCCAGACGTCGAACGACTCGGCCTCGTCATAGTCGATGCCGACTCCAAGGCTCATCCCGCGGAGCATGTCCGAGGTCAGCACGGCAACTTCGTCGGCGGTGCTCGCTGATGCATCGACGTTGATGTCGTCGTCGTCGAGCCCGCCATCGATGACGACCAGCCCGGCAATGGCGCCGACATCTCCGGCGTTGCCGATATCGAACACATCGTCGCCGGCGAGCCCATTCAGCGTGGTCGTGCTGCCGGCGGCCGTCGCCAGCACATCGAACTCGTCGTCGCCGGCATTCCCGTCGATCGTAGTCAGGCCGCCATGCGTCGACGTGACGAGGAACTCATCGTCGCCGCTGCCCAGTTGGATGCGAAGATCCTCGAACGTGTCATAGTCGATGCCGGCGGCCGATCCGAGTCCGCTTAGATCAACGGATGTGAGCACGCCGCCGAGATCGGCCGTCCCGTCGCCGCTGTCGTCGATGTCGAGCGTGTCACCATCGGTCGCGCCGTCCGGGCCGCCCGTAAGCGTGAGCAACGCCGCAATTCCGTCGAGGTTTCCGTCCGCGTTAGTGTCGACATCCGCGTTGCTGCCGACATTCACGCGATCGCTGCCGACGCCCGTATCGATGTCCGTGGCTCCGGCGATCGAACGTATGGCCACGGTATCGTCGCCATCGCCGGCGTTTACGAACGCCGTCCCGGCATGGGTGCTGAGAATAACCACCTCGTCGTCGTCGCCGAGCGTATCGACGGTGAACGATTCGAGCCCCGAGTAATTCAGATCCTCGCTGTTCACGCCCTGCCGAATCAGCGTGCCGGAAATCGTGAACCGATCGACCCCGCCGGTTCCGTTCACGAGGAGCGTATCGACGCCCGTAGCACCGGTATCCGCGATCGTTATCTCCGTATCGGTGTCGCCGCCCCGCAGATTAACCACATAGGAGTCGCCGCCGTCGCGACCGTCGATGTTCAACGTACCGGGCGTCGCGCCGACCGCTATCTCGATGATGTCCGGTTGATCGCTGCCGAGTATCGTGCCCGCGTTGCCCAGCGAGAAGCGCATATTCAGAAGCGCTGCCGTCACTGCGCCGGCGTCGACGGTGTCGCTACCGCCATTGCCATTGATCGTCAGCAGGTCGCCGGCAGCCCGATCGCCGCCGGCCGCGAATCCCTGCTCGATCGCGACATTGACGACACTGCCGCCGCCCGTGTATCGCACGCCGATCGTGTCGACCACGGCCGGACCGCCGTCTTCCGGCACAGTCTCGGCCTGCTGCAGGACGAATGATTCGTCGGCGCCAGTGCCGTTGATGACCACATGGTCCTGCGCGCCGTCATGACTCGTGCCGTCCGCGTTCTGGCCGAGCCGGACGATGATGTTTTCGAGCGGGGAGCCGGCGAGGTCGTTGATCGTGATGCTGTCGGCCCCGCCCTGCATATCGAGAATGAGGCCTTCGATCGCGCTGGCCGTGGCCGTCCCGGCACCGAACAGAACCGAGAAGTCGCCCCCTGGTGCCGCGCCTTCGACGGCCGTCTCCCCATCCGGTCCGCCGATGATCTGCAGCGTATCGCCGAAATCGGAGCCTGCTGCGTGCGCGCCACCATCGATCGTGCCGAGCACGGCGCCCTCCGCATGGTTCCAGACGATCGTGTCGTCCCCGCCGTCGCCAAAGACGTTGGTGAAGCCCACGCCACCTTCGAGCCGGTCGTCGCCCGGCCCGCCATGGAGTTCGTCGGGGCTGCCGGCCGTTCCCCCGGTGCCGCCCTGCAACGTATCGTTGCCCGCGTCGCCATGCAGGATTGCCTGCCCGCTACCCAGATAGGTTATGCGGTCGTCGTCGTCGCCACCACGAATCTGGGCGCCGGCCAACACGCCCGCCGCGATATCGATGACGTCGTCGCCGTCGGCCGCATCCGTCACGACGATGTTGGCGATGCCACTGTATTCCTGCTGGAAACCGAAAGCGTCTACCTGCAGCGTCTCGTTGCCGGCCGTGCCGCCCACATGTGTCACGCGGAAGCTCTCGGATGGATCCTCGTCGTCCCAGTCGCCCTCGGGATCGCGCAAAGCCGAATCGACGCCCATGTTCAGGAACAGCGTGTCACCCTGAACGCGTGCAAGGACCGGCGGATCCGGATCGGGCACGTTGAAGCTCTCCGGCGGCGTGGTCGTGCCGATGTTGAAGGTATGCGAATACGTCAGCCTGACTGCCGGCACGCGGACCTTGCCGACGAACGGAATCCAGATAGTGAACGACGGCGTGATCGTCACACGGATGCTGAGCGACAGGCTGATCGACGAGCCGGTTATCTTGAGTGTCGCCGACGCGCCGAAGCGGATGCCCGCGATCCACGCATCGCCGTCGATTGTGCCGACGAACGCCCCTCTCGCACTGTCGAACGAGAGCGTCAGCTCGGCCCTGACGCCGAGAACGCCCGGGATGCCGATCTCCATCTGGGCAGACGCCTGGAAGAAGAATGCATTGGTTCCGGACGCGCCGCCGTTACCGTCATAGTTGAAGCTGCCGTGTACCTGCAGCTGCGCCACGCCGAAGAAATTGAGGCTCAGCGGGTCGTTCTGCGGCACGTTGATGAAGAACTGCCCCTGATCGACACCGATCAGGATGCTGCCGGACATTACGAGCCCAAGCAGATTGACATTCGCGTTCTCGACCGCGATCGACGCGAAGCCCGTGATCGTGTCGATTGTCAGCCGGAATGTGCCCTGGACATTGAATAGCCCCGGCACGACTGCGAGGCCCCCGGTCGAGAGCGTCAGCGTTGCATCGAGCGTGAAGCCCTGGGCGGTCAGCGTCGCGTCCGCATTGAAGTCGGCGCGAACCCCGAGCAGATCGAAATGCGCATCGATCGCGAGGAACGCACCAGTGTTGTCGATCGTAAGGTCGAACGTGCCCTCGATCGTCAACACGTTGACGATCGTCATCTCGCCGGACATGTGCAACCGGAAGCCGAGCGGTATGTCGGGCGTCAGCGAATTGTTGTCGTGATCGACAGGTGCACCGGTCGTGTTCAAATCGAGCCGGTAGGTGGTATTCAGCGAAAAGCCGACCTGAGACGGCGTCTGGATACGCTGAGTCAGATCGAGCGTTGCGAGCAGGCCATTCTGGTCGAACCGCAGGAAGCCGCTGCCCTCGAGCAGGAACAACTGCAGCCCGCCGATCGTGATGTCGAGCTCGATGTCTGCCGAGATCTCGAGCAGCGGGAAGACGTCGAGTGTCGTTGGATCGACTGTGGCCCCTGCAAGGAAACTGAATTTGCCCCGCAGGCTGAAGGGCCCCAGCTCGAGAACTGCATTCGGATCCGTCGCCGGGTCCGTGCCGCCGAGGTGGATCAGGATGTAGGGCGCGCCGATCGTGCCCGGATCGACGTCCCACGCACTACCGTTCAGAAGGTCGAAGATATTGAGACTTGCGTCGGTGATCGAGTTCGGCGGCGCCCGCGGCATGTTGATCGTCAGACCGCTCGGCCGGCTCGGATCATCCGCGCCGCCCGGCACCTCGAAACTGACGTCCGTGCCTGTCGTGTTGACCATCAGCACGAACTGCGCGTCGACGTTGAACTGATCGAAGAAGCTGCCCTGACCTGAAGCGCTGAGGCCGAGCACCATGTTGGCCGCGACGCCGGTGCTCCTGATCGCGAGGAAGCCGAAGACATCGAACTGCAGGTAGGGATCGCCGGCCGGGCCGATCTTCAGCGTCGCAGGCGCAATCGGCTCGGCCGGATCGCCGCTCTCGGCGAAGATCGCCACGTTGAAGCCCTCTTCGGCGATGAACGAGAGCACGGCTATGCCCTCGATCAGGAATGCCTGTTCGGATTCCTCGAACACATCGTTGTCGTTGTGGTCGATTCGCAGCCCGACGCTGCCGTCGAGACGCAGCGCGAACGTCAGCGCCGTGGGATCGACGGTTACCGTCTCGCCCGCGGTATTGATCAGCTCGATCGGCGCCTTGTCCTCGGTCGTGTTGTTGAACACGAGAACCCCGCTCACCTCGGCGAAGATGCCGTACTTCTCGAGGAACTCGAAATCGGTCGTCAGCAATGCAGCGCCCCAGACCTCGACCTTGGGTAACGTGATTCCGTCGATCACGTCGCTGCCCTGCGTGTCCATCGTCACGCTGAACTGGCCGTTGGCGCGACCGATCGATCCGATGTTTTCTTCTTCGAGCGACATATCGAAGGCGAAATCCATTCGCACGTCTTCGTCGGTGCCTTCGCCGGGCGTCGTGATGTCGAGCTGGGCACTGCCGCCGAGCCTCAGCGACGTTACGGTCGGAATGTTGAGCGAAACTCCACCGTCGATCGAGATGCGAACGCCGTTGCCCAGATCGTTTTCGTTGGCGACCTCCGCATCGCCCACCCATACACCCGGGTCAATTCCGAGAATCAGGTCATCGTCTGCATCCCCCGCGGTCACACCGTCGCCATCCACGTCGACACGACCGTTGACGACGCGGTAGGCAACGATGATGAGCTCGCCGCTGGCGTCGGTCTCGATGTTGAAGATTTCGCCGTCGTCGTTGTCGTCCACTACGCCGTTCTTGTCGACGTCGAGCTCCCCATCGACGACCGGGATCATCGACACGCTGCCGGTGTCGCCCGAATCGATCGCACCGTCGTTGTTCACGTCGATCGCGCCATCGATTACGACGCTGCCGATCACGAACGAAACGCTGTTTGCGCCGGCGTCGACTGCGGTCACGATGTGATTGCCGTTGAAGCTATCGGGGTCGGAGCCCGCGACCACCAGCGTGTCGCCAACCGCGAATTCGTCAGCGACGTTCGTGCCGGCATCGAGCGTGAATGAGACTTCCCATGGCCCGAAGCCCGTTCCAGAGATATCCGTCACGGTCGCGGCCGTCACCTCGGTACCAACGCCAGTCGGGAAGCCGGTGACGGCATCGGTATCGGCAACCGCGACGCCGTTCACCAGCGTCTGAAACTGCACCCGCCCGTCGAAGACGACCAGCGGCAGTACCCCGCCCGAATTGGCCGGGACCTCCGGAACGTCCATCAGGAAGAGGATCGTCACCTCGTCGGCATCGAAGTCCGCGAACAAGCGGGCCGGAACGTTCACACCAAAGTTGCCGCGCTCGAAGCCCGATTCCGGGTTGAGGATGTTGGCGGCGCCGGTCAGCAGGAATTTACCGGTCGAGTCGATGAAGAGATCCGCCTCGATGTTCAGCAGCGCCGACGGCACGCCGGCGAGCTTGACTGTCGCCCCGCCTTCTATCACGACGTCATCGAACAGCACGTCCCAGAAGGACGCGGGCGGCAGCACGCCGTCGTCCGCCGAGTCGATGACGTCATCGCCGTTCTGGTCGATCGCGCCATTGATGACGTTGAAGCCGAGCAACGTGCCGTCGTCATCGTCGTTGATGAGGCCATCGTCGTTGATGTCGACCTTGCCGAAAATGACGTTGTGGCCGTCCACCACATCGCTTTGAATCAGCTCGCCGCCCGAGACGAGGTTGCCGTCCTCGAACGAGAATCCGTTGGCCTGATTGACCACCTGCTGATCGAGCTGGGCCTCCCAGTCCGCGAGTGACAGGTCCTTCGTCGACAGGAAGCCCGGGTCACGGAGATCCGTCGGGTCCGAGATCGAGATCTTCTTGATGTCGGTGGTCGTCGCGAACGCGCCGGGATCCGACTGCACCAGATACGAAATATCGTCTTCGTTGACGGCCGTAACGACGAAGTTTTCGGCGCCGCTCAGGTAGTTCGGGTTGCCGGCGGCGGTAATCCGGAACTCGTCGCCGACGGCCAGGTTGTGACCCGGTACGGTCAGCGTCACTTCGAATGGCTTCGTCAGATCGCCGGATGGCGCAACCGTGCCTGACGTCGCGCCGAAAGGCGGCCGGACCTGCAAGTCCTCGAGCGACGAGTTGAAGCGGATGCCCGCCCGAAGCTCCAGCAGCTCGAGCCCGGTCGTGCCGATCGGACGGCCCTCGAGCCCGGCCTTCGGCTTGCCATCGGGACCGCGGGGCGTCTGGAACGAGTAGCTTGCGAAGAACTGCAGCGGACCCAGCTCCGAGATCGCCAGATTGAAGCTCGCGCCGAACCCCTCGCGGGTGACCGCGCCGCTGTCGTTGGTCTTCTCGAGAATATTGATCGCACCGGAAATCGCGCCGTAGGTGATCGTTCGGTTGCCGGGCGCGTCGACCGTCGTGATCGCGCCGGTCGAATCGACCATCACGGACTTGATGATCAGGCTGCCCTGGATGCTGCCGAGACCCCAGAGATTGCCGCCCACCGACGCCGTGATCCCGGTGATGTCGACGATCGGAAACTCGGGGATCAGGATCGTGCCGTCCGCGAGCCGCGACAGATTTCTGAGCCGCGTCATGTCGAACTCGAGCCCCTCGACCGAGCCTTCGACGTTCAGCCCGAAACCGAGCGCGCCCGAGCGCAGCAGGTTGTTGATGACCTCGCTGCCGGTATTGATCCCGAGCAGCTCGCCGGTCAGCCGCAGGGTCGAATTTAGGTCACTGTCCCTAAACTCGGCGAACTGCATCTGCAGGGCCGTGACCCGGACGTCGAGCCAGAGTGGCAGGCCGAGATCGGTGGCCTCGAGCGTGTTCATGTTCAGCACGTCGATGCCGGCCGCGTCGCCGAGGAAGATCGTGCCGCCGAGCGCATTCACGTCGGCATCGTCGTCGATGTCGACGTCCTCCTCGGCAATGACGCCGCCGCCGCTCCACGCGCCGCCGGCCTCGGGGTCGAAGTTGTAGCTGACGGTCACGACCGTCTCGTCGTCGCCCGCGTCGTAGCTGACGGCTGTCACGACGATCTGCGCCGTATCGTCGCTCAGGTCGAGATCGTTGAAACCGGCCGAGCTGGCGTTGATGACGGCAACTTCATCGCCGACCGAGAAGCCGGCCGTGAACGGCGCGCTCAGGAAACCGCCGATGTCATGGCCTTCGGCCGTCAGGATGTCCGACCCATCGCGAGCATCGCCGCTGACGGTGAACTCGACCGACCAGGATCCGCCGCTCGCCGTGACCGGGCCGGCAGCAATGATTCGCTGCGGCGTCTCGTAACCATCGTCGATGATCACGGTATCGAGCCGGCCGGGCAGCAGCACCGCCACGGGTGACTCGACCGACACCTGGCCGTCCCACTCGCCGTCGGCGCTGTCCCAGGACATCAGCGAGAACGTCAGGGTCACGCCGCTAAGGCTCAGATCGGTCGTCGTCCCGCTCCGGCCGATGACGACCGTCTCCGGAACGGCCGCGTCCGACATCGTGAACTGGAGGACGCCGGCCGGGTTCGGGTTGGCGACCGGATCAAAGTGGATATGCAGCAGCGCGTCGATGACGTCGTTCAGCGGCAGGGCGTCGCCGAAAGCCGGCAGGTGCCGGACACCGGGCGCTAGCGTTTCGTCCATCAGGCCGTCGAAGCCCGCGAAATCGTGGTCGAACCCGACAAAGTGCCCGATTTCGTGCATGACCGCCGTCAGCAGGTCTATCCCGGCCGGCGGCGCACCACCGAATTCGCTGTCGTCGCCCGGCGTCGGGTCGACGAACCAGCCGAACTGGTCGGCGTCGATATCGATCGTGATGGTCGTGCCGGACTGCAACGCCAACGCGTCGCCGGGCAGATCCGCGATGACGAAGGTCAGCGTGGTGAGGTCGGGGGCGGAAACCGGGAGCAGGCCGGACGCGTTCCAGCGGGCGATGGCCTCGGTCACGATCGGCGCAAGCTCCGGATCCGTCAGCGCAACGGTAGACGGGCTCGTCGGCGTGCCGGTGCTCGAGGAATAGGCCGCGTCCGTAGTCGGGGACTCCGCGGGCGGCGCGCGGGCGAGGGCCGCGCCTTCGGGCGGCGCCCGCGCAAGCCCGTCGCCGGACACGGGACGGCCGCTCGGGCCAGCGTCTTCGCCGGCCACAGTAGACACGGCATCGAGCGATGCAATCGAGTCGGAATCTTCGGAATGTACGGTAAGCAGTTGAATTGCCGGCGGTCCGCGCGCTTCATGATCGTCGGCAGGCTCGGTCGAGCCGGGCGCCGTGCTGACGGTTGCCGGCGTGACGCCGGCGCTCGCCGCATGGTCGCCGGCGGTGTCATCCGCGGCCGCGGCAGACAGCGCGCTGCGGCTGAACCGACTGCTCGTCGTCCCGAGACTGACGGCCGCGAGCCCGAGCAGCATGCTGTCGAGCACTGAACCGGCGGTCGCGCCGTCGTTCGTTTCGTTGTCTGTTGCCGCCTCGACGCCGGACTCGGCGCGGGCGGCAAGCGTGGTGCCCTGTGCGCTGTTGGCCGGTTCGCCGGTCGCGCCGCTCGCACCGAATGCCACTGCCGTGAGCGGTGCGGCATCGGGTCCATCCGAAGCGGCAGCGCCGAACGTAGCGCCCGCAACCCCTGAGCCGGCGGCCGGCTGCGCCGGTCCCAGGTCCGGGGTCCCGGCAACGGTGGCCGTCGTGGTCACGGCGCTGGCAGACGCTTCGGCGAGCGGCGCTTCGGCCCGGTTGTCGATGCCGGCGGGTGCAAGGCCCGGGGCCGCTCCGACCTCGCCCGCCGCTTCTGCTGCACCGCCGAGGACGTCGGCGATCACCGCCGCCAGCCCGCCATCGATGGTCCAGCCTGCCCCGGCGGCGTCGATATCGACGATCACTGTGTTGCCGTCGAGCACCGCGAGGGCATCGCCGTCCAGGTTGCCGATCCGGATAGTCAGGTCCGCGGGGATTGCGGCATCGGCGAATTCGTCGACGATGCTGTCGAGCAGCAGTTCGAGTAACGGCTCGGCAACGGACATATCGCCGAACGATCCGGCCGAGACCGACACCGAGGCAGCCGCGGCTGCGCCGTCGTCGCTCTCCTCACCCGCGGCAGCGCCGCTGGCGCTCGCGGAATCACCGCCCTGCGTGCCGTTCGCAACCGCCTGCTGGACGAGACTGCGGAGCGTCGCGCCCAGATCGACCGGACCGCTGTCGCTCAAACCGTCATCGGTCCGGTTCCAGCCGGCCGGCCAGTCGAATGCAGGGCTGTCGGCCCCGCTCGCGTCCAGGCTGTCCACGGCTTCGGTCATGCCGATCTCGTGAACGATTGCGGCGACCGTTTCGGCGCCGTCGTCTTGCGCGTCTGCCTCGAGCATCCGCGCGAATTCGCCCGAAATCGGGTCGGCCGACAGCAGCAGCCGTGGCTCCAGCGCTTCGATCGAAAACGGATTTCGCCCGGTACGGGCCGGTTCAACAGGTAAAGACGACGACTCGGATGGACCGACCGACGCCTTTCGCGCGACCCGCTTCTTCAGCCAGTCACGCACAGAGATGCTGCCTTGTTCTTATTTTTCGTTGTCCCGCACGGCAACCCGTGCTGCCGACTCAAAGTACCTGCAAACTCGCTGCGGTGTAAATAGGCGCGTTGGTCCATCAGGCGATCGCACGACGCCGCATAGCCCGCCGTGACAGGCAAAACCGGGAATGCGAACGGTTCGTCAGGTCGTGCCGGCCGGCAGCTCAGAACCCGGCCGCCGCGCCATCCTTGCGCATTTCGGTCGCACCCTCGAACACGCCGGTCACCGGATCGCGGCGAATCGCCTGATAGCCGCCGAAACCGGAATTGGCAAGACGCATGCTGTGCCCGCGATCGCTGAGGCTTGCCAGCACCGTCGCGGCGATACCGGGCTCGATGACGACGGTACCGCCGTCCGCCATCCGGTGGCCGGGCTCGCTCGAACCATCGTGCCGAAAGCGTGCCGCGTCGCCGGCCGCCTGCAGGTCCATCCCGCCATCGATCATGTTGATCAGCACCTGGGCGTGGCCCTGTGGTTGCATGTGACCGCCCATCACTCCGAACGACAGCAGCGGCGCACCATCCCGCATGACGAAGCCGGGGATAATCGTGTGAAACGGCCGCTTACCGGGCGCATAACAGTTCGGGTGCCCGGGCTCGAGCGAAAAGCCCGCGCCGCGGTTCTGGAGCGCAAAGCCAAGACCTTCGGGTACCAGTCCGCTGCCAAAGCCCGCGTAGATGCTCTGGATCAGCGAGATCATCATGCCGTCGCGGTCGGCGACGGTGAGGTAGGTCGTATCTCCCTGCGCAATGGGCCCGGCACCGGGCTCGATCGACTGCAGCACGCGTTGGGGATCGATCAGCTTGCGGCGCTCGGCCGCGTAATCCTTCGATATCAGCGTATCGAGCGGCATCTGCATGTAGTCCGGGTCGGCGTAATGGCGCGCCCGATCCTCGAACGCGAGCTTCTTCGCCTCGATCAGCAGATGCCAGTACTCGGGGCTTTGCCGGCCGAGTGAGGCGAGGTCGAACGGTTCGAGCAGGTTCAGCATCTGCAGCGCCGCGATGCCCTGCCCGTTCGGCGGCAGTTCGAAGACGTCGTAGCCCCGATAGTCGGTCGACACTGGCGCCACCCAGGTGCACTGTGTCGCCGCCAGGTCCCGTGCCGACAGGCAACCGCCGGCCTCGCGGACGCAGGACCCGATGACATCGGCCGGCTCGCCCTCGTAGAACCCGTCCCGGCCGTCGGTAGCAAGCCGCTGATAGACGGCTGCGAGCGCAGGATTGCGAAAGACCTCGCCACGGGCCGGCGGCCGACCGTTCGGCAGGTAAGTCCGGCCGTAGCCGTCCAGCAGCCCGGCGAGTGCCGGCGCTTCACGATGGCCCGCGGTAATGGCGGCCCAGTCGGCCGCGATGACCTCGGGCGTCGGAACGCCCTCGCGGGCATACGCGATTACCGGCGCAAGAACATCGGCCATACCGAGCCGCCCGAAGCGTTGGTGGAGCGCAAACCAGCCGTCCACTGCACCGGGCGCCGTCACCGGCAGCGGCCCGAGAAACGGCATGGCCCGCGCGCCCGCGCCCAGTCGGTCGATCAGCTGCTCATAGCTCAGATCCGCCGGCGCGCGGCCGCTCGCATTCAGGCCGTGGAGACAAGTTTCCCGAGGATCCCAGACGATCGCGAACAGATCGCCGCCAGGTCCGCACATATGTGGCTCCGCGAAGGCGAGCATCGCGTTCGCGCCGATTGCCGCATCGACCGCTGAGCCGCCGGCCCGGAGCAGCTCGATCGCGATCTGGGTCGCAAGCGGATGGCTCGTTGCCGCCATGCCCCGCTGGGCGAGGACCGCGCTTCGGCCGACATGTACGCTACCGGCCGGTCGGGCACCGCGGTCCGTGCCGTCGGGAGCGATCGTCGTCTCGTCCATAACTGGTCTGTATCCGTCCGCTGACGGGTCCAGAATAACCGAGGCCGGGCGTGCCGCGTCCCGATGCCCGCCGTCCATGCTATAAGCCTGCCGATGCGCAACGCGTTGCCCGGCCTCGAAGGAAAGACCGCGATTGTCACCGGCCATGGACAGGGGATCGGCCGGGCAATCTTCGACCGGCTGGCCTCGAGCGGTTGCACGGTTCATGGGCTCGACCTGCCCGACCACGACCTGCGGGAACTCGACCACATCGCGGGCTGGATCGACGCGATCGCCGCTGATTCCGGCGCAATCGACATCCTCGTCAACAACGCCGGGGTCACGAACATCGGCGACATCCTCGAAACGCCGCTTGCAGAGGTCGAGGACGTGCTGGCCGTGAATCTGAAAGCGCCGTTCATGGCGATCAAGGCCGCGCTGCCCCACATGCTCGAAAGGGGAGCCGGTTCGGTAATCAACAACGCGAGCGACCAGGCTCTGATCGGCAAGCGCTACAGCGCAATCTACGGCGCCAGCAAGGCAGCGCTCGCACAACTGACGCGCAGCGCGGCGCTCGACTGGGCCCCACGCGGTATTCGCTTCAACTGCATCGCGCCGGGCAGCACGGACACGCCGATGCTGCGTCGCGTGCTCGACGAGCTGCACGAGCGCTATCCGGACAGCTACCCGCCGGACGGGGAGCAACTCTATGAGAACGCGATTCCGCTGAAGCGTCTTGGCACGCCGGCGGAGATCGCCTGGCTCGTCGCCTTCCTCGCGTCCGACGCCTCGTCGTTCATGACGGGAACCGTTATTCCCGTCGATGGCGGGTACACGGCGCAGTGAGCCTTGGGCATCGGGCGTTGAGTGTTGGGTGTTGCGGGTTGCGGGTTGCGGGTTGCGGGTTGCGGGTTGCGGGTTGGACGCATGATCGCCCGGCGGGAAGCCCCGACGAGACTGCCATGAAGCTCTGCCGAGGCCGGGCAGCGATGAGGCAACCGTGAAAAGGGTCGTCGTTACAGGTGCCTCGCGCGGTATCGGTCTCGCGATCGTCGAGCGCTTCGTTGCGGAAGGCGCGCGGGTGGCCGCCGTCGCCCGCCGCGCCGAAGGACTCGCCGGCAATTCCGCCGAACTCAGGCTCCCATGCGATGTGAGCGATGCAGCCGGAGTCGCCGAGTGCATAGCCGTCGTCGCCGAAACGTTCGGTTCGATCGACGTGCTCGTGAACGCGGCAGGTCAGGCGGGGTCGAATTCTCTGGAAGCGGCTGACGACGACGCTTTGTGGCACCGGATCATCGACGTCAACCTTCACGGCACCTATTACTTCACTAAACAGGCCTTTCCGCACATTCCGGACGGCGGTCGGATCGTCAACATCGGTTCCGTGCTGTCGCACAAAGGGGTCGCGGACCAGACGGCCTACTCGGCGGCAAAGCACGCGGTGCTCGGGTTCACCCGTGCCTTCGCACACCACGCGGCAGTGCGGAACGTGACAGTAAACGCTGTCTGTCCCGGCTGGGTCCGCACTGACATGGCAGCCGAACGCTGGAAATCGCTCGGCATCGACGCAGACGTTGCTGCTTCCGAGGTTCCGCTCGGCCGTATCGCGGAGCCGAATGAGGTTGCCGCGCTCGTCTGTTTCCTGGCTTCCGAGGCCGCCGCCTCGGTCACGGGTCAGGCGTTCAACATCGACGGCGGCACGCTCGCCTGAGGGGCCCTGAAGGGATCGGCTTCGTCGACGGCGGCCCCGGCGGCACGCATTGCGTCAGACCTGGACGCTGCGGTCGACGATCTGCACATCGATTCCCGGGCTCATCAGCCGCAGCGTCGAAGCCGCCGCCGCAGGCAGTGACGCGATTGACATGTCACGACCGGCCGCAAGCTCGTCGGTGAAAAGATTCTTGCTGATTGCAACCCAGCCGTTTGCGGTCTCGAAGCTGACCGCGTAGTAGCCTTCCTCGCGATCGCGCAGCAGCTGCGCTTCGTCGTGCAGCGACGCCCTGCCGGTTGCGACGATTTCGGGATCGGATGCCACTACGTGACGGAGCGGAATGGCGGGAGCATCGAAGTCGTCGCCGACGTGGATCACGAGGCTGCCGCTCGCGGTAACCGGCGCGTCCTCGCGAGCGGCGCGCCGTTGCAGTGCTTCCTCGACTCTATGGAATATATCCTCTGCAAACCTTTGAGGATAATAATGAATTTTCTGTACTTCCGCGTCGATATGTGGGAGGTCGCGCCAACCGTTGACCCAGGCCAGTCGGTCAGCGCCACCGTAGTCGAAGACATCCTCGAGGCTGAAGTCGGTGACGGCGCCGCGCTGTAACGTCCGCAGCGCAATGTGCTCCGCCAGATTGGATGGCGTGCCGAAGATCGCTCCGTACGGCGAGTAGCCGCCCGGTGTCGGCGCGAAACGTGGACTATCGGCGCGCAGTTCATCGACCAGTCGATCGATCCGCAACTCGTAGTCGCGCAGCAGCCGGACGTGCCTCTCACCGCTATCCGTGTACGCGACGGCGCCGCTATCGCTCGGCGCGATGAACAGGTGTTCGATCATGCTGTACGGACCGAGCAAGTCGATACGACCCAGGAACAGATCCGGGTCCGGTGAGATGCCCTGGAAGATCACATTCGCGATCGCGACCCGCGTGGATTCGTTGCCGGCGTTGAGCGTCTGCTCGTAGGCATCAAGAAGCGGAACGAGACCCTGAATCAGGAGCGCGAAGTCGAGTGCGTTAGACGTGCGCGTCCGCCGCACCACGCTCGCATCGTCGAAAGAAACATCCTCTTTCAATGCGTAGTGGCGAATCTGCGAGCGGAGATGACCCCCGATCATCGCGACGTATGCCCGCAGCGTCTCGCGGCAGTCGTCGACCGGCAAGGCTTCCGAAACATTCCGGATCACGTCGAAATAACCGCCCAGCTCGTCGGTCGTCGGGCTCAGCGCCAGCGGGACCAGCCAGCGAGCGTCGCGAAGCATAGCGGGCTGACCGACTGGGGCGGTCGCGGCCTGCTCGTCGAGCAGACCCTGGAGCACGGCGAGTCGGTTGTCGACCCCGTCCGGCCCGTCGTCCCAGAGCCGCATTGCGAGCAGCGCGAGTGAGCGAAGCAGAAAGACGTCAAATAGTGTCTGCGCGTAGCTCTCCCTGCCGTTACGACCCGACCACCGCGTCTGATGCCAGCAATAGAAACCGCGGATCATCATTTCCGCGGGATCGATCAGGTCGTTGTGGAGGCTGGTGACCTGACGTGGCCGGAAGCCGTGCGCCCAGTGCGCGGCTTCGAGCTGGCCACGTAGCTGCACTTGTTCGTCACTGAGACCAGAGCGCTCGAAAAAGCAGTCGAGGAAGAGCCGTGACAGTTGAACCCGGTCCTGTAGGTACTGAACCGGCTTGTTGCGCGCATTCAGAATACTCTCGATTCTGCCCACGATCGTCCTGCGCTGCGCAAGAAACAGTCGCAGGAGCTCGGCGTGGGCATCGAACCCGCCGCCGGCGGCAGCTCGTGCAGTCAAGGCGATAGACCTCGGGGATTATCGGCCGCGAACGCCGAGTCGTGCCTGTTCGATTCCTGAACGATCGGATTCGCTACCAGCTTTCCTGATTCGGCCTGGCGTCGACCTCAAACGACCAGGCAGACCTCGGTTGCGTCGTCAAATAGTGGGCAAGCTCCGCCAGATCGTTCGGATCCAGCCGCTTGCCGTCAACCGTCGCCGGGCCGCCGGGCTCGTCGATCTGGCCGTCGATGATCAGCAGGGAGACATGGACGCCCTTCGGGCCCAGATGTTTCGCCATCGACTGTGCGAGGCTTCGCTGCGCAGCCTTCGCCGCCGCGAATCCGGTGGTCATCGGCCGCCCCCGGAGCGACGCAGTTGCGCCTACGAACACGATGTTCCCGGACCCTTTCTCCAACATGCCGGGGATAACCTGTTGCGAAGCAACCAGAGCGCCCAGCGCATTGACGCGCCAGCCACGCTCGAATTCCTCCGGTGAGATTTCCTCGACTGTCTGCCAGCTGCCACTGCCGGCGTTGAAGATGAGAATGTCGACGGCACCGAGGTCTCGCTGCACGGCAGCGAAGGCCTCACGGACGGAGCCGACATCGGAGGCATCACACTTATACGCGCGTGCGTCCGTCAGCTCCTCGACGAGCTTGCCACTCGTCGATTGCGAGCGCGACAGCAGCGCCAGGCGATAACCGGCCGCGTCGAAACGCCGCGCGAAGGCAGCGCCATTTTTTGGTCCGATACCGAGGATCACGCAAACAGGTTTATCAGCCACTCGCACCTACCTCCGGAATTCGGGTGTGAGCCAAACAGTGACCCTACTCCCGGCAACGCCCCGAGGGCAACGCCCCAAGGGCAATGCCGTCCCGGAACTGCCACCTCCCGAATTAGGGTCACTGTCCCCTAATTGTTTTGTCGCCTTCAGAGTTAGGGTCACTGTCCCCTAATTAGGTGCGGGTTCCGCTCGAGGAAGCGGCGAAGGATCCGGTCGACAATCATCGAATCGCCGCCGCGGACGTAGATGTAGCCGGCGATCGACGCAAGCAGCGCACCGACCGTGTCGACCATCAGATCGGTCATCGTGTCTACCAGCCCGGATTTCTGCATGTTGAAGCCGAAGAACCAGTCCATGCCGAACTCGAAGATTTCCCACAAGACGCCAAACGACAGCGCGAAGCAGAACGTCCCGACGGCGATGTAGATCGGTGCGATCTCGACCCGGCGGGTCATGTGGAAAACGTAGATGATCAGGAAGCCGACGATGCCGATAACGAGTGCCGAAACGCTGTGCAGCAGCAGGTCCCACCACCAGATCTGCTGGTAGAAACCGCGAACCTCACCGAGCGCGAACGAGGCATACAGGAACAGATTGACGACGAGCGAGAATTCGATCGGCAAATGAACTCGAAACTGGCGCTCGATCGCGGCCGGCAGGAACGAGATGATCAGTATGGCTGACCCGGTTGCAGCGGCAAGCCACTGCGACGTCAGCAGCGCCCCGATGACGGCGACGGCGATCGCCGCCTGAAGGACGTAAGCGACGACGAATTGGATCCGGTCCGGCCAGTCCTCGGCCATCGATGTGCTCCTGGTAGCGCGGCGCCCCAGGCCTGGCTCCAGGGTTCAATGGGCAACCGTCCCCAAAGGATACTGCGATTTTCGGCGGGAGGGCTGACCCGTCGGCGCGCAAGCGGCGAAAGCGCGGGCTTGACGACTCCGTACCTGGGCGAAGAACAAGACAGAGCCGGGTCGTCGGATGACGACCCGGCTCAGTTCATTGTGGTACGAATCAACTAGTCGAAATTCAGCTGGAACTGCACGCCGACTTCACGCGGACGACCCGGATAGCCCTGATCGACGCCGGCCAGAATGGCATTGAAGCCACTGAAACGGTAGAACTCGTTGGTAAGGTTCGTGCCATAAAGCGCGACGGTCCAGTCATCATTCGGCGTTGTGTACTGCAGGCGACCACTCAAGAGTCCGTAAGCTTCGCCCTTCGAGGAAGCACGGAAACGGGCGTCAAGAAACGTCGTGTGGTCGTCGATCCAGCCATAGTCGATGCGGCCCATGATGCCGCCCCCGTTACTGGTCTCGCCATCCCACTGCAGGCCGATGTTATAGGTCATTTCGGGCGCGAAAATGAAGTCCTGACCCGCCTGCAGTATCGCCGGATTCGCATTCCCGACATCGGTATAGACGGTATCGAGCAGACCCAGACCGAAGCTCAGCCCGAAATTGTCAGTTGCCTGAAAGAGGCCCTCTATTTCGAAGCCGTCGAGCTCCGCCTTACCGGCATTCGTCGTCGTTTGCGTCGAAATCACGAGCACCTGACCGATCTGAATGTCGCTCCAGTCACCCGTGAAGTAGGTGGCATTCAGACGCAGTCGACCGCCGGCCAGATCCGTGCGAACACCGAGCTCGTAGTTCTCGAGCTTCTCCGAACCGAACGGAATGATGCCGTTGTTCGGTAACACGTCTCTAAAGGCGTTGTTTATTCCGCCTCCGTTGAAGCCTTCCGAATAACTGACGTAACCCATGATGTCATCGGTGAACTGATACTGCAGCGCGACTCGCGGCGTCGTCGCATCAAAGCTCGCGCTGTAATCAGCCGGCCCCTCGGGGGTAATCGCTACGGGGCCGCTGAAATCGAACGTGGTCGTATGGGGCTCGACATCGCCGGCCCTGAACGCTGCAAAGTCGTTCGGCGTGTACACGATCGTTCGGAAGTCTTCAGTCGACGAACGTGCGCCCACTGTCAGCGTCAGCTGATCGGTCAGGTCGAATGTGACTTCAGCGAAGATGGCTTCGTCTTCGCGAATTGTCTGATCGAGGTCGTAGATCAGGTTCGGGCAGATAAAAGGAGGCAGGGCGATCGGGTTGCCCCCGCAGAAGCCCTCGAGCTCTACGGCCTGCCAGAACCGACTAATGTTGAACCGGTCCTCTTCATTGAGGAAAAGGCCAACCACCCAGCTGATCTTGTCGTGCGAGCCGAGGAGCTGGAATTCCTGCGACTGATCTTCCTGTTTGTCTGCGAGAAACCAGTCGAATGCGGCCCAAGGCGTGCCATCGATATCGAAGTTGCTTTCGCGCTCCAGCTCACGCGTATTTGTGAGCGAACGGAACGTCAGCGAATCACTGATGTTCCAGGTCAGATCCATGATGTACTGATCAGTGTCGAGGCGCTCACCCGGACCCTTGAAATTAACCGCGGTCAGCCACTCGTCGCGCAGCCCGTAGGCCAGGTCGTCCGTAAAAGGCAAGCCGATCTGCTGATACGTACCGGGCAGGTTACGGCCGAAGCCGGCATCGTCGACTGCGTCGAACAGCACGTTGCCGGCCATGTTCGTGTCCTTGCGTGTAGACATCGCCGTAAACGTGACTTCGAAATTGTCGGTAGGCGTCCACTGGAGCTGCGCACGAACGATCTGGTCGTCCTGCTCGCCGTATGACTCGTCAGTCGTGGTGCTGTCGACATAGCCGTCGCGTTGCAACTGCGCGGCCGTAATCTTCGTCCGCACCGTGTCGCTGAGCGGAATGTCGACGTTCGCAATAACGTCCTGGCGATTGTATTCACCGATGCGTAATTGCACGCGCGCACCAAACTCATCGAGAGGCTTCTGCGTGACGTACTGAATCGCGCCGCCAATAGCGTTCTTGCCGAAGTAGGTGCCCTGCGGCCCTCGTAGCACTTCGACGCGCTCGAGTTCGACAATGGAGTCGAGGCCACCGACGTCACCGTTCATGACGACGCCGTCGATGTAACGCGCAACGCCCGGAATGCCGCGAATCGCGAAGTTACCGGCCCCGACCGAGATACCGGCGCCCCGGATATCGACGTTCGGAATCAGAACGTTCATCTGTTCCGGGTTGTCGATGTTGCGGTTCTGAATATCGTCTGTATTGAGCGCTGTGATGGCAATGGGCACCTCTTGCAGACTCTCCTCCCGACGTCGCGCCGTGACCACGACTTCCTCGAGTCCCTGCGCCATTGCTGGCTTCTCGAAGGCAACGACCGCCGCCACGGCGGCACTCAGTGCACCAATCTTTACGACATTCATCTTTGGATCCCCCTGTGAATCAATGCTGTCGGGTCACTCCCCAGGTCAAAATCGATCGAGGCCGCTCCCACGATCCGAACTGTTACTCAGCCGGCTGCGGCCGCCACCGTCGGAATCTCCGAATCGCCGGTATACGGCTGAATCGAGACTCTGGTCTTCAGGTCTGCCTTGCAGAAGGCGTGCAGGAAGCAGGTCTGCTCGGACATATCGAGCGCCTGGCGCGCGAACTCGTCGTCTTCGCGCGTATCGAGATAGACGTGCGTCTCGATCGGATCCGCACTGCCGGCTTCGCCGGTTCCGCCGGAAGCCCCGCCCAGCGAAAAGTGAGCATCCTGGAGAATTCTGTAGCGCTGCAGGTCCTTCTTCACAATCTTCGCGTAGCGCCCGAACTGCGTCATGAAACAGAAACCGATGCCTGCGGAGATGAAACTCGCAGCATCCGGTGCCAGTCCCTGACCGCCATTCTGCGGCGCCTCATCCGACAGGAAGTGAAAGACCGAGCCATGCGGGTTGTAAAGATGCTGCTCGATCTGTTTGACACCGTCGTCACGCAGCGTGCAGATCGCGCGCACGTGCAGCAGCCGGTTCTGCTGGTCGGACAACGAGTCGTTTGCGAGGGTCACGGTATGTCCGGCTTTCGGCGTCAGGCCGCCACGGCGGATCAGGTTCGACCAGTCGCCCGGTGCGGGCTGCGCTTCGTCGAAGCGGTCCAGCGGGTCCGGCTCGGCCGGTCGCCCGATCGGCAGCGCACGCTCGGGCGCAATCTCGCGGCCGTTGTGAGTCAGCGTGAACAGGCTCTCCTTGGAGCCTCTCATCAGGCCATTCAGCGGCGACGCCGCCGTGGCGTCGAGAACCAGGCGGTTGAGCGTATCGCGATCCGCCGGGCTCGCCACTTGTGCGGTCAGACCGACGTTGTTCGCCCCAGCGACCATCGTGCCTTTGAGCACGGAGCCCTCCATCGTGTAGTAGTTGTCCTGCACGAGCCGAATATCGTCGATCTCGATCTTACGGATTCTTGCCAGCGCAAGGATCTCGTTCATGTAGGAGCTCACCATGCCGGTGGTCAGGAAAGACAGCGGGCACGGCGCCTCGTCGAGACCGGCAAGATAGGCCCCTTCGTCGCTCGCGAGCCGCCAGACCGCACCGGTGCGCGCCGACGCAACGAGCGCCTCTTTCTGCATGACGCTGAGACTCCGCACGCACAGTCTCACCGCCTCGCCGAGCTTTATGGTAGGCGCCGAGAACCCGGTCTCCGCGCCGGTCTCGACCTTGAAGAAGAGCGGCTTGCCGCTGTCTATCAGAGGATTCGGTTGTGCTGCCATCGTGGTGTTAGCCTCCGGAGCCGCCAGATTCGAGGGTCTTCCGACGACCGATCAGGCCGGACGCGGCTGCCACAGTGTAACCCTCCCCCTTTCTATTCAACAACTTGACCGTTGTATCGACACACCAGCTTGCTGCGGGCGCAGCCGGTGCGACAGGTGCAGAATGTTCGATTCAGGGTAGATTTTCTACCGGCAACGGCTTTTCACGGCTTCCGGTCGTGGCTGCGCTCGCGGACGGTCGGTGTAACCGGGGCCGCCCGGCGATCCGAGGGCGGGCGGTCCGAGGCAGGCGGCCAGGAGGCAGGCAGCCAGACGCGGGCGGCCAGGGGGCAGGCGGCCTGGGGCGGGCGGCCAGAGGCAGGCAGCCGACAGACGCTACCGCAGAAATCGCTCGCGAAACTGGCTGGGCGTTTCCGCCGTATGTTTCTTGAAATACTTCACGAAGTTCGTGACCTCGTTGAAGCCGAGCTCGAACGCAAGCTCCGATATCTGGGCGTCGTCGATGACCAGTCGGCGCTTGGCCTCGAGAATCGTGTAGAAATCCACCAGCTGTTTCGGCGTCTTGCCGACGCTCGCTTTGCAGCAGTCGTTCAGCGTTTTGTAGGTGATTCCGAGCGACTTCGAATATGCCGATGCTTCCCGGCGCGTGTGCAGGTTGTTCTGTACCATCGCGATGAAGCGTCGCAGGTGCTCGCGCCGGCGCTCACTGAGTCGCGATGCGGGCGTCGCGTTCGCCGCGGAGCGCAGCTTCAGCACCAGAGCCGACAGCAGCAGCTTGACGAGCATCTGATCGTCCGCGCCCTGCCCCGTGACCGCAGTGATTTCCCGCAGAAGCGCCTCGCAGCTTTCCCGGACACCACGCCGAACCACGTGCAAAGGCGGCTCGAGCCGCAGCGGATTCACGGGGACGGCCGACGGCAATCGCATCTGGGTGTTTATCGACTCGAGGAATTCCTCGGTGAAACAGCAGAGCGTTCCGACCGGCCGGTTCTTCGGATCGAAGGCATGGACCTGATTCTGATTGATGAACAGAAAGCTCCCGTTGCCATAGCGGTACTTCTCGAAGTCGATGAAGTGGGTTCCGCGGCCTTCAGCTATATAGATGAGCAGGCTGAAACGGACCCGATGGGGCGCGAACGGGTCGATGGAAAGCGTTCCCGAGCGCTCGTAAACGGACTCGAGCCGGCGGATCTCGAAGCCATGGACGAGCTCGTGACTCGGCGTATAGTCGATTGCCGGTATTCGCCGTGCTGATTCAGCCATCTGACAGCCCGATCGCTCCCTGCCTGCCCGACCCGATCGACGCGCGGATCCGCACGCGGCGGCCTTGATCTACCTTAACCGGGAGAAGCTCGACCTTCAATTCCACGAGCGCTGTCGCCAATGTAGCGGCAATTCCCGTAAGCACACGAAAACAGGCGGGTTTTCCAATGCCGACCTCAACTCGTTCCGACGATTCATTCCGGCAACTCATCCAGAATCTCGAAGCGAAAGACCGGGAGTCCACCCTCATGCACAAGCATCCTGCCGTCCTGCTGCCGATCCTCGCCCTGCTGCTTTCCGGCATCTCACATGCGCAGCCGCCGAATCCGGAGCGATTGCAGACCGTGCTGCGTACGCTGGACGCAGATGACGACCGACTGCTTTCCACTGATGAAATTCGGCAGGCGCAGCAGCGACTACTCACGCTCGACGCCGACGACGACGGCGCCCTGAGTGAGGCGGAGATCGGCGGACCGACGCCGATTCCAGGCATGATCCGGGGGCAGATCGTCGTGCGCGTTCTCGACGCCGACGGCGACCTCTCCATCTCCGCGGATGAACTGGCCGACGCAACCCGCTCGCTGGCCCGCCTCGATCACGACGGCGACTGGCAACTCGACGAGTCGGAGCTGAACCTCGAGACCCCGGCTGCAGCCGCCGGCGGCAACCCAGCCGTATTTCGCCGCATGAACACCTACGAGAGCGAGCTTACCGGAGAGATCCTGCCCGGCCGTGACCGCCGCGCATTCGAGGGATACACGCTGGTGCACGATGGCGCGTTCGCGTGGCACAACGCCAATCGAATCTACCTGACGGACAGCGACGGGGACATCGTGCATGAATGGGATCCTCCGCCCTATCAGCCGGAGGGCTCCGTCGCCTACCTGCTCGACAACGGACTGCTTCTGCGCACCGTCTCCGCGCACGACTGGATGCACGTCGAAGACTATCCTGTCGGCGCGACCGGCACCGTTCAGCTGCTCGACTGGGACAGCAACGTCGTCTGGCAGTACGAGATGGATGTGCCGGGCAAGCACGTGCTCCATCACGATGTCGATTACATGCCGAACGGCAACATACTCGCGATCGTCTACCACGCCTTCAGCCCGGAGGAAGCCCGCGCGATGGGGTGGGATGCGGTTTATCCGGAAGGCGTGGAAACCATCTGGCTCGACAAGGTCGTCGAACTTCAGCCGAATCTCGAAGACGGCTCGACCGAGATCGTCTGGCAGTGGAACACCTGGGATCATCTGGTGCAGGACAAGTTTCCCGAGCGGGCAAATTTCGGCGATGTCTCGGCCGAGACGGGCCGGATCGACATCAACTATCTGCGCGACGGCCATACGCTGTTCAATGCCGGGCAGCTGAATCACGTCAACAGCGTCGACTACAACCCGGCACTCGATCAGATCGTGCTGAGTTCGGCGACCTACGGGGAGCTGTGGTTCATCGACCACAGCACGACGACGAGCGAGGCGGCGGGGGAAGAAGGCGATCTGATATACCGCTGGGGCAATCCGCATACCACGAAAAGCGGCTCGCTCGACGACGCGACGCTCTACTGGCAACACGATGCGCGATGGATCACCGCCGGGCTGCCGGGCGAAGGCAACCTTCTGGTCTACAACAACGGCACCAAGAGACGGCTCGACGGCACGCACGACCCCGAGCTCGGCATGGATTTCGAGAACTCCTGGTCCGAACTGCTGGAAGTGCGGCTGCCGCTGCGGCGCGGCGGCGGATATGAGCGCGGCAGCGCGCCCGAAATCGTCTGGTCGTGGAACAGCGACGCCGCAGAAGACTATTTCTCGCCGTTCATGAGCGGCTGGGATCGCCTGCCGAACGGCAACACCGTCTTCGTGAATGCGCACAACAAGCAGGTCATCGAAGTCACGCCGTCCGGCGAACGCGTGCTCGACTATCGCGTGCCGCACAACGGCCGGATGTATCGCGTCTACAAGTTCGCGCCCGATCATCCCGCGTTCGACGGGAAGAGGCTCTAGTACGGCGGCACGGCCCAGGCAGCCGGGTCCACCAGATCCAGCAGTCGTTGTTTCACCCGCCTTCGGCCTGACCGCTTCCGGCGCTGTCGATTCTGCGCAGGAACGCCTTGATGTGCGGCGTCTGATACTCCTTATAGTACGCCGTGATCATGAATACCGGCTCGAACTGCCCGCGCCGGTCGTCGATGAAGTCCTGAAAAGTCGCCTGCGCGGCATCGAGCACGGCTCTATGCGCGGGCACGTTTGGGCCTTCCGCCTGCTCGATGATCACGCGGCACGAAACTGCCCGGCACTCGACCCGCAGGTTCGAGAATTCGAGGCCCGCGCTTTCGACGTGCCTTGCGATTTGCGGCGCCATCGATCGGGACCAGTCGGGGTCCCGGCGCTCGCTCTCAAACAGAAGGTCCGCACGCAGCCGATCATGCACCATCCTCGAAAACTCCTGATTGAGCACCTCATCGGCCTGGACCGGGTCGAGCCCGGTTGCGCCCGTGCCGGCGAATCGAATGATCAGATGACCGTCGAGATCGGTGAAGACGAAATCCCGGTCGGACTGTGCCGACGAGTCCAGCGGGGACACGGTCAGCGCGGTCGCAAGCAGGATGGCGGTGAGGGGCGCCCGGAATTGCACGGTTGTAGAAGGCTCCAGAGGTTCGAGTCGGACAGTTGTGCTGCCCCGGACCCGGGCTTGTCAAGCCTCCGCGGGCCCGGGTAGTGCCTCACTTTGTTTCAAAATGACGCAGTACCCGGGCCCGGGCCGCGTTTCAGGTGCACGCGCCGTGCCCCATTGTGGAGAAACGGGGCCGGTGCTAGCCTCGCAGCAATCTGCACCGCCGGGGGAACCATGCGGGGCGAACAGTTGCCGAAAGACAAACTCCAGGGGGTAACAACATGATCAAACGGGCTTTGGGTTCAGCCGTCCTTACCGGTTGTCTTCTGGCTGCCGGCGCATCGTTGGCGCATCACTCTCTCTCAGCCGTCTACAACATTCGCGGCACCGGCGAAGTTACCGGCGTCATAAAGTCAGTCGAATTCATCAACCCGCACGGCGTGATGACGCTCGAAGTTTCGAACGACGACGGCACGACCACGGAATGGGAGCTGACGACCGGCTCGGCGAATACGCTCGCAAGCCTCGGTTTCGGCGGCGAAGGCCCGAATACGGTAATCGCAGGCGATGTCGTCACGATCACCTACTTCCCGGCCCGTAACGGCAGGCCGTTGGGCTTCATTCGGTCGATCACGTTGCCCGACGACCGCACGATCGAATTCGAACCGGAATAAGAATTGATTACCGAAAACAGGGGAAACGATCATGGCCCTGGATAAAGGGATGATTAGAAAGTCGATTGCCACCGGATTAGCGCTTGCTTTCGGTGCATCTCTGCCGGCAAGCGCACAGTTCGGCGGCCCGCCTCCGGAGCTCTACACGCCGGAGGCCGATGCGAGAGACCTGAAGTCGGTGCTCTTCAACTGGCCATGGCACATGGGCATGCTCCGCGGCATTGAGGAACACGAGCTCATCGTGTCGCTCGAGTATCGCGCGGAAGGCACGGTCTACGTCGACGGTGAGGCCTGCGCGGTCACGCCGTTCGCAGACACCGACAGAGTCGGTGAGCTCGGCACATCCGGCTATCGGATCAGCACGAGCTATCAGGAACCGGGCTCCCGCATACAGATCGAGTGCACTTTACCTGGCGGCGAGACCTATTCGAACATCGAAGTGGTGAGCGGCGAGTACGCCTGGGACGAAGACATTCCCGGCGGCGGTCTCGTGCCTGGCCAGGGAACTGCCACCCCAATGGAAGATGCGCACGCCGAGCGTCTGATTCGACTCTGGGCGAGTCCGCAGGGGGCCGTGAAGGCGGCGCTCGCCGGCGCCGGAATTCCGCTGCGTCGGGTCTGGCGTGATCCGGGCGCCCTGCTCGACGAAGGCTCGTCCACGATCGGTGACACGTCCGTTCGCTGGGATGGCGATACGCCGGTCGTGACTTTCCCGATTCCGGGCGTCGACGGTGCTACCGCAATCGCGACGCTTGACGATCGCTTCATGACCGCGTCGGTAGTCGTAACGCACGGCCGCGATACGTACGAGTTCGAATACGGCGATTACGACGACTACAACAATCCGCTGAATCTGATCGAGGTCTATATGGCCGGCAGCGTCACCGAGAGCAAGAACGGCGATGTGCTGCGTGAGCTGAGCACAGTACAGACCGAAACGGGCAGCGTTTATGTCGTCGTCCCGGTCCCGCCGAGCGTCAGCGGCGAGCCGGTCCAGGCCGTCGCGATGTACGGCACGGACCAGGAAGCGCCGGTGCTCGATTCGGACGCACCGACGCCGAGGCTCGCAAACGAAAGGCCGGACCTGACCGGCATGTGGAGGAGCGGCAGCAAGTTCTTCATCTGGCGCTACGGCAGCCGCCGGTGCGCGCCGACCCAGCTGGAGGGCTGCAGCACGCAGTGGAATCAGACGGTCGATTTCGAGTTCGAGGCGGCGTCGCGATTCGGCCCGAATCGCCCGATCTACCGGCCGCAGCACTGGGACGAGGTCATCTACCTCGACATGTGGACGAACCGGGAAGACCCGATCATGACCTGCCAGCCGATGGGCATACCGCGGCAGGGCGCGCCCCACCGAATCTTCCATACGGACGACGACATCACGCTGCTTTACGGTCGCGGCGGTGACGGCGGTGGCGGCTATTCCGATTTCCGCGTTATCGCAACCGACGGCCGCGAGGTGGACGAGCGGCAGGTCATACAGACCAAGTACACCGGACATTCCGTGGGCCACTGGGAAGGCGACACACTGGTGATCGAATCGATCGGCTTCACGCCGGCGACCTGGCTCGCGCGCGGCGGGTTCTTCCACTCCGAAGACATGAAAGTCACGGAGCGCTTTACCCGGCAGGGCGATCAGATGCTGTACGAGGTAACGGTCGAGGACCCCGAGGTGTTGCTACAACCCTGGGAGCAGAATCCGATGCTGATGACGATCGCCAATGCGGGCGAGGACCGCTTCGATCGCGCCAGCCTGATCGGCGTGGAGCGAGGCCACTGCCAGGATCTGGAGCTCGACGACATCGAGTGGCAGATCCGACACTAGTCGTTCCGTAACAGCAAGCGCCGGGCCCCGGTCGGGGTGTCCGGCGCTTTTTTTTTTGCGCTGTCTTAGGCTCTCCCGAGGGCCGGCGGCGGACCTATCGCGAAGGATTCTCAGTTCACGTGCGTCTCTCCTGACGATGAAGCTCAACTTCCCCATACGGAGAGATCGACATGCAAACACCAGCGCGGATCATGCTTGCTATCGCCGCGGCGGCCGTCAGCGGCGGCGTCGCAGCGGATGAGGAAACCCCGTTCGACGAAGCCTTCATCTTCTTCGAACTGAACCATACGGACGGCGATCTCGGCATTCACGGCAAAATCGACGGCGGCCCGTGGACCTCGATGAAGATCGAGGACCCGAGAGAACGGCCGTTGATGTTCGTCAGGCCACGCTCGCGCATTGCGAGGCAGGGCATGACTGAGCTTTTCTTCGAAAGCGCAGAACCAACCTTCGATGAGCTTGCCCCGGCGAAGTTCTTTCGCCGCTTTCCCGAGGGCATTTACGAGGTCGCGGGCTGGTCGAGAGATCTGGGGCAGCTCGAGAGCGAGACGCTCGTGACGCATACGATGCCGGCACCGCCCGAGCCGACGGTCAACGGTGAGCCGATGGCGCTGGTCTGCGACGACGAGGACCCGGACTACGACGCGACGGAGACCAGCGGCCCTGTGACGATCGCATGGCCGGCCGTCACGATGTCGCATCCCGAGGCGGACGGCGCCGGTGCCGGCGTGCAGCCGCCGATTCCGGTCGAGATCCACAACTATGAAGTTGTCGTCGAGACCGATATCGAGATCGGCGACGAGGAATTCGCGACGGTGATGAGCGTCATCCTGCCACCCGACGTTCGCTCGATGACCATCCCGGCGGAATTCCTCGCGCAGAGCGACGAATTCAAGTACGAGATCCTCGCGCGCGAGGCGAGCTACAACCAGACCGCCGTTGAGAGTTGCTTCGTTCTCGATTGATCCCCCCAATGAGAGCAGGAAACTCGAAACCATGGACGAGCGGGGCCGCTGCCGGCGGCCTCGCTCTGCTTTCGTTCGTCGCCGCGTCGACCGCGTTTTCGCAGGAGCGCGCTTCATTCGGGGATGTCGACGTTGATTGCGCTGGCGCCGATAGCGCAGCGATTCGGCGCGTCAGCCTGGATGTTGAGGAAATGCCGCTGGCTCAGTTGCTCATTGAGCTTGGCGCCAGCATGCAATCGGCGAACGGGACCCCGACGCTGCTCGACAAGCGCGTCACGCTGAAAGTCGACGATGTCCCACTGGGCGAGCTACTGACCAGAGTTTTGCGGGGCGAGAGTTTCATGCTGCAGACCGTGATCGCACCGGATAGCGGCTGCGGCGGCGCGGAACACAGACTCTGGCTCTTCTCCGAAGGGGTGACGGTAACTTTGCCCGGGGGCATGCCGCGCGATACGTTGCCGGGAAACGCTTCGGCGGTCGAGGACTCGGCCACCGGACTGACGGCGCACTTCGACGCTATCGACGCGGCGCAGACGCTCGCGACGTCGGAGCCTTCGGCTGCCGTTCGCGAACTCGAGTCCATCGCCGTCGGCGGCGCCGACGCCGCCATCAGGGAAGATGCCATCTACGCGCTCGCCGACCTCGGATCGGCGGACAGCCTCGCGAGTCTCGAGAAGGTACTGGCGGATCCGATTGCAGAAGTGAGAGCGACGGCGGTCGTCGCGTTGGCGGACCTGAGAGACGCACGGGTGATTCCGGCGCTCGCCGTTGCGGCCACGGACCCGGCTGTGCTCGTACGCGAGGAGGCGCTCTATGCGCTCGCCGGTCTCGACGCCGAGTCGGTGCGACCGTTGCTGGTGCAGGCCGCGACCGATGCCGATGCAGGCATCCGGGAACTCGCGAGGGAACTGATCGAGGAAATGGGGGATCGGTAACCCGCTCCTCGACCAAATCGAGAATATGCTTTAGATTATAACTACAATAGATTGTTTTAATTATTTTTATTCGACAGACGTGGCGCGTTCCTTCAGTTTCTAAGCGCGCGCTTGAGTCTGCCCTTCGCCATGAACGCCCGGTCGAAAAAACCGAGGTGCAGCCTGGCCGCGATGAAACCTGCTGTCGACAGCGCGACGCCGCGGACGATCCGTTTCAGCGTAGATCGCCACGTCAGAATCGACATCACGGCGCTGCCGAGAACTCCGCCGAGCGTTCTGGTCACCGTGATAGCCAGAATGGCCAAAACGGCGGCCCAACCGATGGAGCCCACGGTAACTTCGAATCCGTCGGGCGGCATGACCTCAAGCAACCCGACCGACGGGTAGCTTCGCCACACCCATAGAAAAGCGACTATCAGCAAACCGAGAATGATGTAGGAGAAGATCTTCAGCGGCGTCGACAGTGCCCAGATCTTGAACGCTTTCCGGCTCGCGACTTCGAGCATCCGCTCGACCCGCTTCTGAACCTTGCTGCTCTCGCCGCGCTTGTATAACGGCGACTCTATGGCGAGGAAAGGCCATCGATGCTCCTCGCTCGCCTCTACCCGCACACGTGGAAACTTCCCCAGGTTGTTGGCGTAGGTAGCAGCCATTCGGTAACCACTGGTCATCAGTGCGTAGGCCTCCACTTCCGTGAAGGAATCGAGATCGGTTCGAATTCCGGCCAGCAGCTCCTGGACGTTGCGCCGGATCCCATACTCGAGGAGTTCGCTGCGCGCCCGCAGGGGAACATCCGGCGGCTCCTCGCATTCCTTCCAATCGACCGGGTCGACCTCGAGACCCTTCTTCAGATGCACGACCATGAGGCCTTTCAGAAGCCCCGCGCGTGACCTTGCCGTGAGATCCTGGAACTGCGCCTGGCGCACGCGCTCCATCAACACGGAGTTGGTGCGCATCAGCGTCCCGATGACATCGCTTCCGGGGTCCGCCTGCGAGGTCATCTGGCCACTCGCATCGCTGACGATCAGCACATCGCAGTCCTGCTCCAGCAGGCTGCCGACGCCCTGATTGTCATGAACGCCTCCGTCCACCAGCCGGACGGTCATCTTTTTGTGCTCTCCGGAGATTGGATCTTTGGGATAGAGCTCGGGCAGAGCCACCGGCTCGAACAGGCCCGGCACACAGGCCGAAGCGCCTACAGCCTTGCCGAGACGGATACGCCGCCGACCCTGAGTGGGTTTGTACTGGTCCGGCGCCCTGCTGTACCACATGCGACGCAGGCGCCAGTTGCCGTCGATATCCTCATCGATCGAGAACGGCGACTCACCCATCCAGGTGCTGGTGAATTGCCAGTTGTGACCGGTATTGAGCGACGTAGCATTGAGCACGAGCATCGGCACCTTGTTGCGACGCTTCCAGTTCTGCGCTTTCGGCGCGAACCTGTAAGAGGACTCGGACTGGTGCTCTCTCGGCACGATCAGAAGCTCATCCAGATAGCGCTTCCTTCCGCCACCGTCGTCGACCAGCGAATAGAGGTTCGACTCCAGCAGATCACCGAGTCGGTCGGTTCGTGAGTAATGCGGCAGAAACGCCATCTTCAGGTTGCCGATGAAGCTTCCTGCAACCTGAGTTCGCACGTTGCTTTCTATGCCCTTGAGAAACCTCTCTGCAAGCCTCTCGACCAGCTTCACGTAGTCGCCGCGGTCCAGCACTTCCTCCGGTTGGCGATCCTGCGCATCGTTGTCCCAATGCGTCTGAAGTAGCTTGCGAATCTCCAGATAGTAGTGCGCCCCGACGATCGAGCCGCCCGATACGCACGACAGGACGTGCACGTGACGCAGCAGGTCCTCCTCGGCCAGGCGGGCAAGAACGCCGATGTGAAACAGCGAAGCCCTGAAGCCACCGCCGGAAAGCGCGAGCCCCAGTTGCCCGAACTTCAGGGAGCGCACAGCCTCATGGTTCCCGTCGAGTAGCGCCGCAACGATCTTCCAGGCCTTCTCATCCCCAACGTCCCGGTCCGATTCCCCGGCATCCGCTCTGACCGACGCAAGCTGGGCAAGTTGGCGCACCGTGCTCTCGAACATCCACGGTGTGCGCTCCTGTGACTTCGCGTCTTCGAGCGTTTGGCGAGCCTGTTTGTAGTAGTCCAAACCGAATTGGGCCTCGGCCAGCGCCGACAGGGCCCACCAGCTCTTCTTCAACCGGCCGCTCTTGATGAGTTCCGACATGCTCCTGACCAGCTCGCTGCGAACGGCATGGGCCTGCCGCCGACGCTCCCGTGCGACCTCCGACACCAACCCGGTTCGCCGCGCCTCCTCCTCTTCGATGCTCGCAAGCTGGTCGAGCACGAAGGCGGCATTCGTGCTCGTGAAACCCTCGAGAGCCCGCTCCATGTCGACTTCCTCCGAATTCGGGATGTCGACACCGGCAACTACTTTGCTGCGAATTTCCGCGGCTGCTTTGTGTCCGCGCTCGTAGTAGTACGCGAGTGAACGTTCCAGATTCGCCTTGTTCGCATCGACCTGCCATTTGCGCTTGTAGATCGCTCCGGCCAGGCCGAGTGTTTCCTGATTGACAGTGCGCGTCAGGTCGCCTTCGTGATCCAGTATCTCGAGCGCGCGTTCGAGGGCCAGATGTCGAGGCAAATCGGGATCCTTGTAGGTGCACAATGCGTGCTGCTGGCGCAACTCGAGACTGAGCTGCGGGCTGTCGATCTTGCCCTCTGCGTCCTCTCGGGCACGTTGGAGGATCCGTCGGGCCAGCCCGAAACGGCTGTCGTCTTTCAGGCTCTCGGCCGTGTCCTTCAGCACCTTCGGATCGCCGCCCGCACCGCGCAGAATTTTCCACGCTTCCTGTTCGAGAGTGTGACTCGTGGACTCGGTCTTCGGATCGCTCATTGTTGCCCTCCCCCTTAGCCCAATGCGTGCAGAACCTGATCATCGAAGCTTTCCAAGTATGCTCTCGTGTGAGTGAGCTGCAACCTGCCGTCGCCGATCGGGCCCAGCCGCGCTCAACGCCGCGTGTGCCCCGGTTTGCTGTGTAGAATGGCCTGACAACTTGCCCGACCGGAGAAGTACTTTGGCACTTTATGCTTTCGACGGAACGTGGAACGAAGACGAGGACGACGAAGGCAAGGAAAGCAACATAGTCAAGTTTCGTGACGCCTATGAGGGGAATCGGTTTTATCTGGAAGGCGTCGGCACTCGTCTGAGTTTCATCGGGAAGATTCTCGGCGGCCTTGCGGGCGCTGGCGGACGCATCCGGATCAAGGAGGCGCGCAAAGCCCTCGAGAAAAACTTCGAGGCGGGAGACGAGGCGATTGACATCGTCGGCTTCAGTCGAGGTGCCGCACTTGCGCTTCATTTCGCCAACAAGGTCAACAAGATCACCAACGGCGCGCCGATTCGATTTCTCGGTCTGTTCGACGTCGTGGCCTCGTTCGGCGTCCCGGGCAACGACATCAATATCGCCTGGAAACTTCGCCTGCCTGACAACGTCGAGCACTGCTGTCACGCGATGGCCCTGGACGAACGGCGGGGCAATTTCCCTCTGACCCGCGTGCGGGCGAAGGCCGGCGGCCGCTCGACGGTGGATCGCCTGGAGGAAGTCTGGTTTCGTGGCGTTCACTCGGACGTCGGCGGCGGACAGAACGTGGAGCTATCGAGCATCACGCTCTCCTGGATGCTCGAGCGAGCCGAAGACTGCGGCGCGCCGATTTCCGACGAGAGTCTCGACAATCATCAAGCCCTGATGAATCCCGACGGCAAAATCTCGAAGAATTTCGATCCGAAACGGGATCCGCCGAGAGTCATCGAGGGTGATGACATCATCCACTCCTCGGTGACGACCCGAGGCCGGGCTGACGGGATGTTGCACAACGATCCACCGTTCGGATTGACGCGGATGGCTTGATCCGGTCGGAAGACCCGGAACCGGAGATTTGCGCCCCGCCAGAGATGCGATGCATGATCGTTCGAGCGTCAGAAGGTGTTTAGCGTAGTGTTGATACGCGCGCGAGGCTTATCCTGAGAGTATTTATCAGCTATTGCCGACACGATCATGATTTTGCAGTGAATCTCGCTGCGGACTTCGAAGCCCTTGGTGACTACGTCTGGTTCGACAAGGACCTGAGCGGAGGTCAGGCCTGGTGGGATCAGATACTCGCGGAGATTCGAAACTGCGAGCTGTTCAGCTTCGTGTTGACGCCGCTCGCCCTCGAGTCCGACGCGTGCGAACGCGAGTACCGCTACGCCGCGCAGCTCGGGAAGCGAATCCTGCCTCTTCTCGCCGACACTGACCGGCTGCCGTTCGTACCACCGGAACTCGCGCGCATTCAGCGCGTGGACTACCGAGACCAGGACAAAGTCGCTGCGTTGCGGCTTGGCCGTGCGCTGCGCTCTCTTCCTCCGGCTGAGGAACTCCCGGATCCAATGCCGGAACCCCCCGAAATCCCCATGTCTCCGATCGGGAGACTCGCAGCTGAGGTTCGCTCCGAATCGCTGAGCTTTAATCAGCAAAGCGCCCTCGTGATCAAGCTGAAAGCTCTCCTGGGAAAAGAGCGAAGTGCCGACGACGCGCGGGCGCTTCTCACCAGACTCAAAAACCGCGAAGACCTCTTCGCCCGGATCAGCGAAGAGATCGTCTACCTGCTGAAGAGCAGCGAACCAACTCCCGTCGCCACAACCCCAGTCGCCACGGAACCTTTTCCATCAGTGCCAGACTCCGGCCTTGGTGCTGAGCTGTTTCGCGATCTCGTGTCGCGTTGCGAGGAAGCCCTCCCCGGCGGCTCCTGGAGCGAAGCCCGTGGATGGTGGTACTACACGGCCAAAGAGTCCGAGGTGCTCAAGTGCGTTGCAAAAACCAACACGATCATTGTGCGAGTTCGCAAGAACAGAACGCGTGACACAGGGAACTCAGCTGCAGCCAGCGGATGGATCTATGAAGGCGATGACCGATTCGTTCGGGATCAGGACGGTGTCGCGGCAATGATCGACCTGTTGAAAGAGGAGTGGTCTGGAGCTGACGCACCGACCGTACGCACCTCGCGACGCGACAAGGGACTCGGACCTTCGTTGCTTCGGCTTCGAAAAATCACCGATCGCAAATAGGCCTAATCCCCCGCGAAACGCCGCGCGGCTTCCGGATCGCACGGAACGGGCTCGAACTCGGTATCAGGTCGGTAAATCGACTGTAATTCGCCGGTGACCGGGGCAGAAAGGTACTCGGGATCCTGGAGTTCGAACCGGTAGGTCAGTCTTGTGCGGTCCGGCGTCAACTGGAACCGCTCGACGAGGTGTTTCTGTGAGCCGGACCGAACGCCGCGGGCATTGCCGCTCCGATGCGCCTCGAAGTGAGTCGTGTCGACCACGAGAACGTCGTCTTCCCACCTGCCGATCGAGTGCCCTTGATGGGTGACGGGTGCGCCCTCGTGCGAGTCGAGATCCATATGGACGATGCGCTCGACGGAATTGTATTCGGTCCGTATCGATACCTGCGTGTCGCCGACCTCTATTTCGTGCACGCCGGTGAAGATCATGAGCCAGGGCGCCGTGCGGGGAATGCACTGTCGTTGCGGATTCATCGTTGCGTCGACATAGCTGCTTTGCGCTTCGGCGCCGGCGGCCGTCAGAGGCCACGAGGAAGGATCGCTGAAATACCGTATTACTGACTGGGTGAACGGCACTTCCCAGATACCGGTCAGGCTTTCTGCCTGAACCGTCGGTGCCTCGCTGCCATCGAGCGCCGAGATCAGGCCGTCGTCATTGTCGAAATATGTGGTGTCGCCTTTCGTGACCGAGACGACCAATGCCATGTTCCTCGTGGCGTCCCGCGCCGGATTTCCGCGCGCCGTAACACGATCTCCCGGCGCAAACGTGTCACTCGACCAACCGCGCCTTCGCATGATCGTCGTCACGTTGCTCTCGAGCTCCCATACGACGGGCTCGCCCGAATCGCTTTCCGTTTCGACGTACAAATAAACATGGGGATTGGTCCACTCGTACCGGGTCACCACGCCTTCGAGCGTAACGATCTGCTGCTGATCGAAGATGGCGCGGCTGTGATGCGCGGCGACGGGAAGCGCGACAGCGGCCAGCCCGAAAGACAAGCCGAGTTGTTTAAGAAGCGATTTCATCGTTACTCCCCGCGGAAAAGTCGGAACTTTCAGTCACTCCGGCGGCGACGTCAAGGTGCCGAATACCTCCTGGCCATTACTGAGCGTTACCGAGCTCGTGTTCGCAAGGAGTGGGTTCGCGCGCGCGCGAAACGCTTTCACGGTCACGACATCGCCGGGCTCCAGCGAATCTCTTTTCCACCCGCGCCGGAAGAGACTGTTGGGGCTCGCGAGCTCGAAATCCCACGTGACGGTTTCGCCGTCCTCGTCGACCACCTCGACGTAGAAGCGCGCATGCGGATTCGTCCACCGAACCTCGGTAACGGTGCCGGTGACTTCGACGGGCAGATCCGTGTCGAATACGGACCTGAAGTTGTGATGCGCAAAGGCCTGGCACGGCAGGAGCGCAATCATTGCGGCAGTACCGCTAGTCAGTGAAGGCGCTTTCATACAGAGACACTCCCACGCTCACGGACTGGCCAACATTCTCCTGACGGCCACCCATCAGTTAGCGCTGAAAATACTGCGATGACTGCTCGTCTTCGCAAACCCACTCGATCAGATTCGTATCGGGCATGATGTCCTGATCGACCCTGACAGTGAAAGGCTCCGTGTAGGCCCCCGGGTCGTCGATGGTGACGTCGATCTCCAGTCGCCCGTAGTTGACTCGCCGGTATCGCTCGGTGATGACGGCCTGGTCGGTCGATGGACTACCGTTGAAATCGAGCCAGCCGTTGTCACGGATATGGCTGGTCCTGACGACCAACGTGTCGCCCTCCCAATGCCCGACGGAGTATCCGTACCACCAGGGCAGCGGATCGTTATCCGGCAATGAACGACCGTCTGTGAATATCTGCCGTACCCCGGCGCTCGCCTCATAGAGAATGACGATGACACCCGGTGCCTGGATGATCTTGCGCGGCTGAATATGCGTGTGGAACTGCATGATCCCGAGCGGGAGGCAATACGAGTCCGGGTTGTCGATGCCATGATTGGCGATCCTCTCAGCCCGCAGCTCTCGCGCCCAGGGCTGATACGGCAAGCCGCCCTCGAAACCGAAGCCGATGTCCCAGAAGTTGGCGTAAGGCGGCACACCGGGAGGCGGCTCGACGGGCTCGCCCACGGGCCGGCCCTGTTCGCCGCGTTCACCGTAGCGGTGAGCCGACCAGATACCGGACAAATCCGGCGTGCCGTCGGCCATCCTCGGAGCCGGCCCGTCCAGATCGGGCGTTCCATCGGTGTGCCGGGGGGCGTTCGGCGTCGGATACTCGGGCCACTGTCCGAATGCCGACGATCCGTACGTGCCGGCTACACTGAACAACAATACGGCAAGCGCGCCATTTCTGAGGATGCTCACTTCATTCACCCTCGAAGCAATGGCCAGAGTATAGGCGAAAGCGCCGGAGGCGTTGCGGTCGAGCCGGCCGTTGCAGGCGAGCCGTCCGAAGTGGCCTCCGCGGTGCCGCGGCCTCCTGCCGTTTATCGATACGCCGGAGATACCGGACAGATGGATTGGCGTATCATTGCGTCGCCCTGCTCAGGAATGCGCCTCGCGCGACCCGGGCACCGGTGCATCGGCAGCTTCATGCTCGCCCTGCTACGGGACGGGAGTAACGCGCGTATCGAACTCGCATAAGTGAACAGGAATACCATCTTTATCGCCGCGGCCGTGGTCGTTGTGCTGTTCGCACAGCTGTCTTCATTGGTCAATGTGCGCCACGCGGTGCTGATGCTGGTCGGCGTGCTTGCGGGCATCGTGCTGTACCACGCGGCTTTCGGGTTCACTTCTTCATGGCGCGCGCTTGTTACCGAGCGGCGCGGAGACGGGCTGCGTGCGCAGATGCTGATGCTCGCGATCACGACGGCTCTCTTCATCCCGATCATCGCAAACAGCGATGCGCTCGGCATGCCGGTGCGCGGCTCGGTCGCGCCGGTCGCGCTTTCCGGCGCAATCGGAGCGTTCCTGTTTGGTATCGGCATGCAGCTCGGCGGCGGGTGTGCGTCCGGAACGCTCTACACCGTCGGTGGCGGCAGCACGCGCATGGTGCTGACGCTCGGCGGTTTCATTGCGGGCTCCGTTCTCGGGGCGTGGAACCTGCCGGCATGGGCCGATCAGCCGTCGCTTGGGCCGATCTCGCTGCTCGAACGTTTCGGGCCCGTGGCGGCGGTAGTTCTGAGCCTTGCACTGTTCGGCGCGGTCGCAGGCGGCACGAAGTGGTTCGAGCGGGGCCGCAGTGACGCGGCACGCGACACTGAGTGGGCTGCCGAGAAGCGGGCTGCCGAGAAAAATCCCCCCGGTTCGAAATGGCTGATCGGCCCGTGGCCGCTGGTCGCGGGCGCAATTGGCCTGGCAGTCGTCAACGTCTCTACCCTGCTGCTGGCCGGGCGGCCGTGGGGTGTGACGTCCGCCTTTGCGCTGTGGGGCTCGAAGTGGCTCGCCTATGGCGGCGTCGACGTAGCCGCCTGGCCGTACTGGTCGACACCTGCGCGGATCGCGCAGCTCGAAGCACCGGTCTGGCAGGACGTGACGAGCGTGATGAACATCGGGATCGTGCTGGGTGCATTGCTGGCCGCGGGCCTCGCCGGGCGCTTCGCACCCGTGTGGAAGCTGCCGGCACGCAGCATCGCAGCCGCGCTGATCGGCGGCGTGCTCCTGGGCTACGGCGCGCGACTCGCGTATGGCTGCAATATAGGCGCGTTCTTCAGCGGCGTGTCTTCATCGAGCCTGCATGGGTGGCTGTGGTTCGCAGCTGCGCTGACCGGCAATGTGCTCGGCACACGCCTGCGGCCGTTGTTTCGGCTGACCTGATCACCCGTGCGGCGCCGACTCAGTTCCTGACGCGGAACGTAACCATCGCGCTCGGTGTTCGCGCCGTTTCGGCAATGGCCAGCGTTCCTATCGCGTCACCGAAAGGCGTCAACGTCTCGACGACCTCGACATCCGATCTCGACGCCAGCGAGCCCGTCACCTCGAATCGCGAGCCGCGCCATTCCACGGAGAATGACACCCAGGAACCACGAGACGTGGTCGCATCCGCGATATACCAGGGATCGAGGCCGGTAGCGCGAACGCTGGGGTAAAGGTTCGTCACCCGCGTCTGCTCGCGTGGCCCGTCGATGTCGAGGCGGAGTCTGAGCCCGCTCCTGGGCTCGAACATGGCTGAGGCATTCCAGCGCTTTTCGCCAGTCGAATCGCGAACCTGTCGCGTCGAATAATTCAGCATCGGTACGATGTCACGCGCCGATATCGACCACGACCATTTGCCGTCGCCGGGATCCTTGCGCAATCCGATCGTCTTGAGGTGCTTGGGTATGAAGCCGCCGAAGTTGAAGTTGATGGCGCTGAAATTTCCGCCGCCGCCGCGATTGTTGTTACGCCGGTTATTGTTGCCGCCGCCGTTGCCGCCACTGGAGACCTCGCGAAGCACTCCGGTGATCGGATCGATCATCTCCGAATCGGAGAATCGGGCTCCGATGCTGAAAATCATGTCGTTCGCGCCGAATCGATCGAGCGGAAAGTCGATTGATGCCGCCAGCGTGTCGACTGTGGATTGTGACGTGTTCTGGGAGACGGTGAGCGAATCCGACAGCGCAACGGTATTGACCGGATTTTCCGTCTCGGTTCGAGATAACACGAACTGCATCACGCCACGATCCGCAAAGCGGCGGTCATAGCTTGCAGTGTGCGTGCGTTGCCGTTCGGGTTCGAGCGCGCTCGCGCCGGCGCTCAGGATCTCCGACGAAAGGTTGGATGACGCCAGGAACTGGTTGAAAGCGAGCTGCCCGACCGAGCGGGCCGTGGACAACGTGAATGTCGTGCGCGGCTGGGGCCTGAACGAAATCGCGATCTCTCCTTTCGGATTGGTCTGCGTCCCGCTCGACACCTCGCGCGAGCTGATGTTGTACTGCTCAAGCCCGAGCGCGCCGCGGAAATTCCACTTTTGCGTCAGAACCCACTCGACCGTGGAATCGAGGGCGCGCCGACGTTCCTCTACCCGGCTGTCCGACCCGCTGATAGCGAATTCGGCACCGTTCACGAAAATCTGGAAGCCACCCTCGATATAGTTGAATGCGTTATTCAGGTTGGTCCGGATCGTCAGGCGGTCCGTTGGTGCGTTGGTCATCAGTAGTCGCGCAGCGGTCTCTCCGGTTTCGGAGTCGCTGATCGACGAGCGGGACGAGTTGGCGTCCTCGAACCGCGCAGCGGAAGCAGTCGTCGAAGTCGTGTCGACGAGCGCGAGCAACAGCTCCCCGTTGCTCGCCATCGGTCGCCGATACTCGGCCGATAAGTCGCGTAGCTCGTTGTCGCGGTCGGAGGCCTGGCGGATCAGATCGAGCGCGGCAAGAGGATCCGGACGGGAACTCTCGCTTTCCGATGTGAACTGGCTGTTCAAAGTAAGCGAGCTGTCGCCCGGCAGAGCGAAGATTGCGTCGAGCTTCAGGCCGCGGTTCTCTCTGTCAGCGGCACTGAGACTCGCGTAGCGCTGCACCGGATTCGCCGCGTCGATAGTGACGAGATTGACGGGAGAGTCATTAGTCCGATCCTGCACGTTGCCTGTGAGCGTGATTTCGTGGGACCCCAGCGAGAACCTTCCGATGCCCTCGAAATTCGTGCGACGCTCGTTCTCTTCGTCGGTAGCACCCGTACCGGCGTGCTCAACCTCGGTCACGATCTCGTAATAGGTCGACGAATCATCGGCAGTAACGACGTTGATGACCTGAGGATAGCCCTGCATGTCGAGGTCGAGCCGAGCGCCGGCATCGATCAACTCGATCATTGCGACGCCCCTGACGGGCATCTGCTGAAGAAACTCCTGGGCCGGCTTGCCCTTGGGGGGCAGGCGTTCGCCGTTGATCAGGAGATTCGATCTGACCCCTGAGAGCCCGCGACCGCCGTCGGTCTCCTGCAGGCTTACGCCGGGCAGCTGGTTGACCATGTCGAGCGCGCTGAGCGGATCGAACTCCTGGAAATAGGCGGGCTCGAAGGAGCGAACTCCGATGCCGGCCTCCTGTGGGGGCTGGCCGAAGGCCGCGGAAAGAGGCATCAGCAGCAGCGCGACGAGGCGAATTGCGGTTTTTTGTGGATCGACGCGCATTCGGACTGACTCGAGAGGCTTCCGGCCCGGGTACGACGGCATGCTACCGGCTGTCCTCTGACCGGGGGAACCGACCGATAGTTCGCAGCTTGCAGATCTTTTTTCCCTCCGAACCTTCCTTTCGGTCCCGGCGGCGGTCAGGGACTCCCCCTCGGCTCATCTGAGTCGGAGTCGCGGCTGCCCCCTTCTCGCCCTGCGACGATGCCTGCACTCGTGCCGCGGTGAGAGGCGCTCGCAAGAGACGATGTTCTCTCTGAGCTATCCGGACGGTCCGGCAAGCACACTCTTGCTTTTTTCGCTAATCTGGCGTCGGCCACAACGGATTCTGCGCTGATGAGAACTCGAAGAAAGACACGTTTGATGCCGATTGGCTGTATCGTTTTCGCCTCCGCCGCTCTTTCGGGCTCGGTATCGGCCCAGGATGTTGGCCGCTACGACCCAACGGACATCGAATACGGTGCAATGCTCTACAGCATGCATTGCATCAGCTGCCACGGTGAGAACGGTGATCTGCTTCCGCAAATCAACCTGCGCAACGGTCTGTTTCCGAACTCTCCGGGAGATCGTGAGCTCGGCGAAAACATCAGAAACGGCATCCCCGGTACCGCGATGATTGCGACCGAGTACAACGACTCGGAAATAACCGCGCTGATCGCCTACGTGCGCAACATTACGAGTGTGAGCCCGAGCTCGGTTGTGCTGGGCGACCCGGTGCGCGGACAGACGCTGTTCGTTGGTGAGGGCGGGTGCGCCCGCTGCCACCGAGTTTACGGTCGCGGTCCGCGTTCCGCGCCCGATCTCAGCGATATCGGCGCGACCAGAAGCGCATCCCAGCTCGAACGCACGCTCGCAGGCGGCGAAGGCGCAGTAATCCCCATCAACAGACCGGTACGCATCGTCACAGCCGAAGGAGAAGTGGTCAACGGCCGCCGTCTGAACGAAGACCGATACACCGTGCAGTTGGTCGACGACAACGAGCGCCTGAGATCTTTCGTCAAGTCGGAACTCGACGAGTACTCGATACTCGATACATCGGCGCATCCTCCATACTCGCAAGTGTTCACTGACGATGAACGTGCGGATCTTCTGGCCTATCTACTGTCTCTGAAAGGGTTGAACAGATGACACGATCCGGAGTCTATTCGTTCTTACTCCTCTCGCTTGGCACGACGTTGGTCCATGCGCAAGTGACGTCAGAGCGCCTCGTCAATTCCTCGCAGGAACCGGAGAATTGGCTCACCTACTCGGGAAATTACGCGAGCACGCGCCACAGCCTTCTCGATCAAATCGACGCGGGGAATGTCGATCAGCTCGAGCTCCAGTGGGTGTTCCAGGCACGATCGCTCGAGAAATTCGAGACGACGCCACTGGTTGTCGACGGAATCATGTATCTGACCGAGGCGCCGAACACCGTCTATGCCGTCGATGCGGTAACCGGTCGGGCCTTCTGGCGCTACGAGCACGTCCCGTCGGCAGATTCGCGTCCCTGTTGCGGACGAGTCAATCGCGGTGTTGCGATCCACGACGACACTCTCTTCATGGCGACCATCGACGCCGAGTTGGTTGCGCTCGATGCCGTCACCGGCGAACCGAACTGGCAAGTCAGGGTGGCCGAGCCGACGCTCGGTTACGCCATGACGCTGGCGCCTTTGGTCATAGACGACAAAGTCGTGGTTGGCGTGGCCGGCGGCGAGTTCGGAATCCGTGGATTCATCGCGGCATTTGACGCCGACACCGGTGAAGAGGTCTGGCGCTTCTATACGATCCCCGGCCCCGGGGAGCCCGGTCATGAAACCTGGGAGGGCGGCGGCGACGCCTGGATGCATGGAGGCGCATCCGTCTGGATCACAGGCTCATACGATCCCGAGCTCAACCTCACCTACTGGGGCATTGGTAATCCGGGCCCTGATTGGAACCCGGCGCAACGCCCCGGCGACAATTTGTACTCCGACAGCGTTGTCGCGCTCGATGGCGACACGGGGGAACTCGTCTGGTACTTCCAGTTCACACCGAACGACCCTTACGACTACGACGCGGTGCAGATTCCGGTTCTCGTCGATCTCGATCTCGACGTGATAGCGAGCGACAAGCTGATGCTCTGGGGCAATCGCAACGGATTCTTCTATGTTCTCGATCGCGAGACCGGCGAATTCATCCGCGGTGAACCGTTCGTACGCGTAAATTGGGCGAGCGGCCTGGACGAAAGCGGTCGTCCGATCCCAACGCCGCAGCCGCCGGGGGCCGTGACTTATCCATGCGTAGCGGGTGGCACCAATTGGTATTCGCCTTCTTACAGTCCGAATACCGAGCTCTTTTACGTTTCCGCATGGGAGAACTGCGGGCACGTGTTTCGACCGGTCGAGGTCGAGTATGTACCCGGTCAGCGATTCCTCGGCGGGCGGCCAACCGACCCGAATCCCGGTGCGCCCAACCGCGCCGGGCTCACGACAGGGCCGATCAATAACTGGACTGACGAAGTCGGTCACGGCGCCGTGCTCGCGATCGACCCGAGGACGGGTGAGCGCGTCTGGCAATTCGACTTCGTCGACGTGACCACAAGCGGCGTTCTGACAACGAGCACCGACCTCCTGTTCACCGGGAGCCGCGAGGGCCAGTTTCACGCGCTCGATGCACGTGACGGCGAGCCATTGTGGCGCGTCGGCCTCGGCGGCGAGATCGCGAGCGGCCCGATGAGCTATGCCGTCGACGGCCGCCAATACATCGCAGTTGCGGCCGGACACTCACTGTACGTGTTCGCCCTGGAGGAATGAGCGATCGCGCGGCCGCGAGCAAGTCGAACGCGGCCGCGAAACTGTCACTCGAGCCCGAGGAACCGCGCGGGATTGCGCCGCGTCATCAGATCGATCTCGTCATCGGTGAAGCCGTCGGCCGCGAGCACGGCCAGCGCCTCACGAAACGCGACGGCGTAGTCGACGCGGCCCGGCTGACCGAGATCCGAGGTCAGCACGATGTTTTCGGGACCGAGCTCGCGCATGTCGGCGAGCTTCTGCGGTCCATAATCGTTGACGGGGTTGATGAGGTCGACCTCTGCCGGCCCGCCGCCGGTCAGGCCCTGGCCGCTCAGGACGATTTCGATCAGCGCGCCTTCGCGAACCATCTCTTTCATCATCGCCATCGAGACCGGCATATTGCTGTGGTTCGGGTGCTGGACGTAGATTTGCTCGACGCCCGCCGCCTTCGCCGCGCGGATCAGGAGCAGGCATTCCTCGGGGCTCGCGTGCCCGGTCGAAAGCGCCAGACCGTGCTCGGCCATGATTGCGAATACTTCGTGGATTTCGGGCACCAGCTCGCCGTCGCGCGAGATCAGTACGGCATCGGGATTGTTACTCCGGTACGCGGCGTCGATCGTGGGCATGTAAACCACCTTGCCGTGACCGCCACGGGACAGCGCCATCCCCTCGACCGCGACCGGGTTGATACCGCCGACGGCGCGGTTCAGCACGATGCCGCCGTAGATTTCGATGTCCGGCACCATCTGCGAGACGAGATAGGCCCACGACGCCGTTTCGGTGTGGTGTTCCTTCAGGACGATGCCGCGCATGCCGTAGATGCGTGCGAGCTGGGCCGCCTCGATCGCATCGAATGAGCGCCTGAAATTGAGCAGCCCGGTCTCGGGCGCGACGTGGGCGTGCAGATCGATGACGCCTGCGAGCGACGGCGCCTCGTCCGGCTGAGCGCCGGCGATTCCGGGCAGGCCGGTGCCGGTTGCGACAATTGCAAGGGCCGCGATCGCCTTGGCCGCGACCGCAAGGGCTGCCAATGCCCGGGCCGTGACCGCTGCGATGGCGCGTTTGAGCGATCTCATGCTTGTTCCCCCATGCGCGAAGCGCGCCGGCCCATTCTATGTTGCGATCCGGTCTCGCGCAGCACGCGGACGCCGGGACGAGGTCCCGCGGTTTCGGGCAAGATGCCAGGCGAATCGTCCGGCCCTTGACCGGCCCGAAGCCCCCCGCGAATAATGGGCCTGGCGCCAGCATCGGGTCGCATCGCACGGCCGCGGAGCCGGTGCGCCGCATCGCTCGACGAGCGACAGGAGGGGGAATGAAGACTCGCAAGGTCCACTCGAAGCGCGTGGGCGCACTGCCCGCCGCCGCCACGTTTCTGCTAGCCACTACCGCACTGCCGCTGGCTGCCCACCACTCGGTCGGCGCCGAATTCGATGTCAACTCGAGCATCAGCATCGACGGCACGGTCGCGAAGGTCGAATGGCTGAACCCGCACATCTGGGTTTACGTCAACGTCGCGAACGACGACGGCACGACCGCCGAGTACCAGTGCGAGGGGTCGAGTCCGAATTCGCTCCGGCGTCGCGGCTGGACCCGGGATTCGCTGAAGCCCGGCGAGCGCGTCGTGATCACCGGTTTGCGGGCTCGGCTCGATCCGTACACCTGCTACGCACGCGCCATCGAGCTCGCCGACGGCACACGGCTTTTCTCGGGTAATGCCTCGGAGCTGGAAGAGTGAGGCCCGTCGGTTGCTTGCTGACCGCCATGCTGCCACTGCTGTTGGCGGTCGCGCCCGGGGCGTCGGCGCAGTCGGACGGAGCGGATATTCCGCGGCTCGCGAACGGCAAGCCCGACTTCAACGGCGTCTGGGACCGCCCGCGCGTCTCGAATGTGACGCAGGATTCCGAAGGCTGCGGCGCCGCAAGCGAAGGCTGCAGTGCGAAAGGCTCGGGCCCACTCTCATTCACCGCAGCGGGCCTCGCCGAGCACAACGCGGCGAAATGGGACTATACGGCCTACTGCCTGCCCTGGGGTTACCTGCGCGCGAACCAGACTTCGTACCCGGTCGAATATATCCAGACCGAGGATCGCTTCGTGATCCTGTTCGAGTCGAACAATGTATTTCACATCGTTCCGACCGACGGCCGCGAGCACGAGGATGACTACGAGCCCACGTGGATGGGCAAATCGATCGGCTGGTATGAGGGCGACACTCTCGTCATCGATAGTCGCGGCTTCAACGGCCAGACCTGGCTCGACGTCGGCGGCGAGCACCCGTCGAGCGATCAGCTGCACCTCGTCGAGCGCCTGCGATACATCGATGCAGACACGATCGAATACCGGCTGACAATCGAGGACCCGGTCTACTACACGCAGCCGATCGAAAATGTGCGGACTTTCGTGCGGATGCCTCCGGACACCGAGCTCTACGAGTACTGGTGCATGGAGAACAACAAGGACCTGCTCGAGGGGCTCGTGCAGGAAATCCCCCCGCGGGAGCAGTGACGGCACGCTTCACGGGAGCAGCGACGTCACGCCCCCCGGGGAATGGCGCGATGAATCACGCGAATGACGAAGACGCGCCGAATCGTCGTTGCGCATCACAGCGAACGAAGCGCCAGGCCGCATAACGGCGCGGCCACGCCAACAGGAGAACAACGATGACGACACGTAGCCGGAGCAACCTGTTTAGCAGCCTGATCGCGAGTCTCGCCTTCGTTGTCCCGACATTCGCCCCGGCCCAGTCCGGCGGCTACACGGTCGAGGACGACTGGGTCCGCCTGCCCGAGGGCATGGAATGGAACGGCTCGGTAACCTGGATCACGCCGGATCCGGAAGGCAACGTTCTGGTCCTCGTCCGCGCCGTGCCGTATTTCCGGCTTTTCACCAGGGACGGCGACTTCATTCGCGCCTGGGGCGAGGAAGGAGACTTCGGTAGTCCCCACAGCGTGACGTTCGATGCCGACGGTAACCTCTGGGCGACGGATTCGGCCGGCAGCGTCGTGTACAGGTACGACGCCGATGGCGAGATCGCGCTCACGATCGGCCGGCGCGGCGAAACCGGCGACGACATGTCGCACGACCGCTTCAATCAGGTCAACCACATGGCGTTTGCGAGGAACGGCGACATATATTTCTCGGACGGTTATCAGAATGCGCGCATCGTCCACACGACGAAGGACGGCGACTTCGTCCGGGTCATAGGCGGCAGGAAGGGAGCCGCGCCTGGCGAGCTGCAGGTACCGCACGGCGTCGCGCTCGATTCGCTGGGCCGCATTCTCGTCAACGACAGCGACAATCAGCGTATCTCGGTGTTCGGCGCGGACGGTGAATTCGTCGAGACCTGGCCATTTCCGTCACGCGGCGGCATCGTCGTCGCGGCCGACGACACCGTATATGTCAGCGACGTCAACGCCGGCGCCGTCAATGTGATTCGCGACGGCGAGCTGATCGAGTCGATTCCGGTCGATGCCCGCGCGCACGGCCTCGGTGTCGGCGAGGACGGGACGATCTACGTGTCGGATTCACGCGGGCGCAAGGTGATCAGGATCATGCGCGCACACTAAGCGGCGTCAAAGTAATCTGAGTCGTCACCAAGCCCCTCCCCAACAACAGCACCGGGAGCATGCGTCGGCCGGCGCCACGGCCCGCCAGCCATTTGACATCACGCGGGCGAGGCGGCGCCGAGCCGCGAGCCTGGCTCGGTCGGCGACGCCGATGTCGACCCGATCGCGAAGATACCTATACTCGTATCGAAGCGCGACGCGCGGGAGAGTCCTATGAAAGCGTGGATACAGTTCGCGGTGCTAATGACGCTGGCCGGCGTGGGCCTCATCATCGGGATGGAGCAGGCGCCGGGCGAAAATCATGCCTGGTTGTCGCTGGCGCTCGTTTCCATGTTGGCGGCGGCCGAAGGCCGATTCTGGCGGCCTGCGTAGCCGTCGATCAGCGGACGTCCGTCGTCGTCGAAGTCGATCGACACGGATCGCTGTGATCTCAACAGCGCCATGGCGCGGCGGTCTGCACCGAAGTAGCTTGCGACATGCGCTGCCGAGAGCTTGTTGGCAGTATGGCGGCGGTCCTTCCCACCGTACTTCAGGCGGTTACCAACTGACCAGACGGTCACGACGAGAAAGATAACCACGACAACGACGCCACAGATCACGAGTATCCCGCCGAGGTTACGGCTACCACCGGAACGGACCATTACATCGTATGCAAACTCGAAACCGAGTAACCACGCAAACAGACTGATCAACGGCACCCACAGGTAGAGATAGATACCCCACATGAGCGCGGTCGCGAACGTGTCACGGGCTCGCTCCCGACGAGTCAGGAGCTCAGGTGCGTCGATCTGCGGCTCGCGCACGGCACTCATGAAGAAGTCTCCCGGTGCCTGACGCCGCGATCCGGACTTTTCCAGACAGCACGCTCGCCCCGCCGCTTTCGCACAGTCATCGGAACGGCTGCAATCGTCGCCGCCGAATGGATCATCCAGTAGATCATCGGGTACCAGATCATCCAGTAGTAGTAACGCGACAGGGCCGGCTCGTAGCGGGAGTCGATGGCGAGACTCACACCGAATTGTATTAGGCAGGTAGAACCCAGAATCACGCCGGCCCAGCCGGGAAGCAGGCTCGAAACAACCCATGGCGGATGGAGCGGCGTGACGAGCCCGATGAGCCAGAGAACCAGGATCACACCGATCGTATAGGCCCAGATCGTGCTGACGACGAGCTCGAGGCCGACCATCCACATCCGCCGGCTCTTCCAGCTCAGCAGGCGCCGCCAATAGCGGGCGAAGACCTCGATGCCACCCTGAGCCCAGCGTAGTCGTTGCTTCCACAGTCCCTTGTACGTTTCAGGCATCAGGATCCAGCACAGGGCATTGGGCTCGTAGCGAATGTCCCAGTGTGCGATCTGGAGCCGCCAGCTAACGTCGATGTCCTCGGTCACCATGTCGACGTTCCAATAGCCGATCTGGTGCAGCGCTGTTTTGCGAAAAGCAGCAACGACGCCGGAAACAGTGAAGACCCGACCGTAGATTCTCTGTGCCCGCTTGATCAACCCGACGATGGAAGAAAATTCGCCGACCTGGATCTTGCCGAGCAGCGTGGTACGGTTCCGGACTCGCGGATTCCCGGTCACGGCGCCAACACGCGGACCTTCGACGAAATGCCTGATCATCCAGCGCGTGGCGTGACGATCGAGCAGCGCATCACCATCCAGGCAGATCAAATAGTCGTGCCTGGCTGCGAGTGCCCCCATGCGCAGGCCCATGGCCTTGCCCTGATTACGAGGGAAGTGGATGACGCGAACCCTGGCGTCCAAAGCCGCCATGGCTTCCAGTCGCTGTTCCGTGTCATCGTTCGATGCATCGTTGATGGCGATAACTTCAAAATCCGGGTAATCCTGCTCAAGGACCGAGCGAATTGTCTCATCGACGTTCTCGCCTTCGTTGTGGCACGGGATGAGAAACGTGACAGGCGGCAGAGTCTCCAGCGGTGGTGGGTCATCAGGCCGTCGGCGATCGGCGTGTTCGCGATAGAAGAAGTAGTAGATCGAGCCGGTCACCCAGACGTAGGCCATGAACAGCGGGTAGTAGAACGCAAAGTCGAGCATCCCGTAGACGAAAGCGTCGAAGCTCATGGCGCCGATCTCCTGGGGTAGGTAGCGATCGACATGCCACGACGCATGGCGTCGAGGCTGGGGTGGTCGGCGATGAAGTCATCGGGATAGTAGGCGAGATTTCTAATCCCCAAAGCCTGCAGCTTTCGCATCGTCTTCTCGAGCTCCAGCGAGTCGATCGGCGTGCGGGTTCGCCAGTCGATCGTTTGCAGCTCGAAAATGACCTGATCGCTCCGTTCGCCATCGGGCGCCAACGCAAGCTCGGCGAGCTGGGTGTAGAACAGGCGATGGTTCTCGTAGCCCTCAAACCGGGGCATCGCCATGATCGCCACATAGTCGTACGCCTCAATGAACGCGTCATAGCGTTGCGCCAGACGGAGCGAGGAAGCAGGTTCCAGCAGCGCAGTCGCGAAGAGATTTCGCACAGTCCTGATATCCGGCCGGTAGTGGCGAACCGTATCGGCGAGCTCTCCAGTCAGCTCGACTAGCGCCTGGCTGCGAAGGTCGGCCCAGCGCGATCGCAGGCCGGCATCATCAGTGAGCGTCTGTTGCGAGAAATCCGGACCAAAGACGTCCCGGTACCCTGCCAGCGCACTGGGGCTCCAGTCCTCGAACTCGTTCAGCCGCCCGTCATCGTGAAACAGAAGGCCGTCGACAGCGGCATGTCGCGCAAGGTCGGCGTAGATATCCTTAATGATGGCGCGGGCGTCCTCGGAGAAGGGCGAGAGCCGTGGCTCTGAAGCCTGGTCGAAGCCGAGCGCCCCATCGACTCGCTGCATCACCCGCCAGTCCGGATCGATCCCTGCGCCCTCGTAGCTCAGAATCGGCAGCCACGCGAAGACGTCGACGTTGGCCCGAGTCTTGAGCTGCCAGGCGGCGCGATTGAAGAGGTCAGCGCGCATCGGCAGGTGGCGGTTTGGAAAATACAGGGCCTGCGCGCCTCCGTCGGCATCAGGATCGGCGAATGCCTGCAGAAAGACGTGCGTGATCTCCATCGCCTGGATTCGATCGAGAAGCCGTCCGAGGTTTTCCTCCTGTTGCACGGGATCGGCGTCGTAGACATAGTCGAGGTCGACTTGTGCCGCACGTACCATCGCGGCTGTGGGCGGGTGCAACAGTGAGTATCCAAGCTGCCTCACGCCCGGGTTGGCTTCGATCAGATGGCGCGGAATCGCCGCGGTGTCATGCACGGATGCCATGCCGTCGGTCAACGTCAGTGTGATTTCCATGCCCAGATCGGCGGCGATGGCGAGCGTGGCGACGTTGAATGCACCGAACGGCCACGTCATAACGCGGGGCCGATTACCGGTAACTTCCTCGATTCTCGCTACGCTTGCGGAGATGTCGTTTCGGATCCGCGTCGAATACGCCTCCGGTGACTCGTAGACGGGCTCGGTGTACTTCGCGCTTACAGCCGCGGGCTGCTCGTTACCCTGCGGGTTGGCGAGAATGCCACGATGCAGGTCGTGGGAATGCGATGCGATTTCGACCAGCTCGTGCTCGGCAAGCTCTTTCACCTGAGCCCACGTCAGAAAGTCATCCCGCGTCAGCTCACGGCCAGCCTGTCGCACGGCCGGGTCCGTATCGATCCAGTTCGTTACGATGCTGACGACCGCCGGGTACTCGAAGAGTTCGAGCAACGGCACGACGTGCGTCGCAACGCTTGCGAAACCGTCATCGAAAGAGAGCAGCACGGCACGTTCTGGCAGCGGCCGCAAGCCCTCTTTCGCAGCGATGACGTCGTCGACTGAAATGACGTTGAAGCCATTTACGCGCAGCCAGGTGAAGTGATCGATCAGATTCGGGACGGACACGGCGTACTGATCGGCATCGAAGTTGTCTGATACCTCGTCACGCACGTCGTGATAGGCGAGCACCTGAAAGTGGTCACCACCCGCAATCGCAGACTCGATACCGAGCAGTGCAGCGAACATGATGATGGCAACTTGTCGCATCCGCTTGCGCCTCAAAACCTGCTGTTTAGCGAGAAGATCCCGAGCGTCGTGTGCTCGCGGACGCCGTCAAAAAACTGACCCAGACGCTGGCCTTCGAATCCGAGCGAGTGGCGCGCGCTGATTGCCCAGTCGAGCCGGTAGCTCAGCGACCACGTCGAGCCTGCCGAAAATCCCTGCTGTGCGTAGCGACCGGCGCTCGCCCGGATGGTTTGATTCAGCTCGCGCTCGTAGCGCCGCCGCAGCCGCAGCATGTGCGCCACACCCAATGAATAGGCTTTGTCGCTCGTCGGGCTGAAGTACGAAACGGCACTGGAATCGGCCTGCCCGTAGGCGAGACTGCCCGTGGCTTCCAGCTTCGAGCGCGGTCGATTCAACAGACGATAGCGTCCGTCGATAAACGAACGCTGTATCGCGTTGTCGTCCGCGTAGTCCATGCGATCGACGCCCATATCGATGCTTGCGAGCTCGCTCGGCGCATAACGCGCGAGAAAGTAGATTCGGTCGGACTCGATCCCCAGCCGCTGCGCCCGAAGCTGGACATCGTCACTGTTCGCTTCCACACCGGTGCTGACCGACCATAGGTCTCCCGGCCGGTAGTCGACGGAGACGGCCACGCCTGGATCACCGTCGTTCCGGGACCCGGAAAGCTGGCCCGCTACCGTGAATCGTGGCGAGCGAAATTCGATGCCGGCACCGATGCGCCGGCGTTCTGCCTGCCCTTCGGGAAACTCCGCGTAGCTGTCATGCGTCGTGACGAAGGTGCGGTATCGATAACGTAGCGGAGCCGTGTACCAGCGAGCATCGACCCGATAGTTGTTCGCACCACTCACCGGACCCGTGGAATCGCCGGACGTGGCATCTATCGAGAGTTCCCGTTCGTTGTGTATCTGCCAACGCTCGGCCAGACGTCGGACTGCCGGTTCGCGAGGGTAGAACTCGGAAGCTTCGTTGACCGTCTCTTCGACGTCTGAATATTCACGGGCATCGAGCGCGGCATGAGCATGCCCGAGCTCCGCTGCCAGGAAGTCATCATTGGTGGTGAGGACCTGACGATACTCATCGAGCGAACGATCGAGCCATCCGCGCCAGCGATAAACGTTTGCAAGCTCGTGTCGGAGGCTGCCGTTGTTGGGGGCTTCCCCCAGCAGAGCCTCGAAGCGTGCCTGAGCTGCTTCGAGTTGATCTCCGTACGCGTCGGTGATTCCGGCCAACAGCTCCGCCTGCAGGCGCTCTTCATTGCCCTTGATAACGTTCGCCACAGGGGATTGCAGCGACATCGGGAGCTCGGCCGTGAGCTCGCCGGCCAGCCGAAATGCCTCCGGATAGCGATCGAGATCGAGCCACGCATAGACCAACGAGAACCGGGCACTCAGATGTGCGGGATCGATTTCAAGCGCTCGCTGCAGCAGTTCCAGCGCCCTCCCCGGCTGCTCCGCCTGAAGGTAGGCGTTCGCCACGGCAACGAGGAGATAGGGATGCTCGAGGTTGGTCGATTCAGGCAGAGCCTCGAAGTGCTCGATCGCCGCCTCGGCCTCGTTGAGATCGGCCAGCGCAACGATGCGGTCGAGAAGCAAGGCTTCACGGCCGGCAGCGGTCGTCGTCGTCGTCAGCTTCGCCTCGATGTCCGCGAGCGACTGCCTCGCGCCACGATCAACGGCCGGTTCCGGGTACGGTGTGCGCGCGGAGAGTCGAAGCTGCACGGCGGCCTCGTCGGCACGCAGGCGATCGATTTCGGCCTCGGTCAGGATGCCGGGGTGCGAGGCAGCCAGCTCGAGCGCTTGTGTCGGTAGCAGCATCGAGCGAAGTACCAGTGCCTTGCCGCGCAACGCTTCCGCATTCGTCGGTTGCCGAGCAAGAACAGCGTCGTAGGCCACCAGCGCCTGCAGGTCGCTACCACTCATCCTGAGCGCATAGGCGCGCGCCGTGGCGATAGATTGGTCGTCGTCGATTTCGGGGCCGGCTTCCGCCAGCAACCTTGCGACAGCTTCTCGGTCACGGGCGTCGCCGGCCGTCAGCAATCTCCCCGACAGCGCGTCGACGTCGGCCGGATCTCTTGCCAGCGCGGCGTCGTACCAGACCGCAGCGATATCGAAACGAAGGATGTTTCGGGCCGACTTCGCGACGGCGAGCTGCACGTACCGGGGCGCACCGCTCGAGCTGAGAATTTCCCCGAGATCGACGACTGCCTGGTCGTCCTCGGCCCAGGAGTGAACGGCGATCAGGTCGTAGACAATGGAGTCGTCACCGGGGTATTCGTCCCGGAGAGCCCCGAGGGCCGCCAGCCCGGACGCGAAGTCACCTGCCCTGGCAGCCGCGACAGCCCGATCCCGGCGTGAGACGTCGGCGGCGTCGAGGAGTTGAGCGGTCGCCGGCGCCGTGACGGCCATCACAGCGACCGCTACGGCCGCAACCCGCCCCAGGTAGCGCAGCCAGCCGAGGGGCTGCGGTTCAGTCAAGCCCATCCACATTGGCAAAGGATCTCCCCGGCACGGCATCGAGTGGAGTGACTCGATCACGTTTCCGAGGAAATCGCTGTCGATTGAAGGGTTTGTACGCTCGAGGGACGCTTCGAGGGCTCATGCGCGGGTTGGGCCGCCAGTTTTCTGCCGGAACCGGACCTTCACGCACCGCTCAGTGCTACCGGACCGGTACGCGCAACCCAACCCTCGAAGAGCTTCCTGAACTCCTGGTGTGCCAGGGGTTGGCTAAACAAGAATCCCTGGCCAGTCGTACAGCCGAGAGTTGCGAGATAATCCCGCTGCTCTTCCAGCTCTATCCCTTCGGCAACCACCTGCAACCCGAGTTTCGCCGCCATCGCGATGATGGCTGCGCAAATTGCCGCATCGTCCTCATCGCAGTGCACGTCCTGGACAAAGCTTCGGTCGATCTTTAACGCATCGATCGGAAACTGGCGCAAATAGTTCAGTGACGAGTAGCCCGTTCCGAAATCGTCAATCGCAAGTCTGATTCCTGCGCCCTTCAGTTTCTCGAGCATTTTCTGAACTTCGACCGGATCCCGCATTAGCAAGCTTTCGGTCAACTCGAGCTCGAGTGTCTGCGGACGAATTCCGAACTTCCAAATCGAATTCAGCACCACCTCTTCGAGGTCATGGCGCCCACACTGCTCCGCCGAAACGTTGATGGAAACCGGAAGCTCAGACAGAGCGGTCGACTGCCAGGCCGCAAGCTGCTTGCACGCTTCTTCCACCACCCAGTTTCCGATAGGGACGATCAGCCCTGTTTCTTCAGCAAGTGGAACGAATTGAACCGGACTGATCCAGCCCTGCTTCGGATGTCTCCAGCGCAAGAGCGCCTCAGCGCTGGTAATCTCGCCCGTCCGAAGCGATATCTTGGGCTGGTAAAACAGGTTCAACTGCCCGTTCTCCAAAGCGACCCTCAGATCCTCTTCGAGCTCGAGATGCTCCAATGCAGCGGCGTCCATGTCCTTTCTATACACACGAACAGCGTTTCGGCCAGCGCTCTTGGCTTCGTACATCGCAGTGTCGGCTCGACGTAGTAACGTCTCAACGTCTGCGCCATCTTCCGGATAGGTCGCGATGCCGATACTTGGTGTGACAACGAACTGCCTGCCTTCGTAGCGGAACGGAGCGGACAGTGCCTTTCTGATACGTGTCGCCGCGACCTTTGCCTGCTCGCGCACGTCGAGATCCGTAAGCAGCACAACGAACTCGTCACCGCCGAGGCGACCGAGCTGCCGTAGACGTTCAGTGTCTTCCTTTCCTTCCCGGCCCATGCGGTCCACGAGGTCCAGGACGGTGGCCGTGTAGTCGCTCGGGCGCACGGCATCCCGTAACCGCTGGCCGACTGACTTCAATAAAGCATCCCCAACGGAATGTCCGAGCGTATCGTTGATCCGTTTGAAGCGATCGAGATCGACATACAGCACAGCGAGGGTCGTATTGCTCCGTTTCGCCTGCCGAATGCCTCTCGCAAGCTCACGTGTCAGCAATTGACGGTTCGGCAGCTCGGTAACAGAATCGAAGTACGCCAGCCTGCGTATCCGTCGCTCCGATTGATGCCTCGTCGTCACGTCTCGCAGGATCAGAATCGCGATCTCATCCCCCGTGGGAACGATGCGCGCTTCGAGTATTCTGTCTTCGTCATCTGCCCGATATTCGAAAGTCTCGGGCTGCTGAGCAGTCAGCGCCGCATCGAGATGCTCGCGCGCCAGCGACACGCTGCGATCCGGGAATAAATCCATCAGACTGAGTTGCACTCCGGCCAAGGTATCGACGCCGTCACTGGAGCCGAGCGAGCTGCCGAAAGGCTCGCGAACGAATCCCTTGGCGTCCACGAGATAGAAATCGTCCGGCAACGCCTCCAGAATCGTTCGGGTCAACTCCCGTCCCTTCTCGATCTTGCGATCGAGTCGCGAGACCTGGATCGCATGCGAAACTCGATACGGCAGCGTGAGCCAATGTACCGGTTTCGTAACAAAGTCGATGGCTCCAGACTCATATGCCCGCCGAACGCTGGCGAGATCGTCGGCTCCCGTCAGCATGATTACCGGCGCGTTCCGTGGATTCCTGCTGATTTCTCGACAGACCGAGTAACCATCTCGGAACGGCATATGAACGTCGAGCAGCACAGCGTCCGGCGAATACCGCTCATACGCCGTGATAGCCTGCTCACCGTCCTGAGCGGTCACAACGCGATAGTTCGCGGCCGTCAGAGTCTCTTTCGTGAGCAGCAACGTCGTGGCATCGTCATCGGCAACGAGCACGAGCGGTTGAATGTCTTCGGCTGTCACGCGGTCTCTCGCTTCGGACCGCCGAGTTCGGCGCGGATCGCTGCGTCCACCAACTCGAATTCGGCCGAAATCCTGGTGCCGAGGTCCCGGACGCTATTCGTGTCCTTGGACTTCGCGACTACTTCCATTTGCTCACAAAGAGCGCGGAGCCGCCCTGCTCCGACATTGCCGCTACTAGATTTCAGATTATGGGCCGCGGCCGAGACGTCCTCGAACCTCAACTCTCGAGCCGCCATCTGAAGTGTGGCCACAATCGCCGGGGCAGAGTCGAGATAGATCGAAGCCACCTGCTGATATAGATTCTCCCCTTGTGAGCTCGGCATACCGGAAAGCTGCTCGATCGTTTCCTGCTGCAGCACGCTCGGAATCGCGGGCTCACCTATCGAAGCGGTGGTCGATGCCGGCACAGCGTCGTCGAGCGTGTTTCGCCTAATGGCGTCCCGGAGCTCCGGAACAGTGAATGGTTTCGACACGTAGTCGTTCATACCTGCGGCCAGGCAGCGCGCTCTGTCTCCTTCCATCGCATGCGCTGTCAGAGCGATGATGGGCAGCGCTCGACGATTCTCGAGCGCCTCGAGCTCCCTGATCTTCTGCGTGGCGGTGTAGCCATCCATCCTCGGCATCTGACCGTCCATGAGAACCACATCACAATCGAAATCCTCGCTGGCGACTAGACGCAGCGCCTCTTCGCCATCGCCAACGCACACGACATCGCAACCGAGAAGATCGAGCATCCCGCAGGCAACGGCCCGATTGACGTCACTGTCCTCGACAAGCAGAACACGAACAGCAAGCGACTCTTGCGCCTGAGGAAGACGTGTTCCTGTTTCTCCCTTGCCAATGGGCCCGCGCGCACCCTGAAGCAGAGTGATCAGGCACTCGAGCAGATGGCTTTGGCGGATCGGCTTTGTCAGGGTCCACTGGATCGACTCCTTGACCGCCGAATCTTCGGCGTCGTCAACCTCCGCACCGGCCGAGCTCAATAGGATGATTAAAGGTGCGCCGGCATCCGGTATGTCAGATATCTGACGTGCAGCAGAAATGCCGTCAGCGCCAGGCATTTGGCGATCCATGAGGATGACATCGAACGGGTCGGACCTGCTTTGAGAAACGGCAGCCACCGCCTGCAGGCCGTCGGCCGCCTCCGCGACCTCAAGGCCCCACGAGCTCAGACAGGTTCGCAGAATCTCACGATTCGTTTCGCTGTCATCGACGATCAGCGCACGGACACCCAGAAGGCTATTTCGTCTGAGCTCGCTACCGGCGATCTCTACGACCGGCAACGGCACATGAAACCAGAAGATCGATCCCTCCCCGGGCTTACTCTTGCAGCCTATCTGCCCATTCATCAGTTCGACCAACTGCTTCGAAATGGCAAGCCCGAGCCCGGTGCCTCCATAGCGCCTCGTCACCGAACCATCCTCCTGCTGAAAGGACTCGAAGATCTTGTTCAAGTTCTCGGGCGCTATCCCGACGCCTGTGTCCGAGACCTGGAAGTAGAGGCCGCTTTCGCCGTTGAGAGATTCTTCTCGGACCTGAATGACGATCTCTCCCTGATTGGTGAATTTCAGGGCGTTGCCAACCAGGTTCGTCAATACTTGCCGTATTCGTACACCGTCGCCCAATCGGTCCGCACGGACATCCGGTGGAACGTTGCACAAGAGCTCGAGACCTTTGCCCATTGACGTGTCCGCATACAACTCCGCGACCTCCTCGACGAGCTCACGCACGTCCATTGGCGCGCAGTCGAGCTCAAGCCGACCGGCTTCAATCTTCGAGAAGTCCAGGATGTCGTTGATTACGGTGAGCAACGCTTCGGCGGAGTGATGAATGCTGTCTGCGTATCGTCGCTGGCGCTCCTCCAAGCGGCTACCAGAAAGCAGCAGCTCGGTCATACCCAGCACTCCATTCATCGGCGTACGAATCTCATGGCTCATGCGAGCGAGGAATTCACTCTTTGCGCGACTCGCAGCCTTGGCTTGAGTCAGCGCCCCTGTGAGGTCCGCGTTCGCCTCTTCCAGTTCCAGTGTTCTGTCGCGCACCTGTGCTTCGAGGTCGGTCCGGTGTGCCTCGAGACGCTGGTCCCTCTCGTGGATCTCACGCAACATGGCGTTGAATCCATCAACGAGCACGCCCAGTTCGTCGTCGCTCTCCCGCGCCACCTGGAGCTCGAATTCCTTGCTGTCTGAGACGCGATCCATAGCGTTGCGCAAATTGACGATGCGACTAGAGACGACACGCTGCAGCTTTGCAGAAACGCAGTAGGCGAACATCAGCGTGAACACGACGACCCCGCCAGCTACGGCGACGAAGAACATCAAGCTCTCAACGACTGTCGATCTGGCCATCAACCGGACGTATCCGATCGTTTCGCCGTCGAACACGACCGGCGCCGCCAACAATAGTTTCCCGTCAACGAACTCATGCGCCATTGCCGGCGCCTTGATCAACGACCATGTCGCTGCGTTCTCGCCTTCACCGCCCGGAGCGCCATACTCGGCGAGTAGTGCTCCTTCAGCAGTGTGCAGCTGGGCTCGAAGGATCGTGGGTTCAGCTTGTAGGGAGCTGAGAACGTCGCTGGCAAGGTTCGCGTCATCGAAAACGAGCGCCCCACTGCTATTCGTCGCGATCATATTCGCCGTTGTCGAGATATGATCGATGAGCGCTTGCCGTGATCCGAGGTAGTCGCCGACAGCGAGAATCATGAGCGCCACGAACAAGGAAGCGCCAGCCGTTCCGACAATCAGCGTGATCAGCTTGTTCCTTATCGAAAGACTCGAGAACCAGAGGCCGATCATCGTTTGCCTCCGGAGTCACGAACGATCGTCGCAAGCTGCAGGAGCTGAGCGCCGAACGAAATCCCGGCTTCATCGCTCGCATCGAGATTTATGCTGAATTTGATTCGATTCTGGTCGTTGCGCATCTCCAGCATTCCGCCCATCGTCGCGAACTCTGTAGCATCGCTGACGGTGAGCATCCGGGCACCGACCGTGCCCGAGTTCGCCAGCTGCTCTACGTGCTCATGGCCTACATAAAGTACGTCACAAAGCTCTCCGGCTGCCCGAGCATTCTCGATATGCTCTACGGCGAGATACCGACCCTGGACGCGGTTGCCTGCGTATTTTCCAAGGGCGATCTCGACGTCATCGTCGCCTAGCACGCAGACTGTAAGCGTCTGAGCGCGCTGCGCCTCAGTTCCCCATTCCACGAATCTGATTACCTTGACCAGAATCGCGGCCTTCACTTCGTACTCCGGCTGCGCGACTGATTGGGCCAAAGCGCCCAGGGGATCGAGCACGCTGAGAAGCGCTAATAGAATCGTGGCGGAAAGCGTCCGCATTGCCGTCGCTCTTTGCCTTCTGCGAATCCAGCGCTAGAAGGACCACCGAGCCCGCAGAAGCACGGAACGCTCGATATGGACGGGCACATAGTCGCTCGACTCGGAGACGAATTCGGCATGGGCCTCATCGAGCAGATTCTTGCCGGTGAGGGTCAACTGGACGTTGTTAGCGATTCTCCATGTCGCGTTTAGATCGATCGTGTCGTATGACTCGACCGGCTGAATCAGTCCATTGATCTGGGCAACGTTGATGCTGTCGACGTAGCGCCACATGGCCGAAAGTTCAGCGCGCTCTCCCAGCTGAGCGACGGCACGCAGAGATAGCTGTTGCTTGGGGTCGTTCGAGAGCCTCTCCGCCGGGAACGCGCCGCTCTCATCCAACCAGGAATACGTCGTCCGAAGTGCCAGACGATCCGTCAGCTGCCAATCGAACAACGCCTCGATGCCAAAAGTATCCACGGAACCTGAGTTATTGGCACCGATCGGCACAATCGCATATGGGGAGGTCAGGAAACATGGCGGAACATCGCTGAGAGACCCAGCTGGGAAACAACGTGGAACGCCGGCTTGAAAGGTTACGAGGTCCGAATACTCATTGCGGAAAACGGCGAGATCGACCTGCACGTCGTCAGACAGCTGAGTTCTGAAACCGAATTCTGCCGCGACTACTTCCTCTGAGCGGACAGCCCGGCTACCGACGACTTGCAGCACGTTCGGGATGGGCAGCGGATTGCCTGCGCCAAGCGGAGGAAGCACACCAACGACAGCTTCGACGTCCTGAGCGACTCTCGACGGCGTACGAACAGCTTTCGCCACGGAGAACCAGTAAGACGTATCGTCGTCTACCGTCTTAATGGCTCTGATATTCGGAGTTACTTCGATATCGCTGCCCAGAAAATTCTGGCGCTCGATCTTGGAACCGAGAATCAGTGCCCAGTTCTCGGATATGGATATCTCATCCTGGACAAACGCGTTGAATAGTTCAAAGTCCCGACTCGCAACGGGAAATGCGATCTGGAACGTACTCGTCGTCGAATCTTCGCTCTTACGATACGTGCCACCGAAGATCACATTGTGCCGCTCACTGCCCGTCAGCGATTGCTGATAGTCCAAATCGTACGTCGTGCGTTCAGTCGAAAACGCGAACTCCTCCCGCTCACTGTGATCGATGACGCCCTGAAAGATGATCTTCGAGCCGGACAAGTCCCTTTCCCACCGGCCCTGCAGGTGGTGCCCGGAAACGTTCGCGACGGCATCTGCTACCACAACATACGGCGGCGTCGGCATGTAACCAACAGCACTCGCCCCCATCTCGCCGTCGTACGCTTCGAATCTGATCGATGACGCGGAGTCGGCACTTGCTCGCCTGTCCAGCCGAAACCCGAAACGCTGAAGACTCCAATCGTCCTGAGTCGTTGCCCCCAGCACGTCGACATTCCCGTCGGCTTCCTGGTGTTGGACGAAGAGACGATACTGCGACTGGGTTCCAAGCTCCCCGCCGAATCGGGCCGCGGCCGCCTTTTCCCCGTTTGAGCCGAAGGTCGCGGTGGCGGATCCGCCGGCCTGAGACCTGGCCGCCTTAGTAATGATGTTGATGACGCCGTTGACGGCGTTCGAGCCCCACAACGTAGCGCCAGGTCCCCGGATGATCTCGATGCGCTCGATCGTTTCCAGGTCCGTGCCTTGCACGTCCCAGAAGACGCCGGAAAACGCCGGCGTGTACAAAGTGCGCCCATCCATCAGGACAAGGAGCTTGTTGGCGAAGCGACCGTTGAAGCCTCTCGCGCTGATGGCCCACTTGTTTCCATCGATCTGTGCGACCTGAAGCCCCGGCGCCATGCGAAGCAGCTCGGGAATCGACGTCGCCCCGGAGCGACGAATATCTTCCTGCGTAATGACGAAGACCGCAGCCGCTGCCGATACGAGGCTCTGTGGACGACGTGAGACGGACGTTACTTCGACGTTCAACAGCTCCTCTAGTGACAGGTCCGCCAGATCCGCTGCCTGCGAATTGGCGAGCGCAGGAATCGCCAGCCATCCAATCAGAGTGGCGGCTGTAACCGGTCCAGAACGTTTGGGAAACTCCAGTGAGCGAGGCTGCCGCCTCTGCTCCCTCGGACTGGCGAGCATTGATACGGCACCATCGATCCGACTGCGGCGTTCTACCCTATCCGAGTGCGAAAATGATTGCCGTGACTCATGTCACGGCAGGCTCATCAGGACAACTCGTCCGGGCGTGCCGCTCAGGGCCGAAGAAACACCATTAGCAGATAGAGCCGTCTGCGACACCCTCATTTTGGAGACAATCAACTCAAGGAGCCGGCTCGATACGCAGTAGCGCGCCCTCGTCTTCGTCCGTCAGCAGGTAGAGGAAACCGTCAGGTCCTTCGCGCACCTCTCGGATGCGTTGCCTGAATTCTCTCAACATCGACTCGCGCCGAATCTCTTCCATATTCTCGTTGAACACAACGCGCTGGAGGTGGCCCGTGCCCGGGATACGACCCTCGGTCATCGCGCCGACGAAGACATTCCCTCTCCAGGCCGGAAACTGGTCGCCCGTGTAGACGGCCATTCCGGCAATGGCAATCGCAGGCACCCAGTAGACGAGCGGTGGCTCTATCCCCTCTCGCGTCGGGTTGTCGGACACGCGAGGGCCGCCATAGTGGCGACCGAAGCTCACCTCCTGCCAGCCGTAATCGCGCCCCGGCAGGATGATGTTGATCTCGTCGCCGCCGTTCGGACCGTTTTCGTGTTGCCAAATCTCACCGGTGTCGGGGTGGATGATCAGACCCAACTGATTGCGATGGCCCAGACTGAAAATCTCCGGCCGATAGCCTTCGCGACCGACGAACGGGTTGTCCGACGGAGCCGAGCCATCGTCGTTGAGGCGCAGGACCTTACCGCGCAAGCTCATCGGATCCTGCGCGACGTTTACGGAATCGTTCTGGGACCTGCCACCCGTCGTCATATACACCTTGCCGTCGCGTCCGAAAACAACGCGGCCATTCAATCCCGAGTTCCCCTCGTAGAAATCTGGAACGAGGATATCTTCTACGTCGTGGAGCGCGTGACCCTCGAGTCTCCCGCGAGCGAGCACCGGCGCTCCCATGCCGTTGCCGACGGGTTTCGTGTAGGTGAAATAGACCAGCCTGTTCTCTTCGAACTGCGGATGAAGCGCGACGTCCATCAGACCCCCGTTCCCGACGGTACGGATCTCGGGCAGGCCGGAGATCGGCTCAGGATCGAGCACGCCATCGCGAACGAAGCGCAGACGACCGTCCCTTTCGGTGATCAGCATGCGTCCATCAGGCAGGAACGCGATCGCCCACGGATGCGAGAGCCCCTTTGTCACGACACTGACCCGGATCCTGTGGTGCTCGGCCGTATCGATCACCCATGGACCGTCACCCAACGGTGGTACCGGTACGCCGATCGGTTGCGACCGGGCGTGATCGACCGTGACCGTGACCAACAGCAATGCCGCTGCCCACTGAGCGGCTGCCCATTGAACCGCTGCCCACTGAAAGGAAGGCTTGACTCTCATGCGAAACTCCCCCGTCTACTTACGCCTTGGACAGCGCCGGAACGAAACGGTCCGGACGCTGAATCGGCTCGAGCGATCGGAATGGATGCCACATACTCTACGCGATCGACGCCTGGAGCAAACCGCCAGGGTGCCCAGCGAGCGGCCGGATGTGGTCCTCGAGGATATCCGGAGTCAGGCTCGAAACGTGAGTTCGCGCCCAAACTCGGATGTCGGCAGGTATAGTCTGAATGTCTCAAATCGCCACCCCCTTTTCGAGAACGAACATGAAGGAATCCAGCGGCGGTACGGCGGCAAGACTCCCGGCCCTGGTCGTTCTTCTGATCGGACTGTCGATCGGCGCGGAATGGGCGGCTGCGCTACCGACTCTGTTGCATGACGCGCGCCTGATCATCGGCAACGGCAGCGTCCTGGAGGAGGCTTCTATTCTGATCGATGATGGCGTGATCCGAGCCGTCGGTACTCGAGACGAGCTGCTCGGGCCGGATCTGGAGCTCATCGATCTGTCAGGCAAGACGGTCATACCGGCATTGATCGACGGCCATGCACACCTCGGTTACCAGAGCGGCGAGACCTGGGGCGCCGAAAACTACACCGTCGAGAATGTGATCGACACGTTGCAGCGTTATGCCTATTACGGGTTTGGCGCCGTTTTTTCCGCGGGTGGCGATCCTCTGGAGTTGTTGTCGGAGCTTCAGACGCAGCAGCAGCGCGGTGAGGTGCCCGGCGCCAGGCTGCTGTTCGCTGCAGGCATGGCGCCTCCCGGCCAGGGACCCAACAATCAGTTTCTGTCGCAGGCCCTTCAGGTTGAGCACGATACGGGGATGACCGTGCTACAGGGTCTCGGTGACGCACAGCAGGCGCGCCAGGCAGTACGCGCGGTTGCCGCGCAAGGCATCCGGTTCGTCAAGATTTGGGTGGACGATCGCGGTGGCACCCAACAGAAGCTGTCGCCGGAAATCTATCGTGCCGTCGCCGAAGAGGCGCAGGCGCTCGGGATGAAAGTCTTCGTGCACCAGCAATACCCGACCGACATGCCGCCGCTGCTCGACGCCGGCGTGCACGGCTTCCTGCACGGTCGAATCGGACCCGACTTCGGCCAGGCGATCGCGCGGGAAACCGCCCAGGCCAACGCTTTTGTCGTCCCCAACCTGGGCTTGCCGGAGCTCCGGCGAGAAGCGATCGGCGACGATTCGTTCCTGCGTGAGACTCACACGGCTGCCGCGCTAGCACCGGTCACTGCCGCTGCGAGTGAACGCGTGAACGATCCAGGCCGCGATTCAACGGCCGAAGCAGAGCTCAGGGAGAGCTTCGCCCAGCTCTTGATCGAAGGTGTCGACATCATGCTCGGTACCGACGCAGGCGCCGTGCCCCACCACCCGTTTGGGTACACGGGCCATCGTGAGCTCGAGATCTACGTACGTCTGGGGATGACGCCGATGCAGGCACTGCAGGCGGCAACCGATGTCGCCGCACGGCATCTCGGGTTGACCGACATGGGTTTGCTGGCGGCCGGATATAGCGCCGATTTCGTCATCCTGTCGGCAAATCCACTCGATGACATCCGCAACACGCGTGCGATTGATTCGGTATACCTGAAAGGCCAGGCCGTCGACCGAGACGCATTGAGCGCTGCCTGGACCGGGCGTAAACGAGTCGAGCTGCCGGGCGGTCGCTGCGGGGATCTGCGACACGACTGCGTTGGTGCTTTGCAGTTCAGCCGGAAGGACGTAACGAGCGGTCAGCGCGCCGCCTCGACCAGTGACGCGATCAGATCGGCAGTCTCCCGATGAACAGTCGTGACGTTCGCCTCGCGCCCTACCCCACGGGTGCGCCCTTCGGCCGCATCGAACGGCGTGTAGCCCTGGTTGTCCGCGGCCGTCAAATCGGCGCCGCGTGAGACCAGGTAACGAACCATCTCATTCCACCCGCGGTACGCCGCGCCATGCAGCGGGGTCAGTCCGAAGCCGTCGCGCGCGTTGATGTCGGCACCGGCGTCGAGCAAACGCTCGACGGCGACCAGCGCCTGCCCCTCGGTGACCCAGCGGCCGCGCGTATCGATCGAGTAGGCCTTGAGTCCGGCCGCGGCCATCAGCGGCGTGACGCCGCCGTCTTCGGGCAACTCGAGCAGCGCGCCGTGCGCCATCAGCAAGTCCATCGCGTCGAGATCGGCGGCTTTCGCGGCTCGGATCAGCGGGGTCGCGCCGATCCACAGGATCGGATCGCCACCGCGATCGTCGAGCAGATTGCGGTACGGCGGCACGAGCTTCAATTGCGCATTCGGGTTCGCGCCTACCTCGAGCAGCAGCTCGATCAGCTCGAGACTCGATGTGTCGTCGAGCGACGGCCGGTCCGGCCGGCCACCGGTAGGGATCGTGTTGTAGTCCACGGTGGCATACAGCGGCGTCTGGCCCCACTTGTCCCATTTGTTGATGTTGGCGCCGGCTTCGACCAGGAACCGCGCCGTATCCCAGCGCGCATTCAGCGTCGCCATCAGCAACGGCGTGATCTCTTCGGGCGATGGGAGATCCGGATCGGCGCCGGCCTCGACCAGAATCCGGGCGCACTCGGCGCAGCCCTCGCGCGCCGCGAACAGCAACGGCGTGAGCCCGCCGGGCGGCATGAACTTCGCGCGCGGGAAGATCGTGGTCTGCCGCGGCCAGTTGTGCTCGGTCGAGCGCGAATTGACGTCGGCGCCATGCTCGGCCAGCAGGCGGACCATGTGCGGGCGGCTGCGCGCGGCGGCCCACATCAGCGCGGTCTGGCCCTTCCATTGCTCGCGCGCATTGGGGTCGGCACCGGCATCGAGCAGCACCTCGGCTGCGGCCGTGTTATCGGTGCGCGCGACGATCATCAGCGCCGTCTGACCCTCGGCATTCGGTGAATCGACATCGGCACCGGCCGCAAGCAGGGCTCGCAGCACGTCGACGTTGCCGGTCACCGCTGCCTCGGCCATCGGCGTCGAGCCGTAACGGTTTTCGACCTCGGCCTCGGCACCGGCGTCGAGCAGACGCCCCACGAGCTCGGGCAGCTGGTTATAGACGGCCCAGTGCAGCGCCGTCGTGCCGGTCGAGTCGCGCCCATTCACGTCGGCGCCCTGCTCGATCCGCTCGATTGCCGCTGCGACATCGCCGGCCTGCGCGGCTGCCAGCAGCGGCGCATCGGCGCGTGCAGTCTGGGCGAATCCGCAAGCGATGGCACAGATCGAAACCAATCGGAGCAGCAAGCTCACTCGACGCCGCGAATCGACATCGGGCCGGGTCGCTCGGTACACGCGCGCAATCCGGCGAAGTGAATGATCGCGACAGGACCGGGCGACACGCGTTCTGCAGATCATCTGCTTCAGATTCCGGCGATCTCTCCGGTGCTGTCCCCGTGCGATTCGACCGGCACGCCGGCACGCTGCATGACAGTGAGCACGAGATTCGCGAGCGGCTCGCCCTGATGGCGGATGTGTTGTCCGCCAGTCAGCTGCCCGCAGCCGCCGCCGACGATTGCGCACGGCAGGTCGTCGTGCGTGTGCCGGTCGCTGTTCGACATGTTGCTGCCGTAGAACAGAATCGAGTGATCGAGCATCGAGCCATCGCCGTCCGGCATCTCCGACAGCCGCGTGACGAAGCGCGCAAAAACCTCGGTGTTATAGGCCTGAACGCGCCCCAGGCGCTCGAGCATCGATGGATTGTTCTGGTGGTGCGACAGCGGATGGAAAGCATCGCGCACACCGATGTGTGTATATGTCTGATCGCTGACTTCGGCGGCCATCATGAATGTAATGACGCGCGTCAGATCGGCTTCGAAGGCCAGCACGACCAAGTCGAACAGTAGGTTGATGTGCTCGTTAAAGCTGTCCGGGATACCGACCGGGGCATCGGGCAGCGCCATCTGTGTCAAATCGCTGTCCTCGATCTTCTGCACGCGCCGCTCGATTTCGCGCACGCTCTCGAGATAATCGTCGAGCCGCGTCTGGTCGGTCGGACCGACCGTTCGCTTAAGGTCCCGTGTTTCGGCGAGCACCAGATCGAGGACGCTCTTCTGCCGTTGCACGAGCAGCTCGCGCTCCTCGGCTGTATCGCCCTGGCCGAACAGCCGCCGGAACAGCTTGCGCGGATTGACCTCCATCGGTAGCGGTGTCGTCGGCGTCCGGAACGAAATCGTCCGGCTGTAGGTACAGCCATAGGTGCTGTCGCAGGCCGCGGCACCGCCGCTCTCCTCGGTCGCGATCTCGAGCGACGGTATCGGCGAGTCCTGGCCGATGTGCTGCGCCGCGATCTGATCGGCCGTCACGCCGCCGAGCGGGTCGGCACTGCGGCGCGGCGACACGCTGCTGAGCCAGGTTGCCGGCGTAATCGCATGCACCGGACCGTTCGCATGACGGTTCTCGAGCCCGGAAACGACACTCAGCTGATCGCGAAACGGCGCGAGCGGCTCGAGGATCTGTGTGAATTCGAAATCGCGCCCGGTGGCGGCTGGCGTCCACTTGCCATCGACCGCACCGTGCGGGAAGTAGATGAACGCGAGCCGCGGGTTGGGACCTGCGGCCGTATGAGCCAGCGCCGTGCGCGCAGGCACCATCGCATCGAGCAGCGGCAGTGCCACGGCGCCACCAAGAGCCTTCAATACAGTACGCCGCGGCAGATGTTTCCTAGTAACGAACATCGGCTATCAGCTCCCCGTTTGCATCGACTGCAGGTACACGTTGCCTCAGAAAGGCGTCGCTCGCAACGATTCCTTCGACAATAGCCGCGAACCGGTAGTCGCGAGCCTCGGCCGCCCGGACGATCTCGCGAATCGTGGGCATGTCGTAGTAGTCGATGGCCCTCCCGAGCGCAAACGTCATCAGCTTCTCGGTCAGCGCCTGGACGATCTGATCCGGCCGCTGGAGCAACGCATCGCTCAACTCGCTCGCACTGGAAACCGGCGAACCATCGGCGAGCACACCGGAAGAATCGATCAGATCGCCGGCGTCCCGGTCGCGGTCGCGCCACCGACCGATTGTGTCGAAGTTCTCGAGCGCAAAGCCGAGCGGGTCCAGAACACTGTGGCAGCCGCTGCAGCTCGGGTTGGTCCGATGAATCTCGAGCCGCTCGCGGACCGTTGCGATCTGGCCGCCCTCGGCCGTTTCAGGCAGGGCCTCGACATCCGGTGGCGGCTCAGCGGGGGGCGTGCCGGTGATGTGTTCGAGAATCCAGGCGCCGCGCAGCACGGGCGACGTCCGATCCGGGTACGATGAAATCATCAGCACGCCGGCCTTGCCGAGCAGCCCGCGGCGGTTCGGGTCCGGCAACACCACTTCGCGGAAGTGGCTGCCCTGCACGTCGCTCAGTCCGTAGTGGATCGCAAGCCGTTCGTTGACGAACGTCGTCTCTGCGCTGAGCAGATCGAGCACGCTGCGATCACCCAGCAGGACGTCCTCGAGAAAGAGCTCGATCTCCGCGCGCGCCGAATTGCGCAATTCGCGATCGAAGAACGGGAACAGCAGCGGGTCCGGATTGAAGCGGTCCAGATCGCGGAGCGCGAGCCACTGCGCCGCGAAATTGTCGACCAGCGCGCGGGCCCGGGAGTCGGCCAGCATACGGCGAACCTGCTGCCCCAGCACAGCCGGGTCCGAAAGCTCCCCCGCCTCGGCAACTGCGAGCAGCTCATCGTCCGGCAGGCTGCTCCAGATGAAAAAGGACAACCGGGTCGCAAGTTCGATATCGCTGACCGCGAAAGTCTCACCGGGCAGTGCGCCTTCGGGCGGCCGTTCGGAGCGGTAGAGAAATTTCGGGCTCGACAGTATTGCAACGAGACCCGCGCGAATGCCTGCCTCGAAATCGCCCGTTGCGCGGCCGTCCTCGTAGAACCGCAGCGGCCCCTCTAGATCGCCGTCGTCGATCGGGCGGCGATACGCCCGACGGGCGATCCGGGAGAAGATCCTCTCGGCGCAAGCCGCTTCCTCCGCTACCGTTTCCGGCCGACAGATGAAAATTCGCTCGCGGCTCGGCGTATCGCTCAGACCCGTTTGCGACAACGGCCCGGCAATCTCGAGCCGCCTTGGCGCCATGATCCGCTCGTCGCCGCCACCGGCAAGAAACGGATGCAGCACGATATCGGACTCAGCGAACGATCGGGCGATGAACGTCACCGCGACGTCGTGCCAGCCGGCAGCGACATTCAGGCGAATGTTCTCGAGCGGCTCATTCAGATCCGCGAGCGCATCGGCGAGCTGCTGATCGACGTAGCGCAGGTCCTCCTCGCCGCCGACATCTCTGCGCCAGACTTCGACATCGTCGATCAGCAGGACGACCGTGTGGCGGTACTCGAGTCCCAGCGTGTAATCGCCGAGCACGAGACCCTGAATCGAAAACTGGTATTCGCCGTCGACTGGAAAGAAGTGTGCGGCGCGAATCCCGCCGCGCGTTCCGAGCGGCATCCCGGGAGCGTGGCGCGACTGGTGGATCTCGCCCGCCGCGTTGTAGATCTGGCTTTCGAACTTGGCCGCTGGGTCGCCGACAGCCATGGCCGCGACAACCCCGGCTGCCGCAACGTACTGCTCGACGAACGTCGGCGACTCATTCAGCGTAGCGGCGATGTTGTCGAAGCCCGCGCTCTGCCCATCCACCGGCAGCAAGGACGTTGCGTCGACTTCCATTCCGAACAGGTCGCGCACGGCGTTGCCATACTCGGTCCGGTTCATGCGCTTCAGCGCGACATGCCCGACGGCCGCATCGCTGTCGGCGGCACCGTCCAGGCGCGTCTCGAGAAACGCAACGAGCGCATCATATTCGCCGCCGGTCGGCATCGCCCCACCGGCCGGCGGCATCATGCGGCCGCGGAGCTTGCGCACGACACGCTCGAAAACCTCGGGATGCTCGGCAATCGATTCCGGCGTCATTGCGTCGAGCGCGAGACCGGCAGTGCGTTCGATCGAGTCGTGACACTCGAGACAGTAATTGTCGATCACGGCCCACTGCGATGCGGCCCGTCGTTCGGCCACCCAGTCCGGACCGACCGTTCCGGCGACGACCGCGATCATCAACACGGCGCTGACTCCGACAACGATTCGGGCCTTGCGCTTCCTGTCGGTCATACGATACTGAGCCCCAGATCGCGGATGTGATTGAGCGAACCACGGTACGCCATCTGCAGAAATAGCGTCGGATCGCCGCGTTCCTCGACCCAGCCGGCAAGCGGCGCATCGGCCAGCATTTCCTCGAGACTGCGTGCCTGCGTGAACGCCTTGCCTACAGCCTCTCGGGCGGCGTGACAGAGCTCGAGCTGCGCTTCGACCGCCGTGCGCGACTGCGGCGCGCCAACAGCCGGGACGATCAATGTGTCAGCATCGGCAAGCTCGAGAATTGCCTCGCTGGCCTCGATCAGGCCGCCGACCCAGCCGCCGGTCGAGTAATCGATCACCGGATACGCGTCGACCGCGAGCAGGTCACTGACCACGAGCACGTTCGCCCGCCTGAAGCGGACGTAAATGTCGCCGTCGGTATGGGCGCGGGCAAGATGCCCGTACTCGATGACTTCGTCGCCGGCTTCGATCTGTCCGGTCGTATAGAAGGTGTCGGTGGGCAATGCATGCGCCGCTCGCGGGCGATAGCGGCGATTTTCCCAGGTCACCGTGAAATCGTTCGTCATCCACAGCCGCGTGTTCTCGTGCGCGAGCATACGCACACCCGCCTGACCAAGATCCTCATTCGCGGCCGTATGCTCGGGACGCCAGTTCGTGTTGATCAGCAGCCGAGCGGATTCATAATGTTCCGCCGGACCCGTTGCGGGTGGCGGCGCATCGATCAGTATCGCACCGTTCGGTGTCGAGAAGACGAGACCGTTCGCCTCGCTCGCAATCAGACCGAGGCCCAGTGCTAGCTGCACCGGAGCAACCTGCCCTGCCGCCTGCTGAGCGAACGGGGCCGCGGGTAACGAAAGGACCCCAACTGCAAGCGCGCCGTCGTAGAGGAAGCGCCGGCGATCGGTCGTTTTGCTCCCCATACTTCGGATCGACCTCAGGCCACGGATTCCATGAAGTTTACATACTCAGGGCCAGTATCTCCGATTTTTCGCCTGGAACGCTGTCTTTCGACTCGATTACCTGACGATGCATACCTGATCCTCAGTCGTTCGAGTCCGGATCGAAGCCTACGCCTTCCCAGCCATCGGCGGGCCTGACGATCGTGAACATTTGCAGTCGGTTGCTTCCGTCGCGCGCAGGCCTGCCGGTGACGATAACCTCATCACCCGTCTTCAGATCGTCGTGCTTCCAGCCACGCCGGTTGAGAATATTTCGCGGATAGGTCTCTGTCTCCCAGAGTTCCTTCTCGCCTTCCTCATTAGTCATCTCGACGTAGACGCGACTATGAGGATTTTGATACCAGACCTCAGTAACGATACCCGTGACCGTCTTTACGGAATCGACATCGTATTGAGAGACGAATGAGTGATGGGCCTGAGCAGCAGTGGCAACCAGCAGCGCCGTGCTCGTCGCTAATAGAATCTTTCTCATCTTTCTGTCCTCGCGTTGTCTATTGTGAGTCGGGCAAAACGTGCGGCCGGACGATGCATTCGTAGTACTGAATCTCTTCGTCAATTCGGCGATATCGCTTTTTCACCGTCCATGGCTCGCGATAAAAGTTCGCATCCTCGATCGTGATTTCGGCGACCAGGCGATCACCTCCATCTTCGAGCGAATATCGCTCTGTCAGATGAAGGTCAGCGGTGTAAGGGAATCCCTGTGGACGAAACAATCCGCCGTCTTCGACACCAACCGTGTCGACAACTAGCGTGTCGCCCTCCCACCAGCCGATGCTGTGGCCTATCGGTGTCGGGAATGCATCATCAGGGTGAGGCCTGCCGTCCAAATAAACGCGCCGTACCTGATGCTCATATTCGTAAAGAATCGTGATCCGATCGTCCTGCTGAATGAACTCGTGTGGAAAAGGCCCCGAGATGATTCGCCCCAAAGGAATCAGGCAGCGATGTGAGGGATCGTTTTCCGGCGACGCCGCCCATGCTTCCTGCGCCGCCCTGCCCGCGGCATTGAACGGCGGCTCTTCCGGCCAGCCTTCCGTCGACCAGGTTTCGGACTCCCAGACGCCGGACAGGTCCGGGGCTGCAGTCGCTCCGTTCGCTGTGAGACCAATGAAAGCTATCGCTATCAATCGAACGCTAAATCGCTGCATCAGTGTCGCTCCGCTCGTCGTAACGTCATTGAGGTTAGGGACAATGAATCGCTAAACTAAGCGCTTGTCCAATATATTGGACAAATGTAGGAGAAATTCCCGGTGGCAGGCAATTCGCTCGAACGCACGCTCGATCTGCTGGAATTGCTGGAAGAGATTCCCGCCGGGCTGCGACAAGCTGAAATATCGCGCCGGCTAGGAATCCCCACCAGCACGGTTTCCTGGATCGTCACCAGGCTCGAACACCGCGGTTACCTGCAGCAGGATTCGGAAACGCGATGCTACAAGATCGGCCTGAGGGTAATCGCCCTCGCACACGGAGCGCTGCGTGAGCTTGGCTTCCGCGCAATCGCGGAACCCGTTCTTTATCGCCTTGCTCACGACACCGGCCTTTCGCCCGGGATCGGTGTCATCGAAGGAGACCACGTTCTTATCGTCGATCGCGTCGAAGGGCGGGAAGTATCCAATCGTGCAACGAATGCACGCGCCATCGACAGCCGCACGAGGGAACAACGGGACATCGGCCGCGAGTTACCGATTCATGCTACTGCTCTTGGAAAGGTGCTACTCTCATATATGGACGAGGATGCGCGCAATGAGTTGCTCTCTCGCATGAGCTTCGAGCGGGTAACGGCCAGGACGATTACTTCGAAAAAGCGCTTTCTCGAAGAAATCGAAAAAGTTCAGAAGCGGGGTTATGCCGTTTCCGTCGATGAGCAGTACATCGGAGTACGTGCCCTGTGCGTACCGATTCGTGACGCGGCCGGTGTCGTCCGCGCGGCGGTTTCCCTTAACGGTGGAACGGCCGAATCGGTTTGGCGCAACGAAAAGGCCCTGATCGAGCTCGTGAAGATTGCCGCTACTGATATTTCACGACGCTCGCGCTTCGTTTGACGACCAGACCGACAACTGCTTGCTCTTCTTCAACCGCCACAAGCGCAACAATCAAATCTTTTTCGTCAACGGGCTAACACGTTGCGTCGCCTCGCGACGCCTCAGAGTCCGAGCGTGCCGATGGTCTCGCCCGGTCCGGGCCGCCTGTCGTTGACGTCATAGCTGAAACCGTCGGCCGGCCGGTGAATACCGGTGGTTCGCAGCCGCATCGCCCCGGTGCGTGCCGGATTGCCGGAAAACGCGATCTGATCGCCGGGCTTGAAAGTCTCCGCCGTCCAGCCCGCGTTGGTTGCCAGGATGGTGTTTTGCAGCTCCAGGGTCCAGGTGACCTTCTCGCCGTCCTCGTTCAACGACTCCACAAACAGGAAACAGTGCGGATTGCGCCAGGCGAATTCCTTTACGGTACCTTCAAGCTCGATGCTCTGGTCCAGCAGGTAGTGGGCCGCAAATGAGTGATGGGCATTCGCGGTCGAGCCGAGTGCCAGACCGACCGCCATCGCCCACTGCATCGATTTGATACTCATGCTCCGTTCCTGATCAGTGTCTCAGCAGGGATAGGGTCGCAGGCCGGAAATGTCAGGCCGATGCCGGAAGGCAATCACCCTGGTGAACGGCACTGAGAAGAAAACCGGATCCTCGACGAGGATCATCAGCAAGAGATAATCACCGTCTCGCGTGTAGCGTTCCGTTAAACGCATTTGATCGCTATGGACGACACCATTTCGGCGAACGTAGTTCTCCCTGATGTGCGTTGTGTCGACCACCAGCGTCTGCCCTTCCCAGTGACCGATCGAGTGTCCCATGTAGGTGTGAGGCGCGTCCTCGGCCGGGTGCTCCCGCCCATCCATGTACACAGTACGCACCTGCTCACAGACCTCCATGTCGAATGTGATCGTGCCTTCTTCCTGAGTGATACGGAAGGGAAACGAGCTGCGCATGATGTGCGCGGGCGAGTGTGGCCTGCTCAGGCTCTCCGGCGTGTAATCATCATCCGGATTCCACGACTGAGCTCTGGCAAGCCCTGCCTCGTTGAGCGGCAGTCCTCCGAAATCGCCGAAAGCCGGCCCAGTGCCCCGATACTCGGCGTCCTCCGGCTCGAAAATCCCTGCCCAGAAACCGGATAGCTCAACCGGACCGTCCGCCGCCAACGGACATGAAATACCCGCGACCAGCATGCACACGACTGCGAGGATAGAACGGCCCATTGCTCGAATATATTTCACGACAACGGCGGAATCCAGTTCGATTCTGTGGGCGCGATCGATGCGGGGCACTGATCCGGATTGCCAGCACATGTACCGAGGCGGAATACCGACTGCGACTTGGGTTGACAGCCACAGCGGGGTTGCCCGCCTGATGACCCAGGCCTTTCGACGACGCCCTTGCCGCACTGGGGCAGGTGCTAGTTATCGGGTCCGTATTTGCCAGCGAACGGAATGTCGGCATCCTATGACGGAATCAGTCGCATTGACGAAGCTGCTTGCCCGCTGGGACGCCCGTGATCGCGATGCGTCGGAACGATCACCACTCACTACAGCGGACCGGACATCTCGCGATTGCTGGATGCCGTGAACTTACAGTCCCCTGACTACGCCTTCGGACTCGGATGAAGAACGTCGAGATGGGAGCGAACAGCAACTGGTCAGGATCAGAACTGGAGACCGCGGATCATGTGCGACCGAATTGACATCGTGAGATCGGGTGCCGACGGCGCGGTCGATGGCGGTTCGAGCGGGGGACGGATGCTTGCAACAACTTCGTCCATCACGAATCCGGGAGTCTGCCACGCCGGCCGAGCCGGAAACGCAGCGTCCTGCCCCGTCGTCGGTCCCGCCTGGCGACCGAAATCGGTGACATCATCGCCTGTCACCCCGTTTGCGGCCAGCGAACCGGCCAGGAACAGCGCAGTCCCTCCGACCATCAACTCTTTCAACATTGTGTCTTCTCCTTCTGACGACCGAATAATGTTCTTCGTATGGTTTAGTTCGCCGAAAGTCCGCAAATGGATTCGGTCGATCGTGCTTGATCGAGACGCTGGAAGACCTTGCCGGGATGTGGTCAGGGCCGCGCCGCCCGCGGTCGCAAGATCGTTACGGCGCCGATTTCCGCAACGCGCCGGAGGTACGGCACGACGCATCAGTCGAATGCCCCCCCAAAAAAAAGGGCGGTCCGCAGACCGCCCCGCTGATCGCCGAATGGGGGACTAATTCGGCAGGATCACGCTATCGATGACGTGGATAACGCCGTTGCTCGCCATGATGTCAGCGGCAATGACGTTCGCGTCATTCACCATCACGCTGGATTCGGAAGCCGAGAACCGGATGGACTGCCCGTTCACGGTCACCGCATCGTCCAGCTCAGCGGCTACGGAGGCCTCAATTGCTCCCGGTACGACGTGATACGTCAGGATCGCCCGCAGCTGCTCCACGTTCTCGGGATCCAGCAAGCTTTCGACCGTACCAGCCGGCAATTTCGCGAAGGCCTCATCCGTGGGCGCAAACACGGTAAAGGGCCCCTCGCCCTTGAGCGTTTCGACGAGACCGGCGGCTGACAGTGCCGCCGCGAGCGTCTCGAAGTCACCAGCGGCAACTGCCGTATCTACGATGTCCGTATTCGAGTCCGCGGCAATCGATGCGCCCTGCGCAAAAACGAGCATCATCGTAATACCGAGACCAGTCACCGCACCTTTCAACATGTTCATCTACAACTCCTTCGTTCAGACATGCCACCCAAAACCAAATCGCGTTCAAACAAGTATTCGCTCCGTTTGCTGAAATGGATTCAGCCGTCGAAGAAAAAAATGCGGACGATATTCCATCGGCTGTGCTCAGAAATCGTCGAGCAGGATCAGTCCGAACGAATCGTTGGCCAGATTCGGATCAGGGTCACGAGCGGCCGCCGTGTAGACCCCGCCGTCGACGATGTTGATCACCAGCGGTCCGATCGCGGCTGTCTTCGTATCGGCAAGGGTGACCGTGACTTCGTAGTCGCCACCTGCCAGGCTGAGATAGCCGGTGTCGGCGAGAAAATCGACATCCTCAAGCGTTGGGTCGACCATGTTGATATCGGTCGCCGGCGCTTGCACATAGATATCGACGAGACCGGCCGACGGAGCCAGGTGCAGAATTCGAACCTGTGCTTCGGTGACGACAGATCGGTCGTCGTCTTCGGTAACAAAGGGCGCGATCGTCGCGAACGTTCCGCTCGCATAGACTGTGTACTGACCGCCGGCAGCGAGGTCGAGGTCAGTGGCCGGGATCGCAATGACGCCCGGGTTTCCGGACGCGGTCACCAGGACATTGTTGAGGCCCGGCGCAAGCTCGGCGTACAGGTTCGGGCCGGGCTGCACTTCGGCAAAAGCCAGATTGCTGAGTGCAGGTGCGTTCGCAGCCATGTCGTCGTTTATAAATACATCCACTGCCGGAGCGTCGGGCACGGCGTGCACAACCCGGACCTCGGCCGGCGTTGCAGCATCGAGGATGCTGAATCCGCCGAGGCCGTCGGCGACGAGCAGGCTGATCGGCGCCGCGCCGGGTCCAGTGTTGTCGATGGCAACGACGACGAGATCGGCGCCCTCCACCAGTGTCACCGGGCCTGAATCGAACACTGCCGTGGCGCCGCCCGGCGCCGTAGCTCGTATCTGATAGTCGCCGGCGGGGACTTCAAGCGGGCCGGAGCTGGCGCCAAACGGCGTTGCTCCCCCCGCGATCGGCGCTGCGGCCGAAAGGTCCGCACCGGGCGCCGTTACATAAATGTCGACCGCATCGTCGGCTTCGACGTTGTTTGCGTTGGGCGCTGCATGGACGACATTGACCCGGAAGTTGCCAGCGGCGGGCGGACTTGCCGGATTGGCGACAACGATCGGAGCGATCGTGCCAGACGCCGCCTCACCAACGGCGATTACAGTGTAGTTGTCGTCGGCGTCGATCGTCAGCTCGGTTGTCGGAATGACCGTGGCCAAACCCCCGGGCACGCGAGCGTCGACTTGCACGCTTGCCGTTCCCGCATCGACGGGGATCCAGACCGTAGCCTCGCCGAAAGCAAGTCCCGCAATGAGCCCCGGAATGTCGACCGCGGGTGCATCGGGCACAGCGTGCACGATCTGCAAGAGCGTTCGCTCGGCTGTAGGCGTGACTGCCAATGCCGCAATGTCGTCATCCGAGTCACAGGCGCTGAGCAGAATACTGGCTGCCAGTATGCCGGCATGGAATTTTCCTGAAGTCATGACTGAATTTCCCGTATGTGTTGTCGGTGTGTTCAACATCATTCGACGAGATCACTCGTTTGGATTCAGCGATCGCCAGCGGCTTGCGGGAGGAGCACCGCAACGGCGATCCTGACGATGCAGAAAGTGGACGGGAGAATCGGCGACAGGCCGTCTGAAGACCCGCCGGCGCCAGGCGCGAGCTGCCGACTTGCCCCGCATGCATCCAATTCCCGGTCGGGAGCGAATAGAATGGAAGTAGGGATCGATCAGCGGGTAACCGGCCGGGCATGACAACGAATTCGTCTTCCGTTCAGTCCATGGCGGCGGAGATTCTCGAAGCCAGTGCAAGCGGTTTCGCCGCGGCAGCAAACGCCGACCTGCAAAGGGCGGGAGAGACCGGCCTGGACAGCTCCGCCTGGAAGGCTCACTTTCGGCAGCGCCTGCTCGAGCTCGCCGCCGCGGTACGCGCGGGCGAACCGGGCCTGTTCCATGAGCGAATTCAGTGGCTCAGGCGAGCCGCGCGAGCACGCGGCGGCAGCGATCAGGCCGTCATAACGGCGCTCGGTAGCTTGCGAAACGTTCTCGGTGCGGAATTGGCAACACACCTGCAGGGGTCGGTGATCCCGATCGTCGATCATGCGCTCGACGCGCCGATCGTCGACAGTGAATCCGAGTCCTTTCTCGATCCGACCGACGCGTTCGGAAAACTGGCATCCGAGTATTCGCTGCTATGCCTCGACGCACGATCCGAGGATGCAGTGCAACTCATTCTCGACGCGATCGAAGACGGTCTGTCGGTCGAAGACGCATACTGTCATGTTCTCATCCCGGCACAGCAGGAGATCGGCAGGCTCTGGCATTTGGGCGAAGTATCCGTCAGCGAGGAAAGGCTGATCTCCGAAACGACGCGGCGAACGATGGCCAATGTCACGTTCAGGTTCCGGCCTAAGAAACCCATCGGACGAAGCGTGCTGGCCGCATCGGTTTCCGGCAACGCACACGATCTGGGTCTGCGAGTTGTGGCGGACCTGTTCATTCTGGCCGGCTGGAAATGCCTGTTCCTTGGCGCCAACGTGCCAGCCAGCGACATAGCCGCCGCTGCAGCCAGCCGTGACGTCGATGTCGTTATACTTGCGGCGACGCTGGAGACGCAGTTAAACGCGCTGGCTGCGACCGTTGCCGAAATACGCACGCTGACGCCGGACGCAAGAATTCTGGTTGGCGGGGCTGCATTCGACAGCAAGCCGGAGCTCTGGACTCGTGCAGGCGCCAACGCCTTCGTCAGGCGTGCCGAGGAAGCCGTAACGCAGGCGACGCGGTTGCTGGAGGAAACCTGAAACCGCAAAACCTTCTGATGATTTCTAGGTATTCCGGATGGCGGCCAATATCTTGTCCTGGACGGACTCGGGCATAGGCTCGCAGGGGCCGAGCGCCGCCAGGACGACCGTTGCAACCGCGGCATCGTAGTGCTCGCGATCGATGCCCGGAAATGCTTCGAGCAATGAATCCAGCCGCCGCTCTTCCGCATCGTCCAAGGTGTCGCTCGAGCGCTTGATCAGCAGATCTTCCAGCTGCTCCCGGCGTCTTTCGGTGCTCCGATCAGCCACTCTTAGCCTCCGACTCTTCGCCGAGAATCTTGCGAACGCGCTGTAAACCCCGCCGAATCTGGGTCTTTACGGTACCGAGTGGCTTGCCCGTGCGCATCGCGATCTCCGAGTGCGTCAAACCCTCGACGATGCCGAGCAGCAGCACCTCGCGCTGACCGGCGTCCAGCCGGGCAAGCGCGTTTCGAGCAACGGCCAATTCGGTGGCCAGCATGGCTGAGTCTTCCGTCGTTTCCAGCTGGTGTGCGATGTTGGTTTCGTCAAAGGCTTCGGTCTGTGGCCGTCGACCGGAAGCGCGCATACGGTCGATCAGCCTGCGCCGCGCGATCGTCCCGATAAACACCGCTTCCGTACCTGCAGACGCATCGTATCGGGCTGCGGACTTCCAGATCTCGAGGAAGATCTCCTGAGTAGCGTCTTCCGCATCAGATGGAGAATCGGTATAGCGGCGCGCGAGAGACCATACCAGCCCGCCGAATTGACTCATACAATCCTGCACCGCGCTCGAGTCACCGCTCGCGATTCGTTCCAGAATGCTCGTGCCCACTGCTTATCCGAAGCGCACCTGCTGCCCAGGCATCGACTGACGCCCGAGAAGGCTACTACAAGAAGAATCCTGCGTGCGTCTGAAGCACGGCATTGAGTCCGCTGCCAGGGGTCCGGCGGAGACGGCGGCAGGCTATCCCCGAGCCCGCAGGATTGCCGCGACCCCCGAAGAGTTCGGGACCGGAAATCACTCAAATCACCAGTGCGGGAAGATCGAACTGTCCCATGCGCGGCAAAGGCCGGAGTGCAGTAATGCCACTGGTATTGAGGCATGCCGCGAATAGTGCCTGACCCCCCATCGCGCCTCCGAGGCCTCAGACGGTGGACCGTTGTTGCTGAGTCAGTAATTCAGCGGCCGGCCCAATGCGGGGTTGATGCCGCTGTGGAATCCACCCTGATCCCGGACGACGTGCGGCTCGCCCGTTTCGTCATACCAGACGAAAACCAGTCCGTGCGCATCGCCGAAGTTCGGCATATCGATCTCGTGCGTCAACTCCCTCGTCGCGGCGTCGTAGACGTACAGCTTGCCGTCCTTATTGCTCGTAGCCCAGACTTCGCTGCCGTTCGGTGACAGGAGCAGATGGTCGATCTGGTATCCCGCAAAAAGTGTGTCGATCGGAGCGCCGGTCACGGTATTGATCACTGTGATCGTGCGCCCGAACATTCCCGTCGTCTCGCCTTTGTCGGCAACCCAAATCTCTGATTCGTCGGCATTCAGCACGGCACCGTAAGGTCCGGTTCCGGTCGGTGTCGTCCACACGTTCGCGCCGGTCGCAAGATCGATCTTGTTGATGTAGTTGCTCGCGCTCGCCGGGACGTACATGTAGTCGCTGGCTGCGTCGACCGTCAACCAACTCGAACGAAATCCGTTGTACGGGTATTCCTGAACGACCTCCCAGGTCTCCGGATCGATCTTTGCGACCCAGAACGAGCGCAGCACCGCGTATTCGCCCGCGTTGTACCGCAATCCCGCGAGATAGGCGCCCGCTGCACTCGTGCCGTAGCCGGATGGCTCCATCAGGATGTAAATGTATTCGTTGTCGGTGAAAGCCGTATATGTAGATCCGCCGAGTTCCTCGTCCCGGACGCCACCAATGATCTCATTAGTCTCCGGATCCATCAGGAACACGTCGAGGCCATCATCTTCGCGGCCGAACGTATCCACGAGCATGTATCGATTCTGAAATATCTGCGCATGGTGCATGCGACCGCCAACGATGATCTGCTCGACGGGCTGCAGCGTCAGCGCGTCTGCCTTGATGATCGTCGCCGAACTGTCGAGGCCGGGAATCGCATACCTCAGTCGGGTCCCGGATACGGTTCGGGTCGGCTCACCTTCCAACTGAGGACGTGGTCCCGGAATGTAAACGTAACGGCCATCTGGTGTTACGGCCGTCGTGTGCATGGACGTGCGAAGCTCGGCAGGAAACTGATAGGAGGCGATCACTTCCTTGGTAGCGGCGTCACCGACAACCACACTGATCGAGGGCGGGCCGTCCTGCTCGTAGCCGAACGGACGGTTTGCGCCGGTATTCTCGTAGAAGTACACCTTTCCGGGCTCCGGCTCGAACTTCGGCTCGCCCGGATCCCAGGTCGCGACAACGACGGACTTGAAAGTGCGCATGATGTTTCCGGTCTGCGACCGTCGTTCCCATGTGCCGGCCGTGTCGTGACGCTGCACGGCCGTGACCATTCGGTCATGCTCCGAGACGATATAATTGCCGGGATCGAATTCGCTGAACTCCCGCGCATCAGCGACCGAGGCAGCCTGGACTGCAATCGAGTCTGCCGTGACCTCGTTGCCGGTAACGCTCGCAACATATGCAGCGAGGGCAACGATCTCATCGTTGCTAGCGCGCATATCGGCCCGCGATTCCGCCATCTCAGGATTGGTGTTCAGCTGATAGTAAATGTCGTAGGCAGTAGGACCAAAAGTCAGCGAAGGCGCGTCGATGCCCTCTCCGATATCACCGTGGCAATCCGCACAAGCACCGGAACCGACGTAAAGCTCTCGGCCTCGGGACAACACGCCTTCGACGTCGGACAGATCGACCGCCGCGCGCGCGGACTCGACATCGCCCGCGTCCGAGGATGGATTGCTGCAGCCAACTGCGATCAGACTGATCGGTAGCAATGCTAGTGTGGTTCTCATCGGGACTTCTCCATTGAAGGGCGGCCGTCTTTTTTTTGGCAGTAGTCCAGCGACCGGGCGCGAGACGCTCCTGTACGGATGCACGATTCGTCAACCACAGCCAACGACGCAATCGCGAGTGGGTTCGGATCTGTCGAGTGTAACCGTTACACGGCCCAACAACGTTGTCGAACTTGCTAAGTGATTGACTGAAAGGAAAATTGGTCGGGGTGAGAGGATTTGAACCTCCGGCCCCTGCCTCCCGAAGACAGTGCTCTACCAGGCTGAGCTACACCCCGACCGAAGGCCGCGATTATAGAGCAGCCTCGGCGGACCGGCTATGACGATTTCACCGACGGCGCCGACGCCGACGACAGCGGCGACGCCCGAAGCGCGGACGGCATCATCAACGCGGGCGCCAACGACAACGCAGGCAGCAACGCAGCTAGCACCGGCCCCTTAAGCGTCACCGGCAGCACCGAACTCCCGCGCCGCCGCCGCAACGCTGGATCTCCCGCCAATCGTTGCTAGACTGAGCCCACGACACAGAGGGGGATCGCCGGTGAAGACGACTCGAAGAGAACTGCTGCTCGGGACCGGCGCCGCCGCTCTGGCCGGTACCCTCACTCAACCTTCATATGGCCAGCCTTCCCGCAGGCGCGTGATGGTCGGCGGACGGCAGGCCCAGGTCGTCGACATTCATGCGCATTGCGTCTTCCCCGAGCTCGCACCGATCATCGCCGGCACGAACCTCGAGGGCATCGGCTTTCCAGAGTTCGTGACGCTCTCCCCCGCCCGCATCGATCAGATGAATCAGCGCGGCATCGATATTCAGGCGCTGAGCGTCAACGCGTTCTGGTGGTACGAAGGCGACGAGCAACTGGCTGACGAAATCGTCACGCTGCAAAACCGGCGGCTCGCCGAGTGGTGTAACGAATATCCGGAGCGCTTCGTCGCATTGACATCGCCGTCGCTGCAGTTCCCGGAGCTCGCTGCCGACCAGCTCTCACACGCAGTCGAAGAGCTCGACATGCGCGGCGCGTCGATCGGCGGCCACGTCCACAACGAGCCACCGACCAGCGACTTCTTCGATCCATTCTGGGCGCGCGCCGAAGCACTCGGTGTTCCTGTCTTCATGCACCCGAACAACGCCATGAACGTCGTCCGTGACGGCGGCCTCGACGGGCGCGGCGGCCTCGGCAACATCATCGGCAATCCGCTCGAGACCACCGTCTTTCTGACCCACATGATCTTCGACGGCACACTCGATCGCTTCCCGAACCTCAAGGTCTGCGCGGCACACGGTGGCGGCTATCTCACTTCCTATCTCGGCCGCAGCGACGTGGCCTGCACGATTCGCCGCGCCGAAGACTGCGCAAACGAGCGACCCGTGCGCGACTACTTTACCGACCAGATCATCGTCGACTCGATGGTCTTCTCGGACGAAGGCCTGCGCCATTTGCTGGCCGAAACCGGGCCAACCCAGGTCGTCTACGGCTCCGACATGCCCTACAACTGGCCCGACACGATCGACCTGATCGTCGACTCGCCGCACCTCGACGACGACACGAAAATCGCGATTCTCGGCGGCAACCTGGCGGAGCTGTTGCGCCTGTAGCTTAGGCGCGCGCCTTCCGCCGCACCGCCCCGGGCGTCACGCCCAGCACCTTCCGAAATGCCTTGCGGAATGCCGGTTCCGACTGGTAACCGACCCGCGCCGCGATCTCGGCAACCGAGCGATCGGTCGTTCGCAGCATTCCGGCTGCCTCCTGCAGCCGCCAGTCGGCGAGATAGCGGAGCGGCGTTGCGCCGACGAGCGAGCTGAAGCGGTCCGAGAACACGGTCCGGCTCATGCCGACTTCCCGAGCGAGATCATTGACGGTCCAGGGTCTGCCGAAATCCCGATGTATCAGATTCAGCGCGTGACCGATCTGCCGGTCGGCCAGCGCATGCAGCAACCCGGCCGTCGACACCTGTTCGATCTGCATTCGCAGCACCTCGATGAACAGCAGGAATGCGAGCTGGTTGAGCGCCGCCAGCATGCCCGGCAGCTCGCGCTCAAGCTCCGCAACCATCAGTTGAATCAGCGGATACGCCGCGTGGTGCCGACCGCCCTCCTTCAGATCGAGAACGACGACCTCGGGCAGGCTGTCGAGCAGCGGCCAGGCATCGCGGTGGCTGAACTCATAGAACCCACAGAGCAGGCTCGTCACGCGGCTGCCATCAGGCTCCGGCACGCGATTCAGCAACGCAGCCGGCGGGGGTTCGGGGCCGCCCGAAAGGGTATGCGCACCATCGTGAGGAAACACGACGAAGTCACCGCTTGCGAGCAGGCGGGCCTCCGTATCCGCCGCCGTGTGTAGCCAGCCGGTGCCGCGTTCGATGAAGTGAAACGGCACCTTCCGCTGACCCGACGTATCGACGCCCCACTGGCCGCAAAAATCCGCGTGCAGATAGACCTCGGCGGTGAGGCCGAGTCGCCGGAGGATCGACGTTACCGCGTCGACCTGAATCGCAGGACTTTCAGACATATTTTCGTGACTTTCTGGCATAGATACGCCGAATTTCCGAACGTATCGTACTCCCAGGCTCTGCAACACGCCAATCTAAGGAGTACGACGATGAATGACTTTCGAATCCACACAACCCACTCTGCCCCGCCAGCCTCACAACCGCTGCTCGCCGGCGCGGAAAAGGCTTTCGGCTTCGTCCCGAATCTGCTCGGCGTTTTCGCCGAGTCCCCGGTGACGCTCGAGGGTTACCTGACGCTCGGCAAGCTCGTCGACCAGTCGTCGCTGACAGCGACGGAACGCCAGGTCGCGATACTAGCCATCAGCCGATTCAACGAGTGCCGCTACTGCATCGCTGCACACTCGCTGATTGCCGGCGCACAAAAAGTGCCGGAGGACGTAATCGACGCGATTCGTGAGGATCGTCCAATCGCCGACACGCGCCTCGAGGCGCTGCGAGTCTTTGCAACGGCCGCCGTCGAGAAGCGTGGCTGGTTGGAGGATGAAGATATCGCGGCGTTTCTCGATGCCGGATTCTCGCGCTCACAGCTCCTCGAAGTGGTGCTAGCAATCAGCTTCAAGACATTGAGTAACTACGTTAATCACATCGCCGACACGCCGCTCGATGCGCCGTTCGAGGCTCGGGCCTGGGAGCCGTATGCCCCGGGTATCGAGGCCGCGGGCTGAGTCGGGCTGTGGCCGAACCGGATCGCGGGCTGCGGGACCGATGGCCGAACGCGGTGGCGAGCCGAAAACAGGCTACCAGTGGACACCCGCTCGCGAGCCGAAACCAGGCCACCAGCTGAAACGAGGCCGTCGGCGATATCGAAGCCTGCGGCTTAGATAAGGAGGAGACAGAAAATGAACAGGGAATCAGTACATCCGGTCACGCTGACCGACGGCAACTTCGACAGTGAAGTCCTGCAGGCGAATGTGCCGGTGCTCGTCGATTTCTGGGCCGAGTGGTGCGGGCCGTGTAAAGCGCTCGGGCCTACAATCGAAGCCCTCGCCGGGGACTTTCATGAACGAGCGAAGGTCGGCAAGCTCGACGTCGACGCGAATCAGGTCGCGGGTCGCTTCGGGATTCGCTCGATACCGGCCGTCATCCTTTTCCGTGACGGCAAGCCTGTGACGCAATGGGTCGGCGTGCAACCGAAGCAGACCTATGCAGCCGCGCTGCACGCAGCGTTGAATGACCTCGAGTCAGTGAGCTGACTTCCGGCCGAGCTCCGGCGCCGTGGATAGCAGGCGCCGGAGTTCACCCGAGCGGCAGTGCTCGCCCTCGGCATGCGGATGGCCGGCGCCGGATTGCGCTCGACTGGCACCGCGCGCTTTAGAGATGCCTTGCCCGGACGCTCACGAAAGCCACGGCAGCGCAAGCGTCGCGAGCCCCAGCAACAGGAAGAATCCGCACACGTCGGTAATCGTCGTCAGCACGGGACCCGAGGCCACGGCCGGATCGGCGCGCCAGGCGCGCAGGATGAGCGGCACCATGCCGCCAATCGAAACGGCGACAACAGTGTTCAGACAGAGCGCAAGCCCGACGACCAGCCCGAGCATCGGGCTCCCCTGCCAGACCCACGCGACAACCGACAACAGCACTCCGAGCGCGATCCCGTTCGGCAGACCGACAGACACTTCCTGCCACCAGACGCGCAGCACATCGCGCGGCTCGATGATCCCGAGCGTCAGCTCACGCATGCTCACGGCCACAGCCTGATTCCCAGAGCAGCCGCTCATGTCGGATACGATCGGAAGAAATATCGCAAGCGCAATCACCGCACTGATCGTGTCCTGAAACACGGCAATGACGCTCGCGGCAACCACATTGAGTACGACATTCACGCTCAGCCACGAGAGCCTGCGTCGGGACCTATCGAGCACCCGCATCGACCGTAGCTCCTCGCCGCTCACGATGCCCTGTGACTTCAGCTGGTCCGCCTGCGCCCTCTCGGCCAGCGCCTCGGCAACGGCCCGCCGCCGCAGGCGGCCAACCAGTACCCCCCGGTCGTCGACGACCGGCGCGCCGAACGTTTCATAGCGATCGAAGTAGTCCTCGAGCTCGTCGATCGTGGCAGTTACGGGCACGGTCTCGACTTTCTGCTCGAGTGCGGCGAGCTGTTGATCGGGCCGCGCGAGCAGCAGATCGGCGATATTGATAGCCCCTGTCGGGTAGTGCTCGGTGCCCAGCAGAATGACACGCTGCGGCAGTTGCCGGGACAGCTTGCGTCGTAACGCAAACTCGCGAAGAAAGTCGCCGACAAGCGCGCTCCGCTGAAACGCGAAATGCTCTACGCCCATCAGGCCGCCTGCGACGTCGTCCGGATAGACGATCAGCTTCCTGACTTCCCCGGCGAGCCCGGGCACCATTTCGTCCAGAATCGCGTTGGCGCTGTCGGCTTCGAGGTCGCCCAGAAGGTCTGCGCCGTGATCGGTCGCGAGCTCCTCGACGATGTCGGCGGCTTTCGCCTTGTCGATGTTGCCAATCAGGTCCGCCGCGTGAAGATCCGGCAGATCTTCGAGCAGATCAGCCGCCTGCTCCGCGTCGAGCACGCCGATCAGCTGCTTCTGCTCATCATGGTCCAGCCGGAACATCGCTCTGACGAAAGCACCAGGATCGAGCCCGGTCAGCAGGGCACTGATTTCGTCGCGGCTCCCCGTTTCGAGCAGGGCGCGAATTCTCTCGGAAGGTTCCGATTCCCGAGTCGGCACGTCGGCAGTCATGGTCATGCCCGGCAATCAACGGCAGGACATCCATTACGCGGCAAAGCTGGCGATTCGGCAATAGCCTCTCAGCAGAGTGAGTGGGTGAGAAAGCGCTGTGAAGCACGGGTCGGCGCTCTGCAGGGTTCGTCGGGATGCCCCGACAACCACGCGCGGAATGCGAGACCTCCGGTGCGCAACCCCCGGAACGATCGACGACGCCCGTGCGCGGCTGGCCAGCGCAGGCGCTTGCGGGGCGACCGATGAGAAATCAGGGCCGCGGCAGCAACCGCGGCCCTCTCAGTCAGCTGAACATCGCCTGATGCGCTTCGACGAATTCTCGCGTCGTAATCGGATCGCGGCCGACGATATCGCGGATCGGCTGCATGTTCTCGGTCGAGAACGCACCTTCCGCCCCCACTTTGGCAATGGCGCCGAGATGCTCAATCAGCCAGTCCGGCATGCCGCGTGACTTCATCGCCGACGCTGCCTGCTCCGCCGTCACACCGACGTAGGCCACCGGCTTGCCGAGGACGGCCGAAAAATCTTCGGCGAATGCCTTATAAGTAGTCAGCGCACCGGTAAACGTGTAGATCTGGCCTGCATGCGCCGAGGGATCGCGCACGACACGCGCGCCGAGCGCGCCGGTGTCGCGAACGTCGATGAACGCGAGCGGCAGATCCGGCGCAAACGGCTGCACGATCTTGCCCTCGTTCTTGACTGACCCAGCCTGCGTAAACGTGTTCTGCATGAACAACCCGGGGCTCAGGATGCACCAATCGAGGCCGCTGGCCTTAATCGCCTCTTCCACGGCGTGGTGACCGCGTCCCACGACGGACTCAGCGGTCGGCGAAACGATCGCGCGCCCACCCGACACTTTGACAAAGAACTCGACGCCGGCGGTCTTGGCGGCTTCGAGGATATTGATCTGCTGCTCACCGGACTGTGGATTGTGGCCGGTCACCACGAATACGCTCTTGACGCCTGCGAAGGCCTTCTCGAGGGCCGGCCGGTCCGTAATCTCCGCGACGACCGCCCGTACATCCGCGCCGAGCACCTTCGCCGCCTTGTCCGCATCGCGAACGATGCAAACGGGATCTTCCCCCAGCGCCAACAGCTCCTTCACCGTTGCCCTGCCCGTATTCCCGGTCGCTCCTACTACTGCCAGCACTTTTTGTTCTCCTCGGCTGAAGTCGAGCCGCTATATTGCCGCAGCAGCCTCGAAAAGTCCGCAAGAACTCGCGGCTGTTGCAAGGATGTCGCGCGGGCGTTGCGCGACGGTTGCTCGGATATTGCGCAGACGTTGCGCGGTAAGGCTAGGCGATCTTCTCGAGCTGCTGTGCCGTCGGGCGCCGGAGCTCCGCAAGATCGAGGACGCCATGCTCGGCGATGTAGGCGCGCAGCTTGTCGATCGGCAGAGCCTCGGAGTAGTAGAAGCCCTGCATCTCACGACAGCCGAGCAGTATCAGGCAATCCCGCTCTTTTATCGTCTGAACGCCCTCAGCAACGACCCTCTTGCCCATCGATCTCGCCATCTCGATGATGGCGCGCACGACGGCTCGATTGTCGCGAGCGTCCTGCAGCTCAGTGACGAAGCAGCGATCCACTTTGATGACGTCCACCGGAATCTCGAGCAGAAGATTCAGCGACGAGTAGGCCGTACCGAAATCATCGAGCACGACCAGCAGGCCTTCCTCCTGGAGCCGAACGAGGATTCGGCGCGCGAGGTCGAAGTTGTTGAGAATCGATGATTCGGTGATTTCTATCTCGATACTACGGGGCGACACGTTTCTTTCGTTGATCGTCCGGATCAGGCGATCCGCCGTGCCCAGATCGTATAGCTCGAGCGGCGACACGTTGACCGAGACGCGCAAGCCCTCGAACCCACCGGCGGCAATATCGTCGCAGACGCGGGCGAGCACCCAGTCGGTGAGCTGATCGATCACACCGATGTTCTCGGCGATCGTAATGAATTCGGTCGGGCCCACGGCGCCAAACTCGTGGTGATTCCAGCGCACCAGTGCTTCGACACCGCTCACGCGACGGGTCACGGCGTCGACTTTCGGCTGGTAGTAGACCTCAAGCCCCCCGCCATCGATCGCCTTGCGAAGCTCGACCGCGATGTTGGCATTCTTCGCCGCCATGCTGTCGATGTCGCGCGAGAAGTAGGCGTGATCGGAACGTGGGCTACGGCGCTCGGCGTAGCTGCGTGCAAGGCTCGCATTGCGCACCAGCAGCTCGGGCTCGCGGCCGTCATGCGGATACAACGCGACGCCGCAATTGACGTCATTTACGACTTCATTGTCGCGAACAGTGAACGGGCGCTCGAGCGCATCGGTAACACGAGTGATGATCTTCGGAACCGACTCGACCGAATCCAGGTCGACGATCAGCATCGCGAGCTCGTTATCGGCGACGCGCGAGAACGTCAGCGCCTGCTCATTGAATGCCACACCGATCGAATCGATCGAACGCACGACGGTCTCGATGCGCTGCGCGGCCGCCCGAATCATGTCGTCGGCAGCATCGTGTCCGAGCAGTTCGCTGATTCCTCTGTAGGCCGACATGCTGATTGACACAACAGCCGTAATGTTGCCGTTTCTGTCACTCAGCCGCATCGCCTGCTGGAGCCGGTCCTGGAGCAGGAACCGATTGGGCAGGCCGGTCAGCTCGTCATGCATCGATTTCCTGGTGATCTCTGTCGCCTGTTCCTCGACGACGTGCCGGATGTCCTGCAGGCGGGTCTGCAAACGATGCACGATCGTTGTGTTGCCGTGTGCGCGATCGTCATCCTCCCTGGCGGATTTCGCCGCGTCTACGGCACGGCCTGGTGTGTAACCAGGATCGAAACGGCAAACGCGATTGCGGCCGGTCTCTTTCGCCTTGTAGAGCGCACGGTCTGCTCGATCGATGAGCTCCATCGGGTCGTCGTCGCCGACCTCTCGAGTCGCGACGCCGACGCTGACGGTCAGCATGTCGAGCGGCAACTCATGCGTCCCCGCAATCAGAGAAACGGTCTTGCGGATGCGCTCGCCGATAGCAGCCGCCTCATCGATTTCCGTGTTTGATGTCGCGACGATGAATTCCTCACCGCCATAGCGGCCAAACGGATGCTGATTCTCGAATTCTGCCCGCAGCACACCGGCTACCGCCTTGATCGCGTCATCGCCAACCGAGTGACCGTAGGTATCGTTGACCCGCTTGAAATGGTCGATGTCGACCATGAACACGGCGATGGGCAGGTTGCCCGCAACCGCGAGTTTGTAGTCCTTTTCGTACGCGCTCAGGAAGGAGCGCCGGTTCAAGCAACCCGTCAGGGGGTCGCGAGTAGCCAGAATCTCGAGCTGACGATTCTTATCCTCGATCAGCTTCTGCGTCGCGCTCAGATCTTCCAGCATTCGGGCAAGCTCGGCATTCTTCGCCTCGATCGGCGTTACATCATCGAATGTGATGAGCACGCCCTTTAGCTCCCCATGGCCGTCTTCGATTGGCGCAGCATTGACGGTGAAGATGATGCGCTCGTCATCCACGCTCAGCTCCAGCGGCATCCCGGTTACAGATGACCGATCCCTCAGCACGGTCTGCCAGGGTAGCTCTTCGCGTTCGTCGCCCCGCAAATCCCAGCCGTAGGACTGCGGCGACTTGCCGATCATGTCGGCCGCTTCCTCGCCAAACCGATCGGCCAAGACCTGATTCGCGAGAACAATCCGTTCACTCTCATCCAGAATCATCACGCCTTCGGCGAGCACGTTGAAGGCCGCGTTCACACGCTCAGGCACGGCTTTGGTCGGATTGAGCTCGGTCAGCGCCTTGCGAAGGAAGAAATAGAACGATGCCATGCAGACGACAGCAAGGAAAATCGCGAAATAGAGTGTCGCCTGAGGCACGCCCAGAAATCGAAGGCCCCAATCGTCAGCCGGCTCGAACTGCAGCCGCGCTTCGCCCCAACGTAGCTGATTCGAAAAGATCGGAATGACCAGATCGTCGAACGAGGAAACGTCCTGTTCGCTCGGAGCCATGGATCCGCCCTCTCCATAGCTCGCCACAATCGTGCCGTCCGAGCGAATGAGGCCGGCGAATCGGATCGTGTCGTTTCTCGACACGACTTCCTCGAGCGTCGAGGAGATCAGGGCCGGCCCACCACCTCGTGCCGCCGTGGAGAGCTGCACGGCAAGCGCCTCGCCCAGCAGCTTGCGCGACTCGCGAATCTGTTCCTCCGGACGCGGCAGTAGCCCGACGAGATCAGCGACGAAAACCGCGCTGATCAGCAGAGTTACCAATCCGAAGGCAAGGCGTATTTGAGGCGACACACTCATTGCTGGAACGACCGTTACTTGCACCCTCTAGATACCAGACTCGACATTGTTCCGCGCCTCACTAGCCTTGCTTCTTCGTCAATCCAATGTGATCCGCGTCACGGTCCTCATCCTCCGCCGTGAAGATCGGCAGCGGATCGAGTTCGGTCCAGATCGGACGCGTCGTCAGGAGGCTTGCGAGCAGAGACCCTGCCCGCAGCATCCAGGTGACGAATCCGGCTGAGAGCGAAACAGACGCCGCCACGACCCCCGCCACCTGAATGTTGATCGGCGAATCGCTGTCGAGATCGCGGGCGAGCCCGTCCAGTGCCGCGGCAAGCTCGGGCGAGACCGGGATATCGATGGAGCCGACGGAGAACAAAGGACCGTTGGCCAACGAGATTCCGGCAGCGTCATCTTCAAAGATCAGGCGCAGGCGGGTGATTAGGCCCTCTCGGGCCTCGCCGACTATGTTTCGGCGCAAGCCGACATTGTCGTCAGATTGCCCGATTTGACCGCTGGTCTCGTCCGGCTGATTCAGGAAGTACTCCACTTCGGCACTGGTTAGCTGAACGGTTCCGGCATCGGCCGGGCCGGTCGGGCCGGCGGTCTCTGCTTCCGCAGTGGTCTCCGACGGAGTCTCTTCTGCCGCCTCCGTGGCCGGCGAAGTTGTTTCCGGCTCGAGCGTCGGTGTCTCCGACGGAGACCCGGTCTCGGACCCCGATGTCGTGCTTGCCTCCACCAGGATTTCGATGAAACCCTTGGCACTCTGACCGGCAGAGTCCGTCACCTCAACTTCGAGACGATAACTGCCAACCGTGCTGTCGACGCCCATGCGGATGACCGCCCCGGTTGCGGGGTCGAGATCGAAGTAGTCGCCGTCGCTGCTGATGATTCGGAATGTCAGGCTATCGCCCGCGTCCGGATCGGTGGCCAGGACCTGACCGACGACCAGGTCGCTGCTGTCCGAACTGAACGTGATCTGACTATCGAAGACTACGGGCGCCTCGTTGACGTCGCCGATTCGCACCTGCACCGGCATGTCCTGCGTGCCGCCAGCGCCGTCGTCGACGGTGATGACGACATCGAGAATGTTGTCGGCGTCTGCATCAGCCGGTGATTCGAAATCGGCTGCATCCCGAAGTTGCAGGTCACCGCTGACCGGGTCGATCGTCATCAGGTTCGCATCGGCCCCGGAAATCGCAAACGACAAGGCGTCACCATCGACATCCTGCGCCGTTATCGGAACACTCGATACCGAATTTTCGTCGATCGTCAGCGGACCGGTCGCGGCGATCACTGGTGCATCGTTGACAGACGCGACGTCGATGGTCACGAGACCCGTCGCGGTGGCGCCACCGACAGTCGTGATGTCGTAGGTGAAGCTGTCAGTGCCGAAGAAATTGGGGTTCGGCGAATAGGTCATCGTGCCGTCGCCGTTATCGGTCAACGTGCCGTTCTGTGGCTGCGTGAAGCCGGTAAGCGTAATTACGGTGCCGGCATCGTTGCTCAGCAGATCCGCTGCGATATCGATGACCAGATCGGTATCTTCCTGGGTCGCCGCAACATCTCCGGCTGCGACCGGCGCAATACCGGAAACCGCGGCGGTCGGAGCCGAAGTCACGGACTCCGCCGTGCCGTAGTCATCGGTGTAGCTCGCGACAACGGTTATGACGGCACCGATGTCGGCCGACGACGTCGCATAGGTCGTACCGGTTGCGCCGGCGATATCCACGCCGTCGCGTTGCCACTGATAGGTGATCGGGCCGCTCAGGCCGTCTTGATCCCCGAGCGTATGCGACGCAGTCAACACGTCCCCTTCCGTCGGCGTCGTGTTGTCGATCGTTACGGTTCCGGTCGGCGCCTGGTTGACGTTTGTCACCGCCGCGGTAGGCGCCGACGTCACGGATTCCGGTGTGCCGTAGTCATCCGTGTAACTCGCGACAACCGTGATGACGCCGCCGACATCAGCCTGCGTCGTCGTGTACGTCGAGCCAGTCGCGCCGGCGATATCGACGCCGTCACGCTGCCACTGATACGTTATGGGACCGCTGATGCCGTCCTGATCCGCGAGCGTGTTCGAAGCCGTGAGCAGGTCGCCTTCCGCTGGGGTAGCGTTATCTATGGTCACTGCCCCCGTCGGCGCCTGGTTGACATTGGTCACCGCGGCGGCCGGTGCTGACGTCACGGACTCCGGTGTGCCGTAGTCATCCGTGTAACTGGCGACAACCGTGATGGCGCCGCCGACATCGGCTTGCGTCGTCGTGTACGTCGAACCGGTCGCTCCGGCGATATCGACGCCGTCGCGCTGCCATTGATACGTTATGGGACCGGTGATGCCATCCTGATCCGCAAGCGTATTGGATGCGGTCAGAAGATCCCCCTCGGCCGGCGTCATGTTGTCGATCGTGACCGTTCCGGTCGGTGCCTGATTGACGTTCGTGACCGCGGCCGTAGGCGCAGACGTCACTGACTCGGGCGTACCGTAGTCATCGGTGTAGCTGGCAACGACAGTGATCACACCGCCTACGTCGGCCTGCGTCGTCGTATATGTCGCGCCGGTTGCACCGGCAATATCGACACCGTCGCGTTGCCACTGATACGTGATTGGCCCACTCAGGCCGTCCTGGTCCGCGAGCGTGTTCGAAGCCGTGAGCAGGTCGCCTTCCGCCGGCGTAGTGTTATCTATGGTCACCGTACCGGTCGGCGCCTGGTTGACATTCGTCACAGCAGCGGTCGGCGCGGATGTCACCGACTCTGGCGTCCCCTGATCATCGGTGTAGCTCGCGACGACCGTGATCACGCCGCCAACATCAGCCTGCGTCGTCGTGTACGTCGAGCCCGTCGCGCCAGCGATGTCGACACCGTCGCGCTGCCACTGATAGGTGATCGGGCCGCTAAGACCATCCTGGTCCGCGAGCGTATTGGATGCGGTCAGGAGATCGCCCTCGGCCGGCGTCATGTTGTCGATCGTGACCGTTCCGGTCGGTGCCTGATTGACGTTCGTCACGGCAGCAGTCGGGGCTGACGTCACCGCTTCAGGAGTCCCATAGTCATCCGTGTAGCTGGCGACGACGGTGATGACGCCACCGACATCGGCCTGCGTCGTCGTATAGGTCAAACCCGTTGCACCGGCAATGTCGACACCGTCGCGTTGCCATTGATACGTAATGGGTCCGCTCAGGCCGTCCTGGTCCGCAAGCGTGTTCGAAGCCGTGAGCAGATCGCCTTCCGCCGGGGTCGTGTTATCGATGGTCACCGTCCCGGTCGGCGCCTGATTGACATTGCTCACCGCGGCCGTCGGGGCAGACGTCACGGACTCGGGTGTGCCCTGATCGTCGGTGTAACTCGCGACAACTGTGATGACCCCGCCAACGTCAGCCTGCGTCGTCGCGTACGTGGAACCGGTCGCACCGGCGATATCCACGCCGTCGCGCTGCCACTGATAGGTGATCGGGCCGCTAAGACCATCCTGGTCGGCGAGCGTGTTCGAAGCTGTAAGCAGATCGCCTTCGGCCGGAGTCGTATTGTCAATGGACACCGTCCCGGTCGGCGCCTGATTGACATTGCTCACCACGGCCGTCGGGGCAGACGTCACAGATTCCGGCGTCCCCTGATCGTCGGTGTAACTCGCGACGACGGTGATGACACCACCAACATCGGCCTGCGTCGTCGTGTACGTCGTCCCCGTTGCACCTGCAATATCGACACCATCGCGTTGCCACTGATACGTGATCGGGCCACTGAGACCATCCTGATCCGCGAGCGTATTCGAAGCCGTGAGCAGATCTCCTTCGGTCGGTGTCGTGTTGTCAATCGTGACGGTTCCGGTCGGCGCCTGGTTTACATTCGTCACGGCGGCGGTCGGCGTGGATGTCACTGATTCCGGCGTGCCTTGATCATCGGTGTAGCTGGCGACAACCGTAATGACACCACCAACATCGGCCTGCGTCGTCGTGTACGTCGTCCCCGTTGCGCCTGCAATGTCGACGCCGTCACGTTGCCATTGATACGTAATGGGTCCGCTCAGGCCGTCCTGGTCTGCAAGCGTGTTCGAAGCCGTGAGCAGATCCCCTTCCGCGGGCGTAGTGTTATCTATGGTCACCGTACCCGTCGGTGCCTGATTGACGTTCGTCACTGCCGCCGTCGGAGCGGAAGTGACAGACTCGGCCGTACCCTGATCGTCCGTGTAGCTCGCGACGACCGTAATGACACCACCGACATCGGTCTGCGTGGTCGTATAGGTCGAACCTGTCGCGCCGGCGATATCAACACCATCACGCTGCCACTGATACGTGATCGGGCCACTGAGACCATCCTGATCCGCAAGCGTATTCGAAGCCGTGAGCAGATCACCTTCGGCCGGGGTCGTGTTGTCGATCGTTACTGCCCCGGTCGGTGCCTGATTGACGTTGGTCACCGCCGCCGTCGGTACTGATGTCACCGACTCAGGTGTACCCTGGTCGTCTGTGTAGCTCGCAACGACCGTGATCACGCCGCCAACATCATCCTGCGTCGTCGTGTACGTCGAACCTGTCGCGCCGGCGATGTCGACGCCGTCGCGTTGCCATTGGTAGGTGATCGGGCCGCTGAGACCATCCTGGTCTGCCAGCGTGTTCGAAGCCGTGAGCAGATCCCCTTCCGCCGGCGTAGTGTTATCTATGGTCACCGTACCGGTCGGCGCCTGGTTCACGTTTGTCACGGCAGCAGTCGGGGCAGACGTTACCGATTCCGGTGTCCCATAGTCATCCGTGTAGCTGGCGACAACCGTAATGACACCACCGACATCGGCCTGCGTCGTCGTATAAGTCGAACCAGTCGCGCCGGCGATGTCGACACCGTCGCGTTGCCACTGATACGTTATGGGACCGCTGATGCCGTCCTGATCCGCGAGCGTGTTCGAAGCCGTGAGCAGGTCGCCTTCCGCCGGGGTAGCGTTATCTATGGTCACTGCCCCCGTCGGCGCCTGGTTGACATTGGTCACCGCGGCGGTCGGTGCTGACGTCACGGACTCCGGTGTGCCGTAGTCATCCGTGTAGCTGGCGACAACCGTGATGACGCCGCCGACATCGGCTTGCGTCGTCGTGTACGTCGAACCGGTTGCGCCAGCGATATCGACGCCGTCGCGCTGCCATTGATACGTGATCGGGCCACTGAGACCATCTTGATCCGCAAGCGTGTTGGACGCGGTAAGAATATCGCCCTCGGCCGGCGTCATATTGTCGATCGCGACCGTACCTGTCGGTGCCTGGTTGACGTTCGTCACCGCCGCCGTCGGAGCGGAAGTGACAGACTCGGCCGTACCCTGATCGTCCGTGTAGCTCCCGACGACAGTGATGACGCCACCAACATCGGCCTGCGTCGTCGTATAGGTCGCACCAGTCGCTCCGGCGATGTCGACTCCATCACGCTGCCACTGATAGGTGATCGGGCCGCTGAGCCCATCCTGATCAGCAAGCGTGTTCGAAGCCGTGAGCAGGTCGCCTTCCGCCGGGGTCGTGTTATCAATTGTCACCGTCCCCGTCGGCGCTTGGTTGACGTTCGTCACCGCTGCGGTCGGCGCGGATGTCACTGACTCCGCCGTGCCTTGATCATCCGTGTAACTCGCGACGACCGTGATCACGGCGCCAACATCAGCCTGCGTCGTCGTATAGGTCGAACCGGTCGCGCCGGCGATGTCGACGCCATCGCGCTGCCATTGATACGTGATCGGGCCGCTGAGCCCATCCTGATCCGCAAGCGTGTTCGAAGCTGTGAGCAGGTCGCCTTCGGCCGGAGTCGTATTGTCAATCGTCACCGATCCCGTCGGCGCCTGGTTGACATTGGTCACCGCAGCTGTCGGCGCAGATGTCACTGACTCCGGCGTGCCGTAGTCATCGGTGTAGCTGGCAACGACAGTGATCACACCGCCTACATCGGCCTGCGTCGTCGCATATGTCGAGCCGGTTGCACCGGCAATATCGACGCCATCGCGTTGCCACTGATACGTGATCGGACCGCTGAGACCGTCCACATCAGCTAACGTATTGGACGCAGTCAGGAGATCACCCTCGGCGGGCGTCATGTTGTCGATCGTGACGGTTCCGGTCGGCGCCTGGTTCACGTTTGTCACGGCAGCAGTCGGGGCAGAGGTCACCGATTCCGGTGTCCCATAGTCATCCGTGTAGCTGGCGACAACCGTAATGACACCACCGACATCGGCCTGCGTCGTCGTATAAGTCGAACCAGTCGCGCCGGCGATGTCGACACCGTCGCGTTGCCACTGATACGTTATGGGACCGCTGATGCCGTCCTGATCCGCGAGCGTGTTCGAAGCCGTGAGCAGGTCGCCTTCCGCCGGGGTCGTGTTATCAATTGTCACCGTCCCCGTCGGCGCCTGATTGACATTCGTGACCGCCGCGGTCGGAGCAGACGTCACCGACTCAGCTGTACCCTGGTCGTCTGTGTAGCTCGCAATGACAGTGATCACACCGCCTACGTCGGCCTGCGTCGTCGCATATGTCGAGCCGGTTGCACCGGCAATATCGACGCCATCGCGTTGCCACTGATACGTGATCGGACCGCTGAGACCGTCCACATCAGCTAACGTATTGGACGCAGTCAGGAGATCACCCTCGGCGGGCGTCATGTTGTCGATCGTGACGGTTCCGGTCGGCGCCTGGTTCACGTTTGTCACGGCAGCAGTCGGGGCAGACGTTACCGATTCCGGTGTCCCATAGTCATCCGTGTAGCTGGCAACGACCGTGATCACGCCACCGACATCGGCCTGCGTCGTTGTATAGGTCGAGCCGGTCGCGCCGGCGATGTCGACACCGTCGAGTTGCCACTGATAGGTGATCGGGCCACTGAGCCCATCCTGATCCGCAAGCGTGTTCGATGCTGTGAGCAGATCGCCTTCCGCAGGCGTCATGTTGTCAATCGTCACTGTGCCGGTCGGCGGATCATTGACGTTCGTCACTGCCGCTGTTGGCGCGGAAGTGACCGACTCAGGCGTGCCGTGATCATCCGTGTAACTAGCGACGACGGTGATCACGCCGCCCACGTCAGCCTGCGTCGTCGTGTACGTCGAACCGGTCGCTCCGGCGATATCGACACCGTCGCGTTGCCACTGATAGGCGATCGGGCCGCTGAGGCCGTCTTGATCCGCAAGCGTATTGGACGCGGTCAACAAATCTCCCTCGGCTGGAGCCATGTTGTCGATCGTGACCGTTCCGGTCGGCGCCTGGTTGACATTGGTCACCGCAGTTGTCGGCGCAGACGTCACGGACTCCCCCGTCCCCTGATCATCGGTGTAGCTCGCGACAACCGTGATAACGCCACCAACATCGGCCTGCGTCGTCGTGTAGGTCGAACCGTTGCGCCAGCGATATCAACGCCGTCGCGCTGCCACTGATACGTGATCGGTCCGCTCAGGCCGTCCGGGTCAGCTAGCGTGTTCGAAGCCGTGAGCAGATCACCCTCGGCGGGCGTCATGTTGTCGATCGTGACGGTTCCGGTCGGCGCCTGGTTCACGTTCGTGACCGCCGCCGTCGGCGCGGAACTAACGGACTCAACCGTGCCGTAGTCATCCGTGTAGCTCGCAACTACAGTAACAACACTGCCGACGTCAGCTTGTGTGGTCGTATAAGTCGAACCAGTCGCGCCCGCAATATCGACTCCGTCGCGTTGCCACTGATACGCGATTGGCCCACTGATGCCGTCCGGATCGGTGATCGTGTTGCTTGCCGTCAGCACATCGCCCTCGGCGGGCGACGTGTTGTCGATCGTCACGCTGCCTGCGGGTGCGTCGTTGGTTGCGACGATGCTGATACTCGACGTCGCGACATTGCTCGGCAACAGACCATCATCCGCCTGAACGGTGATCGTACGCGTCGTCGTATTCGGCGCATCGCTGGTGTTGTTGTATGTGACCGTGCGCAGCACCTGCTGATAATTCGCCACGGTATCGAGCCCGGATAGCGTCAATACGCCGGAGCCAGAGTCGTAGGACGCGACGATATTCGTGCCGGTCGTATCGGCCGCGAGGAACTCGGTGCCCGCGTCGAGCAGGTTCTCGATCGTTATCGTCATCGAGTTCAGGTTTGTGTCGTCACCATCCGTAACGATGGCATCGACATCCGTGATCGCGACCGGACCGGCGCCCTCGATCCAGGTCGTGGTGAAATCATGGCCGGGCGCGCCCGAGTCGTCCGCATCGAGATCCACGTGGGTCGGATTCGCGAATCCGGTTATCTCGTCGGCGGCCAGGGAGCGATCGTAGAGCCTCACGTCGTCGATCAGACCGTCATAGTCGGCGCTGCTCGCACCGATCAGGATCGATTCACCGTTATCGATGCTACCGAGCGCCTGCGCGATGCTGTCAACCAGCACGCCGTCGATATAGAGCTCGAAGGTATCGCCGACGCGCTGGCCCGTGATGTGATGCCAATCCCCGTCAAGGGCACCCGAGCTCCAGAGAACGATCGTCTGCGAGCCGTCGCTGATCCCGAGATTCAAGTCACCGAAAGAATCCGTGAAGAACACATAGCCCGGCGTGCCCGGGCCCATCTTGCCGACGAGCCGCGTCTCCTCCGCGGGTATCTGACTGGTATTGATCCAGAAACTGACCGAGAAATCGTCGGCACCGAAATCCAGATGCCCATCCGGTGCGTCGGCGATGACCACCTGGTCGAAATCGCCCGCGAAATCGAGCGCGCCGGTACCGACGACGCCATCGACATGCAGCGGGTCGGACGGCCCGGCATGCGCGCCGTCCCAACCGTAGCTGGAACTGTCGACGGCAACGGCACCGCTGCCCTCGTCGAACGCATAGTGCCCGACCAGACCATAGTTCGGATCTCCGACCGTAACGCGTTGATCTGCATCGAAATCCATATAGGCCGGCCCATTGACACCGGTGGCATAGTCGTCGATGTAGGCGCCCGTCGAACCGTCGTAGCGACGAATCGCATCGCCGTCCTGATCGGCGATGTAGAGATTCCCGTCGGGGCCGAAATCGATGCCGGCCGCGCTCAAAAGACCACCCGAGCCGATCGGGACGAAGAGGCCGAGATTGGCGCCGGTCGAGGCGTCGAGTCGATAGACACCGTCAGTGAACGACGCGACGTAAACCGCACCGTCCGGACCTATCGTGATGTCTTCCGCCATGTTGACAGCGGCAGCCGTGAATCCGGTATCGAGCGCACCGGTAGCACCGTCGAACTTCAGAACACCGGCCGAACCGCGGCTCGCGACATAGAGAGAGCCATCCGGGCCAAACGCCAGGCCGAGCGGGTCGTTCAAACCCGGCGTCGCGCTGTTGACGAAGACGTCGATGAACGTACCCGTCGTGCCGTCATACCGCAGGATTTGGTTATTGCCATAGTCGGCCACGTACAGATTCCCGTCCGCGCCGTAGGCCAGCCCGCCGACGGCGCCGAGACCGCCCGTCCCCGCGGCAACGAATTCGCCAACCAACGTTCCGTCGGGCTGATACTCGAGGATGTTGCCGGTGTTGATACCGCCAATGAGATAGTTGCCGTTCGGCATGACGACGACGTTGGCGTGACCCGAAATGCCGTCGCTGCCTGGCGCGAACGTGCCGAGCGACGTGCCCGAAGAGCCATCGTAGCGATGCACCAGATCGCCGATGTAAGCCGGGACCAGCATGTCGGCGCCGAAATGCGTGCCGCTCCCGTCGGTCGCACTGACCGTGATGTCGAACGTGAAGCCTTCGAGATTCGCGGCATAGGTATGCGTCACGGTCGACGGGTCGCCGACGACCGTCTCGATCGTGCCGTCTCCCCAGTTGATGACCCATGACGTCGCATCTTCGTCCGCCACCAGGTTCAGCGTGTAGGCGCCACCAGCAGCAGCGGTCGCGTCGCCCCAGGCGGAAACGGAAGTGATTGCCACATCGCCGACCGACACTGATATCGCCTGCGTGTCCGTGCCGCCCTGGCCATCGCTGACCTGCACCTCGACCTCGTAGACGTTGTCGGAATCGGCGTCGAGCGCGTTTTCGAAATCCGGCGCGGAATTGAACGTCAACGCACCCGATCCCGAGTCGATCGCAAACAAGGCTGCGTCAGCGCCACCACTGATCGAGTAGCTCAACACCCCACCGTCCGAATCGGTGGCCGTGACGGTCGTGACCGCCACGACGTTTTCGTCCAGCGCAATCAATGCTGCAGCACCACCGCCATTCGAGGAGATGATCGGGGCGTCATTGACCGGGGTCACGTAGATGCTGGCTGTCGCCGTGTTGCTGGTTCCGCCGTCGCCATCCGTCAGGACGGCGTCGACAGTACGCAATCCCTCAACCGGATCGTTTGTGCCGTTACCGAAAGACACCGCGCCGTAAATGGCCTGGACATCGGCAAGCGTGGCATTCGCGTTGAAGGTTATCGTGAGCGGCACGCCGCCGGACCCGCCGGCGAACGAACCGACGACCACGCCATCGACGAGCACATCGCTCATGTTTCGGCTTACGCCGTTGAGCGCTGCGAATATCATGCTATCGCTGGTATCCGTGACACCACCGGAGTAGCTGAAGGTCAATGTGCCGCCGTCGAAATCGGCGCTGTCTGCATCACTCACCGACGCGAGGCGGAACAGGGCGTAGTAGACGCCTTCGTTAGTGACGTAGTTGCTCGCGCCATCGGTCAGCACAGGGGCGTCGTTGACGGCACTCACATTGATTACGGAAGTGACCGTGTTGGAGATCCCTCCACTGCTGTCCCTCACCAGGAAACTGAAGGAGCGGACGCCCGCAGTTGGATTCTCGCCGACGTGCTCGTAGGTCATTGTCGCCAGCAGAGTTTCCGCATCGGTGATGGCGCCGGTTCCCGCATTCACATTGATGTCCAACGCGGCGCCATCGAAGTCCAGCTCGAAGGTCGTACCACCGACAACCACCAACGTATTCCTCGGTGTGCCGATGACGAACTGTTCGCCGCCTATCAAATAGATTTCCTCACCGACTTCGGTTGATCCATCGAATTGACCGACCATGCTGATAGAACTGATCGTAGTGTCGTCCGCATCCAGGATGCTGACGTCGGAGTCGATTACCGCGACCGGAGAATCGCCTTCTGTGAAGTAAGCGATGTGATTACCTGTGGAGCCACCCGATGAATCGTCGCCATCGAGGTCAAAGACCGGGTCGGCGTTGACATCAGTGATGTTTACCGTCGTAAATCCCGTTGCCGTGAGCGCGCCACCGCTACCCTGTGCGCCGGCGTTGCCATCATCGAAAGTCCAGTCGATCTGCACCGAGGTCGGCGGCGCGTCGCTGCTGTTCGAATAGGCGATCTGGCGCATGAACTCGTTGACCTGATCGTTCGTGGTGCCGTTGTAGAAGCTGATCTGCAGCACACCGCCACTGTTGTAGTCGACCGCGCCGATGTCGATGCCGCCGACATTGAGGTCGTTTCCTTCGACTATCGAGATGATGGTCCCGGAGCCGCTGAACACGTCGTCGGCGTTGGCGCCGCCATTGCGCACCAGAGTCAGAATGGCACCGCCAAAGTCGTCTATCCCGGAAAGCTCCTCGTCGAAGATTTCAACGTCGGCATCGAGGACGACGGGCGCGCCGCCCTCGGTGTAGTTCACCGTGCCGCCAAGCGTGTCAGTAGCGATACCCCATCGACTGTCCAACGTACCGTCGGCATCGAACTTCGCCAGCGTGAAGTCGGAGCCGCTGCCGAGATTGCTTGTGGTTGCCAGATAGATCGTGCCGTCGGGAAGCGCGTGAACGCCCTCACCGAAATCAGCGGCGCCGGCTGTATCGAGATAGACGTAACCGTCGCCACCGCCAAAGCTGGTATCGAGCACACCGGCGCTGGTGAATTTCGCAAGAAATGCATCGCTCGAAACGCCCGGATATGCGTTGCCGGTCAGGAGGATCGAGCCGTCTTCGAGCAGCGTGGCGGAGCTGCCGATGGACATATCGCCGCTGATGCCGAGCACGACACCACCGCTGCCGAAGCCGGCATCCAGACTGCCATCGGTGTTGTAACGAATGAGCATCGCCTCGTCCTGCGCACCGGGATGCCCCTTCCCTACGACCAGCAGCCTTCCGTCGGGCTGTATCAGCAGGTCCGAAACGCTATCGATACCGGAGGATGCATCGGTAATGACGATTCCGGTGCCGCCGAATGTCGTATCGAGCGTGCCATCGGTGTTGTAGCGGACGATACCGACATCCCATGATGGGTTGTCCATCTTGCCGGCGACGACAACCTTGCCGTCGTCCTGCACGGCTACCGCCCAGGCTGTGTCGTCGCCGGTGGTGTCGATCGTCACATAGCCAGTGCCGCCAAACGTCGTGTCGAGCACGCCGGCCGATGTCAGTTTGTACAGCGCGTAGTCGTTATCGACGCCGTCGTTCACGTTACCCGAAACGTACAGACTGCCGTCGGGCGCAATCGCGATGTCCCAGCCGGAGTTGCTCAGGCCCAGAATATCCATCGTGGCGACACCGCCGACGCCGAACGTGCCGTCGAGGCTGCCGTCCGTGTTGTAGCGCGCGACCACGGCGTCGCCATCGCTGCTGCCGGCGATCAGGATCTTCCCGTCCGGCTGGAGAATGATCTCGCGGCCCGTGTCCGTTCCGCCCAGGTCCGTCGTGACCACACCGCCAGTGCCGAACGTGTTATCCAGCGACCCGTCCGGGTTGTAGCGCACCATCTGGAAGTCGTAACCGCCGCTCGATTTGTAACCACCGACGATGATCTTGCCGTCGTCCTGAACGACCATCGCCTGCGCGTTCTGTGTGAAGCTGAGCGGAACGTCCTGGAAGCCGCTGTAGACGTCAAAGCTCGGCGCGTCGTTGACCGGATCGACGGTCACGCTCACAGTGCCCGTGCTCGAATTGACCAGCGCATCGACCTGAGTGGTCGTCAGCGCGGAATCGTAGATCTGCAGGGAATCGAGCGAACCGCCGAAGTAGCGATCGGGGTCAAGGTCGTCGCGTGTACCGAGATACAGACTGCCGGCCGGATCGACGCCATCGATTCCCCGGGTCGTGTCGGTCGCCTGCGATACGCCGTCCAGGAAGACTTCGATGCCGTCGGGCCCAACCGTTACGGTGTAGTTGTGCCATTCGCCGTCGCCGATGATGCTCGAGATATCGAACTGCAGCGCAAGATTGTCCAGCGTGTCGTCGCCATCTCGAATGACTGTGCGCAGCACGTTCGGGTCGGAGCCGTGCGAAGCCTCATTGATGAAGACGTTGATGCTGTTCGTACTGTTTATGTCGCCGTGGCTTAACAGGTACTGGAACAGCGAGCCGCTGTTGTCGTCCAGCTTGAAGTCGAACGAAATTGTGAACTCCGAGCCATAGGTCAAGTCCGGAATCTCTACGTAGTCACCGGATTCATTGAACGACAGAGCGTCGCCAACCGACCCGGCTACCGTCGTCGTCCCATACAACGTACCGCTCGACGAACCAACGCTGTCAGTGGCCGTACCGTTCAGGTTCCAGTAGTGCATCAGCGCCGCGTCACTTGCGGCAATCACGTAGTCGAAGCTGTCCGTACCCGAGTATCCCGTCGCTGGCGTGTAGGTCAGCGTTCCGTCCCCGTTGTCAGTGACAGTGCCGTTGGCGGGTTGAGTAAACTCGACAATCGTCGCGGAGCCATCGTCGTTGTCCAGCGGACTGACGACCAGCGGAGTTTCCTCGGGTGTCGAATAGGAGTCGTCGTTTGCCACGACGGGCGTAACCACGAAGACATCGAGGTTCGTGACGCACACGTCGGCGACCTCGAGCGAGGCGTAACGCGAGTCGAGGCTAGTCGCCGAAGAGGTGACAATCGAGTAGCTGACGTTGCCGTCAACCAGCCCATCGCTCAAGCCGGTGACAGTGACGAGTTGCGGCGTGGCCCAATTCGAGGTGGTAAACGTCAGCGTCGTGGGCGAGACGCTACCCTCGGTCGCGTCCGACGTGGCCAGTGTGATCACGACGTCATCGGTGGGCGGACCGGACAGGACGACCTGGAAACTCGCCGTAGCACCGGTTTCGTCCGTCGTTTGCGTGTAGCGCTGCGCGTAGATGCCGGTGCCGTCACCATCCTGATTCAGGCTCACCCAGGCAACCGTGAAGCTGCCCGCGCTGTCCATCGCTATCGTCGGCGACTGCTGTGCGTTCAGCGTGGTCGTGTTGACGATGAACTCGCTCCCAACCGGCGTTCCGTCCGCGCGGAACTTCTGCGCAACGACGGCCGAGTCGCTTCCGTCCTGAAGCGCGGACGACCAGACGATCGTGAACTCACCTACGTCGTTCATCGCGATCGCAGGTTGCTGCTGGAGATTGGCGGTTGTCGTGTTGACCTGGAACTCGCCACCGATGGCCGTGCCGTCAGCCCCGTAAACCTGGGCGTAGATTCCGCCCGAGTCGCCGTCCTGGTTCATCGAAACCCAGGTGACGACGAAGCCGCCGTCCGGCGACATCGCGACATCAGCCATCTGCTGGTTCGCGAATGTCGTCGTGTTAACAAGCATCTCGGGGCCGCGGGCGACACCTCCGCGATCGAAGCGCTGCGCATAAACCCCAAGGCCGCTGCCGTCCTGAGACTGGCTCGTCCAGACGACGACGAAGTCGCCATCGGCATCGATCGCCACGCGCGGCTCGGCCTGCTCGCCGGTCGTGTAATCGTTGACGTCGAACTCGCCGCCGATCGCGTTCCCCGCAGCGTCGAAACGCTGACCGGCGATACCGTAACCGCTGCCGTCCAGCCCGAAGCTCTGCCAAACGACCACAAAACTGCCGTCGTCGGCCATCGCGACATCCGGCTGGCGCTGATCTCCAGCAACCGTCTCGTTGATCAGAAACTCGGTGCCTACCGGGTTGCCGCTGGCATCGTAGAGCTGTCCGTAGATACCGCCGCCGTCGCCATCCTGATTCTGGCTGTGCCATACGACGACGAATCTGCCGTCATCAGCCATAGAGACGGTTGGCGCCCCCTGGTTGTTCGCCGTGGTCGTGTTGACGAGGAATTCCGTTCCCACAGGATTGCCGTCGGCGTCATAGCGCTGGGCGTATATGCCGGCGCTCGAGCCATCGTCCTGCAACGCGCTTTGCCAGACGATGATGGTGTTGCCGTGGGCATCGGACGCACTTGCCGGCGCCTCCTGATTGTTGGTTGTCGTCGTGTTGACCTGGAACTCGCTGCCGACTGCGCTGGTCGGGGTGGTTGCGCGAAGCTCGACGCCGACTGGTCCCACCGCAATACTGACTGCGTCGACATCCTGCAGAGCCCCGCCCTCGCCCGTGTTGCCGAGATCGTCGGAGGTGATCGTCAACGTGGCGTAGCCGACGAAACTCGCGTCCGGCCGATAAGTGAGCCCGTCAAGCAGAGCATTCAGCTCCGACTCCGTCGCCTCGATCGTTAGCGTCGTATCGTCAATGCCGTCGCCGGCAATGAACGTCGCGTCGATCTTGTCGTAGCGGCGCATGAAGACCGAGCTGTCGTCGTCCGTGCCCACGCCCTCCCAGGCAACCACGAACCCTGCATCGTGCATATCGATGGCTGGAATATGCTGATCGCCGCTAGTCGCGCTTGCGAGCGCAACCTCGCCACCCTGAGCGACGCCGGTCGCATCGAACCTGCGTGCATATACACCGAGCGAATCGCCGTCCTGCAGCTCGCTTTGCCAGGCGATCACGAACTCGCCGGCATTGTTCATCGCAATGACCGGATTCTCCTGCCGCCAGCTCTCGGCGGTGTTCGCCTGCACCTCGCCGCCGATCGCAGTCCCGGACGCGTCATACCGCTGGAAGTAGATGCCGACCTCGTCCGCGTCCTTCGATTGCCAGGTGACGACGAAACTACCGTCATTGCTCATGGCGACGTCCGGCTGGCTCTGGCTGCCGGAGGTCGCGGTGTTCACGCGGAACTCACCACCGACGGCGGACCCGGTCGCATCGTAGAGCTGGGCGTAGACACCTTCGCCCGAGCCGTCCTGCAGGTAGCTTTCCCAAACGACGATGAACCGGCCGTCGTCAGCCATTGCGACGGAAGGATCGTCCTGCTGATCGGTCGTGAATGTGTTGACCTGGAACTGGCTCCCGAGCTTTGCGCCGCTCAAGTCGAAGCGTTGTCCCTGGATGCCTTCGCCATCGGCATCGGTACCCTGCCAGATCACGACAAAGTTCCCGTCCGCGTCCATCGCAACGTCGGGCTCAGTGTCATTTCCGGCAGTGATCGTATGGACGAGAATATCGCCGCTGAGAGGCGTGCCCGTCGCATCGAACGTGCGCGCGTATATGTCGGAGTCCGCACCCCGGCTATCGCGCCACACGACGACGAACTCGCCCGAATCGTTCATCGTTACTGCAGGGTCGTATTGGCTGCTCGACTGGAGCGCAGTAACCAGGAATTCGCTGCCTACGGGATTGCCGTCCGCGTCGTAGAGCTGCGCGTAGACGTCTCGCGAACCCGAGTGGAGCGTCTCCCAGACCACAACGGACTCGCCAGTCGCGCGCGTTGCGATGCCCGCAAATTCCTGGCTGTCCGTCGTGCTCGTGTTGACGCGAATCTGATCGCCGAGCGCACCGGTCTCCGACAGCGAGAGCGTTCCCGAGTCGACGCTCAACGTAACTCGGAGCAGGTCGCTCTCCGATGCATCAGGGTCGTCTATGGAAATCGCATTGCCGGTCGCGCTCGAGAAGACGAGCTCGGTGTCGGTGTCCGTTCCTGCCGCCGCCGGAGCCGTGTTGACGGGCGCATCGTTCCCGTCCGCGAGCGCGATGACCAGAACCTCGTTATACGTTTGGCCGTCTGCGTCGGTCACCTGCACCGTCACGTTGTGCGTGCTCGCCGATTCGAAGTCCAGTAAGGAGGCATCCAGGACGGAGATCGCACCGGTAACCGCGTCGATTTCGAAGGCGCCGGCTACGCTCTGACTCACGATCGAGTAGGTCAGCGCCTGCGCCGCGTTCAGCACGGCGTCCGCGTCCCACTCGATGATCGAGGCGAAATTAACGTTGTCTCGGTTGTCCTCCCAGGTCCCGTCGGACAACATGTAAGCGGCGTCTTCACCGACTCCGTTGTCATTCGGCGCCGTTGCGGCCAACCAGTTGTGATAGGCGCCATTGACGGCCCCGCCGAGCTCATCGCCGCTCCAGAACTGATCGCCGGCCGTGGCCCCGTCGTACCAGCGCCAGACGCCTTCCGCGTCGACGTCCGAGGCGCCGAGCCATACCTGCGATCCGCCAATAGCGGAGGTGTTCTGGATATCGTTGACGAACTGATTCTCGGTCGCGGAACGAATCGTCACGAGCTGACCGCTGACGCCCTGAAGCGTCGTCGAAACGGCGTTTGCCTGAGCGTTCGCCCAGGTCGTCGTCGAGTCGACGGCCTGATAGAACTTGTTCGTCTCGGCCGAGTAGTAGAGCGTAGGATCGCTGGCGAGAATCGATGCAATCAGCGCTTCGCGCTCCGGGTCGACTCCCGTGACGTTAGCGACGACGGTCCCATTGGCCGCTGTCTCGTTCACCGCCATCGTCAATTCGGCATTGCCCGCGGTAAAGCCGGCGCCACCGATGTGTCGGATAGTCAGATCGTTGCCGGTGACGATATCGGTCGTGACGCCGTCCGCCGAGAGCGCGTCGAACGTCCAGTTGGCAAGCATGTCGGCCTCGTCGTAAGACAAAGTCGACGCGATGTTGTCCGCAATCTCCTGCTGGGTCCGCACATCGGAGAAGAAGCGCGCATCGAATAGCGTCCCCTGGAACGACTGATTCGTCTGGAACGAACCGCCAAGGGAATCCTGCTCGTTGCCGAATACCAGAACGCCACCGCCCTCGATCGTGTTGCCGACCTGGTGGCCGGTACCGCTGTCGATCAGCTCACCGTTGTTGTAGACGGCCCAGTCACCCGAGGTGTTGTCCCAGGTCACTGTCAGGGACTGCGGCGACCCATCCCGCAGCGTGCTGTAGTCGATGCCGGTCAGATGGATGTCGTTGTCAGCAATATAGAGATACGCATCCGTGCCGGCGAAAACGAATGCGAATTCGTTGGAGTTGCTGGGGCTCGCATAGGAGACCAGCGGCGTAAACGATGCGGCATCCGACGTGGCGAACTGGATCTCGAATGTCAGCGACGACAGCCCACCGAGAATCGCACCTCCGTCGTCGGCGACCAGATAGGCATCGTTACCGCCGTTGGTGTTGAGATCGAGACCGCCGCTGGCAGTCGAATCGACGTAGAGGTCTGTCGGCGTCGATCCTCCCGCATCGGATCTCACAGCAACCGCGTAGTTCGATAGCTCAGACGTATTGCCGTTGGCGTCCGTCACGGTCGCCACGACGTACTCGCCGGGCTGCAGTGTCACGCCCGGCAGTGAGCTCGAGAATGAACCGCTGCCCCACGGCACGAAGCCGCCGGTACCGAGGAAACGTTGCGCCTCCACCGTACCGCCGTCGCGATCGCTCGCAACGTAAAAGTCGATCTCATAGGTACCCGACGCAAAGGTCGAGGTATCGACGGTGAAGTCCAGCGTCCCCGAGTCGCTGATGCCGATGTAGGTCAGCTCCGGCCAGTTCAGCTTTGTGTTGCCGCCGGAATCCGAGTCGCTGGCATCGTTGGTATCCGCGCCGTCAGGCGTGGATCCGGCAGACAGATCGATAGAGATGCCGTCGTTACTGTAGATCGCATTTCCGCGGATACTGTTGCCTGTGGCCCCTGACAAGACCGCCACGCCATTTCGGTTGAAAGCGATCGTGTTGCCCTGATCGGCCCCGATGCCGCCGATCGTGTTGTTCGATGCACCGCTGTCGAAAACGATGCCGTCGAGAGTGTTGCCGAGATCCAGCGCACCTGTCGCGTCGGTGCCTATGTAGTTTCCGAAAATCTGATTATTCGTGGCACCCGAGCCTTCAAGGAAGATTCCGTTTCCGCCGTTACCCGAGATGACATTGTGGTCGTTGACGCCGGTCCCGCCGATCGTGTTGCTGCCGGAGTTCCTGATATGGATTCCGTGCCCTGAATTTCCGAGAGCGGTCGATCCATCGGTACCGATGAAATTGCCCTGTAACGTGTGCCCGTCGGATCCGTCTATGTAGATGCCGTCGCCGGCAAAGTTCGTAATCGACAGCCCGAGCACCTGGCTCCCGTCACTTCCGCCGAGAAGTGAGATGCCGGTCGCCGATCCGGCTCCACTCCCGTCTATTCGAACGAGCGGTGTACCGGCGTAACCGGGGGCAGTCGTGCCGTCGATGACGACCTGATCCGAAATTGCCGGTAACTCGGTCGTCAGCATGATCGTGCCGCTGACGGTGAACTCGATGACGTCGACCCCACCCCCGGCATTCGCATCGATAATCGCCTGCCGCAGCGAACCTGCTCCCGAGTCGTTCAGGTTCGTCACCTGAATCGTCGCGAGCGTGTATTCGTAGCTCTCCTGTATCGCCTCGTTTATCGCGATCTCGGTCTGAATCTCGCCGACCGTGTATTCGAGCTGCCAGTTGCCGTCGAGCAGTTCGTGCCCGGTCTTGTCACTGCTGGCCGCCACATCGGCGTCCGTCAACGACTGGAGCTGATCGATCAGGTCACGGCCATCCGATGAAGCGCCGAGATCACAGCCATAGATCAGAAGATCGGCTTCGACGCTCAGATGCTCCGACCAGCCGGCGATCTGATTCGCATACTCACCGACGGAATCGGATGTCAGCCACGTGCTGCCGAGCTGGAAGCCGCTGGCGGAACCGTGCGAAATGACGTGAATGGCATCAACGTCCTCGTAGTCGTCGAGGATCGCCGATATCTGCTCGATACCGCCCTGTTCCGGATCGAGCACGATCACGTCGAACTCACGGGTTGCATCTCCGCTCGACGCGATTCCATTCACGAGCGACTCGTAGTCATCCACCCGCGAGTCGACGAAGACAATTTCTCGGCTGACGGCTTCGAGCGCGTCGCTTTCGGCGATTTCCGGCGTGCCTGAGACGGCCTCATCGCTCGGCACGGCTTCGACGGATGCAATCCCGCGATCGAACGACGCAGTCAGCTCGGCAATGGCGGCTTCGACGCTCTCGAAGCCTGCCGGCGGCGCACTGACCGCAGCACCCGTGATGCTTTCCCAAAGCTCGGCGTAATGATCGAACTCGGCGGTCTCGCTGAGGCCGTCGGCGTGCAGATTGATCGACGTTCCACTGCCGAGCGCGCCGCGCCAGTCGGCCAGATCGTTGGCCTGATTCAGGACGGCGGCCATCGTCAGCGTTGAATTACCCAGGACGAATCCGTCGCCGCCGGCCGTTGAGAGCACGTTCAGGGAACCGATCGGCCCGGCCGAATCGAGAATGCCACTGACCTTACCGATGCCGTCGTCGTCGCGCTCGATTGTGGCAACGATCAGACCGTCCCGTTCGAAGTGCTTTCGAATCTCGTCAAGCGTCAACTCAACGGACTCGGCATAGCTCTCGTCGACGATCAGTACGGCTTGCAATGGCGCCCGTTCGTCGCCCGCCTCCGCGGCATCCAACGTCGAATCGTCAGTTGACAGAGACTGCTCGTACGCATCGACCTCGGCATCCGGCATCGACGCCCAGGGCAGATCGGCCGAGAACAGGACGCGTGCCTCGAGCGGCTCGACGTGCGGACGTCCGGCGACCTCGTCGGTATCACGCGCGCTGCCACTCCAGATTCGTGCCAATCGTCTCAACATATCCCTGTTCTCTCCGGCGGACTCCCTGTCCGCTATGCAACCCTTTTCTCGTCGATGTCAGTCGAGGTGCGGTCGGTCGACCTCAGTCGTCGCCGAGCACCGTCATCAGGCAGCGCTGGCCGGCGGGTGTCGCGTTGTCGCCGTTCGGCAGCTCGACATGGACCGAGAAGGTGCCGCTGGCCGCGTCGATCAGCCGGTCAACACTGGCAACTTCGCCGTTCAGGCTGCCAACGGTCTCGATCTCCGGAGAAATCTCCACGATCATGCCGGGTTTCACCAACCCGAAGTAGCGCGCCGGCAGGATTGCCTCGACCTGCAACGGGTCGATCTGCGCAACCGACACGATCGGGTTCTCGTAGACGAACTCGCCCGGGAAGGCGCGCAACTCCGCGACGACACCTGAGATCGGGCTCCGGATGATGCGTTGCTCGACCAGCTCTCTGGCGCGCGCGTACTCGTGCTCGTAGAGCCGCTTGTTGTCGCGCGCCTGCTTGACGGCCATCGTCGCTACCTGCAACTGGGCATACGCTTCGTCGCGCTGCTGCTGAGGCACCATCTGCTTGCCGACCAGCTCGTCGATGCGACGCATGTTGACTTCGGCCAGCGAGAGGTCGGCCTCCCGCGCCTGAATGTCGCTTTGCATCGTGGCGCGGATTCGGGCGTGCTCCATCGCGGCGACTTCTACATCGGATCGCAATCGCGCCAGCACCTGACCTTCTTCGACGAAGTCGCTGCGCTCGACTTCCAGCCGGTCGATGACACCCTGGATCGGCGCACCTACCAGCACGGTCATTTTCGGCTCGATCAGGCAATCGAAGGCTTCGGCCGCCAGCTCCTCGGCAGCCCAGGCACTTCCGTGCCAGGACAGAAGCACGACCGCCGGCAGGGCCAAAGCGCTCGCCCGGCCGGCAAGGACGGGTATCGCGTTGCTCATATCAACTACTCCTTGTTCGCGACAAACGACAGGCGCGCATTCATCTGCTCGTCGGCCAGAGCCGACCGCCTGCGCATGATTCGGTGTCGGTGTTCATTGCCGATCTGCACGACTCGGGCCAGAGCGAGACAGGCGGCGTTGCCAATGCGGGCGACCGGCAACACCCGACGTCGGACCAGCTTCAGAAACCAATTCGGAACGAAGCGTTCGAGCAGCTCGTCCTCGAGACTGATCAGATACACGAAACTGCCCGGATCGCCCTGTCGCGCCGAGCGGCCGATCAGCTGACGGTCGATCCGCCGGTTGTCGTTCAGTTCGGCAACGATGACCTGCAGGCCGCCGTTCTCACGCACCTCATCGGCCAGCGGAATGTCGGTACCGCGGCCGGCCATGTTCGTCGCAATCGTGACACGAGCGGCCTGGCCCGCCTCTGCGACGATCCGGGCTTCTTCGCCATCCTGTCGGGCGTTCAGCACCTTGTGTGGAATCGATGCGCCGCGCAGCACGCGTGCCAGCCGCTCCGATTCTGCCAGCGAGCGCGTTCCGACGAGCACGGGTCGGCTGTAGGCCATGGCGCGACCGATCTCATCGATGAGAGCCGCCTCCTGCTGCGCGTGATCGGCGCAGAAGATCGGCGCGTTGCTCTCCCGCCGGCTCGGCCGGTGCGTCGGCACGGGCACGACGCCAAGCCCGTAGACGCGGCGCATCTCACCGGCTGCCTCGGCAATCGTCCCGCTCATGCCGCACAGAAAGTGATAGCGCTGGAAGAAGCGCTGAAAGCTGATGCTCGAGAACGTCTCGGACTGGCCGGACAGCTCGCACTTTTCCTTCGTCTCGACCATCTGATGCAGCCCGTGCTGCAGCTTGCGGTCGGGCATGACGCGGCCGGTCGACTGGTCGATCAGCAGCACTTCGTCGTTGCGAACGATGTAATCGCGATCACGCAGGTAGACGTGCATCGCTGCCAATGCGTTGCGCACCAGCTCGAGACGGTATCGTCTGTTCTTCCAGACACCGGCGAGACCGCTGACCATGGTCGCGAGCTGATACTCGCCGTCTTCCGATACGGTGACCCGCCGCGCACGCCTGTCGACGAGAAAATGCGTTCCGGCCGTCAGCCGGCGGGCCAGGCTCATAGCCGTCAGCGATTGCGACAAGTCCTGCTTGCCCGCGATCTGCTGCGAGAGGATCAATGGCGTGATCGCATCGTCGATCAGGACGCTATCGGCCTCGTCGACGATCGCGAAACACAAACCGCGCAGCAGCGGCGGACTCACCCTCGCCTGCGTCAGTCCACGGACGCGTGTGGCGATCGACGCCGGCCGGTTGCCGAGCACCTGGCGGTCGCGAAGATAGTCGAAGACGACCTGCTTGTTCGACACATAGCAGATGTCGGCCATGTAGTTCGCGCGCCGCTCGTCGTCGGTTTGGTCCGGGCTGACGAAGCTGCTCGACAAGCCGAGCCTCGAGAACAGCGGCTCCATCGACTTCGCGTCGCGCTCCACCAGATAGTCGTTCACGGTAATTACGTGAACGGGTACGCCCGCCATGGCGGCGACCGATGCGGTAATGGCGGCTGTCACGGATTTTCCCTCGCCCGTGGCCATTTCGGCGAGCGTCCCGTGCAGCAGCAGCCACGCGCAGAAATACTGCTCGCGATGCAGCGAAAATCCGAATGCATCGCGGACCATCATGCCCGCGAGAGCCAGCGCACCGACCAGAGCGCCGCTGGTGAAGCCGTCGGCGAGAAGGCGCGCACGTGCTTCAGCGACGGCCTCGACCAGCGCATCCGGCGGCAGCGAGGCGAGGCGTTCGATCTCGGCTTCGATGGCCACTGCGTGCGGTGCGAACCGGGAAAACCTGAGACGGCGCGAATCGAAGGTCGAGCGAATGCGTCGCTTCAGGCCTTCGAGGGGATCACGCCGAATCGCGCGTTCCGGATACCAGTCGAGCTGGCGGCCCGGACGTGCCAGTCCGTTCGTTGCAAGTGTACCGGCCGCGCTAGACATTGAACCGCCTCAGCAGCAGAAGTCGTGTTTCGCGATAGAGCAGTTGCGCAATCGATGCCGAACCGTGATCGAAACGAATACTCACGGCTTCGCCAACCAGCGAAGTTTGCAGTTCGTCGGGCAGGACGACCTCCACCTCGAATGCAGCCTCTTCGAGCGTCATTCCCTCGCCATCGCTCTGCGAAACGCGCAAGTCGCCGCCACCGGCAGCGCCGAGCGCGGCGGTGATGAGCGTTTGTGTCGCCGCCGGTACACGCCGCGTCACGGAAGTATCCACGCCGCCATCGGCGGTTCTGCGGCTGAAGATTTCGACGCCAACGAGCCGCTCGTCGAGCAGCAGAACGCGATCCTGATCGAGCAGAGTCCGGACGGCGACGTTGCCCGACTCGAGCATGTAGCCAATCACGTCGCCCTGCGCGAAGAAGCGACCGACCAGATTCTCTGCGTCGTGGGCGAAGAAGTCGCCACTGGCCCGCGCCTCCAGCACGCCACCCGCCAGCCGCCGCTCTGCAGCGGCTATCAGGTCCTCGAGCGCCTCGAGATCGCTCTCGATCAGTCCACGCTGCACCCGATCCCGGGTTCCGAACAGCTCCGCCCGCTTCGCGAGCCGCTCGGCCTCGAGATCGCGCAGCTCGGCTTCGAGCAACGTCGTCTCGCAACGAATCAGCGGCTCCCCGGTCTCGACCCGGACGCCATTGGTCGTCATCACGGCTTCCACCAGGCAGTCGGCTTCGGCACGTACCATGGCGTCGTCCACCGGCCAGACGACGCCGCGAGCATGTGTTGCGTTCGGCAGCGGCGTGAAAAAGAAAAGCGCGGCGAACACGGTAGCGCCGACAGTTGCCACCGTCACCGACCGCAATCGCGAAGCCTGCGTATCGGCACTGAACAGCAGGAACTTCACGCCATTCAGCAGCGGCATGACGAACTGAAGCCCGAGCGACCAGAACGCAAGAACGACGCCGATGAAAAAGTACTTACTGCCAACCAGCAGGCAAATGCCGATCGTCAAGAAGATGCGGTAGCAGAATGCCAGCACGCCATAGGACACGAACCACCCTCTCTCGCCCCGGGCCGTGACCGGCGACCGGCTCTCGATGCCGATCAGGTAGCGCTTGACCAGGTGACGCAGATATTGGTTCGAGCGTGACGCCAGCGACGGAATCTCGATCAGGTCGCTCAGCACGTAATAGCCGTCGAACTTCAACAGCGGATTGCCGTTGAACAGCAGACTCGACACCGTGCCCGTGATGAATACGCACAAGGCAGTGTCGCGAACGATTCCAGGCTCGACCGTCGCCCAGATCCCGAGCGCAATACAGGCGAGCGTCGTCTCGGCGAATATTCCCGCCCCGGCTACAACCATGCGCCGATACTTGCTGCCGAACGTCGATGATTCGCTCGCATCGACATACGGCACCGGCAGCAGGATCAGGAGCGCGATACCGAACTCGTGCACTTCGCCGCCCCAGCGTTTCACCGCAAGACCGTGGGCCAGCTCGTGAATTGCCTTCATCAGCGGGAAGACGATCCAGAAGGTCAGCAGGCCGGCTGGCGCCAGCGCACTCGACGCAACAGAAGCCGACAACTCAGCGGCGTGAAACCCGGCCAGCAGGGCGCTGCCGAACAGAGCGACCAACCACGCATAGAGAACGGGCCGACTGAAGATCCATGCGGCGTAGGGAATGAGGCGCTGCGTCAGCGCGTCCGGATCGAACAGCGAGAATCGAAGGAACAACGGGTTCAGATACCGCGAGCGCTGCTCCCGCGATTGCTGGCGGCTGCGTGAATCGAACAGCCGATCGACGTCGGTCTGTTTCTGAAAATCGATCAGGCCGGCATCGAAGAGTGTCGCGAGAAGCTGAATGACCTCGCTCTGCGACGGCGTGTCGTCGCCGAGAACGACGAGGGCATCGCGCCAGATCTCTTCGACCGATCGTTGACCGTCGAGCTCCGACAGCAGGTGAAACGCCGACGAATTGATTCGCAAGCGCGTCTTGCCGGATTTCGCGGCGACGACGTACCAGACGACACCGCGATAGTAGTGGCGGCTCGTCGTGACGTTCGAGCGAAGACGCGGGCTGAGCTGCGCAACGCGATACCACTGCTGACTGAAGAGTGATTCCTGCATCGCTACAACCCCAGCTTCCAGAGGTGCAGCTGCGCCCAGTGAATGAACGAGCGCGTCCAGATCCAGGCGATCGACCGGGACCCAACGTCGATCTTTGCCACGCCCTCCATACCGGGGCGCATGTTTTCGGGCAACTCGTCGAAGCTCGCCTCGACGCGAAAACGGTTGGCGCCCTCACCCGGTTCCGATACGGGAGTAACAGCAGTGACGGCAAAATCGAAGGGCCTGTCCGGCAGGCTCCGAAGCCGAAGCTGTCCCGTGCTGCCCTCTCCTACCCAGCTGACGTCCGTCTCGTCGACCATCAGGACCAGGCGATAGTCATCGAGCGATGCCACTTCGAACAGCAGCTGGCCACGCTCGACCGGGCTGCCCAACTGCTGGGACAGGTCGCCTGAAACAACGACTCCGTCGATCGGCGCGCGCAACACGGCCCGCGCCATTTGCGCATCGATCAGATCGATTTGCGCCTGGGCCTGATCGCGACGCGCCTCGAGAACACGAACGTTCGACCGGTCGCGTTGCGCCAGCGTCGCGCGATATTCCTTCGCGAGCTTGTCGCGCTCACCGACCCAGCGGACGCGTTCCAGCCCCAGCTCTTCGGCGTCGAGCCGCGCCAGAACGTCGCCGCGCGCGACGATATCGCCGGCGCGCCGCTCGACCTGACTGAGGTACGTGTCGAACGCCGAAACGACAGCGCGATTAACGCTGGGCTCGAGCCGCGCATCCGCGTCTACCCGGAACGTCTCGTGATGCAGAATCGACCAGCCGGCCAGGATCGCCAGCAGCGCGACAACTGCCTTCGGTAACAGATGCTCGGGTCCGAGAAGCTTGCTCGCGTAACGGCGTGCAAATCGGGCGACCCATTCGGCCGGGCTCAGAGCATCGAGCTTCTTCAGGCCGATGACCGGTGCAAGCAGCAGCGCCATTTGCGAGATCTGCTCACGTTCCGGCGCACTGAACGCGAAATCTCGCTCCAGCATGATTGCGCCCACTACGTCTTCGCCATAGATCAGCGGGACGCTGAGCAACGAAGGCTTCTTGAGCTGATTGGCGAGCGTCAGGTGATTGCGTGGCGGCGCTTCAGACTCCTCGTCAGGAATCGAAATCATCGCGCGGGCCGCACAGGTTTCCTCCAATGCCCGCCCGATATCGACGATCAAAGCCGACTTCGATTCGAAGTCGACAGCTCCCGACATCGCATCGACGGCCAGCTTGCGGCCACGGTAGGTGGCGACCGCGACACGCTGACAGGTCCAGTGCTGTGCGATGCCATCGGCAAGCGCATGCAGCGATTCGGCAACGTGCTCGCGATCGAGAACGGCCGCGAGCGATGCGATTGCCGCGCCCTGCGCCTCGACGAGCTCAGTTGGCGCCATCGGTCGTGCGTCCGGTGCCGGGCTGCCAGTAGTCCTTGCGACCGGGAACAGTCCCGTACGCGCAACCGTCTCGAGGCTCAGGACGCGATCCGTACGCGCAGCATCAAGCGCTGGCGCCTCCTTGCGGCTGCGCTCCGGCTCCGGATCCTGCTGCGGGGGGTTGGGGTCGGGTTCAGCAGCAGGAGCAGGAACAGGAGCAGCAGCGGCAACAGGAGCAGCAGCAGCAGAAATCGCAACCGGCGGGGACGGGTCGGCGATCGGTTGCGCCAGAATGATCCTGACGATCGCATCGGCGAATGCGGCGTCGTTGGAGACATCGGCGTTTTCGAACTCGAGCGCGACGGCAGCGGGAGCGCCACCAATCTCGACCAGCTGGCCGATCAGCAAACGAGCCTGCGCGTTCGTCGTGGACGACTGACCGGGACGCCAGGTGATGTGCTGCTTGTGAAGTGCGGCGTTGGCGGCCGCGAAGATATCGCGGCCGGGCGGCACGGATGCCGGGACGGTCGCCAGCGGAACGGGTCGCTTGCCCTCCGACGCAATGACCAGCGCCCGAGTCGCACCCGCTGTTTGAAGAACCGACTGCAGCCAGCGCTGCACGTAGTTCATCTGCACGGATTCTGACGAACTCGCGCCGAAATCTTCCGCAGTCTCCGCCACGAGTTATCGACCACATCCCCAACCGGACAGACATTGTCCGGAAACCGCAAAATCGCTCAACGAGGACCGTCACAAATGTGAATGACACGCTCTTATATTCCGGCGTTATGTCACTTGGAGAGAGCGAAATGCCGGCCTCAATGTGACGCGCATCACGGACTTTCCGCGAACGACCGCGAGCTTCAGCCGGTGCGCGGCCCCGCACCCGGGATTCGTTGTGGCGTCGTCAGGCGCTCCGGGAGTCGGATACGGCAGGCGCCGGATCGGCCGCCGGCCCGTTTGCGGCGTCGGCCGCCGGCGCGGTTACCGGATCGGACGCTGTCCCGGTCGGCGGCTCGTCCCCATCGAGCCTGACGGCTTCGTTACGAAACGTCAGGGCGAACAGGACGAAAATTACGAACGCGAAAATCGCCGGATAGATCCAGATCGTTTGCCAGTCATGTCCGCCGTCGCGCGCATACGCATCCGTAATCCGACCGGCGATCCAGAAGCCGATCAACATACCCACGCCATATGTCGCAAGCGTAATGAGGCCCTGCGCCGCGCTTCTGAATCGCTCACCGGCCTTGAAGTCGGTATAGATCTGTCCGGAAACGAAGAAGAAGTCGTAACACACGCCATGCAGCGCGATACCGAGGATCAGCATGAACTGCAGCGCACCGGCATCGCCGAACGCAAACAGCACGTAACGCAGTGCCCATGCCGCCATCCCGATCAGCAACGTTGCCTTCATTCCGACCCTGAGCAGGAAGAACGGAATGGCGAGCATGAACAGCACTTCCGACATCTGACCGATCGTTTGCTTGCCGGTCGCGTTGGCCAGCTGAATCTCCGTCAGAAACTGGTTGGCGTGCTGGTAGTAGAACGCGAGCGGGATGCAGATCAGGATCGACGCGGCAAAGAAGACCAGAAAGTTCCTGTCCTTCAGCAGCGCCAGGGCCGACAGGCCGAGCAGCTCACCAAGCCCCTCACCGGCGTCGTCACCGGCCGACTTCGGCGGTGTCCTGGGCAGAAAGAAACTGAAGAGCCCCAGCACAACCGAGGCGATGCTCGCCATCAGGAACGTGTGACGGAGCGCGCCGTCGGCAATGCCCGACTGCGAATCCCACGCGAAGACGTAGCTGATCGCGAGACCGGCAACGATCCAGCCTATCGTCCCCCAGACCCGGATCTTTCCGAACTGCTGTGACGGATCGTCCATCTGCCGGAACGAAACGGAGTTGACCAGCGCGAGCGTCGGCATGTAGAGAATCATGTAGCCGAGCAGGTACGGGTAGAACTGTGCGAACTCTTCGGCCCGATAGAGCGAGTACATGAGCGCGGCGCCAACCAGATGGATCACGCCCAGCAGCCGCTCGGCGTGGAAATATTTGTCGGCGATCAAGCCGATCACGAACGGCGCGATGATCGCGCCCCATGACTGCGTCGAGTACGCGAGCGCGCTCTGCGCCCCCGATGCGCCGAGATTGTTCGCGAGATAGCTCCCCATCGTGACGAACCAGCCGCCCCAGATGAAGAACTCGAGGAACATCATCGTCCCGAGGCGCAGCTTGACTCCCCTACTCACCGTTACCCCCAATGCGGTGCGCGACCAGGCCGGCAGGCCGCCCGGCAATCACGATCGGCAGCATTCTCGCCAGCTCACGCGGCCGGGGCAACTCTCGACCCGCGGCCAAGGCGACCCGCACCCGAGGCCAAGACGACTTGCGACCCGCGACCAGCCAACGCGTGTAGTGAACGCTTGCGCAGGATGGACACGGACAACACCGGCTGCGCAAGCCGCGTATCAGGTCCGCGCTGACGGCCGGGGGCGACCTGTCATACTGAGCCGATGACGATCTGCCTCGCTTTCGACGTCTACGGCACGCTGATCGACACGCGCGGTGTCGAGCGGCATCTACAGCGACTCGTTGGCGATGACGCTGTGGCTCTCTCCCGGCTCTGGCGGGACAAACAGCTCGAGTATTCGTTCCGGCGCGGCCTGATGAGGCGCTTCGCCGACTTCGCGGTCTGCACGGCCAATGCACTCGACTACGCCTGCGCCGCGCGAGGCATACGACTGACGGAAGGCGAGCGTCAGGAACTGCTCGACGCATACCGTTCGCTGCCCGCGTTCGACGACGTGGCCACGTCGCTCGAGGCCGTGGCATCGGTCGACTGCCAAATCCACGCGTTGTCGAACGGGTCCGCGAGAGCGGTCGATGGGCTACTGGAACAGGCAGGCATCCGCGGGTACTTCCGCAGCATCGTCAGCGTGGAGGCCGTCCGGACATTCAAGCCTGACCCGACCGTCTACGAGCACTTCGTCAGAGAAGCATGTTCTGGCGGCGAAGACGCCTGGCTCGTTTCCGGCAATCCGTTCGACGTGATCGGCGCCGTGTCAGCCGGCCTGTTCGGCATCTGGCTCGCGCGCAGCGAAGAGGCAATTTTCGATCCGTGGGACATCGAGCCGACCGTGACGGTCCGGTCCCTGACCGCGCTGCTTCCGTCGATCGAGAACTACTACTCGATCCGCAATCGCTGATAACCGAGATCCGGATCCTGATAGTAGCGATTGTCTTCGCAGATATATTCCTGCAACTGATACCCCGGCCAGCGCCGATACATCCACGTCCACGTCCAGGGCCCGGTCAGATACACCGGATCGGTGACAGTGACCGTATTCGCCATGAACTCGTCGTCGATCAGACGAATGCGCTCTTCGATGCGCATCTGGTTCGAATGCGGCACGTTGCGGAAGAGCACGTAGTCCTTGACGCCTACGGTCTCGACGACGAGCGTATCGCCTTCCCACCGCCCGGCAGAGTGGCCGGCGAAACGCGGTTCGGCCTGCTCCGGCTCAGGCAGGTCGCCGCCGAGTATGATGCGGCGCACCTGGTTGTAGGCTTCCTGGATCACCGTGACCTGTCCCGGCGTCTCCAGGACTTCCATCGGGAACATGCCCTGCATCATCGTGGGCATGCCGTCACCGATGCAGGCGGAGTAGTTGTTCGCCGGCGGCAGCCCTCTCTCGGTCAGGTCCGCGATTTCGGCGCGCAGCTCGCGCCAGGCATCGAGAAACTCGGGCTTCAGCGGCGGCTCCGGAATATCCGCCGGCGCCTCGGGCGGATTCTCGGGCTCCGTCCCGATGCTCGTGAAACGCGTCGGGTAGCGCTCCCACGATCCGTTGATGCCGCGAACGACGTTGCTGTCTTCGGCCACGCCCTGGGCCGCGACCCAGGCCGGGAACACCCCGCCAAGAGTCATCGTAATTGTTGCGAGCGCTAGACCTCGAAGGAAGTGTCCGTGAGCACGCAACTGCAGTAGCAAAGGCATCATCGCCGCCCTCGTTTCAGTCGTCGAAGGAAATCGTCGCCGGACCGGCTGGTCCGCCGTTCGAATGAACCGTGCCGTCGGACAAGCGAATGGCCTTGAGCAGCGCGCCCGGCTCACCGTTTTGCAACGGCGAGACGATCACGGAAATCTCGTCGCCTTCCTGCACCATGTTCCAGGTCCAGCCGACACGATTGAGGATGCCCGGGTTGGCGCACTCGATCAGCCAGTTACGGGCCTCACCGTCGTCGCCAACCGCATCGAGCTCGATATAGACGTGCGGGTTGGTCCATTGATAGTGCGTCACCGTGCCGGTCAGGATGAGCTGCAGCTCCGGCTCATAGGGCGCGAACGAATGATGCGCCAGCACCAGACGCGGCTGCGCCGATAGAGACAGAATCAGCAACGGCCCCGCGAGCCGCAAGAGTTTTCCAGTCATGTTGATGGTCCGACCGTCCTGGCGCTGACAAATTCCTCGAATGCGCTCTTGCGAGCGAGCTGCCTCGCAACCGCTGTGCCTCGCGAGCGGGCTCACTCACGACCGCAGTGCCTCGCAAGCGAGCTGCCTCGCAACTGCACTGCCGTTTGTACACCACGGAAGGAGTCTGCAACAACTCCGGCGACCGGAACGGCGCGTGCGACCGGGCACCGGTGGGCCGGTGGTGCGGCGCCGTGCCGGTCTTCCCGCGCTGGGCCGGTCTTCCGCGCCGGTCGTCCCGCACCGTGCCGGTCTTCCCGCGCCGGTCTCCCCTGCTACGGCTGGAAACGCAGCTCGACGCGCTGGTTGCGGGCCGCAACGGCATTCCAGTCGCCGGCGGTCACGAATTCGGTGATCGCCGGGTACGGCAGCGCCGGCAGCTGATGGCCGAACGAATTGATCTGAATCGTGGTCTGCCGCCGACGTTCAACGCCCGCCACCATGTTGGCGAAGCCGATCGACTGGCGTTCGCCGCGGCCGCCCGCTTCGTCGTCGGGCCAGCCATGCTGGACGCATTCCGTTGCCGGCAGGTCGGCAGGCGCAGGCGCCCAGTCGCCCAGTTCATCCAGATTCATACAGAAGCGTCCGGCATGCACGTCGATGAAAACCGTGCCGGCGAAGCCGGCCGTCTCGAGATCGCGAATCAGGACGTCGACCTCCTCGGCCCGGGCATCGCTCAGCGCGAGCTCACCGAACACATAGCGCGAATCGAACATCACGGCCCGCTCGAGCACTCTGAGCAGTGCCCCGGATACGGCGCCTGCGGCGGGCGCAGGCTGGCGCTCGCCGCCCTCGAGCATGTCGCGCGCCGTCGCAAGCTGCGCGATGCGGGCGGACAACTCGGCGGTCTGCAGGCGCTCGGACTCGAGTGCCCGATTCACGTTGCCGTAGAGAAGCCCCAGGACGACGGCCAGAATCAGTGCAGCGACGAAAGCGAACATCGGCAGCGGGTTGCGTCCCGATTCGGCTCGCGGCTCGGGCTCCGGGAGAATCGGAACGCGGACCGAATCGACCGCCCTCTGGTGGCTCTCGCGAATCTCCTCGCGAAGCGCAGCGCGCTGGTGATGGAAGAGTTCCTGCAGCAGGTCTTCGACTCGCCGACTCTGATCGTCACGCTCCTGCGGCGGCCTTGACGTTGCCGCCGCCGGGCTCTGCGGCGCACCGGGTGTCAGGTGCAGCGCATTCAGAACGGCCTGGACCTCGGTGGGTTTCAGCTCTTTCGGCAGTACGCCGAATGCGCCGAGCGCCCGTGCCTGACCGACATAAAGCTCGCCCTGCTGCGACGTATACATCAGCACGGGAATCGTCGCAGTCGCGGGATTCGCCTTTATCGCCTCGAGCGCCTCGAAGCCGTCCATCCCGGGCATCAGGTGGTCCATGAAGACCACGTCCGGCCGGCGATGCTTCAGATACTCGAGCGCCTCCTCGGCCGACTCCGCGGCGTCGGATTCGATACCGTGTTCGGCGAGCAACTTGCTCAGGACGTGTCGGGCCACGCGGGAATCGTCGACGACCAAAGCCACTTTGCTCACGAAGCACCGATCCTCCGCGCCAGCTTGCGCTATTGACGCCCGATCCACGGGCGATCGAAGTCGCTGAATCATAGCGCATGGGCCCGGGACAGGCTGCCTCACGCGTCATAAAGCCCGGCCCCGCGTCCGAGCCGGAATTCACCGCCACGACTTCCAATGCGGCCGTCCGGCGAACGTCCTATACTCGGGCGTCGCTACGCTTCGCCCCGACAATTCAGCGGATTCGGAATGCCATTCGAGCTGACCGTCAATAGCATCACGAGAACGATCGACGCCGACCCGGAAGTTCCGCTGTTGTGGATACTGCGCGAGCACGTCGGGCTCACCGGCACCAAATTCAGCTGCGGCATCGGGCAATGCGGCGCCTGTACGGTCCACATTGACGGCCGTCAGATTCGCTCGTGCAGCGTGCCTGCAGCGGTTGCGATCGGTCGCGAGGTCACAACGATTGAGGGCATCGCGGCAGCCGGCAGACATCCGGTTCAGCAAGCGTGGATAGAGCTGGACGCACCGCAGTGCGGCTATTGTCAGTCCGGAATGATCATGGCGACGCTGTCACTGCTCGCCGAAACGCCGACACCGACCGATGCCGACATCGATCGAACGATTACGAATATCTGTCGGTGCAGCAGCTACCATCGCGTTCGGCAGGCCATTCACCGGGCCGCCGACCTGATCGCCGCGGAATCGACCGAAACAGCGGCGGGATCTGCCGACATGGCGCCGGGCACGAGCGACACGGAGCCGGGCACGACCGGCGCGCTCACCGCCCGGCTGATCGCCACCGAACCGACGCCGGATGCCGAAAGCGATGACCCGCCAGCCGGCAGATCCTGAGCGCCGCGATTTCCTGCGGGCCTCGGCCGGTGCGTTCGTGCTCGGCTTCTGGATCCCACCGCGCGGCCTGAGGGCGCAGGAAACGCTGCCCGACTCGCCGCTCCCGGCGGGCGCCAGCTGGTCCCGCGACACGGCCACCCAAGAGGTCAACGCCTGGATCGTGATCGATCCCGACGACACGGTGACGATAAGAATCGCGCAAACCGAGCTCGGCCAGGGCGTGTGGACATCCAACGCGATGATGGTCTGCGAGGAGCTGCAGTGCGACTGGCGCAGGGTTCGCTCCGAGTACGCGTCGGTCAATCGGGATGCCAGGGAGCAGGCTCCCGAATGGACGCTCGACGTCATGGGCGATGGTGCGCAGGACCCGACCGGCGGCGGTACGCCGGGATTCCGGAGCCGATCGAGAACCGGCGTCGGCGGCATTCCGGACAGCCTCTACCGGCGTATGCGCACGAACGAGGCGGCATCGGTGAAAGACGGTCGTTACTACCTGCAACTCGCAGGTGCCGAGGCGCGCGAGCGCCTGCTGTTGGCGGCGGCCCGGGAATGGGGCGTGCCTGTCGCCGAATTGTCGGCCCGCGACAGCACGATCACGCACTCACCCACGGGGCGGACGACGACGTATGGCCGGATTGCGCCCCTCGCAGCCCGGACGCCTCACCCCAATCCGGAAGCGATTACGATCAAGCCGCCTGATCGGTGGACGCTGATGGGCACGGAGCAACGCAATCGCGACGTGCCAATGAAGGTGACCGGCGAAACCGTCTATGGCATCGATGTCCGCATTCCCGGCATGAAGTGGGCCGCGGTAAAGACCTGCCCCGTTTACGGCGGCGACGTCGCAAGCTTCGACTTCGACGCCGTGCGGGAGATGCCGGGCATCATCGGCTTTACCCGCCTGCCGATCCCGGACCCGGCGCTGACGCGCGGACGTGTGTTCAGTGGCGGCGTGGCCATCGTCGCCGACCACTGGTATCAGGCGAAAGCGGCGCTCGACCGGATGCCGATAGCGTGGAATGAACCGCCCCAACATGCTGCATTCGGCACGGACAACATGAATGCCGCACTGCTGGCCGCCCTCGAAGAAACGGGCAACCTGCGGGTCGATCACGGCGACGTCGACGCCGCGTTCGAGCAGGCCGACCGCATCGTCGAGGGCAGTTACACGACGCCCTACCTGCCGCGCGCGCGGATGGAGCCCGGTAATGCCACGGTCCTGGTCAGCGACGATCGGGTCGACATCTGGATGGGGGATCAGAGCCCTCAGGAGACGCGATTCAGCGCTGCTCAGATAACCGGTATCGCGGAGACGGATGTCTACTTGCACATGTGTCATCTCGGCGGCGGTTTCGGCCGCAACGGCAACGGACCGCAGGCCGAGCAGGCGATCATGATTGCGAACGCCTTTCGGGGCACGCCGATACACATGCTGTGGTCGCGAGAAGAGGATTTCATCGGCACGACCTATCGGGCCATGGGCGCGGCGCGGCTGAAGGCGGCGCTCGACGGAGACGGCTATCCGCTCGCGCTCGAAGTGCGCACCGCGATGCAGGAAGGCGGTTTCGGCCCGGATGCATCGTTCGACACGAGATCGCGCTACGCCGTGCCGAATTATCGCTACTCGAATCACACGACGAAGTTTCATGTGCCGGTCGGCACTCGTCGCGGCGTCGGCCAGGCCGCGCACGAGTTCTATCGCGAATCGTTCATCGACGAGCTGGCCCACGCAGCCGGGCATGATCCGTACCTTTACCGACGCGAGCTGCTGTCCCGAACCGAACTGCCCTACAAGGACGACATGATCGGGGCCCTCGACATCGCCGCCGAGATGTCGGGCTGGGGTTCGCCGCTGCCTGAGGGCACGGCACGGGCAATCGCGCTCGAGGAGCGCGGCGCCGAGGGTGACGGGATGGCGACGATCAGTGCGATGGTGCACACCGTCTCGATCACGCCGGATGGCGTGCTGCGCCTGCAACGGGTCGACGTCGCCCACGAGACCGGTTTCGGCCTGGTCAACCCGCTGTCGGTGCGCAAGCAGATCGAAGGTCAGATCGCCTGGTTCTACAACGACGCGATGCATCAGGCGAACACGATCGCGCGCGGGCGGATCGTCGAGAGCAATTTCGACCGTTTCTCGATCTCACGAATCGACGAGGACCCGCCCGAGATCAACATCCGGTTCTTCGAGACGCAGCACTGGATCATCGGCATGGGCCACGACCGTGCCACGTCGGTACAGTCGGCCATCGGCGACTGCATCTTCCAGATCACGGGGCGGCGTTACCGGGACCTGCCTTTCGGACAATACGACCTCACCCGGGCGTAGCCCGGGGACAGAGTTTGGGGACAGAGTTTGGGGACAGTGACCCTAATTCGGGGAATTAGGGTCACTGTCCCCAAACTCTGTCCCCAAACTCTCCCCTGTCCCCAAACTCTCACTGTCCCCAAACTCTGCGCTGTGATGAAATATCGGAAATCTGCCGAGGACTGCGGAATGACTGAGAAATGGACTTATCCGATGCTGGCGTGCCTGGCTCTCTTTTCAGCGAACTGTCTCGCCGAGGGCGATCCGGCCAAGGGCCAGGCACTCTACGGCGTGTGCGCCACGTGCCATGGCCCGCAGGGCGAAGGCATGGAAGCGATGAATGCCCCGGCGCTGGCGGGCCGCGAGGAATGGTATCTGGTTCGGCAGCTCGAGAATTTCAAGAACGGTATCCGCGGCGGCCCGGGCGACACGTTCGGCGCAACGATGGCCCCGATGGCGCAGGTGCTCGCGGACAAGCAGGCGATGGAAGACGTCGCCGCGTATCTCGCCGGGCTCGACAAATAGTCGCCGGTTTGACCGACCTGCCCGCACGGCAAATAATCAGGCCCACGAGAACAAGATCGACAGCTTAGGGGAGAACGGCATGTCACAGGACCGCGAGACGGATCGCCGCACTATCTTGAAATCGGGCATCGCGCTTGGCGGTGCCGCCGCGACGGCTGGCATGCCGTTCTGGTCCAAGCTGGCGCTGGCACAGGGCGAAGAGCTCGTCCCGTTCACCGATATGCCGGAGAACTACACGGTGCCGCCGGTGACGCCCGGTGGTTTTCACTACCTCGACACGCGCGGCATCGATTCGTTCTATACGCCGAACGATGACTTCTACATCGTCCAGCACTACGGCCAGCCGGAAATTCCCGATGCTGAGTATCGCCTGAACATCACCGGGCTCGTCGATCGCCCCATCGAATTCACGCTCGACGAGCTGAAGAGCCAGGAGAAGTTCGAGATCGACGCCGGATTCGAATGCGGCGGCAACAATCCGAACATATTTCATGGATTGATCGGCAATGCGAAATGGGGCGGCGTACGCGTACGCGACCTGCTGAATCAGGCGGGCGTCCAGGATCGCGGCATCGAAGTCGTCTTTTACGGCGCGGACCTCGGAACGGAAAACGTCCGCGACACGGACGTCGAGCAGGCGTTCGGGCGCAGTCTGCACATCGACGATGCGATGCAAGCCGAAGTCATGCTGGCCTGGGAGATGAACGGCGAGCCGCTGCCGCTCTATCACGGCGCCCCGGTTCGTCTGGTCGTGCCTGGCTGGTACGGCGTCGCGAACGTGAAATGGCTGACACAGATCCATGTCCAGGACCGCCGTTACATGGGTCGATTCATGGCCCGCGACTACGTGACGTTGAGCAAGCGCGATATCGGCGGCATCGAGCGCTGGGAAGAGCGTTCGGTCACGAAGATTCAGCTCAAATCCTCGATCGTTCGCGTGACTCGCCAGGATGGCCGACACCGCATCGCAGGGTTCGTTCTGAACGACGGGACGCCGCTGCGCTCGGTCGAAATCAAGATTGACGACGGGCCGTGGCGCGAAGCCGAGATCGACCCCGACTCGACGCAGTACTCCTGGAAGCTGTTCTACCTCGACTGGGAAGATGCTACGCCGGGTGAGCACACGCTCGTGTCACGCGTGACCGACGCCAACGGGCAGGTTCAGGCGACCGCCGATCAGGTACCGGAGAAGCCGTCGCGCTGGGAGAATTACGCGCAGTTCCCGCGAACCGTGATGGTTTCCTGACGATCCGGAGGCCGCGGTTCCCTCCCGGAGCCGCGGCTGACTGATTCTCGACCGCGAGCGAATCGACGAGCCCGCCCGGTGGGGCCGCTTTTCCGGAAGCGCGATCGAAAGAACGCTAGTCGCCGACGCCCGGGTCGTGTGTCAGACATCTCATTCCTCGACCGGATCGCCCGACTTCACCCGTGCGATGCACCCTGATGACGAAGATAGACCCGAAAAAGGAAATCGAGAGCTACAGAGCCAGGAGCGGCAAGTTCTCAGTGGTCGATGTCCCGGTGCTTCAATATCTGATGATCGATGGAGAGAACGGGCCGGATTCCGATGAGTTCAGAGGCGCCATACAAACGCTCTACCCGGTCGCATACAAGCTCAAGTTCGCATCGAAGCAGAAACTCGGCAAAGACTACGTAGTCCCTCCTCTGGAAGGCTTGTGGTGGGCCGAGGATATGAGCGTGTTCACCGCAAACTACGATAGGTCCCGGTGGCTTTGGACAGCAATGATCCTCACCCCGGACTGGATTACAGGCGCAATGTTCCGGGACGCACTGAGCGATGCTTCGGCCAAAGTCGGTGCGGAGTTTCTCGACAAACTCAGACTAGAAAAACTGAACGAAGGTAAGTGTGTGCAGACACTGCACATCGGCTCATTCGCTGATGAAGGACCGATACTCAAGGCCATGCACGAGCAGTTCATTCCTGCGCACGGACTGACGATGCGTGACAAGCATCACGAGATTTACTTCAGCGACTTTCGAAAGACACCCGCGGAAAAGCTCCGCACGATCCTGAGGCAGCCGGTCTCTTAGTCCTGACTACTCTTCCGCAATATTTCTCGGCGGCATGTCCTCCGGGCGATCCGTCCACTCGATCTCGGGCCAGACGTGAACGCGCGAACTGAATCGCCAGCCGTCCGCCGTCTTCTCGAACGTATCCTCGTAACCGCCTTCCCAGTGCACGATGTCGCCTCGCGCGTCGGTATCGTTGGTGATCGTCAGCAACGTCGATCTTGCATGCGCACCGTCCTCCGTCGGCGTGATCAGCGGATTGATGTTGATGTGATAGCTCGGCATCGGACTCGACTGCGGACGACAGCTGCCGTCCGGCATCCCCCCGCCCGCGCGGATCAATGCCTCGCGACCGCGAAACCAGATCTTCTCGCCGCCGCCCCACTCCGATGACACGCCAAAAGTCGCGTCCTCGGTAAACAGGTTCGCGTAATCCCTGCCGCCGTTGCGGCAGTGATCGAGCAGCTGTGCGTAACTATCGAGCAGTTGGCGAATCTCGAGCACGTCCTCGGCTTCGAGCGTCGGCCCCGGGACCTGCGACGCGACCTGCGTCGGCGCCTGGGCCGAAGCCGGAGACGCCAGCAGACTGTAAAGAATCGCCGCCGCGAGCGTAACGTTTGCTCTATTCATTGATGCCTCTCCTGTCACGTCATGCGTTCACCCAAACCGTCCGGCGCCCGGCACGCCCGCTGGACGGACACCAATCGAGCGCGATGGCTTCGTCAGATCAGTCGAAGCTGAAAATATCGTCGCCGTCGGGTTGCTCCATCGCCTGCTCGTGGTACGTCTCCCACAGATCCGCCCACGGCCGCCCATACATGTCGGGGACCGTGAATTCGAGTACCGTTCCCGGCGCCACCGGCGTTGCAATGCCGTCGATCGGGTAGATCGACGGAACGCACTCGATGAACTGGTACGGCACACCTTCGTCGAGCTCGTAGTGCTTCTCGAGGTTGCGAACCATTCTGATCGGTTCGACGAGCGCTTCCGGGTCGTAGAAGACGCCTTCGTGATCGATCGCGATCACATTCCCGTCGGCGTCGCGATACGGCGTATAGATCTCGACGGTCTGGAGGCGATTGGAGAACTCGAAATTGCCGTGCACCTTCCAGCCCTGGATGTTCGACGTCCAGGTTATCAGCACGTCACCGTCCCAGAAGCCAATCGTCTCGCCGTACCAGCGCGGCACGTCGGCGCCGAGTCGCGGTACGGCACCGTCCATACTGAATGACCGGCCAATGTGCACGTTGTGTATGAAATTGTCGGCATCGCCGGACAGGAACTGAACCAGCTTTGGTGTCACCAGCACCTGATGCGGCTGATTAGTCACACCGTGGTAGTGCCAGCGGCGCATGAAGCCTTCCGGCCAGCAATACATCGCAGGCCACATCGCCGCGTTCGTGTTGCCGTGGTGATATGCCTCCTGGACCATGCGCGTCTGATACTCGTCGGTCAGCAACGAAAGAATCGTCGGCGTCTGGCTCCAGAGAATCTCCGCATACCAGTTCTGCCCGCGTGGCCACACGTACCGGCCGTTGAGCCCCGACGGCACGGTCGCGTAAGTGTGCTCGGTCGGGCCGCCGCGGCGGCGGGTCTCAGCGAGAAGCGCCTCGTAGTGCTCCTCGGCGGACGCAAACGGGTACGGGCTGACGATGGCCTCGCGCGGGTAGTCGCGATCGCAATGCCCCCAGGCGGCCGAGCGCGGCGGATCATCGCCGATCAGACCATCGGCCCACTGCGCCTCGATCGCTTCCGGGCTGTTGCACCGGAAGTAACGCGGATCCGACCACAGCTCGCGATCCGCATAGAAATCCTGCGACGTGAACAGGTCGACGGGCAGCGGCTCGATGCCGTCCGGCACGGCGCCATTCCAGGCGGATCCGCTCCGCGCGCGCCGGCCGTCGCCGTTGAATGGGCCGACCATCCAGTAGCGCTCCGGATAGTCATCGAATTCTGCAGGCGGATAGGACTCGAGCCGCTCCGCCGGCGTTCGCTCGCGCCACGGAATCGCGGGCGTCAGCGGCGCCCCGCGGCCGACGCTCCGAAACCCGGGATCGGCAACGCGCTGTGCCTGGACCGGCGCCGGCCACATCAGCGTCAGGAGCGGAGTCAGGGCCAGCGTGAAAGTCAGGGCCAGAGCCGGCGCCAGTGTGAGGGCCCGGGCGAGAGCCGGGGCCGGGGCCGGGGCCGGGGCGGGGGCCGGGGCCGGGGCCGGTGTCATGGTGAGGATCCGTGTCCGAATCCGAGTCAAACCCGCGGGCAGAGATGCGCTGCCGGCCCACCGTTTCTGCATCAGCCAGGTTTTCCCAATGACCAAAGCAGCAGCTCAGTCGTAGTAGGCCGGCGCTTTGCGATGCTCGCGGTGGGCGAACAGGTCGTGACCGATCCAGAGTGTGGCACCGCGCTGCGCGAGAAACTCCTCGACTTCGCGGCGTGACGCCGCGGTGCGCGCCTGATCCATTTCCGCGACCGGCAGCCGATCGAGCGAGCGCTCCTCCGGGTAGTGATACAGATCGCCGGACAATACGATCGGGCCTGTAACTGCCAGATCCACGAACAGCACCTGGTGGCCCGGCGAATGACCGGGCGCAGCCTTCAGAACGACGGACCCATCACCGAACACGTCGTGCTCGTCGTCCGTCACGAGCACGGTTTCGCTGTCCTCGAGGACAGCATAGAGGGCAGGTCGCGCACTGCCACCGGGTGTCGAGAACATCAGCGCGCGCTCTTCGGGTCTGACCAGCCAGGTTGCGCGGGCGAACAGGTTCGCGTTGGCCGTATGGTCCCAATGCAGATGGGAGAACGCGAGATGCGTCACATCGTCGGGGTCGTGGCCGATCTCCGCCAGCTGCGCGCCTAACGACGGCGCCAGCACGACATGACGCTCCTGCCCATCGGGGCGCACGATCGTCTGGCGCGTGCCGGTGCCGGCCGCCAGCCGCTCTTCATCGGCGATCCCGAGGGAATCGAACAGCAAGACGCCCTCCGGATGCTCGATCAGGTAAGCCGCGATCGACAGCTGCGATGTCCGAACCTCGTCATCGGCCAGCTGATAGCTCGCGGGGCTCGAAGCGAGCACACCACCGTCCAGGACGTAAAGCCGCGGGCCTGCACGCTCCGCCGGATCCGGCGTCGGCCCGGTGCAGGCGGAAACGACCACGAGCAGGAGATACGACGTCGGGCGGCAGGCAGCCACGGACCGGCATGCGGCGAACGACCCGCGCTTCAGTGCATGCGACATAAAGCCAAAATACATCATTTGCCGGACCGCCGCATGAGCGGCCGTGCTGTCACGTTTTCCGACATCCGATAGCGCTTATTCAATGGCCCGGCCCTCCTCGAGCAGGCGCCGAACCGGCCCGAAGTGTGACGGCCGTCACATTTTGCGTCGCCGGAATGTGACCTGCGTCACACCGCAAACACTCTGTTAACTGGCTCACCGTTTGCTTCCTTCTACCTGAGAAAAGAACAACAAGAAGCTGTTATTGATGGATATTCGGTTCATCGTTCTGATCGGCGTGCTGGCCGCGGACCCGGGCGCAGCCCTGTCGTCAGACGCGTCGGCCAGGGGTCTCGATCACGGGGCACCTGTCGCGCAGTCACGCTGGGTGACGGGCGTCCGACCGACGGCTGAGGCCGGCGCGGCGCTCGAGTTGCTGGCCAGCACCGACGCTCATGGCCTCGAAGCGCCGGCGTATTTTTCTCTGGAGCTCAGAGCACGCTACGCCCGGCTCGTCGACGGGAGCCCCGATGCCGCACAGGCATTCGACACGCTGCTGTCATTGAGCCTCGAGAAGTTCGTTACCGACATGCGACCGGTCGAGTTCGAAAATATGCCGCCGGCCGAGCGCGAAAGTGCGATCGACGAGATGCTCGACGCGGCGTCGCAACCGGGCGGCATCGGCGAGCTGACCGCGCAGGTCGTGCCGACACATCCGCAGTATGCAGCGTTACAGAAGGCGTTGCTGGCACTTCGCGACGAGCCCGCAGCCGCTGCCGCGGCGATTGGCCCGGGGCCGACGCTCGAAACCGGCGACCGAGGTGCCCGGGTCGCTGCACTGCGCAGCCGACTGGGACTGCCAGCGAAGCCGGCAGCAGCGGGCTCCGCCTTCGAAGCACCCGCCTATCGCGCATCGATGCCCGAATTGCCGCCCCCCGCGACCGCGGTCTTCGACACGGAAGTCGAAGCCGCGGTCCGCGACTACCAGACCCTGCACGGCCTCGAGGCGGACGGCAAGGTCGGGCCCGCCACCCGCGCGCACCTCGACATGGGCAGCAGCGAGATCGCGCACCGGATTCGCCTGAACCTCGCACGCTGGCGCCGTCTGCCGATCGACCTCGGCAAGGACTACGTGCACGTGAACATCCCCGAATACCGCCTGACGCTGACCCGCGATGATGCGGAACGCCTGCGGATGCGGGTCGTCGTCGGCAGCCGCGCGAACCCGACCCCGGTGTTCACGGATGAGATCGAGTATCTGGTATTCAACCCGTACTGGTACGTGCCGCGAAGGATCTGGGCCCGGGAGATACTGCCGCAGGCCATCGCGGACCCCGACTATCTGGCGGCCAACGGCTACGAGTTGCTGCGGCGCGAATCGGCGACCGACGGGGCGGGGTCGGGGCCCGCTCCGTCGCTGGCGGAGAACTGGGATGCGTTCAGCCTCAGGCAGCGTCCGGGGCCGAACAACGCTCTCGGTACCGTCAAATTCATATTCCCGAACGAGTTCAACGTCTACCTGCACGACAGCCCGGCCCGCCATTTGTACGACCACAGCCGGCGCGCCTTCAGCCACGGCTGCGTTCGTGTCGAGGCGCCGGACGCGCTGGCCGGGGCGCTGCTAGAAAGCGAAACCAGCTGGGATGCGGATGCTGTCAGCGACGCCTTCGCCAACAGCCGGAACCGGCACGTTCGGCTGTCGACGCCGCTGCCGGTCTATCTGACCTATATGACGGCCACCGTCACCGATGACGGCCGTCTATCGCTGCCGCAAGACATCTACGGCCACGATCGGGCGGCTGCTGCTCGCTAAACGCGCCGACCGCGGCCCGGTATACTGACGGCTCCCGAGGGAAGGAGCCGAGAAATCCTGATGTCCCGGGCACGGGCAACAGCCTGTCTCACACTATTGATGACCGTCGCGGCCTCGCAGGCCGGCACCGACCCGTTGCCGATGATTATCGGCGGCGGTGACGCGGGTGCCGGCAATGCGGCGCCGTTGGCCGTGTTCGCGCTGCCGGGTGAGGCGGTCGAGTTGCGGCTGGGGACGACTGCAGCGCGTAAGCCGCCATCCGTGACGATAGGTGCTATCGAACCGGCCGGGCATGACCGCTGGCGCTGGCTGGCACCGCGGGAGGCGGGTAGCTCGGGCGAACTGTGGTTCGGGGCTGCCACGGGGGACGCGGCGGGCGACGCGGCGCCGGGCGCGCTCAATCTGTTCGTGCTGGTACCGGCGGCACAGGTCAGCGACGGCTATGTCGGCGAGTACCGGATCGGCCGCTATCCGGACGGCTCGCCGCCGCGGAACGACGCCGACTACACGCCGCCGCGCGGCTTCGTCGAGGTCACCGCGGCGAACCGGCATCGCCGGGTCTCCCGCCACTTTCGAATCGGTCAGTTCGTGTCGAAGCAGGCAGGCGATTGGCCGCGCTACGTCGCACCGGCACCGATTCTGTATGGCAAGCTCGAGCGACTTTTGGCCGTAGTGCGCGCGCGAGGCCACGACGCACCGACGCTGCACGTCATGAGCGGTTACCGCACACCGTTCTATAACCGTGCGATCGGCAATGTGCCTTTCAGCAGGCACATCTATGGCGATGCTGCGGACGTTTTCGTCGATGTCGACGCGGACGGGAACATGGACGATCTGAACGGCGACGGTCGCGTCGACGTGGGCGATGCCATCACGCTCGCCCGCTGGCTCGAGTCCATCGCGGACGACGAGGACTACGTGCCTTTTGCCGGCGGGCTCGGCATCTACGATTCGACGCGCTATCACGGGCCGTTCATCCACGTCGATGCCCGTGGCTATCGGGCCCGCTGGGGCCTCTGGCCGGACTGAGCCCGGCACCGGAACCATGAGGTTCCACCCGGCAGCTTCGTCGGGCAGAATGCTCGGCTACTCACGCGAGCGCTCGACATGACTATCGACATCGGCATCGTGGGTGCGACCGGACTGGTCGGCACCGCGCTGCGAGACATCCTGGCCAGGCGGCAGTTTCCGGCAGCCTCGGTCCGTTTCTTTGCCTCGTCCCGTTCGGCCGGCCGGACGCTTTCGTGGGCCGGACGCGACGTAGTCGTCGAGGATGCCGCCGAGGCCGACCCGGCCGGGCTCGACATCGCGATCTTCTCGGCGGGCGGTGCGACGTCGAAGGCGCTGGCCCCGAAATGGGCGGCCGCGGGCGTCACGATCGTCGACAATTCCTCCGCGTGGCGAATGGACCCGGACGTGCCCCTGGTGGTCAGCGAGGTCAATCCGGAAGCCGCGCTGCACCGGCCGAAAGGCATCATCGCGAACCCGAACTGCACGACGATGGCGGCGATGCCGGTGCTGAAACCGCTGGCGGACGAATCGGGCCTCGTACGGGTCGTCGCGTCGACGTATCAGGCCGTCTCGGGCGGTGGCCAGGCGGGCATCGATGCGTTGGCCGGCGAACTTGCCACAACGGACGGCAGCGCCGACGTATTGCCGACCAATGGCGAGGGACTCACGTTCCCGGAAGCCCGCAAGTTCGCCGAAACCATCGCATTCAACGTGCTGCCGTATGCCGGTGAATATTCGGGGGATGCCGGCTGGACCGACGAGGAGCTCAAGTTTCACAACGAATCGCGCAAGATTCTGGCGCTGCCGAACCTGCGCGTGTCCTGCACCTGTGTTCGCGTGCCGGTCTACACCGGCCACTCGCTGTCGCTGAATCTCGAATTTACCCGACCGATAAGCGTCGAGCGGGCGAAGGAAATCCTGGCGGCCGCACCCGGTGTCGCACTGACGGATATCCCGACGCCACTGAAGGCCACCGGCAAGGATCCGAGTTTCGTCGGCCGCATACGGCGCGACACCTCGGTAGAAAACGGCCTGGTGATCTTTATCGCGAACGACAATCTGCGCAAAGGCGCGGCCCTGAACGCAATCCAGATTGCCGAGCTGGTCGCCGGAGAAGATCAGGGACGGCGCAGGACCGGCTGACGGGCCCGCCGACGGAACGCCCCACAAGACCTCCTGACGAGTCCCGACCGGTTTCTGCCGACCGCGTGCTGATCTCGCGTCGACCGTGCGCGGCCGCGGGCCCGGAGCCCGGCTGCACGGTCCACCCCCCGTAGGTCCGCCCCCGGAGGTCCGCCCCGGGGCTCCGCCCCGGAGGTCGGCTCCGCGGCCGGCAGTGCATCCAAAACGCGGACTGGCGGCATCGTATCTGCAAGCGGCAAAGCGCCGAGACCGGAGTAGTTCGATGGATTCACCATTCATGATGCCGATCGTGATGTTTATCGTGATCGGCTTTATCGCCTACAGCTGGTTCCGTTATCGCCATGAGTCGCGGGCTGCGTTTCAGGAAACGATACGCAAGGCGATCGATCAGGGTCAGGAGCTGAGCCCGGAGCTGATCGAGCGCCTCAGCGAACCGAAGCCGCCGGAACACGTCGATCTGCGGCGCGGGATTATCGCCATCGCAATCAGCATCGGCGTCGCCGCCCTGGCATCGCCGGCGCTCGACATCGCGGGCGGGACGACAACCTGGGGTCCCGCCCTGGCGCTCGCAGCCTTGCCTTTCTGTGTCGGAATCGCCTACATCGTGCTATGGAAGGTCGCACCGCAGAGCTGAGGTGACGCCGGCATCCGGCGAGCTGGATGAGAATGTCACGGATGAGGCTCTCGTCGCCAGCGTCATCGCGACAGCGGATGATCGCGCGTTCGAGCAACTGGTGCGCCGCCACCAGTCCGGCGTCCGTGGCTGGTTGCGCCAGTTGACTGGCGACTTCGCACTCGCCGACGATCTGGCTCAGCAGACCTTCCTGCTCGCCTGGGACAGGTTAGGCAGTTACCGGGGCAGTGGCCGATTCAGAAGCTGGATCATGGCGATCGCCTGGAACGAGTACCGCCAGTTCTGCCGCAGCGAATCCCGCGAACGTCGCAAGCGCGCCGAATTCGGCCGCAGCGAGATCGCAAGCCATGCGGAAGCGGACGAGAGCCATGCCGAGTTGCCGAAACTGCTTGCCGCGTTGAATGACGATGAGAAGGCAGCGATGATTCTGTGCTACTCGTACGGTATGAGTCACGGCGAGATTGCAAAGGTCACCGGCTGGCCGCTGGGCACCGTAAAGTCGCACATCCGCCGGGGCAAGAGCCGGATCAGGGAGCGTTTTGCGCTCGAGGGCATTGCATGACAACCGACCCGGAAGATCTGAGGCTCGGCGAGATATTCGGCAGCATCGCGAAACCGCTACCGGGCGATACCTTCGTTGCCGATGTCATGCGTCGGGTCCGTCATCGCGCGCGGGTGCGCGAGCGCGTTCTCGCAGTTGCCCTGCTAACGGGCGGAGCGCTCGCCGCCGGACCGCTGCTCGGTCTCGGCAGCAGCACGGACCGCACGCTGCCGGCACTCGATGGCTGGTCCGTCATTGCAACGAAACTGGCGACGATCGACTACATGTCGCTCTCGGCACTGGTGATAGCGACCAGCGTCACGGCGCTGGTGTTTCGCTGGCTTTCGGACTGATGCCGGCAGCCGCGGATGGCTATTCGGTCTCTTTCGCCGACTCGGCCTCGAGTTCCTCGAGACATGCCGCAACGAGCCGCCGCGTCGCCCGCGATACGCTGATTCCGAGCTCATCGGCGAAGCGCGACAGCGCCTCGTACTGCGATGTCCTGAGATTTACCGGCAGTGTCACCCAGTCGGACGAGCGCCCGGAGCGTTTGAGATTCTTGAAATAGCTGGCCATCTGTTCGGCCCCTCTGCAGCACTGCGGGGGCTTTCTTGTTATTCGTCCCTATCAGTGTATTCGGGTTGGGGCCGGCCGCGAACCGAAGACAACATAACGGCCCATCATTGGCACGGCTCGCTGCGAAGCGCGGCTCCCGCGATCAGTGCCGCGGAAACCGCCGCACTTCGCGTCCTTCAATGAAATCGAGCAGCGTGTCGCATGCGGAATCCGAGAAACGCGCGTAACCGGCATCGGTCGGCCACCCGATATGCGGGGTCAGCACGACGTTCGGGAGTGCCGTCAACGGATGATTCGCCGGCAGCGGTTCCTGATCGAAGACGTCGAGTCCGGCCCCACCGATCTCACCGTTGCGAAGCGCACTGATCAGCGCCGATTCGTCGACGATCGGTCCGCGCGCCGTATTGACTAGCCAGGCGGTTGCCCGCATCAGCGCGATTCGGTCCCGATCCAGCAGTCCCCGGGATTCCGCCGTCAGCGACGCGTGTATAGAAACCACGTCCGATTCCCGCAGCAGGCGCTCCAGCGGGCGCAGCACGGCCCCGCGCTCGGCAGCCGTCGCCTCGTCGAGCCTGGGACTCCAGGCGATCACGTTCATCCCGAAGGCCGAGGCGATGCGTGCCGCATGCGTCCCGACGCGACCGAGCCCGATGACGCCGAAGGTCTTGCCGTGCATGACCGGTGTCGTCGGCGGCGACCACTGCCCTGCCCTGACCTCACGGTCGAGCGCGGAAATCCGTCGCATGCCGGCGATCGCGAGACCAATCGCGAGCTCCGCCGCACCGATCGAGTAACCGCCCGAGGCTTGCGCAACCGTAATGCCGAGCTGGTCTGCCGCATCGAAATCGATATGGGCAGCATGGTTGCCGGTCTGTACGATCAGCCGAACACTCGCGAGCGACTCGAGCAGCAAGCGATCGAAGCGCGTGCGCTCGCGGTTGGCGATCACGGCATCGAAGCCATCGAGAGCACCCGGCGCCGCGATGGGTTCGCGAAAGATCTCGATTTCTATCCGCTCCCGCAGCCGGCGAACGCCTTCCGTGCTTGCCCATGCATCGTGAAAGTCGTCCAGTATCGCTACCTTCATGTTCGTCGTCCCCCTGAGTCGACGCTCAGCCGAACATCAGCCAGCACATCACTGCACCGACCACCGACATCGACAGACCCCACATCAGCAGCGCGTTGAAGAGCCTGCGCGTATCGGTGCCCTGCGCGGCACTGGCCATGAAGAGCGCACCGACGGTCGAAAGTGACGAGAGGTCGACGAGACTGGCGCTTACGGCCATCGACCACGCGATGCTGAGCTGGTCGATGCCCCCGAGCTGCTCGGCCAGCGAAGGCACCATCGGCAGAAAAGCCGGCAGCACGACACCCGACGTGCTGCTGTAGACCGAGATCAGCCCGGCACCAAAGGCTACGATCGCTTCGATGGTCGCAGGCGTCGATACGGCGGCGATGCCGTTCGTCAACAGATCGAGCCCCTGCGTTTCGCGCAGCATCACAACCAGAACGGTCACGCCGGTCACCATCAGTATCACGTTCCACGGCATCCGCTTTATCGCAGCGCCCTCATCCACCGTTCGAAGCAGAATCAGACAGGTCGCGACGATGATCGCGACCATACCTACGTCCATCGAGAAACCGACAACGGCTGCGATCAGGACCAGAATTCCGCCGGCCGTCAGCCAATGTCGCCTCTCCATCGACTCGATGCGTTCGTTGCTGGTCGTCTTCGAGTCGACTCCGCGATTCCGAAGCAACCTGAGCCCGCCGAAAAGCACGAAACCGGCGACCCCGACGACCGCGTGGGCGAAAGCATTGAACGCAAACGTGTACCACTCGTAGCCACCGAGACCGATACGTTCCATCACGCCGTGAGCGACTATTCCGGTTGGTGCAAACGGCGATAGCGTTCCGGCAAGAACGCCATTGCCGGCCATTACGGCCATGACCAGAGGTGGAATCCCGACACGGGCCGCGGCAGCCATCGCCGGCGGCGCGAGCAGCGCGCTTGCCGGCGTGGCGCCTGCTCCGATCGTTGCGATCACGAATCCCACGACAAAAAACATCGCCGGCAGCAGTAACGCATCGCCGCGACACAGCCGCACCGCCCGCGACGTCAGCCGCGACAGCGTTCCATTACAGTCGGCAATCGAAAACAGCAGCGTCACGCTCACGAGCGTGACGAGCAACTCGGCGGGAAAACCCGCGATCACCTGGTCCGGCTCCATCCCGCCGAAAAAGACACCGACGATCAGCGCGAGAGCGAGCGCGAGGACGCCGATGTTGACCGTGGTCGTGCAGCTCAGAGCAACCGCGATGACCAGCGCAGCGAGCGATATCCATGCCAGACTCATTCAGCCGGCCTTTTCCGGACGTGCCAGCATGGCCGCGAGCGTGCCGATCGCAGGCAGCTCTTCCAGCGATTCAAGCACCTCATGGAGGCGCGCGATTCCATCCGCTTGGAACAGCAGGCCCGCACAATCGGTGAACTTCTCTAGCAATTCCTCGCGGGTAAACGGCAAATCGGGTCCGCCCCGATAACGCTCGTCGGCCGGCTCGGTCAGCGTACGTCCGTCGACCAGATCGACTTCTACGGTGCTTCTGATCTTCTCCCAGCCCTGTGCCTCGATCTCCGGATCGAGAACGCGCTCGACTTTTTTCATCAAGTCCTGAACCGGCGGGCTCCGGACGAACTCGTCGTTGAACTCTGCGACCCCGGCCTTCCGGCGGAGCGCAATTGCACTGACCATGAAAGCCGGGCAGAACTTGGCTTCCAGCTCGTTGGTCGCGATATCGTAGCGCAGCGGGTTGAGGATATTGGAGCCGGCGCGGACGCGAACCGCGACGATGTCGTCGGCGGAAACGTCGTTGCCGATCACGAGGCGGCGCATCGCATCCATCGTCGGATGACCAAGAACGCCGCAGGGATACGGCTTGATCGATACGCCCGGGGCCACAATCGTATGCGGGTCGCCGAGCACACCCACGATTCTGTCTTCGTCGAATCCTTCGCCGTGACTGAAGGCCCGAAAGAATCCCCACGGCGGATCGAGCGCGTCGCGGCCGCCGGTGAATCCGGCGGCCGCCAACTCTGCCGCGACGATGCCGTTCTGCGCCGCGCGACCGACGTGCAGAGGCTTCGTCATGCTGCCGAAATTCACTCGAACGCCGGATGCAGAGCTCGCTGCTATCGCGATCGCGTGTTCGAGCGCTTCGCGGTCGAGCCCGAGCAGCTTCGCGGCGGCAATGGCGGCACCGAAAGTGCCGACCGTGCCGGATGAATGAAAGCCCTGCTTGTAGTGAGCCGGGCTGATGGCTTCGGAGATCTTGCACTCGACCTCGAAGCCGGTCAGAAAGGCCTCCAGAAACGCCCGGCCCGACACACCCTCGCGCTCCCCGACAGCGAGCGCAGCCACTAGTGGCGGCATCGTCGGGTGCGTCAGCAGGCCGAAGATGCGGTCGGCGCTGGTCGCGAGCTGGGTGTCGTCCCAGTCGAGTGCATGCCCGGCGGTGCCATTGACGAGCGCCGCCAGCGCCGCCGTCGTTCTCGACGGCGCGGCCCCGAAAGCCGTGGCCTCGGCCGTGCCGCCATGCGCCGTCGCGAGCCCCGCCACTTTCCGGGCCGCCGGCTGCACCGATCCCGCCAGCATGACGGCGATGCCATCGATGACGCAGCGTTTGCCGATCCTGACAGCCTCGGCCGGAAAATCGGCGATGCGGGCGCCGGCGACGAAGTCGACGACAGCGCGTGTCGCATTGGTCATTATTCTTTTACCTGCTGCAGCGCTCGGCGGCATGATGCCACAGGACCGCCGCGCGCACCGGGCTCGGGCGACACCGTGCCGGCGGCGACCGGCGAGCGGACGGCTGCACGACCCGGCGTCGTGCCCGGTTTGTCTCCATTCGCCGACAAGGTTCGCCAATCGGCCGATGCTGCTATCGTCATTGCAGGTCGGGCTCTTCGATCTGATGCCCGCCCGCCGAGCGCAACCGGTTTACCAACCGGTATGTCCCCCGCTCGACGGGTGGGCTCATTTATCCTGTCACCGCTTGCGCACGCGCACCCGCACCCGATGCTAGAATCCTGAAATCACGAATTCGGGGGACGAGCATGAGTGACACACTGCGGGCCGGCCTCCTGGCCGCTGCCATCGCCGCGATCGCCGGCAGCTCTGCATCAGCGCAGGACAGGGACTTTTCCGCGGTCGAAATCGTGCCACACGCGGTCCAGGGAACCGTCCACTATCTGGAAGGCTCGGGCGGCAACATTGGCGTTTCGGTCGGTGCGGATGGTGTCCTGATGGTCGATAACCAATTCGCGCCGCTCAGCGACAAGATCGTGGCCGCAATCGGCACGCTTTCGGACGGACCGATTCGCTTCGTCATCAACACCCATATCCACGGCGATCACAACGGCGGCAACGAGAACTTTGCTGCAATGGGCATTCCGATCATGGCGCACGACAACGTGCGCGCCCGGATCATTGCCACGATGGGGGAACGGCCTGCATCCGCGCGCCCCGTGCTCACGTACGGCGAGGGTGTCTCGCTTCATCTGAACGGCGAAACGATCAACGTGATCAAGGTCCCGGCGGCCCACACCGACGGCGACAGCATCGTGCACTTCGTGGACTCCGACGTCATTCATGCCGGCGACGTGTTCCGAACGACCGGATATCCTGGTGTCGACGCCGGCAACGGTGGCACGGTGCAGGGTACGATCGATACGCTCAATGTGATCATCGATCTGGCGGGTCCGAATACGCGAATCGTGCCGGGCCACGGCAATGTCTCGTCCCGCGATGACGTCGTCGAGTTTCGCGACATGGTCATCGAGGTTCGGGGCCGGCTGTCGGACCTCCTCGAACAGGGGATGTCGGCCGAGCAGATCATCGCCGCCGATGCGACCGCTGACCTCGACGAGCGATGGGGTTCGTTCGAGCGCTTCCTGCCGGGCTTCCTCCAGGCACTGAGCAGCGAACTCTGACCAGAAGCTATCCCGTCGTCGCCGCAAAGCGTTGAGCCCGTGCTGGGCGGGCGGCTGAGGTGCTCGTCTACCGGCGCGTAATCCGCGCGCCACGCTCGACCGGCTTGCCGAGCCATTCTTCGCGAAGCAGCGCCCAGCGCTCGTGATCTCGCCAGCGACCGCAGATTTTCAGATAGCGCGGCGAGTACCCCTCCAGACTGAAGCCGAGACCGCGGACGAGCGCAACGGACCGGTCGTTGCACGGCTGAATGTTCGCTTCCAGGCGATGCAGGGCGAGCTCCGAGAACGCGCGGGCAATCACCAGCGACAGCCCCTCGCGCATCAGCCCGTGACCTACGTACGGCCTGAAACCGTAGTAACCGAGCGTCGCCGAGCGAAAAAGGCCGAGCACGATATTCTCGATGTTGATGACACCGACGAGTGCCCCGGAAGGCTCGCTTACGACGAAGTGGCTGTCGCGCGTCTCGCGCTCGTTAGCCGCGACGAAGGCCTCGAATGCGGCCTGCGTCCGCGGCGGCGTCACCAGGTTCCTGTAGATCGGCCTGCTGAGCCGCACAGCGTCGAGAAACTCGGCGCAGCGCGCACTGCCGGGGCTCTCGAGCCTGACTTGCCCTTCAGCGGGCGAATTCGGTCGGCTTCTCGAGCTCGAAGATCGCATCCCCGATGTCCTCGGCACGCTTCGCGACTATGACCTGTGCATCGTAGAGGCCGCGGTTGTAGAAATAGGGCCCGATGTCCTGGATCACGAAATCGAGCAGGAATTCGGCATCGAACTGGCCGATCTCCTGGTTGAGCTCCTCTTTGAAGTACAGTTGGATCTGCCGAACCAGCGCAGCCCGCTCATCCTTAGAAAATTCGATGTCCGCCATCGCCGAAGTTTAGCCCGGAAATTCGACCGCGGCGGCCGGGAGATCGATCAGAATCGGTACTTCACTCCAAATCGCAGCGTGCGCGGCTCGCGCGCGCGGCTGATTCGGCAGTTCGTCACGCCACAGTCGATGTCCTCCGAGGTGAGTCCGGGAGGATCGAAGCCGCTGACGTAGGCCTCGTACCAGTACACGATGTCCTTGCTGTCATCGTCGAAAACGTTAATCACCTCAGCGTAGACCTGCGCCTTGCCGAACGTATAGGCGCCGCGCAGGTTGACGCCGACCTGGCCGCCGACACGCTGTGAGTTGTCGGCGACCATCGTGTACGGCCCCAGGTAGCGCACGCGCATGCTCGCCTCCCAGCGGTCCCTGACCGCAGAAATGCCGAACTGCCCGGCATGTTCTACGGCCTGCTCGACAAACTGCCCGTCCGGATTCGCGACGTACCGGGCATCGCTTCCCGTATACACGGCATCGATGCCTAGCCAGTCGAACGGTCGCCAGAACATCGTCAGTTCGTAGCCGTCGCGTTCCGATGCGCCTTTAGGCTCAACCGAGTTCGAGTCGCCAACGAAAATCAGCTCGCTATCTTGATCGAGCCACCAATAGGCAGCCGTAAACGTGAAGTTGCCCGCTTCGATACGGGCGCCGGCCTCATATCCGGTACCCTCCGACAGACCGGGAACGGGATCGAGCGCGTTCACGACACCGCGCGCGTCGTTCGAATGAAAGCCCTTGCCCCAGTTGCCATAGAGCTCGGCCGTGTCGCTCAATGCGAATGCCAGCCCGACTTTCGGTGAGACCTGGCTGTCGGTTGCGCTGCCCTCGAAGCTCGAAAGGCTCGTCGCCGTAACGTCGAAGTCGTAATAATCGGCGCGCAGCCCCCCCAGCAGGCGCACGCGATCGGTCACCGCCCAGTCGGCCTCCACATAGGCTGACCATGACGTCTCCTCGATGTCGTTGCGACTGATGTTGTCGACGAATGCGCCGCCATCGAACTGATCGAGCCCGACCGGGCCGATGTCGTCGTACCTGAACTCCGCACCGGCGTCCACCTCCAGCGAAGCACCGGCGTATATGAGTCGGTCGTAGCGCCCCCCGACAGTGCTGCGCTTGTCGAATTGATTGATCTGGAAATCGTAGGTCGGATTCGACTGCATGAACCAGTCATAGGCCTGATAGTAGGCGTTCGCCTGCCACGTATCGCCGTTCAGGGCGACGTTGGCGATCCATCGCGACGTGTTGCCGTCAGCGCTCGGGTCGATCGCGCAGAACGCATCGGGACACGCGGAGGAGCCGATCGCCCGCTCCGGAATCTGCTCGGTCGGATGCCAGTCGCCCTCGTAACCGGACAATGTGACCGCAAGATCACCGAACGCCGTCGGACGGAGATACTTGGCCCAGACGGAAGTGTGCTCGAGCCCCTCGTGCAGCGCCCACGGCCCGTCATACGACTTGACCTCTCCGATCGCCGTCAGCGACCCGCCGTTCAGATCGGCCGACCCCCCTGCTGCCAGGCGCTGCCAGCCGTATTGGCCGCTCTCCAGTGACACGAACGACTCGTCCAGCCGGTCGATAGTCGTGATGAATGACGCAGCGGCGAGCGAGAAGTCGCCGACATCGGCTCGATAGGGCCCCTTGCGATAATCGATTCGCTCAACGATCTCGGGCAGCAGCCCATTCACGTCGAGATAGCCCTGACCGTGCCCGTGTGAGCGCAGATTCAGCGGGAACCCGTCGACATACGTCGTGAAGTCGGTGCCGTGGTCGAGATTGAACCCGCGCAGGAAGTACTGGTTCGCTTTCCCGCTGCCCGAGTGCTGAACGGCGACCATGCCGGGCACCGCTTCGAGCAACTCGGCCACTTTCAGCATCGGCCGAACGAGCAGATCCGCGCCGCCGACCGAGCCTTCCGTTGCGGCGTCGGCGGCACCGAGCAGACGGGTAGCCCGACCGAATACGATGACCTCTTCCAGCGGGGCGGACGGTCCTTCAGCCTGATCGCCCACCGCCGGCTGGCTGGCCGCCCCGGCGGTCAGCAGGCACAGGCCCGGGGCCGCGAGGACGGCACTCGCAATCGATCCCAGGCCTTGCTTCGTCCCTGTCACCGGCGTTCCTTTCTCGAGCTTGCCGTGCACGCCGCAAGACTATGCCCGACTGTTGCTCGAAACCGTAAGCAATAAACGGTTAATTAACCGTTAACGGGTCGTACAAGTGATTGATTCGAAAAACGTCGCGGCAGCCGGACGCGCCGGCTGCCGCGATCTGTCCGAACTGGCGAGAGCCGCCACTGCGACTTTCTGCTACGCGACCTGAATCGAGACCTTCTTCTTCTCCGGTGCAGCGGTCTTCGGAATGTGCACGACCAACACGCCGTCCTTCATTTCCGCGCCGATTGCACTCTCCTCGGTGCCGTCAGGCAGCGAGAAGCTCCGGCTGAAAGAGCCGTAGAAAGTCTCCCGACGATGCTCCTGCTCGTTCTCCGAGCTTCTTTCGACCCGTCGTTCGCCGCTGATCGTAAGAACGCCGCCGTCGACCGTAATTTCGACGTCTTCCTTCTTCACTTCGGGCAGGTCCGCCCGAATCGTGAATTCAGCGTCGTTCTCGACGATATTTGCCGCCGGCCGCCAGTCCCTGCCCGCGGCAAACAGGCTCGGAACCGATGTATCGACGCTGCGACCATGCCGGCCAAGAAGCTCATCGAGGTCCCGCAAGGGACTCCAGCGCAACAAATCCATTTTCGTTCTCCACAAATTGACTGCTGATACCGTTCAGTTCGGGTTCTCCCGCACGGATTTCAAGAGGCGTCCGATCGGAAGACCGACACGTATCCCGGGGCCGGGCGCAGAATCGTGCTACGCGTGTACCGGGCCAGGTGCGGAGCCGTGCCGGTTGTTGGCAGGCTAGTAGATCCACGGATATTGCAGCGGCTGGTTTGTGACTAAGTTGCAGCGGGTCGACGGGAGGTCATGGGTCGAACGGTAATGCAGCTGACGGTGCTCAATCTCGGTGAGATTCTGTTCGCGCCGAGCCGACTCTTTCGGCAGCTCGCGGATTCGGCCCCCGAGCCGTGGCGGTTGTTCTTCGGTCTGACGATCTGGCTGCTGGTCTGCCCGCCGGCGTTCACGCTGATCGGCACGCTGAGCCGTGGCTGGCTGCTGGGCGTCGCACCGATCGAGCTGCCGGCCCAGGTCGCGGTCGCAGTGGCGATTGCTTATCTGGCCATGTTGCTACTTGGCTTCTTCAGCACGGTAATCATTGCCCGGTGGATGTCTTCAACTTACGCGGCAAGCGGCTCTGACGGCGCGATCTTTGCCCTGATCACGATCGTCGGCGCTCCGCTCGCGATAGGCAGCATCGTGCATCTCTATCCGCACGCCTTCATCAACGTTCTCGTGCTGGTCCCCGTGCTGATCTGGAGCATCTACCTGCTGTACCAGGGCCTGCCGGTGGTGCTGAAGTCGGGTCCGGAGCGCGGAATGCTGATGGCGTCCGCGCTCGTTGGTTACCTGCTGGTCGCCTGGGTTTCACTGATCGGCATCACGGTCGTTCTCTGGGGCGCCGGCTTCGGCCCGCGCATGGGGATCTGACGATGTCTTCGGCAACCGCGAGCCAGCCTGCATACGACCATCCCGCATACGACGATAGCGCCGTCAATCGCTTCACGGTTGCGGCAATCCTGTGGGCCGTCGTCGGCATGCTCGTCGGCGTATACGTCGCCGCCGAACTCGTGTATCCGCAGCTCGATCTCGGGCAGCAATGGCTTTCCTTCGGGCGACTGAGGACAGTTCACACCAACGGCGTTGCGTTCGGCTTCGCCGTCTCCGCCCTGATCGCCACTTCCTTCTACAGCGTGCAGCGCACCTGCGGGGTCAGCCTGTTCGCCCCCCGGCTCGCAGGACTTCTGTTCTACGCCTGGCAAGCGATCGTCATCACCGGAGCCGTATCGCTGCTGGCCGGGCTCAACACATCGAAGGAATACGCAGAGCTCGAGTGGCCATTCGACATTGCGATCGCTGTCGCCTGGATCGCGTATGCGGTCGTCTTCTTCGGAACCATCGCGAAGCGAAAGACGAAACCGATCTATATCTCGAACTGGTTTTACGGCGCGCTGATCATCGTCGTCGCGATGTTGCACATCGTGAACAACCTTGCTATTCCGGCGACACTGACGAAGTCGTATTCATTGTTCTCGGGTGCGCAGGACGCCGTCGTGCAATGGTGGTACGGTCATAATGCCGTCGGCTTTCTGCTGACCGGCGGCTTTCTCGGCATGGTCTATTACTTCCTGCCGAAGCAGGCGGAACGCCCCATCTGGAGCTACCGCCTGTCGATCGTCGCGTTCTGGGCTTTCGTTTACACGTACATCTGGGCGGGCCCGCATCACCTCCACTACAACGCGGTACCGGAATGGGTCCAGTCACTGGGCATGCTGATGAGCCTGATATTGCTCGCGCCCTCGTGGGCCACGCTGATCAACGGCGTGATGACCGTAAGCAGCGCGTGGCGCAAGCTTCGAACCGATCCCGCCCTGAAATTCATCGTGCTGGCTCTCGCGTTCTACGGCCTTGCCACGTTCGAGGGCCCGATGATGGCGATCAAGAGCGTCAATGTGCTGAGCCACTTCACCGAGTGGACGATCGGCCACGTCCATTCCGGCGCGCTGGGCTGGAATGCCATGATCACGTTCGGCACTTTCTATTTCCTCGTCCCACGGCTCGCGGGGCGACCGCTCTACAGCCGCCGGATGGCCGAGATGCACTTCTGGCTGGCCCTGGCGGGGACCATGCTCTACGTGATTGCGATGTGGGGCGCCGGCATCACGCAAGGCCTGCTATGGCTCACCCTCGACGAGCTCGGTGAAGTCCGCTACAGCTTCGTCGAAATCATGGCGGCAATGAAGCCGTACTACGTGCTGCGGCTGATCGCCGGCCTGATATTCCTTGCCGGTGCCGTCCTGATGACGATCAATCTGTTGAAGACCTTCCGTCCGGGCATGGCGGGCGCTGCGCGACGGGACGATGCGGGCGATTCGGCTGTCGCCGAAGGTGGCGCCGCATGAGCCTGCTCGGCGTACACAAGCGCGTTGAGAACAATTCTGCGCTGCTGATCTTCGGCATTCTGGTCGTCGCGTCGATCGGCGGTCTGGTCCAGATCATTCCAAGCATATTCCAGGCGTCTCTGCGCACACCGTCACCCGGACTGGAGCCTTATTCGGCGCTCGAGCTCGTCGGCCGCGACATCTACATCCGCGAGGGTTGTTCCACCTGCCATTCCCAGCAGATCCGTCCTCTGATAGCCGAAGTCGAGCGCTACGGTGCATTTTCCAGTGCCGGTGAGTTCGTCTACGACCGACCCTTTCTGTGGGGTTCGAAACGAACGGGACCCGATCTGCATCGGGTGGGAGGGAAGTACACGGACGAATGGCACCGGGTGCACATGCTCGATCCGAGAGCCGTCGTTCCGGAATCGATAATGCCGGCTTATCCCTGGCTCGCCGAAACCCCGGCGGACGATGGGTCGATAACGGCGCGGCTGACGGCGCTGCGCCGATTGGGACATCCGTACGACGACGAGATGATCGCCGCTGCGCCGGCAGCGCTTGCCGATGCGACGGAGCTCGATGCAGTCGTCGCCTACCTGCAGCAGCTGGGCAGGTATCCGGCCACGACCCCGGGTGAACCGGAAGCGGGTGAACCGGAATGATGACTTTGTTCCTGTTCGCCGGCGACCTGCTGGTCATGGCCTTCATGATCGGCCTCGCAGCATGGCTGCTGGTCGGCATGTCGGACGAAGAAGCGGACCGAATCGCCCGAATCCCGCTTGATGACGAGTCCGGTGACCGCGATGGCTGATCTTCCGAGCGACTTCTGGAGCGGCTATATCGTCGGACTCACGGCCATCTCATTCGTGGTTCTCGCCTGGCTCGTGTTTGACGTGTTCTTCAGAAAGGGCGGCGACCCGGAAGTCGCCGACCACGTCTGGGACGACGATCTGCGCGAGGGGCAGACGCCGGCCCCGATGTGGTGGTTCTGGCTGATTCTCGCGACGATGGTCTTCTCTGTCTGTTACCTGATGCTCTATCCGGGTCTCGGCAACTTCCCCGGAATGCTGCACTACTCGCAGGGCCACGAGCTGACCACGGCTCGCGAGCAGTATCGAAGCGACTTCGGCGCGGCACACGAACGGATTCTCGCATCGTCAGACGAGGAACTGGCCCGTGATCCGGTTGCGATGGCCACGGCATCGAATATTTTCCGTGTGCACTGCAGCGGCTGTCATGGCGCGCAGGCTGGTGGCCAGGCAGAGCTTTTCCCGGCCCTAGATGACAGCGAGTGGCAATGGGGTAGCACGGCGGCGGAAATCAGTCGCTCGATCGAGACCGGCAGGCTGGCGGTCATGCCGCCGTGGATCGCCGCACTGCAAGCCGAGGGCACGGCAGAAGTCACCGAGTACGTGCTGGCGCTGGCCGAAGGCCGAAGCGACGATCCCGCAGTCGCAGCGGGCCGTGCCCGCTACGAACAGCTCTGCGTCGCCTGCCACCTCGCCGATGGCAGCGGGAACGCGCTACTCGGTGCGTCGCCGCTCGACAACGACGTGTGGACCTACGGGAGCGACTACGACGCGGTCTACGCGAGCATCGCCGACGGCAGAAGCGGACAGATGCCGGCGTTCGGGGAGCGTCTCGATGACGTCCAGATCAGGCTGCTCACCGCATGGCTCGTGGCCGGCGCGCCAGGTCAGAAGTAGACGTGGAACTCCAGAAACCACTCGTCCCGATTAGTTAGCGGCCGCGCCGGCACACCGTTGTACGCGCGCCAGCCGGCCCGGGCCTGCACGAGCTGGAGTGGCGAGTATTCCCAGACGACGCTGTAGCGTTCCTGCTCGTCCTCGCTGGCGCGGTCGCTGGGGTCCAGAAACTCGTAGCCCACTTTCAGGTTGTGCGCCTTCAGGAAGCGCCAGTTGCCCTCGATCAGCGTCGCGTAGGTGTCGCGGTCCGGGCCGCCCGGCGTTTCATCGGTGATGAAGTCGAGCTCGGCCAGCCAGCTGATCGGCCCGGTGCGAAAACCCGCAAACAGGCCGTGCATCGTCCGGTCGCCGAGCGGATCCTCATTGAAGTTGTAGCTGTAGCCCGCTCGCCAGCGCGGCTGCACGTACTGCGCCGACAGACTGGTCTGTTCCTTGCCGCTGATGCTGCCGGAGCCCGCCGTGCCGTCACTGAATGCGACCTGGGCCGACCACTTCGGCAGCTCGACCCCGAACTCGACACCCTCATCGGGCGTGTCGAAATTGATGCCGGACCGCTGCCGCACGAACGTCGCATCGTCCTGCAAACGCAGACCGAAAGGCAGGAAAAACTGCCCGGCCTTGATCGTATACCGACCGTTCTGGGGCGTTACGAGCAGATAGCCCTCGCGGTTCAGCGACGCGCCGGGCGCGAACTGCTGGTCGACGTAGAGCGTGACGAGGCCCGGCAGCGGGCGGAGCTCGACGTACGCTTGCCCGCGAAACGTGTCCCAGTCCGAGGCACCTGCCTGTCCAGGGACATCGATACTCCGATAGCCACCGCGGTAATCGCCGCCGACACCGACGTAGCGACCGATCTCACTGTTCCAGCCCTGCGTCTCCTCGTCCTGCAGCAGTAACCGCTCGGCGATTCGCGTGCGCGCGAACTGCATGCCGAACAGCGTCCGCTTGCCGCCGCCGCTCGGGTTCGTGTGACAGACGTTGCATTTGAGGCCGGCTTCTACCGCAAGGTAGGGCTCGGCCGACAGCGGTCCGGCGGGGAGCAGGATGATCGCTGCGGCCAAGCCCTTGGGGAGCCAGCCATAGTCAGTCCACCAGCGTGTCGTCATCGCCCGGTTCCGGCGGCGCTCACATTTGAGCGCCGTCGGTGATCCACTGCCGAATCGCATCGATCGTCGCCTGATCCAGCGCCGAACCGCCGAGCGGCATCCGGCCGCCGACAGTCGGGTTGTCCTGCTCGAGCTTTTCGATCAGGTAGCTCGCGTCCGGATCGCCCGGTTCGACACGATCGAGCGACGGCACCTGCGCGCTCGCCACATCGACGAGATTCATGAAGCTCGGTGTCAGGCTGGTGAGATCGAGTCCTGCCGCGCCGCCGGGCCCGTTGTGGCAACCGGAGCAGAGCGGCGTGAACACATTGTCCTGAATCGACAAGAGCGTCGGCTGTATGCCCTCGACAACGAAGTCCGCGACGAAATCGCCGCCCGCAGTGCCGTCACCGGACGGGAATGCCCCGGAGAACTCACCATCGAGCTGATTCGCGTCGAGGTCGAGAATGGCCGCCGCACCGCCGCCGGACAGCGTGACACGATAGGTGTCCTCGACCGGCTGCGTGCTGCTCATGTCGAACACGGCCGTCATCGGATTCATGGCCGGCACCGTAACCGAGTCGGCAGTGATCTCGACTTCGTTGCCGTCGCCGAACGTGCCGTCGCCGCCGCTGCGCTCCACGCGGAACGTAGTCGCATCGACCGTGTTGGCATCGAGCTCACGGTCGAAGACGATCATCACCGACATCGGCACCATCGCCACAGTGGAATCCGGTAGCGGCGACATCGAAGTGACCTTGACCGGCGCGGACGGCATCGTCCCGGGAGGCGGCTGCGCGCCGTCCAGGATCCACTGCCGGATCATGTCGATGTCTGCCTGCGGCAACGGCGTGCCACCAAGCGGCATCGTGCCGCCAGTACCCGCGGTGCCTTCGAGTTTCTGGATCAGGTAGCTTGCGTCCGGGTCGCCCGGATCTACCAGCAGAAGGCTCGGCTCCTGCGCGCTCGCGACACCGACCAGCAGCGCGAAACTATTGGCCGAATCGAGCCTGAGCCCTCCCGGCGCGGTGGCGCCGATGTGGCAGGAAATACATAGAGGATCGAAGACCTCTGACTGGATCGACTCGAAATTCGGCATCAGCGACGATCCGCCGCCGGTGCCACCGCCGCCGGTGCCGCCACCGGTCCCGCCGCCCGTGCCACCCCCACCGGTACCGCCACCGGTCGTGCCGCCGCCTCCGCCGCCCCCGGAGCCGCAGCTCGCGGCAAGCGCACCTGCAGCCGTCAACAACACAGCCTTTCCAACAAGTTCCCCAGTACGTCTCGTAAGCATTGCCCTGATTCCCCGGTCCCGATCGTTATGGACGGTGGATTCCGCCGTCCGGGCGAATGGTTCAATCGGGGTTGGATGCTTAACGAATGCAGCCCGGAGGCTTACACTGGCAGCCGACGCAAGTCGGCGGATACGCGGACATGGCGAAATCGAAACTACAATCGAGCGGCGGCACAGACGACGGGCAGAATGACCGTGACGTCGCCCTGCTGCGCCGCGTTGCGGAGCACCGGGACCGCGAAGCGCTGACGGAGCTCTACTCGCTGTACTTCAATGCGCTGCAGCGTTTCCTCTACCGCGTCACTCACGACGCAGACATCGCTCAGGAAGGCGTCAACGACGTGATGCTGGTCGTCTGGGATCGCGCCGGCAGTTTCTCGGGCCGCTCCAAGGTCAGCACCTGGATTCTCGGCATCGCCTATCGGAAGGGACTGAAGCTCGCACAGCGGGCCCGGCGATGGCGGCACCGCTTCAAGGCGGCGGACTGGTCCGATGTCGTTGAACCTGTAACCGGTTCCGATGAACTCACGGAAAACCTGATTCTCGGGGACCTGATGAGCCAGGCACTTGCCAAGCTGTCGCCGAAACACCGCGCTGTTGTGGAGTTGACATATATCCAGGGCTGCTCCTACGAGGAGATAGCGGAAATCGTCGATTGCCCGGTCAACACGGTGAAGACTCGCATGTTTCATGCGCGGGCAAGGCTCCGAGATGTGCTGCCGGCACTGGCACGGGACGATCTCGAACCATGAATACACATGAACAGGTCATCGAGCTGCTGCCGTGGTACGTCAACGAGACGCTGGCCGGCGACGATCTCGCGCTCGTCGAGCGGCACGTCGGTGAGTGCCTGCCCTGTCGCCGTGCGCTGCACGAGGAGCGCCGCCTCCAGGCCGCGGTCGGCGGACTCGATATCCCTTCTCGCGAAACCGCGGGGCTCTCGCGACTACTCGATTCGCTGGATGCCAAACAACCAGCCAGAGCTCGGACGCCCGGCCGCCGCGCCCTGGCCGGTGTCGCAGGACTTGCCGCAGCCGCCTGCGCCGGCCTCATCGCATTCGTCGTGTTCCGGTCTGACCCCGCCATGCAGGACGCGACCGAGCCGCCCGCGGACTTCTCGACACTGTCGCTGCCGGCCCCGGCCGGTCCACTGCGCATCGATGTCGTCTTCACCGAGACGGCGCCCGAGATACGTATCCGTGAATTGCTGACCAGTCTCGGCGCCAGTGCCGACAGTCAACCGAGCGCCATCGGCCGTTACACGATCGAGCTTGCGCCGGGCACCGACGTCGACGCACTGCTGGACGAGCTCACGGCCGATCCGGCAGTTCGATTCGCCGGTCTGAACTTCCTGGGCGAAGACGAGTGATGGCCCGGCTCAGAGTCGCCCCGATCGCCCTCGCGGCGCTCTTGCTGGCCGGCTGCACGAGCCTCGTGTCCAACGAGGCCGACCAGCTCCGCTACTCCGAGGCAAACTCGGCCACACGCATCCTGGTAACGATTCCGCAGCCGACCTCGTCGCAGGCACTCGGCCTCGTCGGCGCACCGGGCCAGAGCTACCAGCGGCGTCGCGGCTACGGGCCGACGCCGAGTGTCGACCGCGGTCTCGACCGGATAGCGCGCGACTATGGGCTGAAGCGCGTACAAGGCTGGCCGATTCGCTCGCTAGGCGTCTACTGCGAGGTGCTCGAGGTTGCGGCAGGCAGCGATGCGGACCGGATCATCGAGCGTCTGCTCGACGACCCGCGCGTCGACGTCGCGCAGCGGATGAACGTATTCGAGACGCTCGGTACGAGCTACAACGATCCATATGCCGATCTGCAGACATCCGTGACGGCTCTCGCGGTCGAGAATGCGCACCGCCTCGCGACCGGACGCGGCGTCTCGATCGCCATCATCGACTCGCAGGTCGACGTGCGTCACCCGGAACTCAAAGGCAGCGTGCGGCACATTCGCGACCTGGTAACAACCGGCCTGCTGTCCGATCCGGAGCTGCACGGCACTGCCGTCGCCGGAATCATCGCCTCGGCGGCGAATAACACCGAGGGCATTGTCGGCATTGCACCGGACGCATCGATTGCGGCCCTCCGGGCCTGCTGGACCGCAAACGCAAGGTCGAGCGCGGCCCGATGCACCAGCTTCTCGCTGGCTCAGGCGCTCGAGGCAGCGCTCGATCTGGAAGTCGGCATCATCAACATGAGCCTCGCGGGCCCGGAAGACCCGTTACTGGCCCAGCTGCTCGACGAGGCTGCCCGTCGCAGCATCATCGTCGTTGCCGCGCGCGGCGCCGGCACGGACGCAGCCGGATTCCCGGCTTCACACCCGGCGGTCATCGCGGCCGCCGAGGCCGGGGGACTGTCGGAGCATCGCGAGATGGTGCTCGCCGCACCAGGCACCGAAATCCTGACGACGACACCGGACGCCGGCTACGCATTCTTCAGCGGCGACTCGCTTGCGGCAGCACACGTCACCGGGGTTGCCGCCCTGCTGCTCGAAAAGAACCCGGGGATCGATACGCAGACGCTGGCGGCGCTGCTCAGCGACACGGCCGGCACAGTCGATTCACCGCGCTCGATCAACGCCTGCCGCGCATTGAGCCGGCTGCTCAGCGCCGGCGACTGTGGCGCAGCTGCCGACTCGGTCGCGACGCTGGCCGAACCCGTCTCGCAGTTGCCCGGACGCTCGCAACCAGAGCGGGTGGCAGGCGAGGAGCGCGGCGACACGGCATCAGCGGCTGAGCCGCCGCATGCCGAGCCGCCGTATGCTGCGCCGCCAAATGCTCAGCCGTTGCGTGCTCAGCCGCCCACCCAGCGGACGACCGTCGCCTCGCGACTTTAGGACGGGTTCCAGTGCGATCGCGGCACTAGCGCGATCGCGGCGTGATCGCGTAGCCGAGGCTCAACACCCAGCGGTTACCGCCGGGATCGCCGAGCCAGCTGATTCCGTCGGCCGTGCTCGCGTGGTAGCGAAGGTCGATCGCGAACCGGTCTATCAGCTTTGATACGCCGACATCCCAGAACGAGTATCTGCCTGCGGTCGTGAGCGCCGCGATGTCGACGCGGCCGGCATTCGCGCCGAGCTCGAGGTCCCAGCCGAGCGGCTGGGCGAACCCGACGCTTGCGGTGTGCCCGGAACCGTAGCGGCCGAGCCAGTCCGGCGAATAGCCGACGTTCAGAAAGAAGCGATTGCGGTACGCGGCGCCGGTGGAAAGCAGGTTGTAGTCGTAACTGAACGCAAGACCGGGATACCGATACCGTGACAGCATGACGTTGGCCGACCAGTCGGTCCCGCCGGTGCGATAGCCGCCATAGAACGCAATCTGATGTTCGCGAGGTCGCCGCCACAGGGCTTCGGTCGGGTACTCGACATTGGCCAGGTAACCGCCGGCGAAGTAGCCGCGAGGATGCTGGTAGTCCGCAGCCACGCGCCACGCCGGCCCGCCGTTCGCCTGCGAGAGCCCGTGCGCGAAATAGTCGGACGAAACGGTGACCGATGCCCTGAGGTTGTCGCGCAGCGTCTGCGTGTCCGCCACTTTCGGCCATAGAGAAACCACAGCAAAAAGAGCCGACAAGATACTGAAAAAGCGCAGGAACTTGCTCCCATTCGTCATCGACTTCCTGCGCCCCCCCTGCCGTCACCCTGCTCACACGCAGCACCGATTCTTACGCAGCGTTACCGGCCGCGCAACAGTCGGCGCATCGCTCCCCGGCCGGCATCGACACCGGCGTTCGCCGACGCGTACCATTGCCCGTAACCTGCAGCGCGACTGCTCCGTCGCGCCGCGAACGTTTCTGCTTCGGGAGACGAGCATGCGTACTACGGGTCCGATCGCTTGCGTTGCCCTCGCGACGTTATTTGCCACCGCAATCCTCGCGCAGCCGCCGCGCGGCGGTTTCGCCGAGCGGGCACGCGCTGCCTTGGCAGAACCTTTCGTCGGAATCACCGTCGCAGGTGAAACGGAAACGGGTCTTTTCTCGATCGAGCCAACCGGGGTCAGCACTGCCAATGTCCGGCAAGCGGCGGATGAGTTTGTCGCTTCGCTATCCGAAACGCAGCGGGAGCGTACTCTCTTTCCGGTCGATGACACCGAATGGCGCAACTGGGCGAACATTCACCGCTTCGAGCGCCAGGGCGTGAGCATGGCGGAGCTGAGCGAATCTCAGCGCGAAGCCGCCTACGCGCTGCTGCGTGCTTCGCTGAGCGAACGCGGCTATCGCACGTCCCGGGACATCATGCGCCTCAATCATCATCTGGCGGAGCTGGTCGACAATTTTGACGAGTACGGCGAGCACCTTTATCACTTCACAATCATGGGGACGCCATCCGCCCGTGATCCGTGGGGCTGGCAATTCGACGGGCACCACCTCGTCATCAATTACTTCGTAATCGGCGATCAGGTCGTGATGACGCCGGTCTTCATGGGATCGGAACCGATGAGTGCAGCCAGCGGCAAGTACGCGGGCACGTCGATCATGGATCTGGAGCAGACGGCGGCCGTCGAGTTCATGCGCTCACTCGATTCCGGGCAGCGATCGGAAGCGACGCTCTCGACGCGGAAGGCGCGCGGCGAGAATCAGGCGGAAATGATGCGCGACAACGTCGATCTCCGGTACGAGGGTCTGAGCGCACTGGCGCTCGACGCCACGCAGCGGCAGCAGCTGCTCGACCTCGTCGGCATCTACGTCGGGAACATGGACGACGGTCACGCTGCGGTCAGAATGGATGAGATTAGAGCCCATCTCGACCGTACCTTCTTCGCCTGGAAAGGCAGCACTGAGCCGGATGGCGTTTTCTATTACCGCATCCACAGTCCGGTCATATATATCGAATTCGACCACCAGGGGCCAACTGCGCTCGCCGGGCCGCGCGATCAGGCCACCCGTAATCATGTTCATTCGGTCGTCCGCACACCGAACGGCAACGACTACGGCCGCGACCTGCTTCGGCAGCACTACGAGACTTTCGCCGGCGATGCGTTGCACGGGCATTCGGACGAGGCGACGCAACTGGTCGCCGCCCGGTCGGCGGGCGCTGAGTGAGATCAGCCCGCTCTGCCGCGGCACTGGCCTCCTTGGCCGCGGCCCTGCAGCTAGCAACCGCTGAAGTAACATTCGGACAGCCGCCGGCGCCGCGCGACGTATTGTTCATTGCCGTCGACGACCTGAACGACTGGGTCGGTCATCTCGGTGGCCACCCGCAGGCGCGAACACCGCACATCGACCGCCTCGCGGCACGCGGGACCGCCTTTACGAACGCGCACTCACCGTCGGCAATGTGCAACCCGTCGAGGACCGCCCTGATGACCGGGCTCCGGCCGGCAACCACCGGTGTCTACGGCAACGACCCGGACTGGCGTGAGCACGCCGTGTTCGACGGTCTTCCTACCCTGCCCCGGCATTTTCGCGACAACGGTTACCGGACGCTCGGCGCCGGCAAGCTGTTTCACGCCCACACCTATTCGATCGGTGCCAACGAAGGCTACAACGATCCGATGGCATGGGATGCCTTCTACCCGTCGATCGAGCTGCAGATCAACAGCCAGATCAAGCCGAATGTCGTGCCGGTCAACGGCAACCCGTTTCGCGCCGGCCCCGACTGGGGCCCGCTGACGGCCGAAGACGCCGCAATGGGGGACGGTCAGATCGTCGACTGGGTCGGGGAGCAGCTCTCGGCCGAAACCGGCGCACCCCGCTTCGTCGCCGCCGGAATATTCCGGCCGCACCTGTATTGGTACGTCCCGCAGAAGTACTTCGACATCCATCCGCTAAATGACGTGCGGTTGCCCGAGGTCGTGGACGACGATCTCGACGATGTGCCGGCGATCGCGCAGACGAATGGCTCGAGCGCCATGGATATTCACGACTGGATTCTCGAAAACGACCAGTGGCAGGCCGCCGTGCAGGCCTACCTTGCAAGCGTCAGCTTCGCGGACGCGATGGTGGGACGTCTGCTCGATGCGCTTGACGCCAGCGGCCGTGCGGACCGGACGATCATCGTGCTCTGGGGAGACCATGGGTATCACCTCGGCGAGAAACGCCGCTGGCGAAAGAGCACACTGTGGGGCGAATCGACCCGCGTGCCGTTCATCGTCGTTGCACCGGGTGTCACACAGGCCGGGACGACGACCCATGCACCGGTGTCGCTGATGGATATCTATCCGACGCTGGCCGAGCTCGCCGGCATCGGCACACCATCGCACGTCGAAGGCAGGAGTCTCGTCCCCCTGCTTGAAGACCCAAATCGCGAGTGGGAACACCCCGCCGTCGTCACGTACGGTTACAACAACCACGCCGTCGTCTCCGAGCGGTATCGCTATATCCGTTACAACGATGGCAGCGAGGAGCTCTACGACACGGTCAGTGACCCGCATGAATGGACCAATCTCGCGGGCGATCCCGGCTTCGCAGGAATCAGCAACGAGCTTGGCAAGTCACTGCCGTCGTCGAACGCAGAAGCCCTCTAACTCAGCGCATCGCGTCCGCGTCTGACGATTCGCGGCCGCACGACGCGCCGCCACCAGACGATGAATCCACTGACGAACAGCACCGCCGGCAGCAGGCCGAGAACGGCCCACAGAATCCTGATCTCGAGACCGCCAAAGCGACCGAAATGCGCCGTCGTAAGGAAGCGGGTCACACCGTCCAGGGGGCGGTCGAAGTCGGCCGGGTTGGTATCGAGCCAGTCTTTCAGGGACTCGACCGGGCCGGGCAGCCCCATGTACCAGCCTGACAGCGCCCAGTTGAACAACAGCAGAAAGATCCAGAAACCGGTCGCGCTGTGCAGATGCCAGAGCCGGCGGCTCATCGATGGCGTCACGTAGAGGCTTTGCCGCCATCGGCGTCGGCCGGGCCACCAGATCACGGCGCCGGTCAGCGCGAGCAGCACGACGACACCGCCAGCGAAACCGTTCACCTTCCTGCCGCTGAACCCGGTCAGTAGATCGTCGTGCAGAGAAACGAGCCACTCCATCACACGCACCGGCGCAGGAAAGCTCTCGCCCATGTCGGCCACGGCGAACGGATCGAAAAGCCGCCCGTGCTCGACGCCGTCACGCTCGACGAGCACCGACACCGGTCGCCGCTGCCGCTGCGGCTCGCTGAACCGGACGAGGCCGTAACCGGCCGACGAATAGACCCGCTCGATCGCGCGGGCCAGTTCGTCGCCCGTCAGCGCTTCACCCTCCGTCGACGGAACGAACTGCGGGATAAACCAGATGCTGACCTCGCGGCGAAACACGACCGCGCTGCCGGACACCGAAATCACGACGAGGTAGATGCCGAGCAGCAGGCCGAGCCAGAGATGGACCTGGAACAGCGCTCGGCGCACCGGCCTTAGCTGCGGCCGATCGAGCCAGCCGCCATCGGGTCTGTTCGCTGTCATCGTTGCCGAATGTCGTCGCGGCCGAGCCGCCGGCGAGGCGAATATTGCAATATCCCTCAGTCCGTGGATAGTTAGGTTGGTCGCCAGGGCCGGTATCTGCCGGCATTCGCACGCGGGGGAAAATCAGCAATGCACCGCCTATTCGAACACCAGACATTCCGATCCGCGCTGGCAGGCTGCCTGCTCGCGCCGGCCTGCGTTCTTGCCCAGTCCGTCGTCCTCGACGATGACGATATCGGCGGCGTCGTGACCGGCGATGGCGGCCCGGAGGCGGGCGTCTGGGTCATCGCCGAGACTGACGACTTAGACACCCGCTTCGCCCGGATCGTCGTTACCGACGACCAGGGCAGATTTCTGATTCCGGACCTCCCGGGCGCGAACTACGAGATCTGGGTGCGTGGCTACGGCTTGGCCGATTCCGACAGGACCGCCGCTACACCGGGAACGATGCTCGAGCTCGAAGCGCGGGCAGCGGCATCCGAGCAGGAGGCAGCACAAGTCTATCCGGCCGCCTACTGGTATTCGATGATGCGGATTCCGGGCAGCGACCAGCTCGGTCACATCGACGGCGACCGCAATCGCTATCTCGGCTGGATGAAAAATCTCGCCTGCGTCGGCTGTCATCAGCTCGGGCAGCTCTCGACAAGAACGATTCCGGCCGCTCTCGGCGATTTCGACTCACACAGCGAAGCGTGGATGCGTCGCGTGCAGTCGGGCCAGGCGGGACAGAACATGGTCGGGATTCTGAGCGGGATGCTCGGCGGCACGCCATACGAATATCTGGGCGACTGGACAGAGCGGGTTGCGGCCGGGGAAACCCCTGCGTCACGGCCGCCGCGTCCGACCGGTATCGAGCGAAACATCGTTGCGACCGTGCGCGACTGGGCCGACGAGAAATCCTATCTGCACGACCTGATCTCGACCGACCGGCGTTATCCGACCGTCAACGGCTACGGCAGGATCTACGGTGCCCCGGAGCTGAGCACCGATAATTTTCCGATTCTCGACCCTGCTGAGAACACGGCGACGACTTTCTTCGCGCCGGTCCGTGACGCGGATACGCCAACGACGAACAGCACGCCTGCAGTGCAGCCGTCGCCGTACTGGGGCGACGAGGCAATCTGGGACAGCAAGGCGAACGCGCACAACCCGATGTTCGATCGTGACGGGCGCGTCTGGTATACCGCCCGCATCCGCGGCCCGGACAATCCCGACTTCTGCCGCGAGGGCTCGGATCATCCATCGGCTATCGAAACGCCTACTGAAAGAACCGGTCGGCACCTCTCCGTTTACGATCCCGACACCGGTGACTACACGTTCATCGATACCTGCTTTTCAACGCATCACCTGCAATTCGCCGAAGACGGCCGCGACACGCTGTGGACAAGCGGAGGCGGACCCGTGGTTGGCTGGCTCGACACACAGAAGTTTCTCGAAACCGGCGATGCCGCGGCGTCGCAGGGCTGGACTGCGCTGATTCTCGACACCAACGGCAACGGTCGCCGTGACGACTATGTCGCTGCGGATGAGCCGGTCGATCCGGCCAAAGACAAGCGAATCAATGCAGGCTTCTACGCCGTGATGCCGAATCCTGTGGATGGCTCCGTCTGGGGCTCACAGTTCGGCTACCCGGGGTCGATCGTCAGACTCGATCCGGGGCCGAATCCGCCCGCAACGGCCCTCGCGGAAATCTATAATGTGCCACTGCCCGGATTCGCCTCCCGCGGCGCCGACATCGACCGTAACGGTGTGGTCTGGGTTTCGCTCGGCAGCGGTCACCTCGGGTCGTTCGACCGCCGCCTGTGCCAGGGTCCGCTGAACGGCCCCGAGGCTACCGGTGATCACTGCCCGGAAGGCTGGGCCTTCTATCGCTTCCCCGGGCCGGGGTTTGAGGGCCTCGAAGCTTTCAGCGTCGAGTCGAGCTATTACACCTGGGTCGATCAGCGAAACAGCTCCGGGCTCGGCGCAAACACGCCAATCGCGACGGCCAACCTGTTTGACGGTGTGCACGCGCTCGTCGATGGCGAATTCGTTACGCTGCGCGTGCCGTATCCGCTGGGCTTCTACAGCAAGGGCTTCGACGGCCGCATCGACGATCCCGACGCCGGCTGGAAGGGCCGCGGGCTCTGGGTATCGGCCGGCGACCGCACACCGTGGCTGGCCGAAGGCGGCCAGGGCATGCGCCCGCTCGTCGTGCACTTTCAGGTCCGGCCGAACCCACTGGCACGCTGAAGAGTTTAGGGGGGAGTTTAGGGACAGTGACCTTAATTCAGCGCCGGCTCTTGGCAGCCAGCTTGTGGGCGTTCTGTTCCCAGTTCTGTCCGTCGAACGGGACGACGCGCATCACCCGTGGCTGCGGTTCCAGGCAACGCGCATTGACGGAGATCCCATCCGGGTTCGAGCGCGGCACGTAGAACGGCCGGATGCCGCAGACGCTGCAGAAACGATGTCGCGCGACCCCCGTATTGAATCGGTACTCGCTGAGCGTTTCTTCGCCAGCCAGCAGCTCGAAGGCATCGAGCGGCACGATCAGATGCAGAAAACCGGTGAGCGCGCAGATCGAGCAATTGCAATCCTCGACCTCGACCTCCTCGTCCGCCTCGACCTCGAAGCGCACGGCTCCGCAATGACAACGCCCCCGATAGCGCATCCCACGTCCGCGCCGCTGCTCAGAGCCCCGGCGGGCCCTGAACGTGCTCGACGTCCTGATTGTTCGCTGCGCCGTCAACCGCCCATGCGGTCAGTGCCGCGAGGGCCGCCGGCCTGCAAAACCTCGTCATTGCGCTTGCCCCGATATCGCCGGAAATCGGCTATCCCATTGAGCATAGCGGATATGGCATCAGCGGCAAGCGCCGCGCGGAAGGCAGGCGCCATTGGCTCAGCAGCCGCATGGGCAGGCTGAATTAAGGCCCTATTCAGCTAGCCCGCGGTAGGGTGCATCCTGTACCGAAGCGACATCGGCCTGCGAGGCCGGTGAAGGAGGCGAAGATGCACAACTACAACGCCACGATTTCCCGCCGTCTCGACCGGATATGGATCCTCGCTGCGACGGCCCTGCTCAGCGCAGCCTTTGCGTTGTGGACTACCCGCGCCCCGGCTCAGGATGTCAATCAGCAGCCCCTGACGGCCGCCGAGCTCGAAACACTCGTCGGACCGATTGCGCTTTATCCGGACGAGGTCCTGGCCGTCGTCCTGCCGGCCGCAACGTATCCGCTGCAGATCGTGCAGGCGGCCCGCTTTCTCGATGAGCGCGAAGCGAACAGCGGGATCGAACCGAGTGGCGACTGGGACGACTCGGTCGTCGCTCTGCTGAACTACCCGGAAGTCGTCAGGCTGATGAATGACGACCTGGACTGGACCTGGACGCTGGGCGAAGCAGTGCTGGACGATCAGCCCGCAGTTCTCGACGCCATTCAGACTTTTCGCGACCGCGCCTACGATGCCGGCAACCTGGTTTCCGACGACCGTCAGCAGGTGGTTGAAGAGGACGGCGTCATCACGATCGCGCCGGCCGATCCGGAAGTCGTATACATCCCTTATTACGAACCGGAGACGATCGTCGTCTATCAGCCGCGGCCCGTGTATCGCTACTATCCCTACGCTTATCCGCTGTACTACTACCCGTATCCGTACGGCTACCGTTTCAGCACCGGATTCTTCTGGGGCGTGACGTCGGCATTCACGATCGGCTGGCACAGCCACTACATTCATTTGCATCACCACACGCACTACCGCCACCCGTACTACCGCCGCACGTACTACACGCCCTATTACGCTCGCCGAAGCGTCAACGTGACCGTAAACGTGAACAACTACCGGAACGTCTGGCGCCCGCACCGGACCCGTGGCGCGCGCCCGTACGACGGCATACATCGCGTTCGCAGCGGCGACCGCGTCGCGAGAACATTCGACGGACGGCGCTACCGCTACGCGGATGGCAGCACGCGCGTAACCCGAACGACCGAGGGTCAGCGCGCCGGCAGCATCAACGACAGCGCGGCGACGCTTCCGCGGCTCGGCAGCGGCGCACGCGTCCGGACCGATAACCGCGCGCGTGTCGGCACCGGCGCCGAGCGGGCGGCAATCGGGAGCGTGGCCGGCAATCGGGCCCGCGCCCCGGACCGCAATGCAGAAGTCAGGACGCGTCCCGGCCGCGTTGTCGACAACCGCGCACGCCCTGGCGGCACGACCGAGACCAGTCCGGCCATCGGCTCGACCGCGCGAACCGGAATCGGTTCGGGCGCACGTCCGGGTGCCGCTCGCAGTGCGAATGACAACAACGCTCGCGTCACGCGAACTGCTCCGACTCGACGGGCCGCGCCCGCACGCACGGCACCGCCGACGCGCGGCGCAAGCCCCGCGCGCGGCACCGTGGCCCGCGGCGACGCCGGGGTCACCGCTCGGCGGGTAGTGCCCGCGCCGGAAGGACGCGGCAGCACGGCAGCGCTCGCCGGCGGAACACAGCGGTCAGGCGCGGCCAGACAGCCGGGCAGAGTGACGAACGCCACGCGGGCGGCACCAACACGGGCTGCGCCGCCTCGGGCCATAGCGCCGGCAGCACCGGCGCCGTCGCGCGCGGCCACGCGCGACTCGGGCGGTCGCGCAGTCACGAACGGGGCAGCGCCGCGTTCGAGTGCGGGCGGCTCGGGCAGAAGAGCCGCAACGGGCCTCGGTTCCTCAAATCGCGCCCGGGCACCGCGCTCGGGCGGCGGACGGGCCAGACTGCAGCGTTGAGCCTATAGATCGAGCTCGGCGCGGATCAGCGCCTCGACATCGGCATCCGGCGGCGTATCGAGTGCGCCGACGCTCGTGTCGACCGGAATGCCGGCACCGATCCACCACTCTATGATCTGCACCTGTGCCGGCGTCAACGGCGTATTGCCTTCGGCCGGCATGAACGCCTCGTCGTCCTCCGGCAACGTGATGCGGCGCAACATCTCGCTCACGTCCGGGCGTCCGGCCACTACGACCGAACCGGTTTCGCCGCCGCGCATCATCGCATCGTAGCTGCCGAGATCGAGCTCGCCCTGACGCTTGTCCCGGTTATGGCAGTTCGAGCAGCGCTGATCGAGCATCGGGGCGACGATATCCAGAAACGGGTCGGCGTCGGCAAGATTCTCGACCGGGGGCCGCCGCGGACCGAGCCCGGCGAGCGCGCGAATCGGCTGCGGCGCGTACTCGACCAGGTACGTCGAGCCATGGGTCAGGTTGCCGCCATAGTGCCCGGTAATGCTCGCAAGCAGCATCATCAGAATCGCAGCCGGGAGAAATACGGGCTTGTAGCTGCCGGCAAAGCCACTCGAACGCAGCACGGCAACGACGACAAGGATGACGGCGGTAGCCGTGCCGAACGTCCGGTGCTGATTCCCCGATGCCCCGGAAAACCCGCCCTCGGCGTAATGCATGTAGCCGAAGATGACGGTTACGATCGCGGAAATCGCCGCGGCACTCCAGAGAAATGCCGAAGCCGCCTCGAGGTGCCTGTACTTCTCGCGCCGGGCCATCAACTCGAGCACCAGGATGGCGACGATGATGCCGATCGGTATGTGCAGAACCAGTACGTGCAGCCGTCCGAGAAAGTAAATGAAATCCATACTGCTCTCGCGCGAATCAGGTCATTAGGGAATTCGGGTGGCCGACACTGTAGAGGCGCCGTGCAGCCAAATCAAACGTCCTCGGATCAGTCCTCTGTCCCCTCGATCGGCGCCACGCCGCGGGGCGCGGAAGACAGCGACGCCTCTATTCCAAGCCGCAAAAGACCAGTGTCGCTGGGTGCCTGAAAGAACGTAAAGCCATCGCGATCCATCCAGGCCTGCGGTCCGCCGAGATAAATGCCGGCGCCGCTGGCCGCCTCTTCGATGTCCGTCACCATTTGCTCGTAGAGCGGGTCCCCCTGACGGAGTCCGGAGAAGCTGCCGAGATCGGTACTTGCGGCGAAAACGACGTCGACGCCGGGAACCGAGACGATATCGTCCGCGATACCGACACCGGCCGGCGACTCGATCATCGCGACGACCATGATGTTGTCGTTTGCCGTCTCGCGATAGTCGTCGCCCCAGAGTGCCCGGTATTGCCCGCCACCTAGACTCCTTACGCCGGCGGGGGGATACATCGCGAAGCGCACGGTGTCACGAACCTTTTCGACCGAATCGACGAGCGGCACGATGATCCCGAGAGCGCCGATGTCGGTCGCCTTCTGAATATCGCCCGCAGTCGCGTCGGGAATTCTGATGAACGGAATCGCCTCGGCATCACGGCAGGCCCAGATCATGCGTGCGACTTCCTGATAAGTCAGCGGGCTGTGCTGCATCTCGATCCAGAGGAAGTCGTAGCCGGCATTCGCCATCGTGCAGTAGATTGCCGGATCCGCCGTCGTGACCGTGCCTCCGACGACCTGCTCTCCCGCGGCGAGTTTCTGAATGACGGTGTTGTAGATTCGCGAAGTTTGCGCTTCGCTCTCGCCCGTCGCGATTACGAGAACCAGAACGAGCACCGCCGCACTCAGGAAACGAATCATGGTGTTTTCTCCCCCGGACCACCCGCCAGGGGTGGACGAATTGTCGCAAGCTTCATTAGTATCGATTTGTGGGGAGCATACATCCAGGGTCGGGCCGCGATCCAGACAACCGTCCGATCCCACCGGGTCCCCGGGGACTGCCACGCTTCGGCTGCCTGAATGGCCTGCTGCGAAACCCGATGGAATTCTGGTCCGGAATCGCGCGGAAGTATGGGGGAATCGCGCGCGTGCCGCTGAAGGGCCGGCACGTCTATCTGATATCCGACCCAGATCTGATCTATGAGCTGCTGATTACCAACCGCTCACGCTACCGCAAGAACGTTCGATATAGGGCCGCCGTCGAGACCTTCGGCGACGGGCTGCTGTTGACCGAGGGTGATGCCTGGCGACGACAGCGGCGCATCGTCCAGCCGATGTTCAAAGCCGACTACGTCGCCTCCCAGGCCGCGATGATGTCGAAACATACGGCCGCGCTGATCGAGCGCTGGCGCAACGACTCGACCGCGCAGCGGCCGCGAGACGTGCACGAGGACTTCCTGCGCCTCTCGCAGTGCATCGCCGGCCACTATCTGTTGGGCCCCGACTTCGACCGAATCGAGCCCGATTTCTACAAAGCAGCCATCGCAATCAAGGACAACTGGCCGCTGCCGCCGCGCAGCGTGCTCGCGACCTACCGTCAGCCGCCGAAAGACCGCGACGAGCGCCTCTACGCCGCGGTCGATGCGATCGGAACACTGATCTACGACTACCTGGACGGGCACCGCGACACTGACTTTGCGGGTTGCGGCGTGGTCGAGACGATCGTCCGCGAAAGTCGGGCGCAGGGCGACGAATACGACGCGAAGTCCCTGCGGGATCAGGTGCTGACTCTGTTTTTTGCCGGACACGAAACGTCGGCGACGTCGCTGAGCTGGATTCACTATCTGCTGTCCGAGCACCCGGACTGCCGCGAGCGCGTGGAAGCGGAAGTGGCAAGTTTGCGGCCGGACGGCAGACCGCCCGGCGGCGAGGACATCGAGCGGCTCGACTACATCGAGCAGGTGGTCAACGAGTCGCTGAGACTCTATTCGCCGATTCACTCGATTTCACGCGTCGCGCTCGAGGACGACACGATTGGCGGCTATCGAATCCCGGAGGGATCGATGATCTACGTGTCGCTGTACGCCACACATCGGCTACCGCAGCTTTGGCCCGATCCCGACCGCTTCGATCCGGACAGATTCGGGCCGGGGGAAGCCGAGAAGCGGCCCCGATTCGCCTTCATTCCGTACGCCGCGGGCCATCGCAACTGCGTCGGCGCAACGATGGCGACCGCCGAGCTCAAACTGGCGGTCGCTCAGATCGCTCAACACTACCGTCTCGATGTCGCACCGGGGCACCAGGTCGTGCCCGAGGCAGGAACGACGATGTATCCGCGCCACGGCATGAAGATGCTGATTCACAGCCGCAGTCGGACAGCTGGCGATGCTGCATCGCTGCCGCTGGAACAGGCCCGCGCATCATGACGGCGGGCTCCGAAAAAACCGCAGGCGTCGCCGCCTACTATGACAAGGCCGCGGCAATCGTTCCGACCTTCACGGTTCTCAATTACGGCTACAGCTCACCGGATGCACCAACCGCCGTCCCCGACGACGAGCCGGAACGCTTCTGCCTGCGCCTGTACGAGCACACGGTCCGATTGAGCTCCCTGAGTGGCGCCGAAGTTCTGGAGGTTAGCTGTGGGCGCGGCGGTGGCGCCGGTTGGCTGACGCGAACGTTCGGCCCCGAGCGCTACGTGGGGCTCGACGTCAGCGAAGAAAACGTCCGCATTGCGCGCGAGCAGCAAACCGGCCCGACGTTTCAGCTCGGCGATGCCGAGGCACTGCCTTTCGAGGATGGCTCGTTCGATGTCGTCATCAATATCGAAGCCTCGCACCTCTACGACGACCGGACGAAATTCTTTGCGGAAGTGTTTCGCGTGCTGCGCCCGGGAGCGCACTTTTGCTATACGGACGGCTGCTGGGCAAACGACGATTGCACGCCCGACCTTCTCGCAGCAGGATTCGATTTGCGCGACCGAACCGAGATCACGGACGACGTCATCCGCTCGCTGGAACTCGATTCCGCGCGCCGCGAGGCGCTGTTCGATGCCATGGCGGCGAACGACGAGCTACGGCGCGAGTACAAGGACTGGGGAGGCGTGGTAGGCTATCGCGCCCACCGGCGTTTCGTAGACCGAGAGACGCTGTACTTTTCGCATCTGCTGGTCAGACCGAAAGACTGACCAGCTCATCGAGCCTGGCCGTCGAGCCCGCCAGCGCATCAGCCGCGATGCCGAACTCATCTCGTAGAAGCTCACCGAGCTCTGACCCCGATTGCAACGAGCGTGTTGCCGTCGCCGAGCCGTTCGAGAGCGTCGAGAACTTCCCGTTGATCAGCGCGAGACGCTGCGCACCGGCCACGCGGCCGGCCAGCAACGTCGTGCGGAAATGCGACCGCGGATGCGTCGCAACGTAGTGATTCAGCGCCTCGAAGTCGATCGGGCGCTGCGGCTGTAAATCGAACTGGTACATCGCGCGCCAGCGGCCATCCCACTCTGCCTGCAGCTCGTAGCCGATGTCGATATCGACCAGCCGCACGGACTCGTGGGGCGTCGGCTGGACCACGCCGGTCTGGAGCTTCAGCGGCGCGGTCAGCGTTGCGCCCCCGAAACCAACATCGACGATCCAGCGCTCACCGCCGATCGGGACGAGCAGCACCATGTGGGTGCGCGGGTTCTCATATCCCTCCGCGGCACTCCAGACGACGCGCGCGCACAACGGAACCACCTCGAATCCGATTCTCGCGAGCACCGCCTGCAACAGCGTGTTGTGCTCGAAGCAGTAACCGCCGCGGCGCCGGGTCACGAGCTTGCCAAAAACGGAGTCGACATCGATGGGTACCGGCTCGCCGAGCACGGTGCTCAGATTTTCGAACGGAATAGCCGCGGGGTGGAGCGCGTGCAGCGACCGCAGCGTATCCAGATCGGGCCGCAAAGGGCCTGCGTAATTTATCCGTTCGACGTAGGCCTCGAGATCGGGCATTCGCTTTGTCAGCCTGCGAGCAGCGGCTCGATGCGCGGATAGACCCTGCGGGCGTTGCCTTCGAATATCTGCGCACGCTGCGCGTCGTCGAGCTTGTCGGTCGAATCGATGTAGCGCTTCGTATCGTCGAAGTGAAAGCCGGTTTCGGGATCGATGCCACGGACGGCCCCGACCATCTCCGATGCGAACAGAACGTTCTCGACCGGAATCACGTCGAGCAGCAGATCGATTCCGGGCTGGTGGTAGACACAGGTATCGAAATACACATTGCCGAGCACTGCCTCCTTCAGTGGCGGCAACTTCAGCATGTCCGCCAGGCCGCGAAAGCGTCCCCAATGGAACGGCACGGCACCGCCGCCGTGAGGAACGATCATCCGCAACGACGGAAAGTCGCGAAAGATGTCCGACGTCATCATCTGCATGAATGCTATCGTGTCCGCGCTGAGATAGTACGAGCCGGTAGTCTGAAAGTACGGCGTGTTACATGCGCCGCTGACGTGGATCATCGCCGGCACATCGAGCTCGCACATCTTCTCGTACAGCGGATACCAGTAACGGTCACCCAACGCAGGCCCGGTGAAGTAACCGCCGGTCGTGTCGGGGTTCAGATTGCAGCCGACGAATCCGAGCTCGTTGACCGTACGCTCGAGTTCGCGAATGGACGAGTCGAGTGGTGCCCCGGGCGACTGCGGAAGCTGCGCGACACCGATGAAGTTCTGCGGATAGAGGCGCGTAAGGCGATAGATCAGATCGTTGCAGTGCTCGGTCCAGGCCTGGCTGGTCGATGCATTGCCGACGTGATGGCCCATCCAGCTTGCGCGCGGCGAGAAGATCGTCACGTCCGTCCCGCGCTCACGCTGCAGCTTGAGCTGAGCGCCCTCGACGCTCTCCCGGAGCTGGTCGTCGCTGATGTCGAGCACGCCCTTCTCGGCTCGGTGATCCGGGTTGCGGGCGAGATCGGCTTTTTGCTGCTCGCGGTATTCTCCGAGTTCGTCGGGTGCGGTCGTGTAGTGGCCGTGGCAGTCGATGATCATGAACAGTCGTCCTCGGTTTCTATTCTTGTCGTTGTTGTCCGCGGTCGGTCTTACCGTCGTGCTTCCGACCGTGCTCGCCGTGCGTGTCGTGCTCGTCGTCCTCGTTCTGCGACGCGGCCGCGCAGGCTAGTGGTCAGCGATCTCGGTCGCCACATAGGCGGCGACATCGCGAATCTGCTGCTCGTTCAGCACACCGGCCAGCGGCGGCATGGCGTTCTGGCCGTCTGCCACGATTCTGGCGACCTCGGCCGGGTTGCCGGCGGAATTGAGCGCCGCGCCGCCGCCGTGGCCGCCTTCCCCCAGGACGCCATGGCAGGCCACGCAGGTCTGCTGATAGACCGTCCGCCCGCTGGCAACGTCCCCGCTCAGCATCAGCGACTCGACCAGGTCCGCGGGCTGACTCGCGTCGGAGATAACCGTGTCGCCCGGCGTCGTTTCCTCGAGGGAACCGTCCAGGCCGAACAGCCAGATGCTGTCGCCCTTCTGCGTGCCGACCAGCAGATTGCCGGCCGACATCACGACGACATACTGATTGCCTTCGTGCTCGAAAACCGTGGCCGGTGCATTGACGCCGGCACCGGTCTGAAACTCCCACAACGGCAAGCCGGTATCGGAATCTACGGCAGTCATCCGTCCATCGTTGCGCCCGACGAAAACCAGTCCGCCGCCCGTTGCGACCGAACCGCTGTAACACTGATTCTGCCAGCGATAGCGCCATACGATCGTGTTGGTCGTGACGTCCATCGCGGCAAATATTCCGGTTCGGGGCAGCGGCGCGAACGCGACGAGGCCGCCTTCGTAGCGCTCGCCGTCGGGCGGGATCTCGAAATCCCGGTCCCCGCCGATGAAGTTCCCCGCATAGTCGGTTGCACAGACGAACAGCGTTTGCCGCTCCGGATCGTAAGAGCTCGGTGGCCAGTTCGCGCCGCCGTAGAGACTCGGGCTTACGATCATCCCGGCATCGCCAACGAACGGCGTGAAGATCCGGCCGTTGTTCACGAGACGAAAACCTTCCGGGGCGATATCGACGTGCTGCGGCACGACGGCATCGCCAATCGGATATGGCTGGGTGGCGGCCGTCGCCTGCGCCGGCTCCTGGGGCACGGCGCGCTCCTCGATGCCGATCAGCGGCTCGCCTGTCTCACGGTCGAGAACATACATCCACCCGGTCTTCCCGACCTGGGCGAGACCTTTGCGCATCTCGCCCTCGAATTCCGCGTCGAACAACACGACCGGATTGGGCGCGTCGTAGTCCCAGATGTCGTGATGGACCTGCTGAAAATGCCATCGATACTCGCCCGTCGCCGCGTCGACGGCCACGATCGATGCCGAATAGAGGTTGTCGCCGGCACGAACCGCGCCGTTGAAATCGGGGCCGGGGTTTCCGGTGGAGAAATAGAGCATGCCGAGCTCGGGGTCGACCGCCGGCGTCTGCCAGACGGTCGCACCGCCGTGCATCCACACTTCGTTGTCGGCTGGCCAGGTATCGTGGCCCGGCTCGCCCGGGCCGGGGATCGTGTAGAAGGTCCAGAGCAGCTCACCGTCGTCGGCCGAATAAGCCTTTACCCGGCCGCGGACACCCAGCTCGGCACCGGAGAATCCGGTCACGAGCATGCCGTCGTAATAGAGCGGTGCGCTCGTGATCGAGAAGCCCTCCTCCCAGCGTTCGGCCTGAATAGACCAGTCGACTTCACCGGTGCGCTGGTCGAGCGCCACGAGCCGGCCGTCGAGCTGTCCCAGGTAGACGCGTCCGTCGCCGAGCGCGACGCCGCGGTTCGTCCAGCCGCAGCACACCACCGAAATATCCGGGTCGAGCCCGGCGGCATACTGCCAGATGATCTCTCCGGTCTCGACGCTGAGCGCGAAGACGTCGTTGGCCCCGGTCACGACGTAGATCACGCCGTCGTGGACGATCGGCTGTGCCTCACCGGAATACTGCGGCCCCAGCCCGGAGCCACGCAGGTGAGTCCGCCACTTGCCCCGCAGGCGGGAGACGTTATCGCGATTGATCCGGTCGAGCGGCGAGTAGCGCTGATTGAACAGGGTCCCGCCATTGGTGATCCAACCGGCGGTCGGCGGCGTCGTCAGATCGCGTGTCGTGAACGCCGGGGCTTCACGAATCTGGGCCGGCGTTGCCTGACAGACCAGGGCCGCACACAGCCCGAAAGCCACGTGACGTACAGAGGAAAGCTGCGCGCTGGGCACGAAATCGCGGCTCCGAAGTCGGTTCACGGGACACTCCTGAATACGCTGCGCCGCCCCGCGAGTCGGGCCGCGAGTCGGCAGCGGCAAAGCGCGTAGTATAAGCACCGGCCATCATCGCCGCCCTGCCCGTCCAACGCGCACGCGAGCATCGAATGGAAAAGTTCCGCTATTGCCCACAATGTCGAACCGAGCTGATCGCCGCCGAGCGCGGCGGCACGGTACGACAGATATGCCCGGACGAGTCCTGCGGCTTCATCGCCTGGAACAATCCGATACCGGTCGCGGCCGCGATCGTCGAGCGCGAGGCGCAGGTGGTCCTAGTCCGCAGCCGCGGCTGGCCGGACGGCTACTACGGCCTGGTCGCCGGATTCGTCGAGCCGGGCGAAGCGCCGCGAGAGGCCTGCCTTCGTGAGGTCGAAGAAGAAATCGGCATCGTCGCGGATGCCGCGAGCTACGTCGGTACCTACCCGTTCCCGCAACGCAACCAGCTGATATTCGTCTATCACGTGGCCGTTGCCGCTACGCCGATCCGACTCTGTGAGCAGGAACTCGAAGACTACCGCGCCGTCCCGATAGACCGCGTCGTGCCCTGGAACCGTGGCACGGGTCCGGCGCTGCGGGACTGGCTCCGATCCCGCGGTATAGAGAGAGAGATGGTCGATTTCGGCCGCCACATGCCACGCCCGGATTCGTAGCCGCCGGATCCCCGCGACAGGTGTCTCTCGGCACCACGTGTGGTTTCTTCGTCAACCAGCGACGGGGTCGGCACCGAGCGTCGCGGTCACCGCGGCGTCCGCCGGGAATGGCGCTTCGCCACCACCGCAACGATAATAAGTGTACCAATGCGCGGGGGATATCAGATGCTACGACGACTCGGGCTCACATCGATGGCGGCGGCGATCGTGGCGGCCGGCGGCGCGCAGGCGCAGTCGGATACCGCGGAAGGCGAATCGGAATTCCTGCCGGTGACAGATGCGATGTTGCAGAATCCCGACCCCGCCGACTGGCTGATGTGGAGGCGGACACTCGATAACTGGGGCTACAGTCCGCTCGACCAGATAAACTCGCGCAACGTTGATGAGCTGCAGCTCGTCTGGACCCGGGGCCTCGCTCCGGGCGATCAGGAAGGCACACCGCTCGTTTATGACGGCGTCATGTACTTCCCGAACCCGAATGACATCACTCAGGCCTTCGACGCGGTGACCGGCGACTTGCTCTGGGAGTATCGGCGTGGCGTTCCGGACGACGTTGGCGAGTACTTCCCGGCCGCACCGACAAATCGGAATCTCGCCATCCACGGAACGCACATACTCGACAACGGCGCCGACGGCTATGCCTATGCCATCGATGCGCGCACCGGCGAGCTTGCGTGGGAGTCCTTCATCCTGGACTACCGGCAGGGCGCGAAGAACAGCTCCGGGCCGATCGTTGCCAACGGCATGGTGATTTCCGGGCGGAGCTGCGAGCCGGAGGGCGGGCCCGAAGCCTGCGTCATTACGGCGTTCAGCGCCGAAACCGGCGAAGAGCTCTGGCGCACGAGAACGATTCCGCGCCCCGGCGAGCCTGGCGACGAAACCTGGGGCGACATTCCATACGAGCGTCGCTGGCACGTGGGCATGTGGATGGTCCCGAGTTTCGACGCGGAGCTGAATCGGATCTATGTCGGCACGTCCGTCACGTCCCCAGCACCGAAATTCATGCTGGCGGGCAACGACGAGCAGTACCTCTACCACAACTCGACGCTTGCACTTGACGCAGACACCGGCGAAATCGTCTGGTACTTCCAGCACGTCGTGGATCACTGGGATCTCGACCATCCGTTCGAGCGGCTGCTCGTCGACACGATCGTCGCGCCCGATCCGGAGTCGGTCGAGTGGATCAACCCGCGCCTCAGGCCCGATGAGGAGCGGAAGGTCATCACGGGCATTCCAGGAAAAACCGGGCTCGTCTACACAATCGACCGCGAAACCGGCGAATTCCTCTGGGCCCGACAGACGACTCCGCAGAACGTCATAGCATCCATTAACACCGAATCCGGCGCCGCAACGGTCAATCCGGACAAGATGTTCACACGCGTCGGGCAGGAGCTGCTGATCTGTCCCAGCACCTCGGGCGGCAAGAATTATCCGGCCGGCACCTACAGCCCGCTGACCGGAACGATGTACTACCCGCTGCAGAACACCTGCATGATGTCGACATCGGCCTCCGATACCCAGAGCGAAGACGATCTCTACGCGATCAGAAACCGCGTCCAGATCTCGCCCGGGGAAGAGAACGTCGGAACGATCGAAGCGATATCGGTCTCGACCGGCGCAACCGAGTGGAAGTACGAGCAGCGCGCGGGCGTGCTGTCACTGATATCCACCGGCGGGGGGCTGCTTTTCGGTGGAGACGTGAACGGCCGCTTCCGGGCGATGGATCAGAACAACGGCGAGATCTTGTGGGAAGTGAATCTTGGCGCAGCCGTGAACGGCTACCCGGCAACCTTCGCGGTGGACGGGCGGCAGTATGTCGCAGTCAGCACCGGCGGTTCGGGTCTTGCTTTCGGCCTGGCGCGTCTCTCCCCGGAGCTTCGCCCCGGCACCGGCAACCGCCTGTACGTTTTCGCACTGCCTCGCTAGAACCGAATCGGCTACGCGCGTAGAGCTCTCAGCAACGCGCTGCTCTTCTCGATCGTGGACCCGGTCTCGGTCGTGTCGACAGGTGATTCCAGCAGCCGCCGCCTGAATTCGTCCCGGACTCGCTGATCCGCGCACTCGATCAGCGTCTCGTCGGAAGCCGGACGTCCCTCGGAAGTGGTTCCCGGCCAGCCGCAAGGCAGGCGCGCTCGAATGTTGGCGCCGGACGCGGATCCCATGCCTGTAATTAACAGGTAAAGATTCATATACCTTTTCCCTCAATGCATCTAAGATCTAGGTATATCGCCCCGGATGACGGTCCGCCTGCGGACACCGCCGACCATCCCCGCCGGTCATGACTGACCGGGGTCTGCGGGATGACGCAGGCGGGCCGGCCATCCGATTAGGCCGAGCGCGGCGAACACCCTACAATCGACCGCCGGCACGGCAACGGCAGGAAGTCGGATCATGGGCGTGATGGTCGCGGGTCGCTGGACGACCGACGAGGAAGCATCCCGACTCGCGTTCGACGCGGACGGCCGCTGGCTGCGCCCGCAGTCGTCGATCCGCCACTGGATCACGCGTGACGGCAGCGCCGGGCCGAGCGGCGATCCCGGGTTTACGGCCGAGCCCGGGCGCTACCATCTATACGCCGCGTACGGCTGTCCCTGGGCTCATCGAACGCTGCTGATGCGTCATCTGAAGGGCCTGACCGACATGATCGGCGTGTCCATGGCACTGCCGCGTCGGACCGATCAGGGCTGGGTGTTCTCCGCCGACGACCCCGACTACCTCGACAATTGCCTCAACAAGCTCACGCTTTGGGAGGTTTACGCGGACAGCCACCCGAACTTCACCGGACGAGTCACGGTACCGTTGCTCTATGACACGGTCACGGGCCGCGCGGTCAGCAACGAATCCGCCGAAATCATCCGGATGCTGAACTCAGCTTTCGACGGCTGCGGCGCCAGCGATCACGACTATTACCCGAAGTCACTGAGAGCGGAAATCGACGAATTGAACGAGCGTATCTACCGCAATCTGAACAACGGCGTCTATAGAGCTGGCTTCGCGACGACACAGCAAGCCTACGAGGAGGCTTTCGACGACGTTTTCGAGACGCTTGATTTCCTCGATCAGCGGCTCGCAAGCCGGCGTTTTCTCTGCGGCGACGTTCAGACCGAGGCTGACTGGCGATTGTTTCCGACGCTGGTGCGTTTCGACGTCGCGTATCACTACGCGTTCAAGTGCAACCTGCGGCGTTTACAGGACTACGAGCATCTGTGGCCCTATACCCGCGACCTGTATCAGACGGCCGGAATCGGCGGCCTGGTATTCCCGGATCTGTACAAGTACGGGTACTTTTCGATCAGCGAGCTACGCAACCCGCTGGGGATCGTTCCGAAGGGGCCGGTCGTCGACTTCAGCGAGCCGCACGGCCGCGGCGCCCCGTTGGCCGCTTAACCCGACCTGAACTTCAGCGTTGCGCTGGATTCCTCAACCGCTACAATTTTGCTATCGGTCCGGCACGACGAGACAGGAAAGCATTAATGAACATAAGGCAAACGACCGCCCTCCTCGCCATTGGCCTCTCGGCAGCAGCTGTCCAGGCGGCGGAGTGGACGGTGGATCCGGCAATGAGCTCCGTGGGCTTCGTCGGCGAGCAGCAGGGAAGCAAATTCAACGGCCGCTTCCAGGATTTCACCGCGATGGTGGACTTCGACACATCGGATCCGTCGGCCGGAAAGATTAGCGGCACCGTCGTCACCGACAGCGTCAACACGCGGGACCACGACCGCGATGCGGCGCTGACCGATCGCGACTGGTTCGATTCCGCGAACTTCCCGGAAGCCCAATTCGAGTCCGAGAGCATTGCGAGCATGGACGATGGCTCCTTCGAGGCCAGCGGCCAGCTGACGATCAAGGGCAACACGAGACCCGCGACACTCAAATTTACCTTCGCCGAGGAAGGCAGCGGTGCTCAATTCAACGGCACGATGATGATCGACCGCTTCAATTTCGACGTCGGCGAGGGATGGAACGACACTTCCTGGGTCGGGCAGAACGTCGAGGTCACGATCAGCCTGAAGCTCTCGCATTAGCCGAAGTCAGCCCCGGCGGGCCGACTATGGTTCGCCGGCGGCGCATTAGCTGACGGCGATGCCCGGCGCCGGGAACGCAGCGCAGAATTCCGCAACTTCGCGGCGAATTGCATCAAGCCGGTCGCCGTCGTCCGCTGCATCGATCGCCTGATCGATCCACCCGGCAATCGACGCCATCTCGGTCTCGGTCATTCCACGCGAGGTCACCGACGGCGTTCCGATCCGCAACCCGCTCGGGTCCATCGGCTTGCGCGGATCGAACGGAATCGTGTTGTAGTTGCACTCGATACCGGCGCGATTCAGTGCGCGTGCGGCAGGCTTGCCGTTTATGCCCCGCGGCGTGACATCGATCAGCAGCAGGTGGTTGTCCGTCCCGCCGGATATCAGACGAAAACCGCGCTGCTCGAGCGCCGCAGCCAGCGCCTTCGCGTTGGCGACGACCTGCCTCGCGTAGCGACCGAAATCGTCAGTCGCCGCCTCCTTCAGTGCAACGGCGATAGCTGCTGTCGTGTGATTGTGTGGACCACCCTGCAAGCCGGGAAAGACAGCACGATCGAGCGCCGTGGCATACGTCCCGTCGGACAGAATCATTCCACCGCGCGGACCGCGTAGCGTCTTGTGCGTCGTCGTCGTGACGATCTGTGCGTGCGGAAACGGATGAGGATGGACGCCGCCCGCGACGAGCCCGGAGATGTGGGCGATGTCGGCGACGAGCACGGCGTCGACCGATCTCGCGATCTCGGCGAAGCCCGCGAAATCCCAGATTCGGGGATAAGCCGTTCCGCCGCAAAGAATCATCTTCGGGCGTTCGCGGCGCGCCAGCTCGGCGACGCGATCGAGGTCGACGCAGTGCGACGTGGCATCGACGTCATACTGAACAGCCCGATACTGGCGGCCGGAAAAGTTCACCTTCCAGCCGTGCGTCAAGTGTCCGCCGAACGGCAGCCCGAGACCCATAACCGTGTCACCCGGCTCGAGCAACGCGAGATAGACGGCCTGATTGGCCGGCGAGCCCGAGTACGGCTGCACGTTCGCGTGCGCGGCGCCGAACAGCGATTTCGCGCGCTCGATCGCCAGCGTCTCGATCTGATCGATGAATTCCTGGCCTTCGTAGTAGCGTTTGCCGGGATAGCCCTCTGAATACTTGTTGGCCAGCGAACACCCGGTCGCTTCCATGACGGCGGCCGACGCATAGTTCTCGGACGCAATCAGCCTGATGGACTCGAACTGGCGCCGATCTTCGTGGCAGATCAGCTCGTGGACTTCCCTGTCGGTCGCGCGGAGCGCGGGCATGTCGGACATCGCGACTTCCCTTTCTTCGGTCGGATTAAATCTGAACCGGCCGGAGCAGCCGGAACGCCGGCGCGTATTCTAGCGGATGACCGTCACCGCTGCCGTGCCCGTTGCCCGTTGCCCGTTGCCCGTTGCCCGTTGCCCGTTGCCCGTTGCCCGTTGCCCGTTGCCCGTTGCCCGTTGCCCGTTGCCCGTTGCCCGTTGCCCGTTGCCCGTTGCCCGTTGCCCGTTGCCCGTTGCCCGTTGCCCGTAAGCGAGTGAACTCCTATGCTGGTCGAATGTCACGACGACCCGGCGCTCGATCCGCACTGATCACCCTGGCTCTGCTGCTTGCCGCCGGCAGCAGCTCCGCCGCGCTCACCGATCTCGAGGTGTTCGAGCGCAGTCCGGTTGCGGGTGGCAAACGCTATGGCCCGGCCGGGCGGTACGAGAAACTGAGCGGCCGCCTGCACTTCGCGGCGGATCCGGCCGACCCGGCGAATTCCGCGATTCGCGATATCGCCTATGCCGCGACGAACGCCGAAGGCATGGTCGAGTTCAGTGCGGACTTCTACCTGCTGAAACCGGTCGACATGTCGCGCGCTAGCGGCACATTGCTGTTCGAGGTGTCAAACCGCGGCCGCAAGGGCCTGCTGTCGATGTTCGCCGGAGCACCCGGCAGCCTCGATCCCGCCGGCCCCGACGCCGCCGGAGACGCGTTCTTTCATCAACGCGGCGACGTCCTGCTCTGGGTCGGGTGGCAATTCGACGTGCCCTCGCAACCAGGGCTCCTTCGTTCCTACGTCCCGCTCGCGGAAGGCATCAGTGGCTTCGCGCGCAGCGACTTCGTCACCCGCACACCCGTGGATGGCTTCGCCCTCGGCGATCGCGGCCACATCGGTTACGCCGCGGACCTGAGTGCCGACGGCGCCACGCTGACCGTCAGGGACCGGCCTGATGGAAAGCGGAGCGTCGTGCCGCGCGAAGACTGGTCGTTCGCGCGGATCGAAAACGGCCGGCAGGTCGCCGATCGGCGCCACGTCACGGTCGAGGGCGGCCTTGAACCGAACCGGATCTACGAGATCGTCTATCCATCGCAATCTCCGCCTATCGCCGGCTTCGGGCTTGCAGCGGTTCGGGATGCGGTCACACAGCTGCGACACGATGGCGAAGAATCGCTCGGCATCGCCGCAGCCGACATCGACGCAGCCGTTGCCTTCGGGCTATCCCAGAGCGGCCGCATGTTGCGCCAGTTTCTGTACGACGGTTTCAACACCGACGAAGCGGACCGGCGTGTCTTCGATGGAATGATGATTCACATCGCAGCAGGCTCGCGAGGCAGCTTCAATCATCGATTCGCGCAGGCATCCCGCGCGAGCTGGAGTTTTCTCTATCCGAACGCAGTCTTTCCGTTCAGCGACCTGAACCAGACCGACCCCCTGACCGGCCGCACCGACGGGTTGCTGGAGGGCATCTCGCCGGCGCACAGGCCAAGGATCATCTACACGAATTCGTCGAACGAATACTGGCGCGGGAACGCCGCGCTAACGCATGTCAGCGTCGACGGCAAACAGGATCTGAATCTGCCCGACGGCGTACGCAGCTACCTGCTCGCCGGTACGCAACACGTGCCTGCGCGCTTCCCGTCGGAGCCCGCGCAGGGCCAGCTCGCTGCCAACACGAATCCGTACCGATGGTTCATGCGAACTCTGTACCTTGCGCTCAACGACTGGGTAAGGGGCGACGGGGAACCGCCGCCAAGCAAGGTGCCGACACTCGCCGACGGAACGCTGGTGCGGCGTGATGCGCTCGATTTCCCCGAGATCCGCGGCGTCGACGTCCCGGAGCGCCTGGCTCCCGCACGTGCAATCGACTTCGGACCGGACTTCGACTCGAGCGGCATCATCGAGAACGAGCCCCCCGTCGCTGGAGCGTCGTACCCGCTGCTGCTGCCACAGGTCGATATCGATGGTAACGAGGTAGCCGGTTTGCGCTCCCCGGCGCTGGGTGTCCCGCTCGGCACATATACCGGCTGGAATCTCTACGCAGACCCGTTCGGGCCGACAGACGAGATGATCTCACTGCAGGGCGGCTACGTGCCGTTTGCGCGCGACGAGCACGACGTACGCGGCCGGGGCGATCCGCGCGCAACGGTAGCAGCCAGGTATGCCGGTCGAAGCGAGTTTCTCGCACGCGTCGCCGAGTACTCAGATCTTCTCATCGCAACGGGCTATCTGCTCGAGCAGGATCTCGACGCGATCATCGACGATGCCGGCCACCGCTGGGACTACGCAGTCGGCGGCACCGCCGACTGAAGTTTCTCGCGAGCGCGAAGCCGCCGGGTTGCCGATGCGCTGGCTGACACACCATACCGTCGCAATCGTTTCAGTCGCGCTGGTGAATGTGGCTGCCGCGGAATTGCCGCCGGTGCCGGAACCGGTTGAAAACCCGATCACCGAAGCCAAGCGCGTCCTGGGCAAGATCCTGTTCTGGGATGAGCAGCTTTCGGCCGACGGCACGGTCGCCTGCGGTACCTGCCATCGCCCGGCCTTCGGCGGCGCCGACCCGCGTGTGGGGCGGCATCCCGGGACCGATCCGGGTACGGTCGATGACGTTGCCGGCTCGCCCGGCATTCGCCGTATCGATGCGCAGGGGCGCTACGCAGCGCACCCGGTCTTCGGCAGTGACGCTCAGGTGACCCCGCGCACCAGCCAGAGCAACTTTGCAGGACTCTGGTCCCCCGAAGCCTTTTGGGACGGACGGGCCGCGGGCCGCTTCGAAGATCCGCTGACCGGCGATGTCGTGATCGCTTCCGGCGGCGCGCTGGAAAGCCAGGTCATCGCCGCGCTTTCCAACCCCGCAGAGATGGCCAGCGAGAATCAGCGCTGGAGTGACCTGACGGCGAGACTCGCTGCGGCCACGCCGCTCGCGCTTGCTACCGAGTGGCCGGACGATGTTCGCGATGCGATCGGGCGATCGCCACGTTATCCGCAGCTCTTTTTCGATGCCTTCGGCGACCGCGAGATCTCGCCGGTGCGCATCGCATTCGCAATTGCGAGCTATGAGCGCACGCTCATCGCGGACCGCACGAACTGGGATCGCTATCAGGCCGGCGAGGTCGACGCGCTTACGGCGGGCGAGCGCTACGGAATGGAGGCTTTCGAAACGTTCCGGTGCGCGGCCTGCCATCCGCCACCGCTCTTCACCAACGACGACTACTTCAATATCGGGTTGCGCCGCTCCGAGCTCGACCGCGGGCGGCAAACCGTGACCGGGCGTGCCGAGGATGCCGGCGACTTTCGCGTGCCCTCGTTGCGCAACGCTGCGCTCAAGCCGCGCTTCATGCACACCGGCGAATTCTCCTCGCTCGCCGCGGCGGTTGGCTTCTATCGCAACTCGCCGGCTCTGCCGGACCGTGACGGATTTCCGGACGGCGGCATCTATGCATTCAACATGGGACAGCTGACGCAGGCCGATCTGGTCGAATTCATTCGCGGCGCACTGGTCGACCCGCGCGTCGCTGCCGAGACGTTTCCGTTCGATCGCCCGCGCCTTCGCTCGGAGCAACCCGACAGCGCCCCCGTTGCGCAATCAGAAGCACTTGACAGCCGCGACCGTTAGTGGTCTTGCGTTATTCGATTTCATATTTTTCATGACTTTACAGCTCTAATCTTACATTCCACTAAGCTCTCTGAAACAGAATGGTGATCCGATTTGCGCTCTCAGGCGTTTTGCCTATGATCGGCCCTGTACAACAAGCAGAACACTCGGAACATTCATGGCGGATCGACAAGCTCACGACGAGAATCTCGGCGACAGCCCCAGGCGCGTCGAGGAAGACGATCTCCACTCACTCACCGACCTGATCGACGAAATCGAGCGCGAGGCTTTCGCCAGATCGCTGTCACGGCGACCGACGACGCCGCACGAAGAGCCGGCCCGCGCCGACGACTGATTTCGCGTTTTTCCCGATCCGCGCAGGGGAATCCGGCTGCGCACATCACTACGCGCGCTGATCTGTCACAATAGGGCGTCTGCCGAAAGGATGCCTGGATGTGGCAAAGGACGTTGCCCCGGACCTCGAACTCGATCAGCGCGCCGGCCTGCCGGCCGAATTCCACGTACTGCTGAACGAGCATCCCCGCGACTCCTGGCCTGCGGCTCGATCGCCGATGGCAGATTTCTGGGTGCAGAAACATGCCTACCTGAAGCGGCAATCGTCGGCGCTCTTGTCGGCAAACGATGAATACCGCAACGACCGAATGACTGTCGAGCAATTCGGCACGACGGTCGCTCCGTACCTGCAACGCTTTCTCGCAGAGCTGCACGGTCACCACCAGATCGAGGACTATCAGTACTTCCCGGCATTCCGTCGCGCCGAGCCACGACTCGTTGCGGGGTTCGACGTCCTCGAAAAGGATCATGAGTTCATCCATGCCGGCATCATGGAAATCGTCGAAGCGGTCAACGGCTTCATCGCGACGTTGCGAGAAGAAACCGTGAGCGCGGACGCCGCCAAACATGCGGCCGATCGTTACATTGCGGCGAGCGAGGTCATGCATCGCCGACTCGAGAGACATCTGTCCGACGAGGAAGACCTGATCATTCCGGTGATGCTCGTTCAGGGACACTAGTGGTCCGGCTGATGAGGCTGCCTTTCGTCGCCGGTATGACTGCCCCGACGAAGCGACCGGCGGCGTTGCCCACCGCGCTGAACCGGCCGCGTTGCGGCGGGAATACAAGGGTGTGACAGCGGCGCTTGGCGCGTATCGCGGTCCATGCTAGATCTGCGCAGGTTCGAGAGGCCAATATTCAGACGAGAGTCCGCATGAGCAAGCTGCCTGGTATCGGATCGATTCTCGCCGCCGCTATTCTGCTGGCCGGTTGCGGCGGTGGCGGTGGCGACTCACCGACCGTGCAGCTGCCACCGCCGAACCCACCGCCCAGTAACTGGACGGCCGGCGTATTCGAGCCTGCCGCGAACTTCGATGCGCTGTGCGCGAATCCGCGATCCGGCATGGACCCGGACACCGGACTGCCCTTTCCGGATACGCAGGGCACCGTCACGGACGAGAACAACTGGCTGCGCTCGTGGAGTAACGAGCTCTACCTCTGGTACGACGAAATCGTCGATCGCGACCCCGCCAATTTCACGACACCGAACTATTTCGATCTACTGCGTACCGATGAGACCACTGCCTCCGGGCAACCGAAGGACCGCTTTCACTTCTCGATGTCGACCGAGGAATGGCAGCAACTTTCGCAGAGCGGTGCGTCGGCAGGCTACGGCGCCGACTGGGTCCTGCTTCAGGCTGCGCCACCCCGCAAGATCATCGTTGCGCAGGTCGAGTCAGGCGCCTCGGCGGATGATGCCGGCCTGCTGCGAGGCGCCGAAATCATCGAGATCGACGGCGTCGACGTAATCAACTCGGACGATGCCGCCAGCCTCGCCACGCTGAACGCCGGGCTTGCGCCGAGCGCAGTCGGAGAAATGCACGACTTCACGGTGCTCGATCCCGGCTCCGCGTCACCGCGAACGGTCACGCTGACTTCCGCAATCATCACTTCGGATCCGGTACCGACGACCGACTGGCTGGACACACCGACGGGGCGGGTCGGTTATCTGTTGTTCAACAGTCACGTTGCGACCGCCGAGCAGGCCCTGATCGACTCGGTTACTTCGCTTCAGTCGGCCGGCATCGACGATCTGGTGCTCGATCTCAGATACAACGGCGGCGGCTTCCTGTTCATCGCTAGCCAACTCGCCTACATGATCGCCGGGCAGACGGCGACCGCGGGGCGAACGTTCGAAGAGACACGCTTCAACGACAAGCATCCGACGACGAACCCTATTACCGGTGAGCTGCTCGATCCGATTCCGTTCATCGACCAGTCGATCGGCTTCAGCGCGCAGTCCGGCGAAGCTCTGCCGACGCTGAGCCTCGAGCGGATTTACGTACTGACCGGTGCCGACACCTGCTCCGCGAGCGAATCGATCGTCAACGCCCTGCGCGGTATCGACATCGACGTCTTCCTGATCGGCAATACGACCTGCGGCAAGCCCTATGGTTTCTTTCCGGCCGACAATTGCGGGACGACGTACTTCTCGATCCAGTTTCAGGGTGTCAACGATGCCGGCTTCGGCGACTATGCCGACGGCTTCTCACCCGGGAACACGTTGGGCCCCGCCAGCACACGGGTTCCCGGCTGCTCCGTCGCCGACGACTTCGACCACCCGCTCGGAGACCCGGCCGAAGGGCGCCTCGCGGCGGCGCTCCAGTTTCGCGACTTCGGTACCTGCCCGGCCGCGAGCGCCATCACGCCGGACATATCGCTGAAGACCACGACCGCAGAGTCACCTGCACCAACACTGGTCCGTGCGCCCTGGCGGTCGATGCGGTGGCTAGGCGGGCCCTGAACGGCGATACTGGAGCGCAGTCCCGACAACCGCGCCGGGACGAGGCTGTGCTGCATGGCGGAAACCGCACCAGCCCGTTGCGGAGTAGGCAGTGCTCAATCGAATAGATATCGTTTCCATTCCCGTCTCTGACCAGCAGGCTGCGAAGCGATTTTATGTGGACGTTCTCGGCTTCGAGGTAGTCCGCGAGAATCCGATGGGTCCGGATCAGACCTGGGTCGAGCTGGCACCGGCGGGCGCGCAGACCTCGATCACGCTGGTCACCTGGTTCGATGCCATGCCGCCAGGCTCGGTGCAGGGCCTCGTCATCGACACCGACGACATTTCGGCTGCCCATGAGGCACTGAAGTCACGCGGCCTCGCAATCGGCGATATTCAGTCGGCGCCCTGGGGTAGATTCGCGACGTTCAGCGACCCGGACGGCAACGGAATCGTTCTGCAGCAGGCAGCCTGAATGGCGGCCGCAGTCTCCGGTGCGGGCAGGTGATGCCAATCCGCCGAAGTCCGGCGTATCTCGGCGTCGCACTCATGTTCGCAAGCCTCGTGGTCTGGGGGTTCTGGAGCAGCTATTTCCGGCCGCTGCTCACCGGCACGGCCGACAGGCCGTGGATCGTGCACCTCCACGCGGCGGTCTTCGTCGGCTGGGTGCTGCTCCTGATCTGGCAGGCGGCGCTCGCGGCGGCCGGCCGCCTGGCACTGCATCGACGCATCGGCAAGGCGGGCATGATTTACGGCGCTCTGGTAGTTCTGACCGGTGTGCTCGTCAGCATCGGCGGTCCGGCTCTGCGCGTGCGCGCCGGCGAATTTTCGATCGAGGTCGGCGGGATGGTGGCAGTCCTGAGCCTTGCCGACTTGCTGCTGTTCGGCGTGTTTCTCGTGCTTGCGTTCGTGTGTCGACACAGGCCGGAGACACACAAACAGTGGATCGTCGGCGCGACCGCGGCACTCGGTGGAGCAGCGGTTGGCCGCGTGCTCCGGCCGGACTCACTGGAATACCTGTTCGCATGGCTGTCTCCGGTGCTTGCGGTCATGGTCATCCAGGTGATCTGCAGACGCCGCATCCCGGTCGCATCGATCGTAAGTGGCGGTTTGATCGTCGTCGCCTTCTTTAAAGTGCCGCTGCTCGCGGCGCCGATCTGGCGCGATATCGGACGCGCGCTGGTCGGACCGTTCGTATGAGTGCGCCACGAGACAGCCGGATCGCTGCGCTCTCGGCCGGGGATGACTCGATGCGGCTGAAGGCGGCTCTCGCAATCGGGGCCGATCCCGAGCCGGAGCTGCTCGAAACACTCGTGGCACGTTGCGCAGTGGAGCCGGACTTCTACGTGCGCGACATGCTCACCTGGGCGCTGACGCGTTTCCCGGCGCAAGACGCCGTTCCGCTGCTTCTTGCGGAGTTGCAATCGGTGAATGCTCAGGCGCGAAGTCAGGCGCTGCACACGCTTTCGAAGATTCAGGATACGAGCACGTGGCCCGCGATCACTCGCTCCCTGTTACGCGACGCGGACGACGAAGTCGCTCGCAGCGCATGGCGCGCCGCAGTTGTACTCGTCCCGGACGGCCAGCGAAGCGAGCTTGCCGAAGAGCTTGCCCGGCAGCTCGGCCGCGGCGGGCGGGAGATGCAGCTCAGTCTGAGCCGTGCCCTGATCGCCCTGGGCGAGGCCGCAGCTGCGCCAATCCTGCGCCTGGCTACGGAGAGCGACGATCCGGACATCAAGGCACATGCATCGGCAACCGAGCGACTGCTGCGCGACCCGGACGCGGCATTCGAGCCTTCAATCGATCAGGCGAAACGCGTCTTCGCGCTCGGCAGGCGAGAGTGAGGCCACTGGCATGTGCTCTTTCGAGCCGGCAAGCGAGTAAGCTGCTAGTCAATATGCGTCGAGCTATCACAACGCTGGTTACGCTGTTCGCCGCGGCTGCCTGCGCCCAGGACAGTGACCTCGTCCCGGCGGTGTACCTCGCGCCGGAGTTCACGGCACCACCGGGCGCGCCGTCGAGCATCGTCGTCGCGGATCCGAATGAACCCGGCGAGCGTCTCGTCGTGACCGGTCGTGTCATCCACGGCTCGACACCCATCGCGGACGCTTCCGTCTTCGTGTTTCAAACCGACGCCGACGGGGTCTACGCCCCGGGGCTCGTTACGCCGGAAGCCGAGCTTGAACCGCGACTGCATGGCGCGATGCGCACGGACGCTGAAGGCCGCTATCGGTACGAGACCATTCGCCCGGGCAGCTACGATGGCAACGCGGCGCACGTGCATTACATCGTGATCGCTCCGGGATTCAAGCCGCGACTCTTCGACCTGTGGTTTCAGGACGACCCGATTCTCGTCGCTCGCCGCGAGGCCGGCGAGCCGCAGATCAACCAAGGCATGCGCAGCAACGACTACTTCCTGGCCGGACCGGACTTCATCGCGATCAGACCGGTCGTCCGTGACGCAAATGGCGTCTGGCACGCGGTCCGCGACCTCGACATGATCCGGGAGTAGCGCGACTCGCGCGCCGCCGTCAGGCCCCGCAACTCGTTGGAAATTCTGGACAAACCTGGTCCCTCACCGGATAATTATTGGTTGATTTTCCGCATGTCACGACAGTGTCACGCGGGGTGATCCACTAGCCCCATCCGGAGACGACGATCGCCTCACCACTCGGCAAAACCGGACTGATCCTCGCAGCGGTAGCCGTCGTTGCCGCGGCCGCGCTCTACTGGACACGGCAGGTAGCGCAAGACAATCAGTGGGCGCTCGTCGAACGGTACTGCTTCGATTGTCATAACCGGCAGGATCTGGCCGGTGGTCGCGCTTTTGACGCGATGTCGGCAGACACGCTGACCGAGCATGCCGAAACCTGGGAAACGGCGATTCGCAAGCTGCGCGGCGGGCTGATGCCGCCCGCGGGCGCCCCCCGACCGGACGGCGAATCGGTGGCAAGCCTCGTCAGCTGGCTCGAGAACGAGCTCGATGATGCTGCGAACGCGCAACGGCCGGGTCGAGTCGAGTTGCGCCGGCTGAACCGCCGCGAGTATCAGTACGCCGTCCGGGATCTTCTCGACCTGAATATCGATGCGGAGGCCCTGCTACCGGAGGACAACGTCGAAGGCTACTTCGACAACAATGCCGCGGCATTGCAGGTCTCACCGGCCTTCGTCGACCAGTACATCTTTGCCGCGCGCGAAGTCGCGATTCAGGCCATTGGCGATCCGACAGCGCCGCCCGTGACGACGACATACGGCGATGTGGCCAACATGGTGATTTCACTGCCGCCCAGGGGAGCCGCGGGAAGCGGTCGACAGCAGCACCACATCGAAGGCTTGCCGTTCGGAACGCGTGGCGGTTTCGTCGTTGAGCACAATTTTCCTGCAGACGGCGAATACGAGCTGACGATTGGCGACATGGCGCTGGCTCGCGAAGTGCCGCGCATGGAATTCGAGAATACCGTCATCGTGCTCCTCGATGGCGAGGAGCTCTACCGAACCAGCATCGGTGGCGAGAACGATCACAAGGCGATCGATCAACAGCTCGATCCGGCGGTCGAAGAGATCAACGGCCGGCTGCGTAGGATTCGATTCCAGGCGACAGCGGGTCAGCACGACCTGGCCGTGACCTTTTTGCACCGCAGCTTCGCCGAAAGTGACGAGCGCCGGCGCACTATCGCGCTCGAGGGCGGGCAGGAGCGTATTCAGGCAGCCCATGCGCTGCAGATCCGCGGGCCGCTCACGGTCGCGGGCGTCGGCCCGTCCCGCAGCCGGCAGCGGATATTCGTCTGCACACCCGAAACGGCCGAGGACGAGCGCCCCTGCGCCGCGGAGATCGTAACCAACCTGGCGGAACGGGCATTCCGGCGGCCCGTCGACGATGCGGACATCGGGCCACTGATGGCCTTCTACGACGCCGGCACCCGTTCCGGCAGCTTCGACGACGGCGTCCGTGACGCGCTCAGCGCGATACTCGCGAGTCCCCACTTCCTTTACCGCGCCGAGGCCGGCGGCAGCGACGGGCCGGCACCAACGCTGACGGATCTCGAGCTTGCGTCCCGGCTTTCGTTCTTTCTCTGGAGCAGCCTGCCGGATGCCGAGCTTCTGGCATTGGCCGGCAGCGGAATGCTCAGCGAACGTGAAAACCTCGAAGCGCAGGTGAGCCGCATGCTTGCCGACGACCGGGCGATCTCGCTGGTCGACGATTTCGCCTTCCAGTGGCTCGACGCTCCGAGGCTCGATGAGATCGTTCCTGACCGCGGGCAGTTTCCGCATGCGAGCAACCTGCTCGATCCACGCGAACTCATGCAGGAAGAGCTGCGGCGCTTCGTCGACAGCGTCTTTCGCAGCGATGACAGTATCCTCGGCCTGATTACCGCAGATCACACGTTCCTCAACGAACGTCTCGCGATGCACTACGGCATCGAGACGGTCAAGGGAGCGCGCTTTCGGCGCGTCTCGATCGACGACGATGCCCGCCGCGGCCTGCTGGGCAAGGGCGCGATCCTGATGCTGACCGCGTACCCGAACCGAACGTCGCCCGTGCTGCGCGGCGCGTGGATACTCGAGCGGCTCGTCGGAGCGCCGGCCCCGGAGCCGCCCCCAAACGTCCCGACGCTGACCGAAAACCGTCACGGTGAGGCACCGAAGTCCCTGCGGGAACGCCTCGAGCAGCACCGTGAGAATCCGACCTGCTACTCGTGCCACGGGATCATGGATCCGCTCGGTTTCGCACTCGAGAACTTCAACGCCGTCGGTCAGTTCAGAACACACGACGACGAGACGTTGACACCGATCGACGCCTCCGGGGAGCTGCCGGACGGCACGGCGATCAGCGGCCCGGGCGATCTCAGGAACGCCCTGGCGGCCCGCCCCGACTGGATCGTGCAGGCATTCACCGAAAGCCTGATGACATACGCGCTCGGCCGAACGCTCGAACCGGCCGACATGCCGACGGTTCGCGCCATCGTCCGCCGCGCGGCCGAGGACAATTACCGGTTCCGCTCGATTGTCCTCGGCATCGTTTCGAGCGATCCTTTCCGGAAGCGCGAAGCGGCTCTGATCACACAGGCGGCAGTCGCAACGCAGCCGACGCGCGGCAGCGGCGACAGCGTCCTACCGATGCCGATGCTGCGCACCGCAGACTCCGGCCAGAACTCGAGGATCAACTGATGTTCCTGACCCGAAAGCACATCTCACGCCGCACGGTCCTGGCCGGCGCCGGCGCATCGATCGGGCTGCCGTTGCTCGACGCCATGATTCCCGCTGGCACCGCGCTGGCGCAAACGGCCGCCGCCGCCCGGCCGCGTCTCGGCTTCGTCTACTTTCCGCACGGTGCGCTGCAGGAGGAATGGGAACCCGCCGCCACGGGCCGGGATTTCGACTTCCCGTACATTCTGGAGCCGCTGGCATCGCTGCGGGATCACGTCACCGTGGTCAGCGGACTGCGCAACAAGGGCGGCGAGAGCCCAAGCCCGCACGGCATCATTGAAGAGACCTGGCTCAACGCGGTTAGTCCGCGGCTGCGCAGCAACGAGACCGGCGTAGGGGTCACGGTCGATCAGATTGCCGCCCGTCACCTGGGACGCGAAACGACGCTGCCGTCGATGGAGCTTTGCGGCGAACCGGGCGGGATGATCTCGTTCCGCACGCCAGAACAGCCGCTGCCGATGGAAGGCAATCCGCGCAAGGTCTTCTATTCGATGTTTGGCCAGGGCGACACGACCGAGGAAAGGCGCGAGATTCTGACTACGACCGACAGCCTGCTCGACTATGTGCGCGAGTCCACGGCCAGCCTCAACCGCCGCCTCGATGCCGGCGATCGGGCGAAGCTCGACGACTATCTGGACTCGCTGCGCGAAGTCGAGTTGCGAATTCAGCGGCTGGAGGAAAGCGCGGAGTCGATGAGCGACCTGCCCGACGCACCGATCGGTCCACCCGAAGAATTCGGCGAGTTGCTCGATCTCCAGTTCGAGATGATCGCGCTTGCATGGCAAACCGATCGCACACGCGTCACAACGATGAAGATGGTCGAGGAAGCGAGCATGCGCACCTACCCGCATCTCGGGGTCTACGAAGCGTTTCACCCGACTTCGCACTGGGGCGGCTATCCCGAGCGGGTCGCCAATCTGCGCCTGATCCAGAACTGGCACACCCAGGTATTTGCGAAGTTTGCCCGGCGTCTTGCCGCCACTCCCGACGGCGACGGTTCGCTGCTGGACCAGTCGATCGTTTTGTTCGGCAGCAACATGGCCAACAGCGATGCGCACAACAACGATCCGTTGCCTCAGGCTCTGATCGGGCGCGGCGGCGGCGTCCGCGGTGGCCAGCACCTGCGCTACGAGCAGGATTCGCCCCACGCGAACATTCTCGTCACGATGCTCGAGCGCGCCGGCGTGCCCGGCTCCGAGTTCGAGGCATTCGCCGACAGCACCGGCCCGCTGGCAGAGGTCTGATGATCTCGCCGCGCGTCCTGACGCTTGCCGGCGGAGCCAGTCTCGTCTGGCTGCTCGCTGCAGCTACCGCGGCCGCAGGCCCGGACTTCGACGGGATAGACGATCGGCAGCCCGACGGCAGCACGGCGCTGCAGTGGGCGGTTTACGAAGGCGATGCCGAAGCAGTCGCGCGCCTTCTCGAAGCTGGCGCGGATGTCACTGTGGCGAACAACTACGGCGCCACCGCGATGAGCCTCGCGGCCGAAGTCGCCGATACCCGGATCCTGGAGCTGCTGCTTCGCGCCGGAGCGGATGCGGACTCATCGAACCCCGAGGGCCAGACAGCGCTGATGGCTGTCGCGCGAACCGGCAACGTCGAGGCTGCGCGCCTGCTGATCGAGCACGGCGCGACAATCGATGCACGCGAAAACTGGGGTGGGCAGACCGCGTTGATGTGGGCTGCCGCACGCCGGCACCCGGAAATGATCGAGCTGCTGCTGATGCATGGCGCCGCCGTCGATGCGCGTTCGCTGCACCGCGACTACCAGCGTCATGTAACGGCCGAAGGGCGACCGAAGAACCTCGATAGCGGCGGCTTCACGCCGCTGCTCTATGCCGCGCGCGAAAATTGTCTCGATTGCATCGACACGCTGCTCCAACACGGAGCGGACATCGATCTGCCCGACCCCGACGGAGTGTCGCCGCTGTTGCTCGCCATCATGAACGCGAACTGGGATGCGGCTGCGAAGCTGATCGATGCGGGCGCGAACGTCGATCAATGGGACATCTACGGCGAGGCACCGCTCTTCACGGCTATCGGGAATTACAACCGGCGTGATGGGGGCCGCGCATCGATTGACCCGATCAACACGACCGACGGCAAGGCGATTGTCCGCGTGCTGCTCGAGCGCGGGGCGAACCCGAACATGCAGCTGTTCTTCAAACCGGCCGGCGTGCGCGGCTCCACCAATACCCGCGGCTCGACCCCGCTGATACGCGCCGCCAATCTCGGGGAGGCGGAGCTCGTCGAACTTCTTCTCGCGCACGGCGCCGACCCCACGCTCTACATGGCCGACCGGCAGACGCCGATTCATGCAGTTCTTGCCGGCCGCGCACCCGAAGCGAAGGCGCTCGAGATCATTCGCACGCTCTACACTGCCGGCACGGACATCGACGTGGTGGCGCTGGTCAATCATCGCGAAGAGGTGCGTGGGGGCACGGCGCTGCATTTCGCAGTGCGGAAGCGCTACCCCGATGTCATACGAACACTGGCCTCCTGGGGCATCGCGATGGATGCCAAAGACCAGGACGGCCTGACGGCGCTCGACTACACGCAGTCTCGCGGGTTCATGCCGTTCATGGCCTTGCAGACGCCGCTTTACGAGGACGAGGCCGCACTGCTCCGCGAGCTTGGCGCAACGGTCGAGGTCGCGCGGGATCCGGACTGGCCGGTGCTCGGTCCCCCGCAAGGGGTCTGGGCCGACATCTGGCCGCTCGGCGAGCCCGCGGTCCATCCACCTGTCTATACGCACGCGTCGAACCGCTAGATCCCGGGACGCGTGATGCCGGACGCCTTTCCCGACCGCGTGCCGCGTCGCCACCTGAACGGCAGGTGCGGCGTGACACGACGCGACTTCCTGCAGACGCTCGGCGACACGGTCCGTCTGGCATCGGCCGCAGCCGCCGGCGGCCTGTTGGGATCAAGCGGTAGCGCTTTCGCCCAGGCGCAGGAACCACAGGCGCAGACGCAACCGGAGAGCCGACTGCAGCGCCAACCGCCGCAGCTGCCGCAGTCGCGGACCCAGCTGCACCAAGGCACGAACATCGGCAGCCAGGACCTGGGCGGACTCACCCTGCTGCAGGGCGCCGGCTGCAACGTAATCGCTCTGGCGAGCGCCGGTGGCGCGCTGATGATCGACGGCGGACTGGCAGATAACGCCGACGAGCTCGTTGCCGCAGTACTCGCGGCAACGGGCTCATCGCGCGTCGACATGCTGATCAACACGCACTGGCACCCGGAACAGACCGGCGCCAACGAAATCGTCGGTCGAGCCGGCGGAGCGATCATGGCGCATGAGACGACGCGGATGTATCTCGGCCAGCCGGTCTGGTCCGCACTGTTCGACGGCCGGCTCGAACCGCTGCCCGATATCGCCCGACCGACGGAAGTCGTACGTGGCGACGGCGCGCTCGAGTTTTCGGGCACAACAATCGACTACGGCTACCTGCCCGCCGCGCACACCGACGGGGATCTCTACCTGCACTTCCCGGCGCTCGACGTGCTCGTCGCGGGCGGCGCCGTCTCCAGCGAGCGCTGGTCATTGCTCGACTATCGCAACGGCGCCTGGTACGGGGGTCGAGTGCGCGCACTGCAGAGGCTGGCAGACCTCGTGTCACCGGAAACGCGGGTAATTCCGGCCCACGGGCGCCCGCTATCGGGCGCAGACGTCGTTCGGCAGCGCGATATCTGCCTGCAGCTGTTTGAGACGATGATCGACTTCATGAACCGCGGGTTCGGACCGGAAGACGCCGTTGCGGACAACCCGCTGGCCGATTACGAAGCGGAGTTCGGGGACGCGTCCGCTTTTCTCGACGGCGCCTACCGCAGCATGCTGATCGCGTACGTCCCCGATTGAGGCACTCGCGGGCACGCGCAGCTTTACTTCTGATTCGGCGTTGCCGTCCGCTCCCACGCTCTGTCTGCCGCCGTTCGGCTTCGTGACGCGGATCAGCGGCGCTTCAGCTTCTCGAACACCGAAAACTCCCACGGACGAATCGCGAATACGGCGCTGCAACCGAGACACTGATCGATCGGCAACGCGGCATCCCTGCGGCTGAGCTCGTTGAATTCGTCGGCGATACGATCAAGCGCGCGGTGCATGTGCTGCAGCGATGCAGCCGTGAGCGGCCCACCAACGAAACGCAGGCGCGCGCCCTCCTCCGCGAAGGTCGAGTCGAAAAACTCCGTTTGCACCTGTTCGCGAAACAACCGCTGGATCGGCCCGTTCGGCCGCCAGCGAAAATTTCTCGACGTCAGCAGCTTGATGCGCTCGAGCGGCAGCAACTCGATAATGCGCGCGCGATGCAATCGCACCAGCAACCGGCTCGCTTCATGCTGCTCGATATCGAACGTCGAACGAATCTGCGCCAGGTTCCATCCGGTAATCAGCAGGTAGGCCATCAGCAGCAACTTCGGGTCGTCGACCAGCTCCTGCTCCTGTGCGAGCGTCAACTCGGTGATTGTCGGGCGACTGCTTTCGCTGATATCGACCAGATCGGCGATATCGAGCCCTGCTATCGCGCAAATTGCCTCGAATCGCTGCAGCGAAAACCGCCGCTGAGAGAACGCCCGTTTGATGCTCGACTCGCTGACCTTTAGCCGCGCCGCAACGTCACGGTAGGTCAGCCCACGCGCTCGCAGTGCATGTTTCAGCTCGGTGACCAGCTTGTCGCTCTGACTCATCAGGAACGCGCCCGCTTTGCTTTATGACAGCCGATTCCGGCCAGTAGTAGCGTATTTCGATACTTTAAAGGGCCCGATACGCCCATGTCGACGAAATTCGTACACCTTTACGCAACTTCGGTAATCGTAGGGCCCTGGACGCGAGCGCCCGGCCCGGCCGGCCGGCCGTAACGCGACCCACGCCCGCGACGCGGGCCTCGAACTCGCTAGCATCGGGAGACAGTCATGAGCAGCGCAGTCGGAATCATCGCCGGAGCGGTCTTCGGCCTGTTTTTCTTCGGAGCCATGTTCGCGCAGGGACCGTTGTCCGGTGCGCTGCTGGGCGCGACGCTCGGCTGGTGCCTGTCGCTGCACCAGCGCGTGGACGCGCTCACATCGACCTTGTCACGCCTGAGCAGGGACCTGCAACGCGGCGCTGCGAGCGGTCTCGCCGGCGACGCGAAATCGGCGTCTCCGGACCCGAGGCAGCCGCCGACGCGCGACGCCCGCCCGTTGCAACCACCGACTGAGACAGCCAGCGTCAATCGGGTTGGCACAGGCGAGCTATCCGACGACACATTCGAGTCACCTGCCACGCCCGAATCGCACGGCGCAGCCCAAATTCCCCTGCAGCCTGGCACTTCAGGCGTGCCCGGCACGGCGCGCGAATCCGATCGACAGTTCCCGGCGGCATCGAGCAGGGCAGCCTACGAAAGCGGCTCGGCGATCGGAGCCGGTGTCGGAAGACGACAATCGATCGATTCAGATACCACGACTCGACCTGACCAACCACGGCGCACGAGTTCGGTCTTCGAGCTGGTGAGGCGCTGGTTCACGACCGGCAACGTGCCGGTCAAGGTCGGCGTCGTACTGTCGGTCGTCGGCCTGTCATTCCTGTTGAAAGAAGCCGTCGACCGCAGCTGGCTGGTCCTGCCGATCGAACTTCGACTCGCCGGCGTCGCGCTATTCGGCGTGGCGATGCTTGCGATCGGCTGGCGCCTCGAGCAGCGGCGACCCGGCTATGCCCTGAGTCTTCAGGGAGGCGGCATCGCGGTCGTGTACCTGACGGTCTACACCGCATTCGGGATATACGGCGTTCTGGCCGCACCACTCGCCTTCCTCTTGATGGTGATTACGACGCTGACGGCCGGGTTCATCGCCGTCTCCCAGAACTCCCGGGCACTCGCGATTCTCGGCATCGTCGGCGGCTTCATGGCACCGGTACTGGCCTCCGATGGCGGCGGCAACCACGTCATCCTGTTTTCCTACTATGCGTTCCTGAATGCGGCCATCTTCGGCATCGCCTGGTTCAAGGCATGGCGCGAGTTGAATCTGCTCGGCTTCGCCTTCACATTCATCATCGGGTCCATCTGGGGATATCAGGCTTACGAGCCGCAGCATTTCGCCTCGACGGAGCCATTCCTCGTTCTGTTTTTCCTGATGTACGTCGCGATCCCGATTCTGTTCGCGAGTAAGGTGCCGACACGGATCCGCGGCTTCGTCGATGGCACGCTGGTCTTCGGTGCCCCGTTGACGGCGTTCGTGCTGCAGTACGCGCTGGTACGCGATTTCGCAGACGGTCCCGCATGGACCGCCGCGATCGTCGCGACTTTCTACGCAGCACTGGCGGGCGCGCTGCTGCTGCGCGGCCCGGCCTGGCTACGGGTGCTCGGCGAAGCCTTCGCCGGTCTGTCCATGACGTTTATCGCCATCACAGTACCGCTCGCGCTCGATGCCCAGGCCACCTCCGTTGCCTGGGCGGTTCAGGGCGTTGCAACCTGCTGGCTCGGCATTCGTCAGGAACGCCGCGTGCCGCTCGTCGCAGGGGTGCTGCTTCAGGCGCTTGCGGCCGTCGTTTACCTTGCGGAAGGTGCAACCGCGGCAGGACTCACACCGGTTCTCAACGGGCCGTATTTCGGCGCGCTGGTCATCTCGATCGCGGCTTTCGTGACTGCCCGGCTGTTCGATCGCCCAACCGACCGACCGGTCGTCGACTATGGCGCACAGGTCGCGGGCGCAATGCTGCTCTGGGGCACCGTCTGGTGGCTCGGCGCGGGCTTCAACGAGATCGAACGCACGGTCACTGGCTGGCAACAGCAGCTGAACGCGATGGCTGCGCTCGGCGCCGGGACGGTGCTGCTGGCGAGCGTGATCGGACGCCGGCTTCCCTGGGAACGACTCGGTTCGCTCGGCGCACTACTGATCCCGCTGCTGCCGGCCACACTGGCAATCGCTTCACTGAGCCGTGGGCCGGTCCACGAGGGTCTGGGATGGCTGGCATGGATGACCCTTGCAACCGCCCACTTCGTCTTCCTCGGCAGCTTCGGCGCGCGCTTCGCACGGCTGGGGAGTCTCCTTCATCCGCTCGGCTATGTCTGCCTGCTGCTCGCTGCGGCGTCCGAGCTCTGGTACTACCTCGATGTGCGGTTTGCTCTGCCGGGGATCTGGCCGACTGCGATCATGCTCCCATTGCTCGCGGCAGCGGCGCTGTACACGGTTCGCTTTGTGAATTACATGCCGCACTTCATCGCTTCGATGCAGCGCAGCTACGCTGTAATCGGCGCAGGAACAATCGCGCTGCTGACAGCATGCTGGACGCTCGTGACGAATGCCGTGTCAAACGGCGGAGCGGGGAGCCTGCCCTACGTGCCGCTTCTGAACCCGTTGGAGACTGCAAGCGTTCTGACCGGTATCGGTCTCGCTCTCTACGTTCGCGAACTCCGTCAGGTCGGATTGCTGGACGCCCGGCCCCAGGCGCTGGCGACTGCGGGCGTGGCGTCGGCCCTCTATCTGCTAACGATGGCGGTAGCGCGAGGTGTGCATCAGTTCGCCGGTGTGCCCTTCGATGCCGGCGCACTAGCGAGCTCGGAGGTCTTTCAGGCTGCGCTGTCCATGACCTGGGGTGCCGCCGGATTGGCCTGCATGCTGACCGGCGCACACCGCGCGCATCGCGCGGTCTGGCTCGCGGGCGCCGCTCTGATGGGTATTGTCGTCGGCAAACTGTTCCTGATCGACCTCGCGAATACCGGCACGGTCGAGCGCGTCATCTCGTTCCTCGGCGTCGGCATCCTGCTGCTGATCGTCGGCTACTTTGCGCCGGTGCCGCCGCGCGGGGAGATCGAGCCGGCCAAAGCCTGATTATTCGCGGAGAAGACCCTGTAAAGGCCGCAGACCTGGCGCCGGCGCGTGAAACGCATCACGAAAGGTCCCGGCCGAGGCCTTGGATACAGGTGCGTTGCACCAGGCTCATCCGCCAGATGTGATCCACGTCACGGAACGGGTCGCAACCATGACAGACATTGACGATGTTCCAAGGAGGGTAACAGTCATGAATAAATCGGTATTGGCAGGTGTAATCGGCGGTATCGCCGTTGCTACTGCCGTTGGCAGTTTCGCACTGCTGGGCAGCGATCCGGAAGCCGAGGACGCAATGGCCGAGGCAGCGGACGTCGCCGCGGAAACAGAAGTCGCCGCGGAGGCATCGACGCTGGTCAGTCAGACCCAGCCGACTTCGCAGCAAGCGGTGACACAAACCGCCGTGGTCGAGGAAGTCTGCTGGGATGAAGTTGTCGAAGTGCCCGCCGAGCCGCGCGACGACAAGGCAATTGCCGGCACAGCCACGGGCGCCGTCATCGGCGGAGCGCTCGCCAAGAAACTCGGTGACGACAACGATCTGCTGACTGCCGCAGGCGCCGCCGCCGGCGCCTTCGCCGGTCGCCGCGCACAGCGTGAGTATCAGGAAAACCGCACGGAAACCCGAGTGGAGCGTCGCTGCGGGCCTCCCGGTTCACAGCCATAGGCTCTCGTCACGAGACGTTTTCGCGTGGCGGACGATTCGTCCGTTCCGATTCGAGCGCCCTTCCATCCGGAAGGGCGCTTTTTGTGACCTGGATCCGGTACCGACGGTACATAGAGGATTGCGACGCAGCGCAGCAATCAGTTTGTGGTGTATCGTGGCACGGTGGAACGGAATGACGAACCCGCGTGGCCCGACCGGGCAGCGCTGTTTCTTGATCTCGACGGCACGCTGATCGAATTCGCCGAACGGCCCGACAAGGTCGAGCCGTCCGCCGAATTGCGGCAGCTGCTTATGCGCCTGGAACGTATCGAAGGTGGTGCCGTTGCAATCGTAAGCGGGCGACCACTGCGTGAGCTCGATCGCCTGCTTTCGCCGTATCAGTTCGCCGCTGCCGGCGTGCACGGCAACGAACGCCGCGACTGGCAGGGCAGAGTCACCGGCTCACCGGTCACCGCCGGCGTGCTCGAGTCGGTCTACGGCCGGTTGCAGTCTTTCGCCGCGAAGCGGCCGGGCCTGCTGGTCGAGAACAAGACGATCAGTCTGGCGCTGCACTACCGGCAGCGGCCTGACCTTGCGGACGACGTCACTCGCCTCGCGGACGAGCTCGGCGACCTGCTGCCCGCGGGTTACGAGCTGTTGCGCGGTCATATGGTCATCGAAATCAAGCCCGCTGACGCGGACAAGGGCAGCGCGATCAGGGCGTTCATGCGGGAACCGCCGTTCAGCGGACGGACGCCCGTCTTCATTGGCGACGACGTTACCGACGAAGCCGGATTCTCGGCTGTCAACGCCCTCGGGGGCATCTCGATCAAAGTCAGCGATGGCGACTCCGCTGCCAACTGGCGTCTACCCGACGTCAGTGCGGTGCTCGACTGGCTGGATCGTTCACTGCCGGAATGAGGCAGCACAACAGGGAGATCTCGTGTCCAGTCTCGAATTAGGCGTCATCGGCAACTGCCAGATCGCGATACTCGTCGATTCCAGAGGACGATTCGTCTGGGGCTCGTTTCCGCGAATGGACAGCGATCCGTTCTTCTGCTCGCTGCTCGAACCCACCGGTGCCGCGGCCGGTAGCGGCTGCTTCGACATCGAGCTGCAGGACTTTGCCGAGTCCGAACAGAGCTACGTCGAGAATACGGCAATTCTGACGACAACACTTCGTGACCGAAACGGGGGCGAGATTCGTATCGTCGACTTCGCACCGCGCTACAACCAGTACGGTCGGAGCTTTCATCCGGTCATGGCAATCAGAAAGATCGTGCCCGTCGCCGGCAGTCCCGCCATTCGCATCAGGCTTCGACCTGCAGCCGGATATGGCGCACGACCGGCCGACGTGACCCACGGCAGCAGCCATATGCGCTTTTCGAACGGCCGCTACACGCTGCGCCTTACCACCAATGCGCCGCTGTCGTCGCTTCTCGAAGAACGCACGCTGGTCGTCAACGATCCGATCGCTCTCGTGCTCGGCCCGGACGAGTCCCTCACCGAGAATCCTCTACGGATCGCGCGTGAGATGTATGGTGAGACTCAAAGCTACTGGCAGGGGTGGTCCCGGGCGCTGTCGTTACCGTTCGAGTGGCAGTCGGAAGTGATCAGGGCAGCGATCACGCTGAAACTCTGCGCATTCGAGGACACTGGCGCAGTGCTTGCCGCACTGACGACGTCGATTCCCGAAGCTGCAGATACAGGCCGCAACTGGGATTACCGATATTGCTGGCTCCGTGACAGCTATTACACCGTTCAGGCGCTGAACCGGCTCGGGGCGACGAAAACCATGCAGACTTTTCTGCGCTACATCATCAACCTGGTGGTCGAGAGCGGAGAAGATGCGCCGCTGCAACCGGTCTACGGCATTACCGGCGACGCGCTGCTCGAGGAACGGCAGGTGGAAACGCTCGCCGGGTACCGGGGCATGGGGCCTGTGCGCGTCGGTAACGATGCATACCGGCAGGTACAGCATGATGTCTACGGCGCGACGATCCTGTCTGCCACCCAGAGCTTTTTCGATCAACGTATCGTCGAGCATGGCACGGCGCACGAATTCAGCAGGCTCGAATCGCTCGGGGAACAGGCCGCGCAGCTCTATGATCAGCCCGACGCGGGCCTCTGGGAGTTTCGCGGGCGTGCCGCCGCGCATACCTACTCGAGCGTAATGTGCTGGGCTGCCTGCGACCGGCTCGCCCGCATCGCAACGAAGCTCGGCAAGCCGGATCGCGCGAAGCACTGGGCCGCAGAAGCAACGAAGATTCGCGCGGCCATTCTCGAGATGGCATGGGATGAGCAGCGCAACACATTCGTCGACAGCTTTGGCGGTAAGGAACTCGATGCCAGCCTGCTGGTCCTGCCGGAACTGGGCTTCATCGAGGCTCGCGATCCACGGTTCCTCGGTACGCTCGCGGCGATTGAGAAATCACTCCGCAAGGGCCCGTACCTTTACCGCTATGTCAGCGCCGATGATTTCGGCCTGCCGGAAACGTCCTTCAACATCTGCACGTTCTGGTACATCAACGCGCTGGCATCCGTTGGCCGCCGCGAGGAGGCGCGCGAGCTGTTCGAAAACATGCTGGCCAGACGCAACTCGCTCGGCCTGTTGTCCGAGGACCTCGACGTGACGACGGGAGAGCTCTGGGGCAACTTTCCACAGTCGTACAGCATGGTCGGAATCGTCACGTCCGCCATGCGCCTGAGCAAGAGCTGGGAAGAATCGCTGTGAGCCGGCTGATCTCGGTATCCAACAGGGTTGCGGCACCGACGGCACAGAAAACGGCAGGCGGGCTGGCAGTCGGCGTTCTGTCGGCGCTCAGCGAGAGCGGCGGCATCTGGTTTGGCTGGAGCGGCAATACGACGACCGCCGAACCCGGAAAGATCAAGCGGCGGCGCAATGGCAACATCGAGTTCGTTACCGTAGATCTGAACGAAGCCGACTTCGACGGCTACTACAACGGCTTCAGCAACAACACTTTCTGGCCGCTGGCGCATTATCTGCTCGGCTACTTTTCGTACCGGCGACGACAGTACGATGCCTACCGCCGGGTCAATGATTTTCTGGCCCGAAAGCTCGTACCGCTGCTCGAGCCCGACGACCTGATCTGGGTGCACGACTATCACCTGATCCCGCTCGCCGCCGCACTTCGGCAGGCCGGCGCAACGCAGCCCATCGGCTTCTTCCTGCACGTCCCGTTCCCGAACTTCGAGGTGCTTCGCGCCCTGCCGTGCTACGCGGATATCCTGCGCTTCTTCGCGAGCTACGATGTCGTCGGATTTCAGACCGAGCGCGATCTGGCGTCTTTTCACGACTGCATCACGCAGACGGAGATTGGCGGAGAGGTCCACGGCGGCAACCGCGTATCGATACACGGGCGGACGCTGACAGCCGACGTCTTTCCGATCGGAATCGATGTCGACGACTGCATCTCGATGGCCGAGTCGAGCTTCAAAAACCCTCGCGTTGCCCGGCTCGCCGGCAGCCTGCGCGATCGCAAGCTCGTGATCGGCGTCGATCGGCTCGACTACAGCAAGGGCCTCGTTCTGCGATTCCGCGCTTTCGAGACGCTGCTCGAGGACTATCCGGCGACCCGTCGACATGTGGTGTTTCTGCAGATCGCCCCGCCGACTCGAACCGGCGTTCGTACCTACGACGAAATACGGGAAGATCTGGAACGCGCGACGGGAAATATCAACGGTCGCTTCGCGGAAATGGACTGGGTGCCGATCCGCTATCTGAACCAGGGCTACAAACGCGATCTGATGATGTCGATCCTGCGTCTCGCGTCGGTAGGCCTGATCACGCCCATACGAGACGGGATGAACCTCGTCGCAAAGGAATTCGTCGCGACGCAGGACCCGGCGGACCCCGGAATTCCGGTGCTGTCGACGCTTTGCGGCGCGGCGGCCGAGCTGACCGAGAGCGTCCTCGTCAATCCATACGATCGTCAGGCGGTTGCCAACGGCATCCAGACGGCTCTGGAGATGCCGGTCGAGGAGCGTCGCGAGCGGCACGCGACGATGCTGGAGACGCTGCGACGTAACGATATCCACCACTGGAGCGGCCGCTTCGTCGACGCGTTGACGGCCGCGCGCTGGCAGGGCCTCGCGAACTGAGACGCGTCTGGGGTTTGCATGCCCGGGCAGACGATTGCCGGGGGATGCTCTTGGCCGACCGGTGCGAGTGAGCCAGCGCCTGCTCACTACCGGCCCGAAGTGCAACAATCCGGCCCCGCGGCGTACGTCCGACGTGTGCCAGCTGCCACGTTTACAGTGTTGACTGTGTGAGATCAGGCGCCAGCTGAGTTCAATATACTCCTGACACCTGCCGTCGACAAACGCCGTTTTCGGAGCCGTTCGTCGCGATTCAGTCAGCGGCGCCGAAAGCAATCGACAGTTGCTCGACGAGCCATCCCAACTGGTCCTGGTCGATGATCAGCGGCGGCGCGAGTCTTATTACCTGCTCGTGAGTGTCCTTGCAGAGCACACCAAGCTCGAGGAGCCGTTCACAGTAACGCCGTGCGGGCCCGGCCTCGCGCGCGATCTCGATGCCGACCAGCAATCCGCGTCCGCGCACTTCGCGCACACAGTCCGCCTGCAGTGCCCGCAACCGGGCGATCAGTTCGTTCCCCAATGATGCAGCCCGCTCAGCCAGGTCCTCTTCAAGCAGCACATCGATCGAGCGCTGGGCAACGGCGGCGGCCAGTGGATTACCGCCGAACGTGCTGCCGTGTGTGCCGGGGCGAATGACATCCATGACGTCGGCGCGAGCAAGCACGGCCGACACGGGATATACGCCGCCGCCGAGGGCCTTGCCGACCATCATGACATCGGGCTTCGCATCCTCCTCATGCTCGTGTGCAAACATCTTGCCGGTGCGCCCGAGCCCGGTCTGAATTTCGTCCAGCATGAAGAGCACGTCGTTCTCGTGACAAAGTCGCCTGGCTTGCTTCAGATAGCCGTCGGGCGGCATCAGAATGCCGGCCTCGGCCTGAATAGGCTCGACCAGAAATGCAACGGTCTCAGGCGTGATCGCGGCCTCCAGCGCTTCAACGCTGCCGAAATCCACGAGGCGAAAGCCACCGTCAAACGGGCCGAAACCTGTGCGCGCGACCGGATCCGTCGAGAACCCGACGATCGTGGTCGTTCTCCCATGAAAGTTGTTGCGGCAGACAACGATCTGAGCAGCATCGTCACGAACGCCCTTTACGTCGTAACCCCACTTACGGGCGAGCTTTATCGCGGTCTCGACCGCCTCGGCGCCGGTGTTCATCGGCAGCGCGCGGTCCATCCCGCACACATCGCACAGCGATTCCAGAAAGGGGCCCATGCGATCGTTGTAGAACGCACGCGAGGTCAGCGTGAGGCGCTCGGCCTGATCGACGAGCGCTGCAATGATCGCCGGATGACGATGCCCCTGATTGACCGAGGAGTACGCACTGAGGCAATCGAGATAGCGCCTGCCCTCGACATCCCAGGCCCACACGCCCTCGGCACGAGTCAGGACGACGGGTAGTGGCGCATAGTTCCTCGCGCTGACGCTCTCCGTCTGGCGAATGATCGCGTCGGTCGGCGTCTGCCCCATTTGTGGATCTGGTTGCGGAGTAAGCGTCGGTGGCGTTGGTGGCGTCCGAGTCGGCGCCGGTTTCGTGCGTTCGCTCACAACGAGTACCTTCCCGGCGTCTCATGGCGGCGGGCGAGAATCTGCTCGCCGAAGAGGCTCTCGACGAGCTCGACTGCAAGCTCTGCCGTCCGGTTACGGTCGTCGCAGGCCGGATTCAGCTCCATGATGTCGAGCGAACCCATCAGCCCCGAGTCGTGGATCATTTCCATGCAGAGCTGAGCTTCACGGTAAGTCGGACCGCCGGGCACGGTCGTCGGCACACCGGGCGCAATCGACGGATCGAGAAAGTCGACGTCGAAGCTGACGTGCAGATGGCTGTCGTCGCGAGCTGCCTGATCGAGCGCTCGCTGCATGACGACGCGCATTCGCTGCTCGTCGATCTGCCGCATGTCATAGACGGCAAGCTTCTCACTGGAGACGAGTTGCTTCTCGACGGCGTCGACCGAGCGCACGCCCACCTGCACGATTCGCTCGGCCGAAACGATCGGCTCGCTGTCCCCGAGCCCGGTCAGCCGGTCCGGCCCGTGTCCTGTCAGCACGGCAACGGGCATACCGTGCAGGTTGCCGGTCGGCGAGGAGGAAGCGACATTGAAGTCGGCATGCGCATCCAGCCACAAGACGGTCAACGGTCGGCCCTCCCGGCGGCAGTACGCGGCGACTGCCGCGACCGAGCCCATCGCGAGACTGTGATCGCCGCCCATCAGTATCGGCAGCTCATCGTTCCGCAATGCCCTGGCGACGGCATCGCGAGTGAGCTCGCACCAGGCGACTACTTCCTGCAGGTGACGGTAGGCACCATCACGGCCGCGTTCCGGATTGACCGGCCCGGCGAGGTTCCCGTAGTCGACGACGACTCTGCCGAGCCTGTGCAGCGCCGCCGCGATTCCCGCAACTCGTAGAGCTTCCGGCCCCATCGATGCGCCGCGCCGACCGGCCCCGACGTCCGTCGGGGCGCCGATCAGCGCGACATTCGTGGCTCTGGTCATGGCCCGGATTCTAGCCTGCATGGTTTGGGGACAGGGAAGAGTTTGGGGGGGAGTTTGGGGACAGTGACCCTAATTCGGTGAATTAGGGTCACTGTCCCCAAACTCCTCACTGTCCCCAAACTCTGTCCCCAAACTCCCTAAAATACACGGCGGACGTGGTAGTGAGGCCAATGAACAGATCGACTCGCACCTGGATCGCGCCGGGCGGCAGCGCCGCCTTCGTGACGGCGGCGCCGGACATCGCCGCGCACTATCTGTCTGACGAAACCGCCGTTCTCGATAAGCTTTGCGACCAAGCCCGCCTCGACGAGGCAGGCACCGAGCGTGTCCTCGCCGACGGCCGGAAACTCGCAGCAGCGATGCGCGAACGTGCGGCGGATACCAGCGGAATCGACTCGTTCATGGTCGAGTACGACCTGTCGTCCCACGAAGGCGTCGTCCTGATGTGCCTCGCCGAAGCCCTGCTGCGAATTCCCGACTCGGCGACAGCCGACCAACTGATCGCCGACAAGCTCGGGGACGCAAACTTTCACGAGCACCTCGGCCGCAGCAGCGACCTGCTCGTCAACGTGTCCACGTGGGGTCTGCTCCTCTCCGGGCGCGTGCTGGCCGACGAGATTCCCGGCGAGCAGGGCATTGGCCGAATCATGGGGCAATTGCTGTCGAGAATCGGAGAGCCTGTCATTCGCACCGCGCTGCGGACGGCAATGCGCATCATGAGCGAGCACTTCGTCATGGGAGAGACGATCGAGGCGGCAATCGATCGTGCCGGCGAAACGCCCGAGTACCGCTATTCGTTCGACATGCTCGGCGAAGCCGCGTTGACGGACGGCGACGCCGATGCGTACTTCGAGAAGTACGCCGAAGCAATCCGCGCGGTCGGTGAGGCAGGCGACCACGGCGCCGGATCACCGCTCGATGCAGCGGGCATCTCGGTGAAGCTCTCTGCGCTGAGCCCGCGCTTCGAGCACGCCCAGGCCGATCAGCTCACCCGCGAACTGATTCCGCGGCTGCAGTCTCTGGCCCAGATGGCCATCGCCGCAAACCTGACGATCACGATCGATGCCGAGGAGTCCGATCGCCTCGAACCGACGTTACGCGCGTTCGAGACCGTGTTTCGCGCTCTTGCGAAAAAGCTTGACGGCCACCTGGGAATAGCTGTTCAGGCCTATCAGAAGCGGGCGATGGCAGTTCTGGACTGGCTCGGAGGAATCGCGACGGAAACGCGCACTTCGATTCCGGTCCGGCTGGTCAAGGGCGCCTACTGGGATACCGAGATCAAGCTGGCACAGATCCGTGGCCTCGAAAGCTTCCCGGTATTCACTCGCAAGACGTCGACCGACACGTCCTACCTGGCCTGCGCCCGCTCACTGATCGAGTCCGGCGGACGGCTGTTTCCGCAGTTCGCAACCCACAACCCGCATACGGTCGCCTGGGTCCTGCACGAGGCGGTGGACGCGGAATTCGAGTTCCAGCGTCTGCACGGCATGGGCGAGGAGCTCTATGAGAGCCTCAGCGTGGTCTGCGAACAGCCGCCCCCCTGTCGCGTCTACGCTCCGGTAGGCGCACACGCGGACCTCCTCCCCTACCTGGTCCGGCGGCTGCTCGAGAACGGTGCGAACACCTCGTTCGTCAACCGCTTCGTCGATGCAGAGCTCTCGATCGAGGAACTGATCCGCGACCCGGTAGCCGTGACCATTGCCCACGACAAATCACCGCATCCCGGTATCAGGCTGCCCGTTGACCTGTTCGGCGCAACGCGCAGAAACTCGAGCGGTCTCAACCTCGCGAGCCCGGCGGAACTCAAGAGTCTCTCGGCCGACCTCAACAGCGCGGCAGCGGACCGGACCGCGGCACCGTTGATCAACGGCCGGGAACACGGCGGGCACTCGGTCTCGATTCTCGATCCGCGCGACGAATCTGTCGCGGTCGGCACAGCCAGGTTCGCCGAACGTGATGCGATGTTCCTCGCGCTCGATGCGGCGACAGACGGCTTCCCGGCATGGAACTCGACCCCGGCGCCCGAGCGAGCCAGACGGCTCGAAGCCGCGGCCGACCGGCTCGAGAGCCACCGCGCGGAGCTGGCCGCCACGTGCGTCGCCGAGGCCGGGCGGACCGTGCCCGACGCCCTCGCCGAGATCCGCGAGGCCGTCGATTTTCTCCGCTATTACAGCCAGTTGGCAGCAACACTTTATGCGGAGAGCAAGGTTCTACCGGGACCGACCGGCGAGAGCAATGCGCTGCGGATGTCCGGCCGGGGCGTCTTCGTCTGCATCAGCCCGTGGAACTTTCCGATCGCGATCTTCGCCGGCCAGATCGCTGCGGCGCTCGCCGCAGGCAACTCGGTCATCGCGAAACCGGCTGAGCAGACACCGCTGACGGCAGCGCTGGTCGTGCGCCTCCTGCTCGACTCCGGCGTGCCCGCATCCGCACTGCAGTTTCTGCCGGGAGCGGGCCCGGAGATCGGCGCCGCGCTGCTGCCGGACCCGCGCGTAGCAGGCGTCGCATTCACGGGCGCAGAAAGCACGGCAAAGATCATCGAACGGACACTCGCCCAGCGCCACGGCCCGATCGCAGCGCTGATCGCGGAGACCGGGGGAATCAACGCAATGCTCGTCGACAGCTCCGCGCTGGTCGAGCAGGTCGTAAGGGACGCCGTGACATCGGCTTTCAACAGTGCCGGCCAGCGTTGTAGTGCGTTGCGACTGCTCTGCGTACAGGCCGACATTGCCGACACGGTGATCGACATGCTGATCGGTCGCATGCGCGAGCTCGTCATCGGCGATCCTGCACTGCTCGCAACGGATGTCGGTCCGGTCATCGACCGCGAAGCGGCAGCGGCGCTCGAGAAATACGTCGACAGCGTCGCGAATCGCGTGCGGTATCGCTGCCCGCTGAGTGCAGCGCATGCAGGCGGCGCCTTCTTTCCGCCAACACTGATCGAGCTCGACGAAGTCTCTGAGCTGACCCGAGAGGTGTTCGGGCCGGTCCTGCATGTGGTCAGATACGAGCGGGACGGCATCGACGAAATCATCGACTCGCTAAATGCTACCGGTTACGGGTTGACGCTCGGCATCCAGTCGCGCGTCGATTCGTTCGTCGAGCACGTCAGCGGGAGGGCGCGCGTGGGTAACGTATACGTCAATCGGGACATGATCGGCGCAGTCGTGGGTGTACAGCCTTTTGGCGGCATGGGCCTCTCGGGCACGGGCCCGAAGGCCGGCGGACCGCACTACCTGACCCGCTTCGGCGTCGAGCAGACACTGACCATCAACACGGCCGCGGTGGGCGGCAACACGGATCTGCTGGCGATGGAAAACTGAGCTACTATCGACTGAAGCACACCGACGCCCGGAACGCGATGTCGACGGAGGTAACGCCATGAAGACGATCGTTCCCACGATACTGACAACCGTCTGCGCTGCAGCTGCATTCGTGGCCGTTCAGGTCGGCGCTCAGCAGCGCGAAGCGCGCACACTGGCCGAATTCGATGCTATCGAGGTCGGCGGCGGGATCGACCTGCGGCTGAGACAGAGCGACGATTTCAGGGTCGAAGTAGTCGGCGCGCAGGACCAACTCGAAAACGTCATCACCGAGGTCCGAAACGGGACACTGCACATCTCGCACCGATCGTCCAGCTTCGGCGGGTTTTTTGGCTCGGTCGATTCCCCCGAGGTAGAAGTCTCGCTGCCTGCGCTGCGGTCGCTGCACGCATCCGGCGGTTCCGACACCGTGATCGACGACACGATGGCCGGCGCATCGCTCCGGATCGACGCTTCCGGCGGCAGCGACCTGGATGCGAACGTCGACGTCGACACGCTCGAGGTCGAGGCCAGCGGCGGATCGGACGTCCGGCTGGCCGGCACGGCGCGCGAGGCTCGCTTCCGAACCAGCGGCGGCAGCGATGTAGCGGCGCGACGGCTCGAGATCGTCGCCGCCGAGGTCAGAACGAGCGGCGGATCGGATCTGGAAATCACGGTTTCCGAATCGCTCTACGCGCGTGCCTCGGGCGGCAGCGACATCGTTTACTACGGCAACCCCGGCGCGGTCGACACCGAGTCCGGCTCGAGCGCGGACATCACGCGCCGCTAGCCGCGACCGGCAGTACCACCGCCGGCCTCGTAATCACCGGTCGCACGGGCGAGGAGGCATCGCGCGAATCCGTGGCGCAGCGCCCCTGCCTCGTTGAACGGCGCCGGAACGCTCGACGGGCCGGCGGGCTCGGAACGACGCGGCCTCAGTCGCCGCGCACGAGCTTCCCGAGCGGACCCAGCACCGAGCCCTCGCCCTGCCCGCGGTGCATCGGGCTGAGATTCGCGATCACACGTCCGGCGAGCCGCGAGAACGGCAGGCTCTGCAGCCACACGTGGCCGGGCCCGCGCAGGCGCGCGAAGAAAATTCCTTCGCCGCCGAAAATCATCGACTTGATGCCGCCCACTCGCTCGACGTCGTAGTCGACCTCCTGGGTGAGAGCGACGAGACACCCGGTGTCGACATGAATTTCCTCGCCGGCAGCAAGCTGCCGCTCGATCAGCGTCCCGCCGGCATGGACGAATACGAGCCCGTCGCCTTCGAGCTTCTGCATGATGAAGCCTTCGCCGCCGAAGAGACCCGTCAGAATTCGGCGCTGAAACGCGATGCCGATCGATACACCCTTTGCTGCCACCAGAAAGGAATCCTTCTGACAGATCAGGCGCCCGTTGTACTGTGACAGATCCAGCGGCAGGATCGAGCCCGGATACGGCGCCGCAAAAGCGACGCGCGCCTTGCCACCGCCTTCATGCGTGAAGATCGTCATGAACAGGCTCTCGCCGGTCAGAACGCGCTTGCCGGCGCCAACCAGCTTCGACATGAAATCGCCGCTCTGCCCGGAGCCATCGCCGAACACGGCCGACATGTGGATCGACGGATCCTTGTACATAAGGCTGCCGGCCTCGGAGATGGCGCTTTCCCCCGGATCGAGCTCGATCTCGACAAACTGCATCTCCTGGCCGGTGATCTCGTAGTCGATTTCGTGAGCAGTACGCATGGATTGCCTCCAGAGAGATTCTTGCGGGACTCAGCGCGTCGCCGGATGCACACCGGCGACGTTCATACGGATTCGATAGACATGCTCGCAGGCCGTGATGTACAGCGTCCGGCTGTCGTTCTCACCGAAAGCGATATTCGTCGCGCAGACCTGCGCTCGCGGCTCTCCCGCGGGAACCGGGAGCTCGAGGGCACCGAGCCGCCGCCCGTCCGGTGCGGTAATCCGCACTTCGCCCGGACCCGCGCCGGTCGTCGTGTACAGATTGCCCAAGGTATCGACTTTCATGCCGTCGCTGCCCTCGCCTTCGATGAACACCTCACGATTCTGCAGCGTCCCGTCTGCCGCCACGTCGAATCGGAGGATGTTTCGGAAGCCCTCGTTCAAATACAGTTGGCGTTCGTCCGGCGACAGAACGATGCCGTTTGCCATCGAGCCGGGACTGCCCGCGTCGCTGTAGACAAGCGTCGTTGCACCATCTCTGAGCAGGTACACCCCGCTGAAGTCGAGCTGCGCATCGGGATTCCCGAGGCCGTCGCGCAAACCGAAAACGGTGTCCGTAAAGTAGATGTCGCCACTTGCGCCTCTGGTCAGATCGTTGGGGCCATTGAAACGCCTGCCCTCGTAACGATCGGCGACGACCGCGCGCCGGCCGTCCGGCTCGAGGCGCATGACGGCGCGGTCGTTGACTGCGAGATAGAGCAGCCTGCCTGCCGAATCGAGAGACAATCCGTTCGGGCCGATCAGCAGTACCGCCATGCGTCCCCGGCGCGTCTGGTAACCGGCCTGCGTGACATCCTCGCCGGTGTAGCCCGCGCGCTCGAGAAATACCGATATCCGCCCGTCGTAGTCCCAGCGATAGATCACGTTCGAGATCAGGTCACTAAAGAGCAGGTAACCCGACTCGCCGTCGGGCACCCAGACCGGCCCCTCGGTGAGCCCGAAACGATCGCCAATGAGCTCGAGCCTCGCATCCGGCGCAACGAGCGCATCGAGCGCCGGGTCGAAGCGCGCGATATTGAAGTCGCGTGGCTCCGGGGCGGCTCCCTGCGCCTGCAACAACCCGGCGACGCCTGTCAGGAGGGCGCCTGCAAGCAAACGCACCAGATGGTCGCGCGTCATTGCGCCGCAGAGCCGCCGGCAGCGCCATCGCGCGCGTCGAGAAGAACTTCGATGCGGTCCATCAGCGAATTCATCCGCTCGAACACGGCCCGATAGGGTTCGGGCCTTGCGAGATCCACGCCGGCATCACGGAGCAGCTCGTACGGGTAGTTGGAACCGCCGGCGCGCAGCAGATTCTTGTAGTTCTCGACCCCGGCCCGGCCCTCATCGACGATCTTGCGATAGAGCGCCGTCCCGGCGGTCAGTGACGTCGCATACTGAAAGACGTACATGTTGTAGTAGAAATGCGGGACCGACATCCACTCATTCGTGTACAGATCGTCGACGATCACGACACCCTCATCGTGGCCGTGGTAACGCCTGACCAGCTCGGCGTAGATCTCGGAAATGCGCCGCCCCGACAATGCCTCGCCCCGCTCCGCCGCCTCGTAAACCGCCAACTCAAACTCCGCGAACATCGTCTGCCGGAAGAACGTTCCTCTGAGACTCTCGAGCCCGGAGCCGAGGTAGAAGAGCTCCTCGTCGGCAGAACGCGCCTGGTCCACCATGTATTGCTCGAGTATCAGCTCGAGTGAAGTCGACGGGATCTCAGCGATGAACGTTGCGTAGCGAGCCGTCTCGTACGGTTGCGCCTGCTTCGCGTAGAGCGTGTGCATCGCGTGACCCCACTCGTGCGCGAACGTCGACAGCGAGTCGTAGTTGTCGTTGTGATTCAGTAACAGGTACGGGTGCACGTCATACGCGCCGCCGCTCATATAGGCACCGGACCGCTTGCCTCGCTGCGGATATACGTGCATCCAGCGCTGACTCATGCCATCGCGTTGCATGGCGACCCAGTCGTTGCCGAGCACGGCCATCGCCTCGAGCGTGATCGACTTGCTCGTATCGAGATCGAACTTCTTGTCGAGCGAGACGAGCGGCGGATAGATATCGTAGTAGTGCATCTGGTCGACGCCGAGTATCCGCCCGCGCAGTCGGAAATAACGATGCAACGTCGGCAATGCCGAGTTCACTTCCCTGACCAGCGTCCGGTAGACCTCCACCGGCAGGTTGTCATTGAATAATTCCCGTTCGAGCACGCTGTCGAAACCGCGGGCTTTCGCCAGCGCCACCTGCGACTGCACGTGTGCGTTCAGCACCATGCCGATACTGTTGCGGTAGTTTGACCATTCCGTCCAGTAGGCATCGAACACGGCGCGCCGATCGTCGCGGACGATACTTTGCCGGCCGCGGCGATAGCCCTGCGCGTCGACGCGGAGCGTTTCGCCGCTTGCGAGCGACACGGTCGGGAACGGAATGTCCGAATTCGCCAACAGTCCGTATATGTCCTCGGGCATCCCGAGCGGCCGCGCGACAATGGCCAACGCGCGCTCCGCCTCATCGCCGAGGATGTGCCCGGCCTGCCGCAGCGTGTCGTCGAGCGCATGGGCGAACGGCGCTAGCCTGACGTCTTCGGCCACGAAGGACATGATTCTGGCCCGGCCGGCACTCATCAGCTCCGGGTCGACCCAGGCGGTCGCTTCGCGTAATCGAGCGAACATCGCGTCGGCCAGCTGCCGTCGCTCCTGCGGCTCGGTCTCGCGCAGATCCTCGTCGGCCTCGAGGCTCGCGTAGACCGCCACTCGCCCCGCCAGGCGACGCGTATCGGAAATGAGGCGAAGTGTGCGGTAGAGCGAGCCCGCGCTCTCCGAGAGAGTGCCGCGCTGCTGCTCGATGTCGTCGAGTTCGGCAAGCACCTGCTGCCTGGCGGTATACCAGTCATCCGGGGTCGGAAACAGATCGGAAAGATCCCAGGTGGCAGCTGCGACGTTGCGCATATCTCCCTCGGATACGGCAGCCGACTGCTGCTGTGCATGCGCTGCGCCGGCCGCAACGCCCAGCACGACGCACAAAGCCGCGGCGATTCTCATCGCTCCATTGAACCACAACCAAGGGCGCGCGCAACGTTCATTCGGGGGAGTGGTCAGAACAGGCCCATTTGTGGGCCCGATCGAGGCGGCACGAAGCGGCTTGTGTCGAGCTCGAGGCGCCGTTCCCGATTTAGCCCGTTCCTGCGGCAGGCCACCTCGAAGCGGCGCCGGAACAGATCGGCGTAGACGCCTTCGCCCTTCAGACGCGAACGAAACCGCGGATCGTTCTCCCGCCCGCCGCGCAACTCGCGCACCCTGGACATGACGTGCGCGGCTTTCAGCGGCTCATGCGTCTCGAGCCATTCGCGGAAGAGCCCGGCGACCTCGTTCGGCAGTCGCAGCATCACGTAGCTTGCGGTGGTGGCGCCCGCCCCGGCCGCGGCGGCCAGAATTTGCTCGGCCTCGTGATCGGTCAACGCCGGGATTACCGGCGCGACCATGACGCCGATGTGCACGCCGGCATCGGCCAGCGCCCGAATTACCGCGAGACGTGTGCGCGGCGCGGCAGCTCGCGGCTCGAGCCGCCGTTTGAGCGTGCGGTCCAGCGTCGTCACACTGACGAACACTTCGATCAGATTGCGACGTGCCATTCCGGCCAGCAAGTCGATGTCCCGCCGGATCAGCGCGGCCCCTTTCGTCACGATGGTCGCCGGATGATCGCAGTCGGACAGCACCTCGAGAATCTGCCGGGTCACGCGGAAGCGCCGTTCGATGGGCTGGTACGGATCGGTATTGGTGCCGAGCGCAATCGGCGAGCAGCGGTATGACCGTTGGGAGAGGGTCTCTTTCAGCAGCTCGGCGGCATCGCGCTTGTAGAAGAGCCGCGTTTCGAAATCGAGGCCCGGCGAGAGGCCGGCGAATGCGTGCGCCGGCCGCGCGTAACAGTAAACACAGCCGTGCTCGCAACCGCGATACGGATTGATCGATTGCGTGAACGGGATATCCGGCGAGCGGTTCGTCGCGATGATGCTTCTCGCAGCCTCAGGCTGAACGATCGTCTGCAGCGCCGGCAACGGCTCGTCGAGGCTCCCCCAGCCATCGTCCGTCGCGACACACTTGGTAATCTCGAAACGCCCGGCCGGATTCGACGCAGCGCCGCGGCCCACGCGCGGCTGATGCCGGTCAGGCCCCGCCATCAGCGACTCGAATACTGTTCATCTATACAGTATATATGAATTTGGGAGGAGTTTGGGGAGTTTAGGGACAGTGACCCTGAGGAGTTTGGGGACAGTGACCCTAATTCCGTTACTGCAGTACCAGATGAGTGAGACCGTAAGAATTAGGGTCACTGTCCCCAAACTCCTCAGGGTCACTGTCCCTAAACTCCCCAAACTCCTCCCCAAACCGTCGCAATCCTCTAGACTTGAGCTTCGAACCGACGAGAGTGTCCCGCGATGCACCGCCAAGCCAGAATGTCTGTCAGCTTCCTGCGATTTTCCAGCGCGTTTCTGATTACCGGGCTACTTACCGGCACGACGCTCGGTCAGAGCGGCAGCGGCGTCAATCGATCGTTCGAGGAATTGCCTGACTGGAGCGGCGTCTGGTCGATGACGAGCAACACGGTTTTCGATCAGGCGACCGTCGAGCCGCCGGGCGGTAACGCCAACACGATCGGTACGCGCGAGTTTCCGCCGTATAACGAACAGTGGGAAGCCGTCTATGCCGAAAATCGGGCAGCCGACGCCCGCGGCGAGTTTCCCGACCCGATCTCGACCTGCGGAACACCGGTCGGCTATCCGCGGCTGCTCAACCAGCCTGGCGCCTACGAGTTCGTGGTCAGACCGGAGCAGGTGTGGATCCTGACCGAAGACGGGCCGAACATCATGCGAATCTATACCGACGGCCGCGATCTGCCCCCTGCAGACGAACGCTGGCCGACGTACAGTGGCGAGTCGGTTGGACATTGGGAAGACGACACCCTGGTGTTCGAGACCGTGAGCATGAAGGGGCACACTGGCGCTATCGTCGACCGGACCGGCATCGTGCTGAGTGAAGAAGCGAGAATAGTCACACGCATGCGCCTGCTCGACAACGGTCGGCTCGAGGCCAGATTCGCCATAGACGATCCGACTGCTTTCACGGACACCTGGCACGTCGTCAAGGAATTCGAACGAATGGAACCGGGCACGCGAATCTTCGAATTCGCCTGTGCGGAGAACAACCGCAACCCCATCGACGCCTCGGGCCGAACGCTGACGCTCGACGCCGAAGGTAATGTCATCGATCAGCTGTGATCCGGAGGTAGTCCCATGCGCACGCCAGGAATCGTTGTTGCCACCCTCTTGTCGGTCTTGTCCCTGGGCGGCTTTTTCGGAAACGCCGACGCACATCATGCCGCGACGATGTTCGATCGTGAGCGCACCGTCGAGCTTGCAGGCACTGTTCGCGAGTTTCAGTGGACCAATCCCCACATCTGGATTCAGATCCAGGTCGAGCAGCCCGACGGCAGCGTCGAGGAATGGAGTATCGAAGGCGGCGTGCCTAACCGCCTGTTCCGCGCAGGCTGGCGGCCGAACAGTCTGGCGCCGGGCGACGAGGTAACGATTCGGGCTTTTCCGATGCGCGACGGCGGCAAGGCTGGGCTTTTCATCGGCGCACAGCTCGCCGACGGCTCGACGCTCGGTCGCTTTCAGTAACGCCGGCGACGCTCTCAGACATCCAAACACGCCGGGGTCAATCTGTTCGCGACACCTTCTCCACCCTATACTCTCGGTCCGGACGCCAGGAAGAACCGATACGCATGACCTACGAAGAAATTCATCCGAACTGGAGTCGCGACCCGGAGTTCATCACCGAAGGGTTTTCACTCGAAATCACCGCAAAGGACACCGAGAGTCTGCAGGAAGCCGCACCGCGAATACCCCAGGCCACTCAGATCGCGGTCACGTTCTTGCCGGGCGAAACACTGGATGCACGCGTGGCTGCAGCGAACACCGTGCGTTCGCTGGGATTCGAGCCGATGCCGCACTTCTCCGCAAGGCGCCTCAAATCGCAGGATGAGTTCGAGTCAATGCTCCGGCAAATGGTGGACGGTCCCGGCGTCAAGCGCTGCTTCGCGATCGCCGGCGACCCGCCGAATCCCGAAGGCCCGTTCTCGGAAACATCCGACCTGATCGCGACGGGACTGTTCGAGGCTCACGGCATATCCGCGATCGGTATCGCGGGGCACCCGGAAGGCCATCCGAACATGACGAAGGAAGAGTGCTTCGCTGTCCTCGAGAAGAAATGCGACATGATCGGCGAACGCGGAATGAACCCTCTGGTCGTCACCCAGTTCGGATTCGATGCGGATGCTTTCCTGCAGTGGCTGGTCGAACTGCGGCAGCGAGGCATAAACGTGCCGGTCCGAATAGGCGTCCCCGGACCCGCCAACATAAAGTCGCTGCTGCGCTTCGCGGCTCGGTGCGGCGTCGAGGCGTCGACGTCGGTCATGAGCAAGTACGGTATTTCGCTCGGCAAACTGATCGGTGTTGCGGGCCCGGAGAAAATCGTCGACGCGTTCGCAACGGGCCTGGCCGAGCAGCATCACCCGGTGCGGCTGCATTTCTATCCTTTCGGCGGCCTCGTGCGAACGGTCGACTGGCTCGAAAAGTACGACCCGCGCTCCATCGCCGGAAGCGCTGCAGCATCCGCCTGACGTCCCGCCGCAATCCGCGACGCTGAACGGCAATGCGTGGACAGCAGCAGAGGCTTAGACACTTCCTTTTCGTAGCGGCAGCTGTCCTTGTCGTCGGCGAAGGACACGCGCAGCAGGTCGAGTTCAGGGCCGCCACGGCCGCGCACGGCTACGCCACGCGCAGTTATCAGCGTATCTGGAACGAGCACGGCGAGCGCATCATCGCCGCCCTCGAGGCGCGAACCTGCCTGCCGTTTCAGGAGGTTTCGGTGACAGCTGTCGTCGCGGACCGGGTCAGTCACTCGGGCGGCCCCGACCATCCGATGCGCCTGCGTGCGAGCTATCCCATCGACACCAAGCAATCCACACTCGTGCACGAACTCGGGCACCGGCACCTGTGGCAGCTGACCGAGCGCCTCGACGGGGTTGACGGTCATCGAACGCTCTATCTCATCCTGGACCGCGTCTGGGAGGACCTGTGGGGACCAGAATTCGCCGCGCGACGTGTCGAGGGCGAGTCCGGCTGGCGCTCACGCTACGACTATGCAGCCGCCTGGGCATGGGTGAAGTCTCTCGACGCGCAGGAACGCGCGCGCCTGTGGCGCGAGCTGCTGGCGATCAATGGCATGGCCGACGCCTGCACGGCAGGCGGAGATGCGACGTAGTCCACCGCGCCGCCCGCGCCGAAAGTGATACAACGTGATCGGCGCCCGAACGGCCAATTAGCTCATGGAATCCATCGAATCGCTGCTGCTCGGCGTCATCCAGGGCCTGACGGAATTTCTCCCCGTCTCGAGCTCGGGTCATCTCGTCATCGCCCAGGCATTGCTCGATTTCGGGCCTGCGGGCGGCATCGTGTTCGAAGTCGCCGTTCACCTCGCCACGCTGCTCGCGATACTGCTCTTCTTCCGCCGACGCGTTCTGTCTCTGGCACACGGCGCGTTCACTGCGGACCATGATTCGTGGCGCTACATCAGCAAGCTCGCAATTGGCACCCTCCCCGCGATCGCCGTCGCGCTGCTGGCACGCGACTGGATCGAAGCGCAGTTCGAGTCACCGGCGGTCGCCGGCTTCTGCCTGCTGATCACCGGTTGCATCGTCTGGAGCACGCGCTTCACCGGCCGAACCGCCACGCTGCCGGAACCGGGCTGGACTGCCGCTCTGCTGATCGGGTGCGGGCAGGCGTTTGCGATTCTGCCCGGCATTTCCCGCAGCGGCACGACTCTCGCGGTTGCGATGGTGCTCGGTGTCGCCTCGCTCGCGGCCGCGGAGTTTTCCTTCCTTCTCGGAGTCATCGCAATCGCCGGCGCCGGCGTGCTGATGCTGCCCGAGCTATCGTCGGTATCCGGACCGGAACTGCAGGCCATTGCAATCGGCGGCATCGCGGCCCTGGTCAGTGGCCTGGTCGCGATCTGGCTGTTTTTATGGCTGCTGCGCGGCCGACGTTTCCATCTGTTCGCGTGGTACGCCTGGATTGTCGGACTGGCGACGCTCCTGGGTGTGAGCCTGTCGGACTGATCAGGGGCGCCGTCGACGCGAGTCGGGCCACGATTTCGGGCAATTAGACTTCAGGCCCGGTCAGTGAAGTGTGTTCAGTCCGGAACGACGAACTCCTGCTCCGGATAGTGGACGATCAGCACCGGGCATGGTGCCTGCCGGACGACCTTCTCGGTCACGCTTCCGCCAAGTAGATGCTCGACGAAACCCAGCCGGTGCTTGCCCATCACGATCATCTCGACGCCGAGCTCCACCGCGCACTCGATGATGGCATCACCGGGACCGCCGGCCGGCTCCCGGCGGATCAGAAACTCGGCCCTGGTTGCCACAACGTCGTCCGGTTCGAGCAGCTCGCCAATGTCATCCATTGCCGCGAAATGCACCACCGCATCGGGATCCGGCTCCGGTCCGCCCGGGAGCACGGGCCGTTCCTCCGGCATCAGCTGTTCGAGCACGCGCTCCTTTTCGATCGCTACGTCGTACTCGTGGTCCGGCAGGACATGAACGATATGCAACTGCGCATCGAACTTTTTCGCGAACGCGACGCCGTATCGAAGCGCGGCCCGCGATGGCTCACCGCGATTGGTAGGAACCAGAACGTGATTTAGCGCGAACATGGTTGCTACTCCCGATCCCGCAACTGTTCCACGATCTCAAGTATCGCACTGGACACCAGCTCCGGCTCGTCGAACGACCCCCCAGTCATCGTCGACGAAATCATCGCCCGGCCGTTACGTCACGTCTCGGGCGGCTCGACATGAACCTACGAGTGTGATCATATCACCGCTCCTTTCACGGCTTCGAAAACGGGACAAGCTCTCCGCCGGGCGGACCAAAGGTATGCGAGTCATGCGAGAAGCTCACTTCGTTCGCTGCGCTGCATCGGTAGCCTTGCTTGCTGTTTCTGTTCCCTCATCGGCCCATCACGCAGTGCACCTGTTCGATACGACCGTCCCGATCCGCGTGAAAGGCACCGTCGTCGAATTCAACTGGGGCTATCCCCACACGGCCATCATCATCGAGGAAGTTACGGGGGACGGCACAACAGTCCGGTGGGCTTTGGAGAATTCCACGAGGCCGGACCTTCTGGAAGAGATGGGTTACACGCGCGACGCATTCAAGGCCGGAGATCAGATTGAAGCCTGCGGCTTCGAGCCCACGCAGCCGTATCCTTCCCGTCTGTCATCGCCGGCGACCGATGGCAGGACAGTGTTCGCACCTCAATGGCTGGAGGGCGCCGAGCGAGTCATTACTGCAAGGTTGTTACTGACCAAGGATGGACCCGAAACCCACTATTCGCACTACGGGCCGCTCGAGCTATGTACCGATGACGAGGACCTGATTGCTCTTGCCGCCGACCACACCGCCCACCGGGGGTCGGGGCCGCGGTAACACCGGCCACGCTGGATCGGCGCAGCGAAACGCTTCCGCGGAATCGCCACTTAAGAAACCGCTTGAACCTCGTTCAGCTTTCTCGCTTTTGATTGGGGATGATCAGGCGAGCTAGCCTTCTACGGTCCAACGAACTACGACGCTGACGATGATCAGGACGCTCCCACCAATCACGAGCCATTTTTGCGACGATGTGAGTGGGTGATCGCTGACGGCGTGGATGGGTCTGGCGAATATATTTGCAGGTGCCCACTCATTCCAGAGGATGGTCATCAACCCGAACGCCCCTGCCGCAATAAAGTACGAGACGCCACCCGTCTGGATCCCGACGACCAGGTTGCCGATTACCAGCGCGCACCCCAGCGTCAGCATGATCAACCGTCCGGCAGTGTTGTGCTTTCCGGATGTGTCTCGCCTATCCACGGATCACTCCTAACGATGCGAACGACTGACTGAGGTCGACCTGGATCATACGTCAGCTGCCGACCGCAGCGCGAATGACCGGCCGTTTGGGCGAGCGCCTCAAGGTGACCCCGTGCGAAATACCGAACCCGAGAAAGTCGGGTATTGAGTGACCTACGAACCGAATCGGCCGGCAGTCGCCGTTCAGCGGCCTACCCAAATTGTTCGAACATGCGCTGGTGCTCCGTCACGATTCGCTCCGTTTCTTCTGGCTCCACGTTCGTCGTGTAATCACCGAGCTTGTACGTGCCGCCAAGCAAGAGTACGTCGCCCCGTGGAAACATATGGAGCATTCCTCGACCGCCGCCAAATGTCATGTAATCCACTCCGGGATCCGGAGGCATGTAAACGAGCTGACCCTTGACTGGCGTCAACTCCTCATCGCCAAACAGCGCTGCCGATCCGAGTCCGGTGCAATTGAATATGATGGGTTCCTGCAGTGAAAGTACATCCGATATATTCGGGAAGGCTCGTATGACGAAGCTACCACCGGCCATTCGAAAGTCCTGGGTTAGCTGACGCAAGAGCGTGCCCGGATCGATCTGCATCGTGACTATCCGTTGTACATACGGTGCAGGAAAAGGATGTTCGCCGGGTTGAAGGTTCGCTGTATAAGGAAAGAGATCTGCAAGCTCCTCCCCGACTGGTATGGGCGACTCACTAAGTACATAGGCTTCCAACCACCGAATACCGTATTTGGGCCCGCCCAGGTTCGTATAAGCGTGGTGCGCAACGCGTGCGGCCCAATCCAGGCGCATTCTGAATTCGTCCGTGGCGACTGCCGGATCGTAGACGCTGAAAGGTGACCATTCACCGGCCGCAACGTTTGACGTCGTATGCCGCGCGACGTCACGTGTGTATATCGTGACGTTCCATCCGGCGTCCTGCAGGAGGCGGGCACTCGTAAGTCCCATGATGCCGCTACCAATCACGGCGACATCGCCCGGCTCCAGATCCATGACCTCGCGAAGCGCAAGTGCCGATGAACCCCAGGACAGACTAATTCCGCCACCGCCATGCCCATAGTTATGCACGACAAGCTTGTCGTCATATCGTTCGCTGCGAACGACGAATCCCGATGGCCGATAGGGCCGGTGACCCACAATCGTCCGAATGACGCTATCCATTCCAATTCTCGGCGCTCTCCAAGCTTGCCTCGAGTAGGCGCGCTGGGGACCGGTTGGCGATACGGAAATGGGCGCACACGCAGCTGCCGAAACTACGAAGGTGCCTGCGACTAATGTTTCTACTGCAGCGCGTCGTGTGCTGATCACTCTAGTCATGGCTACAAACCAACGGCTGTTCTGAGTCGACAAGGCCCAGTCGCTCTCATCATATCACCGCTCAAATGACCGACCGAACTCAAGCGGGATTCCACCGTTCAGGGCTGTGGACGACTGCCTTTTCGTGACCGTCCGGAAACTGGCAGCTCGTGCGCTTTCAGCACAGAACGGCCGTCCCCAAAGTCGACTGACCAAAGCGGCCAGTTCGAGACTTTCGGCTCCACGACAGAACTCCCTAACGGCGCACCACCTGGCTCTCTCGCCAGCCGTAACGAACGGCTTTTACTTCGATGCCTCCAGATGGTGCGGCTATCGGGATCCGATAGAGAAGCCATGGCCCGTCAGCCGTTCTATATGCAAGCGAGGATCCTTCCGCGCCAGTGATGTACAGCATGTCGTTGCGGACTTCGACCTGGGGTTGGGGCGTTCGTCGTATCTCGCCACTATCATCAAGAAAGCGTGAGCGCATTACTTCTTCTGATTCTTCACTCCAATCTCCGATTTCGGCGAATCTGCGGTCCAGCTCCTCGCTCATTCGCAGCTTCACTTCGGCGAAATCGGAGTCGTCAGCCAGATTCATGACTTCGTAGGGATCTGCGAGCGTGTCATAGAGTCGCTCTCGCCCCGTCGGCTCAAACCAGAGACTTTGCACCGAGTCTAGTTCAGCGTTGCGATATAGCGAACGCATGCTACTGACCATCGCAACGTCGTCACGATATTCCAATTCGTGACCATTCGGCAGATCGGGAAACCAGCTGCGGATGTACTTGTATCGGCCGTCGCGCACCGCTCGTTCTCTATCGGGCACTGAATCGATGCGATCGCGAGAAGCATAGATGTAGCTACGGGCCTCGCCGAGGAAGCTCCGCCCATGCAAGTAACTGGGTGACTCAATACCCGCCCATTCAAGAATCGTTGGGGCGAAGTCGACGAAGCTAACAAGCCGATCGTCTATTGAGCCAGCTGACCAACTTTCAGGCCTGTAGCTATCCGGAAGATTGACGACCATAGGAACGTGGATGCCGGAGTCGTACAGGTCTCGCTTGGCTCGGGGCAGCGCGTCCCCGTGATCAGTTGTCCAAATTATGATCGTATTCTCACTCAACCCCTCACTCTCAAGTCGCGCAAGCCAGTTGCCAACCTGTTTATCCATGTAGTGGATGTTGTCGTAGTGTTGAGCGAGATCAGCTCGCACCTGCTGCGTATCGGGATAATACGGCGGCAAGACTAGATCATCAGGATCGGTAACACGCTCGGGCAGAAAGCTATCCGCGTCTCGCCATTCCTGGCGTAGCCGACTCTCATGTGTATCGAGAATGTTGATTAGACCGAAAAATGACTGATCCGGCTGACGCCCTCGCCAATCTACCCCCTGACCCTCGGCATCCCAAATCGTGAAGGGGCCAGTGCCATCAAGAATCTCGCTGAACTGATAATCTAGTTTTCGATTTGTAAACGTATAGTAGCCCGCAGCGCGCATCAGCTCTGGAAATGCCTTTACGTCAGCTGGAGGAACTGCCAGATAGCCGTGATCGATTGCTCTCATATGCTGAGCACCAATGGCCACTTGGTGCATACCCGTAATCAGAGCTGCCCGGCTCGGCGCGCAAACTCCCGCGGTCGTGAAGACGCCGGTATAACGAACGCCATGCTGAGCGAGCTCGTCCAGATTCGGCGTCATCGCGACTGTATCGCCGAAAGCACCAATGCGCGGACTGAGATCCTCAGCTACCAGAAGCAGAATATTCGGTCCTTCCTGGCTGACACATTGTTGCCAGACAAAAGGCAGGAGAATTACGCCGATTATCCTTATCAAAGCACGCAGCCCCCAGCGGATCGCCAAATGTCTGAATCGGGTCGATTAGGTAATTTCACCTCGGTCGGAAAGCCGAGTCAACGATCGACCGGAACCGATAAGTCTCGGGCCGCTCACAACGTTAACGGAAGCAGTTTTCAAATATGTACGACCAGCACTAGCAAAGCGACTCCGAGCAAGCGCGAGCGACGCAGCTTAAGGGTGATGACTGCGCCCGCTTCGTCAACCGCGGCGCCATAAGCGACGCCGACTCGAGCTGCGACTCCGGACGCGGTCCGCAAGTCTGATCGTAAACTTCGCTGTCCGATGGGCGTCAGTCCACGTGGCTTGTAGATTGAAAGAGCCGTGGGAACCAGCAGAACGACTAGTCCGCCAATGGCGTGTAAAGCAAGTCCGCCCCGGCGGCTCGAAGTTCCGTTAGGGGCAAGACAGACGCCAGCGGCACGATGACGAGCCTAGCTGTCAAGTCCATCGCCAACTAGGCAGCACGGACAATTGGGATGTAGCCGGAGTTTATGGCTGTTACGGCGAGAGCAAGAAAGGCGGCGATTGAACCCAGCAACGGACGGAAGAGCTGACCTACATGGTGAGAGCTAGTCGCCGCAGGTTGGGTGTCATTTCGACCTCACGAATTGGCTTTCTCTTTGCATGGCACGCAGCAGCGAACGTCGGAAGTGCGGAGCGATAAGGTAGTCAGTCGCCTGCGAATCGCGCCGGCCGACTCGAGTGACGCCTAGGCGCCGGTCTCTGCATCTGCAGATGTCGCTGCTTCATTCGAATCGAACGACCCGTCAGATACCCAAGAGACGGGCCGCCGTGCCTCCGAGGATCGCCTCGAGCGCCTCGTCATTCAGCCCGCCAACAGCCAGCGCATCGCCCACCGGATCAGCGCTCATGATCGGAAAGGGGTAATCCGTGCCGAGCACCAGGCGATCTGCGCCGACCTGGTCGATCAGGTGCTCGAGGTTGGCGGCCGAATAGACGAGCGTGTCGTAGTAGAGATCGCGAAGATACTCGCTCGGTGCCTTTGCGATCTGCTGGCAGCCGGCATTCCGCGCGAAGCAATTGTCGGAACGGCCGATGTAGGACGGCAGATAGCCGCCACCGTGTGACGCAACTATGCGGATATCCGGATGTCGATCGAGAAAGCCGCTGAAGATCATGTGCGACAGCGCGACTGTCGTATCGAGCGGCATGCCGATCGTGTTGCCGAGCGCGCCTGCACCCCCGAGCCGCTCGGCGAATCCCGGCACGCCCTCCGGGTGAACGAACACGACTGCACCAAGCTCTTCGGCCTTCGACCAGAACGGATCGAACCGCGCAGCAGAGATTTCCTCGTCACCGATCGTGGTTGTCATCATGACGCCGCGAAGGTCGAGCTCGCGCACCGCATACTCGAGCTGCTGCGCCGCCAGGTCTGGATGCTGCAGGGAGACGGCGCCAAGCCCAACCAGCCGATCGGGGTGCTGCGAGACCTCCTCGGCCATCTTTTCGTTCAACAGCTGCACGATGGCGGACGCGAGTTCGCGGTCAGCCCAGTCGTGCTGGTGCTGGAAGTGCAGCGTCAGTGCCTGCACGTCGATGCCGGTGCGGTCCATCGTCTCGAGGCGTTGCTCGATGCTCTGCAGTCGCGGCGCCATTGGCGAGCGCAGGAAAGCGCCGATGTCGCTCTCAGCACGCTCGTAACCTTCGAGAAGCTCCCAGACTTCCGGCACCAGTAAGTGCGCGTGCATGTCTATGGTTCGCACGCGCCGGCCGCCAACTGTGACGGGACCGCGCAACTCGGCCGGCTGGGCAGACGCAAGGCCGCAACCGCATACGGCAGTGCCGGCGCTCAGGGCACGGCTCAGAAAGCTGCGTCTGGTGGTCATTGCCCGGAACCTGCGTCTTGCGAGAGATGAAGGCCTGAAACATGCCCGGCGTGGCGTCCCGCACTGCGGCCCGCACGGTGTCCGAGTCTGCGGCTACCGGCCATCGTATTCGGCATCGCTGACCGGCCCGAGAAAGCTGATCCCACCACCGTAGGGAATGACACCTAGCTGCAGCAGGCCTTCATCCGGCGCCGCGCCGTGCCAGTGCTCCACCCCCGGCGGCGCGTAGTCGATCTCACCGGGCCCGAGCTCCCGCAGCGGACCGCCGCGACTCTGCACACGCGCCCTGCCCTCCTGCACGAACAGGATGAAGCCGCCGGCATGACTGTGCCAGTAGGTCCGGTCGCCGGCCTCGAAACGCCGGACACCGGTGATTACATCCGAGTCGACCGCTACCGACCCGCCAACCTGCAGCTGGCGGAGCGCAGCCGCGTCGTCGGCGCCGTCCTGAGCATCAACGCTTCGCGATACGACGTACCAGGCCGCCGCAGCACAGAGACCAACGATCACCACGCGTCCGGCAGGACTTGCCATTCGAGTTCCCCCTCAAACGATTAGCGATCGACTATAGCGGCGCCGCGCCGCAGTCGCCAGCGGGGGAGTTTGGGGACAGTGACCCTAACTCCGGGAGTTAGGGTCTCTGTCCCCAAACTCCCCGCTGTCCCCAATCTCCGACGTAATCTCCAGCCGGCCGGTCAGCGTCCTGTGCACCGGGCAGCGATCGGCGATTTCGAGCAGCCGCGCCCGTTGCTTGGCATCCAGGTTACCGGACAGGCGGATGCGGCGGCTGAGCACCTCGAGCTTCTGCTCCGACTTCTCGCAATCCTCGCAGTCCTTGGCATGGACACGCCTGTGGTCAAGCTCGACGTCGACATCGGCCAGATCCCAGCGCTTGCGATTCGCATACATGCGCAGCGTCATCGACGTGCAGGCACCAAGCGATGCGAGCAGCAACTCGTAAGGATCCGGGCCCAGGTTGTCTCCACCGACGGAGGTCGGCTCGTCGGCGGCGAAATCGTGATCGTCGGTGACCACGGCTCGCAGGAAGCGCCTGTTACTCTCGTGAATCGCGACCTCGCCCTTATTGGGGCGCTGCGCCCGATCGCCGGTTTCGTCTGCAAGACCCGAAGGCAGGTACCGTCCCATCCAGCCGGTGATCGTGTCCGCCACATAGTCCGCATCGGCAGCCCGCGTCAGTAGGTGGTCGGCATCGTCGAGGCTCACGAAGCTCTTCGGGTGAAGCGCGGCCGAGAAGATCCTCGACGCCTCATCGATCTCGACGATCTCGTCCACCGGTGAATGCATGATAAGCAGCGCGCGCCGCAGCCGCCGCACACGCTCCGACAGCGCGGCATCGCGAAGCTCGTTGACAAAATTCCGCCCGATCGTGAACCGGCGCCCGGCGAGCTCTACCTCGGCCGACCCGGCGGCATCTATCTCGTCGAGCTTCCCGTCGAACAGCCCCAGCACGTGACCGGGATCCGCGGGTGCGCCTATCGTCACGACGGCTTTGCTCGAGGGGATCTCAGCCGCGGCAGCGAGCACCGCGGTGCCGCCCAGACTATGCCCGATCAGCAGCGCCGGCGGCTGATGCTCCGCCTCGAGCCAGGCAGCCGCGGCGACGAGATCCTCGACGTTGCCGGCGAAGCCCGCGTTCGAGAGATCGCCGTCGCTGCCGCCGAGCCCGGTGAAGTCGAAGCGCAGCACGGTCACACCCTTCGCGGCGAGGGCACGGGAAACGCGCGTCGCAGCCCGGCTGTTCTTGCCGCAGGTGAAGCAGTGCGCAAACAGCGCAACGGCTCGCTCGGGCCCGGCTGCCTTTTCGAGTAGCCCGGCGAGCTTGCCGTGCGTGCCTTCGAACGATACTGCGTCTCGACTCATAATGCTTGCTCCATAACTGCGACCAATCCGCCGGGGCGTCGGCGCACAACCATGCGGTAAACCGGAGCCCGAACCCGCGATCGGGACCGGGACCGGGACCAGGACCGCAACCGGGACGCGACAGGAAACTGCGAAGTTCTCCAACGAGCCGCCGCGACTTGCGACGGTCAGTCCGCCGGGTAAAGCTCGTCCAGCCGCTGCCGGTCCCCGTCAGACAGACCGGACTGAAAGGCGATATCTTCCCGCTCGGCAAGCCGTGCCCGGTAACGCCCGAAGTACTCCCGAATGTCCCCGCCGTAGCCGAAGAAATACATGATGTCGCGGAAATCGTCAGTGTGCGCGAGGCCGAGCGCATGGCCCAGCTCGTGGAGACAGGTCAGATAGACGATCGAGTCCCGCAACAGGCGGTCCTCGCGAGCGGCGGCGCCGATCGCCGGACCTAGCGCGTCGGTGTCCGGGCGGACATAGACGACCGCGCCACGCCTGCCGTCGACGAGCATCGGCCGCATTTCCCCGTACTGGCCATAGAGCGGCGGTACGAAGACCACTTCGATCAGTGCCTGATCGCTGCGAGCCCGACCGTTGCCCGCCGCGCGGTCGCCGGCCCCATCACTGCCCTCCGCGCCGTTGCCGGCCCCACCACTGTCCGCCCCGTCGTTGCCGACCGCATCGCTACCAGCCACCTCCGCGCCGACCGGATCGCCGCCTGCCTCGATGAAGCGCAGGCGGCCTCGCGACGCCCGGCTCCAGTCATTTAGCGCAAGCCGACACAACTCGGCATCGCCCGCCACGGCCGCCGCGCCATCGGCGGCCGTGATGCTGTACGGCACGGGCACCGACGCATCGAGCGGCGCGAACAGCGGGAGGTTCTGCGCTTGCAACGTACCGACGGTGCTACCACTTGCGACGACGATGAAGAGCCACGCCGCACGGAGCAGCCGGGCGTTCCTGCAGCACGCGCGAGACGCGACATCGCCCGCGGGCATCACGTCGGGCGATCGCCCTTGATCGTCACGCGCCGTCCCTTGCGCTCGTGCGGCCAGTAGTCCCAGATGGCGTGGTGCATCGTGCAACGGTTGTCCCAGAACGCGAGGTCGTACTGCGACCAGCGGAAGCGGATCTGGAAATCGATCCGCTCGCAATGGTCGAACAGAAACGCGAGCATTGCATCGCTCTCAGCAGGCTCGAGCCCATTGATACGTGTCGTGAATGTTCGGTTCACGTAGAGCGCCCTGCGCCCCGTTTCCGGATGCGTTCTCACGACCGGGTGTGTGGCACGCGGGTACTCCCGGCCCGCATCGTCGACGCCACGATCGGAATACCGTCCGCGATAGACGTGCTCCGATTCGTGCTCGGCCGTCAGACCGTCGAGCATGCTGCGCAGCGGCGCCGAAAGTGCATCGTAGGCCGCGTACATGTTGGCGAACAGCGTATCGCCGCCGCAGTCGGGCAGGATCTGCAACTGCAGCAGCGTCCCGAGCGGCGGCTCCTCGTCGCACGAGACATCGGAGTGCCAGAACTCGCCGTTCGCGATCTTCGAGTCGCGGGTGACGTGAATCTCGAAAATTTCGGGGTGGCCGCTCATCTGCGGCGCTGCCGGATGCATGTGCAGCTCACCGAACATCCGGCCAATCTCGACCTGGACTTCCGGAGGGATCTCGGCCTGATCGCGAAAGAACAGAACCTGATGCTCGAGCAGAGCCGCGCGCACGGCGTCCCGCTCGGCGACCGACAGTCCCCGCGAGAGATCGATGCCGCGCACCTCTGCACCCATGACGGGAGAATGCCGCCTGACATCCGGCGTCACGTCGGCTTCCCGGATGACCTGTCGAGTGGCTTCGTCCGTAGCTCGCCCGGCGACTTGCTCGATGTCCTGCATTTCGCCTCCTGCGCGTCGTTCACCCCTGTTGCAGGCCGAACACTTCCAGAGCGGACGTCTCGTAGAGCTCGCGCTTCTCGTTCAGGCTGATCGGCAGATTGTCGGTGACCTCTACCTCGTCCGGCACGAACTGATACGGATAGTCCATCGCGTACAGCACACGATCGGTGCCCAGCACGGATCTTGCGTACATGATCGGCGGCTCCCAGGCCATGCCGCTGGTCGTCACCCAGACGTTCCGGCGCATGTAGTCGCTCGGCTTCATCCGTAGTGGCTTGCAGTTCGGATAACGACCCGTCGAAACGATACCACGGTGGAAGAAATCGACCCGAAAGAGCCAGTACGGGATGCCCTCTCCGAGATGGCCGACGACGAGCTTGAGCTTCGGAAAGCTGTCGAATACACCGCTGATGATCAGCCGCAGCAGGTGAAGCCCCGTCTCCACGGCGAAGCCGAATATCGCCCCGTCGAGGCCGCACTCGAGAAACGGCTCGACCATGGCCGGCGGCGGGGTCTGCGGATGCAGATAGACGGGCACATCGAGCGCCTCCGCGGCCGCAAAGATATCCCAGAACTTCTCGTCGTCCAGATACTCGCCCTGGGTGTGCGAATTGATGATCGCGCCCCTGAGCCCGAGCGTCGAAACGGCGCGCTCGAGCTCGGCAGCAGCGGCGGCCGGGTTCTGCGGAGCAACCGCTGCCAGCCCGGAGAACCGGTCGGGGTGCTGCCGAATCGCCTCCGCCAGCGAGTCGTTGTACTCGGTGGCGAGCGCTGTCGCGGTGTCCGCATCGAAGACCTGCAGCCCGGGCGAAGTGAGCGAGATGATCTGGCGATCGATGCCCGACGCGTCCATGTCGGCCAGACGCCGCTCGCCAAGGTCCTGAAGCCGCTCGACGATCGCCTCGGTGCGCTCGCTGCCGTTGAACAGGAAATAGCCCATCAGGCTCTCGAAGCCCGGATCGAAGCTCGAATGCTCCTTCAGCAGCTTCCTGTAACGCTCGAGCATGTCAGACGGCGCGTAGGCCTCCTCTGTGGCGATTCTCAGAAAGCCCGGATTGTCGCGAACTGCCATCGACCCTTGCTCCTGCACACTCGTCTGGGAGCGGATATTGTAGACTTCCGGATCACGGCAAAGACAAGAATGACAACAATCGGAGAACCGAATGCCGGTCGAGCGCCTTGAACATTTTCTCGTCGTAACTGACGACATCGACGCCACCCGCGACTTCTATTGCGACTTGCTCGGAATGACGGTCGGCTTCCGCCCGGAGCTCGAATTTCCGGGCTATTGGCTCTATCTCGGCGACGTCGGCTGCCTGCACATCGCCGAGTGGAAGACCTATCAGGCCTGGACAAAAGCGGTGGACATTCCTGTTTCCTCGCCCGCACCCGGGACCGGTTCGGTCGACCATGTGGCGTTCAATGCCACCGATTTCGACGGAATGCTCGCGAAGATTGCGGCGAAGGGACTGTCGTGCAAGCAGAATCTGCTGGACGACATCGGGCTGCGCCAGATCTTCCTGAAAGACCCGAACAACCTGACGCTGGAAATCAATTTCCGGACCGGCGGCTGAGCACGGCGGCGAGACGGAACCCCCGCGAGCGATGACCAGCGACTACCCATCCGTGCTCCGTGAGTCGCTGGAGGACCCGGACGCGTTCTGGCGACGCGCCGCGAGTGGCGTCTCCTGGTATCGGGAACCGGATTGCGTGCTCGATCGGTCGGCCGAGCCGTTCTACCGCTGGTTTTCGGGCGGGCGCATCAACACCTGCTTCAATGCGCTCGACCGGCACGTCGAGGCCGGCCGCGGCCGGCAAACAGCGCTGACCTGGGTCAGCGCCATGGTGGACCGAACGGAGCACTGGTCATATCTCCGCCTGCGCGACGAAACAGCAGCGTTCGCTGGTTACCTTGCGGCACTCGGTGTGCGCCCCGGCGACCGCGTCGTGATCTACATGCCGATGGTCCCGCAAACGGTCATCGGCATGCTGGCCTGCGCACGCATCGGCGCTGTGCATTCAGTCGTCTTCGGCGGCTTCGCGAGCCATGAGCTTGCAGCGCGAATCGACGACGCCAGACCAAAAGTCATACTGTCGGCGAGCTGCGGGCTTGAGCCGGGCCGGACCATTGCCTACAAGCCGTTGCTCGACGCAGCGCTCGAGCTCGCCTCTCATCGGCCCGACCATGTCGTCGTGCTGCAGCGACCCGAGCTCGAAGCAGAGCTCGGCGCCGGTGAGCTCGACTGGGCCGATGCCGCCAGTGCCGCACCTCACGGCTGCGTTCCGGTCGATGCCACCGACCCGCTCTATATCCTCTACACATCCGGAACCACCGGGCAGCCGAAAGGCATCGTGCGCGATAACGGCGGCCACGCGGTGGCGCTGAACTGGTCGATGCAGGCGATTTACGGTGTCGATTCCGGAGACGTATTCTGGGCCGCATCGGACGTCGGCTGGGTGGTCGGCCATTCCTACATCGTCTATGCGCCGCTGCTGGCCGGCTGCACGACCATACTTTACGAAGGCAAGCCGATCGGCACGCCGGACGCAGGCGCATTCTGGCGAATCATTGCCGAGCACGACGTCAGGGTGATGTTCACGGCGCCGACGGCGCTTCGGGCGATTCGCCGCGTGGACCCTGAGGGCGCTTTCATCACGGATATCCCGATGCCGAAGCTCGACGCCGTCTTCCTCGCCGGCGAGCGGAGCGATCCCGAAACGCTGAACTGGGCGATCGAGCGACTCGGCGTTCCGGTCATCGATCACTGGTGGCAGACCGAAACCGGCTGGCCCATCACGGGAATCCCGCGCGGACTCGGCATGTTCGACATTCGGGCGGGCGCTGCGGGCAAAGCAATGCCCGGTTGGGACGTCAGGGCGCTCGACGAGAACGGGCGGGAGGCTGCTCCAGGCACGGTGGCGAATGTCTGCTGCCGGCTGCCTCTGCCGCCCGGCACGCTGCCGACACTGTGGAATGCGGACGACCGCTTCCGGGAAAGCTATCTGGATCCGAACCCCGGCTACTACACGACCGGAGACGCCGGGCTGATCGACGACGATGGCTATGTGCACGTCCTGACCAGAACGGACGACGTCATCAACGTTGCCGGGCATCGACTCTCGACCGGCGTGATCGAGGAGGTCATCGCGACGCATCCCGATGTCGCCGAATGCGCCGTTACCGGGATACGCGACGACATCAAGGGCCAGGTACCGCTCGGATTCGTGTGTCTGAAATCCGGCATCGAACGCGACGAAGCAGAGCTCGTCGCGGAGGTCTGCGCAAGAGTCCGGGAGCGGGTCGGACCGGTCGCCGCATTCAAACGCGCACTCGTGGTGGAGCGCCTGCCGAAGACCCGCTCCGGCAAAGTCCTCAGGGGTACGCTGAGAAGAATGGCCGACGGTGAGCGCTTCGCGTTCCCGGCAACCATCGACGACCCGGCGATCCTGGAAGAGATCGGGGCGGCGTTGAGCGCGGCCGGCTTCGAGATCGGCGAGCACCGGTGAACGAGCCTCTATACTGCGCAGCCTTCGAGAATCCCGGACCACCCGGGCCTCGAAGGCCGGCGAATCGGCGGTCGCGATACCGCCGGATGGACAGAAGCAATGGCGCCGGCGCCACGCCGGCAACGAAAGCTACTCTGGGAGGGAACGAGTGAGCACCACGGATTACGGATTCATCGGCGTCGGCCGTATGGGCGCGCACATGGCGAGACGCCTGCTGGCCGCCGGGCACACGCTGACGGTATACGACACCTCGTCGGCTGCCGTCGCGGAGCTGACCGAGGCCGGCGCAGCCGCGGCCGATTCGATCGCCGAACTTTGCTCGCAGACGAAGACGGCTTTCCTCAGCCTGCCAACTCCGGACATCGTCGAAGCCGTCTGCCTCGGCGAGGTGCAGGACGGCGCGACGATCAAGCACATTGTCGATTGCTCGACAACGGGACCGCAGATGGCCCGCCGGGTGGCATCCGAGCTCCACAAGTCCGGCATCGACTATCTCGACGCGCCTGTCAGCGGCGGCATCAAGGGCGCTCGCGAAGGGACACTCGCGATCATGGTGTCGGGGCCGAAGAATGCGTACGACCTGGTGCAGCCGGCCCTGGCCGAGCTAGGCAAGCTCTTCTACGTCGGCGACCAGGCGGGACAGGGCCAGGTAATGAAGCTCGCGAACAATCTGCTCGCGGCGGCCGCGATCGTGCTCTCATCCGAAGCGCTCGCGATGGGCGTCAAGGCCGGACTCAAGCCCTCGCAGATGTGTGACATCATCAACGCCGGCAGTGGCCGCAACAGTGCAACGCAGGACAAGTTTCCACGTTCCGTCATTCCCGGAACTTTCGACTTCGGATTCGCGACCGGGCTGTCGCACAAAGACGTTCGACTCTGTCTCCAGGAAGCCGACGCGCTTGGCGTGCCGATGGTCGCCGGCGCAGCCGTCTTCCAGATGCTAAGCGTCACGAAAGCCAAGTTCGGCGCCGACTCGGACTTCACGTCGATCGCACGGGTCGTCGAGGAATGGGCCGACGTCGAGATCAGAGACTGAGGGCGCCGGCCCAGCGATGAGCACCGCATCGCCACGCACCTCGCCGTCGGACAACGAGCCCGCAGCCCTGCGCCTGGCTCGCGGGCTGGCTGCCGTTCGTTTCGACGACCTGTCGGCTGCGGCCGTCGCGAAGGCAAAGCTCTGTCTGCTCGACTACTTCGCGTCCGCCTTCGTGTCGACCGAATTGCCCTGGGGCCGGCAGGCCATCGCGCTGGCCGCTGCGTCCGAAGGCTCCCATCCCGTGGTCGGCACATCGATCCGCTCGACGGCCGGTGACGCCGCCTTCGCCAACGCCGTGCTCGGTCATGCGCTCGTTCGCGACGACATGCATCTCGGGAGCGTCAGCCACCTCGGTGTCGTCGTCATCCCTCCCGCGCTATCGGCAGCCGGTGCAAACCGGTGCACGGGGCGCGAGCTGATTGCCGCTGTCATCGCCGGCTATGAGGCAGGCGGACGCCTTGGCCGTGCCATCCTCGATGTGGACGTCGCACGTATCTTCCGTCCGACCGGCCTCGTCGGCCCCGTCGCCGGCGCCGTCGCAGCCGGCAGGCTGCTCGGGCTCGACCGGACCGGCCTCGCCAACGCGATCGGTATCGCTGCGAACACAGCACTCGGCTACAACGAGTGGGCCGGCACCGGCGGCAGCGAGATGTTCATGCAGATCGGCTTCGCTGCCCGTAACGCTGTATCGGCGGCACAGCTTGCGCACGTCGGCACGTTCGCGTCGGCAACCGCGATCGATGGCGCGGCCGGGCTGCTGGCCGCCTTCGGCAAGCAGGACAATGCCGGCACCCTGCACAGCTTCGACGGTGACGCAGAGATCATGTCCGTCTTCTTCAAGGAAGTTCCGGCCTGCAACTTTGCCCAGGCGGCCGCCCAGGCGGCGCGGGCCATCGCGCTATCTCGCGACATCGAGCCCGGCTCGATCCGCAGCGTATCGGTGCGCGTCCCGCACGCTGCCGCTGCGTACCCCGGCTGCGACGCGCCGGGTCCGCTGAGGCATACGCTGCAGGCAAAAATGAGCATCCATTACAACGTCGCAGCAGCCCTGCTCCGAGGCAGCTTCGACGAATCGAATTACGCACCCGAAGCGAATGAAGACATAGGCGCGCTCGCGCAGCACGTCTCGCTCGCCGTCGACGAAACGCTGACGAAACGGTTCCCGGCACGGCAGGGCGCCATCGTTCAGGTGGACCTGGCGGACGGCGAAACGCTCACCCATACGCAAGACGATGTGGCGCCCGCGGAAGACACGGCGGTCGAAGCCCGCTTTGACGCGGCTGCCTCGGAAAGGCTCGGCCGCGAACGCGCGCTTGCGCTGCGCGAGGCCGTCGAGGGGCTCGCATCGAGCGACGATATCACGACGCTGATTGCACTTACGTGCGGCAGCGAAGACGAAAAGTCTTGAGAATCCGAAAACGACAATCCTGAGGGAGGATAAGAGATGAATGACGAGCTGTTCGAGAAAGGCCTCGAAATCCGCAAATCCGTGCTCGGCGCGGAATTCGTCGAGAAATCGATCGCCGCTGCCGACGATTTCAATATGCCGTTGCAGCGTCTCGTCACCGAGTACTGCTGGGGCGCATGCTGGGGCCGCGAGGAGCTGCCGAAGAAAATGCGCAGCCTGCTGAACATCGCGATGCTGAGCTGTCTCGGCAGAAATCACGAGCTCAAGATGCACACGAAAGGCGCCATACGTAACGGCTGCACTAAGGAAGAAGTACGTGAGGTTCTGCTGCAGGTCGCCATCTACTGCGGCGTGCCGGCTGCCGTAGATTCCTTCCGGGTCGCGAAGGAAGCGCTGACGGAACTCGAATCGGAATAGCAATATCGTGCGTGAGTATCGGATGCTGATCGGCGGCGAGTGGGTGGCCGCCGCCTCGGGCAAGACCTTCGAATCGTTCAATCCGTTCACCGGCAAGGCGTGGGCAAGGATTCCGCGTGCCGCCGTCGACGACGTAGACCGCGCTGCCGTTGCCGCACGCGCCGCCTTCGAGAGCAGCGACTGGAGAAGCCTCTCGGCATCGGCCCGCGGCGAGATGCTGCGGCGCCTCGGCGACCTGATCGCGAGCAACGCGGATCGGCTCGCCGAGACCGAAACTCGCGACAACGGCAAGCTGCTCAGCGAAATGAGCGCGCAGCTCCACTACATGCCGGAATGGTTTCGCTATTTCGGCGGGCTTGCCGACAAACTCGAAGGCCGCGTGATCCCGATCGACAAGCCCGGACTCTTCAACTACACCGTCGAGGAGCCGTTGGGCGTTGTGGCTGCGATCGTGCCGTGGAACTCCCCGCTTATGCTCGGTGTCTGGAAGCTCGCCCCTGCCCTCGCTGCCGGCAACACGTTCATCTGGAAGCCGTCCGAGCACTCGTCGGCGTCCGCGCTCGAGTTCGGCGAGCTCGTCGCCGAGGCGGGCTTTCCGCCCGGCGTGATCAACATCGTGACGGGCTTCGGGTCGGAAATCGGCGAGGCACTGGTAACGCACGCCAAGGTCGCGAAGGTCGCATTCACCGGTGGCGACGCGACCGGAGCGAGCGTCTATCAGGCGGCAGCCCGCGAGATCAAGCCGGTCACACTGGAGCTCGGCGGAAAGTCGGCGAACATCGTGTTCGACGATGCCGATTTCGACAACGCCGTGAAGGGTGTGATTTCCGGCATCTTCGCGGCCACCGGGCAGACCTGCGTTGCCGGGTCGCGCGCCCTGATTCAGCGCTCGATTTACGACCGCTTCATCGACGCTTTCGTCGCTTTCGCAAAGACGGCCCGGATGGGAGACCCGATGGACCGGGATACCCAGATCGGTCCGATCACGACGCAGCCGCAGTACGACAAGGTGCTCGACTACATCGGGATCGCTCGCGACGAGGGTGCGCGCTGCGTGCTGGGCGGGAGCCCCGCGGAGCGCCCCGAATGCGGCGATGGCTGGTTCATTGAGCCAACGGTGTTCGCAGATGTCCGTCCGGACATGCGGATCGCGCAGGAAGAAGTCTTCGGCCCCGTGCTCGCCGTCATCCCGTTCGACGACGAGGACGAAGCGGTGACGATTGCGAACGGCTCGATTTACGGCCTCGCCGCCGGTGTCTGGACCCGGGACATCAGCCGCTGCCTGAATATGGCGCAGCGCCTGGAAGCCGGAACCGTCTGGATAAACACCTACCGGGTGACGAGCTACATGTCGCCTTTCGGCGGCTACAAGCGATCGGGCTTCGGTCGCGAAAGCGGCCTGTCCGCGGTCCGCGAGTATCTGCAGGAAAAGAGCGTATGGATCGACATGACGGGCGAAACGGCCAACCCGTTCATCACGAAGTAGCGCCGGCAGGCCGCATGGCCCGTACGATAGGGGAGGACGCCCGATGAGCAAGGACCACTACGAGATCTACGCGATCAAGTATGCGCAGTTGATGCGCGAGGCGCGCGGCAACTTTGTCGACGGCGACGCCCACGACACCGGCGAGATGCCTCTCGACTACTACGTCTGGGCGATCGTCGGTGGGGAGCGCGTGTGGGTCGTCGACACAGGCTTCGGCGCTGCTGTCGCGAAGAAGCGCGGCCGTACGATTACGGCGCCGGTCGATGAGGGACTTCGTGCCATCGGCATCGAGCCACCGCAGGTCCGCGACGTCGTCATTACTCACCTGCATTACGATCACTGCGGAAACGACGACATGTTCGAGCAGGCCGTCTACCACCTGCAGGACGCGGAAATGGAGTATGCGACCGGGCGCTGCATGTGCCATCACGCGATCAGCCACGCGTTCGAAGCCGAAGACGTTGCGAGAATGGTCAGGCGCGTGTATGCGGGCCGCGTGCAGTTCCATGACGGCACGGACGAGCTCGCGCCCGGCATCACGCTGCATCGGATCGGGGGTCACACGAAAGGTCTGCAGGCGGTGCGCGTCATGACGCAGCGCGGTCCGGTCGTGCTCGCTTCCGACGCGAGCCACTTCTACGCCCACATCGAGCAGCGGCGCGCATTTCCGGTGCTCTACAACCTCGGCGAGCTGCTGGAAGGCTATCGGACGCTCGAGCGCCTTGCCGGGTCACTCGATCGCATCATTCCGGGGCACGACCCGAAGGTCGTCGAGCGATTCCCGGCCGCGAGCGACTCGACGTCCGGCTGGATTGCGCGCGTGGATCTGGCTCCGTCCCGATGAATGACGGCCCTGTCACGTCCGAGCAAAGAACGGCGCTGATCACCGGCGGCGGCAGCGGTATCGGCCGAGCGATCGTCATTGCTCTCGACGCCCGGGGCTATCGCGTGGTTATCGCCGACCGGGACGTCGGCGCCGCGAACGAAACGAATCGGCAGATCGACCAGCGAGGGCACGTGCTCGTGCTCGACATCACAGACCATGCGACAGTCGACCGCTTGCCGGCCGCGCTTGCCGCCGACGGTATGGTCGTCGACACGCTGATCAACGCAGCCGGCCACGACCCCGGCGGCACGACCCGCTTCGACCAGGGCAGCGCGGACGACTGGCAAAGTGCCATCGAAACCAATCTGCTCGGAACGATGCGTATCACCCGTGCTTTCGTCACCGGCATGCTGGAACGCAACCGTGGGGATATCGTCAATGTCGGCTCGATCGCCGGAATTCGCATCGTGCCGGACATGACGGCATACAACACGAGCAAAGCCGGTCTGCACGCGTTCACCGACCAGCTCCGCGCCGATCTCGCCGCAACGCCGATACGCGTCATCGAGATTCTGCCCGGTCTGACGAAGACCGACCTCATTCGCAAGCGCTATCGCGGCGACGAGGCGCGCGCGGCCGAATACTACGCGCGCTTCGAGATCGCACTCGATCCCGAAGACATCGCCGGAACGGTCTGTTTCGCACTAACGGCCCCGGCGCACATGGTGCTGGCACAGGCAGTCGTGCTGCCGAGCAATCGCTGGTAGGCTTGCGCGCAATCGGCAATGTCAGGTCCGCTACTCATGACGCTTCGCGGTCTCTTTCTGGTCGCAATCTCACTGTCCGTCGTCAGCGCCTGCGGCCAGGAAAGCACCGGCATCGGCGACTGGGAGCCGGACGTCGTCGCGAGATACCCCCACGATCCGTCCGCGTTCACGCAGGGTCTCGCTCTGCACGACGGCAGGCTCTTCGAGAGCACGGGCCAGTACGGCCGCTCGTCGGTACGCGAAGTGAACATCGACAGCGGGCGTGTGGAACGCATCGTCTCGAATCCGCGCACATACTTCGGGGAAGGCATCGCGATCATGGGCGACCGGGTCTACCAGCTGACCTGGCTGAGCGGAACCGGATTCGTCTATGACCTCGAATCGTTCGAGCAGCTCGGCAGCTTCGAGTACGAGGGCGAAGGCTGGGGACTGACGCACGACGGCACCCATCTGATCATGAGCGACGGCTCATCGCGGCTGCGCTTTCTCGACCCCGCGGATTTCTCTGTCGTCAGGACGGTCGACGTCGTAGACGGCGCGCGACCGGTGACGCGACTGAACGAACTCGAGTTCATCCGCGGCGAGATCTGGTCGAACATCTGGTACGACGATCGTATCGCGCGGATCTCTCCCGATTCGGGCGAGGTCATCGGCTGGGTAGATCTCACCACGCTCTACCCGCGCAGCCTCCGACTCGCGGACGACGTTCTGAACGGCATCGCTTACGACGCCGATTCAGGCCGCCTACTAGTCACCGGCAAGAACTGGCCGACGCTGTTCGAGCTGCGGCCGATTCGTTGACCTCGCCGCCGCCCGGCGTCCAGTGTTCGGCGTCTGGCGTCCGGCATCCGGTGTCCGGTGTCCGGTGTCCGGTGTCCGGTGTCCGGTGTCCGGTGTCCGGTGTCCGGTGTCCGGTGTCCGGTGTCCGGTGTCCGAAAAAGTCTGCCGTTAACGCGATAGTTATCCTATAGTTACAGCATATATATCGACTAGACTCAGAAGTCCGTCGCATCGACATCGGCTTCCCAGACCGAAAGCAGACGGTGCAGTCGACGCGCCACGTCGGCGTGCAGACCGATCAGGTTTTCCCGCTCCGGCGGCCAGGATTCGAGGTCGAACAGCATCGGGCGCTCGCCATCGAGAACCAGCTTCCAGTCACCTGCGCGCACGGCGCGCTGAGGCGCACTGCCGACGACACGCCAGAACAAGGCTCTTTCGATCTCCCGTTGCTCACCCCGTAGCACCGGCAGCAGGTTCATACCGTCGAGCTGCAGATCCGGCGGCACCGGCGTACCGGTCGCAGCCAGTATCGACGCCGTCAGGTCCATCGTGATGCCGACCTGCTCCGACACACTGCCGGCCGGAATCCGGTCGGGCCAGCGGATCAGCGTCGGCACGCGTATGCCCCCTTCCCAGACGGATTGCTTGTGATGAAAGAGCGGCACGTTGCGCGTCAGCCATTCGCCGCCGTTGTCGTTCGTGAAGATCACGATCGTGTCGTTACGCAGATCGAGCCGATCGAGCGTCGCAAGAATCTCTCCGACACCTTCGTCCACCCGCTCCATCATCGCCACATAGTCGGCGCGTGTATTCGTGTCCGAGTCCAACGGGCTAAGGTGGCGGGAGTTGTCGCGCGCCGTCGACGGCATGTCGGGCCGCTGATAAGGCCAGTGCCCGGCGTTGTAGGAAACGTCGAGGAAGAACGGCCGGTTCGCGTTCCTCTCGATGAAAGCGACGGATTGCTCGCTGATCAGGTCCGTCATATAGCCGTCGACGTGAATCTCTTCTTCGTTCTCCCAGAGATCGTGTTCCAGCGGCGACGTGCTTCCCGGCGTGTGCTGGTAGTAATCGACATAGCCGCTCTTGAAGCCGAAGAAGTAGTCGAAGCCGTGGGCCCGCGGCCGGAATTCGTCGCGCCAGCCGAGATGCCATTTGCCGACGAGGCCGGTCCGGTAGCCATTGGCGGACAGTAGTGCGGGCAGCGAGTGGCCCGTCACCGGCAGGCCATGGTCGTGATCTTCCTCTGCCATGAAGCCTATCGGCCACTCGACACCGAAGCGCTGCTGGTAGCGCCCCGAGATCAGCCCGGCCCGCGTCGGGCTGCAGGTGGGCCCATTGGCGTAGAAATCGGTGAGCAGAACGCCGTCGCGCGCGAGGCTGTCAATGTTGGGCGTTCGTAAATCGGTGGCCCCGAACACGCCGATGTCGCCATAACCGACATCATCGGTGATGATCAGCACGACGTTGGGCTGAGAACGCCCCAACTCAGGCGCAAGGGCAACGGCAAGTCCGGCAATCAGCAGCGCGGCGATTTTCCGGATCGGAGCGAGCACCGGGATCAGAAGTGCGATCGGGTTCGGGACGGCTAGCGGGATCGGGCGGCGTGTCATGTCGCTCCTCAGTGCACCGGGCTGGCAACGGAGCCGACATGTTACCTCTACCGGCGCCCGACACCGCGACCCGATTGCAAACGAACCGCAACGCGCGGTAGGTTCGGTCGTGTCAAAGAGGAAACTTGCAATGAGCCGGAACAGCATCGAGAAGCGTCCGATACACCTTGGTAGCGGCGCCACGGCCGTCGTCGAGCCCGAATTTACCGGACAGCCGGACTGGTATCAGGCCTACGGCGAGCGGCACGCCGATGACGGCACTGAGGGCAGGCTCGTCAGCATGTATACGTTTTCCGAATCGTGGCCCACCTGGGAAGTTCACCCGAATGGCGCCGAAGTCGTGCTGTGCACTGCCGGACGGATGACGCTGCATCAGGAGAAACCGGACGGCACGAAGGCAACCGTCGAAATCGGCCCCGGCGAATACGTCATCAACGAGCCGGGCACCTGGCATACCGCCGACATCGACGAAACTGCAACCGCCGTGTTCATCACCGCAGGCGCCGGTACGGAAATCAGGCCCCGCTGAATATCAGGCTGGATGAAGTTAAAGTAGTTTCTAAAATGTTCCCGCTGGAACATTCATGCACCATTCTGGCGCGACAAGCCGCGGCAAGAGGCCCGCTCGGCCGCACCGGGCCGTAGGGCGGGGTGATGGGGATGATCGTGAGCCGGCCGTTCGAGGGCATAGTCTGGGGAGCACTGGCTGACGTCCGACGCCGCCTTTGGGCATTCTACCGTCGGGTCCGCTCACTTCCGGCCGTTCGAGTTGATAGTCTCTAGGGTACTCTTCGACCTGAATTCGCCATTCGCAAGATTCTAATCGTAAGTCTTGTCCGCGCATGAACCACGACTCATCACTTGTCGAGATCCTGACAGAGACTGCGTGGTTCTCCAATGCGCTTAACGCCGTAAACGAACTGAACGCCCCGTGCGCATATATCGGAAGTGGCGCAATACGGAATGCTGTCTGGGACAGTCTGCATGACTGCACGGCACCCTCATATCTCGCCGATATAGATGTCGTATATTTTGACCGCGATGATTTATCAGAAGAGACAGAGCATCGCTACGAGGAAGTGCTACGCGGGCTGGAGCCCGACCATCATTGGGATGTCAAGAACCAGGCTGCGGTGCACCTTTGGTTTCATAAGGTCTTTGGACATCGTGTGGATCCATTAGACTCAATCGAGGACGCGGTTGCGACATGGCCAGAGACAGCCTGCTGCGTTGCTGTCCGCATGCGGAGTGGCAAAGATCTCGAAGTAGTTGCACCTCTCGGCTTGGATGATCTTTTCGCTATGGTGGTGCGACGAAACCCGCGACGCGTGACCATTGAAACCTACCACCAGAGAATCAAAGACAAGCAGTACACGGAACGGTGGCCCCGTGTTCGCGTCGTGCAAGAATCAGAGTCTTGAGAGTCGGGAATTGGCCGAATCGTGTCTATCGCGCTGGTCGAGCGCCAGTGGCGCTGACCGCCCGGCAGTCGCTCGAAAGGCGTCCCTCGGCGTAAAGCGCTCCACTAACGGTTGCAAACACCGCTTTTGCCAGGCCCTCCGTGGCACGCCGCGCCACTCTGGACGGAATCGCGGCCTAAGTCATTGACGGACTCCGTCATTGGCTTATACTCGGCGCATGAGGTTCGAGTGGGACGACGCCAAGGATCGTAGCAACCAAGAGAAGCACGGCCTGTCGTTCACTGAGGCGAAACAACTGTTCGAACGCAACCAAGACTACCTCGAGATCTTTGATGCGGCGCACTCGGACAAGGAAGATCGATTCATCGCGATTGGGGATATCGATCGAGGCATTGCGGTGGTGGTGTATACCGAGCGGGAAGAAGACCTGATCAGGATCATCGGAGCTCGCTTGGCCACAAGGAGGGAGCGGGAGCGATACCGCACTTACATGGATCAACAGAAATGAGCGACATTCCAGAAATTTCGGACAAACAATTCGACAGCGCTATTCCTGCCCGTCTTCGGGCGCGATTGATGCGCGGAGGCTTTTCCTCCGGTGCGGACATTGCCGCGCTGCGACGCTTCGTCGGGTTGAGTCAGACAGACTTCGCTCGAGCTATGGAGATCAGCGTGCACACGTTACGCAACTGGGAGCAAGGCAGGAGGAAGCCCGACGGTCCGGCGCTTGCGCTGCTTAAGATCGCGGCCCGCCACCCGAGGATCGTTCGCGAGAATCTCGAATCGGCGGCGTGACCCACACGCTGTGCCTGGCGAATGGTCATCGGTCACCGGCTCTCCGCTGTTCTAACTAGCAACTCGCGCGGCGGCTCGAACTGACAACCGTTGACGGTTTACGCGAACGACCGAACGGCAGGAAATGGCCGAAGAGGTCATTAGAAATTCTTGGCGTTCGCCAGCTATCGACGGCCCCTGGGTTGCCCGTAACCCGACGGTCGTTGGAATCGTCTCTGTTAACGTTCTTAACCGGTGAGTTTCAGCTCAGGAGCGGCCGGTCGTTCGAGCGGTGATATGATCGGAGCAACTGGGTCTTGTCGACCCAAATCTGACGGTCGTCGATTCGCTAGAATCCGAGCGTTCCAGTCGATTCGAGAATGAGAATGAAGAAGATCGACCTCGGACAAGCGATTTCGATACTCGCAAACATCGGCGTAATCGCTGGAATCGCATTCTTGGCGGTGGAGATAAACCAGAGCAATCGTCTGGCGCGACTACAGATGCGAAACGACATTGCGGAAACTATTGTGACAGTGTCGATGTCTGGTGCGTCTGACCTAAGCGCCGCACAATTGACGATTCGCGGGCGGGATCCTGCATCTCTGACGCCGGAGGAGCGTTTGATGCTTGCCAGAAGCACGGATGCAGTGTGGCGGCTTCGAGAGAATATCTACTATCAATATCAGAACGGCCTTTTTGACGAGTCTGAGTTCCTCGCAGAGAGCGCCTCGTGGGCGGGGAGTTTCGATACGCCGTTCGGCCATCAATACTATTGCCGAACTCGAACGTTCTTTTCTCCGGGATTCATCAACTTGGTTGAAGGAATGCTGTCATCAACTGATTGCTCCGAAATCGAGTAGGAATTTCGCGCCGAACGGCCAGAGCTGGCTGAGCCGTGCCCGCAGCGTTGGCTCGTTAGCCGGGGAGGAACGCAGGCCCGAAACCAGACATTAGCTACAATCGGAGCATCTAGGTCGATTCGAGAAGAAGAATGAAGAAGATCGACATTGGGCAGTTGATTGCCATCCTTGCGAATGTGGGCGTGGTTGGAGGTTTGGCCCTCGTAGCGTTGGAGTTACGGCAGACAAGTAACGCGATCTTAGCTTCAACATATCAGGCCCGAGCTGAATCAAGCGCAGCCTGGGATATGCAGAATGCGGACAGTGAGTATCGAGCACCTGTAGTGATCAAATACCTACAGGAAGGGCGCGATAGTTTAAGTCTTGAGGAAGAGTACCGAATAGATAACTTGATGCAGGCCGGATTCAAGCGTCAGGAGTCAGAGTTCTATCAGTACACGCTCGGCCTTTTGGATGAAGTTTGGTATGACCAGACCTTTCGACATCATATGGAGCTTTGGGTACCACGGTGGCGCGACTGGGGCGCACTGGATGAAGGCTCCTATATTCGCGAAGCGGGCAGGCCGGATTTCCTGGAAGAGATCGAAAGATTCTTGAACGCGCCGAATCTGGATGCTCAAAGAGAGCTTTTTCTGGATGACTGAGCGTCAATTACTGGCCGCTTTGACACGGACCATTCCTGGGCGTTAGGTAAGCGGTGACCGCCCCGGACCTTCCCGTTTTCCGACGTTCGCGAAATCGGGGCCCATTAACATCGGATAACGGTGGGATCTCACCGGAAGGTCGACGGCCATTCGGGCGGTGCTATGATCAGGGCGACCGGGTCAAATCGACCCAAGACCGACATAGGGAGCGGAACATGCCTCACGCTCTATTTTCTACCGTATTGACTGCATCTGCGCTGATGATGTTCGGCGACCTGGCTGCTGCTCAGGAAGCCAATAGCCCTGAGCTGGAATTCCTAAAAACGCTGGAAGGCCGATGGGAAGGAACGACAACTCCGGGTGACCCGCGGGCGGTCGTGACTTACTCGGTGACTGGCAGAGGAACTGCAGTCGTAGAAATGCTGTATTTCCCGGCTACTGGCGTCGAAATGATGACGGTATACCATGACGATCACAACGGTCAGTTGGCCATGACGCATTATTGTTCCGCTGGCAACCAACCCTATCTGTCGATCGTGCGCTCCTCAGACAATCAGCTTGACTTCGAGCTGTCACCCGATGATCGAACGATCGATGTGGAAAACGAATGGCACGCACACGGTTTGACAATCACAGTCAACGATAATGGTACGCTCGTCCATGACTGGCGCTATTGGAACGACGGCCAGCGCGATGGCGGCCGGTACATTGAATCAGTAAGGGCAGAGTAGCTCACGCATGCGAGATCGACGACCGGATACTGGCCAATATGCGGCCTTGAGTCGGAGTGGTTAGCAGCCTGTTTTCCGGTCGGGGAACAGTCGTTCGTACGAACGGTGGTTACGTCGAGGTTCGACCCAATCCGGTGTACGTTCTGAGCCATGAATGAACGGAGAGCATCGTCATGAAAAAGCTCGCTGGTTATCTATGCTGTTCGGTTTTCTTTTTCGCGAGCCAGGTTTCTGCCCAGGTGCCTGCCGTCCTGGGCGTCTGGGAATTCGACAAGGAGGCATCTACTCTGTTGGAGGGTTTTCCCCTGGTGTCTGAAATTCGCAGTTACGACTTGCGGGAAGATGGCTACCTGGTGAACGTCGTCATCAGGCAGTTGGAGAACGGCCGTCCGGACTTTATCCAGGTGGTATCGAAAAGCGATGGCAAGGATTATCCCCAGTACCAGTCGTTTCCCCTGGCCGAGTTCCAGGTCAATGGCACGACAACGCCGTTCACCTATTCAGAAACCGTGATAGACGATCACTCGGTGAGCATCGTCGCGAAATTCAACGGGCAGGTGAACAATACGGGCACCCGCTCGATATCGGCAGACGGACAAACCATGACCATCGACGTCAACGCGATCTTTCCAGACGGGCAAGAAATTCCTTTCCAGCTTATTTTCAGACGCTTGTAAGCGATGGGGCCAAACCAAATTCATGACAACTAACCTGGGGCAGACCGCCCGGAAGTAGTGGTCCATGGATACGCCGGAGGCTTGGGATCGAAGTCAAGCCGAAGGTCATGGGCTCCGACCACGGCAGCGAGATGATCAGTCATGAGTTCGGCGCCTGGACGAAGAAGCACGGCATCAGGCTGTTGTTTATCCAGCCCAGAATGGCGACGCTGAACGCGATTGATCCCTGTCAGAAGCTGGCGGCAAGAGCCGGGTAACCTCTACCTCTGAATGCAGCCAAGAATGGGAGGATTACAATTCCGTTTCGACCCCTTCCTGCCGTTCGTTTCGTAAGCTGCGCTCCATGAGAGTAGCGACCTGCCAGGTTCCAGACATCCGCGACGACGTCTCGCATGCGACAGGGGTGATTCGCAGGTACGGCTTGCGGGCTCAGGAGGCTGGTGCAGATTTGGTGTGCTTCCCGGAGTGCTTCCTTCAGGGCTACATCACCGATATCGAGTCCGTTAAACGAGTCGCTATCGATACAGAGTCACCGGACTTCGATGGACGTCTGGCCGAGCTTGCGAGCCTTCGGCCAACACTCGTGGTCGGGCTGATCGAAAGAAGCGGCAACGAGTTCTTCAATACGGCCGCCGTCATCCGGAGTGGTGCGCTCGTCTGCAAGTATCGCAAGGTCCATCTGCTCGATGGCGAACGGCATGCGTTTAGTGCAGGCCGCGAGCCGCGCCTGTTCACTAATCGCGGATTCACGGTTGGCGTAGCGATCTGCTACGACCTGAATTTCGCATCGGCGTTTGACGGCAACGTCTCGGGCGGAGCAAGGCTCATAGTATCTCCGTGCAACAACATGATGCGGCGTGCTACGGCAGAGAAGCTCAAACACGAGCACACTGCTATTCGCCGGGCGCAAGCGAGAAAATTCGGCGTATGGCTGCTGTCGTCGGACGTCATGGGAGAACGCGGTGATCGTGTGTCGTATGGGCCAACATCGCTGATCCGGCCGGACGGAACCGTGGTCGACCAGGTGCCGTTACTGAGGGAGGGAATGGTCGTGGGCGATGTCGAATGACGATTCCGGCCCTCCGCCTGAGCTCGCCGACCGTATGGTATGGTCGACTGAGAAGCCGGGAGCGGTCGTCGACCCATGTCCAAGCGAAGAACCATGGAGAAGCGGATGTCTAATATCGTTCCACGCCTGGCACTGACCGCGTCGATGCTCATTGTGCACGCCCCGCCCGTGGGCGCGCATCACAGCTGGGCTCCTTACGACCTGGACGCAGAGGTGACGCTCGAGGGGCGGATCATCGAATACACATGGGCCAATCCGCATACTTACATCCAGCTGGAAACGACGGGCGAAGCTGGGGACAGCGAAGTCTGGGAGATCGAAGCGTCCTCGGCAGTGGTCATGCGCAATCGCGGTTGGGCACCTGACACTGTCGCGGTAGGCGATCGGGTCACCATTTTTGCCAATCCCTCGAGAAATGCGAACCAGACGCATGCGCTCGGGGCCCGGCTGATAACGCCCGATAGCGTCCTGCTGGAAATGCGCCAGGTCAATAGCGGTGCACCAGTCATAGTCGCACCCGAACAGGGCTCAGACAGTCTGGCCGGCCAGTGGCGGAGTGTAAGCAAGCCCGAGGTCAGCAGACATTTCTTCTTCTTCGAGCCAACCGACTGGCCACTTACTGAAGCGGGCGTGCGCGCACATGCGACCTTCGAGAACAACAACAATCCGGGGAAGGACTGCGTTCCCTACGCTCCGCCATTCCTGATGGTCATCGGCGACGCGAAGACCATCACGCCAGGCGAGGATGAAATCGTCATACGCACCGAGCTTGAGAGCGCGGAACGAGTCATCCACATGAACGAGACCTCGCACGAAGGCGTTGAGCCCTCGGTTCTCGGCCATTCAATCGGACGCTGGGAAGACGGCGTTCTCGTCGTCGATACGGCACGGTTTGCCGAGCACGGCATGGGCAATGCGCAGAAGCTCCCCTCGGGTCCGGACAAGCACCTCACAGAGCGCCTTCAGTTGAGCGCGGATGGGACGCGGATCTTCTACAGCTTCGAGATGACCGATCCGGACATCCTGGCAGAGCCGATCGGCTATGAGCTCGAGTGGGTCTACTCGCCGGACTTTGAAATGATTGAGATGCCTTGCGACCCCGAAAGCGCCCAGCGCTACCTGGAGTTGCCGGAGAGCTTTCTCGAATAGGACAAGAGCGTCCAGCATCCTTTCTCGAATGCTGCTCCGTTCAGTTCAGTACACAGCCCCCAGGACTCGCCGTAGCGAAAGACATGCTTATCCACTTTGAAGCAGCGGTAAGCGTCGGATTGCTCGCCTTTACCCGCCGGCTCGGAACACGGATCGCCAAACTAGTTTGGTGACGATTCTCTCAAGCCACGACGAGAGCGCGACAGGCGTGCGGCTGTCCGTCGTAGAATTCGCCGGATCATGCTGCGACTCTACGACTACGGACCATCGGGGAACTGCTACAAGGTGCGGCTGGCCTTGTCGCAGCTAGGTGCTGACTACGTCCGCAACCCCGTAGATCTGCTGAGAGGCGAGACGCGAACTCCGGAATTCGCCGAGCGGAGTCCGTTGCAGAAGATTCCGGTCCTCGAGTGGCCGGACGGTCGCAGGCTCACAGAGTCGAACGCAATCCTGTTCCACCTCGCGGATGGCACAGCGCTGCTCCCGGATGATCCGTGGCAGCGCGCGCGCGTGCTCGAGTGGCAAAGCTTCGAGCAGTTCAGCCTCACGCGATACATCGGCTCCGTGCGCTTCTGGGCGCTGGCCGGAAGTCTGGATGCCAACGCGCATCTGATCGACGAGTATCGGGCGCGTGGCCGCCGGGCCCTGCAGATACTGGACGACCACCTGTCGACGAACAGCTTTCTCGTCGGCGACAGATACGGAATCGCCGACATTTCACTATACGCATACACGCACGTGGCGCCGGAAGGCGGCATCGACCTCGGGACCGTGAACAACATTCGGGCATGGATAGATCGCGTGGAGAGCCAGCCCGACTATGTGTCGATCGCCGACTAACCCCCCGGCCGTCAGACCGTCGCCACCTGCGCGAGATCGATACGCATGCCCGGCGTCGCCGCCGTGACCTGCGCACCATGCTCACGCTCGAGTTGCCCGGCGAACGCAGCCGCGGCATCTGGATCGCCGTGGACCAGATAGACCGGCGGCGTGTTGTCGAACGCGCCGAACCAGCGGCTCATGTCCTCGCAGTCGCCATGCGCGGAGAGACCGCCGACCGTCGACACCTGCGCACGCACGACATACTGATCGCCGAAAATCCGCACCTCATCGGCGCCGTCGACAATGCGCCGCCCGAGCGATCCATAGGCCTGGTAGCCGGTAAACAGGACGCGGGCCTCTGGTCGCGCGAGATTGTTGCGCAGATGATGAATGATGCGCCCGCCGCTGCACATTCCACTACCCGCGATGACGATCGCGCCGGCCTGAATCTCGTTGATTCGCTTCGAATCTTCGGCCGTCCGTGACAACTGCAGATTCGGAATCGACGGCATCGGGTTCATATCACGAGACAGCTTCGTGGCCTCGTCGTCATAAAGGTGCGGATAGTCCCAGTACACCTCCGTTGCTGCGATTGCCATCGGACTATCGAGAAACACCTGCCAGCGATCGATCCCCCACTCGTCGTAGTGCTTACCGAGCTGATACAGGATTTCCTGACTACGGCCGACGGCGAATGCCGGAACCAGAATGTTGCCCTTGCGACTCTCCGGGCTGTTGAAGATCTCCTCGAGCTCGATCAGCGTAGCCGCGCGATCGCGGTGGCGCCGACCGCCATAAGTCGACTCCATCAGGACGACATCGGCATTCGGGAGAAAATCCGGATCACGCAGTATCGGCGTGTCGAATTGCCCGAGATCACCGCTGAATACGATAGTGCGCGACTGCTCACCGTGCGTGACCTCTACCTCGACGATCGCTGACCCCATGATGTGGCCTGCATCGTGAAAGCGCGCCCTGATTCCGGGCGCCGCATCGAACCACTCCCGATAGCGATGTCCCACGAATAACTCGATGGCCTCTTCAGCCTCGACGATCGTAAACAGCGGGCGTATGGGCCGTGTGCCGCCTTTACGGCGCTTGTTGGCGCGTGCGGCATCGGCCTCCTGCAGAAACGCAGCGTCTTTCAGCAGAATCTGGCAAAGATCGGCGGAAGCGTTCTGTGTATGAATCGCGCGCCCGAATCCGCGCTTCACCAGCAACGGCAGGCGGCCGGAATGATCGATGTGCGCGTGGCTGAGAATCACCGCGTCGATCTGGTCGGCATCGAACGGAAACGGATCCGCATTCCGGGCTTCGCTCTTGCGGCTGCCCTGAATCATCCCGCAGTCGAGCAAAACGCGGCTGTCACCAACGCGGAGAATATGGCAGGAACCGGTGACCTCGCCCGCGGCTCCATAGAATTCCAGTTCGAACATCGGCGACCTGCTCGCTTGCGAAATCGCCGCCGACTATACCAAAGCGCTCAGACGCCGAGCGCCGCGAGTAACCGGTCGAGCAGACCATGGTAGCCGCTGCCGAACAGGCGGACATGAACGATTGCCGGCCACAGTTGATATATCGGGAGGCGCTCATCGGCGCCTGGCTCGAGTCCGCCGTACGCATCGAAAAGTTCGCAGGGTGGCGAGTCGAACAGACGCAGCATCGCGATGTCGACTTCGGCATGCCCGAAGTAACAGGCCGGATCGATGAAGCCGGAGATGCCGCCGGCCCCGAAAACGACGTTCCCGCCCCACAGGTCGCCGTGCAGCAACGCGGGCACCGGCCTGGCGGGTAGTCGATTCTCCAGGTCGCCGCTGAGCTGCTCGAGGCGGCTGCGAAACGCGGGATCGAGCGCGGCGGCCGGCTCCAGCAGACGCCGGTCGCGCCAGAAGCTCACCCAGTCATCCGATTCCCGATTCGGAATCTCGACGCTCGCGAAGGCATGATCCTCGTGCCAGCCGAAGCGCTCACCGGTGCAGGCGTGCAATGTTGCCATCGCGCCGCCGAGGCCCGGCCAGTCGGCGGCGCCGCCGGCCGGCAAGGCGCTCATCAGCAGCAGCCCGTCCGTTACGGCTACGACATTTGGGGCCGGCGCGCCGCTCGCGCGGATGGCCGAGAGCATGCCCGCCTCGCGCTGCAGACCGGGTCCGGTTTTGGCGATCAGCGGCTCGCCACCGGGGATCTCAACGCGCCAGACCGACGAGAGGCTGCCGCCGGACAGCGGCGAGGCGCCAGCGGGCCGCCGCCCGGTCAGTCGTTCCACGGCTTGGGCAATTTCGGTCGCAGACATCGATGCGGACTTCGCCGACGGTTTTACAGCCAGTGCCGATTCTACGAAGATAGTCGTTCGCTCTGCACAGAGGACGTTACGATGACAAGCACCCGATCGACGTTCCGGCTCAAGGCGTGCCTGCTCCCGGCTGTGCTGTTGGCGGCGGGCGGGCTGACTCGTGCAGGATACGCAGCAGAACCAGATTCCGTCGCACCGGTGCTGTGGCAGCCGTCGATGAACGTCTTCCGACGTTTCGCGGACGACGCCGAAGGAATGTACCGTTTCTACAGCCAGGTGCTCGGCTTTGAGCCATTGACGACGTTCGATGTCGGCGGCAACACACAAGTCATGCGGATCAAAGCCGGCGCGTCGGAGCTCAAATTTACCGGCCGGGTCGGCGACCGTGCCTACGTGCCGGGCGGCGTCACAAACGCGACGGGTTTGCGTCTGTGGACGTTCTTTTTCAGCGATGAGCAGGCGCTCGTCGACAGGTTTCGTGAGCACGGGCTGGAGGCGCCCGTATTCCAATCCGACGGCTACTCGGATGGTCACGTGAGCAAACGCAGCGCGATCGTCACGGACCCGGACGGCCAATTTGTCGAACTCGTCATCACAGGCGACCCGGCCGGCACGACCTACGAAGAGATCGAAGTCGGTTTCGTCGTGTCCGACATCGAGCGAAGTCTCGGGTTTTATCGCGGGTTTGTAGGTCTGGAAGAGCTCGAGCCGGTGCCCGACAGCCGTTTCGACACGACCAAGTACCGGTTTCGCAATGGCTCGACGACCGTTACGCTGCGAAGCTTCGGCGCCGACCTGCCCGCCGACACCGGCAGCGCCGGCATCCAGTACGTGGTTTCCGATGCCGATCTCGTCGACCGGCTGGCGCACGAGCACGAGATTACGATCGACCAGCCGTTGAGCGGCTTGCCGGGCTTCTCGCTCAGGACCATCTGGCTCGACGATCCTGACGGCATCACGAACTACTTCGCCGAAACTTCCGCCGCCAGAGAGGCCAGAGAGGCCGCAGCCGCGGAACGGACCGGGGACCGATGAAGCGAAGAGCTTTCGCCGCAGTTCTGACCGTCGTCGCGGGCTCGCCGCTGACCGCGCAGATCGCGCCGCCGAATGCGGCCGGCGTGTCGATGGGCCACCTGCACTACATCGTTGATGATGTGGCAGCCAACCGTGACTTCTGGGTCGCTCTCGGCGGCGTCGATACCAGCTCGCCGATCGGCGAGATCGTGCGCTTCCCGAACGCGCTGGTCGTCATCAGCGAGGGGGAATCGAGCGGCGGCACGGAGGGCTCGGTGCTGAACCATGTCGCTTTTCGCGTCGAATCTCTTGCGGCGCTCGAGGAGCGCGGATTCGAACTGCACTACAACGATCAGTATCCCGGCATCGCCTCCGTTTACACGCCCGGCGGGGAACGCATCGAGCTGTTCGACGACACTATCGCAACGAACATCGGTTTCGAGCAGGCTGCCGGGTTCGATGACCCCGCTGCCAGGCGGCACAACGACGCGCTGGCCTCGCCAATCGTCACGCATCACATGCATCTGTACCTGCCGGAGGATCAGGTTGTGGCGGCACGGGACTGGTACGTCGAACACTTCGGCGCAATCCCGGGCAAGCGCTGGCGCTATGACGCGGCGGACCTGCCGGGCTTCAATCTGAACTTTTCGGCCACGGAGCAGGCTCTCGCGCCGACAATCGGGCGGCAACTCGATCATATCGGCTTCGAGATCCGCGACCTCGAGGCGTTCTGCCGGAACCTCGAAGCTCGCGGTATCGAATTCACCCTGCCTTACCGACGGCTGGCGTCCGGCCTCGGGCTGGCTTATATGGACGACCCTTGGGGAACGCACATCGAGCTCACCGAAGGACTGGGCGAGCTCTGAGCCTGCTCGAGTCGTCAACCCGCTCGCGAGTGCGGCTTCCCGGCGACCGGCAGCGTACGGCTGGTGTTACACTCGAGCCTTCGGCACGGCCCGAAGGAGACCAACGATGAGCACGTCGACTCTCTCTCGCAAGACCCTCGGCATCCTGACCGCAGCGCTTTGCCTCCCTGCTGCCGCCCTCGCCCACCACGGCTGGTCCTGGTATGGCGACGACGCCTTCGAACTGACCGGCACCGTCGTGGAAACGCATTTCGGCAATCCGCACGACCGCCTGACCGTCGAAGCCGACGGTGAGATGTGGAACGTCATGCTGAGCCCGCCACGCCGCAGCCAGCGCGCCGGATTCGACTCGAAGGTCGTCAACGTGGGCGATACGATCACGGCCTATGGCCATCGCCACGCCGAACGTGGAACGCTCGAGATGAAGACGGAAAGGATCAGCGTCGGCGACTCAACCTACGATCTCTATCCGGACCGCCTCTAAGGCCGAGAGCCTCGTTCCGGCGAGGCGGGTACAGCAGGCCCGCTACAAAAGTGACCGGGTCGTCCTGTCGACCCAGGCGGTGACGTCCCGCCAGATGGAATCGCCACCGCCACAGGCCTGGCGGATCTCTATCTCGATGCCCTCGGCGGCCGGCTGCGCGGGACGTGGCCGCGAGCGCGTAAAGAGCCCGGTTTGTGAGCGGTAGACTTCGTAGACCTGATTCGTCCGGATGTCCTGATAGGTCGAACTACCGTAAGTCGCGTCCATCAGGAAGTTGAGCCGTCCGAGAGAATCCGCCAGCGTCACGAGATCGATGGCCGTATCGGGCATCAACGCGTGCGAATTGTCTGTGGCCCTGTTCTGCCGATCCACGTCGCTGTAGCGGCCTTCGAATCGATCGAGACGATACTGTGCATCGAGGCCGAGCAGCGTGGCCCAGTAGTGCCACTTGACGAATTCCGCATCGATCCGCCACTGGTCCCCTTCTATTTGCAACGTCGACTCGCGGCAGAAATCCCCGGTGCTCAGATGAGCGAGATAACGCTCGGGCGCGACCGCATCGAAGCGCACCTCCGCGATCAGCGTTTCATCGGTGAGGCGCGCGAACGTATAGAGCGATGCCGACAGCAGTGCGATCGCGAGGAACGCCCCGAGCACTGCGAGAACGACCGACAACCTGATAAGCTTGCGCATCCCGGCTCAATTCTCTCCGCTAACCGCTGCCCAGGACGTCTCGATTTCAGCTCTCATGGATCCCGCTGCGCGCCGAATCGTCGAGCGATTCAACCTGGAACCTCATCCCGAAGGCGGCTACTTCCGCGAAGTATACCGGTCAACCCTGCGCGTTCCGCATCCCGGCATTCCTGCGGGTCACGAGGTCGAACGCCGTACCGGCACGCTGATCTACTTTCTGCTGGAAGGCGAATCGTTCTCCGCTTTTCATCGGGTCAGATGGTCCGATGAGCTTTGGCACCTCTACTCGGGCGGCCCGATCGAACTGAACGTCATCGATCCCGCGGGAACGCACAGCCGGCACGTACTCAGCAGCGACTTCGGCGCCGGCGAACCGACTGCCGTGATTCCGGCGGGCCACTGGCAGGCAGCGGCGCTCGGCGGTGACACCACCTGGGCCTTCGGCGGCTGCACCGTCAGTCCCGGATTCGAGTTTGCCGATTTCGAGATGCCGCCGGCCGAAACACTGATCGCGGAATTTCCGCAGCATGAAGGCCTGATCAGGACGTTGACCCGAACCTGACGTCTCAGAGCGTGCGGATGCGCCAGTCGCGCACGATGTCGTTCAGCGTTTCCATCTCGATCAGAAACGAATCGTGGCCGTGCTCCGCCTCGATGACGGCTAGCTCCGCATTGGGCATCAGATCCACCAGCTCATTCTGCTCGGCGAGCGGATACAGAATGTCGGAGCTGATACCGACGACGAGCGCGGGCAGCTCCAGCCTGCGAACGACATCGGGATAATCGCCCCTCCCGCGCGCGACGTCGTGAGTATCCATCGATTGGGTCAGCCGCAGGTAGCAATTGGCGTCGAAGCGATCGACGAGTTTCCTGCCCTGGTAGTTGAGATAGCCTTGCATGGCGAACGCATCGCTGCCGCGCGTATCGGGATCGCGGCCGAATCGTTGGGCGAACGACTCGGCGGACCGATACGAAATCATCGCGATCATACGCGCCCCGGCCAGGCCCCGGTCCGGATGGTCGTCTTCGGAATAGTGCCCGTCCATCCATGCCGGATCCCCGGCGATCGCCGCGCGCTGCGCCTCGCTCCATGCAATGCACCAGGCCGAGTGCCTGCCGCCGACCGCAATCGGAACTACCGCGGCGACCATGTCGCTGTGGAACGCCCATTCGAGCGCCTGCATGCCGCCCATCGAGCCACCGATCGCGAACGCGACCTGCCTGACGCCGAGCGTTTCGAGCACCACGCGATGCAGCGCAACCGTATCGCGGATCGTCGGAACGGGAAACGCGGCGCCGTAGCGCCGGCCGGACGCGGGATCGACAGTCACCGGAGACGCGGTGCCGTAAGGAGAAGCCATCACGTTCGCGCAGATTACACAGTAGCGATCGGTATCGAGCGCGCGCCCGGGCCCGAGCAGTGGTCCCCACCACTGATCGACGGACGTGTTGCCGGTCAGCGCGTGACAGACCAGGACGACGTTGTCCGCTCGCTCGTTCAACCGCCCCCAGCGCTCGAAAGCGACCGGTACGTCTCTGAGCTCCGCTCCCGCTTCCAACACGAAGCGGGGAACGGTCAGCATTTCAACCGCCATCCTGATCCTCCGCCGCCGCGGTCGGTACCGTTGTCCGGCTACCGGCGCGGGCCGGCCGGCCGCGGCTGCCCGCGTGGGCAGCGCCGCGCGTCCGCGATGACCGGCCGTGCCAGCGGAACGATCCGCCTCGAATCATCCGGTCGCCGCGAATCCCTTCTCCAGGTCCTCGACGATATCGTCGATGTGCTCGATACCGACCGACAATCGCACCAGCTCCGGCTTGATGCCGCCAGCAGCCTGCTGCTCGGCCGAGAGCTGCGAGTGGGTGGTCGTGGCCGGATGAATCGCAAGGCTCTTCGAGTCGCCGACGTTGGCCAGGTGGCTGAAGAGCTCGAGCCCCTCAATGAAGCGCGATCCCGCCTCTACGCCGCCCTTGACGCCGAAGACGACCATCGCGCCGCCCATGCCGGACAGATACTTGTCGTTCATCGCGTTCGCCGGGTCGCCCTCGAGACCCGGATACCGAACCCATTCGACTTTCGGATGGTCCTTAAGGTACTCGGCAACCTTCAGCGCGTTGCTGCAATGGCGCTCCATCCGCAGCGGCAGCGTCTCGAGCCCCTGGGCGAAGATCCAGGCGTTATCGGGACTGATACACGCACCGAGGTTACGCATCGGAATGACCCGCATGCGAATGATGTAGGCCACCGGCGCAAGCTCGTCGGGAAGATCGTAAGCCCAGCGTACGCCGTGATAGCTCGAGTCGGGCTCGGTCATCAACGGAAACTTGTCGCTCTTCCAGTCGAATCGGGCCGAGTCGACGACGACGCCGCCGATACCGGCGCCCTGGCCGCCCATCCATTTCGTCAGCGAATTCACGACGACATCGGCACCGAAGTCGATCGATCGCTGCAGCACCGGCGTCGTGAACGTCGAATCGACGATCAGCGGTATCCCGTGCGCATGCGCGATGTCGGCGATGGCCTCGATGTCCGCTACATCACAGGCCGGATTCGATAGAGTTTCGCAGAACAGCGCCTTCGTGTTCGGCCCGATCGCCTTTGCGAAATTCTCGGGCTCGTTGGCGTTGACGAAGCTGACGTCGTAGCCGAACTGCGGAAAGATATCGTTGAACATCGTGAACGTGCCGCCATAGAGGTTATCGGCCGAAACGATGTGATCGCCGGAGCGACAGATGTTGTTGATCGAGTTGAAGATCGCCGATGTCCCCGACGCGTGCGCAAGCGCGGCAGCACCGCCCTCAAGGGCAGCCACCCGTTGCTCGAGCGCGTCCTGCGTCGGATTCATCAGGCGCGAGTAGATGAATCCGAGCTCCTTGAGCGCAAAGAGATTCGCGGCGTGTTCCGTATCCCGGAACACGAACGAGCTGGTCCGGTAGATCGGTACCGCCCGGGCGTTCGTCGTCGGATCTGGCTGGGTGCCCGCGTGGAGGCATTGGGTTTCGAGCTTCATGTTCTTTTTCTCCCTTTCCGGATGGCCGGATGAGCGCGCAGGTTACTGCCTTGGCTCGCCGACGACAATTTCGACCCCCGTCACGCGACGATTCCCCGCCGCGTGACGGGCCGCTCACTCTCGGCGGGATCGCTCGGACCTGGTTCATGGACGACGCGACCTCCTGCTGGTAGCCTTCCGAAAACAATAAGAAAAGCGGCACACGATGCCGCCGCAAAGGAGACCGCCCGGATGTCGAAAATCGCACGTCTCGCCGCTGTGCTGGCTCTGCTCTCCACGAATGCGATCGGTCAGGGCGCCCCGCCGGGCGACGCGAGCGAAAACTTCCCTCGCCCCCCGGAAATCGTCGACGCGGTCGCATTCTGGACGCGCGTCTACACGGAAATCGATACCAACAGCGGCTTCGTCCACGACAATCGTCACCTCGATGTCGTCTACACCACCGTCGAGCTGCGCGAAAACGCGAGCCCGCGCCAGCGCCGGCGCGCGAGCCGTGACGCGATTGACCGCTACCGGAAAATCCTGAACGACCTGGCGCGGGGCGACGACGGCGCCATGACCACCGAAGTGGCCCGCGTGCGCGCGCTCTGGCCGGCCGACACTACCCGGGCCGAATTTCGCGAAGCCGCCGGGCGGCTGCGGTTCCAGCTGGGCCAGGCGAACCGCTATCGCGACGGCCTGATACGGTCCGGGCGCTGGCGGGACCACATTGTCGATGTGTTCACGTCCCGCGGCCTGCCGGCCGAGCTTTCCGCACTGCCGCACGTCGAGTCGTCGTTCGACCCGACGGCCTACTCGAAGGTCGGGGCCGCCGGCATGTGGCAATTCACACGCTCGACGGGCCTGCGCTATATGCAGATCGATCACATCGTCGACCAGCGTCGCGACCCCTACATGGCGACGGAGGCCGCGGCGCGTTTGCTGGCAGACAACTATGCGGTCATCGAAAGCTGGCCGCTGGCGCTCACGGCCTATAACCACGGCCTGGCGGGAATGCGACGAGCGGCATCGCGGCTGGGCACGAAGAACATCGGCACCATCGTCGAGCAGTACAGCAGCCGCACGTTCGGTTTCGCCTCGCGTAACTTTTACGCCGCGTTTCTGGCGGCGCTCGACGTCGACAGCGACCCCGAGCGGTATTTCGGCCCGCTGACGCTCGACTCGAAAGACACGACGACGGTTCTGGAGCTCGAAGACTACATCGACGCGGGCCCGCTCGCCGATGCGCTCGGTATTTCGCTCGGCGAGCTGAGAGAGCTGAATCCGGCGCTGATGGATAACGTATGGGCCGGCGAGAAGTTCGTGCCGCGTGGTTTTCCTGTTCGCCTGCCGGCGCACCTGACCGCCGACGCAGCGAACCGGATCGATGCCATTCCCGGCGCCCTGCGCTCCGCGCAGCAACGCCCCGATGTCCAGCATCGCGTGCGGCGCGGGGAGACGCTGTCGGGCATTGCCGACCGCTATCGCATCAGCCTTGCTTCACTGGTCAGGGCCAACGGGCTCAGCAATCGGAACTTCATTCGCGAAGGGCAGGTGCTGAACCTGCCCGCGGCCGCCGGCGCCGGCCTGCCGGCACCGGCAACTATCGACGCGATCGCCGCCCGGACAAGCGGCGAGTACGTCGTCCAGCGCGGCGACAGCATCGACCGCATCGCGCGCTCACTCGGTGTGGACCAGGCCCAGCTGCTGGCAACGAACCAGATCGCGAACCGGAACCGCATCTATCCGGGCCAGGTGCTGGCGCTGCCGGGCCAACCATCCGGCGCGGCCGAGCCGGCGCCGGAAACTGTCGAGAATCCGGCGGCCACGCTGCCTGCCACTACGCTTGCGGCCCTGCCGGCAGACCAGGGTGAGCTGCCGAGCCGCGCCGACACGCCTGCTCTTGCTGCCGACGATGTGCGTGAGATCGTCGCGGCGGAAGTTGCCGAGGCCACCGAGCAGCCCGTCAGCTCTATCGATGCGAACGTGCTTGCGAGCACACAGGCGACGCTTGCCAGCGATCCGAGCGACTATTCGGTCGGACCTGATCGGACGATCGCCGTCCAGGCGATGGAAACGCTGGGACATTACGCCGACTGGCTCGAGATCCGCACCCAGCGCCTGCGTGACATCAACGGCCTGCCGTTCGGCCAGGCGGTCGACTACGGGCAGCGGATCGCTCTCGACTTCTCACAGGTCGATATCGCCACATTCGAAGCCCGCCGGCAGCACTTCCAGGCACAGCGCCAGGAGTCGTTCTTCTCGAATTACGTGGTCGACGAGATCGTCGAGCACGTCGTGCGGCCCGGAGAATCCCTCTGGCTGCTCGCGCTTCGTCGCTACGAAGTCCCGGTCTGGCTGCTGAGGCAATATAATCCGGATGTCGATCTCGACCGGATACAGCCGGGGGCCGTCGTGAAGTTTCCCCGGTTGCGGTCGATCGCTTCGCAAGCGTCCGGAAACGACGGCGGCCGGACAGTCGGTTAGCAGCGCGCCGACGACACCTCGGGAAGTCTTCAATGCACCGTGCCCGGCGACCGGGCCAGCCTGCGAAGCTGGTCTTCGTCAGTATGCTGGTTTCGTTTCTTGCGGCCTGCGGGGGCGGCACCGGACCTGACGCCGGCGCCGATGCTTCGGGTGGCTCGAGCGATGCCCCCGGGCGCCTCACGATCGGTGCCAATCCGGCCGGCACGCACGTCTATGCCGTAGCCGCGGGCCTCGCGAAGGTGCTGCAGGATACCGGCACCGCGCAGGCGACGATCAGACCCTTTTCCGGCTCGTCGGTCTATCTGCCGCAATTGCAGCGCGGGGAGCTGGCCCTCGGGCTCAACACGAGCATCGACAGCTTCCTGTCCTACCGCGGCATGCCCCCATGGGACACGCCGATGACCAATCTCAGGGCGCTCGGCATGATGTTCCCTCTGCCGATCATGTACATGGTGCGGGCGGACTCCGATCTCTACACAGTCGAGGACCTCCGCGACAAGCGCGTCGTCGTCACTTTCCGGGCGAACGCATCGCTCGCGCAGCTGCACGAAGGAATACTCCTCACTGGCGGCGTGACGCTCGACGAGGTAACGCCGATGACGGTCGCCGGGCTGCCGGATGCAATGCGGATGCTGACGGAGGGCCGGGCCGATGCCGTTCCCACCGGGCTCAACACGGCGTTGTCCATCCAGGTCCACTCCTCGCTGCCGGCAGGCATCCGCTACATTCAGATGGGCCAGGACGAAGCGCGGCTTAGCGAGACTATGCCCGGTTCACGTGTCATCGAAATCGAGCCCGATGAAGACTCGGTAGGCATGGACGGGCCGGTACGGGTCTCGGGCATCCTCGACTTTTTGAACAGTGGCGTGCATCTGGCCGACGATGCCGCGTATTCGATCATCAAGGTGATTCACGAGAATTGGGAAGCGCTCCGGCGCGACTACTCCCAGATACGGCCAGTGACCGCGAACGAGGTCCTGCCCGACACACTGACTCACCCGTTCCACCCGGGCGCGATCCGTTACTGGCGTGAAACGGGGCTGTGGACGGAGGCACACGACCGGCAACAGGCCGAGCTGCTGGCCCTCCACGGCGCGACCGAATAGGCGCGGCCTATCGCTATCGGGGTCGATTCGGTATCGTCAGAGGCGGTAGGTGACCACGGAGCTGCGTGCAGTGTCCGTCCACGTGCCGTCAGCGCCCATGCCGGCGCTGTAATGCCGTTGCCCGACCGTCGCCGGTCGGCTGATACCAGACCGAGAAGTCTGCAAGCGCCCGCTGATACTGGGCGAGCGGATCGGGGCCGCTGATTTCGAACGCATCGAAGCCGGTCCTGATCATGAAGTGCAGCTGCTCCATCAGCACCTCGCCAACCGCGCGGATCTCGCCGGCGAAGCCGTAGCGCTCCCGAAGAATTCGCGCGTAGGAGTAGGCTCGCCCATCACGAAACGCCGGAAACTCGAGCGCAACGAGCGCGAGGTCGCCAAGTGTGTCGGCGATCAGTTCCGGCGACTCGTCGCTGCGGAGCCTGACGCCCACCGCCTCGCCCCGCGCGAGAATCTCGTCGCGCGACGACTCCCAGGTCTCGAAATCGACCAGCACCGCCCCGTCCTGCGGCAACGCCTCACCAGCCCCGACCGGCCGGAAGCGATCGTCAACGAGCTCACCGTTCCTGACGAGCCCGCTCACGCCACCGCCTTGCCGCTCTCGTACACGGCGGCCTTGAACGGCTCGACGCCGATGCGACGATAGGTATCGAGAAAACGCTCCTCGCCTTGCCGCTCGGCTCGATACGTGGCGACGATGGCTTCGATGGCCGCCGGCACCTCCTCCTGTGGGAGCCCGGGACCTAGCCGGTCGCCAAGCGACGGGTTCTCGTCCGACGAGCCACCGAGGGTCAGCTGAAAGAACTCCTTGCCGCGCTTGTCCACGCCGAGAATGCCGATGTGCCCGACATGGTGATGCCCGCAGGCATTCATGCAGCCGGAAATGTTGATCTTGAGCTCGCCGATATCCTCGAGCTCCTCGAGGCGCGAGAAATGCGAGTTGATGTCCTGAGCGACCGGAATCGACCGGGCATTCGCGAGGGCGCAGTAGTCGAGGCCAGGGCAACAGATGATGTCGGTAACGCTATCGAGGTTGGGCGTCGCAAGGCCAAGTGCATCGAGCTGCTGCCAAAGCTCATAGAGATCGGATTGCCTGACGTCCACGAGCACCAGGTTCTGGCGGTGACTGATTCGAATCTCACCGAAGCTGTAGCGGTCGGCGATATCGGCAACCGCATCCATCGTGTCGGCATCGATGTCGCCCGGTACCTTGCCGGGGGCCTTGAGCGTCACATTGACGATCGCATAACCCGGTACGCGATGTTCCGCCAGGTTGCTCGAAAGCCAACGCCCGAAGGCCTCCGATTTCGCGGCCAGGGACGCTAGCTGCTCCGACTGATCCTCGAGCGATTCGTACTCCGGGGAAGCAAAGTAGGCATCGATACGGTCGAGTTCGTCCTGCGGAACGCGCAAGGGGCTGTCCTTTATCCTCTGCCATTCCTGCTCGACGAGCTCGCGGTAACGGTCGATCCCCATCTGATTGACGATGATCTTGATTCGCGCCTTGTGAATATTGTCCCGACGGCCGTGGATGTTGTAGACGCGCAGGATCGCCTCGACGTAAGAGAGAATGTGCTCAGGTTCGATCCAGTCCCGGATCGTGTGGGCGATGTGCGGCAACCGGCCGAGACCGCCGCCAACCAGCACCTCGAAGCCCGGCTCGCCCGCATCGTTCAGGTGCATTCGAAGGCCGATGTCGTGAACTGCAACGGCCGCGCGGTCCTTCGGTGAGCCGGTTACGGCGATCTTGAACTTGCGCGGCAGATACGAAAATTCGGGGTGCAGCACCGAATACTGCCGAAGCAGCTCGCAGTACATTCGAGGGTCGAGGATTTCGTCCCGCGAGCGTCCGGCATACTGATCCGAAGTGATGTTCCGCACGCAGTTGCCGGACGACTGAATCGCGGTTACCTCCACGGCAGCGAGCGCTTCGAGAATGTCGGGGGTATCCTCGAGGCGGATCCAGTTGTACTGGATGTTCTGCCGTGTCGTGAAATGCCCGAATCCGCGATCGTAGCGTCGGGCGATCTCGGCGAAGGCGCGCATCTGCCTGGAAGCCAGCGTTCCGTAAGGCACGTTCACGCGCAGCATGTAGGCATGCAGCTGCAGGTAGAGACCGTTCATCAGCCTCAGCGGCTTGAACTGATCCTCGGTAAGCTCGCCGTCCAGCCGCCGCTTTACCTGCCGCCTGAACTGGGCGACCCGCTCCGCGACGAGCTGATGATCGAATTCGTCGTATCGGTACATGTTCCGGTTGCCTGCTTTGCCGATTCGCCGGGGCTCAGACAGTCGGGCCGAAAGCCCTGATCGCTTCGCGAATCGCAGTCGGTCGAAGCTGCCCGTCGGTCTGTTCGACATCGATCAGCTGCGGATCGATGATCAGGCAGCCGACCTCGTCGCGCTGCGCCGCCGCCAGCGCCTCGTCGCGATCAGTGTCGCCCAGCACGCGCCCGGCCGCGATTTCGGTGGTCCACTCGCCCTGCGCCGAGAAAAAAACGACGAGACCGTCCGTGAGCCGGTTGGCGATGATCATCTGAGACACGGCGACATTCTACATGCCGGCGCCGGCGCGGCCGTTAGAAGAATCGGGTCGTTCTATATGCGGCTAGCGTTCTATCCGGGCGTTTCCCCGAAACGCACGCGCAAGCCCAAACCGGGCGCTTCGGCGACTATTGGGTGGCCGCGGTGGCGGCTGGCAGAGCTTCGCGTGCGCCGGCCGACCGGCGTTTCGCGCGACGCCTGCGCCTGGCCGGCTGGAGCTTATCCGCCTGGCCGGACTGCAGCCAATCCAGCAATGCATCGGCAGTCATCGGGGGAGCAAGATGCTCCCCCTGGCCGAATTCACAGCCGAGCTTGCGCAGCCGACTCAGCACGCTCGCCGTCTCTACGCCGTTCGCAACGACAGCGAGGCCCGCCTGGCTCGCGACCTCGAGGGTCGCGCGGATCAGCGCGAGCTGTCGGCGTTTGGCGATCTGGTTAACCAGCGCCGGCGCCAGTCTGACCGCATCGAGCGGCGCGCACTGCAACGCGGCGAGTGGCGCTGTCACGGCGCCAAAATCGCCGATTGCGAGCCGATAGCCGGCCTGCCGCAACGACTCCAGCACGTCGCCGGCAGCTGCCAGGCCGTCGGCAAATAGCGCCTCCGGAAACTGCAGCGTGAGGCTTTCCGGAACGATATCGTCGTCGTCCGCCGCGCGCTGCAGCAACTGCGTCAGACCGCCGCCGATCAGCTCGCCGGCCGTGACATCGAGGGACAGGCTGAGGTCGATGCCGGTGGCGTCGAAGTCGGACAGCCGCGTGGCGATTTCCCGCAGCTGATGGCGCCTCAGATCGAGTGTCCTGCCGAGCCGCTCGACGACCGGCAGGAACTGTCTTGGCGCGAGCACGCCAAGAGTCGGATGCTCCCAGCGTGCGATCGCTTCGACACCGGCCACGCTGCCGGTCCCGATGTCGATTCGCGGCTGATAGGTCATTACCAACGCACCGGATTCCAGCGCTTCCTCGAATTCGACGGCCAGCCTGAAACTCTCGGTCGGCGGGAACGGATCCGTTCCTGCACTCGTCGTGCCGGGAAGGCTTCGTGCACCGTCGAGTCTGGCGCGGATCACCAGCGTCGGCACATCGGTGCCATCGTCGGGACTGACGGCGATCCCGGCACGCAGGCACGGCGAAATACGTGTGCCCGCGACGTGGAGACCCTCCTGCAACCCATTGCGCAGGCGGTCGATGGCGTCCCTCGCGTCGTCATGGTTCGCGTCGGGCAGCGCAAGAACGAACCCCCCGGCGCCGGCATCGCCGATTACCCATTCGGGACCGCTCAGGCGTCGTAGGAGCTCGGCCGCACCCGCGATTGTCTGTTCCACGGCATCCGGCCCGAGGATCGCTGCCTGCCGGTCGAGGCTCTCCAGCGTCAGACTGATGACGGCAACGCCCGATCGGGCCGCCAGCAGGTCACGGATCTGCCCCACGGCAGCATCGCGCGACGGCAGCCCCGTAAGACTGTCGAGATTCGCTATTCGGACGATCTCCTGTTCCCGGGTCGCGACTGCACTCTGCATCTCGTTGAATGCCGTCGCAACGTCATCGGGGATGGCCACGGCGGAAACGTCAATCGGCTCGTCGCAAACGCCGTCCCGGATACCGGCCAGCGCGTCCACGAGCCGCCCGAACGATCCGTCAATTCGATCGCCCGCGCGCAACGCTGCCAGGGCAGTCAGTCCGGCAGCGACGAGCAGGGCCGCAAGCAGCACGCCAGCGTAGACGGAAGCAGGAAACGTCTTGCCACCACCGGCAAGAAGAACGGCGATCGCGAGAATTGCAGGCGCACCGACCACGCCGGCGCCGAGCAGCACAGCTCGACCACCGATACCCGGCCCAACGCGCCGCCCGCGGCGCTGGCACCCCTGATGAGACATAAGTATTTGAATCGAAAAGTATCGTCGGCATCGATCCTACGCCCGGCAAGATGCGCCGGCCGTGTCTCGCGTCACGGTCGACGGCTCATCGTTGCGGGAACGGGAAAAAGTTCGAACTGCGTCCGGTGAACGACGCCGCTTGGCCTACTGCTCGGCGGTGCCGCCCCATTTTTCCCGATGGGCGTGCTCGGCGGCACGTTGAACGGTCGCGTGGCGCTTGCTGAGCAGCAACGAATCCGGCGAGCAGACTCTTGCGCGAATCAGGCCCAGATCCCGCGCGGCATCGAAGAGACTCGGATACCACTGTCGCCATGCCGGCAACAGTTGTTCCACCTGCTCACGCAGGCCCGGTGCACTCACTGGAGTTTCTCATGCATTGCTCGAATCTAGCCGAGGCCGCCGGTAACGACAATGACCCAGGTCCGAAACGGGTCATCATTTCAGGAAATCGACCGGATCGAGAGCGCCGCCGCGGCGGCCGCGCCTGCGCAAATAGACGCCGTAGTGAAGATGTGGCGGCGTGGTAATGGCGTTGCCGGTGTTGCCGACCGTCCCCAGCACGTGACCCTCGGTCACGAACTGTCCGGGCTCGACGAGCTGCGTATCGAGATGCGCATAGTAGAGTCGGAGGTTGCCGTAAAGCGGCTGCAGCCAGACGACATTGCCGCCGCGCCCGGTCGTGTTGACCCGTGTGACCCAGCCGTCGAGCGAAGCAAGCACCTCAGTGCCACGATCGGCGAAGATGTCGACGCCCCGGTGCGCACGTCGGCCACCGTCACGGTCGGCACCAAAACCGCTCTGAATCGACCGCGGGCTGTGACCGGCGACCGGAAAAGCGAGCAGCGGCGCGTCACGCAGGCTCACCGAAACCGTCCCGTCGAAGTCGAGCGCCGGATGAACGCGTAAGACAAGATTCGAGTCGTTCAGTCCGTGCCAGACAAGCGAGTAGCGTCGCGTCCCGTCCTCCGCAGGCGTTACCGCGGCGAGGCTGCGGAACAAGGTTGGCTGGTCGGCGGCCTCCTCGAACACATCGACGAAAACATCCTGCATCGGCGCACCGTCGACAACGACGTCCGCAACGACGCGCCTTCCGATACGACCCGCGACGCGATAACCGAGCGCACTGCCGTCGCCTGCCATATCGGCAGTTTCATCGTGAGGAAATTTGACAATCCTGGGGGAAAGCAACGCCGCTTCGCTCTCGCTCACCCAGTGTCGACCGACCTCCCGTGGCCGCATGTCGTCGGTGAGGAGTGCATAGGCATACGCATCGTGAGCCGTCGACGGCAGCCAGGCCAGCGCGACGCCTGCAGCGGTTCCCACGGGACCCGCCACCAGCGGGACGACGGCAAAGAGCAGGCCCAGCACGAGCACAAGCGCACGTCGGCAAATCGTCACGAGCAGCTGGTGCAATCCGGGCGTGATCAGACTCATGCCCTCATGCTACTGCGCGGCGCGTGATTATGTCGACCGGGAGCAGCGGATGCGACGCGCTGAACGGTGTCGGTGCCACCGGTTTCACGGGCCCCGGAAGGCACGGCTGATTTCCGCGGAGCATGCACTTGCGCAGTTTGAGACCTTTGTGAATAGTGCCTCGCGATCAAAGGTAAAACTGGCGAAAGCCAGTGACACAAAGCCACCGGTCTAAAGGACATCAGTTCCCAGGACAGCGGGGCTGCCGGGAGACGGGTTGACGGGCAGTCGACCTTCGCGTCACCGGCCGAACACGGACGGCGACGTCGCGAGGGAGAACTATCTGTGAATGCGGCTCTGGCTCATCGGCAAACCGGAACGATATCGCCTGCATCGTCGGGACCTGCAATCGTCGTCCAACCGACGACCCCGAAAGAAATCATCGACATCCTCGTCAACACCAGGCGCTTTCCGGGCCCGGTCCGCCCGCAGGGTTCCGGCAGCTCGATTACACGCTGCGTTGCGGCGAACGGCGGCACCGTCATCGACATGACCGGTATGAGCCGCGTGCTCAGCATCGACGAGACGACCGTCACCGTACAACCGGGCATTTCGATCTCGGACCTGGCGGATGCGCTGAAAGAAGAAGGCAAGGAGCTGATCAGCGGCGCGGACCTGGCGAACAGGACGGTTGGCGGCGCAGTTTGCGGTGCCGGCCTCGAGGCATCGCTCGCGGGCGACTCGAGCCAGTTTGCGGGAAACGTCACACAGCTCAAGGTGATCAGCCCGACCGGCAAGCGCTTTCTGGTCACGAACAATACTCGCAGCCTGCTGAGCCTCATGCGACTGAGCTACGGCCTGCTTGGCGTCATCTACGAGGTCACGCTGCGAATACGCCCGATCCAGCGCTTCACATCGCAGACAGCGCGCGTGTCATTCAAGGACTTCGCGAATCTCGGCGAGCAACTTGCGTCGGTCGGAGCCGGTGTGCGGCTGGTTCTATACCCGTTCGCCGACAAGATATTTTTCGAGCTCCGACGCCCGGACACCGATGGCAAGACAGCCGACGAAACCTATCCCCAGAAGGTTCAGGACTGGGCCTTGTACTCGGCACTGCCGGTCATCGCGAGATCACTGGCGCGCGCCTTGCCGGTCAAGCTGTTTCGCTACCCACTCCTCGACAACATCGGGTCGGCCACGCAGTCGCTGATGCTCAAGAAGGAAAACCGCTCGAGCAACGCGAGCGAGCAGAGCGGCCGCTTCCGATCGCTCGGCACGCCTTCGTTCAGATACTGCACCTGGGCGTTTCCGCTCGATACGTTCCCGCAAACGGCCAGCAGCTACAAACTCTTCTGCAAGCGGCACTACGCCAGAACCGGTTTTCGCTGCGACATGCCTACCGTCGGCTACCGCATGAATCAGGATGGGTCCGCTCTCATGTCCCCGTCGTTCGATCAGCCGATCGTCACGCTGAGCCCGCTATCCACCGAGACACAGGGTTTGGACGATTTCATGTTCGAGTTCGCCGACTTCGCGATGGAGTCCGGCGGGATCCCGCTCTTCAACCAGACGAAGAACGCAACGCCGCAATGCGTCTCGAATGCGTTCGGACAGCGCTTAACGCTGTTCCGCAAGATTCGCGAAGAATTCGACCCGAACGATCGCCTGTTGAACCACTATTTCTCGGCGTACATGAGTTGACGGCTGTCGGGCCCCGCCGGCAGGCCGTCGGGCCCTGCCGGCAAGCCGCCGCACCCCCGGGCGCGTTCTCCTCAGCCGCCCCGGGCCCGCGCCCTCAGCGAATGAAGCCGAGGCTTTCGAGCTTGACGAGAATCCGGTGTGCTGCGAGATCGGGCGTCAGCTCCGCCGTGTCAATGGACATTTCCGGCGACTCCGGCACTTCATAGGGGTCGTCGATGCCGGTGAAGCCCTTGATCACGCCGGCGCGCGCCTTGGCATAGAGTCCTTTGCGATCGCGCTCTTCGCAGACCTCGATTGGCGTTGCGACGTGGATCTCGATGAAACCGCCGTGCGGCTCGATCATGTCGCGCACTATCCGGCGGGTCTGGGCATAGGGAGCGATCGGCGCGCAGATCGCGATTCCGCCGTTCTTCGTGATCTCGCTCGCCACGTAACCGATGCGCTGAATATTGAGATCGCGATGCTCCTTCGAGAACCCGAGCTCGCTCGACAGGTGCTTACGCACGACGTCACCGTCCAGCAGCGAAACGGGACGGCCGCCCATTTCCATCATCTTGACCATCAGCGCGTTGGCAACTGTCGATTTGCCGGATCCGGAAAGTCCGGTGAAGAAGACTGTGAACCCCTGCATGTGGCGCGGCGGATGCGTGCGCCGCAGCTCCGCAACGACCTCCGGAAACGAGAACCATTCCGGAATCTCCAGCCCTTCGTGCAGCCTTCTGCGCAATTCGGTGCCGGAAATGTTGAGCGTGCGTGTGCCCTCGGCGATCTCGTCGTCCGGCTCGTACTGGGCACGATCCTCGACGTAGACCATGTTGCGGAACGGCACCATCGTGATGTCGAGGTCCTTTTCGAAGTCACGCATGATTTGCTGCGCGTCGTACGGACCATAGAACGGCTTCCCGTCGCGGCCGTTGCCCGGTCCCGCGTGGTCGCGCCCGACGATGAAGTGCGTGCAGCCGTAGTTCTTGCGAATCAGCGCGTGCCAGGCTGCCTCGCGCGGCCCGGCCATCCGCATCGCGAGCGGCAGCAGGCTCAGCGACGAAGTCTGCTCCGGATAGTGGCCGAGCAGATGCTCGTAGCATCGCACGCGCGTAAAGTGATCGACATCGCCCGGTTTCGTCATGCCGACGACCGGATGAATCAGCAGGTTCGCCTCGACGTCCCTCGCCGCCCGGAACGTCAGCTCCTGGTGCGCCCGGTGCATCGGATTGCGCGTCTGAAAAGCGACGACCTTGCGCCAACCCAGCTTCTGAAACCGGTCGCGCAGCTCGCGGGGCGTGTCGCGGAGATGCCGGAAGTCGTAATGCATCGGCGGCTCCACGCCGCGCAGGCGCCCGCCGAGATAGACCGGATTGGCCACGTGCATCAGATAGGCAACGCCCGGATGCGTGTCGTCGGTGGTAGCGAACACGGCTTTCGCCTCGGCCGCCTTGTCCGGCCGATATATGCTGGCGAGCTCCATCGTCGCGATCAGCACGCCCTCCGGATCACGCAGCGCAATCGAGTCGCCCTCCTTCAGATCCGCGGCAAATGCCTCCGAGACGTCGAGCGTGATCGGCATCGGCCAGAACACGCCGCTCGGCAGGCGCATGTCGGAGAGGACACCTTCGTAGTCCGCCTGCGTCTGGAAGCCGTCGAGTGGCGAGAAGCCGCCATTCAGCACCAGCTCGATATCGCACAGCTGACGCATGGTGAGATCCCACGATGGCAGGTCGCGCGAGCGGGCCTTTTCCGCCTCGATCGCATCGCCGCTCAGGTATAGATCAACGAGTTCCCCGCCGTGCGGCTCCTTGAAAGCACCCATTCTTACCAGGCTCCTTGCAGTTTTCCTTCGATTCTCCGGGCATACCGTGCACGGACGCTGCAGGCGCTGCCCCCTGTTGGGAACGCGACTGCATACGTCAGGTCGGCCTCGGTGTCGGGTATGTCGTTCGTCAGTCCGGCTGCTCTGCCGCAGCACGAATCGTGGCGACGTTGATGGCAGCCCGGTATTGTGCCTCAAAATCACGGCGTTTCAAGGACTTCTTGACAATAGTCTCGAGGTTTGCACGTTTGCCTTCCGGGCCTTCACCCTTGCCGATGCCGCCGCCGAACTCGCAGATGCAGTCGGGCTCGAGGTCGATTGCCGCATTCATGCACGAAACCCATTGAACGGGGTTGAACAACTGGAAGAAGAGCCTCGATCGAATGGCACCGGGGTCGTTTACGTGCAACTGACCCGTGTAGTTCGACAACACATCGACGGTCAGCGGTCCGAATTCCGTCTTCTCGAGCTCCTCCCGAAAATGCTCTGCGGCAGCGACCATGAGATACGTATGGAAGGCACCTTCGGTCTTCAGTCGGATGGCGCGTTTGCCGGGATGCGATGCCGACAGGTCCTCGGCAAGCCGGTCGAGGTCCTCATCCTGGCCGGACATCACGGTCTGATCGGGCAGATTGAAGCCTCCGACCCCGCAGTAGTGTTTGTCCGCCAGCGCCTGCCCGCTATCCCGGTCGAGCGTCGTGGCGAGCATCGAGCCGCGCCCGTATTCCGACATCAGACGCCCGCGCGCGCTGACGAGCGCAACGGCCGCTTCGAACTCGAGCGCGCCCGCCGCGACCAGAGCGGAATATTCTCCGAGGCTGTGCCCCGCGACCACTGTCGGCACGACGTCTTCCGCAAGCCCCAGGAACGCCTGCAGGCACGCGTATTCGTGGGTCAACAGCGCGGGCTGGGTAAAACGCGTCTTATCGAGCGTGCCGTCGGGATCCTCGAACGACAGCTTGCGCATGTCGTAGCCGACGACGGCGCTGGCGCGGTCGTATATTTCCGCGGCCACCGGAAACGCGTCCACCAGATCGGAACCCATGCCGCGGTATTGCGCACCCTGGCCCGGGAAGATGAAGAATGTTTTGCCGGTGCTCAAGTCGATTTCTGCGGCGTTCGGGGATGGGCGCGAAGAATACTGTGCCGCCTGACCGTACTCAAGTTGCCGTCCCGGACTCGCGGCGACCATCCACCCTGACCGGAAGCAACAGAACGAGACCGACCGCGAACATCACCAGAACAACGGAAACGCCCACGCGTTGCGAGCCGGAAACTTCAGTCAGTTTCAATAGCAGCGCGGGTCCGATGAATGCAGTCAGCTTGCCGGACAGCGCGAAGAAGCCGAAGAATTCGTTGCGCATATCGGCAGGTGCAAGCCGCCCCATTAGCGAGCGGCTCGAAGACTGGTTCGGCCCGACGAAAAGTCCAAGGATGACGCCCGCCGCCCAGAACGCAGGTTTGCCGGTAGCGAGGACTGCGATGGCCGAAGCAGTCAGCAATCCGCACAGTGACAAAATTATCGTCCGTTTCGCGCCCAGGTGATCCTCGATGTAGCCCATCGCGATCGCACCTGCGCCCGACGCGACGTTCAACACGATCCCGAACACCAGCACTTCCTCGATCGTGAAGCCGAAAGTGCCGGCCGCGTAGATGCCACCGAAAGCGAAGATCGTCACGAGCGCGTCGTTGTAGACGAGCCGCGCCAGAAGAAAACGCGCCGTCTGCCTGTGCCGGCGGATCTCCCGAATGGTATCCACGAGCTGTTTGTACGAGCTTGCGATCAGGTTGCCTGTCCGCGCGACCGGCGCCTCGCGCACGAACAGGAAGAACGGGATGCTGAATACGACGAACCAGGCCGCTACGAGCAGGTTCGTGGCGCGGATGTTCTCGCCGTTCACGGCGGAAAACCCGAACCACGGCGGTTCGGCCTGAATGAATCCGACCAGCGCGAGCACCAGGGCCAGCAACCCGCCGATATACCCGACGCCCCAGCCCCAGCCCGAGACCGTACCAATCGTGCGCGGTGTCGACACGTCCGGCAGAAACGCGTTGTAAAAGACGATGCCGATCTCGAATGCGATGTTGGCGACCACGACCAGCAGCAACGCCGGCAGCACCTGACCCGGCTCGACCCAGAACAGACCGGCAGTCGCGGTTGCAGCCACCAGCGTCGACAACACGAGGAAGCGTTTTCTCAAGCCGCCGCGATCCGCCAGCGCGCCGAGCACCGGGGCGCAGAACGCAACGATCAGCGCCGTAACGGTGACTCCCCGCGCCCAGAGCACGGTCCCTTCGACTTCGTTGGCGGCGATGGCTTGCGTGAAGTAAGTGCCGTAGACAAACGTTATTACGAGTGTCGTGAACGGCGAATTGGCGAAGTCGTAAAGAACCCAGGAAAGAACGGCGCGCCGGTCACTAACCGCCATAGCCGGGATCACAGTCGTACGGATAGATGGTCTCTCCGGGACGGCGCGACCAGGTGATGTAGCGAGCTGCCCTTCCGGAGAAAGTCGCCGGATCTGCATACAACTGGGTTGCCGACAGCGCGGCGCCGCTATCGCTCAGGCGAAATCGCTCGACGAGATGCAGATCGGCCGTGTGCTCGAACCCGTTGTTCATGAAGGAACCCGCTGCGATATGGGTCGTTTCGACCACCAGCGTGTCGCCCTCCCAGCGCCCGACGGAATGACCTGAAAGCGTGTGCGGCGCATCGGCCGGCGGCGGCGCACGCCCGTCCATGAAGATCACGCGAACGTGATCGTAGTATTCCATCTGCATCACGATCAGGTCGCGCCCCGCATCGATTCGCATCGGAAACGGCGCTTGCATATAGAACGCCACGCTCGGCGAACGGCAGGCATTCTCCGGCAGAAGCTCGGCCGTATAGTCGTAGTTGCGAACCTCGGCGAGGGCCCGCTCGCTCAACGTAAGGCCGCCAAACTCGCCGCTCCCGAGCTCCCCGCCTCCGGCGTCGTCGATCAGGATCGCGTCGTCCGGCAGCGCCGCCGCCAGAACGGGATCCATCTGCCCGGGTTCGAAGCGCACCCCCCAGACGCCCGAGAACCCGGTTCCCGGGTTCGGCGGCTGCGCCTGCGAGACGACCGGGACGAGTGCAGCGAGCATCAGGCCGGCAGCCCGGGCCCGGTAAGCGGCCGTCACCGGGGCAGCCCGCCAAATTCCGGCAGCGTGGCCGTCAACGCTCGACACCCGCGGCGGGGCGCTGACCGATGAGCTCCCGGCCATCGGCGAACGCCACGCGGTAGACGCGCATCGACAACGAGCCGTCCCGTGCCGGGAATCCGGTGATCGACACCTCGTCACCGGGCCTGATGCTGTCCGGCGACCAGCCGCGCCGGCGCAGAATGTTCGGTGAGTTGGTTTCGATGCGCCAGATTTCGGAGCCGTCGCGCGCCGCGCTCGCATCGAGCACGACCATCCCGTGCGGGTTTCGGAAGCGAAACTCGACGACCGAGCCGGCAACTTCGCGTGTGCGCTCGCCATCGAAGTGCACGGCGAACGAGTGATGTGACCAGGCGCTGCCGCCTGCGGCCGCGAATGTCAGCGCCACGGCCGTAGCGAAAGATGCCGGGCGACGAGCATGACGGGTCATTCGGGCACCTCGCGATCTTTCTGCGGATCCTGTCGGAGTAGCGACCGGCCGCCAAAACGCCGCTGCCAGCGCTCGACGGCTGCCGCATTATAGACATGCTCCGGAATCTCACCCCTCAACGCAGACAGCACAGCATCGGTTGCCCAGGGCACTGCGGCCTGCAGCGTGCCGCCCTCATTGGCCGCGACCATGTGCGGGCTCAAGAGCACGCGATCGCCGAAACTTCTTATCCGGCTGGGTGCCGGCAGCGGCTCCTCGGGAAACACGTCGAGCGCGGCAGCAGCGATCCGCCCGGACTCGAGACCGTCGCACAACGCCTCGAGGTCCACGATCGCGCCCCGAGCGGTATTGATCAGCATCGCGCCCGACTGCATCGCCGCGATCGCCGCGCGATCGAGCAGTCCGCGCGTTTCATCGGTCAGGCTGCAGTGCAATGTCACGACGTCCGAGCGAGACAGCAAGGACTCGAGCCCGACCCGCTCGACGCCTGAGCTTGCGAACGTCGCGTCGTCCACATACGGATCGGTGCCGATCAGTGGGATCTGCCAGGACGACAGCAGCCGCGCGACGCGTCGGCCGATCCGGCCGAGCCCGACGATACCCAGGGTCAGGCCCGGATAGCCGTCCTCGCGAGCGCCCAGATAGCGACCTTCGAGCGCAGCCGCGCGCCATCCGCCGTCCCTAACCGCGCGATCGCGAGCTACGAGTTTCTTGGTCAGCGCGAGCAGGTACGCGATCGTCCCCTCGGCGACACCACCCCAGTTGGCTTCGGTCGGCGAGTGCGTCACGAGAATCCCCCGCGCCGTCGCAGCGTCCAGGTCGACGTCGTCCGTGCCGATCGTGTACTTGGCGATGAGTCTCAGTCCCGGCCAGCGATTGAGCTCACGGTCCCCGATCGGCGGCCCGGCGTGCGTCGCGCCGAGCAGCGCATGAATCTCGCCGCCGGGCTCGGGCTGGGATGCGATGCCTCGTCCGTCTCCGACGACGACGCGACATCCTGCGCGGGTGAGGCGCTCGTGCGAAGCACCGGCCACGTCGACCGGTCGATAGATGAAGACACCGGGTCCGGCATCGTCGCCAGCAGCCACCGGCTAGTCGACCGGGCGGCGGTGCTTGTCGAGCAGCGCCCGCGCCTCCTCTATCAGCGGACGACCATCGATGCCCTGATTCGCCACCACCGACACCCAGCGCTCGGCAACCGGTTCCTCGGCAAGCGTTCGGAGTGTTGCCACCTCCTCCGGCGGCAGATAGATGAACTCGTTGCCGTCCTCGAGCGCGGCATCGCGACCCGGCACCTCGGCATCCAGCCATACCTGCCCGATCCATTCGGCGATATTCGCGCCGGCGTTGGCATCGATCACCGCCTTGAGATCCGCAGGCAGCGCCTCGTAACGGGCACGGTTCATGACGATCATCAGAACCTGCCCGTTGAAGCGCTCGGCAATCCCGTCACCGCGAAACACGTTGTAATCGACGAGATCATGGACCTGCAGGCCGTACGCCGCCTCGAAGGGAACGAGCGTCGCATCGACGATTCCCTTGGACAGCATCTCCGGGATCTTCTGGACCGTCGTTCCCAGCGGGATTGCGCCCCACGCGGCGACCATCCAGCCGGCGACGCGGGTCGGAATCCGGATTTTCAGGCCGCTGAAATCATCGGCGCTGCGAATCGGCGCGACTGAATGCACGAGCTGGCCGGCGTGCACGAAAGCCGATATCACCTTGTACTCGGCGAATTCCTCCGGATGCCGCTCGATGAATTCCTGCAGGGCGTGATTCGTCGCGATCGGGTCCGCGTTCAGGAACGGCAGCTCGAAGACCTCGATTTTGGGGAATCGCCCGGGCGTATAACCGGGCAGCGTCCACGCGATATCGACAATACCCTCGCGAACCTGATCGATCAGCGCCGGCGGCTGACCGCCCAGATGCATAGCCGGATAGATGTCGATCCGGATTCGGCCACCTGATTCGCGCTCAACCTTCTCGGCCCATGGCACCAGCATCGCAGAATGAGCGATCGCTACCGGCGGCAGAAGATGGTGCGCTTTCAGCACGATTTCCTGCGCGCCGGTCGGCATGGCGATCAGCGCGGCAAACGCAAGCAGCAACGAAGTGGCGAAGCGCCCCGCCGGACGGGCGCGCCGACGACCCCTGAACGGGGGGCGCTTCGACAACTGGGGGAGTAAACCGGACATCGCCCGATCATAGCACCGGGACTGCCCGTGACGGCCTGAACGGCAGGCCGCAGCCGGCTCGCGTGACCCCGCAATTGCGCGCCTGCGGGGCGATAAGCGATCATATACGGGTCTCACGCGCCGCGGCGCACGCTGACTCCTGCCATTCTCCATCGGAACCGGACCCAGGCACCAACATGATGTACAAGCGCGATCTCGTTCTGCTCACCGCCGTGCCCCCGCTCTTCGCCGTGGCCGGCGCCGTGCAGGCCCAGGACCCCCAGGAGACGGAAGAAGTGGTCGTTACGGCCACCCGCGTGGAGCGTCAGCTGACGGAGATCCCGGCAGCGGTCAGCATTGTCGGACAGGACGCGATACAGCTCGGACGGCAGCAGCTCGCGCTCGATGAATCGCTGGGACGGGTGCCCGGCGTCTTCATGCAGAACCGCTACAACTTCGCGCAGGACCTGCGAATCGCGATCCGCGGCTTCGGCGCGCGGGCCAACTTCGGTATTCGCGGCATCAAGATCCTGGTCGACGGTATCCCGGAAACGCTCCCGGACGGTCAGGGCTCCGTCGACAGCATCGACATCGGCGCAACGGGACAGATCGAGGTACTGCGGGGGCCGAGCTCGTCGATCTGGGGTAACGCTTCGGGCGGCGTCATCAATGTCACCTCGGAAAGGGCGCCGCGCGACCCCTATTCCGAAGTCAGGCTGAGCGCCGGCAGCTACGATTTTCGCAAGCTTCAGTTCAAGACCGGCGCGCAGGGCGACAAGCTCGGCTACCTGTTCAGCGTCTCCGACTCGACACTCGACGGCTATCGGCAGCAGAGCAGAGCGGAAAACACGCAGCTCACGGGCCGTTTCAACGTCGATCTCGCCGGCGATCGCACGCTCACGGCCGTGCTGAGCTACACCGACCAGCCCATCTCTGACGACCCGGGCGGCATCAACGCGGCTCAGGCTGCGCTCGATCCGAGATCCGCGCGTGACGCGAACATCGCGTTCGATGCCGGCGAAAGCCTCGAGCAGACCCGGCTTGGCGTCGTCTTCAGCACGCCGCTCGGCAATGGCGAGCTGAGGGTGCGCAACTACTATGCGTGGCGCGATTTCGAGAATTTCCTGCCGTTTACGGGCGGCGGCAACGTCGACCTGGATCGTTCGTTCCTCGGCGGCGGCGTCAGCTATTCGTTTGATACGATGTGGGGAGGCCTCCCGAATACGTTGATCGTCGGTATCGACCACGACAGGCAGGACGACGACCGTCTGCGCTATGACAACCTCTCCGGGCTTCGTGGCCCGCTCGCCTTCGATCAGAACGAGACCGTTCGCGCAACCGGCATCTTCCTGCAGGATCATCTGACGCTGAGCGACACGATTTCGCTGACCTTCGGAATACGGTTCGACGAAGTCGAATTCGACGTGACCGATCGCTTCCTTTCCGACGGTGACGACTCCGGTGTCGTGAAGCTAGACGACGCGAGCCCGATGGCGGGCGTCAACGTGCAGCTGAGCGACACGCTGAGCCTCTACGGCAACTATTCGAGCGCGTTCGAAACTCCGACGACGACCGAGTTCAATCGGGCGGACGGGTTGGGCGGCTTCAATGCGGCGCTCGAGCCCCAGGTCGCGCGAAACCTCGAGGTCGGCCTGCGCGGCACCGCCGGTGAGCGCACGAGCTACGAGGTGGCGGTCTTCAACATCAAGGTCGACGACGAGCTCATCCCGTTCGAGGTCCCGACGTCTCCGGGCCGGGACTTCTTTGCGAACGCCGGCGAATCCACGCGCAACGGCATCGAGTTCTCACTGACGACAAACCCGACCGACCGGGTCTCGGCGACCGTCAGCTACACGCACGCCAATTACGAGTTCGATACGTTCGTCGATGACAACGGTAACAACTTTTCCGGCAACACGATTCCCGGCACGGCCGACGATGTGCTGTTCGGCGAGGTCACCTACTCACATCCGCGCGGGTGGTACGCCGCTGCCGACGTCACTCACATTGGCGAGCAGTATGCGAACAACGCCAATACCGCGACCAACGACTCCTACACGATCAGCAATCTGCGATTCGGCTGGGAACGTACGAGCGAATCGATGGTGTTGTCGCCGTTCGTTGGCATCAACAACCTGTTCGACGAGACGTACAGCGCCAACCTGAGAATCAATGCTTTCGGGAGCCGCTTCTTCGAGCCCGGACCCGACCGCAACATCTATGCCGGCGTGACGATCCGCTTCGATCGCTGAGGGGGAGAGTTTAGGGACAGAGTTTAGGGACAGTGACCCTAATTCACCGCCTCCGTCATCCGATACGTCGGACCTCGTGAATTAGGGTCACTGTCCCTAAACTCTGTCCCTAAACTCTCCCCTGAATTAAGGTCACTGTCCCCAAATTCTACTGTCCCCGAACTAGATACTCCCAGAGCTCGCTCGCGTAGCGGTCGACGTCGCGGTTCGTGCCCCACGGTGGCGGGCTGGCGCCATCGACGCCCCGGTAGCCGTTGGCCAGAATGGCCATGAAATCGCGCCGCTCCATGCCCTCGATCAGCGACTTGAGATCGGGCGCGTAGAGGCTGCCACGGGCGTCGCTGCCGTGGCAGCTGGCGCAATAGTCGTGGAAGACCCGCCCCCCGACATAGAGCGCCGCCGTGTCCGCGCTGGCGCCGGGCTGCGCGAGCGCCCGACCGGTGGTGACGAGACCGGCCAGCACGGCGGTCGTCAGAGCGAGGGAGAGCCCGCCGCAGCGACGGGCTCCGCGACCACCGGACGTCGACTCAATAGTGGATGACGGATCGGATGCTCTCGCCATCGTGCATCAGATCGAACGCGCGATTAATGTCCTCGAGGCCCATCGTGTGCGTGATCATCTCGTCGACCTTGATGTCGCCGCTCATGTACTGATCGACCATGCCAGGAAGCTGGCTGCGGCCTTTCACGCCGCCGAAAGCGCTGCCGCGCCAGACCCGCCCGGTGACGAGCTGAAAGGGCCTCGTGCAGATTTCCTGGCCGGCACCGGCCACACCGATGATCGTGGACTCACCCCAGCCCTTGTGGCAACACTCGAGCGCAGCACGCATCAGATTGACGTTACCGACCGCCTCGAACGAGTAATCGACACCGCCATCGGTCAGGTCGACGATGACCTCCTGAATGGGCTTGTCGTAATCCTTCGGGTTCACGAAGTCCGTAGCGCCAAGCGAGCGCGCCATGGCTTCCTTGTCGGGATTGATGTCGACGGCAATGATTCGCTCCGCCTTCGCCATGTGCGCGCCCTGGATGCAGCTCAAGCCGACGCCGCCCAGTCCGAAAATCGCGACGGTCGAGCCGGGCTGCACCTTGGCCGTATGCAGGACCGCGCCGATGCCGGTCGTGATACCGCAACCGAGCAGACAGACCTTCTCTAGCGGTGCTTCCTTGTTGACCTTCGCCACCGAAATCTCCGGCAGGACCGTATGCTCGGAGAACGTGGAAGTCCCCATGAAGTGGAGCAACTTCTTGCCGTTCTGCGAGAAGCGGCTCGTGCCGTCGGGCATCACGCCCTGACCCTGAGTCACACGAATCTTCTGACAGAGATTGGTCTTGCCGGACTTACAGAACTTGCACTCGCCGCACTCGGGCGTATAGAGCGGAATCACGTGATCGCCGACGGCGACGCTGGTGACACCCTTGCCGACTTCCTCGACTACCCCGCCACCTTCATGACCGAGGATGACCGGGAATGCACCCTCGGGGTCGTCGCCCGACAGAGTAAACGCGTCGGTATGGCAGACGCCGGTCGCCACGAGCCGGACGAGCACTTCGCCGTCCTTCGGTCCGTCCAGGTCCACTTCCTCGATCGACAGGGGTTTACCGGCTTCCCAGGCAACAGCCGCTCGTGTCTTCATTGAATCGCCACCTCTAGCAGTGTTTCTTGTGCTTGTCGGAGCACGCCTCCCAGCCCGGCCTCGGGGCCGGCCTGCCGCGCATCCGCTCAGAGCCCGCATTGTAAGAAGTGACGCGACGGATGTCGCCCCTGCTGGACGCCGCGTGTGTTGTCCTGGGAAGCCCCCGGACGCCGCATTCGAGTGCGCGAGTATGATGCTGGCTCCGTTAACCGACAGGGACACCGATGTCTGCGCTACTGAGCTTCGGCTCCAACCTCGGCAACCGGCTGGAAAACCTCGAGTCGGCCGCCGCCGCCGTCGAACGCTGCGGTCTGCGATTGCTGCAGGCGTCGCCGGTCGTCGAATCGCCCGCGCTGCTGCCGCCCGATGCCCCGGCCGAGTGGAACCGGCCCTATCTGAATGCCGTTGCCGAAGTCGACTGCCCGCTCTCGCCCCACGAGTTGCTGGCACTCGCGAAGCGCATCGAAGGTGAGCTGGGACGGACGTCGGGGCCGCGCTGGTCACCGCGCGTCATCGACATCGACATCGTGCTATTCGACGATCTGCAACTCGACGATCCGGACCTGACGATCCCGCACGCGGGCCTCGAGTCACGGGCATTCGTGCTGGCACCGCTCACCGCCATCGCGCCGCAGCGCCCGATTCCGGGCGGCGGGAGCGTACTCGCCACGTACCGGCAGCTCACAACGAAAATCCCGCTGTGGATGGGAATCGTCAATGTGACGCCCGATTCGTTCTCGGATGGCGGCAGACACCTCGATATGCCGTCGATCGACACGGCGATCGGCGAGATGCTCGCCGCCGGGGTTGCGATAGTCGACCTCGGCGCCGAGTCGACGCGCCCCGGTGCCACGCCGCTTCGCGCGGACGCAGAATGGGAGCGACTTGCACCGCCGCTCGAGCGGGTCGCCGACCGGTTTCGCGGCCGGCGATTTCGCCCGGCCATCAGCGTCGATACCTACCACCCCGAGGTCGCCCGGCGCGCGATCGCCGCAGGTGCAGACATCATCAACGATGTCGGCGGGCTGCTCGACCCATCGATGGTCGCGCTGGCAGCCGAGCGGTCCGCCGACTGGGTCGCCATGCACCAACTCTCGCTCCCGGCCGACCCGACCCGGACGCTCGCCACGGACCGAAGCCCGACCGATCAGGTGCTCGAGTGGCTCGACCGACAACTCGGGCACTGGACTGCCGCCGGCGTCGACTGCAGTCGGCTGCTCTTCGATCCGGGGATCGGATTCGGCAAGACCCCGCTGCAATCGCTTACGCTGATTCGGGACATCGAACGTTTTCTGCGTACGGATCTGCGCGTCCTGGTAGGACATTCACGCAAGTCGTTTCTGCAATCACTCGGCGGGGAGACCGCAATCGAGCGCGACCCGCTGACGATCGGCGCATCGCTGTCCCTGGCCCGCCGCGGCGCGGACGTGCTGCGCGTCCACAACGTCGTCGATCATGCAGCCACCTGGCGCGGCTTCGTCCATGCGGAATCGGTGTAGCCCGAAAATCTCACGCGCGTAATCGGTGAGATTTCCGGGCTCCGGTGTGCCGGAACGCTCAGCCCGCGGCCGCAGGCCGAGCCGACGACAGCACGGACAGCATCGCCTCGGCCTTGTCGAAGCTCTCCTGATACTCGGCACTCCTGTCGGAATCGGCCACGATACCGCCGCCGGCCCAGGCATAGATCGTCGAACCGCGGCGTACGAGCGTTCTGATGGCAATGTTCGTATCCATATTGCCGTCATGGCCGATGTAGCCGATCGCACCGCAGTAGACGCTGCGGCGGTTGGGCTCGACCGTGTCGATAACCTGCATCGACGCACGCTTCGGCGCGCCGGTAATCGACCCGCCCGGGAACGCGGCGCGCAGCATGTCGAGCGCGTCGCAGTCCGGCTTGAGCCGGCCCCGAATCGTGCTGACGAGATGATGCACGCCGGCGAAGCTCTCGATCTCGAATAATGGCTCCGCCCGGATGCTGCCGGCCTCACAACACTTGCCGAGATCGTTGCGCAGCAGATCCACGATCATTACGTTCTCGGCGCGGTCTTTCTCGCTCTCGAGCAGCTCGTTGGCCCGATGTCGATCGACCCAATCGTCCGCGGACCTTCGGCGCGTTCCCTTGATCGGCTTCGTCTCGACCTCGCCGTCCCGGACACGCAGGAATCGCTCCGGCGAGGAACAGAGTATCTGCCCGTCTGGAAAATCGAGGTAGGCGGAGAACGGCGCCGGATTCGACTCTCGCAGCGCCAGATAGGCATCCCATGAGCCACCCTGCACCGCAGCTTCGAATCGCTGCGTCAGGTTCGCCTGATAGCAGTTGCCGCGGCGAATGTTGTCCTTGATCGTCGCAAAGGCGACGGCATAGGCGGCGCGCGGCAGATTCGAGGTCACATCGCCGATGACCTCGAATCGCCGTGGCGGCGGTGTCGCATCGACTTCCCTCAACCTCGCGAGTAACTGCTCCGCGAGCGCCGCAGCCGACTCACCGTCGCTGCCTGCGATCCAGCTTCGCTGCGCCTGGTGGTCGATGACGACGCTGGCCTCGTATATGCCGACGGCCATCTCCGGCATGCCGACGTCGTCGACTGCCGTACCGTCGATCCGCTCGTAGCGCCGCCCGAGGTCGTAGCCGAAATAGCCGATCGCGCCGCTGCGAAAGGGCAGATCCGGTTCGGACCCGCGCGGACGAGCCTTCCCGAGCTTGCCGGTGTCGCCGAGCTCGCTCCGAATCAGCGTCAGCGGATCGGCCGTCGAGCGCTCGCGGCGGCCGTCCCGTCGGACGATTTCGGTCTCGTCGCCGCGCGTGACCAGCGTGACCGTCGGGTCGGCAGCGATAACATCGAACCGTGCCGCAAACGGTGACGGGTGACCGCTATCGAGAAACACGGTCCAGGGCAGCCCCCCGAGCGCACGGCAGGCGGCCCCGGGATCGGGCTGGTAGTCGATTTCAGTCAGTAAAGCCAAACGCCGGATCCGCCAATGAGCCTCGTGCAACGGCCCAGCGAACTGCCGGGCCCGGGATCCACGCCAAGTAAGACTTTTGGGGTGCCAATGACGGGAAAACGGGCCACCGTCACCGGCGGCCCGTTCCCGGGATGGTCCTGGCAACCCGCCGCCCGAGCGCGATGGATCGCCGAAATTGTCTCAGAGTCGCGGCCCGCGGCGCCACCGACCGCGGCCGGCGCTCCTCGGGGCTACTGCAGGAGCGACTCCAGATCGTCGAGCACTGCATCGTCAGAAACAGCAACGCGGGCTGACGGATCCGCTTCGACCAGATCGTTGATCGTGGCGCGAGCGAAGCGGGCCATCTCCTCGTCCGGATTGTTCATCACGTCCTCGTAGCCGCCGAACATCTTGCCGCGGCGCATGATCGGGAGCGTGACGTAGGCTTCGATATCGGTCGTATTCCGATCGACGAGGCTCACCGACATCATCGTTTGCGCGCCGCCCATGCCCATGTTCATGATCTGCACGCCCTTGGCGTTGGCGATGAGCTGCATGCGAACGAACGCAATGGCATCGACGCCGAGCCGGTTGGCAAGCAGGGTCACCGAATCGCCCGCGTGGTAACGACGCGACTCGATCTGCTTGCGCAGGCGCCGCGAAACGTTGCCGAGCAGCTCGTCGAACCGACGGTTCGCTTCGATAGCCAGTTCCTGCAGCTCGGGGTCGGCGTTGATCTCGGCCGCCGTGACCTCGATGACGTTGTAGTTCTTTCCGGCGAGCTCGGTGGCAACCGCGCTCGTGAGATAAGCCTCGAGCTCACCGGCCTCCTCGACCTGAGCTTCGCGCCGAATCATGCGCTGCTTGACCAGCTCAACCTGCGCCGGCAGCAGTGCAATCGTGACGGGTCGAGTCTCGCCGCTCTCGAATTCCTCGGTGGCGTGCATCTCTGCAAGTGCCGACGATGCGATCAGCGGCAGCACGACCGCGAAAATGGTTCGATGGATCAGCTCAGTCTTCATCCCTGGTCTCCTGTGCGACCAGCTGGTCGCGGATATCGGCCAGTCGGCCCATGATGACGGGGCGGTCATCGGCATCCGGTGCCGACCGCACGTAGTCGAGATATGCCTTGCCGGCATCGCGCGGCCGGTCGAGTGCTTCGTACACTTCTCCCAGACCGCGGTTCGCCGGCGCGTAGTCCGGATTCTGCGCGAGGACGCCGCGATAGATCTCCTCGGCCCGCGCCATGTTCTCGGCAAAGGCCTGCCGGCCCTCCTCGCTTTCCATCAACCGCTCGTGGCGCTCGACCGTCGTGCGGAAATAGCGCTGCCGCAAATTACGCCTACGATCGCGATTGCTGAGATCCTCCGGCGAAAATTCCGACCGGGGACCGAGCGCTTTCCATGCGTCACCGAGCAGCACCTGAAACTCGAGATCGTCCGGATACTTCTCGATGAACGCCTCTGCGACGGCGATTGCCGTGTAAGGAAAATCGTCGCTGATGTAGTCGCGTACTGTCAGGGCACGGAGCGGATGCACGACGGCATCGTAGGCGTCCGGATCGCGGTCTCGCGCGGGCATTCCGTCGACGATTTCGAGGCTGCGCTCAAGTCGGTCTTCGGGGTCCGGATGCGTCGTCCAGATCGTGCCGACCCTCGGACGCAACCCCTCGAAATCCTCAGCCAGCAACTCCATCAGCTCCGGCACGGCATGCGGGTCGTAACCGGCATCGAGCGCCATCGCCGGGGCGCGATCGTCGGACTCCTGCTCGAGATCGCGACTGAACTTGAGCTGTGTGAAAAGCGTGATCGCGCCGCCGGTGAAGATCATGTCGAGCACCTGGCCCGCGCCAATCCGAAACTGGACGATGCTGTGATGGCCCGCGACGTGAGTAATTTCGTGACCGAGCAATGCGGCCAGCTGCGACGAATCGTCGAGCCGCGCCAGCATGCCGGTATGCACGTAAATGCGGCCGTTCGGCATCGCGAAGGCATTGGGCGACGGATCGCGAATCACGTGAAACTCGTAGCGGAAGTAGTCGTCCGTCGGTGCGGGCGCGAGCGCTTCGCCGGTCGTGCGAACGAGCCCGAGAACGGCCGGTTCGCCGTAGAGCAGCGACCGGCGTTCGAACTGATCGTGATACTGCCCGGCAGTCTCGATCAGGTCGTGTCTTTCCTTGCCGCGCAGCTCGACGGGCCCGAATTCGCCCTCGTCGGCCCACACGACAGTCGCAGCGAGAACCGCGGCAGCTAGCGAGCCCCGGCGCCAGATGGATACGGATCGTCGATTCATCCGGCGCAGTGTAGGAAATCGCATCGGCCGTTGTGGCTCGACCGGATCACAGTTGCCGCAAGCACAAGCGCGGATGACTGTGAAAACACGAAACGACGCAGAAACCTGGCGGGATTATGGCAACTCGAGTTCGGTCAGCAGGGCCGAAAATCGCGGATCGCCCGGCACATTGTCGCGGCCCCGCTGCGCGAACTCGCGCGCGTCGTCGCGGCGGCCCTCGTCCCTCGCGATCGTCGCGAGTGCATACCAGAGTTCCGCATAGGCGGGAGCGCGAGCGCCGGCGGCTTCGAGGACGCCGACCGCTTCCATCGTGCGGCCGGTCGACTGCATCGCCAGTCCGAGCAGGTAGGCATGGTAAGGCTCATCCGGTTCGGCCGCATACACTTCACTGAGCACGGCCAGCGCTTCGTCACGGCGCTCGAGCCGAACCAGCGCGAGCGCTCTGGCGATCTGCAACGCCGTCGCATCGGGCGTCGCTGCGAGTCCGCGTTCGACGATCGCGAGCGCAGCGTCGTTCCGGCCCGAGGCCCGCTCCAGATCCGCCAGGTTGACGTAGGCCGGCACGAACCAGGGAAAGCGCTCGACGGCGAGCTGCAGCCAGCCCCTGGCGGCTTCGGGATCGCCACGCAGCACTTCGATTTGCGCCGCGGCCGTGAGGCCTTCCGGGCGATCGGCACCGAAGCGCGCAACCGCCAGCGCTTCCTCGATCCCGGCATCGAGGTCGGCCCGGCGGCCGGCGCCGAGCGTATCGCGCGCAGTCAGCAATGTCTGCGTCGCAGCCTGGCGTAGTGCGAGCGGCGCATCGCTCAGGAAACGCTGCACGACATCCGCGCGCCTCGCCGGCGGCAGCTGTACCGCGGCGTCGATCAGCGCGAGTCTGACCTCATCGCTGGCATCGCCGGCGAGCGCGTTCAGCGTCGCCGTGTCGACCGCGTTGATACCGGCGCCGAGCAGCGACAGAGCGGTTGCTCTGACGATGGCCGGTTGCTCGCCATCGGTGACGAGCGGCAGCAGCGCATCGGCGGCATCGTCCTGCCAGTTGCGAACCGCGGCAAATGCGGCACCGAAATGCGCCTCGGTCTGACGCCCCTGCGGGAACCACTCGGCAATCCGCGCGGCTGCCCAGGCGGCCGACTCGTCGCGATGACAGTCATTGCAGGCATTGGGGCTATCGATGCCGACACTGAGATCCGGCCGGGGGACACGGAAGCTGTGATCCCGGCGTGGATCGACCTGCATGAACGTCTCGGCGCGCATATGGCAATCGACGCAACGCGGTACGCCGGCCGACGCCGGACCTCCGGCAGCATCGACGGCGGACGGATCGGCACGCGCCTGACTGCCCGCGCCCTGAACCGCACTGCGCGAACCCGCAGCAACCGGATGCCGATGATGGGTCTCGGCCGCAAACACATCCGGCGAATGGCAGGTCGCGCACAGCTCGTCACCGCTTGCCCGCAGCGTCAATGCATGAGGCTCGTGGCAGTCACTGCAGGTAACCCCGGCAGAATGCATGCGGCTTTGCAGAAACGATGCCCAGACATAGACCTCTTCGCGAACCTGACCGTCATCGAAGTAGGGCCCGCGGCCGAGCCGTTCCGGGCGATAGTGCGCGGTGAGCGGCGCCGGCGGCCCCGCATCGTCGAGCTGCGCGCGGCGCGAATGGCAGCGCGCACACGTATCCGTCTCGCGCATCGCGGGCTCGGCGCCGGAGCGCGACGCTATCGCAGCACCGGGCGCGAGCACCCAGGCGCGCGGAACGATCGCGTGAGTCAGCGATACATCGGCCGGTGCCGCAGCATGGCGGCTGCCCGGACCGTGACAGGCCTCGCAGCCGACGTCTTCCTCGGCAAACGTCGTCGCGTAGCTGTCGGTCTCCACGTCGAAGCCTTTCGCAACGGCAGTCGAGTGGCAATCCGCACACATCGTGTTCCAGTTCTGCAGCACGCTCGTCCAGTGCAGCGGATCGCCGGCCGGCGGAGGGTCGTCGCCATACAGATGGAACCAGCGCTGACCGCCCTGCTCGACCGGGCGTGTGTCCCAGGCAACACTCAGGGCCTGCAGTCGACCGCGCTCGTACTCGACGAGATACTGCTGCAGCGGATCGATGCCGAATGCGTGCACGACGCGAAACTCCCCGACCGCGCCGTCGGCGCCTTCGGTCGCGACGAGATAGTCGCCGTCGCGCCGAAAGAATCGGGTCGTCACGCCGTCCAGGAAAAACTCGGCGTCATCGAAGTCGGCGAGCACGGTCGATGCGGACGCCGGTTGCAGCGCAAGATCGTGATGCGATCCTTGCCAGAGGTCGAGCTCCGCTTCGTGGCAACTGCCGCACGCGGCGGAACCGACGTAGGCAGCGGCAATGTCTTCAGTCGGCGGCTGACGGGTCGCGCCTGTCCCTGCGTCCTGGCAGCCGGCGAGCAGCGCGGCCAGCAGCGTAGCCAGGAGCGCCGCGAGCCACAGACTTCCCGGCGACGACGCGCGCATTACCGACAGATCGCCCTCAGCTCGCGACCGAGAATCTCGATGCCGCGGCGGACAACATCGTCATCCTGCGCATACGACAGCCGCAGACACTCGTTGCGATGCCGCCAGTCCGTCGCAAGGCCCGGGAAGAATGACGTGCCGGAGAGCACGAAGACACCTGCAGATTTCAGCCTCCGATAGAGCTCGTCGCTCGTTATCGGCAGATCAGGAAACCACAGCCACAGAAAGAGCGCACCTTCCGGCTCGTGAATCCGGAACGGCACGCCGTCGAGCGCATTGACGAGCCAGTCGCAGGCCCGCAGGGCCTTGTCGCGATAGAACGGCTGGATGTGGTCGCGACTGATGCTCAGGATCTCGCCGGACTCGATCCAGGGCTGCACGAGCACGGGCCCGACGCTGCCGACAGCGAGGCTGGTTATAGCTGTCATCCGGGTCAGCGCATCGATGACTTCCTCCTGGGCGACGACGATGCCGGTACGCACGGCCGGCAGACCGAGCTTCGACAGGCTCAGGCAATAGATCACATTCTCGTTCCAGAAGGGCTCGGAATCGACGAAGACGATGCCCGGGAACGGCAGGCCGTAAGCTGCATCGACGATCAGCGGCACGTCGCACTCTCGGCATACTGCGTCGAGCCGGGTCATTTCTTCGCGGGTCAACACGTTGCCGGTAGGGTTGGTGGGCCGGGAGACGCAGACGGCCGCCGCCGTTGCATCGACGACCAGCGCATCGAAGTCCGGTCGATACTTGAAGAACGGCGCTTCCGTCTCGTCGATGACCGGCCGCGTCGAGACGAACAGCGCCTCGCCGATCCCGACATCCGAGTAACCGACGTACTCGGGAGTCAACGGCAGCACGATTCGTCGGTTGACGCCGTCAGCGTCTTCCCCGCCGAACAGATTGAACAGTAAGAAGAAGGCCGACTGACTGCCACCGGTCAGCGCGATGTTGTCGGCAGTGATCGACCAGCCGAGCTCGCTCGCGAGGAGTCGCGCCAGGGAATCCCGGAAACGCTGCTCGCCGCGCGGATGCGCATAGTTGCCGAGCATGCGGTTCAGCTCGCGCTCGTCGCCCGCGACTTCGCGCAGGCGCGCGGCGAGCTTCGCCATCACGGCGGGCACACGACCGGGATTTCCGCCGCCGAGCATCAGCGTCCCGCCGGCGTCGTTCATCGCGTTACCGAGATCGTCCATCAGCTCGAGCGCGCCGGTGTCACGCGTGAAGCGCTGCCCGAAGGCGGACAATTTGAGCCGCTTCATTTCCGCGTTGGCGACCGTGGACTGGTCATGAAAGCAGGAATGGCCCAAGGACGACATATACGACGAGCACGATCACCGCGATGCTGATCAGATTGAGCCAGATGCCCGCGCGAACCATTTGCGGAATCGTGAGCTGCCCGCTGCCGAAGACTATTGCGTTCGGCGGCGTCGCGACCGGCAACATGAACGCTGCACTGGCTGCAAGCACTGCAGGCAGTGCGAGCAGCAACGGATTCTGACCGAGGCTTACGGCCAGCGCGGCGACGAGCGGCAAGAACGTCGCGGTCGTCGCGATGTTGCTGGTGAGCTCGGTCAGCAGGACGATCATGACCGTGACTGCGAATATCAGCACCAGCACGGGCCAGTCGCCGAGGCCACCGAGCGAGCCGGCTATCCAGTCCGCGAGGCCGGTGTTGTCGACGGCGGCAGCAAGTGACAGCCCGCCGCCAAACAGCAGCAGCACGCCCCAGGGCAAACGCTCGGCGTAGTTCCAGCTGAGCAAAGCGCCGCGATCCGGGGCGCCGCTCGGCACGATAAAGAACGCGACCCCAGCGGCCATTGCAATCGTCGTGTCGGAAAGCTGCAGAGCCGGGAACCAGCCCGCCAGCAGCGGCCGCGTCATCCACAGCACGGCCGTGGAGGCGAATATGATCGCGACACGCTTCTCGGCCGGCGTGGCCGGCCCCAGCTTGTCGAGCTCTTCGCGGATCGTCTGCCGGGCGCCGGGCATCTCCTCACGACCGACCGGGAACAGCAGCCGCGTCAGGAGTATCCAGCAGATCCACAGCATCAGAATCGACATCGGCACGCCGAGCAGCATCCATTCCGCGAACCCCAGCTGGACGTCATAGGTCTCGAGCATGAAGCCCGCAAGAAACGCATTCGGTGGCGTGCCGATCAGCGTCGAGATGCCGCCGAGGCTGGCACCGTAGGCGACCGAGAGCATCAGCGCGGTCGCGAACCCGGCCTTGCCGACCACCGTCGAGCCGTCCGCATTCCGCGGCACGATCGAGAGCGCCACCGGCAGCATCAGCGCTGTTGTTGCCGTATTGCTAACCCACATGCTGAGCAGAGCGGTTGCGATCATGAAGCCGCCGATCTGGAGGTCTTCCCTTGCACCCACCCGTATCAGAACGTTGAGCGCGATCCGGCGGTGGAGGTTCCAGCGCTCGAGCGCAAGCGCAATCAGAAATCCGCCCATGAACAGGAAGACGATCGGATTTGCGTAAGGTGCCGATGCGTCGGCGATCGGTGCGATGCCGAGTGTCGGGAAGAGCACGAGCGGCAGCAGTGCCGTCGCCGAGATCGGCAGTGCTTCGCTCAGCCAGAATATCGCGAGCAGCAGAGCCACGGCAGCCGTCCGCCAGGGCGCGGCCTCCAGGCCACCGGGTGGCGGCAACAGCAACATCGTGACGAAGACGATCAGGCCGACCGCCATGCCGACCCGCCGACGGCGATCGCTCGCTACTCTCTCGGTCTCACTGGCTGCGGGATCGGTTTTCCGGTCCGGCGTGTCGATCGGCCGTCCCCCTGACTGCGGCGCTCTTGACAGGGCGCAGTATAGAGAAAACGTGGCGCCGGGGAGCGTGGCCGGCTCAGACGCGCCGGCATCGCGGCCACTCAGCGCCCGGCTGCGCCGTCCGGATCGGCCGACCCGACCTGCCGGGCGGGGTCGGCCCCGAAGAAATCGAGCAGCGCAGCCGCAACGGCAGCCGGTTCCTCTTCGGCCAGGAAGTGCCCGCAGTCGAGCGCCATCCCGTCGACATCGTGCGCGCGCTCATGCCAGGTCGCGAGCACGTTGTAGGTGCGGTGGACGAAGCCTTGCGACCCCCACAGCACCAGCAGCGGGCACACGATTCGGGCATCACGGTCGGCACGGTCGTGGTCGAGATCGATGCTGGCAGCCGCTCGATAGTCCTCGCACGATGCATGAATCGTCGCCGGGTCGCGGAAGCAGCGAAGATACTCGGCGACGGCGAGCTCGTCGAAGACGGCATCGTGGGCACTCCACTGCCCGAGCTTGGCTCGCAGGAAGTAGTCGGGGTCGGCGCCGATCAGTGTCTCCGGCAAGCCGTTCGGCTGGATGAGAAAAAACCAGTGGTAGTAACCGGTCGCGAATGCCTGATCGGTCTGCTCGAACATATGCAGCGTCGGCGCGATATCCATGACGCAGGCGCGCACGACGCAATCGGGATGGTCGAGCGCCAGCCGATGCACGACTCGCCCGCCGCGGTCGTGGCCGGCAACCATGAACCGGTCGTGGCCGAGTGATGACATGACCTCGACCATGTCCGCCGCCATGGCGCGCTTCGAGTACGCCGCGTGGTCGGGTCCGGACGCGGGCTTCGAGCTGTCGCCGTAGCCGCGCAGGTCGGCGCAGACGACGTGGAATTCGTCCGCCAGCGCGGGCGCAACGCGGTGCCACATCGCGCTCGTCTGGGGATAGCCGTGCAGCAGCAGCAGCGGCGGCCCCGATCCGCCACGAACGACGTTTATCTGCGCATCGCGCGCAGCGACGATCTCGCTGGTAAAGCGGCTGTCGAACAGCATCGTCCGAGTATATCGTGGCGCGATCGGTGAGTCGGGCGTACGCCGCAGCGTGACCGGGGCGAACCGAAAGGATCAGCCGCGTCTTTCGAACCGGTAGACGAAGGCGGGTGGCAGGTTCAGCGGTGCGAGGCCAACCAGAGTGGCCGACAGACCAAGCTCACGAAGCAGCCGCGAGCCAACCGGTGGCTTGCCGAAGTACGTAAACTGCTGCATGAATCCGCCGCTTCGAAGAACCTCGAACGCCGCCTTCAGAATCGCACGCTTCTTGCTTCGCTCGAACCAGAGAATTGGCAGACCGCTTACGACACTGTCTATGTCTCGTACCGGGATGACATCAGCCAGATCGCCCGCCTCCGCATGATGGACGTGCGCACCGGGAAAACGTCGGCGCAAGATGTCGGCGAATGCCGCATTACGTTCCACGAGATGCAGATTCCGCGCCTTGACGCCCGCCTTTAGAATTTCGGTCGTCAGCGTGCCCGTGCCGGCGCCGAGCTCAACGACCGTGTGCCCCGCGCCGATTCCAACCGCCATGCGCCGCGCGAGCATGCGGCCGCTCGGCGCGATGGCGGCAACATTCAGAGGATCCGACAGCCAGTTCGCGAAGAACGCCCGCCGATGCCCGTGATCGACTTCTCCGGAAGGGATGGTCATTGAGGCATGGCCGCTACCGAACCGTACGACGTCGCTGATTTCATGCGTGGCTCCACCTGCTCATCCCCCCCGGGAGCTGCGTGCGGTCCTGCTGCGAGACCCGAAGATCTGCCAGCCACCGCGCCCCGCACACATCGGCCGGCTCGAAGGCCTGGCCACCGCGGGCATCGCGCATGATAGTTTGGACCGCCCTCCGTGGAAACACCGACTCACGGACATTGACCACAGGCTGAACTACGGTCCTAGAAATTCTCCAGTGCCACGAGAGCCCAGACGACGGCGGCGAGCGCCAGGCTGACCAGGACACTGGCCGAGCCGAGGTCTTTCGCCCGGCCCGACAACGGGTGATGGTCGGGGCCGATCCGATCAACGGCGCTTTCCACCGCCGAATTCACGAGCTCGACCACCAGCACGAGCCAGATCGAAAAGATCAGCAGTGCGCGCTCCGGCCCGGAGGCTCCGACGAAGAATGCTGCCGGGGTAAGTACGGCGGCGAGAAGACATTCCTGCCGAAATGCCGCTTCATTGCGCCAGGCTGAACGAAGCCCGGCCAGCGAGAACAAAGTCGCGTTGACGATACGTCGAATCCCTTTGTTCCCCGGCTTGCTCATGGCCGAAAGGCTGACCGCGATCTCACATGATCATCATAGCCGAAACGTCAGGCCCCGACCGGCGCGTTACGGCACTCCGACTTTGCTGGCCGCATGACCAGTGCCGTTGCTCTGGCTCATTGTGGTGGCCGATCGGACCCGCTCGCGGCCTCCGTCAACGGAGCGATCGCCACCTGCTTCACGCGCCGCTGACCGGCGCGCAGGACCTCGATTCGGTAGCCGTTCCAGACGATCGAATCGCCCACGGCGGGAATCGTCTCCATGATCGTTGTCACGAGCCCGCCGATGGTCGTCGCAGACTCTTCCGCGGCCCAGCTCTCGCCGAGCCGCGCTGCCAGACGGCGTAAGTCGACACGCGCGTCGACGACGAGGCTGCCGTCCTCGCGCCCGACGATATCCTCGGACGGCGTGTCGGTCTCGTCGTAGATCTCGCCGACGATTTCCTCCAGCACGTCCTCGAGCGAGGCGATGCCATCGACGCCGCCATATTCGTCGACGACGATCACGAGGTGTCGCCGACCATCCTGAAAGACCCGCAGCAGCTGGATCAGCGGCATGCTGCGCGGCACGAAACCGGCATCGTGCACCAGCGCGTCCCAGTCGATCGCAGGCCCCTCGTTCTGCAGCAGCCAATGAAGAATTTCCTTTGCGTAGACGATGCCCCGCAAGTCATTGAGATCGCGTGATACCGACAGCGGGAAACGGCTGTGGCCGGTCGACGTGAGCATGTCGAGCACATCCTGCCGCGACATCGCCTGATGGAGGAACTGCACGTCTTCACGCGGCAGCATCACGTCGTAGGCCGTCAGCCCTCGTAGCTGTGAAGCACCGATGATCAGCCCGGCTGTCTTGTTGCCCACGGCGCCCTGGCTTCGACCAAGCGACGCCAGCAGACGAATCTCCTCGACCGATGTCACGGGTGTCTCCGCGTCCCGCCTCAGTGATTTCGAAATCTTCTCGCTCAGCACGACGAGCGGGCGCAATACCGTCGTCAGAAACTCGATGCCGAGCGCGACCGGCGCGGCAAGAACTGTGGCATAGCTGACGCCGAGTGTCTTCGGCACGATCTCGGTAAACAGCAGCACGGCCAGCGTGAAGATCAGCGAGAAGATCCATAGCGTGCCGGGACTGAACACATCGGAGTAGCTCGCGCCGGCGACGGCAGCACCGACCGTATGGGCAGCCGTGTTCAGAATCAGAATCGCGGCAATCGGGATATCCATGTTCTCCCTGAACCCGGCCAGCAACCGCCCGGCCCTGCTGCCCTTCTGGACCATCAGCTCAATCTGCGGACGACTGAGCGACAGCAGCACGGATTCGAAGATCGAGCAAAGGAAAGAGACGACGAGCACTACCGCCACCGCGGCTATGAACAACAACATGCGGACTCCCGACCGGCACAGGACCTGACCGGCATTGCAGCAAACGAGGCCTGCCGAGTCCATGCCGAAACGGTTAATCGGCGATTGTCCTATACTCGAAGCACGCTCGGCCCAGGGCGCGAGCACGCGGAGACCATGTCAGAGCAAGAAACGGCCGCAGATCCCGAATCGAATCTGCTGAACGGCGACGGCTATCTGGAAAGCCTCCGCGACGGCCGCGTCGTCTTCATCGACGGCGAGCGCGTCGACGACGTGACCAGTCACCCTGCCTTTCGAAACTCGGCCCGCTCCGTCGCCCGGCTTTACGATGCGCTCCACGACCCCGGGCTCGACATGACGACGGTCGACGACTTCGGCCAGATCACGCACAAGTTCTTCAAGCCCAGTCGCACCGGCCAGGAGCTCGAAGAAGCGCGTGACGCCATCGAAGTGTGGGCTCGTCTTTCCTACGGATTCATGGGGCGAACGCCCGACTACAAGGCAGCGTTCATGGCCAGCCTGGCCGCAGATCCCGGGTTCTATGCGCCGTTCGAAGCGAGCGCGACGGGCTGGTACAAGCGCTACGCTTCGCAGGCCTTGTTCCTGAACCACGTGATCGTGAACCCGCCCGTCGACCGGCATCGGCCCGTCCACGAGGTCGCAGACGTCTATGTCCACAAAGTCCGGGAGCGCGACGACGGCATCGTCGTCAGCGGCGCCAAGATGCTGGCGACCGGCTCTGCGTTGACGCATGCGACCTTCGTTGCCCAGAACAGCTCTGTGCACCTCGAACAGGGTAAAGCCGAAGATTTCGCGCTGCTCTTCATCGCACCGATGGACACGCCCGGCACGAAACTCATCTGTCGGCGGTCCTACGAGCGAGCTGCAGACAGCCCGTACGATCATCCGCTGTCGAGCCGCTTCGACGAGAACGATGCGGTCCTGATCTTCGACGACGCCTTCATACCGTGGGAGAACGTTCTGGTCTACCGGGACACGCAAAAGGCGAATGCCTTCTATCCCGCGTCGCGTTTCCTCAATCGTTTCAATCTGCAGTCCGGCACACGCCTGCGCGTGAAGCTCGACCTGATGTGCGGTCTGTTTGCGAAAGGCATCAGGGCAAACGGTACCGATACGTTCCGCGGCATTCAGGTCGTCATGGGCGAGATCATCGGCTGGCGGCACCTGATCGACGCGCTGACGACGGCGATGATGCGGGACCCGGAGCCCGGACCGGGCGGGACCGTGGTGCCGAGACTCGAATATGCGGCAACGCTGAGATACTTCGCGACGCGCTGCTGGCCGCACGTGCGGCAGCTCTTCCACCAGTTTCTCGGTGGCAGCCCGGTCGTGGTGCCATCGAGCTTTCGCGATCTCGAGCATCCCGAGCTGAGGCCGTTACTCGACCGCTTCTACAGAGGGTCATCCGGCAGCGCCGAGGAGCGAATCAAGCTCTTCAAGCTGATCTGGGATGCGGTCGGCACGGAATTCGGTGGCCGCCACGAGCTATACGAGATCAACTACGCGGGTAACACGGAGCAAATTCGCCTCGACATCGGCAAGTTCGCGGACCGCAGCGGTCTGCTCGACCGGTTCGTCGAATTTGCCGATCAGTGCATGGCCGATTACGACGTGTCGGGCTGGACCAACGACACCTGGAAGTAAGCTACTCGGGCTCTCTGAGCAGCTCCATGTCGTTGCCGTCGCGCAACCAGATTGCGCCGGTCGTCGTATCGACCCGGACGACCCATGCACCGTTGTCCACGGCCGACGTGTTGCCGGCGAAAACGATCCAGTTGCCGGCGCAGGCGGCGTTCGAAGCTTCACCTACGACGCAGGCCGCCGCGCTTCCCTGCTGAGCAGTCAGCGGTCTGATCATCGCGCCAAGCAGCACACCGGTCGCAAGCACCAATCCGGCGAATATCGCTCTTCTCATCAGTCTGTTCCTCCAGCCACAAAGTTCGTTGCAGTCCGGCGGCAGCGCTCAGGCCCCGATCCGATCGGGCCGTGTGTAGACGTTGAAACCGCCCCGCTTCAGAAAACCGACCAGCGTCATTCCGAACTCGGCTGCCAGCTCTACCGCGAGCGACGACGGCGCGCCTACGGCAGCAACGAAGGGGCAGCCCGCCATCATGGCCTTTTGCATCAGCTCGAAGCTCGCGCGGCCACTGAACAGGAGACCGCGATCGGACAGCGGGATCTCTGCCGCAGCCAGACGGCTGCCGATCAGTTTGTCGAGCGCATTGTGGCGTCCGACGTCCTCGCGCACGGCCAGTATTTCGCCGCCGGCATCGAAGAGCCCGGACGCATGTAATCCGCCGGTGCGATCGAAAACGGCCTGCGCGCTTCCGAGACGTCCGGGCAGCGCCTCGAGCAACTCCTCGGCGATGCGGAAATCGCCGCCCGAGCAATCGTATATCCCCTGGACCGCGACCGCTTCCAGCGACGCCTTGCCGCATACGCCGCAACTCGACGACGTGTAGAAGTTCCTCTGCAGGCGATCGAGCTCGACTTCCACGGACCCGGCGAGCTCGACACGAACGACGTTGACCAGACCGTTCGGCGCGGGCGGCCCACAGGGACGAACGAGCTCGATGTCGGACGCGCAGCTCACGATACCCTCCGTGAACAGGAAACCCGTTGCGAGCTCGGCGTCGTTTCCCGGCGTGCGCATCGTGATCGAAATGCTGCGCTCGGCACGTTCCCCGGTCGGCGTCTGGAAACCGAGCCTGATCTCGAGCGGCTCCTCGGTCGCGACGTAGTCTTCCACTTCGTCGAATGGACGACCCCCGCCCGCACGACGAATCGCGACGGGTCGCGCACTCTGCCGATTGGCGATCTCTCGCAGATCGGCCATCGTCACGACACGCGACGAATCATCGATTCGTCGATATCCGAGATCCGGCTGGCACCGAGCAGCGCCATGTCGCGCTCGACCTCGGACCTCAGAATCTTCAGTGCCTGCATGACACCCGCTTCGCCACCCGCACCGAGCCCGTACAGATAGGGCCGCCCGGCCGAACAGACGGTCGCGCCGAGCGCAAGCGCCTTCAGAATGTGGGTACCGCGTCGCACACCGCCATCCAGGATGATCTCCAGCTCACCACCGACCGCATCGGCCACTTGCTTCAGCGTATCGAAGGGCGCCGGCGAATAGTCGAGCTGCCGACCGCCGTGATTCGACAGCATGACGGCCGTCGCGCCGACTTTTCGCGCGAGCTTCGCATCCTCGCCGGTCATCACGCCCTTGATCGCGAAGTGGCCGCCCCACTCGCCGATCATCCATTCCGCATCGGCCCAGGTGACGCTGCGATCGAGCTGATTGTTCAGATACTCGATGATGCCGCCGAGCTTGTCGCTGCCTGGGGGCGGACGGTGCGCGACATTCGCCATGTCTATCTTCGGTGACGTCAGATGACGGTAAACCCACGCGGGATGCATCGCGATATCGATCAGACTCATCAGTGACAGCCGGGGCGGCACGGTCATGCCGGTAACGATGTCCCGCTCACGGTTCCCGGACACCGCGACATCTACGGTGAGCTGCAGAGCCTTGTAGCCGGACTCCCGGGCGCGCTCGAAGAACTCGCGCGTCAGGCCGCGATCCTTCAGCACGTAAACCTGGAAGGCCTTGGGTCCGGAAGTGAGCTTCGCGACTTCCTCGATGCTCATTGACGAAAAACTGGACAACGAATAGAAGGTGCCGAACGCATCCGCGGCTCGCGCAACCGCACGCTCGCCCTCGTAGTGAAACAGGCGGGACAAGGCGGTCGGCGAGCAGAAAAAGGGCCAGTCGATGCGCTCACCGAATACGCTGGCCGACATGTCGATCTTGGCAACGTCTACGAGACATCGCGGCTGGAACTCGAAGGCGTCGAATGCGTCGGTGTTCCGCCGCAGCGTCCACTCATCGTCGGCGGCGCCGTCGATATAGTGAAACATCGGTGCCGGCAGGCGCTTCTGAGCGAGCTTCCTCAGCTCGCGAATGTTGTAGCAGCGCTCGACGCGACTGATCATTGCTATTGGGCTCCGGACGCCGGACGCGGATCGATCCGTTCGTAGCGCTGCCGGAGATCCGGCAACGCCGCAGTCGACTCGGGAATCATTCTCGCCTGATATTCGATCTGGAAGCGACCGATCTAGTATACCTGCCGGGTATCCCCGCCGAGGTCGGATGCCGCAAGCCGACCGGGCCGCAGAAAGGCGGGGATTACCGACTGATCGACATTTCAGCGCGGAATTTGCCCTATAATTCCGTTGCGCACAGCCGTTCGTGGGGGACGGCGATCCGAGTTCAGCACAGTGGGACGTCCCAGGGGTTTTCTATGATCGAACCTGTCGGTATCAGCGGCTTCGCCGTGTATGTGCCGCCATATCGAGTTGACCTGAAGTCCTGGTGCGAGTGGACCGACTCACCGTGGGACAAGACCGAAGCCGTGGTCGGGCGAAGCTTCAGAATGCGCGGCCCCGCCCAGAGCGTCTACACGATCGCCGCGAATGCGGTCCTCAGGCTGATCGAAAACTACGGAATCGACCCTGCCAGAATCGGCTTTCTCGGCCTCGGCACGGAATCGAGCACCGACAACTCGGCTGGAGCCGTGATCATCAAAGGCATGATCGACGACGCCCTGAAGGCTCGCGGACAGGCGCCGATCAGCCGCAACTGCGAGGTGCCGGAGGTCAAGCATGCCTGCCTGGGCGGCGTCTACGCGATCAAGCATGCGCTCCGCTACCTCGCGCTCGAGGACCGGGATCGCTGCGCGATCGTTGTCAGCGCAGACATCGCCGAATATGCGCGCGGCAGCTCCGGTGAGCCGACTCAGGGCGCCGGCGGCGTCGCAATGCTTCTCGAAAAGAAGCCGCGGCTACTCGAAATCGATCTCAGAAACATCGGCAGCGCATCGTCCTACCGAGCTGTCGACTTTCGCAAGCCCGTCCTGCGAAACATCATTCGCGGCAAGCTGAACTGCCATTTCCAGGATCTGCCGGTATTCAACGGCAAGTACTCGACGACGTGTTACCTCGATGAAACTCTGCATGCGCTGAATGACATGCTGCGGAGGATGGGCAAGGAACCGGCGGACTACTATCGTGAGCTTGCCGCGACATTTCTGCATCGGCCCTATCACCGAATGCCTGAAACGTCCTTCGCGATGAGCTATCTGTTCGCTCTTGGCCGCGACGGAGACCGCGGCCGCGAGATTCTCCGCCGCCACTGCGAGCACATCGACATCGACGTCGATGCCGTTCTCGCGGAAATGCACTCGAGCCCCGACGTATTGCAGCTCGTACGCGACGGCAGAATCGACGAAGACGTCTATCCGCTCTGTGTCGCACTGCTGCGTGAGTTCCGCAAGAGCGACGAGTTCCGCGAATTCGTGAAGTCGAAAATGTCACTTGGCTCCGACATCATGAAGGACATCGGTAACGTCTACTGCGCCGCACTCCCGGCATGGATCGCCGCCGGCATGGAGGAAGCTGCCCGTGGCGATCAGGATCTGGCCGGTAGAAAGATTCTCGCCGTCGGTTACGGCAGCGGCGACGCCGCCGAAGCGATTCCTATGACGGTCGCGGCCGGCTGGAAAGATGCCGCCCTTCGCATCGGCTTCGCTGCATCGCTCGAGTCGGCTCAGGACCTGACGCGCGCACAGTACGAAGCGCTGCACGATTCAGGGACGGCTGACGGTCTCACGAACCCCGGCGACGGCTTCGTAATCGAAGAGATCGGTCGCAATAAGAATCCGCAGCTCAGCGATGAGGGAATCGAGTACTACCGATTCCTGAACTGACGCCGGCGGATGCGCGAGTCTCTGGCCCGGATGTCTCGCCGATTCGCCCCCGAGAGAGTTGCGGATGTCCGAACATCGCGGCTCTTCGGCGCGCCGACCTCGCTCAGACGCCGGCCGCTTCCGCGTCCAGCCTGTCGATCAGATCGTCGATCGTTCCGCCGTCGCGAAACACTCGCTGATACTCGGCCCGCTTCATCGCGAGATCGCTGACACCGTCGGCCAGGATGTTGACGATTCGCCAGCCGCCCTCCTGGCTCTGCTGCAGCACGTAAGTCAGCGGCACGTCGTCATCGTCGGGCCGGGCAATGTACGCCGACACCTCGACACGGCCCTCACCGATCAGCGTGGCACCGCTGATACCGAACGTGTCGGGCCCTACGCCGGCGAAACGCGACGCATAGGTGGCAACGCTCAAACGCTCGAACGCGGCGACGAACGCCGCGCGCTTCTGCTCGTCAAGCTCGCGCCACTGCCGGCGAATGGTGACCTCGGCAATGAAGGGCAGGTCGTGGGTGCGGCGCACGATCGGGAGCAGCGCATCGTAACGCTGCCCGGGCGCAGCGAGCGTAGCCGCAGCGACGAGCGCGTCGTGGAGCTCCGCGACGATACGGGCGGCCGCGTCCGTCCCGGCTTCCGCTTCCGGCGCCTCCTGGGCGTGGACGGCCCAGCAGAACAGCCAGCCTGCCAGCGCAATCGTCGACATCAGTCTTTGCATCGAGGCCTCTCCGTTATCAGCGTGCGGCGTAGGACCGACCCTTCCACTCCGCCCGGATGCCGCGCCACCACATCAACGCGGACAGCCAGGTCATCCCCAGATAGAGCGCAGCTGCGATCGGGAACGTCAAAAGCCAGACCGGCGACAGACCGAACCAGCGGTGGACCGGGCGGTAGCCTGTCAGCATCGCTGCGAATGCGAGCGCGGCCAGCGCGACGCCGTACGCGTCCGGATGCAGCCAGAGGACGAGAAATGGCCCGCCGAAAACCAGCAGCATCAGCGCGGTGACGGCGAGCAGCAAAGCGAGCGAATAGCGCAACTGGGTAAAAGCCGTTCTCGACACCATCGCAGCGAATGACGACAGACTGACATAGCGCCGCTGACTGACGACTGAACGACTCAAGCCGAGCCAGATCGAAGCGCCGCTGCGCTTGACGAGCCGCGCGAGCGTGCAGTCGTCTATCAGTGCGTCCCGGAACGACTCGAATGCGCCGATGCTCCGGAGAGCGTCGCGGCGCACCAGAATGCAGCCGCCGGCAGCCGCCGCAACCGGGGACGAGGGATTGTTGACGCGCGCGAACGGATAAATCACCTTGAAGAAGTAGATGAATGGCGGCACGAGAAGCCGCTCCCAGAACGACAGGCAGCGAAGCTCTGCCATCACCGAAACCATGGCCCTTGGGCCTCGAGCAGCCTCTTTCAGCAATGCCGCTGCCACGCCGGGCGCAAGCTCGATATCCGCGTCGAGCAACCAGACCCAGTCGCGCGTTGCTTCGCGCAGCCCCTGATCGAGCGCCCACAGCTTGCCGCCCCAGCCGGGAGGCAGTGCCGCACCACGCAGCAGGTCGATCTGCAGCGTCCCGGAATGGGCTTCCACGGCGGCCTCCACGACCGCTGCCGTCGCATCGGACGACTGATCATCAACGACGATGACGGCGAGATTCCGCCCCTGCGATGCAAGACCGGAGAGGGTCGATCCGATGTGCGCTGCCTCGTTGCGAGCCGGAATGATGACGGTGACGTTCGACAGATCCGGCAGATCGCCCGTCTCCGGCTCGAGCCGCTCGCGGGTCATCCACGGGCGCGACGGCAGCAGCAGCAGGCTGAGCCAGGCAAAAGCGGCGAAGGCGCCAATCAGCAGGGCCATTTCGGCGCCACGCTCACGTCGGGCAACGAGCCGACAGGCTGGCCTCCGGCAGGGCCCGTGACGGGAGCGGCGTGACCGTCAGTCCCCGGACCGGGAACGATTGCCTATCTGGTCTATCGAGACGCTGACGTCAGACGCATGCCCGCCGTGCAGCACAGGCAGCTCCGGCGCCATCTCACCATCGAGCTTCGGACCGAAGAGCATCACGCTCAGCGCTTTGAGCGGGCTTGAGATCGTGTGCTCGACGGCCGTGCCTTCGTAGCCACAGTGCGCCATGCAGTTGTCGCACTTCGGGTTGATCCCGGTACCGTAGCGACTCCACTCGGTCGTCTCCATCAGCTCCTGATACGTCTGCGCGTAGCCCTCATCGACCAGCAGATAGCACGGCTTCTGCCAGCCAAAAATGTTGTACGTCGGATTCGCCCACGGCGTGCACTGATATGTCTGGTTGCCTGCAAGGAAATCGACGAAGAGGCTCGACTGATTGAAGCGCCACTTGCTGCCGCGCTTCCGACCGACTCTGAAAATGTCCCGGAACAACTGCTTCGAGTTCCGCCGTCCCATGAAGACATCCTGACGCGGCGCATGATCGTAGCTGTAACCGGGGGACAGCATGACGCCTTCCAGGCCGAGCGTCATCGCATAGTCGAAAAAGTCCGCAACGTCTTCCGGATCCTCGCCCGCATAAAGCGTGCAATTGGCCGTTACGCGAAATCCCCGGTCGCGGGCAGCCTCGATCGCGGACACGGCCTTGTCGAAGACCCCGCCGCGACACACCGATTCGTCGTGACGGTTGCGGTTGCCATCGAGATGTATCGACCAGGTCAGATACGGCGAGGGTTCGTACTGATCGATCTTCTGCTCGAGCAGAATCGCATTGGTGCAGAGATAGACGAACTTCTTCCGATCGACGATCCCCTGGACGATCTGCGGCATTTCCTTGTGGATCAGCGGCTCGCCACCGGGGATCGACACGACCGGGGCGCCGCACTCGTCGACCGCACGGAGCGCATCCTCGACACTCATGCGCTTACGCAGAATGTCGTTCGAGTAGTCGATCTTGCCACAGCCGGCACAGGCAAGGTTGCACTGAAACAGCGGCTCCAGCATCAACACGAGCGGATACCGCTTATTCCCCTTGAGCTTCTGCTCGAGAATATAGCGGCCGATTCGGTAGGTCTGAACCAGTGGAATTGACATAACCGATTCCCTTGTATGCCTGCGTCGTTACGCCGCTCAGTCGCGACCCGCAGATTTTGCCACAGGCTGCGACACGATGGCGTCCATGAAGTGCCGCTGCAGATGCGACCACTCCATTTTGAACCACGGGGTGAATCTGTCCGGGTGGGAAGCCAGCTCGGCATCCAGCGCCGGGACATCGACGAAGCGCCAGTCGGCGATTTCGCTGACGTTGACGTCGACCGGCCCGTCGTAGCGGCCGAGATACACCCAGCAATACTCGTGCTCGGCACCGACCGCACCGTACTGCGCGTGATACTTGAACTTGTAAAGAAACTGCAGCGGGCACTCGAAACCGAGCTCCTGCCTCAGCCGCCGCGTAACGGCCAGGTCCATCGACTCACCGCGACGCGGGTGCGAGCAGCAGGTGTTCGACCAGTAATTCGGCCACAGCGGCTTCGATTCGCTGCGCTGCTGCAGCAGAAGCTCGTCGTCCGCGTTGAAGACGAATATCGAGAACGCGCGGTGCAGGATGCCGTTGCCGGCATGGCATTCGCTCTTCAGCTCGCAACCGATCTCGCGGTCGAGCTCGTCGACGAGGATCAGCTCTTCGCTCGAGCTAGAGACGACCTCCTCACGCGCCATTGGGGTCTGCTCCGAGGTCCACTTCTACCGCCTGATAACCGGCGGCCCTGATCGCGTTGACGACCGGCGCCCGATCGCCGTCGCAGATCGCAATGATCGAACCACCGCCACCCCCGCCCGTGAGTTTCGCGCCGAGGGCACCGCTTTCCCTGGAAATGTCGACCAGCTGCTCGAGCTCCGGCGTCGACACCTGCAATGCATTGAGCATACCGTGACAGATGTTCATCAGCTCGCCGAGCTGCTTCAGATCGTTATCCCGTATCGCCTGCACGCCACGCAACGTGAGGGCGTCGATCTGATCGAATATCCGTTCGTAGAGCTTGGGATCCTGCTTCCACGCATCGCGGACGCGGCCGACGGTTCTTGCGGTGAGCCCTTCGTAGCCGGTCATGCCGATCACTGCCGGAATCGGCTGCACAATATTGAGCGGCTCGACCAGCGGCGGATCGCCGGGCCGGTACACCAGCGGCTTCGCGTAGCACGCCAGCGTATTGTCGAGCCCGCTCGGGCTCCCGTGGGCGACTTTCTCCGACTCGAACGCCAGCGCGTTGACCTCTTCGTCGGACAAGCCGAGACGGAAGTGCTTGTCGAGCGCCCTGACGATCGCAACGGCCATTGCCGCGGAGCCCCCGAGACCCATGCTGCGAGGCACTTCCGGAAAGACCTCGATGCGCATCCCGCGACCGCTCAGACCCAGCTTGTCGAGCACTACGCCGGCCGGGCGCTCGAAAGAACGGCGCTCGTGAGGATTCGATGCGAGCTCGTACTCGACACCCCAGCGCGGAATCAACAGATGCAGGCCCCGGTCGCAGTCCTCGACCATCGCCTTGATCGCCATCGGGACCGGCGCGGCGATCGCATGCCTGCCGTAGACGACCGCGTGCTCGCCCAACAACACTACCTTGCCGTAGCCGACTCCCATTGACTCGTCGGTACGGCGCTTCGGACCGGGTGAATCGCTCTGCTGGCCCTCGGCCTCGATCTCCCCGATGATTTCCTGCGCCTTCCAGACCTTGATCACGCCACTTTGAACGAGGCGGTCGAGCACCTCGTCGAATATCTCGTCATTCGCACCCGCGGCAGTCACGACGCTGCGGGCATGAAGGGTCATGTGACCCTTCTGAATCCCTTCCGTCGCGAGCGCGCGAATTGCCGCGAAATTCTGTGCCAGGCCGACGCAGGCCATGATCTCCGCGAGCTGCATCGAGGACTCGACCTCCAGCAGGCGCAGATTCAGCGCAACGGTCGGATTCGATTCGAGCGGCGCTCCGACGATACCGACCTTGATCGGGATCTCGATCTCCCCACACAGGTTACCGTCGTCGTCCGCATACCACTTCGTCAGCGACGTATAGCGGCCGCCGCGTGCCGCATACGCGTGGGCACCCGCCTCGATCGCCCGCCAGTCGTTGCCGGTGGCGATCGCAACCGGATCGATGCCGTTCATGATGCCCTTGTTGTGCGTCGCGGCGCGGTACGGATCGACGGCGGCGAACTCGGCCGCAACCACGATTCCGTCGCGGGCTTCCTCGCCGGAATAGCCGCGACCCGCGAGCTTTTCGACGGGAATCCTGCAGGCGGCCCGGGCGACGGAGCGATCCGTCAGATTGGAAAGTATCCGCAGAAAGACCGAGCCGCCGGTCAACGACTCGATCAGCGGTGCGACGCCTTCACACATGCCATTGACGAGATTGGCGCCCATCGCATCGCGTGTATCGACGAGCAGATGAACGACCAGCATACGGCTGCCACTCGACGGCTGCGGATGCACGTGCAGCTCGATGTCCCGGGCACCGCCGCCACGGGCAACCATGTTCGGATGAAAGCTGTTCGCGAGATTCAGAATCTCGCGCTTGTGAGCCGTCAGCGTCTCTTTGGCCCGTTCTATGTCCGTCAGACTGACGATCTGGATCTGGCCGATGAGCACGGGATCGGTCGCCGAGGCCGTGAAGCCGCCGGCGCTTCGCACCAGCTTGCAGGCCGATCCCAGCGCGGCGACCACCGAAGGCTCCTCGACGACCATCGGCACGATGTGCTGCCGCCCGTTGACGAGGAGGTTCATGCCGAGGCCGAGCGGCAGCCCCATGACGCCGACGACGTTCTCGATCATCTTGTCCGCCGCTGCGGGATCGAGTGTGTGCCTGCCTGTTGCAAGCGCGCGGAAGTCGTTGGCGTTCAGGAGACCCCGCTCCTGCACGGCGCGCAGCCGCTCTTCGACACTGAGCTTGTAAAACTCGGGGATTCTCAAGCGCTCGTCGGACACCTAGGCGATTTCCTCGACTTCAAGCCCTGCCTGATCCGGCACGATATCGATGACCCGGTAGCCGCGGTCGCCCACGGCCGCACGGAACGCGCTCAGCTGCCCGGGGTCCGCGCTGGCTGCGATCCCCAGGTCGCCGCCGCCGGCGCCACTCACCTTGTATGCCACGTTGAACCGCCTGGCCAAACTGCCGATCTCCCTGTGCTGACTGGTTACCAGGTCGACGCCCATCGCCTCGCCGAGACGATCCAGGCAATCGCCGTACGCTGCCATTGCCGCCATCAGCCGGTCCCCGTCACCATCGCTGACAGCCCCCGCGCCATCGGCAGCCAGGTCAGCCATTGCTGCCAGCATCGCCCGCGCCGCCGAGGGCTGCGCGCGCTGCCATTGCCGATACCGTCCCACCAGGTCGGCCGTCGAGGCAGAGCTGCCGGCAAAAATACCCGCGAATCCTACACTGTTCGGCAGCCGGACTGAACCAAAATGGGGCACGAATTCGGCATCCAGGCGATACTCGAGCACGCCTCCGCGGCAAGAGCAGGCGACGTCGAGCCCGCTGCCAGCCCCGCCCTGAAAGCGCCTGTGCACGCTTATCAGCTCGGCGGGATCGGGCAAATCGTCCGATCCGGCCGCGCGCGACCAGACACCGGCCCAGGCCACCAGCGCCGCGGCGCTCGAACCGAGGCCGAGCTTCGTCTTGCCGAGCCAGAACGCCCCGGAATCGAGGCGGCCGCGCCACGCAGGCCACGCGATCGGCGGCGCCGTCCCGATGAACTCGTCGACGAGCGTCGCACCGGTCGGCTCACCGGCAAAAAACTCGAGCAGGGTCTCGGCGTCCGTGCGCAGCATCAGCGCGGACCGCGGACCGGGAACCGGCTCGATCTCGGCTACGACGTGCCGCCCGACCGCCATGACCAGCGCGGCAACGCCATCGAGCACCGCGTATTCGCCAAGCAGCACGAGCTTGCCGGGCGCGCGCGCGATGATTCTCATTCGGCCGTTTCCGCCGAGTCCGGCAGCGTCTCTATGCCCGGGCCAAGGCCGGTCACGATCAGGTCGACGACGCCCTCCACTGCGCGCAGTCTCTGCTCCACGGCCGGCGCCGCCTCCGGCAGGCAAACTGCCTTCACCTGCGGCCCGGCATCGATAGTGAAGAACACGGGGCTACCGGCGGCACGCAGCTCACGAACCGCGGCAATGCACGCAAGCGTCGCCGGCCTCCAGTAGATGAGCGGCGGGTCCGTCGTGATTGCCGCAGCATGCATTTTCAGGCAACTCGACTCTGAGACCCGCGCCAGGCTGTCGAAATCGCGCGCATCGATCGCGTCGCGCGCGGCCCGCATGTCGGCGTCGTGCGAGTCAACCCAGGCCGCATAGTAGGCCGACGACGCGGCCGACTGCGTCATGCCACGACCGGAGCTGACCGCCTTCCTGCCACCGGCCGTAATGGCGACGATGACGGTCAGCGGCCACGCATCGGCTTCCAGCAGCGGCTCGGCATACGCATCGGAGCCGTCTTCGTCTCGGCCGCGGTGCATCCAGACGTAGCCTCCGTGCAGCGACCGCGCCGCCGAGCCGGACCCCCGGCGAGCGAGAATCGTGAGCTCGCGATCGTCGAGGTCGAGCGAGAGGGCCCGCGTTGCCGCGGCCGTCAGCGCCGCGAATCCGGACGCCGACGACGCCAGACCCGCGGCGGTCGGGAAGTTGTTCCGGCTCACGATGCGTGCCCGCAGGTCCGTGCCGGCGACTTCGCGAACGAGGTCCAGCCACTTCGAGACGCGGCCGACTTCAGCGTCGCGGGTCTCGCCGTCGAGAACGAGCGTGTCGGCCGCGTACGCCCGATCGAAAGAAACGGTCGTGTCGGTCCAGAGACGATCGAGTGTGATCGACACCGATCCAACAGCCGGTGTGTTCAGCACCGGATCGCGCTTGCCCCAATACTTGACGAGCGCGATATTGGAACGCGCTCGTACACTGGCCGTCGCCGTCAAATCTCAGCCCTCACTTCTGTCTCCACGCGGTCACCTGACGTAGCCGTTGACCGCAAACCATGACAGGGCGTCCCGAATCGCCTCCTCCGGCGGTCGCGCCTGGTACCCGAGCGCTGCCCTCGCCTTCGCACTCGAGAAGTACATGTGCTTGCGGGACATTCGCAACCCGTCGAGCGTAACCGGCGGCTCGATGCGCGTCAGCCTGCCGATCAACTCACCGACGAGCGCGACCGGATAAATCGCTGCGCGCGGCAGACGGATACGCGGAGGCCTGCGATTCGCGAGCCGGGCAACGGTACCCAGTATCTCCCGCAGACTCATGTCGTCGCCACCGAGCACATAACGCTGCCCGGGCTCGCCTCTGTCGCGTGCCAGCAGATGTCCGGCGGCGACATCGTCGACATGGACGATGTTCAGCCCGGTATCGACATAGGCCGGCATACGGCCGGAAGCCGCGTCGACGATGATCCGACCCGTCGGCGTCGGCCTGATGTCGCGCGGTCCGATCGGCGTCGACGGGTTGACGGTAACAACCGGGAAACCGAGCGCCCTGCTGCGCTCGCGCACGACCTGCTCGGCGAGAAACTTCGAGCGTTTGTAGGGTCCGATCATGTCGGCCAGCGCCACCGGCGTTTCCTCGTCGGCCGGCGTTCTGTCGTCGTTGATTCCGAGCACGGCGACGCTCGACGTGTAGACCATGCCTGCCAGGCCCGCCTCGGCGGCACACTCGACGACATTGATCGATCCCTCTACGTTGGTCGCATACATCGGCGCGGGATCCGGGACCCAAAGCCGATAATCGGCGGCGACATGGAAGACGTACCGGCCGCCACTAAAGGCACTGACCAGGGACTGACGGTCGCGCAGATCGCCCTCGACAATCTCGACGTCGAGACGCTCGAGATTGCGCCTGTCACTGCCGGGGCGAACGAGTGCCCGGACGAGTTCGCCTGCGCCGAGCAGTCGTCGCACGACGGCGGCGCCGACGAAGCCGTTCGCGCCTGTGACGATTGCCGTCATGTCCGCTTCCTTAGTGCCAGCAACGACGGCAGCAGTATCAGGGTAGCCGCAAGCGTTACGAGCATGCCTATCGTCAGAAGCTTGCCCATGCTCGCGGTGCCGACGTGACTCGAGAACGCGAGGTTACCGAAACTGGCAATCGTCGTAAGGCCGCTTGCGAGCACTGCGCGTGACGTGCTGGTCGCAAATGTGCCGCCCTCGCGCGGCTCCGTTCGGTTGCGGTGCACGATGTGGATGCCGTTGTCCACACCGACACCGATCAGCAGCGGCAAAGCGATGATGTTTGCGAAATTGAAGGGCAGCCCGAACCAGACGGCGATTGCAGCTGTCGTAGCCGAGGCGAACAGAATCGGCAACAGCACCAGGATCGTATCGCCGATGCGCCGGAGCAGAATCAACAGGAGAATCGCGACGACGCCGAGCGCCAGACTCAGCGCCTGGCGGAATGCGCCGACTATCGTTCGCGACGCCTCACGATAGACGACGGGCAGCCCGGTAGCGTTCGGCACGACCGCTCTGACTGCATCGACGAAACGGGACGCCGCCTCATTGTCATTGAGGTCTTCAGCAGGAACGAACTCGACCAATTCGCGCCCGTCGGGGCCGATCCACCGTTCGGCGAGCGCCGCGGGCAGATCGGACACCGTGAACGGTTCGGCGTCGAGGCCGGCAGCCAGCCGGCCGATCTGCGTGGTGAAATCGGACCGCAATGCGCGGTCGAGAGCTGCAGCGCGCGCCACTCCCCCGGCTGCGTCGGTCGCTGCGGACACGCCCAGCCAGCGCTCGATCGCTGCCGCGAGGCGCGGCGCACCGGCCACGCTTTCGCCCCGAACTGCAGTCAGCAGGTCGCGCATCGCCCGTTCCAGCTGTGTGGCATCGAATGCCTGCGCGGTGACATTGCCGAACCCGGCGCCGAGCACGAAGCGCAAGTCGTCGAGCACGAGCAGCTTCTCTTCCTGGTCACCAGGCACCAGTGACGATGCGCCGACGACGCGGTCCACCAGCGGATCGGCGGCCAGCGCCGCGCGCCATCGGTCGACATCTGTGCGGTCTTCGGCGATCGCCAGCATGCTGAACATCGGCGCCTCGCTGCGTTCGGCCAGCTCGCTCAGCAGCCGGACCGACTCCGACTCCGGATCGCGCAGATGAATCGGGTTGCTGTCGAATTCGAGCCCCGGCAAAGCCAGTAACGAGGCGATCGACAGCGCGGCCGCCATGACGACCACGACACGTGCGGCACCGCCGGCGCGCGCCGGGTTGAAGGCGCGCACCGGCAGCCTTGCGGATGCCGCCGAGAACTCGCCGGCCGGCCTCCATGCGACGGCCAGCAGCGCGGGCAGCAGCACGAGGCTGGCCACGAGGCTGATGAACATCCCGCCACCTGAAATCAGACCGAGCTCCGAGACGCCATCGAAGTCGGTTGGCATGAATGCGAAGAAGCCGGCAGCCGTCGTGACTGCACAAATGACCAGCGATGCCCCGACCCCGTGTGCCGTCCGCGCCAGGGCTTCGACTCGCTCGATTCCCGTTGCGAGCAGCTCCTTGTGCCGGAGACAGAAATGCAGAATGAAATCGACGCCAAGGCCGACATAAAGCACCGCGAAAGCCACTGAAATCAGATTCAGATGCCCGACGGCGAACGCTGCGAACGCGGCCGTGAATACCAGGCCGGTGAGCAGTGTAAGTATCGAGACGATCAGCAGCACGACGGATCGCAGCGTCCAAAGAAGCACGACGACGACCATGACGAGCGCGGCGATGCCGGCCGCTGCAGCCCCCCGGGTCACGCTGATCAGCTCCTCGTGCTCCATGGCCACAGTCCCGGAGAGCCTGACGGTCACCGGCGCCGCAGCAGCCTCGGAAACCTGCTCCGCCGCGTCCCGGATCGCGTCGATAGCGGCGGCGGCCGGTTGCACGCGCCCGAAGTCGAGCACCGGCCGCAGCAGCAGCAACGGCGTTGCAGTCGAAGCGGCATCGACCTCGAACAGTGATTGCCAGCGAAGCAGCCGGGACGCGCCGTCCGCGTCTGCTTCGATCGTCAGCGCGATCTCCCCGAGCAGGCCTTCGATACCGTCGGCCACGGACAACTCGTCCGCGGTAACGGCCATGGCAGCGACGTCGAGCACGGCCGCTCCGCCGAAGCCGCGGCTGAGGCGGCCGACGAGAGGCTGAGCCGCAACGAGATCATCGCTGAGCGATTCGAGTTGTCCGAGAGAGAGATAGAGCAAGCCGTTGCGATCGAAGAACTCGCCGAATCCGGCGAGAAAGACGCTCTCGAAATGTGCGGGTTGCGCGGCGAGGGTCGCGGCGAGCGCCCGGGCGGCGTCCGTTGCGACGTCCGGGTTCGCCGCATCGACAGCAACGATGATGTTGCGATCGCGGGCCGGAAACGCCTCCCGAAAAGCAATGAAATCCCGCCGCCACTCGAGCTCCGGGGAAATCATGTTGGCCGTGTCCGTGTTGATTCCAAGGTTGCCGGCGACGTAGCGGCCTGCTCCGCTCGCGAGCAACATCACGCCGACAATGACGATGATCGGATGGCGGCCTACCGCACGCACGAGCGTCGCGAGCGGGTCACCGATCAGACTGCGTTCCGTGCTCACGCGCTGATCCGCTCGGCCGGGTCGAACGCGAAACGGGAGCCGCCCAGGCAGGCGGCGATGCCCCGGAGCGCCGCGTGTGCCTTGGCCGACCGCCGCCCGAGCTCGCGAAACTCCCGAAGACTCGACGGCCGGCGAAAGAGCGCCCGCACGACCCGCGGCACGGACACTCCGCCACGCGCCGTTACGAGCGTCGCAACATCTTGCAGCAAGGCATCGGCCGGGCCGTCGACGACGGCGCGGACGACCAGCAGCGGAATGTCCTGTTGTGCGGCCGTCGCGGCTATCGCATAAGACTCCATGTCAACGACGGCTGCCGCCGGAAACCGGGCGGCGAGTGCAGCCTTCGCCCCGGGCGTCGTTACCGGCTCACCGGCATCGACCACTTCCCCTTCAAGCAGCTCGAACCGACCGGCAAGCTCGGTCATGACCCGAGCGCGCCAGCGAGAGTCGACTTCGATGGCCGGCCTGCCTTCCCGCAGGACCCGGCGGGGCAGGCAGACGACTCCCGTGACTGCGTCGGGCGCGATCCCGCCCGCTACACCCCAGGAGACGAGTGCCATGGCGCCGCTCCGCACCGCCCGTGCCGCGGCGTCGCCGGCTGCGGCGGAACCCGGGCCGGATTGAATCACTTCGATTCCGCGCCCGCTAACGGCGTGCCCCGTCAGCGTGCGGCGCTCGGTTGCGAGCGCGGCAATCGCGGCGATCGCGCCCGGCCGCCCGGCAATTCGTTGCCCCGGTTCACCGGGGTCGGGAGACACTAGGAAGCTCCGGAAACCGTCCCGAAATGATGAACGCCCGGAAACGGCGCCGGCACGGCTAACGGCAGCCCATCCGCGGCTCGATCGAAGACGAGGCGCAACGCCCGGTTGCTCATCAGTGTCATGTTCGTCGTCATGATCGTCGCCTTGACGGTCCGCCGGGAAACCTTGACCTCGGCACCCGAGCTGAACGCGGGATTCGCATGGATCTTACGCAAGGTGAGAACGGCAAGACCGATCGCCCACAGGCAGAACTTGCGTATCCCGGTCTCGCGCTTCGGAATCCTGCAGGTGTATTCGAGAGCGTTTCGCAGATGCGCGTGCGCAACTCCGACAAGCTCGGCAAGACCGGCAGCGAAATCCTCTGTCGTGTGCTGCGCTTCGATATCGGTCAGCTTCACGCCATGCGCAGCAAAAACGGACCGCGGCCACCAGCACGTATCGGCTTCGCGATCGTCCCAGACATCCTTGAGAATGTTCGTCATCTGCAGACCCTGACCGAAAGAAACAGCAAGCCGCATCATTTCGTCACGCTCACTGCCGAGGTCCGGGCAATGCTGACAGAAGAGATCCGTCAGCATTTCGCCGACCACGCCCGCTACGTAGTAACAATAAAGATCGAGCTGCGGCAGATCCGCAAGCCCCTCCAGACTCTTGTTGCGCTGGAACGCAGGCATGCCGTCGCACATGATTCTTACGCAGCGCTCGATCGCCGACCGGGATTCGGCAGGAAAGCTGTGCAGAACGCGGATCACCTTGTCCGTGGCAGCCACAAGCTCGCGCTCGGCAGCGAGCGTGCGATTGCTCAGCAGCGGCGCCAGATCCGCCGCGAACGATTCCGGGTTGTCGACGCCTTCGACAACGGCGACGAAACGGGAGTGGAATTCGGACTTCTGGACATCGTCCAGCCCGACGTCATCCTCGATCGTATCGGCAAGGCGGCAAAGCAGATAGGCGTTCGTTACGACCTCTGACAGCGGCGAGGGCAGTACGGGGATAGTCAGTGCGAACGTGCGCGAAACACCTGGCAGTATCCCGGCCTGATAGGCGAGGTCTGCCCGCGCGGCTGCCTCTGCGCGAGGTGATTGGGTATTCACGACTGCATGCGCGGCACACGCGGTACGGTGTTAGGATTGCGCGATGATAGCACGTGCCCCGAGCAGCGACTTCTCCGAACGCGTCGACACCTACCGCGAACGAGTCGAGAACCGCCTCGATCATGCGATAAATTCCGATTCGGCCGTACCGCAATCGCTGCGTGATGCGATGTCGTACTCGGTGCTCGGCGGCGGCAAGCGCGTAAGACCGTTACTGTGCTACGCATCGGCGGAACTTTGCGGCGTTGCTATCGACGCCGTAGACACGATCGCAGCAGCGGTCGAACTGGTGCATGCGTATTCGCTGGTTCACGACGATCTGCCGGCAATGGACGACGACGATCTGCGTCGCGGCCGCCCGACGACTCACCGGCAATTCGACGAAGCTACGGCCATTCTCGCCGGCGACGCGCTACAGGCACTCGCGTTCGAGATTCTCTGCGACGACGAGTCGCTGCAACGCACGCCCGATCGTCAGTCGAGCGTCATCGCGACGCTTGCGCGCGCGATCGGCCCCGCCGGAATGGTCGGCGGACAGATCCTCGATATCGAAGCGGAGGGCCGCGAGCTGAACGAAGCCGGGCTCGAAGCAGTCCACCGCCGCAAGACGGGCCGTCTGATCTGGGCTGCCATTACGATGCCGAGCCTGCTCGCCGATCTGTCGGCCGATCAACGAACGAACCTGGATGTTTTTGCGACCGAGATTGGCCTCGTCTTCCAGATACGCGACGATCTGCTCGAGGTGGAGCAGGATACGACCACGCTCGGCAAGAATGCGGCAAGCGATGCCGAGAAAGACAAGTCGACTTACCCCTCGGTTCTTGGGGTCGAAGCAGCCCGGGCGCGTGCGGACAGCACGTTCTCGTCGGCGAACGCCGCACTCGAACGCGTCGGAGGCGACACGAGCGGCCTGCGCTGGGTATCGGACTTCATTCTGCGGCGCGTCTACTGACTCGGGCTCACGCGGCAGCCTGGCCTCGGCACGACAGCTATCCCCCAATACACTACCGAATCAGCCGTTACAGGCCACTAGTCGTAGTGGAGCAACGCGTGCACCGGGCAGTCGGCGAGCGCAGCCCGGCCGTTCAGAAAACCGAGCTCCATAAGAAACACACAGCCGGCAAGAATCGCGCGCCGCTGCGCGACGAGCGCGGCGACCGCTGCTGCAGTGCCGCCCGTCGCGATGACGTCGTCGACGAGCAAATACTTGCGGCCCGCAGCGATGGCATCGACGTGCACTTCCACGTGGTCCGTGCCGTACTCGAGGGCGTACTCCTGGCTGACGACCTCGCGCGGCAACTTGCCGCGCTTGCGGACAAGGTACATCGGCAAATCCGCCTCGAGCGCTAGCGCAGCGCCGAAAATGAAGCCCCGCGATTCGATCGCGAGAATACCCTCGGCGCCGCTGTCGACCGCGTGGCCGGCCATCCAGCGAATCGTGTCCCGAAAGCCCGCTGGGTCCGACAGTAACGGCGTGATGTCCTTGAATACGATGCCGGGCTTCGGGAAGTCGGGAACGTCCCTTATCAGGGTCTGGACTCTTTCGATGGAGATTGGCTCGAGGGACATCGGCTGCTGCTGTTTACTCACTGGACCGGGGTAGCGACAATGCGCGGCTCGGCATGGTAGCAAATCAAGAATGGACGACCGATGAGCATCGCCCAGCATCTGTTGGCGGGATCCGTAAAAGCCCTGAATACCGGTGGCCGGGTACTGCGTCGGATCGGCGTCGAACGCCCGAGGCTCGAGATGGGTCCGCTGATCGATATGGCGAGACGCCGCAGCGGCCACTGGAAGCTCGGCGAGTGGGCGATCGAGGAGCCGCTCGAACGTCTCCTCGCGTCATATCGCGAGGAGGCGGACCTGACGGCACTAGGGCGGCTGACGGTTCGGGAACTGATCGTCAGTCAGCTCGAAACGCTGCTCCATCTGGAAGCGGAGCTTCGCGACAACCCCGCGATTGCCGAGGAGCGGATCGAGTCGCCAGTCTTCATCATCGGACTGCCGCGTACGGGAACCACGCTGTTGCACGGACTGATGAGCCAGGACCCGGCCAACCGCGTGCCGCTGACCTGGGAGGTCATGTATCCGGCAGCCTACCCGAACACGCCCGCCGGCATTGAGGCCGCCCGCAAGCGCACGGCATCGCGTCTGACGTGGGCGAACCGACTCGCACCGAAATTCAGGAAGATCCACCCGATCGCCGCGGATCTGCCGCAGGAATGCATCGCGATAACCGCGCAGGTTTTCATGAGCATCCAGTTTCACACGACGCACGACGTGCCGGGGTACGAAAACTGGTTCGAGCGCGATTCCCAGCAACTGGCATACGCATATCACCGGCGATTGCTGCAGCATCTTCAGGCACGCAACCCGGGCCGGCGCTGGGTGCTGAAGGCGCCCGGACATCTGTTCGCCCTCGACGCGTTGCTGCGGGAGTATCCCGATGCGCGAATCGTCCAGACCCATCGCGACCCGCTCCGGGTCATGGCATCGATGGCGAGCCATGCGACCGTTCTCAGGCGCGCTTTCAGCGACACCGCCGACCCTGCCACGATTGCGGCCGACTGGAGCGATCGCTGGGCGCGCGCGCTCAACGACTTCCTCGCGATCCGCGATCGCGCCAGACCCGAGAGCTTTCTCGACGTCAGTTACGAGCAGATCGAGCAATCCCCGTTCGACACGATTGCCGGCATCTACGATTTTCTCGGTCGGGAACTCGAACCGGCGGCCGAGCAGGCAATGCAGGCCTTCCTTGCCGCCAATCCGAAGAACAAGCACGGCGTGCACCGCTACTCGCTGGCCGAGTACGGGCTCAGTCCGGTTCGTGAGATGCAACGCTTCGAGGACTACTGCGCACGATTCAATATTGCTGTGCAGACCGACGCATGACTAGGTAACCTAGCGGTAGTGCGCGGCACCCGGCTGGCGCCTTAGGCAGGAGCCCATCGTGGATGACTACAGCGAGATCGAATCCGTTCTGATCGCGAAGCGAGAAGAGTTGCTGTCCCGCCTCGAGAACATCAAGGCCAACATCACACGCGGCCGCAGTGCCGATTCTCAGGAGCAGGCGCAGGAGCTCGAGAACGCCGAGGTGGTCGACGCACTGGGCAACGAAGCGCAGCATGAGCTGCACCTCATCGCGCAGGCCCTCGAGCAGATCCGGCAGGGGACCTTCGGCGAATGCCTCGACTGCGGCAAGGCGATCCCGCGGGCCCGGCTGGAAGCTTATCCGTTCGCCGAACGCTGCATCGACTGTGCAACGCTGCGGGAGCAGGGTCAGGCCTAGCTAGCCCGGGGATCGCATCGATTCCGCGGCTCTCGGATGCCGCCAGCGGGCCCCGTCCGCAAGTCGGTTCAGGCGGCGCTCGCCCGGGCGGGGGCCTCGTCTTCGGCACGGCCTTCGTCATGGAAGCGCGCCCACGCAGCTTCGAGATCCTTCCTGTAACGGGCCACGCTCGCCACCTTCACCGGCCCGAAACCCCGGATCCTGGCAGCAAGGCCCGCAAGCTCGATCGCCTGAGCGAGCCTTGCCGCCGTCGTTCCCTGCAGCAGCTCGTCGAGGAGATTTTCGTACTCGACAATCAACCCGCGCTCCATCCGACGCTCGGCCGTGTATCCGAAAGGATCCAGCCAGGAGCCGCGCAGTCGCCGGAGACGCGAGAGCAGTCGAAACACCGGCAGCATCCATTGGCCGAACTCGATCTTCGACGGCCGTCCGGTTTCGGGATCGGTGCGCGACAAGAGTGGCGGCGCAAGATGAAAACGCAGCTTGTAGTCGTTACCGAAATTCTCTTTCAGCGTCGCGAGAAAATCCGTGCTCGTGTATAGACGAGCCACTTCGTATTCGTCCTTGTAGGCAAGCAACTGAAAGTATGTCTTCGCGACCGCCTCCGTAAGCGCACCGGGCTCGCCTGAGAGCTTCGTTTCGAGACCGGCGATTTCGGTCAGACGCGCCCGGTAGCGATCCGCGTAGGCTGCATCCTGATAGTCGGCGAGAATGCGATAGCGGAAATCGATGATCGCATCGAGACTGTCGTCGACATGCTCCTGGCTACCCGTGGCTTTCGCCGCGACGACGTCGGGCGCCTCGGCCGTATAGCGGCCCCAGTCGAACGTCCGCTTGTTGCGCCTGACATTGACGCCGTAGAGCTCGAGCGCTCGATAAAGGGAAACGCTCGATAACGGCAGCAGGCCCCGCTGAAAAGCGAAGCCCAGCATGAAAACGTTGGCAGCAATGCTATCGCCGAGCAGCGCCGCGGCAAGCCGGGTGGCGTCGAGCGTAGACAAGCCTTCGGGGCGGCTGTGGGCCCTGAGCTCGCGCAGGAAGCGGGAGCTCGGGAATTGCATGTCGGGATCGTTGATGAAGCTCGGCGGCATTTCCTCGTGCGTATTGACGACGACGGCCGATCTCTCTGCCGAGAGCATCGCAAGCGTGTCGGCATCGGACGCGACCATCAGATCGGCGCCGAGCAGCAGATCGACCTGACCGGCGGGAATTCGCATGCCATGCACGTGCTCGCGATCCGGCGCGATGCGCACGTGCGACAGCACGGCGCCGAATTTTTGCGCGAGCCCGGTCTGGTCGAGCTGCAGAACGATCTTGCCTTCGAGGTGGGCCGCGAGACCAATCAGGCCGCTTGCGGTCACGACGCCCGTCCCGCCCACGCCGGCAATCAGAATGTTGTACGCATCGCCGAACTGCGCCGGCGCCGGTTCGGGTAGGTCCGGAATGTCCTCTCCGGCCAGCGGCAATGCGGGATCGCGGCTGGCGCCCTCCAGGGTCACGAAGCTCGGGCAGAAACCGTCGAGACAGGTAAAGTCCTGATTGCACGAACTCTGGTTGATGCGTCGCTTGCGGCCAAGCGGTGTCTCGTGCGCCATCACCGACAGACAGTTCGATTGCACGTTGCAATCGCCACAGCCTTCACAGACGTATTCGTTGATGACCACGCGCCGGTTCGGATAGGGCTTGCGGCCGCGCTTCCGGTCGCGGTGCAGCTCGGCCGCGCAGGTCTGATCGTAGATCAATGCCGATACGCCAGGCTTCTCGCGCAGGTCACGCTGCAGTCTGTCGAGAGCATGGCGGTCGTGAACAGTCACTTCTTCGGGCAAGCCCTCGCGGCCCGCGTATTTCTCCGGCGCATCGGAGACGATCAGAATCGGCTTCACGCCCTCGGCCGCGAGCTGCCTGGCGACTCGCGCCACGCTGAGGTCGCCCTCAACCGTCTGACCACCGGTCATCGCAACTGCATCGTTGTACAGGATCTTGTATGTGATATTGACTTTGGCGGCGACTGCGGCACGAATCGCGAGGATCCCGGAGTGTGCATAGGTGCCGTCGCCGATGTTCTGAAATACGTGGGGCGTCTCGATGAACGGCGCCTGACCGATCCAGGTGGCGCCTTCACCGCCCATCTGCGTGTACGTGACCGTGTCACGGTCCATCCAGGCGGCCATGAAGTGGCAGCCGATCCCGGCGATCGCCCTGCTGCCGTCCGGCACGCGGGTGGAGGTGTTGTGGGGACAGCCGGAGCAGAAGTGTGGCTGGCGCCCGCCCTCAATCGGCAGCGCGGCCAGGTATCTTTCCTGATTCTCGAGAAACCGGACCCGCTCGTCGACATCCTCGCTGCGGTAGAACCGCCCCATGCGTTTCGCCAGCACCCGAGCGATCCGTGCCGGCGTCAGCTCGCCGGTCGACGGCAGCAGCCAGTCATCATTCTCGTCCAGCTTGCCGATGATCAGCGGCCGCAGCCGGGACTGCCAGTTGTACAGCTGTTCCTTCAGCTGACTTTCGATGACAGGCCGCTTCTCCTCGACGACGATGATCTCGTCGAGGCCTTCGGCGAACTCACGAATGCCTTCCGGCTCGAGCGGCCAGCTCATGCCGACCTTGAAGACCTTGATCCCGATCTCGCTCGCCCTCTGCCGGTCGATGCCGAGATCCTCGAGCGCCTGCAGCACGTCGAGATGTGCCTTGCCGGTCGTCACGATCCCCAGATGCGACTTCGCCGAGTCGATAACGGGGCCGTTCAGCCGGTTCGCGCGGGCGAAGGCGAGCGCGGCGCGGAGCTTGAAGTTCTGGAGCCGGTACTCCTGATCGTTTGGCGGGTCGGGCCAGCGAATGTTGAGCCCGCCCGGCGGCATCTCGAACTCGGGCGTCACGATCTCGAGCTCTTCTGCGCCGAGAGTGATCGTCTGCGTCGCGTCCGCCGTCTCCTGAATCACCTTGAACCCGACCCAGCAGCCGCAAAATCTCGACAGCGCGAAACCGAACAGGCCGTAGTCGAGCAGCTCCTGGACATCGGCCGGATTGAGGACCGGCATCATCGCGTCGATGAAGCTGTATTCGCTCTGCTGTGGCAGCGACGAAGACTTGCAGGTGTGATCGTCACCGGCCGCAACGAGCACGCCGCCGTGCTTCGAAGTGCCGGCATAGTTGCCGTGCTTGAAGGCGTCGCCCGAACGGTCGACACCCGGACCCTTGCCGTACCAGATCGAATAGACGCCATCGTATCTGGCGCCCGGGAACAGATTCGCCTGCTGGGTACCCCAGATGGACGTTGCCGCAAGATCCTCGTTGAGGCCCGGCTGGAAACGCACATTGGCGTCGTCCAGAAAGCCCTTGGCGCGCACGAGCTCGCGATCGAGCCCGCCGAGAGGCGAGCCGCGATAGCCTGAAACGAACGCCGCAGTGTTCAGTCCGGCGCGAACGTCACGCCGGTGCTGGGCCAGCAGCAGTCGAACGATAGCCTGCAGCCCGGTGATGAACAGCGTGTCGGTTTCGAAGCGATAACACTCGTCCAGCCGACTGATTTCACGAAGCTGCATACACTCGATCTCCTGCCGTGCCCGCGGGCGGGCGCGACATGTTGCAAGTATTATAGGTATCCCCATGCAAGACATCACTGCACGGCGATCATTGGCACCGCTCGTTGCTCTCGACGACGTCGCCGTCGATATCCAGGGACACCGCGTTCTCGACCGGATTGACATGCAAATCCATGCCGGCGAGCACTGGGGCATCGTCGGCGCCAACGGCAGCGGGAAATCGACGCTATTGCGGCTGATCGAGGGCTCGCTGTGGCCCGCACCTGGCCGTGGCGGCCGTCGCTACGACTTCGGCGACGGGCCGCAAACGGATGCGATCCAGGCGCGCCGGCGCGTGGCGCTGGTCGGCCCGGAGTTGCAGAACCGTTACGCGCGATTCGACTGGAACTTCAGGGTTCGGGACGTCGTCCGCTCAGGCGTCACACGTACATCGATTCCGCAACGCCATCCGGGCAGCGACGAGATGCGCCGCACGCAGGAGACGCTGACGCGCCTTGATCTCGAGGGCCTCGCCGACCAGCGCTTTCTGACGCTGTCGCACGGTCAGCAGCGACGCGTGCTGATTGCCCGCGCGCTTGGCTTCGAACCTGCGCTGCTGCTGCTCGATGAGCCTGCGAGCGGCCTCGACACTGAAGCGCGGCGAATGCTCGACCTCCTCCTCGCATCCGTCGCCGAATCTGCCACGATAGTCGCGACGGCCCACCATCGCGCTCAGCTGCCGGCCGTCGCGCAGCGGGTTGCGGAGCTTGAGGCCGGCCGACTCGCTGCCGCAGTGCCCGCCACGCCAGCGGACAACAACCGCAGCAGTCCAACAGCGCACCGTAGCACCCATGCTTCTGCCGGCCCGTCCATTGTCACCGGATCCACTGTCGCCGCATCGAATATCGCCGCATCGACTGTCGCAGAATCCACCGACGGCGCGTTCACGGCAGCTGCGTCCACCACTGAGCCGCTGATCGTGCTGCGAAAGGCGAGCGTCTGGTTCGACGGGACGGCGGCGCTTCGCGAGATCGACTGGATGCTGTGCCGCGGGGAACACTGGCTGATTTCCGGCGCCAACGGCTCCGGCAAAAGCACTTTCTTGCGCCTGCTCCACGGGCAGCTGCGCCCGGCCGTCGGCGGCTCGATCGAGTGGCCCGGGCTCGGTAACCCGTCCAACGTCTGGGATCTGCGCCGTCAGGTGGGACTGGTCTCGCCGGAGCTGCTCGGGGCCTACCGGTACCCGGCAACGGTTCGCGACTGCATCGCATCCGGCATTGAGTCGAGCTTCGGGGTCACGCGCGGCCTGTCGGCCGATGAATGGGCCCGAGTCGATGCCCTCCTCGAGCGATTCGAGCTCGATCGGCTCGCCGAACGCCGGCTGACTTCACTGTCGTACGGACAGCTCCACCGGACTATGATCGGCCGAACGTTGATCAACGGGCCGCGGCTCGTGTTGCTCGACGAGCCCTGGGAGGGCCTGGACCCGGCCACCCGCCACCTAGTCGCCGGCTTGCTCGCGGATGCGGTCGCGACCGGCACGCAGATCGTCTGTGCCTCGCACATCGACGAAGGTCGGCTGCCGTTCAACTGCCGGGCGAGAATCACCGGCGGCCGGCTCAGCCGTGTCTGTGCCGGCGCCTGACTGCCCGAAAGTTCTGCAGATGCGCGAAACCAAGGACGACGCTCGCCACCAGGCTGACGGCGATTTCGATCGTGAACGGCCACCGATCGTGGCCCTGTAACGCGGCGATACAGATCCCGGCCAGCCCGACGGCGCCAATAGCAACGATGCCGTAGCGGCCGTGAACGCGGACGCCCAGCCAGAAACCGGCAACACTGGTCGGCACGACTAGCCAGAGCATCAGCGCGTGGAAATGCGTGCCCGTGCCGAATGCGACGGCGGCGAACGGCAGCACCGCAACCAGCACCGGAACAGCAAGACAGTGCACGATGCAGATCGCCGACAGGGCGATCGCCAGCTGGTCGAGGCGATTCGGATGCAACATGGCGTCAGGTGGACGGAGTCGAGAGCCGCAGGGGCTATCCTGAATCTCCTCGATTCTCGTTTTCTCGGCGGGCCGCGAGGATACCGCAGATCGCCACCGACTATCGTAAATCGGGAACGCTTCGGTTAGCGTGGTTGCAACCATCACCGGAGCAGGGAGCCAATGGACGTAGACGGCAGCACGATTGCGATTACCGGGGCCGCCCAGGGGCTCGGCGCCGAGATGGCGCGCCACCTCGGCAGCCAGGGTGCCGGACTCGCACTGATCGACATCGACGCGCGACGTCTCGACGCGCTTGCCGGCGAACTCGGCCTGCCGGCAGACCGGGTGCGCACCTATGAATGCAACGTCGCCGACGAAACGCAGACGGAAGCGACCTATGACCGGATTGCCGGCGATTTTGGCGCGCTCGACGTGTCGATCGCGAACGCGGGTATTCTGCGCGACGGCCTGCTGATCAAGGCCCGCGACGGGCAACTGTCCGGCAAGCTGTCGCTCACCGACTGGCAGGCCGTGATCGACGTCAACCTGACCGGGGTCTTCCTCTGCGGCCGCGAGGCAGCGGCACAGATGGCGAATCTCGGCCGGCCCGGCCTGATCATCAATATTTCGAGCATCTCGCGGCACGGCAACTTCGGCCAGACGAACTACTCGGCAGCGAAGGCCGGTGTCGCGGCAATGACCGTCGTCTGGGCCAAAGAGCTGGCGCGGACGCGGATCCGCTGCAATGCCATCGCACCCGGTTTCGTTGCAACCGAGATCCTCAGCAGCATGAAGCCTGAGGTGCTCGAGAAGGTGACAGCGGGAATTCCGGCCGGTCGTCTCGGCGCACCGGCGGAGGTCGCCGCGACCGCGCGGTTTCTGATCGAGAACGACTACGTGAACGGTCGCATCATCGAAGTCGACGGCGGCCTGAGGATCTAGCCCGGAATCCCGGCGATTGCGGCGGCTCTCGCCGGCCCGAAATCGGTGAGATCATTCGGGCCGGAACCACATCAGCTTTTGTCAAAACCGCAGCGTTTTGTGATCTGCGTCGCGGGCACCCGCACGCGTCTGTGCCACGATTCCGGCCACTGAGCCCAGGCCTAGGAGCTTGCCGATCATGAAGCGTTTTCTTCCGCTCGCCATCCTGCTACCAGCACCGCTGCTTGCCCAGGAATCCCCGGAAACGAGCTACAACTGGTTCGATATCAACTACCTGGGCACGAGCTGGGACATCGGTCCGGCCGATGTCGACGGCAACGGTTACATCGGCCGCTTCTCCGTCGAGTTGCGAGAGCACCTGTTTCTGACCGGCGAATACGCTGCCTGGGACCTCGACAGCGCAGCCTCGGGCTCGACCAGCACCTCGATAGGCATCGGGTCCAACTGGGATCTGAAGCCGAAGTGGAGCGTGTTCGGCGTCGCCGGCGTGCGGTCGCTGGACCTCGACATCGGGCTCGGCAACGTCGAGGAGGAGACCGGCTACCTGGCCGGCGGCGTACGTTGGCAGGTCGCCGACGGCTTCGAGCTCCGATTCATGGGCGACTATGCCGATCTCTCGCCTGCGCGCAGCGGCGAATCGTCGATTACCGTCGGCGGCGACATCTACCTGACCGACGTCGTTACGCTGTCGATCGAGTTGAACGAGAACGACGACGAGACGACGACGATGCTGTTCGGCTTCCGGTTCTACCACGACCGCGAGTCGAGCAATCTGCGCCAGCGGCGCTGAGTCCGGACCGCCGGGCCGCCCGGTCACGGACCCCGCTGAGCCACCGTCCGCCTCAGGAAGGAACTGGCGGACCGACGCCAAGCCCCCGGAAAAGAGAACGCCGCGACCGGGAGGCCGCGGCATCCAGTTCGGGATCGTCACACGCGGGTTGGGGGAACACCGCCGTGCGCGTATCCTCACTCGGGATCAGGTATCTCCGGCTGTGCCGAACTCGGGATAGGCCTCGAGCCCGCATTCGCCGATATCGACGCCTTCGTACTCTTCCTGCTCCGACACCCGAATGCCGGCGATCATCTTTATGACGAGCCAGACGACGAAGCTCGTGATGAACACCCACAGGAATATCGTGACGATACCGAGCAGCTGAGCCGAGAGGCTCGCCTCCTCGTTCGTCAGCGGTACGGCCAGCAGGCCCCAGATACCGACGACGCCGTGCACGGAAATTGCGCCGACCGGATCGTCGATCCTGAACAGCCGATCCATGAACACGATCGACGGGACGACAATAAGGCCACCGATACCGCCGATCAGTGTCGCCACGAGCGGCGCGGGGGTGAGCGGCTCGGCAGTGATGGCGACGAGTCCGGCGAGCGCGCCGTTCAGGGCCATCGTCAGATCGGCCTTGCCGAACCAGGCTCTGGCAACGAGCAGCGCGACAACGAGCCCGCCGGCAGCGGCCATGTTCGTATTGACGAAGACGAGCGCAACCGCATTCGCCTCGCCGACGTTCGACACCATCAGCTCCGAACCGCCATTGAAGCCGAACCAGCCGAGCCACAAAATCAGCGTACCCAGTGCCGAAAGCGGCAGGTTGGAGCCAGGGATCGCCCGGACGGAACCGTCGGGTCCGTACTTGCCCTTGCGCGCGCCGAGCAGCAGAACACCGGCCAGTGCCGCCGCGGCACCGCACATATGGACGATGCCGGAACCTGCGAAATCGCTGAAACCCGCCGCGTCCAGAAAACCGCCGCCCCATTTCCAGGAGCCCTGAATCGGGTAGATGAACCCGGTCAGAACGACCGCAAAGATGAAGAACGACCAGAGCTTCATGCGCTCGGCTACGGCACCGGAAACGATCGACATCGCCGTCGCTACGAAAACCACCTGGAAGAAAAAGTCCGACAGATTCGAGTAGTACGGTGCGCCATCGCCACCGGCGATGACAGCGGCTGCTTCGTTGTCGGCTTTGCCGAGCGTCGCGAAGGCGCCGAGTATGCCGTCTATCGACCAGCCATCACCGGGATACATCAGGTTGTACCCGACCAGCATGTACATGATGCAGGCGATCGAATAGAGCCCGACGTTCTTGGTCAGAATCTCGGCGGTGTTCTTGGCGCGGACGAGCCCTGCCTCGAGCATCGTGAAACCGGCCGCCATCCACATGACGAGGGCGCCGCAGACGAGGAAGTAGAACGTATCCAGCGCGTAGGCCAGTTCCAATACGCTATCCATTACTTAGTCTCCAAACTTTATTGATGTCTCTAGAGGGCCTGTTCGCCCGTCTCGCCGGTTCGTATGCGCGTCGCCTGCAGCAACTCCGACACGAACACCTTGCCGTCGCCGATCGAACCGGTTGCCGCCGCAGCAACGATCGCTTCGACAGCCTGTTCGAGCAGCGCGTCGGAAACGGCCGCTTCGACCCGCGTCTTCGGCACGAAGTCCACCGAGTATTCGGCGCCGCGATACAACTCCGTGTGGCCTTTCTGCCGACCGAAGCCCTTCACTTCGGTGACGGTCAACCCCTGCACACCGGCTTCGGCAAGTGCCTGCCTGACGTCTTCGAGCTTGAACGGCTTGATGATTGCCGTAATCAGTTTCATGACTGTGTTCCTCGCACGCTTGCTTCCTGGCGGCGGAGCGACGGACGTCCAATGACTGCCCGTGGTCCGTTGCCGCCCTTGTGCAGCATCCGTGCCAGAACAGGAAAAGACCCTCGTGTCAGAGAGTTAAGAGGATTTTCGAGGAATCCACATGAATTGTGCCGCCCCGCGATGGTGCCCGGGACGCACTAATAGCGGGCAGCGCTGCCGCGGCAGCTCCGCTTCGGTGCGATCTGGTTGGAACGCGTCGGGAGACGCGTGGGTCGGAAACGCCGAGGTCAGAGATGCGGTGCGATTGCTGCCTCGAACTCTTCGTACGGCTTGCCGCCTGTGATCGTTTCGACCAGCTGCCCGTCACGGTCGAGCAGGAAGCTCGTGGGCAGAATGCCGCTCCAGTTCGGTTCCAGCATAGCGATCAGCTCGTACCAGTCCGGTGACGTGTTGTGCCAGGTACGAAGTGTCGGAAACCATTTGTCCCGAAACTCGCGAATCATCGGCTCAGCATCGGCATCATCGAGAGAAATCGCAATCAGGCTGAAGCCACGCTCGGCCAGGTCTTCCTCGAGCTCCAGCAGCTCCGGAATCTCACGCAGGCAGGGCGCGCACCAGGTCGCCCACAGATTGACCAGGGTTACCTGACCGCGGTGGGTCTCGATCAGCGCCTCGAAGTCGTCGACCGACAGCGGATCGATATCTGCCGGCGCACGCTGCGCGACGGCGGCGCCCGAGGTGAGCACCAGGCAGGTGATGACGGCCGCCATATGATCGAACAGGCGCATTGGCAATGGCTTCATACCGGTCTCCTCGTTCGCCTCGATCCTAGCCCAGAAATCTCACCGATTGCACGCGCTTTCGTCGGGCCTGACGAGCTGTCTGGCAGGCCTGCCCCGTCCCGCCGTGCACTGCTCGACCGGCCCGGCGTGCCCGGCCTGCTCGGGCCCGGAACTCGCGCTTCGCCCGCCGGCTCTCTCTCAGGCCTTGGGCGCCACGGTCAGGACGATCCCGTCGAGCGCGTCGTTGAGCCGGATCTGACAACTGAGTCGTGAGCGCTCCGCGTCGTACGCGGGCTCGTCGGCCAGCATCACGGTTTCCTCGAAGCTTCGGGGCGGCACCTGCGCACCCACATCGGCGTCGAGATAGACATGGCAGGTGGCGCACGCGCACATGCCGCCGCAGATCGCTTCGACACCGGCCTCGACATGCCGAATGTTCTCCATCAGCGACAGCCCGACGATGCCCTCGACCTCGATTCGCCGCCCCTCCCGGTTGACGACGACGATTGTCGGCGCGCGTTTCGCGTCGGCGTTCCCGGGCTCAGCGCCGGGCTTCGCCGTCCCTGTCGTCCCGCTGCCGCTCAAAACCGCCAGGCGTCCAGCGTCAGCACGCGATCGCGGCTCGTGTGTATGCGCTGCCCGGTATCGCCGTCGCCCGCCCCCATCGCAACGAACAGCGGCAGCAGATGCTCTTCGGTCGGATGCGCGAGCCGCGCCGACGGCGCCGCGTTTCGGTAGTCGAGCAGATCGTCGACGGCGCCGGCCTCGAGCCGGTCGACGAGCCAGTCCTCGAATGCATCGAGCCAGTCCGGCGAAGCGTCCGAGCCATCGCCTCGTCTGAAGTACTCGTGGAGATTGTGCGTTGCCCCTCCTGAGCCGATCACGAGCACGCCCTCGCGACGGATCTCTCTGAGCGCGCAGCCGAGCGCATAGTGATAGTCGGGTGCGCGCCGTGTCATGACCGACAATTCGACAACCGGGATGTCCGCGTCCGGAAACATCAGCAGCAGAGGAATCCAGGCGCCATGATCGAGCCCCCGGTCGCTGCCGACTGCGGCAAAACCTGCATCGCGGAGCAATTCGACGGCCCGCGCCGCGACGGCCGGCGAGCCCTGGGCCGGATACTGAATCTCATATAGAGCTCGCGGGAAACCGCCGAAATCGTGAATCGTCTCGGGCCGTTCGCCGGCCGTCACCGTGGGATCGGCCATATCGAAGTGCGCGGAGACGACGACGATCGCGGCCGGCGGCGCCAGCCGCGGCCCAAGGTCGCGAAGAAACCGTCGGACCGGCTGGTCCTCGATCGCGATCATCGGACTGCCGTGTGAGATGAAGAGACTCGGTTGCATGCAGGGCCCTGCGCCTCGCGAGGCACCGATCTTACGCGGGAAATCGGCCCGACGGTAAAATGGCGCGGATGTCGAATCCGGTAATAACGTCGACAGCACGGCGGTCCCGGTGCGCATGACTCAATCGCCCGTCTGGTCGCCGGCCGCACTGAAGACGCAGCTCGTGCTGATGTTCAAGGCACCGGCACGCTCGAAACGCAGAATCGCGGCCGAGGTGGGCTACCCCGCGGACGGCATCGCCGGCCTGCTGCTCGATTGCGCAGCGGAAGATCTCGCACAATGGCCGGGGCCGGCCTGCTACGCGCCGGCGAGCCCGGCTGACGCCGCTTGGCTGCACGACTCGCACCTGCCGCACCGGCCGCTTTGGCTTCAGGGTGACGGCAATCTCGGCCAGCGGATCGAGCGCGTCGGCAACGCGCTTCGACGGGAGGAGCCGCGGCCGCAACTCTTCATCGGCATCGACTGCCCGGAGCTTACGCCCGACTACCTGAATGCCGCGGCGGTCGCGCTCGAGCACGACGCGTTCGTTCTCGGACCTGCCGACGACGGCGGCGTCGTCGTCATGGGGACAGCTGCCGCCTGGCCGCCGCTCGACGATCTGCCATGGAGCGAACCGTCGCTCTGCAACCGGCTGCAGGCCGCGTGCCTCGCCGTCGGCCGCGGCTGTAGGTTGCTCCCGCCACTGAGCGACGTCGACTCGATCGACGATCTGGAGCGGGTCGTGCCCAGACTTTCCGGTGACGACCGTAGTAGCCGCCTGGCATTGTGCCAATTCCGCAATGACCGCGGTGGCGGCACGGTGAAACACGCGTGAGCAGACATCTGAAACCGCTGAGCTTGGTTATCGCACTCGCGGCCCTTGCCACCGCCGTCTACGTGCTGCCGGTCGGCGACCTGCTGACGACTGCGCTCGAATGGATCGAGTCGAACCGAACCGTTGCATGGGCGGTTTACATACTCGGGTACATCGTCGCGACCGTGCTGCTGATCCCGGGCTCGATCATCACAGTGGCGGCGGGCTTCATTTTCGGACTGCCACTCGGCGTGGCGGTCGTCTCGGCAGGCAGCGTCCTCGGCGCTACGGCCGCATTCCTGCTCGGACGCAGCCTTGTCCGTGCCTGGGTCGAGGAGCGGATCAGACACCTGCCACGCTTCGGTGCGCTGGACAATGCGACACGAACGAGCGGTTTCTCCGTTGTGCTGCTCGCGCGTCTGTCACCGCTCTTTCCGTTCAACCTGCTGAATTACGGTCTCGGATTGACGGGCGTCAGCCTGCGCGACTTCTTTTTCGCTTCGTGGATAGGAATGCTGCCGGGGACGATTCTCTACGTCTATATTGGCACGCTCGCGAACGATCTCGCATTCATCGCGACCGGCGACTTCGACGCGGGACCGGCCGGCACGGTGCTTCTCAGCGCCGGTCTGATCGCGACGGCCGTGCTGACGATACTGCTGACCCGCAAGGCGACGCGCTTGCTGAACACGCGGCTCGAGGGAGCCGGAGACGACACCGACACCGACGCCGACACTGACGCCGCGGCCGGGGAAGCAGATGCCTGAAGCACAGCACCCGGCGGACGACTTCGATCGCAAGTGGACGACGCTCGTCGCGCCACCGGACTACGTCAACCCCACGCCGCAGGACCGCTACCATCTGGTCGTCATCGGCGCGGGCCCGGCCGGGCTGGTCACCGCAATCGCGGCCGCGGGGCTGGGTGCGCGCGTAGCGCTGATCGAACGCCACCGCATGGGCGGCGATTGCCTGAACGTCGGCTGCGTGCCATCGAAGGCTCTGCTCGAGGCCTCGCGACAACCCGGCTCGGATTTCCACTCGGCATTCTCGAGCATGCGCGAAGTGCGCGCAGGCATTGCTGCACACGACTCGGTAGAGCGCTACACGCAGGCAGGTGTCGACGTATTTCTCGGGCACGCCCGCTTCACAGACAGCCGAACGGTGACGGTCGACGACATCGTCCTGCGCGCCCGCCGCGTGGTCATCGCGACAGGCGCACGCGCAGCGCTGCCGCCAATTCCGGGGCTGCAGTCGATTCAGCCGCTGACCAACGAATCGATATTCGCGCTCGCCGAAAAACCCGCAAGGCTCGCAATCCTCGGCGCCGGTCCGATCGGCTGCGAGCTCGCCGAGGCCTTTGCGCGGCTCGGCGTCGAAGTCCGAATTTTCGAGGCAGCCGATCGGATACTGATTCGTGAGTCAGCCAGAGCCGCTGATGTGATCCGGCAATCGCTGGAATCGCTCGGCGTCGACATCAGGCTTGGCGCGAAGATCGACAGCGTCGAGAGACGCGGCAACCAGGTGGCGTTGGTCTCCGGTGACCGTACGGAAACCGCAGATCGCCTGCTCGTTGCAGCCGGCCGCACCGCGAACACTGATGACCTTAATCTGGCCGCTGTCGAGGTCCGGACGAACGATCGCGGACTGATCGTGGTCGACTCGAAGCTCAGAACGAGCAACCCGCGAATCTTCGCGGCGGGCGACGTCTGCACTGCCCTGCAGTTCACTCACCACGCGGACGCCCACGCGCGGGCCGTGGTCCAGAACGCGCTGTTTCTGCCGACCGCGCGTGTCGATTCTCTGATTGTGCCGCGCTGCGTCTACACGCACCCGGAGCTTGCTCAGGTGGGCGCAACGCGCGAGGAGCTGGAGGCTTCCGCCGCCGCGTTCGATACGTACACGGTCGACTATGCGGACGTCGACCGGGGCCGCGCGGAATACGACCGGTCCGGATTCGTGGAGATTCTGACGCGCCGCGGCAAGTCCGAGATTCTGGGCGCCACGATCGTGGGCCACGACGCCGGCGAGCAGATCGCCCCGGTCTGCGTCGCGATGGCAAACGGACAAGGAATCGATGCGTTCGGCAAGACGCTGTTGCCTTACCCCACGAGGGCCGAGACGCTGAAGCGCATCGCCGACCAGTACAGCCGCGGCCGGCTCACGCCGACCGTAAAATCGCTGTTCGACACGTTCTTCCGGTGGACGCGGTGAGCAGCCGCATGACAACTGCGGTCGTCATCCCAGTCTACCGCGATCACGCCGCGCTGGCGAGTCTGCTGGCCCGCATCGACGCCTGGACGATACGGCCGGACGAAATCGTCGTCGTTGCAGCCGACCTGGACCCGACGGCCGCCGCCGCGTTCGTTGCCCGCGGCGTACGCGTGCTGCACGGGCGAGCAAACCGCGGGGCGCAGCTCGATGCCGGCGCGCGGGCGGCGAGCAGCGAAGTGCTCTGCTTCCTCCATGCCGATTCGCAGCCACATCCCGATGCACTCGGAGCGATTGCTGCGGCCGTGGCGGCGGGCGCCGAATCCGGCTGTTTCCGGTTCCGCTTCGCCGGTGAGCGCGGGCTCCCCCAGGTGCTGCTCGAGGCGCTGATCCGGTTACGCATCGGCCTCGGCGGCATGGCCTACGGCGACCAGGGCGTCTTCGCAACGCGAGACGCGTACCACGAGACGGGCGGCTTTGCGCACACGCCGCTGTTCGAGGAAGCGCCCCTCCTCCGAGAGCTCCGGCGGCGCGGCACATTCGTGGCCCTGGACCTGCCGCTGCTGGTCTCGCCACGGCGGTGGCAGCGCGACGGCTGGTGGCGGCGTACACTGCACAATCGCTGGCTCGCAACGTGCTACATGCTCGGGGTATCGCCCGAGAAACTGGCCAGACGCTATCGTCCGCAGCCCGCGCCGACGCTGGAGACGAAAAGATGAACGCGAACGCCGACACTCAGGGCGGTAATCCGACGGCGAGGTTGCTCACGCCGACCGGCGAGCCGCGTGGCTACATCGTCCCGCACGCGCTGGACGAGCTGTGGTTCCACACCGGCACAGCCTGCAACCTCGCCTGCCCGTTCTGCCTCGAAGGCTCGAAGCCCGGCGACGGACGGCTCGACCGCATCAAGCTCATCGACGCGAAACCTTTCATCGATGAGGCGGTCGAGCTGGGCGTGCGCCAGTTTTCATTCACCGGCGGTGAGCCGTTCATCGTCAAGGATTTCGTCAATATCCTGCGCTACGCGTCGAGCTTCCGGCCCTGCCTGGTGCTCACGAATGGCACGGACCCGGTGATCAAGCGAATTCACCAGATCGAAACGCTGCGCGACCAGCCGAATGCGATCTCGTTCCGGATCAGTATCGATTACCCGAATCGCGACCGGCACGACGCGGGGCGCGGCGCCGGCAGCTTCGATCTCGCATGGCAGGGGATGCAGCTGCTCCACGAGCTCGGGTTCCGCGTGTCGCTCGCCCGGCAGTCAGAACCCGAGGAGGACGCGGCGGCCGTCGAAGCGGAATACCGCACCGAACTGGCGCGCCGGGAGCTGCCGGCCGACACGACAATCGTCAGTTTCCCCGACTTCCTCCCGCCGGGCTCGGATCCGCGTGTTCCGTTCGTGACCGAGCACTGCATGACGACCTATCAGACCGAGACGAGCCGTCGGGATTTCATGTGCGCGTTCTCGAAGATGGTCATCAGGATCGACGGGCGCATGCGGGTCTACGCGTGCACGCTGGTCGATGACGATCCGGGCTACGATCTCGGCGGCAGTCTGAAAGAGAGCATGACGCAGCGCATCATGCTCGACCATCACCGCTGCTACAGCTGCTTCGCCTACGGCTCTTCGTGCAGCGAGATTCGGGGACAGTGAATTTGGGGAGAGTTTGGGGACAGAGTTTGGGGACAGTGACCTTAATTCGGGGGAGTTTGGGGACAGTGACCCTAATTCACCGCCACCGGTAACCCAAAGCAGACGCGCGCGAATTAGGGTCACTGTCCCCAAACTCCCCCGAATTAAGGTCACTGTCCCCAAACTCTGTCCCCAAACTCTCCCCAAATTCACTCATAGCAGCGCCAGTGCCTGCTCGTGCAGCTCGCTGTTGGCTGCCGCGATCACGCTGCCGCCGGCCATCACGGAACCACCCTCCCAGCTCGTGACGATCCCGCCGGCGCTGCGAATGATCGGGACCAGCGGGACGATGTCGAACGAATTGAGCCCGTCCTCGACGACCAGATCGACGAAGCCCGCGGCCAGCATCGCGTAGTTGTAACAGTCGCCGCCATAGCGGGTCAGCAGGCACGCGTCAGAGACGCGCCGGAAAGCCTCGAGACCCTCTGCGTCGAAAAACTCGGGACCGGTCGTCGTCAGAGTCGCCAGGTCGAGCTGGCGGCGGCCGCTCGATTGCAGCCGCCTGCGGCCGGACTCGTGAACCAGCCAGCTGCCGTTCGCTGAACCGATGAACACCTCACCAAGAATCGGCTGGATCAGTAACCCGATGATCGGCGTACCTGCCTCGCAAAGCCCGACCAGCGTCCCCCATAGCGGCGAACCGGACATGAAGGCGCGGGTGCCGTCAATCGGGTCTATATACCAGGTGAAGTCGCTGGCGCCCTGCTCCTCGCCGGACTCCTCAGCGACGATCCCGTGATCAGGCCAGGCCTCGCGGATCGATTCCCGCAACACATTCTCGATCGCATGATCCGCGCTGGTGACCGGGTCGAAACCCTGCGAGTCCTTGTTGTCGATCGAGAAGTTGCTCCGGAAGTAGGCTTTCGCGATGCCGCCGGCCGTGTGGGCGAGCTCGACGGCGAAGCCCTCGAGCTCGAGGTGGAGCTGGTCCCGTTCACTCATCGGGGAATTATGACGGACGTGCCTGCAGACGGCGACCGGCAGTACGGACCTGCCGAGTTCGGGCCACTATCGGCAAGCCGGTCAGGCCGGGAAGAAGTCTATCGGTTTCGTCGTCGTTATCGGCTCGACGTCTCTGGGTTCAAACTGAAACAGCATGACCCGCTGCACCAGCTTTTCCTCGAGATCCGGATCGCCGAGCTCCGATGAGACGACCTCGCAGAACGTGACCTGCCCGGCCGGGCTGATCGTAAGTCGCAGAACGACTTTGCCCTGCAACGCCGGATTTGCTCGCAGCGCCCGGTTGTAGAGCGCGTAGATCGCGCCCTTGTTGGCATCGAAGACGCGCTCGATTTCCTCGCGGCTGCGCGAGCCGAGATTGCTGGGCGCCGCGCGGGTCACCGCGCCGCCGGCCGGGCCGAAGCCCTCGACGGGACTGTCGACCTGGGTCGTTGAGCGCGCCGCGAGTCCGCTGCCGCCGGTATTGCGGCTCAGCGCCGCCGTGTTGATGCCACCGCTGCTGGTACCGACGCTCGACGTGATCAGCGAACGTTCGTTGACCGGCGCCTCCGCATCGACCGAGCCGCTGAGGCCGCTCGAATCGAGATTCTCGACCACGCTGCTTTCACGGAGCGAGGCAAGCTCCTGCGCCATCGGCAGCAGCCCCGCAACGCTCGCCCGCTCACGCGCCTGCTGGACGGTATCGACCGGCTCGGGCTCGGGAAGGGGTTCGGGAACGGGTTCCGGAATCGGCTCCGGCTCGACGACTTCCTGCACGACCGGCTCAGGCTCGACGATCTCCTGCTCGATCGGCTCGGGCTCAGGCTCCACCGGCAGCGGCTCCGGTTCCGGCAGCACGACAGGCGGCGGGGGCGGCGGCTCGTCGATCAGCAGCCGTGCGAAACGCTGCGGAATTTCCTCGACCTCGGCGGGGTCCCGTTCGGGCAGCGGCACGAACGACAGCAACACGGCCAGAACGACGCCGCCGATCGTGAAGTTCCGCGCCATGCTGAGGCAGCGGCGATCCTGGTCCTCCGCGGTCGACCACGGCAGATCGTAGATCCGGTAGGAAAGCACCGCTTGTGACACCGTCACGCGCCTCCGTCTGCACTGGCGAGCAGTTGCGCGTCGGGGGCCTTCTGCATCACGGCGAGCGACACGCGACCGTAGTCCGCGTCGGTACAGGTCGCCATGATTTTCTTCAGAATCCGGTAGGGGATTTCGCGATCGCCCATGATCGTGACTTCACGGTTCTCGATGTCGGCCATCTCGTCCTGACGGATCGCTCTTTCGGTTTGAGCCAACAGCGCGTCTCGCAGCGGCGCAACGACGAGGTCGCTGCCGATGACCTGATCGAGCGTGGCTGCGACGCGTCCCTGCACGAGCACCTGTTCGTCGGTGATCAGAATCACTACGTTCTCGCGCGCCTTCGCTTCGGCGATCGATTCCGGTAACTGCACGTCCTTCGCGTTCGGCAGCGTTTCGACATCGGATGAGTTCACGAGCAGAAAGAACACGAGAATCGTGAAGATATCCATCAGTGAGATCAGGTTCAGTCCCCCGCCACGCTTGTGGCGGGCGTGGTGCCTGTTCATCCGCGCTGCGCGATCCATGAAGCTCATCGTTCGATCCCTGGCCTTAGGCCTTCCGCGCCCGGCGTCAGTTCAGCACCGGCGCGTCGCCGATCGATATTTCGGGGAACAGATCGCGCTGCACGACCTGGCGCTCGGCGTCGAGCACTTGCGCGACGCGCACGGCGTCCATGACCTCGACGACGACCTGATAGGGAATTTCCTGCTCGAGCAGCAGCGTTGCATCGGCCTTGTCGGGGAAACGCTGCTTGACCTGGCGCAGGTAGCCGTTGAGCTCGACCAGGTCATAGCCCTCTGCGGACTTCTCGATTCGATTCAGCAAACCGCCATTGCGGTCTCCCACCTCGATCGAGTCTTCCCGAACGGTGATTTCGAGCTGCAGCGTCGGCTCGTTCTGCTCAGCGGCCTGAGAATCGCTGCCCGGCAGATTCAGCTCGAGAATAGCCAGACGCGAAAACACCGCGGTAATGAGCAGGAACGGGACGAGAATGACCATCAGGTTCATGAACGCCGTGATGTTCAGTTCGACCGCTTCCTTGTGGCGCTGTCGGCGGGCACGCAGCTGCTTCATTGATCAGATTCCGTCGGACTCCGGGCTACCGCTCAGCCGGCGGCCGGCGCTTTGCCCGCGTTCTCGGTAATCGTATTCAGGAATTTGACGGAGGCCATTTCCAGGCTGTCGATGATCTCGGTGGTCTTCGTCTGCAACAGCGTATGCACGAGCAGCAGCGGGATCGCGACGATCAGACCGAAAGCCGTCGTGTTCATCGCCACAGAGATACTGGCAGACAGCAGATCCGCCTTCTCGGCGGGATTCGCGTTCGACACGGCCGTAAATGCGTTGATCAGGCCAATGATCGTACCGAGCAGCCCGAGCAGGGTCGCGATATTGGCGAAAGTCGCGAGATAGTGCGTGCGCTTTTCCAGTTTCGGCATCACTTCCATCAGGCTCTCTTCCATCGCCTGCTCTACGTCTTCACGCCGGCGCGCGGAGCGCACACGGTTGAGCCCGTACGTCATGATCTGTGCAATGGCTGCCTTGGACTGCCGCGTTACCTGCATCGCGCCGGACAGATTGCCGGCCTTCAGGTAAGGCGTCACCTTCTTCCAGAGCGACTTATTGCTCGCCGTCGCCATCGTCAGATAGAGCCAGCGTTCGATCGCGATCGCCATTCCTACTGCAAGCACGATGACGATCGGATACATGAAAACGCCGCCTTCCTGAAAGAAGCGCACGATGACGGCAATTGCGTCCATGGGATTTACTCCTCGGCAGTGGTCCCGTACAGGGACTCGAAATAATCCAGCTGCCTGCCGAACACTTCGTGATCGATAGGCGATAAAACCTCGTCCAGCAACGTGTTCACCGGCCGCCCGGCGACATCCCCGAGATCGGAACTCTTCCAGGGAACGATGTACAGAACCTTAGGCAATTCCTGGTTGCCGGTAATTGACGTGGTTCCCAGATCGAGTGTGTCTATCGTCGCGGTGCGCTGTCCGGCACTGACCCGGGCGGCGCCTGCGCCGGTCGCCGGGATTCCGGCCGCGGTCTCCGAAACCGCCGACGGCGACGTTTCCGACAGCGGAGGCGACACTGCCGGGGGCGATGAAGCCGCCTGCGATGGCGAACCCACCTGCGGCGCTGAGTCTGCCGACGGCGCGACGCCGGCCGGTGGCGTCAGCTCGACGGCCGGCGCCAGATCGTCCGGAATCGCGAGCGGGGCTCGCCGCCCGGCCTCGCCGACCGCGTCGTCACTGCGGCCTTCTCCCCCACCCTGTTGCGCGACCAGTGGCGGTGTCGCGAGGAGCACTCCGAGAAGCAGCCATGCAGTCTGTCTCATCGTCCGCTCCCTCCGGTCGTTCGGGCGGCTGCCGCGCCGGCGCCAAGCCGCCGCTCGAGATCGATGATCCAGCGGGCGACTTCCGGGTCCGGCTCCGGCTGCAGCGCCTGAAAGGCTTCGTAGGCAGCCAGTGCGTCGGCGCTCCGGCGCAGATAGAGATCGAGCAGTATTCCGAGGTTGTAGTGCGCAAGTGCGTAACCGGGGTCGGCCGCGATCGCGGTTCGATAGGCAACCTCGGCCGCGGCGAATTCACCGGCCTCGCGCAGCAGCATGCCGAGCTGGTTATTGGCTGCCGGGTGGTCTGGCGCGAGAGTCAGCGCCTGGTCGAGCGCCTGCCGTGCGTCGTCGACACGACCGTCCTGTCGGTAAACGATCGCCAGATTGACATACGGGCCGGGAAAGTCGGGCCACCCGACGACCAGCTGCTCGAGCTCGAGCTCCGCCTCGACCCAGTCATCGGCGGCCATTGCCGCAACCGCGCGCTCGTGCGAGACGAGCGCCGCATCCGGTATCTCGATGGGAACATCTTCCGCGTCTGTCTCGGCTTCGCGTTCCCGCTCACGCGCCCGGCGGCGTTCCCTGCGCGACTGCCGCGAATCCGTCTCTGCCGGCTTGCCGGCTGCAACCGTCGGATCAGCACCATCGGGCGCCGCTGACCCGACCCGCGCATCGGCGCCCGCAAACGTCGCGTCATCGGTGGCCGCGACGGCGTCGGCGGCAACCCCGGCGGCATCGTCCGCAACCCCCGCAGCGTCGCCGGCATCGTTGCCGACAGCAACGACGTCGGGCAAACCGGCCGCCGGATCGTCCGGGCCGCCGCCGCTCGAGCTGCAGCCCGCGGCGACAGCGAACGTCAGAACCGCCAGGAGCTCAATCGATCGCTGCGACAAAGCTCTCTCCTTTTTCACGCTTGGCATAGCGCGCGGGCATGAGCTCCGCGAGCGCGGCCAGACTGCGCTGCACCCAGTCGTCGTAAACGCCTTCGGTGACGCGCGCAGCGTTGACCTCGTGGATGTCGATTGCCTCCTCCTCGAGCGGGAAGGCCTGCTCTTCGAGCAGGATGTCGTACTGCGCGAGCTCCGCAGGCGTGAGTTCGGTCGGCCGCTCCGAGTCGAGCAGATTCCGGCTGAGGTCGTGATAGAGCTCGGCGATGCGATACGTCGCCGCGGTTGTGACTTCAGCGACGCCGTAGTCCGCCGCGCGCCCGTACGCCGCGAGCGCACGTTCCATCCGCTCGCGCTTCAGCGTCAGGCTGTCGTTCAGCGGCGCAACCAGACGGGTCGCCTCGAACGCCTCGCGATCGGGTTCTGCCAGACCGAGCTGGGCGTTAGCGGCCAGATAGCGCGTGCGATCCGTGCGCTCGGCGCCGGCGGTCGCATCAGCGGTGACGATCTCCCCAAGCCATCGCAACCTCGCCTGCTCGTCGCCGCCCGACCCGGCAAGCTCCGAGAGCCGCTGCCGCGCCTCGATCGATTCCGTCACCGGCCGCGGATAGCGCTCGACGTAGCGCGAGAAGGTGCGCGTCGCCGACGTCGGCTGGCCCGACTCGTCGTAGAGCTCCGCGGCGCGCCAGAGCGCCTCCTTGCGAACGTCCGGCGTGCCGTCGCCATCGGCGATACGCTCGAATTCACCGGCAGCACGCAGACCGTCGCCGGTCTCGACGTAGGCGATCGCCAGGTTCGCCGTCACCTGCGATGCAAGCTCGTGGTCCGGGAAACGGTTTCGGAAGCCTTCGAGTACCTGGCCTGCGCGGGCCCACTGGCCCGCCTGAATCAGCGCAGCGCCGGCGTCGTATTCGGCGGTCGCGCGTACCGGGGAATCGGGCACGACCGTGCCGACGCGCATGTAGTTTGCAACGGCTGCTTCGATATCACCGCCCGCCTGCGCCATCTCGCCCTGCTTGTAGATGGACGATGCGAGCCGATCGGCGATCGCCGGCGCCTCCGGGTCACCGGCCGGCAGCAGCCGTGCAAGCGTCGTATAGGCCTGCTCGGCGGCGGAAAAATTCGTCAGGTCGAATTCGGCGTGCGCGACGACCGTCCACGCCGTGCGCGTCAGGCCGGTATCCAGACGTTCCTGCTGACCGAGCGCCGCCTGCGCGACGTCCCGGGCGAGCTCGAACTCGGACAGCTCGAACAGCTGCTCTGCCGTGTCGGTGCGAACGGCAGGCGCCTGCTCGTGCTCAGGGTAGGTATCTGCGAAACGCAGCGCGCTGTCGATGCCGAGCCTGTGCCAGTCCGTCGCTTCGGGCCCGGTCAGATCCGACTCGTGACGTCGGTACGCGAGCAATGCCGCATAGCCCGCCTCGCTGCTCTCTGCATGCAACGGATAGGCGTAAGCCGTACGCTCGTACTCGTGTGCTGCGTCCCGAAAATCGCCGCTTTCGAACAGCACCTCGGCAAGCAGAAAGTTGCGGCTGGCCGATTCGTCGGCGTCCGGAAATGACGCCAGGAAACTCCGGTACCAGCGCGCGGCCTCGGCATACTCGCCCGGATCGCCGTTCGCCTGCGCCTCGGAATGATGCCAGGCCGCGAGATCGGTGATGTTGGCCTTCAGATGCGAGACGACTTCCGGCTGGTCGTCGAAAGTGAAAGCCTGCCAGTACGGGCTCCCATCGCCATACCGCTCGACGAAGTCCCGCTTCGCATCGAGCACGAGATCCGCGAAGCCTGCGGACCGGTATGCCTCGAGCACCTCGACCTGAACGAGCGGCGCCTTGGCGTGATACGGATCGAGATCGACGAACGCCGAGTAGGCGTCGGCGGCATCCTGATAGCGCTCCTGCTCGAGATAGAGATCGCCCAGCTTCGTGTAGACGATGTACGAATACGTGCGCGGCCCGATCCGGCGAAACTTCTCGGTAATCGACGGCGGCCCGTCGATATACGAGAAACTGATCGCAAGGACGCGCAGCGAGTCGTCGATCAGCTCCTGCTCCGAGCGGGTCATCGACTCGTAGATGTCGGCCGGGTCCTCGTCCTCGCCGAAACGCCGGTCGAGCAGATCGATGAAGGGGTCGAGCGCGCCATCGTAGAGCGACTGCTTGAAGCGCGACCAGCCGAGCTTGTAGAGCGACTGCTCCGCAAAGTCACCGTCGCTGCCCTGATCCAGCACGGCGCGATAGGCGTCTTCGGCAGCGCCGTAACGGCCGGCCACGAACAGCGTTTCACCCCGGCGGAACTGCGCCTCCGCTATATGGGCCGTGTCGGGATACTCGCTGACCAGCCGGTCGAGCACGGTCAGCGCACGCTCGACGTCGCCCGATATCTCATAGGCACGGGCCAGCTGATAGAGCACGAGATCGTTGCGGCCGTAGCGCGGATGCGATTCGAGCAGCTTCTCGTAAAGCTCGATCGTGCTGCCGAAATCAGCACCGCCGCCATCGAGGTTGCGCTGCAGCTCGAGGGCTTCTTCCTGCTCGAGGCTCAGATCGGCCAGTCGCCGCATGGCCTCTGCCTGCAGCAGCGGATCGTCGGAAGCGAGATCGAGGAAGAGACGGTAGCTTTCCATTGCCTTGTCGGCGCTGCCGTCGATGGTGGCCGAGGTATCGACCTGCACTTCCGTGTGCGACACGTCCACGATCGTGCCGGTCGGCTCCGGCGTCTTCTCCCGGTCGCGACCGAAAGGCCAGATCGCCGACATCGCGACGACGATCAGCAGCGCGTTGCCGGTCACTGCGCAGCCTCCGCGACCAGATCGCCGGCCTCGGGGCTCACGTTCGCGGTCGCACGGTCGTAGATCGCGGCCAGCGAGAAGCGCGCCTGCAGCATGTAGGTGCCGAGACGATCCCGCTGCGCCTCGAGCGTTTCGATCGCGATGTCCTCTAGATACTCGCGTTGCGCGGTGAGCGTGTCGCCGGCCATCGAGCGCAGCGTGTCGACTCGCGGCCGCAACGACTCGATTCGCGCCGTGAGGCTCGCATGTTCGTCCGGCCACTGCGCCGCCTCGCCGGTGACGTCATGATGCAGTCGGGCTGCGATCTTCAACTCGCGATCGAGGTCCCGGAGATCACGACGGGCCGCCCAGAGACGGGCCCGATAGTCGCGCTCGAGGTCCCACATCAGGAGACCCTTCAGGAAGCGCTGCTTGTCGCGGAAATCGGCTGCCCTCGGATCCGCGTCGCCGAGACGTCCGAGGTCCGGTTCGAGCGCGACGAGGTCATCCCAAAGCTGCTGTTGATCGGGCGTACCGAGCGCAACCGCATCGGCCCGGTGCTCGATCTCGAGCAGCGCCGCTTCGAGACGGAGCCGGCGCGCGTTCATCGCATCGATATCGGTGCGTGCGAGGCTCTCTTCTACGACGGGCAGTCTGACCTCATACGCCCGCTGCCGCGTGTCCAGGATGTCGTCGAACGCCGAGAGGCTCTCGGCCCACTCGTCCAGATTTCCGGTCAGCTGCAGGACGTCACGATACGATTTCAACGCTTCCTGAAAGCGATGACTCGCCATCAGCTCGTAGAGATAGCGGCTCGCGTCGCTGTCCGGGACATCGTCGAGGCGCCAGTACCAGCCGCTGCCGTCGGATTGCCGATCGTCGAGCATCGCATCGATCAGCCCGCCTTCGTCGACCGACTCGATCGTGCGCTGCAGACGTGAAATTTCGGAGTTGTACGCCTCGATCGCATCGACGTAGTAATCGGCGGCCTGCTTGTCGGCGCCCAGGCTCGCGAACGCGTACGGCACGGCAAGATAGGCTTCCTGCACGGCCGAATCGAGCAGGTTCCTGCCCCGCAGCTCAAGCCACGGCGCGAGCGCGGCGCGGTAGTTCTCGCCCTCGGCTTCCGCCCAGCCGATACCGAGCAGCGCCTTGTTCGAGAACGGCCCGCTGAGCCGCACACGCTGCAGCGGCGGCTTCGCGGCATCGGGTGAGCCAGCCTGCAGCCAGGCGTACCCGAGCGCGACGTTGGCCTTGTCCCGCAACGGTGCGATCTCCGGGTTATCCGGGGCGAGCCGGCCGACCTCATCGAGGACGGCAGCGCCGTCGGATGTCTGCCCGAGCCTGACGAGTGCAACACCGATGTTGTACATCGCGAAACCGACCCACTCGTCGGCAGGACGACGCCAGCTCCGCAGGATGGCCAGCGACTCGTCGAAGCGACCAAGCTCCATCAGCAGCTGCGAGTGCAGCAGCAGCCGTTCCGGCTCGAGCGCGTCGTCCAGCGGCGCGCCAATCCTCCCGAGCGCGGCGAGCGCATCGTCCTGATAACCGCGCTGGTGCCAGATCCGGGCGAGGAAATACCAGACGCGGTCGCGGAGCTCAGGTTCGACCGCGTCGGCCAGTATCTGATCGAAGACCTGGCCGGCGATGCGATGCTGGCCATAGGACAGGTACAGCGCGCCGAGCAGCAGATCGGCATCCCGGGCGTGATTCGGCAGCTCGTCGCGCGATAGACCGGCAAGGAGCCTTGTCAGCGCCTCGAAGTGATCGTCCTGAAAGAAATGGAACAGCACCTCGCCGTACGCGAGGTCGCGGACGGACCGCTCGGACTCAGGCTCCGAGTCGCGGTCGCGACTGAACGGGCCCGCGCTCGCGAGCGCAGGCAGCAACAGCAGCAGCAGAGCGCGCGCAAACGTCACTGACTACTCCCACTCCCTGACGACGAACGCAGGTTGCAGCTCGTCCTCCCGGTCGGAGATTGTGAGCTCGATGTACTTAGGGCCAATGCCCTTCTCGAAGCTCAGTGATGCGCCGCGACGGTAGTCACGCGTATGCGGACCTTCGCCGGTAAAAAACGCAGCCAGCTCGTGCTCCCCGGCCTTGATGTTGCCGACGTACACACGCTGCACGCCGCCACGAATCAGCGCGTCGACTTCCCTTTCGGTATAGAGGTAGTTGGCGACGTTCTTGTCGTCGAGCAGGATTTCGACCGAATCGAGCGCGAAGAACTCGCCGACATCCATCGACACGAAAATCGCGACCTGAGTGTTTGCCGGAAACAGCAGCTCCTCCTCGAGCAGGAAGAGGTCACGGTTCAGATCGGCAGCGAGCTTTTTCAGATCCTGAACGTCCTCGTCGAGCGTCCTGAAGCTGCCGTCGTCATCGGCGCTCACCGCCGCAACGCGCGTGCCGTCGAAATCGGGCTCGGCGGCCGGCCCGGACGACTGCGCCCCGAGCGGCATGGAAACCGCCAGCGCGGATAGCAGCAAGACTTCAAGAACCGAGTGGAATAATCTGTTTTTCATACTGTTTCTCCGCCCCACACCGGAGCCATCGGGCATCGCGCGCGCCCGCTCATTCCTCGAGGAGGCGCCCGACCTGCTCGAGGTACGCCTCCTCGTCACCGCGGCGATAGCCGTCGAACTCGGCGCGGACGACGCCATCACGATCGATCACCAGCACGTAAGGCATCGAGCTGACGTCGTAGGCCGCACTGACCGTGCCGCCGACGTCATGCAGGACCGGAAAGCCGAGATCGAGCGCATCGACCGCGTCGCGGGCCTGTCCGGTGTCGGTGTCGAGATTCACCGCGAGCAGGTCGAATCCCGCGCCTGCGTAGCGCTCCGCGAGCCCGCCGAGGCGCCGCATCTGAGCGCGGCAATCACCGCACCAGCTGGCCCAGAATCCGAGCAGCACGACACGCCCGCGGAACTCGGACAGACGCAGGTTCGGCCCATCCAGACTCTTGAGCGCGAAGTCCGGCGCCGGATCCCCGAGCATCTCGGCGCCGCCCGGCGTCGCGACGAGCAGCCAGGCCGCGGGCAGAACAGCCAGCAGCGCTCCGGATCCATGCGCTCTCAGTCGATTCAAACCGGCACCAGGCGGCGGGCGGGACGCTCCCGCGGTCCTGCCACCTTATGGGCAGGGGCCCGCCGCTTCTATGAGCCAGGTCTCAATCTATCCGGGGCTGGCGTCGCAGATCGGCGACGCTACAGGCGCCAGGTGGGCGCGGAGGTGACGGGGTGGCGGACGAGAACGGGTCTTGCCGGGTGTGAGCCCAAGTCGGCGCGTTATCCGGCTCGGGCCTCGTCGATCCAGTCGCGGGCGTTGTCGAACAGCCGCTGCCAGGGCGAGCATTCCCCCCATTCCGGCGGATGCCACGACATCTGGAGCGTCCTGAAGACCCGTTCCGGGTGCGGCATCATGATCGTCACCCGACCGTCGACCGACGACAGGCCGGCGATGCCGTCCGGCGAGCCGTTGGGGTTCTGCGGATAGCGCTCCGCGGGGCGACCGTCGCCGTCCACGTACCGCAAGGCCGTCAGCTCGCGGGCAGCCTCGCGCGCTTCGGCCGTCGCGAACTCGGCTCTCCCCTCACCGTGCGACGTCGCAACCGGCAGACGTGAGCCGCTCATGCCACGCAGCAGGATCGACGGCGACTCACCCACCTGGACCAGAGAGAGCCTCGCCTCGAACTGATCGGAGCGGTTGCGCACGAAGCGCGGCCAGTGTGATGTGCCTGGGATCAACTCGCGTAGTGCCGCGAGCATCTGGCAGCCGTTACAAACGCCGAGCGCGAACGTGTCGTCGCGCTCGAAAAACTCGCGAAAGGCAGCCGCCAGCGAGTCGCTGTAAAGGATCGACCTGGCCCAGCCGCCGCCGGCCCCGAGCACGTCGCCATACGAAAAGCCGCCGCAGGCGATGACGCCGCCGTAGTGCCGAAGATCGCGACGGCCCGCAATCAGGTCGGTCATGTGGACGTCGTGCGCCTCGAAGCCGGCCCGATCGAGCGCCGCCGCCATCTCGCGCTGACCGTTCACGCCCTGCTCGCGCAGAATCGCCACCGGCGGTCGCCCGCGCCGCCGCGCGCGAGCCGGGTCGTCGAGCACCGGCAGGTCGAAGGTGACCTGCGGCACGAGACCTTTGTCGTCGGGGTCGACTGTGGCCTCCCAGGCTTCGCGGGCGCACTCGGGATCGTCGCGCAGCGCCTGCATTCGCCACGTGAGGGCCGACCAGGTGCCATGAAGGGCCATCCGGGCCGCCGACAGCAGCGCGTCACCACCGGACCGGACGATGATCTCGTCCCCATCGGTGGGCTTCGCAACCACTGCCGCGCTGCAGGCATGATCTTCGAGCAGCGCGACGACCGCTGCCGCCCGATCCGTGTCCACCTGAATGACGACACCCGGTTCCTCGTTGAAGAGCCACGCGATCCTGTCCGGCGTATCGACCGGCACGTCTATCTCGAGCCCGGTGCGGGACGCGAATGCCATCTCGAGCAACGTGACGATGACGCCGCCGTCCGACCGATCGTGGTACGCGAGCACGAGCTCCTGCTCGCGCAGCCGGCGCATCGCTGCGAACAGACCACTGAGCGCAGACGGCTCGTCGAGGTCCGCCGTTTCGCCGCCGGATTGCCCGAAGACCTGCGCGAGGCAGGAACCGCCCAGACGCGTACGGCCGCCGGCAAGGTCGACGAGAATCAGCGACGTTTCACGATCGCGCACGAGTTCCGGCGTGAGCGTCCGGCGAACGTCGGTGACAGGTGCAAACGCGGAAACGACGAGCGAGACGGGCGCGACGACGGCGCGCTCGCCGTCGCCTTCGTCCCAGACGGTGCGCATCGACAGCGAATCCTTGCCGACGGGTATCGCGATGCCGAGCGCCGGACACAGCTCCTCACCGACCGCGTGGACCATCGCGTAGAGGTCCGCATCGTCCCCGGCATGCCCCGCTGCCGCCATCCAGTTGGCCGAAAGACGGATGTCGCCGATCGCCGCGACATCGGCGGCCATGATATTCGTGACCGCTTCGGCAACCGCGAGGCGCGCGGAAGCCGGCGCGTCGATTGCCGCGACCGGCGTGCGCTCACCGACCGCCATCGCCTCGCCGGTCGTCGCGTTGAATCCCGAAGTCGTCACGGCGACGTCAGCGACCGGGACCTGCCAGCGCCCGACGAGCTGATCGCGCGCCGACATCCCGCCGACGGTGCGATCACCGATATGGATCAGGAACGATTTGTCGGCCACGGTGGGGAAACGCAGCACTCGATCGAGCGCCTCGCCGAGATCGAGCGATGCGGCCTGCCATGGCACCGGCGTTGCGACCGAGCGGCCGGCGCTCCGCGACATCTTCGGTGGCTTGCCGAAGAGGACATCCATCGGCATCTCGACCGGCGCGTTGCCGAAATGCCGGTCGCGAACCTCGAGTGTCCGATCCTCGGTCAGCGCGCCGAGCACGGCGTACGGGCAACGCTCCCGTCGACAGAGCGCCTCGAACACGGCCAGACGATCCGGCTCGATCGTCATCACGTAACGTTCCTGCGACTCGTTGCACCAGAGCTCCATCGGGCTCATGCCGGGCTCGTCGTTCGGGACGTCGCGCAGCTCGATCAGTGCACCGAGCGAGCTGTGGTCGACAATCTCCGGGACCGCGTTCGAAAGCCCGCCGGCGCCCACATCGTGGATAGCGGCGATCGGATTCGCATCGCCCAGCGCAACACAGGCGTCGATCACCTCCTGCGCCCGTCGCTGCATCTCCGGATTGCCGCGCTGGACCGATGCGAAATCGAGACCTTCGTCGCCGGCGCCGCTGCCCTGGGACGACGCGGCACCGCCGCCGAGGCCGATCAGCATCGCCGGTCCGCCGAGGACGACCAGCGCGGCGCCGGCGCCCGGCGTCTGCTTCAGCGTATGGTTCTCGCGCACGTTGCCGAGCCCGCCCGCGAGCATGATCGGCTTGTGATAGCCGCGCCAGATGCCGTCGTGCTCGAACAGGCACGTGCGAAAATAGCCGCAAAGGTTCGGCCGGCCGAATTCGTTGTTGAACTGAGCGCCGCCTATCGGGCCATCGAGCATGATCTCGAGCGGCGATGCAATGCGCGATGGGCGGCCGGGCAGCTTCGCCTCCCAGGGCTCCGCCGCATCCGGCACTTCGAGATGCGACACGGTAAAGCCGGTCAGGCCGGCCTTCGGTTTCCCGCCCCTTCCGGTCGCGCCCTCGTCGCGGATCTCGCCGCCCGACCCGGTGGCAGCGCCCGGGAAAGGCGAAATGGCGGTCGGGTGATTGTGCGTCTCAACCTTCATCAGCACGTTCGCGGGCTCGACCCGGTAGCTATAGACACCGGTGTCCGCATCCGGAAAAAACCAGCCCGCATCCGGGCCTGCAACGACGGCCGCATTATCGGAATACGCGGACAGCACGCCGTCCGGCGCCCGCGCATGCGTGTTGCGGATCATGCCGAACAGGCTCTTCGGCGCCGCCTCGCCATCGATCGTCCAGCTCGCGTTGAACACCTTGTGCCGGCAGTGCTCGGAGTTCGCCTGCGCGAACATCATCAGCTCTACGTCGGACGGGTTGCGGCCGATATTCCGGAACTGCTCGACGAGATAGTCGATCTCATCGCCCGACAACGCGAGGCCGAGGGTCGTGTTTGCCTCGGCGAGGGCATCGCGTCCGACCGCGAGGATGTCGATGCGCTCGGCGGTCGCCGGTTCGTGGCTCGCGAACAGCCGCGCCTCGTCCGGCGGCTCGAACAGCACGCTTTCGGTCATGCGGTCATGCAGCGCCGGAGCCAGCCGCAGCAGCGCTGCGCGATCGAGCGGACCGTCGAGAGCTGGTCCGTCGAGCGTCGAGCCGTCGATCGCACGATCGTCGAGCGCCGGACTATCGAGCGTCCCGGCCGTTGCGAGGCGAAACACGCGGCCCCGCTCGACGCGATGCACCGGCAGGTTACAGTTTCTCGCGATATCGGTCGCTTTCGATGCCCACGGCGAAATCGTGCCGAGGCGCGGCACGACATAGACTGGTGTGCCGCCCGCCGACGCATTCGCCGGCGAACCATAGGACAGGAGAGCTGACAGCGTCGCGTGCTCGTCCGGCGTCAGTGCACGCTCGACATGCACGTAATGCTCGAAGCGAACGTCGACCCCGGTAACTGCAGGTTCGAGATCGCGAAGCTCCGCATGCAGCTTGGCAAGACGAAAAGCCGTCTCAGCGGCTGGCCCGGCCAACTGCAGCATCTTCATCAGTGTCTGGAGCTCGGTACGGCGATCTCAGCGGAAGGCGGGGGAATGATACCGAAACGCGGCCCGGCCGCCCAACAACGAGATCGGCCTGGAAAGCGCCGTGAGGTGCTCAGGCGAGCAGATCGCCCGTTCTACTCGCCGGCCTGCCCCGGGCCGCCCTTTCCGGGCGGCGTGTACATCGGCATCGGAAACTGCGTGACGTTGCCGCCTTCCGCACTCGTGATCTTGCTGGTGCCTTGCTTCTCGACTTCGTCGATGCGGATGATCGAATGCAGCGGCAGATAAGTGCGCGCAACGCCCTCGAACTCCGTTCGGATCTTTTCTTCGGCAGGATCGACAACAACCGTCGTCCGCGCACCGAAAACGAGCTTTTCCACTTCGATGAAACCGAACAGCGAACCATGACTCACGTTGCGGGCATAGATCTCGTAGACCTTGCCCTGATTCGCGAAAACTATCTTGTAGATCGGCTCTTGCGGCATCGCGCTCCCCGAAATTCTGACGCGACTCTAACACAGGGCCGAATTCTTGCGACCCGCGTCACAAACGCACGAAGTGAAGGACATTGCGGCCGGGCACGCCCTCTATACTCGCTCGAATGACTATCAGCTTAAGTTAATTGATGACCCTGCGCCTGCAAATCGTCAGCCGGCAACGCCAGACTCTGAGAGGCGCTGCCGTCAAGGAATTCGGACATGACGGCGGTACGATCGGACGGTCGCTGCGCACCGACTGGCCGCTGCCCGATGCTCACCGGATGATGTCCAGCCAGCACGCGAGTATCGACTTCCACTCGGGCAGCTATTACATCGTCGACACATCGACGAACGGCGTCTTCATCAACGACTCGGTCGAGCCTGTCGGCAAGGGCAAACCCCAGCGGCTCTTCGCCGGCGACACGCTGCGGATCGGCGAGTACGAGATCGAGGTCCAGATCGACGAGCCGGAGGACACGGATGCCACACTCGGCGGCGACGTGCATGTGGACCCCATCGAGGCAAGACAGCGCGTCGAATCGCCGGAGACCCCGAGCCACGACCTGCTCGACGCGACGGAAATGACCGGCATCAGCAGTAGCACCGACCTGTCGCTGTACGAGGATGACGACACACAGCGAGCGACCGCATTCGACATCGATACGACCGGGCTCGCACTGGTCCCCGACGACCCACCGTCGCCGGAACCGGCCGACACGGTCCGCGCAGAGGCCATCGGTTCTCCGGCACGGACCCCTGCCCGCCCGACCGACGCGCGCCGGACCGCTACCCGCCCGAACCAAGCCGCCGCGAGCGTGCCCGCGTCGACCGGCGCACGCCCGAATGAGGCACAGCGCAAGCCGCCCGCCGGCGCACCAACACCACGGCCCAGCTCGGGCACGGCGCAACCGACACCGGGCGCGGATTCCAGGCCGGCCGCGGCTGCAGCTCCAGCTGCTCAACAGCGCCGGCCACAAGCGCCCACGGCGATGCCAAATAGCCCGCCGTCACCGGCGAAAGCGCCCCCGAGCCAACCGCAAACGCCGGCAGCAGCGCCGGTGCCGCAGCCTGAAAGAGTCGTAAGCGACGACGGCCGCGCCCGCATCGCGAAAATGCTGGCCGCGTTCTGCCACAGTGCCGGCATCGACGCCGTTTCCGTCGACAACGCCGATGCGCTGCGGCTCTTTTCCCGCCTCGGCGAACTGATGAACGTTGCGCTGGCTGGCATCAACGACGCGATGAAGACCCGGGCCGACCAGCTGACCGGCGTGGGCGAGGAGGATTCGGTCGTCCAGACATCGCAAAGCCCTATGCGGCCGCTGGCATCGAGTGCGAGCGCCGCGGTGGAGAGGCTCTTGTTCGCGGACGCCGACGAATACGACGAGGCGATCGGCACCGTCCGCCAGACGTTCGCGGATATGAACGCGCATCATCGCGCCGCCGTGACCGTGCTGCCGGGATTGCTGAAACGCTACCTCTCCCAGCTCGACCCCGAGGCGCTCGAAAAGGACTTCACTTCCGGCCAGAAGAACCGCCTGATCGGGGCCGCCAACAGGCTCCGCTATTGGGATCTCTACCGCGACGTCTACCTGGTCATGTCACAGCAGGCGGATGGCGAATTGCCCCGCATGTTCGTCGAACTGATGCGCGCCGAACTGGAGAAAGAGTCGACCGATTCGAAGACCCGCAGCGACGCCGCCGAGATCGCGAACGAATTCGCCTAAGAGTTGCGGGGAGTTTGGGGGGGAGTTTGGGGACAGTGACCTTAATTCCGCGATGTCGCGGAATTAAGGTCACTGTCCCCAAACTCTCAACCGCGGGACTGCCTGCACACCACGACCGTCAGATCGTCCGGCTTCGACGGCTTGCTCGATGCGTCGTTGGCCATTCGGCGGCGGGCCTGTTGCACGAGCTTCTCGACGGCGCCCGCAAGGCCGCCGGCCTTGATCGTTGCAATGATCTCGTCCGGATAAAGGTTGTCGACGAGCCCATCGCTCGCGAGCAGCACCGTATCGTATCGGGCAAGCTTCACGGGCGCGGAAATCTCGACCCGCATGTCGTTCGCGCCGACGACGTTGAAGAGCACATGACGCTGATCGTGCTGGACGGCCTCGTTCTCCCGCAGCAGGCCTGCCTCGACGGCAAACCCGGTCGGCGAATGCGGCACGATTCTCGCTTTCAGCGCACCGCGCTGCCCGACGACGTACATTTCCGAATCGCCGATGTGGTAGCAGCGCAGGACCCGATCGACGATCTCCGCGACGACCAGCGTCGTCGCACCGCGCCGGCCCGAGTCGAGCAATGCGTGATTGGCCGCTTCGATGGCGTCGAGGATGGTCGTCCGCAGGGAGCCCGAATCTTCCTCGCGTGCGGCGAGCGCCGTCGCGAGCGTCTGCATGACGAGCTGAGCTGCTTCACGCCCCGCCGGTGAGCCGCCAACACCGTCTGCAACCGCAACGACGAGCCCGTTCGTCCCGACCGGCGCCACGAGCGCCGTGTCTTCGTTCGGTGTCGTCTTGTCGGGGCTGCGAAGCGACCGCACCTCGACGTGGTGACCGCGCAGGTCGAGCCCGGCGCTCTCCTCGTCACCGGAGATCAGGACGCTATCGGTATCCGTCATGAGTCGAGTGCCTTGCTGCACCACGGGCAGTGGTACCAGTAGTGTCTGTCGACCCCCCAGTGACAGTGTGGACAGCGCCCCCGGCCGCCGGGCAGCGGCCACGGCCGCTTGACCTTCGTACGACACCACGGGCAGTAGCGCATGAAAGGCATCAGCTCCCCACGGCATTTCGCGTTGCTGCAGTGCGTCGTGTAACGGCGATCGGTGAACCGCCGGTTCGTCTCCACCTCGAAACCCGGCCCGTAACACCATGCGCAGTACTTCCAGTCGAGCTTCGAACCGCGCTCGCAGCGCGGGCACTCGGCCGGATAGCCGGTCTTGAGTCTGCGGTGCCGAATGCCGACGCCGCACCACGGGCAGGCCTGCATCGTCTCGGCTATCGGCCCCGAGCAGCTCGCGCACTCGTGACGCGTTTCGAGCACTCCTCGATACTTGCGCTGGAACTCGCGGAACAGGACTTTCTGCCACAGGTGCGGATCGTCACGCTTCTTCGAGCGCTTGCGCTTCGAGGCCTTGACGCCGACGCCGTTGCGCCGCCGCTTGAAGTCGTTGTACATCGCAACGCCCGTGCGGAAGCGCTCCTCGGGGCGCACGGCGCATGCCTTGCGAAGCCAGTCGACCATCGTCGGCTTCAGCTTGCGGCGCAGGCGGTCGATGTGGGGCGGCGGCCAGTCGTAAGGCCACTCCAGCAGGTGCCCGGTCAGCAACTCATATATAACGAGACCGAGCGAGAAGACATCGGACTGGAACATCGGGCGGCCGACCGCCTGCTCGGGCGCGATGTAGCCGATCGTGCCGGAGCCTGACGCCTTCAGCGTGTGCGCCGCGATCTTCGAGAAGCCGAAGTCGGTCAGACGCAGCTGGTTGTCCGGGAAAACGATGAAGTTCGCCGGCTTGATGTCGCAGTGAATCACGCGTTGGCGGTGCGCGTGCGCCAGTGCGGCGAGTGCCTGCTCGACAAACTGCAATGCAGTGTCGGTCGATACGCGCCGCCGCATGCGCGATTCGAGCGACTCCTCACCGAGTGGCATTGCAATGACGAAATGCTTGTCGATGAACGACGCGTCCTTGATGCCGAGAATATTCGGGTGTTCCAGACGACTCGACAGTCGCGCTTCACGCTTGAAGTCGACAAGAAAGTACTCGGTCATCGACTTGTCATGCGGCACTTTCAGGGCGACATGCGTGTCGTGAATCGTGTCGCGCGCCCGGTAGACGGCCGCAATCGGGCCATCGGAGAGGCGTTTCTCGATGCGGTATTTGCCGAGTTTCTGGCGGGCCTTGAGCAAAAGCGATAACCGGGCGCGTCGGCGCCTCGCGGCGCCAGTGATCTTTTCGTCGTGCCGCCAATGATGTGGCCCAGTCGTCTGGCGGTCAATTCCCGCGGTCGCTAGAATTCCGGCGAGGCAATTCAATGCACGACCACCGAGACGATCAGGGCTCCCACGGCGATGCCGAACGGCGCGGCGGCGATCAGGGGAGCGGACGCAGCGCGGGCGAAAGCGACCGTCCGGGTAGCGGCCACAGCCATGGCAGCAGCAACCGCAGCGCCAGTGGCGATGGTGGCCTGGGGCACGGGCACGGGCATTCTCATGGTCACGGCGCCCACAGTCACACGAGCAACGAACGATCGGTAGCGGTCGCGGCCGCCTTGACCGGCGCGTTCATGCTGGCCGAGGTGGTCGGCGGGGTGATCTCCGGATCCCTGGCGCTGCTCGCCGATGCCGGCCACATGCTGACCGACTTCGCGAGTCTGGCGCTCGCCTGGCTAGGCTTCCGGCTCGCGCGCCGGCCGGCCGACTGGAAGCGCACTTACGGCTTCGATCGCTTCTCGGTGCTGGTGGCCTTCGTCAACGGCATTACGCTCTTCGCAATCGCCGCCTGGATCATCGTCGAAGCGGTGATGCGGCTGTTCGAGCCGGTCCAGGTACTCGGCGGCCTGATGCTCTGGGTGGCGCTCGGCGGCCTGCTGGTCAATGTGCTGGCATTCTGGATTCTGACGAAGGGCGACCGCGAGAATCTGAATATTCGCGCCGCCGCACTGCACGTTGCGGGCGACCTGCTCGGCTCAGTCGCGGCCGTCATCGCGTCTGTTGTCATTATCTTCACGGGGTTCATGCCGATCGACCCGATCCTGTCGATCGTTGTCGCGCTGATCATCGTGCGCTCCGCACGGCACGTCGTGCGCGATGCCGGGCATATTCTTTTGGAAGGCACGCCGGCCGGTTTCGATGCGCGCTCGGCGAGCGACGAGATCTGCAAGGCGCTGCCGTACGTCGTCGACGTGCATCACGTGCACGCCTGGTCGATCAGCGAGCAGCGCCCGATGGTGACGCTGCACGCCTGCGTCGAGCCCGATACCGATTCCGTTCGAGCGGCGCGTGATATCAAGAAGATGCTCGCCGAGAAGTTCGCGATACTGCATGCGACTGTCGAGATCGAATACGACGCCTGCCTCGACGAGATGCATGGTCACTCGCGGTCGGCATGCTGAGCGCCGGCCGCCGCCACGGACCGCGGCGATGAACTTCCTCTGGGTCGCGATCGGCAGCGCGGCCGGCGGCGTCGCCCGCTACGCCTGCTCCGGTCTGGGTTCGCGCTGGTTCGGCGACACGTTTCCGTGGGCGACGCTGTTCGTGAACGTGTCGGGCTCACTTGTGATCGGCGTCCTGGCCGCGGTGCTGCCCTTCGACGGACGCTGGCTCGGTGCCGATGCGCGCGCGTTGCTGATGGTAGGCCTGTGCGGCGGCTTCACGACGTTCTCGTCGTTCAGTCTGGAGACGCTGAATCTCGCGCGGGACGGGCAGTGGCTCGCGGCGGGGTCGTATACGGTCGCGTCAGTCGTGCTGACGATCGCGGCAGCGGCGATCGGGTACTTCGGGGCATCGGCGCTGATCGTTCGGTGAGGGTTGGTCGTCTCGCTCAGGACGGTAGATCGCGTGGACCTTCGGTTGGGCGCGGCGGCTTGTGGTTCCGTGAGCAGGGAGTGCGAGCGAGGCGCCGTTCGCAAGTCAAGGTTTACCCGCGACGCCGGTAGCTGATAGATTTGCCGGCGGAGAGGTGCCGGAGTGGTCGAACGGGCTTGACTCGAAATCAAGTGTACTGCTTGCAGTACCCAGGGTTCGAATCCCTGTCTCTCCGCCAAAACGCAAAAAGTCCCTTCAGGGGCTTTTTTCGTTTTCGGGGACGAGCACAGGCTCGATGAGAACCCTTCGGTTCGACTCGGAGGCGACACAGTCGCCGGAGAGAACGCGCAGCTGACGAAGTCAGCGAGCGGCCCCCTCGAGGGGTGAGCCCGCGCAGCGGGCGAATAATCCCTGTCTCTCCGTCGTAGTCCATTGTTTCATAACCCTTTCGCCGTCTCGGCAGGCGCAGCTCTTCCCCGTCTAGTGCGATGGCGTGCCTGAACTATGTAGATGCCAACAGCCACCGGAACGCGAGAGAACGCCGACGGCGGAAATGGCGCAGCCCTATTGGCGCTCCTAGCCAGAGATGATCACGGCGTAGCCGTGTTCAGGCCCACCGAAGCGTGACCGCCGGATCAAGCGCGAGCGCGCGCCACGTCGGTATCAGGCACGCGACCAATGCAACGAAGGTCAGCCCAGTCGCAACGGCCGCGAAGGTAGCGGCGTCAGTCGGCGTGACGCCCCACAGAACGGAACTCAGTAGGCGGGTCACAGCGAAAGAAGCGGCGAGGCCCAGCGCGAGCCCGACGCCGATGACGACAACAGCCTGTCGCATCACTAGCCTCAGGATGTTTCCGCCTTCGGCCCCAAGCGCCATCCGTATTCCGATCTCCTGGCGGCGCTCCGCAACAGAGTACGCTATCGCGCCGTACAAACCGATCGCTGCAAGTGTGCCCGCAATGAATCCAAAGATGCCGAGCAAGACAGTGAAGAGTCGTGTCGTTTGTAGCTGGTCGCTCAGGTTCTGGTCGATGGTGCTCACATCCAGCAAGGGAAGGTTCCGGTCAACCTGAGCGACCGCAGATCGAACGGCCGGCACCAGGGCGAACGGATCATCAGGTCCTCGAACGAGAAACGACATTCCGCCTCTCAAGAACAGCGCGCTGCCTCCGGGCCAGGCAGCCGATTGCTGGAAGTACGGCACATACACGGTGGGTGTCGAGGCTTCCTCCAGGCGGCCGAGCAGGACATCGCCAACCACACCAATGATCTGGCGCGCGGGTGCGTCGGGTACGTGCTCAAGCGTCAATTGCCGCCCAATCGGGCTATCGTCCGGCCAATACGTCCTCGCCATCGTCTCGTTGATGATCGCGACCGGCAAGCCGGTCTCTCTGTCATCGTCCGAGAATCCGCGCCCTTGAATCAACGGGACACGCAACAGATCGAAGTACGCTGGCGTGATGGACATATACGCGACGGAGAAGTCCGGGCCACTTGACTCTGCCGATCCTGGCTCGATCCCGGGCGTTCGGAACGTCATGCTCATTGCGCCACTGAATGGTGCAATGTAGCTGCCCGCCACGGTCTCTACTCCAGGGACATTCCGGATTCGCTCGACGACGGATTCGAAGGAGTTGGTGACTGCCGGGTAGGGCTCCCAAAGGCCCATACCGTTGTAGCTCTCGCCAGTGTGAAAGATCGCCTGGTCTTGGCCGAATTGCAGTCGGAATGACAAGATTCCGTTCGGATCGGCGCCGAGGGTATTCGCATTGAGACGCATCAGACTGTTGATCAGCAGACCTGCGCTGACGAGCAGAACCAGTGCAAGCGCCGTCTGCCCGGTCACGAGAACAAGTCGCAGGCGCCGGCCTGCCCGTCCAGTCGTCGATCCACGCGGCGTTTCGTTCATGAGTCCGGACAGATCCGGGCGTGATGTCGACACCGCCGGAATCGACCCGAAGACGAGCGCCGTTGCAACCACGATGACGAGCGTCAACAGCATGACGCCGGCGTCGATCTCAATGTCACCGAGACCGGGCAGATCGGGCGGCGCAACGAGTAGAAAGAGTCGAACACCAGCCCACGCCAGCGCAAGCCCCAGCAGGCCACCGAGGCCAGCAAGCACGAAGCTCTCGGTCAGCATCTGGCGCATGATTCGCCATCGACTTGCCCCGATCGCGCTGCGCAGGGCGACTTCGATTCTCCTGCCGCTCGCGGCAGCGAGGAGCAGCAGCGCGACATTGGCGCACGCAATCAGCAGCACGATCGCGACGGCACCCTGAAGCGTGAAGAGCGGTTCTCCAAGGTCGCCAAAGAAGAACTCGTGCATACCGCGAAGGCGGACACCGCGGTTGGCATTCGAGTCCGGAAGCTCTTGTCCGAGCGTCAGTGCGATTGAATCTATCTCTGCTTGAGCCTCGCCGAGCGAGATCCCGGGCTTAAGTCGCGCATAGACATGGTTGAAGCCCGTCGTACTGACGACCATCGAGGGAGACAAAGACCAGGGGATCCACAGATCGACGTCCGGGCGCTGAATGGTCGCGCTCAAGCCTTCAGGCATGACACCAATCATATCGGCGGGCGTCCCATCGAGCACGATGGTTTGGCCGATGACATTCGGGTCTCCGTTGAAGCGGCGCTGCCACAGTCGATGGCTGATCACCGCGACACGTGGCGCTTCTCCGACCACATCCTCCTCGCTGGTGAATAGACGACCAAGTATCGGCTGAACACCCCAGACATCGAGCAGGTCCCGCTCGCCCTGGTACGCCAATAACCGCTCGGCAGCTTGGCCGTCGTCCGAGGCACCCAGCGTGCGCGACCGCGTTGCACCGAACATGGCCCCAATAGCCTCGAAACTCTGAGCACGCTCTTTCCAGGCTTGGTACTCCGGGACGGTCACCCAGAATTCAGCTTCCGGATTATCGATTGCATAGGGAGATAGGTAGACCAGACGTGACTCGTCCGGCAAGCCGACGCCGCCTAGGACAGTTGCGCTCAAGATGCTGAAGATCGTCGTGTTCGCCGCAATCCCGAGCGCGAGCGAGACAACCGCGACGACCGTGAATCCAGGCCTGCGACGTAGGGCGCGCAAGCTCTGTAGGATTTCTTGGCGGAGTACCGACACGTCGTTGTTCCTCGTGACCAGGCCACGCTGAACCGGTTATCACTGCCCATCGCACAAGCGGATCGCCCCGCGAGCCGCGCCTAGGTACTCGTTCTCAGCAACTTGTGTGCCAAGGGTGTACGCCTACGAGAACGGCCAGGTGTCATGTTCCCAGCGACGATGCCGTCCCGAAATCGGATCCTCTATCCCGAATCCGGAACAATCGCGATCTCCCAGGCTCGGCCATCTCTTGAATTAGGTCCTTCGTCGTCAGCAAGCGGGGCCGATCTCTTCGTTCGCGAACGTCTATTTGGGCCTAGGACTATGGCAGTCCGACACAGACTCAACTCTCCTTATTACGCCGTCACCGTTCGGGCCGATCAATCAACCTGACTCTGACTCAGGCATGTCGATCATCATCGGTGGTCAGTGGGCGCTCGGCCTCGGATTTATCGGCTGACGTCTCCCGGCTGTGCCCCCGACCCCCGGCACCACGCGCGAGCGCGGCGCGCGCGCCGGGGCGAAGACGCCGTGATAGCGGCTTAGAAGGGCCCGAGGCTTCGGCACCAGGGCGACTAGGCGGAAGGCTGAAAATTTGCTCTCGAACAGAACTAAAGAGAGTCCCGGCATCACCCATCTGAAAATCATTGATCGAGATTTCATCCTACCGACATCGCACGTAGACCGACGGGATTGATAGCCAGACCACAAGACGATAGTGTTGAAAACAGTCTGGGGCTCCTTGTTATCAGTTCAATGACAATCGTTGTCGGTGTGAATCTCGGAGATGGAGTTGGCATTGCTGCCGACACTAGGATCACTTATGGATCGGAGTTTCGCGATGATGGACTAAAAATCTATCAATACCCACCCTTCTTCATTTCTGGGATATCAGGAGACGTGATTTCTGCGATTTCTTTCTTGACGACGTTCTACATTCGAAATTTCATGGACGTTAGCCACAAAGAAGGACTCGCCCGCGTAGTTGACCGCGAATGGATGGAAGCGGCACTTCTCGAGAGCTATCAAGCGAACGCATTATGCGCAGACCATGCTTTTACCGTGATCTTTGCAGCAGATGATTCTCTCCTGAATTTCTCTCCGGGAAGAGCTCGCGAAGCGACTATGGGCACCACGGCGATCTATGATTCTTCGTTCGACAGTGCGGCAAGTGTATTAGCGCACCAGGAGGAAACGAGTGGGAACCGACTACTGATTTCCGCTAGCTTTCCGGAGGAGGTCTTTCAATCAGCCGAAGCGGGGAAGGTTCTAACAGCTGGATCCGGAATTGCTTTCGAGTCGTTGATGCATTCGAGGACGACCGCCCTGGCCCATCCGAACCTGTGTTTGGTCGACCGGTTTAATGCGATCACTCGGGACATATCAGTATTGGACGAGTTGGCCTCCGACGTAACCTTCAATGGTTTCAGCGTTGGCATAGTTATCGGCCTTGGTGACCTGGCTCTTTCTGCACATTGTTACCACGACTGGCCTAGCGACTCGTCACCAAACGACTACGAGTGGGTGCCAAGTGACCCATCGATAGACAAATTTCCCCATACGATGCCGTATACGGTTGGCTTCGACCCTTCCGATATCGAAACGGCATGGATTCACCGGGGCAATGATGACCCAACCCAGTGCTCCAAGCTTCGCCTAGTATCGTTCCGAGATCCGGAGTTGCTTGATAAGTATGCCAAACAGAGAGGTCATCGATTCTCGGCAACCCTTTAGTTACGATCTGTTTCGCATTCCTACTTGTAGTCGTCGCGACCCGATCTGACAGTTATCGATCCTGACGGTCGTGCAGTTGTCAGATCAGTTCAGTGAACTGACCTTCGCCTCCCACAGCTCGCGCCCATCGCGCAAAGTCTGCATCGGCGCTCGGCCGCAGCTGACCTTACCTGTGTGTGGCGAATTCCCGATTTATCGCATAGATCCTAACGAATTTTCAGTCTTGTCGGATCGACGGTAAACACTACGATCTGGGGGATGCGCGACGTTGCCATTCTTCTGATTCATCTGATCGCGACCATCACGAAACTCGTCGACCGTGGTGGGGCCCGCGCCGTTGTCGCCGAGTCTCGGCTCCTCAAGCATCAACTGCTCATTCTCAACCGTGGCCGCGATCGAGCGCTGAATCTGCGGCCCGTGGATCGAGTGATCGCAGTGCTGTGCGCGGATTGGCTACGTCCGGGCCGGCTGTTGCGGGCAGCAATCGTAATCAAGCCATCGACAATCATGGCCTTTCACCGGGCACTGGTGAAGTAGAAGTACCGCTGGCTGTTCACGCCAAAGCGTCGAGGGCCGATGCTGAGCGCTGCCGGGTTAACCCGAGGTGATGTCTGCTCCGCGCTGCTCCAACAGCTCCCGCAGAATCGAGCGATGACACCTCGATTGATCCTTGCAGTAGCAACCGATCGAGAAACTCGCCTGATGAGACAGCGCCGCCAATAGATCCAGGTCTCTTCTGGCTCCCGGCGACTTCATCTCTGCCAGGAACCGCCTCCTGAAAGCACGCCATGATTTTTCGTCCGCGGCCGGCCGGGCTGTCTTCAGGAGCTCCTCGCTCGGCGACAGATTCGGGAACCAGACGTCGTAGATGTCCTTGGCAGCATAGTCCTCCTTCCGGATACCACGCGGCGGACGACGCACGGTGCCGACACGAAGCCCTTCGCCATCTGCGCGGGTACACCCGAGCTGAACGATTCTGATGGGCATCAGCCATTCCCCGGCGGCGCACTCACGAGAAAGGACTTCCTGGCCGGGGCAGGAGCGGCCAGAGAATTTTCGCCAAATGGCGTCCGTTTCTACGATCAGTCGGTGGCAAAGCAGTACAACAAACCGGCGCCTCCCACGCTCACCAGATTCTCCTGCGAGCAACCCGGCGTCCCGTGGGAGGAATTCCAGGGTGAACCTGGCGTGGTGAAAGAGTAGCGATCAGCGTGTCCAACCCTCGCGCCGCCTTCGTCGTTGCTCGTCCAGTTGTTGCATGTCTGATCATCGCCCGGCGGAAACGCCGTGCCGTCGATTTGTGAGCCGGTCAAGATGTCGTGCTCTGTATAGTCGGGATCCCCATCTATGCGTGAAGCGAATTGGTTACCATTTTCGTCCAGCGCGTGCTCCCAGCTAATGTTCGAGTTGTCGTAGTGCAGGCTTTCCACGCTCGTGGCCATGATCAGGCCTTCGGCGTTTGCCCACGGCCCTGACCCTATCCGGTCACGCGCATGGACCGCGCCGTTGCCCTGAGTACTCAAATAGGCGCGCCATGTGCGGCCGCCGGCGCCGGCTTCGTCCGCCAACGCCTGGCAATGTGCGTCCGCGCCTGCCAGGCCGCCCAGGTTGCCGCCGTCGCCAATGCCAACGCTGGTCACGAAGAACCCCATTTCCGGTGGCTCGTCATCGCTGTCTTGCTGTGCAATTGAAAGTCCCGGCATTGCCAGGGCACTGGTCGCCGCAGTAATCACTATCAGGGCTTGTCTGTTCGTCATCGTTCTGTCCCTCTGTCGAATTGATTCGACAATATGCCCCTAGCGAAGGCACGGCAAGTCCGGGGCCGTGAATCACCGGCTAATGTGGCGCATACAAAGGTTCGCTTCCGGCCACGTGGAACCGCCGGAAACCACAGTGCATCAGCCAGCGCTCTCGGCTCGGCTGCGGCTGGAGGCTCTTCCAACTGCCACGCGCATGCGAATCTCAGCCTCGGTTCGATAGGCAACCTCACACAGCAGCCACGAATGTCCCCTTACAACAGCCGAGTGATTCGTAGACTCCACAGACGTCCGCGCACTTTTCGGTGTGTATAATTTCGCGCGCCCGACCCTTCGACCGTTTCAGCATGTTCAGACTCCTGACCATCTTCGCAGGCCTCGTCTGCGCGAGCACCGCCTTCGCGCAGGTAGAGGATGCTGCGTCGACGCCTGCACCGCAGGTAGTGGTGTCGAAATCCGTTCGGATCGCGAGAACTGATACGCCACCGGTCATCGACGGCTCTCTCAACGATGCAGTCTGGCGAAACGCGGCTCTGATCGATGACTTATGGCAGGTGTACCCGATCGAGTACTCCGAGCCTACGGAGCACACCGAGATCTACCTGCTCTACGACGACGACGCGTTGTACGTTGGCGCGATCATGTACGACACTGATCCTTCCGACATCACTGCGCTCAATCTCCGACAGAACGATAACGTCGGCACCGATGATCGCCTGTTTGTCTCAATAGACCCATTCAACGATCAGCGCAGCGGCTACTTCTTCGGAGTCAACCCGAACAGTGTGCGGTCGGATGGCCTGTATCAGAACGTCACGGAGTTCTACCGCGACTGGGACAGTATTTTCGAAGCCAGGGCGGAGCGTTTCGAAGGCGGCTGGACGGCAGAATTCGAGATTCCGTTCAAATCGATTTCGTTCGATCCGAATACCGCCACCTGGGGCATGAACTTCTCTCGCACGATGCCCGCGGTGAACGAACGAAGCTCATGGATGTCACGCAATCGGCAGATCACGCCGGCAGCATTCGGCAGCGTGACGGGGTTCGAAGGGCTCAATCAGGGCGTTGGGCTCGAGATTGTTCCTTCGCTCATCGGTAGTCGCAGCAAATCATTCGTCACCGGTAATGCCGATAGCGACCTGGAGCCCCAGCTCGATGTTGCGTATCGCCTGACCCCGTCACTCAATGCCTCGATGACGATCAACACCGACTTCTCCGCGACCGAAGTCGACGACCGTCAGGTCAATCTGACGCGTTTCGGACTGTTCTTTCCCGAGAAGCGTGATTTCTTCCTCCGGGAAGCGGACATTTTTGAATTCGGCAATATCGGCGTCCCGAATGGCGCCGTGTATGGCTTCGGCCCCGGCGGCCAGAACGGCCGACCGTTCTTCTCGCGCCGCATCGGTCTCAGCCCGACCGGACTACCGGTAGACCTCGACTACGGCGCGAAGCTCAGCGGCCGAGTCGGCAACTGGGAACTAGGCCTGATGTCGATTCGACAGGATGAATTCGGGGCCGCAGATGCTGACACACTGTCCGTGCTGCGAGCAAAGCTCGGCGTACTACGCGAATCGAGCGTCGGCATTATCGCAACCGAGGGCAATCCAGGTTCGAACCTGAAAAACGAAGTCGCCGGCTTCGATTTTCTGTATCGGAATTCCCGCTTGCCCGGCGGCAAGCGGCTCGAGTCCGAGCTTTGGTTTCAGCAAAGCGAAACCGAGGGCCTGATCGATGACGATTCGGCGTTTGGCATCGGCGTTCGTCTGCCTAGCGGTGAAGGCTTCCGTGGCGGCGCGCAGTTTCGCCGCTACGAGGCGAATTTCAATCCGGCACTCGGCTTCCTGAACCGCCGCGGTGTGACCGACGCGACATTCGATATCGGTCACACGCTCTGGCCCGAGCGGGGGAGAATACAGTCCTGGCTCATTTCGCTCGACGGGCAGCAAATCAAACGCATCGACGGCGGTCTGCAGTCGCAGTCCATCAATCTGCGGCCGTTTGCCTTGACGAACCGCCAGGGCGACACGGTCGACATGATCAATCGAGTTTGGAAAGAGAACCTGATTCGGCCATTCGAGATCTTTCCGGGCATTGTGATACCGGTCGGCAATTATCAGTACCGTGACGCCGGCGGGCAGGTAACGTTCAGCGATTTCCGTCGCTTCTCAGGCATGTTTCGGTATGTCACCGGCGATTTCTTCGGTGGCGATCGCACGGACATCGTTACACAACTCACGTGGCGTCCTTCACCGAAGTTTCGCGGCAACATCCGCTATACGTACAACGACATTTCCCTGCCGCAGGGCGCGTTTGAAGCGCGGCTCGTGTCGATGGGCATCGACTATGTCTTCTCCTCGACGTTGTCCTGGGTAAACCTGATTCAGTACGACAACGTCACCGAAACGACTGGTGTCAACATGCGCCTTCACTGGATCCCCGAGGCGGGTCGTGAGCTGTTCTTCGTCATCAACCACAACCTGCAGGACTTCGATCGCGACAATTCGTTCGAATCGGAGCAGGCTGACATCTCGCTGAAATACACGCAGACCTTCCGGTTTTGACACCACCTGTGCGTCGCGACTTGCCGGCCCGCTTAGGTGACGCTGCCGCGCCGAGAACTCTGCGGGCCCACTTGCGACTCACGGCAACCCTGGAAGTCTCTCAGCGCCTGGTTGGTGGTCCAATTCAGGCTGAACCCCGCCGGATGCAAGCCCGACGAAGCGGTAGGGATGGTACGCTTGTCGGGCGTACTGGCACCGAAACGAACACGGACGCCCGGCATGGCCGCGATAACCGGCTTGTGAACCTTGGATAGCGGGTTCAACTGAGTGCGCAAGGTGTGCCGAACATGAGGATTCTGGACGTGCGATCGATGAAGCGGAGCGGCGTTTTTCTCCTGTTGACGATGCTGTCGGGAGTTGCTCCGGGCCAGGTAGACTTATCGGGTGAATGGCGCGGGCTGCGGCACGAAGACCAGCCCGAGCGCGGCCCGGGGCCCGAGATCGGCGACTTCACCGGATTACCGCTGAACGCTGCCGGCATCCAGCGCGGCCTGAGCTGGGACGCGTCACTGCTGACTGTCCCTGAGCACCAGTGCAGCCCGCATCCGGCAAATTACGGTGCCATGCACGGCAATGTTCGCATCTGGAAAGAGGTCGACGCGGAAAGCCAGGAGGTCATCGCCTGGCACATCCTGCACGAGTCATATGGACGCTTTCGCGCCGTCTGGATGGACGGGCGACCGCGTCCATCGGACGACGCGCTGCACACCTGGCAGGGTTTCTCGACCGGTCGATGGATCGGCAATGCGCTCGAGATCACGACCACACACATGAAGGAATCGCGCACGCGGCGTAACGGTGTCGAGCACAGCGACGAGGCCGTACTGGTCGAATTCCTGACGAGGCACGGCGACGTTCTGGACTTCATCAGCATCCTGAGCGATCCGCATAGCCTCGAGGAGCCGTTCATCCACGGACGAAATTTCGTACTCGACACGGGACAGCAGATCAGACCGTATCCGTGCCGGGGCGCAATCGAGATCGATAGGCCGCAGGGCGCCGTGCCGCACCATCTTCCCGGCGAGAACCCGTTCGCCGAGGCGTTCCAGCAGCGCCATGGAATACCCGAGGAAGCGGCGTACGGCGGCGCCGAGACGCTGCTACCGGAATACCGCGAGCGGCTGCGCGAGTTGCAGAGGTCAATGCGATGATCGCCTGTCCGGGGGAACCGGGTAGGCGGTGCCTGCAGCGCCCCCGAAACACGCAGCGGTCACTGCGTTGCCTGCAGCGATTAGGCACGCTAATCGTTGCGACGTTCGCCTTCGCCTTCCCCGAAGCCGAAGCCGACACACGCACGACGCACGTTGCGGGTAACGTCCACATGATCACAGGCACCGGTGGAAACGTGGCAGTGTCGGTCGGCGATACCGGCGTGCTGCTCGTGGATGCGGGTTCCGCAGACGCAGCACCGGAGTTGCTGGCCGCGATCGAGTCCCTTTCAGATTCGACGATTCAGTTCATCGTGAATACCAGCGTCGCAGAAGACCGTATCGGCGGCAACCTCCTGATCCGCGGCGCCGGCGACACGTTTACCGGCGGCAACGCGACGGTGGTCGGTGGCGTTGACGAAGGTGCCGAGGTCATCGGGCACGAGAACGCATTGCTGCGGCTGTCGCTGGCCGGTATCCCGCCCGAGCGGCTGCCGACCGAAACCTTCTTCGTGCCCAAACTGGACAAGTACTTCAATGGCGAGCCGGTAGAGATCTACTATCGCCCGCGCGCGGTGGACGACACGAACCTGGTCGTGCACTTTCGCCGATCGGACGTGATCGTGACCGGCGACGTTTTCCGGCTCGACCGCTACCCGACGATTGATTTAGAGCATGGCGGCAGCATCGACGGCATACTCGACACGCTGAATTGGCTCGTCGATCTGGCCGTGACCGACAAGCTCGCAGAAGGCGGCACGTTGCTCGTGCCTGGCCACGGGCGAATCGCCGACGAGGGCGATCTGGTTCGCTATCGTGACATGCTGACCGTCATTCGTGACCGCGTGAACACGATGATCCAGCGTGGCCACAGTCTGCGAGACGTGCAACGCATGGATCTCACGCTCGAGTACGAATCGCGCTGGGGACGTGATCGAGACTGGACCGGGGATGACTTCGTCGCAGCGGTCTATCAGAGTCTCAGCGAAGGCGGCAACCCGGACCTGTGATCGGCGCGTCAGCGCGCCATCCGTCAATCGGCTGGCGCGTCTCGCACCGGCGGGTCGGTCACGCAAGCAGTCGGATTCCACTGGTCCGGTTCGTGGTCCCGGCGGAAGTGATTACTGACGATGAAGGGTTCCGTGAAGTACAGCGGATCCTCGATGATCGTCAGTACGCTGATCCAGTCCTGACCAAAAGCACTGCGGAAGTCGAAGTGCTCGGTAATCACCGCGGCTTCGCTGTAGGGCACCCCGTTCCAGCGCACGTAGCCCGCTCTCACGCCAGTCGTCACGGCTTTGAGACTGCCGCCGGTCGGCGGGCGGCCGCGGACGGCGCCGGTGAATTCCCACTCGGCGTCGGTATCACCCTGCCAGGTAGGCGTGGCCGACCGGGCATACTCGCCGAAGTGCAGGCGCCGCGTCTGGCTGCCGGCATCGGTGTCGATTCTGAGCGTCTCGCCGTCCTCCCAGTCGATCCTTAGCCGGGTCGGCAATCGCATGATGCCGCCGGCGCCGTAGGGGCGGCACGCTTCGCCGCTCTCGATGTCGGCGTTGATGTCCCAGTCGTCGGCGACGCGACGCGCCTCTGGTGTCATCGGGACGCTCGCGTAGTCGCCGGCCGGCGGCGTCATCATGCGCCACCGCCAGTCCTCGGTGATAACCGACACCCATTGACCTGTCAGATCGATCGGCGCGCTGGCACGCGCGCTCTGTGGACCGGAGTCCGTCGGCTGTGCGATTGCGCCGCCCGCGGCGGCCAGAAATGAAAGGGCGAATACATACTTCGCCGGCAAGACGCGCCTTCGATCCATATGAGCAAGTCTACCCGAACACGTCTGCGCAGTAGCGTGGTCCGAGACAGATTGCCAGACCGAGGCCCTTCCTATCGCGGCACGAACTTCAAAACTGCGGCGTTCACCGAATCCGCAACGTAGATCTCCCCTCGCTCATTGATGGCGATCATATGCGCCTCACCGAACTCTCCGGGGCCATCGCCGGCCTGTCCCATTGCACCGAGCACTCGGCCATCAAGCCCGAGTCGCAGCACCTGGCCGGCGAATCCGTTCACCATGTACACATGCTCGCGTCCAATGACGATGTCGCATGGCAACCCTCGATACCCTATTTCTCTGACGAAAGTGCCGTCAGGTTGGAACACCTGGATGCGTTGATTCTCGCGATCGGCAACCCATAGCTGCCCGTTCGCATCGATATCGATGCCATGCGCGACCTGGAATTGACCGGGCGCGTCTCCCTTGCCGCCCCAGGAATCGATGAAAGTTCCATCCTCGCCGAATCTCAGAACGCGGGCATCGCCTCCCGACCCGGGCGTGTGCCCTTGCACAACGAAGATATCGCCGTTGTCCGCAATGGCGACGTCGTTCGGCTGATTCAGCCTGTGCGATCCAGTCGCCTCATTCCATTCACCGGCTTCACCCGGCGTACCGAGCGTCAGCAGCTCATTTCCATCGCGGTCCAGCTTGACGACGACATGACCACCGACGTCCGTCGCCCAGAGGTTGCCGTGCCGGTCGATGTGCAAACCATGTGAGCGGACGAAGAGCCTGTCGCCGAAAGCGCGAACGAAATCGCCGCCGGCATCGAACTCGAAGAACGTCTTATCGCCCCGTGTCAGCACAAACATGTGGCCCACCGCGTCGAACGCGACACTGGCGGGGGCACCCATCGTTGTACCCGCAGGAAGAGTGAGGGCGCTCGGCGCAACAAAGTAGTCGAGCTCGGGCGCGGACTCAGGCACCAGCAGCGCCGGATCGGACGGACGTTGCGCCAACGCCAGGGCACTGAAAAGCAGGATGATCGGGCCCAAAACAAGACGTTGCATGGAATTCCCCCTGCGGTGCAGCGATGCTAAGCGGCCAGGCTCGAGGCTGCAAATGCGGCGCGCAGTCCGGCATTGATGCCGCTTTGCACACGCACGCCGGAGAAAAGTGCGTGCCAGACGCCCGGTGCGCGGAACTCCGCCTCACCTGACGGATCTACGACTGAAGAAACTCTTCGCATAACATGCCACTCAGCCACTCAACTCCACGGAGCCACTTCATGACCAAAGAATCCAGACTCACCACCCGCCGCGAACTGATGCGGACAGGACTCGCCGCGGGAGCGGTAGCATCGTTGCCAGCGACTGTCCGCAGCCAGGATTCCAATAACGTCATCACGCGGCCGATTCCCTCGAGCGGTGAGGAGGTTCCGGTGATCGGCGTCGGCACGAATCAGTTTGGTCGTACGGAATACAGTGCGGTCAGGGATGTGCTCGAGCGCATGCATGCGCTGGGCGGAACGGTGATCGATACCGCGGAAGTCTATGGGGGCAGTGAAGCCGCCATTGGTCAGGCGCTCGCCGAACTGAATCTGGCCGACGAGATGTTCATCGCGACCAAGTTCAACGCCCCCGGCGGTAGAGGGCTCGGTGGCATGGCGAGCATCGAGCAATCGTTCGAGCGCTTGCAGGTCGAAAGCGTCGATCTGATGTTCATTCACTTCCTCGACAGCGTCGAAGCGATGATGCCGACGCTGATCGACCTCAAGGAGTCCGGCCGCACACGATATATCGGTATCACGACCGTGAGCCGGCAGCAGCATCCACGGCTCATGCAATACATGCGCGATTACCCGATCGACTGGATCCAGGTCGACTATTCGCTCGCGCGTCGCGAGGCCGAGACCGACGTGTTCCCGCTCGCCATCGAGCGCGATATTGCCGTCATGCTCGCAGTCCCGTTCCGCGGCAGCGGGCGCGGCACGATGTTCGGCGCCGTGGCCGATCGCGAGCTGCCCGGATGGGCTGCGGAGATCGGCGCGAACTCCTGGGCACAGGTTTTCCTGAAGTACGCGGTCTCACACCCTGCCGTGACCTGTGCGATTCCCGGCACCGACGACGTGGAGCACGCCGACGACAACACGCGCGCCGGCCACGGAACGTTGCCCGATGCAGCAATGCGTGCGGAAATCGAGAGTTTCTGGGATCAGCTTGCGTAGTTCCACCGGAACGTCGGGCACTGCGAAAGACCGCCGCTCTCGAATCCGGGCGGCGGCGTCCCGATTCCGGGATCGGCTCAATGCGTTGCGTGCCGAGTAGCTTGACGTTTAACCGGCAACTCGAAATCGTACCGCCGACAGTTCCAGGCTTCAGGCCTTCGGCGGCCCGTAATAACCGCTCTTCTCCGCCCCGGATTCGAGCAGACGTGCCGCCTCGATGACTCGTTCCTGCAGCCCTTCGCCGCCTTTGCCTATGTGCGCCAGCAACGCGTCACGCATGCGCGGATCCCAGTAAGTGCGCAGGTGGTTGCGCAAGCCCTCGCGGGCACGCTCCGGCGGATACGGAGAGAAGAAATCGCCGATCTGGTTGGCCATCCCGATCAGACGCTCCATGTCGATGACTTCGCCTGTGACGTCCGGACCGGTATCGTCGCCGCCCATACTCAGGCTTCCTCCGCCATCGCCATCTCGGCTTCGCGTGTCTTCGGCCGTGCGGCGCGGCTTTCATCGCGCGACCCTTCGGAGGCCCCGACCTTCGTCACCTCCACGGCGGTGACCTTGTACTCAGGACAGTTCGTCGCCCAGTCGGAGAGATCGCTCGTTACGGCATTGGCCTTGGACTCGGCGTGGTGAAACGTCGTGTAGATGATGCCCGGATTCACGCGCCCGGACTCGATGACCTTGAGCCGGGTCGACCCGAAGCGACTCGCGACGACGACGCTATCGCCATCGCGGAGACCACGAATCTGCATGTCGACGCGTGACATCTCGAGCACGTCCTCGGGGTGCCACTGAGAGTTTGCGGTCCTTCGCGTCTGCGTGCCGACGTTGTACTGACTCAGTATCCGGCCCGTCGTGAGCAGCAGCGGATACTGCTCGCTGACGCGTTCGCGAGTCGGCACGAAGCCCGTAAGCATGAACGTTCCGCGACCGTTGGCTCGCGGGAACTGCCCGATGTGCAGCACTTCCGTGCCCTCCGGCGCATTCGTGTCAACGGGCCACTGCACCGAGCCGACCCGGTCGATCAGGTCGAAGCTCGCGCCGCTGTAGGCCGGCGAGAGACGTGCCAGCTCATCGAGTACCTCGCCGGCGTGGGCGTATTGAACGTCGTAGCCCATCGCGTTCATCAGCTTTACGGTGACTTCCCAGTCCTGGTAGCCGGCAAGCGGCTCGACGACCTTGCGCACGCGACTGATGCGGCGTTCCGCATTCGTAAACGTGCCGTCCTTTTCAAGCGATGAGCTACCCGGCAGGAAGACATGCGCGTACTTCGACGTCTCATTCATGAATATGTCGTGGACGATCACGCATTCCATGTTGCGGAGCGCTGCGATGATGTGGTTCTGGTTCGGATCGGACTGCACCGGATCCTCGCCCATGATGTACATGCCCTTGAAGTGCCCTGTCAGCGCCGCATCGAACATGTTCGGCAAACGCAGGCCCGGCTCGGCGTCGAGCGGGACACCCCACTCCGCCTCGAAGCTCTCACGTGTTGCATCGTCCGTAACGAAGCGGTAGCCACTGAAAACGTGCGGCCAGCTGCCGAGACAACTGCCGCCCTGCACATTGCCCTGACCGCGCAGGGGATTGACGCCGACGCCTTCGCGCCCATACATCCCGCAAGACTGCGCGAGATTTCCGAGGCACATGACGCCGGTCGATCCCTGTGAGTGCTCCGTCACGCCGAGGCCGTAGTAGATCGTGCTGCGCGGGCCGGAGGCGTAGATACGGGCCGCGCGGCGAATATCCTCGGGATCGACGCCGGCTATGGGACCGATCGTGTCGGGTGAGTACTCGTCGCTGCCGACCAGTGCCGACCACACCTCGAACTCCTCCCACTCGCAGCGCGCCTTGATGAACTCCACATTGTGGAGCTTCTCACGCACGATCACGTGGGCGATGCTGTTCAGGATCGCGACATTCGTTCCGGGCCGAAGCGCAAGATGAACGTCGGCCCGGCAATGCGGACTGTCGACGGTCTCGGTCCGGCGCGGGTCGATCACGATGAGCTTCGCGCCCTGCCGGATGCGTCGCTTCATCATCGAGCCGAAAACCGGGTGTCCTTCGGTCGGATTGGCCCCGACGACCATGATGACATCGGCTTGCAGAATCGAATCGAAATGCTGGCTCGCCGCGCCGGTGCCCACGGTCGCCGACAGGCCGAACTGCGTGGGCGAGTGGCAGATACGCGCGCAGTTGTCGATGTTGTTGTTGCCCATCACGGCGCGCACGAATTTCTGCGTGAGGAAAATCTCCTCGTTCGTGCAGCGCGAGCTCGATACGCCGCCGACCGAGCTGCGCCCGTACTTGCCCTGAATACGCTTGAGCTCACTCGCCGCATGGGAAAAGGCTTCTTCCCAGCTGACCTCGCGCCAGTCCTCATCGATGCTGTCGCGAATCATTGGCGTCGTAATTCGATCGGGGTGGCGCCAGTAGTCCCACGCGAACCGCCCTTTGATGCAGCTGTGGCCGTGATTCGCCTTGCCTTCCTTCCAGGGTGTCATTCGCACGATGTCATTGCCGATGGTCTCGGCCTTGAAGCCACAGCCAACGCCGCAGTACGCGCAGATCGTGATGGTTTCTTTCTCGGGTTTGCGGGGATTAGGCACGTTCGTATCCTCCTGGAAAGAGACTCTTTTCGACGAGTGCGTGACTGGGGCACGCCTGGACGCAGGCACCGCAGCTGACGCACTCGGATTCCATGAAAGGTTCGTCCTGGCTCGCGGCAACCTTCGAGTCGAAGCCGCGGCCCTGGATCGTCAAAGCGAAGGTGCCCTGCACCTCCTCGCAGGCTCTGACGCAGCGGCTGCACACGATGCACTTCGCCGGGTCGAACAGGAAATAGGGGTTCGACTCGTCGACCGGCGAGTCGAAGTGATTGCGCCCGCCGCCATAGCCGTGGCTGTCGACGCCGATTTCTTCGAGCGCGCGATGGAATTCGCTCCAGCCGTCCGGAATCTCCGACTCCGGGAAATCCGACAGATAAAGCTCCATGACGCCGCGTCGAAGCTCGGTCAGCCGGTCGGACTTCGTACGCACGACCATGCCGGGCGCGACGAGCGCGGTGCAGCTCGCCGGAAACCCGCGCTGCCCCTCGATCTCGACGAGGCAGACGCGGCAGCTGCCGAACGCCTCGACCATGTCGGTCGCACAGAGCTTCGGCACATCGCGGCCGGCCTCTGCGGCTGCAAGCATGACCGAGCTGCCTTCGGGCACGGTTACCTCGACGCCATCGACCGTGAGCGTCACCGGTTCGCCGTCGCGTGGCGGCGTGCCGTAGTCGATGCCTTCCCGCAGGCCCCTCACTTCATTCCACATCAATCTACTCCGACCCCTGGAGGCCAAAATCTTCCGGAAACAGCCGCACGGCGGACAGCACGGGCAGCGGCGCCATGCCGCCGAGCGCGCACAGGCTGCCCTGTTCCATCAGATCGCACAATTCGAGCAGGCGGCGATGATTGTCCGCGACATTCTCGCGGCGCATGATTTTTTCTACCAGCTCGCGCCCACGTACTGCCCCGACTCTACACGGCGTGCACTTGCCGCAGCTCTCGATTGAACAGAACTCCATCGCGAAACGGGCCTGCTCGGCCATATCCACGGTATCGTCGAAGACGACGATGCCGCCATGGCCGACAATGCCGTTCTTCTCGATGAACTCCTCGTAGTCGAGCGGCAGGTCGAACTGGGCAGCATCGAAATAGGCGCCCAGCGGCCCACCCACCTGCACGGCCCGCGCCGGGCGGCCGCTGGCCGTGCCGCCGCCGAAATCCTCGATCAGCTCGCGGAGGGTGACGCCGAAAGCCTTCTCGACGAGTCCCGGCGTTCGCAGGTTACCGGCCAGCTGGATCGGCAGCGTGCCGCGCGACCGGCCAACGCCGTAGTCCGCGTAGAATTTCGCGCCCTTGTCGAGAATGATCGGCACGCTGGCGAGCGAAATGACGTTGTTGACCGCGGTCGGCATACCGAACAGGCCCTTCAGCGCCGGCAACGGGGGCTTCGGCCGGATCATGCCTCGCTTGCCTTCCAGCGAATCGAGCATCGACGTCTCTTCGCCGCAGATATAGGCGCCTGCGCCGACACGCACCTCGATCTCGAAATTCGTGTCGGTGCCTCGAATGCCCTGGCCGAGCCAGCCCTCCGCCCGCGCTACATCGATCGCATCTCGCAGTACTGCAACGGAATGGGGGTATTCCGACCGCACATATATATAGCCGTGCTCGGCGCCGACGGCGCGGCCGGCAATCGTCATGCCCTCGAGCAGGGCAAACGGGTCGCCCTCCATGATCATCCGGTCGCTGAACGTGCCGGAGTCGCCCTCGTCGGCGTTGCAGGCGATGTACTTGCGCGGCGCCTCGGCGCCCAGCACCGTCTTCCATTTCACCCCGGTAGGGAATGCCGCGCCGCCGCGACCTCGCAACCCGGACTCCGTGACCTCCTCGACGATCGTTGCAGGATCGAGCTCGAGCGCCCGCGTGAGTCCCTTGAAGCCATCATGCGCAAGGTAGTCTTCGAGTGACAGCGGATCGGTGATGCCGACCCTGGCGAACGTGAGACGCTCCTGGCGAGCAAGCCATGGAATGTCGTCGGTCTCGCCGTGGCCGAGCGCGTGGTCGCCACCGGCAACGAAATCTGCATCGAACAAGGCCGGGACATCTGCCGGCGTGACCGGCCCATAGGCCATCCGGCCATCCGTCGTCTGAACCTCGACCAGCGGCTCGAGCCAGACCATGCCGCGGCTGCCGTTGCGAACGACTTCTACATCGACGTTGCGGCGAGCGGCCTCCGCGGCAATCGCATCGGCCGTCTCGTCAGCGCCGAGCGCCAGCGCAGCCGCATCGCGCGGCACATAGACCGTCGCGCTCACGAGTTCCCCTCCCGCCCGGCGCGCACGGACTCGATCACACGCTCGGCAGTCGCTCTACCGATGAGCCGCGCGTCATCGATCATGGCTGCGGGCGAGCAGGCGCACAGGCCGAGACAGTACACGGGCTCGAGCGTAACCTCGCCGTCGGCAGTCGTCTCACCCAGTCGACAGTCGAGGGCTTTTTCGAGCTCGGCGGTGAGCTCACGGCCGCCAACGGCCTGACAGGATTCGGCCTGGCAAACCTTCAGGACATGGCGACCAGCCGGCTCCCGCCGAAAATCGTGATAGAACGAGATGACGCCGTGCACTTCAGCGCGCGACTGATTGAGTGCCCGCGCGATTTGCGGCACCGAATCCGGCGGCACGTACCCGAGCGCCGACTGCACGTCGTGCAGAATCGGCATCAGATTGCCGGGCACGTCGCGCCAGCGCTCGAGGATCTCGCCCACTGCCGCCGTGTCGTAGCTCGCCGAATCACCGGAACTGTCGTCCCGGCGCCTGTTCTTGTTCTTCAATCTCTGTCCTCCGTCGCGGCTGCCGTGCTGCTGCGCAGCCGCTGGCGCATCGGTCGATGCGGACGGGCTGAGTGGCTCGTCGCGCCAACGCAGATAGCTTAATCCGTGCGGGCAAACGCGGCAAAGTCGACTGTGCGGAATGATACAAGAAATCCGGCTGCAGGCCGCGCGGATCGGCGTCGTCAGCGCTGCCGGACTGAGCTTCGATCGATGCCGCCGCCCGCTCAGAGGTCACGCATCCGCCGCGTCCACGGCCTGCGCTCACCCGCGGCGGCGCGCGTCCAACCGGCGCGCGCCGCCGCACTTCACTTCGGCCCGGCCGAGTGCGGCACTGCAGAAGAGGCGCTGCCGGTGGCCCGGGAGTGACGTCGCCGCGGAAGCGACCGGAACTACAGATGGTTACCGGCTACTATGAGCCGCCATGAAGAATCAGCCTTCCCCGCGCTCGATGATCGAAGCGCTGGTTGCCATTCCCACGGTATCCCGCGATTCGAACCTCGCGTTGGTCGAGTACGTGCAGAACTACCTCTACGACCTGCGGATCGAGTCGACACTAATCGAGAACGAGGACGGCACCAAGGCCAACCTGTACGCGACCGTGGGGCCGATGGTTCCGGGCGGAGTCGTATTGTCCGGCCATACGGACGTGGTGCCGACAGACGGTCAACCCTGGAACGTCGACCCGTTCAGGGTCACGGAGCAAGACGGCCGCCTTTACGGGCGGGGCACCTGCGACATGAAGTCCTTCTACGCTATCGCGCTCGCACTCGTTCCGGAAATGCGCAATCTGAAGCGGCCCATCCATTTCGCGCTTTCCTACGACGAGGAGATTGGCTGCCTGGGCGCGCCCGACCTGATCGATGCGTTGAACGACGCGATTCCGCAACCCGAGGCCGTCATAGTCGGCGAGCCGACCAGCATGCACATCGTCAATGCGCACAAGAGCATTTTTCACTTCACGACGCATGTAACCGGACATGCGGCGCATTCGAGCCAGCCGAATCGAGGCGTCTCGGCAGTCATGGTCGCCGCACGGCTCATCAACTGGATCGCCGAGCGTCAAAGACGCAATGCGGCAGCAGCGAATCCCGATTGCGCTTTCGAGCCGCCATTCACGAGCCTGCATTGCGGCATGATTCACGGCGGTACGGCGCCCAACATCATGGCGCAGAGCTGCGAGTTCGTCACGGACATCCGCTGTCTGCCGGGCGAGAGCGCCGAGGCGTACCTCGACGAGTTGAAGCGCTACGTCGAGGCAGAGATCGAGCCCGAGATGCGGCGTGTCTCCCAGGACGCTGGCGTCGAGTTCAGCGTCGGTGCTTCAGTGCCGGGCTTCGAGTCGCCCCCGGAGTCCGCCGCCGTGCGCCTCGTGGAGCTGATCAACGGACCGGGACCCATCGAGACCGTGCCTTTCGTTGCTGAGGCCGGGCAGTACCAGCAAGCGGGTTACTCCGTTGCGATGTGCGGTCCCGGCAGTATCGACCAGGCCCACAAACCGGACGAGTACATCAGCATCGATCAGGTCGATTCAGGGACGACTTTCGTACGGCGCCTCATCCAGCACCTCTCCTGATCCGATAACAGACGCAGAATCGCGACCGCCCCCGCCACGCGCTTCATACGCGACTGGCGGCCATCTCCCCGGACTGTGACCGGCTCGGCGGCGCCGCCGTCGACCCCCCCGGCAGTATGCGCCGAGCACGCCGCGACCCGCCTGCACGGGCCTGCTGCGATTCCAACAACATCCGGGGGAAGGGCGCCAATACGATGATCCGGAGACTGATGCTCGTCGTCACGACTTCGACGCTGGCCGCCGGCTTATGTCTCGTCGCCACCGAGGTCGGGCTGCGCCTGATGACGCGCGACGCATACTACATCTGGCCACCCAATCTCCACGCAACCTTTTCGCCCCGACCCGAGGCGCTGCCCGGCGTTCGAGGCGAGTCGCACATCTACGTGAACGACTGGGGCATCCGCGGACCGGACTTTTCGCCTGACGACTCGCTACGGGTTCTTGCCATCGGCGGAAGCACGACGGAGTCGCTCTATCTCGACGAATCCGAGACCTGGCCGCACCTGCTGCAGGACCGCCTCAACACGATCGTCCCGCGTCCCTCGGTTTGGGTCGGCAACGCCGGCAAGAGCGGGCACGCCTCGGCGCATCACGTGCTGCAGGTGGAGAAGCTCCTCGACCAATTCCCGCGTATCGATGTCGTTCTCGTGCTGGTCGGCACCAACGACATGATGAGAACGCTGCAATCCGGGGGCGACGATCCGCTGACGCAGCCGGAGCTCGATGTCGCGTTCGCGCGTGTTCCGAGGAACGCGACGCCGGGGATTCCGTTCTTCAAACGGACGGAGCTGTGGCGACTGGTCAAATCTGCGAAGGACCGCTGGCTCGAAGACTACGACGACGATCTCGTTCAGGACAGCGGGGGCGAAGTCTTCGAGACGATGCGCGCGCGACGCAGGAAAGCGACGGTGCTGCACGAGGATCTGCCGGCAATGAAGAAGGCGCTCGCGCGGTACCGGGACAACCTGAACGCGATCGTCGACGCGGCGACGGCACATCAGACACAAGTGATCCTCGTCACCCAGCCGAGCCTGTGGAGCGACGATCTGACGCCCGAGGCCGAGCGCCTGATATGGATGGGACGCGTCGGCCGCTACATGCGCGACGATTCGCATGAGTACTACGCCATCGGGACGATCGCGGACGGCATGGCTGCCTACAACGACGTGCTCCTGCAGGTTTGCGCCGATCGCGGCCTGCGCTGTATCGACCTCGCGGCGGAAGTGCCGCGGTCGGCCGACTTCTTCTACGACGACGTGCACTTCAACGAGCAAGGTGCGGAACGGGTCGCGGCCGTGATGACAGAAAGGCTCCTCGCAATCCTCTCGCCGAACGAATGCTGCCTGTCGCTCAGCCAGCAGGATTGAGAATCGCGTCGGCCCGGCCCCGGGGCTGAGGGGGGTCACCCCCCCAGCTTGGTGATGTGCGGCAAGGTGTTCGCCAGCGCCCTGATAACCGGCTGAGTCTCGGCGTAGACACTCAGGTGGGCGTAGGGATTGATTTTCCCTGCCAGTCGGGCCGCGCGTGCGGTCTCCCGAATCTCGTTCAGCTTGTTCTCGACTCTCCTGGCCTCGCGCAGCGATTTCAGTGTCGAGAGAGACGGCTGTGTGACACCCATCTCTTCGCTCGAGTCCGTCCCCCAGCCGCGGTAGCCCATGCCGAGCGCCAGACCGCGCGGCGATATCTTCCACCAGTCGGCAAACGGCGTGCTCCCGCGCTGCCGCACCTCGGATGCCAGCACGACTGTGTCGCCGCGGGCGAGCGCCGCCTCGATTCTCGCACGGTCGGCTGCCGGGAGCTCCGGTGCGCGCACGGCCACCTCCTCGCCCGGCCGAACGACCGTCCAGGTCGCGCCGTCGGACTTGCGCCGCGCGAATCGATTCCAGGTATTCAGTCCGTTCGGCACGGCATTGAGCTCGTGCTCAATCAGCGTGTCGAATATGCCCTGCTCCAGACGTACCAGGCGCGGATCGACGTTCGAGACCGGAAGCACGTCGATATCGTTCATGACGATGTCGATGGCACTGCTGCTGCCGGTGCTCTCGAGCGCCGGGTCGAAGAAATGGTGGCGTGACCAGATCTGCGGCCGGCCAATGAAGGTGTCCGTCGTCGCGTGCCATCGGTCTCGCGCGATCATCATCGCAAGGAGATCCAGCGGTTCGGTCACCGGCGCGGCCAGCGAGGGATCGATGCGGTCGTCCTCGATACCCGAATCCATGTAGACGAGAGCGATGAGAGCCGGTCGGAGCTCGACCCAGTTGTTCAGGAATGCGAATGCGAACGCGTCCGCGTGCGCCGACGCCCCCTGAACGAAGATGTCGGTCGTCCCCAGAAAAGCAAGGCCGCGATCGACCACCGCCGCGTCGTTGCTGAGAGTTGAACCGTCGATCGCGGCGACACCGTCGCGCGAACCGCCGATCAGATCGAGAATCTCGCGACGCTCCGTCCGGGCGGCTATGCCGGGGCCCTCCGTGACGTATTCGAGCCAGGCTGCGGTGAGCACAGACTCGGAGGGAGGCTCGGAAGCTGCCTCGCCTTCGGCACCGAACCCGAGGCCTGCAAGCGCCGCAACGCCTCTCGCCAGCGCTTCGTTCCCCGCATACGCGGTTGGCGCTTCGAGCCGTCCCCGGGAGGTGAACCAGTCGCCGAAGGTGGTCTCACCATCGACGCGGATCAGCGGCAGCCACGCCGTGGTCAGCTGGGCTGCCACACGCGAGTCGGTAGTCTCAGCGGCCAGGTCCGCAAATTCGGGCGAAACCCATTCGAGAAAATCGACCGTCATCGAAGACGGCGTCTCGTCAGTCCCCATTGCCAGTGCGTACTCGAGGGGCACCTCCTCGATCAACGCACCGTTTTCAAGTCGCTCGATGACGACCCGGACGGTTACGGAGTGACGCATGCCGTCGGGGATCCCGGTCCAGTCGATTGTCCGCGCCGCCGCGGGCCGAGCTGCCGCCTCAGCCGGGAAGAGCGGGTCGTAGTCGATCCATTGCCCTCGCTCCCTGGCCTGAACCCACCAGTGGTCGGCGACCGACGCGATGGGATCCCGCTCGCCCGCGACTGGCGTATCCAGCAGGCCGATCCCGGCGGAAAGTTCCTCAGTGGCAGCGCGAACGCTTTGTCGATAGCCGTCGACCTCCTCATCGGAGGCAAACATTGGCACGCGGTCGGATGTAGAACGGCGGCTGAGCTCGGCAGCGACGGCCTGTGCTGCCGCGGCTGCCGGGAGCTGCGTGTTTGCAAGGCGGACCTCGAGCCCCGCGCGGTCGAGCAGGTCGGCCAGCAAGACTGCCCGATCGAGGCTACTGCCCGAGCGGTCCATCAGGACGCCGCGGGATCCCCGGAGCACGCCCTCGTACGGCACCCACCGGGTCTCGGCGGCAACCCAGTCGAGTATGTCCGCGGCCTCGAATCCGATGTTGTCGAGCAGAACTTCCGGATCGAGTCGGTCGGATCGCAGCTGCCGGCGGGCTGCGACAACCTGCGTGTGAACGCGCTCGATTTCGGTAATCAGCGCATCTGCGTCGGCGTCTCCGGTTGCGGCCGCGCCCGGGCCGATCGTCTGGGCGTTTCCCGCGACCGGTAATGTGAGAACGGTCAGCGCGAGGGTAGCGACTCTGCGCCCGCGGCGATTCAACGCCCGGCGTGTGCTCAAGGACCTGGCAAACCGAACCAGAAACATCGTAGCGATCTTCATCGGAATCTCCTGTCTTTTCCTGACTGCGCGACACCGATTTGGCGGCGCCGCACCTGCCGGGGACTCAGGAACTGAGTGCGCCCATGTCCAATAGAGCGCAAACGATGACGAAAACCGCCACGAGGAGATCTACGATGCGTCACGGCCCGGCGACCGTGCCGGGCGGCAAGTCGCTTCAATCAGCAGCGAACGCGCGTGGACGACCGCCCGGGCGGACATCCAGGAGGCCCGCTTGGGACTCTAAAGGCGCCCCGCGCCAAAGAGAGCGCTCGGCCGACCCGCGGCCGAGCGCCCCGATGGTCGCAATCAGGCTGGCGCAGTCGCGGACTGCCGATCGTCGCCCATCATTCCCCATATGACGGCGGCCGCCGTTCCGATAATCGCGAGCCAGTCGATCAGACCGTCCCCGATCTCGCCGAGGCTGAAGTACTCCAGTTGCACGTCGAAGGCGAGCAGCACCAGCAACAACGGCGTAAACAGCAACCAGGGCGACTGGCGCATATCCCGGAAGCGTCGGATCAGGACGATAAAGAGCGGGTAGACCAGAACCAGCATCGAGAAGCCACCGGAACGACCGGGGACGAAGTACCAGTAGAAGGCCATCGTGACGAGCACGCTGAGCACGGCGGGGATGAAGTCGCCCCGCGCCGTCTCACCGCGGTGATCGACGAAAAAGTCGTCGTAGGCTTTCCCGGCTTCCTCGCCGGCCGCGAGCGCCGCCTTATCCAGCACGCCGCGGTAACTCGACAGCAAGGCGATCATCAGCACCGCGTTGAGGACGAAGACGAGCAGAGTCAGCCCGGCAAGCAGCGGCGTCTGATTCAGGAGCAGGGCCCAGAACAGCGCGTTGCTGGTAATGGACATCTGCACCGTCAAGGCCAGCGGCACCAGGATGCCGACCAGCAACAGGACACCGGCCACGAGCTGCATGACCAGTGCCACATCGAGCAGCCGAGAATTGACCAGCGATGTCATCAGCTGGTCCGCAAGCGGCAGCGCGCCCGCCGGCGCATCCGACAAGAAGAGGATGTTGGTCGCAAAGAGAACCAGGATGGCACCGAGGACGATGCGGCCGATCAGGAACAGCTGCTTTCTTTCCGGCGCCGGCTCGGCACGGAGCGCGAACATGGCCTCGTAACTCCGATAGTAGGCCAGGCACAGAACCACGTTACAAAGAAGCGTGGCGTATCCGAAGATAGCGGCACCCGACCCCCACCCTTCCAGCGGCGCGTCCCAGTAAAACACGCCGAAAGAAACCGGCAGACAGATCAACAGACATAGCGGCGTATAGATGCCGAACAAGACACCGATTCCCGCCAGCAACTCAACGGCCTTGACGAGATCGAAGAGATGACTGTCGATCAATGCGGAAACCAGTTCCATGCTCAAGGGCTGGCTGCCCATGGGCTGAGGAAAGATCTGGAAGAAGTGATTCAGGCCCGCGGGAATCATCCACGCGGCAAAGACCAAACGGAAAAACCATACCGTATATTTCATGACGCCCCCCCGCGACGAATGTCGCAACTACGATTAGCTGTCTGACGCAGCCATTACCTAGTTACGCCCGATGATAGCGACTATCGGCCGGGGGCATCAAAGCGGGGGATGGCGACGACGCCCGATCAATCGGTCGCTTCGTCTTCTTCTCGCTCTCGCCGCGGCTTCGCGCGCCGCTCGCTCTCGGCGAGCGTCCACACCAGCGCTGCCTGCAGAATCGCGCCGGTATCCTTTCGAAACAGCGGACTAGCTTCGTTCTCGGCGCCACCGTCGACACGATAAGAGACCGAAACACCGAACGTGAGCCGCTCGTTGATCGTCCTGGTCAGCGCGGCCGTAAACCTCGAACCCAGATAACCCGAGCTGGCATCGTAGGCGGGTCGGTCGACCGTGGCGAAAGCCGGCGCGACCTCATAGTAGTAGTCCATGTAGTCCTCGCTGGCCCAGGTCGGTTGCCAGCGCAGACTCAGTAGATTGGCGCCACCGAACATACCGTCGCGCCGGTACTCGAATTCCGGGTTGAACAGATAGCCCCGCGACGAAGGGTCGACGCCGTCGAAACTCACGCCGGCGCGCAGCTGCAGCGCAAGAAAAAGTTCACCCTCCTCCGGACTCCGATCCGTGAGCCTGATTTCGAGTTCCGGCCCCAGCTCGATCATGAAGTCGAGATCCGGCATCCCGGTGCGCACTGGAATGTCTGCGCTGTCCTCGCCAAACGTGAATTGCAGGTCTATGCCGAGTCGCAGTCGCTTCGTCTCTGCGATCTCACCGCGCGCAACCTGATCGAGATTCTCGCCAAAACGCAGAAAAGAGCCGCGGTATACCGGTATCGGGATCGGCAGAATAGTCAGGTCCGCATCCTCCGCGCCCGGGTACGACGGCGCGGAGCGGCCGAAACCAGCCAGCCTGAGTTCCCACAGCGCCGGCAATTCATCGGCTTCGTCTGCCGCGGCCGACTCGTCGTTCCCGGCAGACCCATCCCGGGAAGCGGTGGAAAGGCCGGAGCTCTGGGCCGACACGGCATCGCGATCGGCGGGGCTGACTTCACTGCGTGGCGACCCGACGTTGCGTTCGGGCGACGCGACACCGCCCTCGGGCAACGCGCCGATCTCCTGCGAGAATGCCGGCGCGGCCGGCTCGATCATGAGGCAGCAGCCGAGACAGAGCGCAACGAAACGAGCCGGCGCCCGGTCAGATCGCTCGATTCGCCCGGACATACGCATCGCTCAGCGAAACCCTCGCGTCAGATATAGCGAACCGTAGCTGTGCCGCGCGCTGTCGCCATCGATCAGGCGCTCGAAGTTTTTCGTGCGCCGGACGATTTTGTACGTCAAAGCCCAGCCCCGGTAACGGGCAGAGACACCGAGCATAAACTCGCGAATGTACTTCTCGCGCTCAACAATCAATGGGTCATCGTGGAACCGACTGCCTTCCAGAAAGTAGTCGTGTCCTACGGCCCTGACCTCGGCGCCAATAAAGCCGTAGATCCTGACTTCCCTGAACTTCACCGGCCACAACGGTGGCTGGACGGGACCTTCGATCGGTGGCGGCAGCGTATCCCCGGCATGACGGCCTATACGCACGATGCCCCCGAAACTCGCGTGCGTGCGCAGCGTACCGAACGCAGCTTCGACCGTCGGCCCGACATCCCAGTGGACACGGCTATCGTCCGACGATCGGCGCCAGATACTTTGATAGCGATAGTACGCATTGACGGCGGCATCGTTGCCGAGCTGGTTGTCCCACCCCTCTGCCAGTGGCCGGTTGATCAACCGGTGCCAGAAATCCTGCAGCTCCTGCCCGCCGGTCGCGTCGCCCGTGTAGCCGATCTGAAGCTCATATTCGTGGCGAGCGCCGCGCGGTGTATCGACGACCGTGCCGACGGCGCCGTAGAGGTAGGCCGCCCACGGATGCTCGCCCGGCTGCGGGTCCGGCGACTCGATCAGCTGCGGCGTATAGGCCTGCTGACCGACCGAAAACGTCGGATAGATCGAGCATGCGCTGCAGCGGCGTGCCGCATACCGTGCCCAAAACGGCAGCGAGGAGGGATCGTCACCCTCGCCGAAGATGCGCTTCCCGAACTTCACTCCGAAACCGTGCGTGTAGAAGCGATCGGAAGGGCCGCCCGCGAACACCGGCAGACCATCGTCGTTCTCGGCCAGAACATGCCGGACGCGCCACTTGTCGTCGGATTGTGCGGCTGCCGGCAACGACACAATCACCGCAATGGCGAGAACTGCGCTAAGGCGGAAGGCAATCAATGAATCGTATCGCGCGGGGACGGAACGGGTGGCGAGAGTATACCGAAAGCCTGGTTCCGCGAATTGAGGATCCCGTTCCAGTTCGCAGTGACCATGCGTCGAGCCGCTTCGTTTACGGCGACAACGTCATCGATCTCGCGGCATTGGCGGATCGCGACTGCAGGGAATCGAAGAGCCGACCGCGACGTCGTGATTTAAGACGTCAGCGTCAGCCGTCGATCTCGCCCGGAACTCTCACCGATTCGCGGGTGAGATTTCCGGGCTAGAGTTCGCGGTCGATCAGCGCCCGGCGCAGCAGCGCAGCAAGCTCGGCCGGCTCGATCTGCAGCGCTGCCGTGTCGATCACGCGGCCCAGTGCCCAGATGAGCTGCCGGCGAACACGGTCGTCGGTTTCGTTCTCGAGAGCGTCAGCGATGGCCTCTGTCGCGCTTCCCGACTCGATCATCCCGAGCGCCCACGCTACCTGCTCGCGAACCCGTGCCTCGGAATCGCCGAGCACCGGAATCAGCGCCTCGACGGCGCCGGCATCCTCGACCATCCCGAGTCCCCAGGCGGCCTGCCTGCGAACGGAAGCACTGTCGTCGAGCAACAGCAGCTCAAGCGCCGCGACGCCTGCACGCGACTCGATCATCCCGAGCGCCCACGCTACCTGCTCCCGAACCCTCGTTTCGGAGTCGGCTGCCGCCGCAGCCAGGCCGTCGACGCCGGCGCTCGACTCGATCATGCCGAGCGCCCAGGCAGCGTCTCTTCGCACCTCGGCGTCTGCATCGCTGCCGAGCACCTCGAGCAGGGGCTCCACGCCGCGCGTGCTTTCGATCATTCCGAGTCCCCAGGCGGCGCGCGACCGTACTCGTGATTCGCTATCGTTGAGGACCCGCGCGAGAGGCTCGACCGATTGTTCGCTCTCTATGAGCCCGAGCGCGAATGCCGCGTGCTCACGGGCGGCTGGCCGCGAATCCCGCAGCAAGGCTGTCAGCTCGGGCAGCACGTCGGTGCCGAGTTCCTCGAGAGCCATGGCAGCCTCGCGGCCAGGTGAGCTCCCTTCGTCACGGCCGAAACGGCTGTCCCAGTCTCGGCAGAGCCTCGGCTCGACCGGTGTGTCGTCGCCGATCATCGCGAGCAGGGCCTCGCGTGCAGCGCGCACATCGGCCACGCGGCCGCGGCCGAGTTCGCAGGCGGCCATTGCACGCGCGTGGGGGTCCGGCGACGAGAGCGCGCCGATTCGTTCGTCGATGCTGCGATCCTGAGCCAGGCCCGGCAACGCGATGATCGTCAGCGCGACGGCCGTCAGCACCGCAAACGTAGTCAGTATTTCGGACCCGATTGGATGGCGTGTCATTGCAGCACCCCTCAACCGACAATCATGCTGATCGCCCAAAGCGCACGCTCGCGGACCTTGGTGTCATCGTCCTCCACGGCGTCGATCAGCGCGTCGAGCGCGGTCTCGGACTCGATCATCCCGAGCGCCCAGGCCGCCTGCTCTCTCACGCTCGGCTCGGCATCCTGGCGGAGCGCGGTAACGAGACCACCGACGGCGTCCACAGACTCGATCATTCCGAGCGCCCACGCCGCACGCTCGCGAACGGTGAGTACCGCGTCGCCGAGCGCGGGCAGCAGTGGCATCACCGCATCCGGCGACTCGATCATGCCGAGCGCCCAGGCCGCCTGTGCACGTACGTTGTCATCGTCGTCATTCAGCGCACTTCCGAGGGATTCGACCGCATCGGCGGACTCGATCATGCCGAGCGCCCACGCCGCCCGCGCACGAATACCGGCGTCGGCGTCATTGACCAACGCCTCTGACAGCGGCGTCACCGACGCAGCGTCTTCCATCCGTCCCAGGGACGCGATCGCCTGTCTGCGGACCGAGGCATCCGGATCGTCGAGCAGTCCGGCCATCAACTGCACGACGCGCTCTCGCGTCGGCGAGTCGAGCGAGGGAGCGTCCCCTCGCCGTGCCGGCGTTGGCGACGGCGTCGGAGATTGCTGTGCAACAACCTCCTCTGCGGCCCAGGGTTGCAGGCCAGCCAGCGCTACCACGGTCAGCACGCCTGCCGCCGTCGGTATCGCCCGGCCAAGACGGGACAGCGGCCGCCGGTCGCGCGAATCGTCGAGGGCCGCGAGCACTCTGCCTTCGAGCTGTGATTTTCTTGCCATGTTCACTCCTGCGGGCGCGAGACCCGTCTGCTTGTCTGAAGCGCGTGCAATTTCGAGAACGTGCCAGGCGTAATCGGCGCCCCGCGCGCCACTCGTCAACACCGTGTCGTCGCAGGCAAGCTCCCGTTCGGCGGCCTGGCGGCGACGGGCGATCCAGACCAACGGGTGGGGCCAGTACAAGGCCGCGACGACCCCGGACAACAGATGCGAAAGACAATCGCCGCGACGCACGTGGGCGAGCTCGTGCAGAAGCACGACCTCACGGCGCTCGCGACTCCAGTGCTCCGCTTCGGTCGGCAGCACGATATGGTGGCGCCGGATACCCCAGACCATCGGCATCTGCGCAGTGTCGTCGACGACGAGACGCACCGAAGCGCGCACACGGAGTCGAGCGCGCAACCTCTCGAGCAAACCGGTCCAGGCAGGATCGTCGAGCGGTCGCGCGCGGCGGCAGAAGAGCGAGGCGCGAGCAGTCGCTACGCCGAGCTTCGCGAGCAGCAGGATGGCGCCGAAACCCCATGCCACTATCGCGAAACTCGACCATGCAAACGCGCCGTTAAGGCCTGGCGCAGTGTCCTCACCAGTCGCTGACAATGCGGCCTCTTCGGCACTTCCGGCTGCGAAGCGACCGCCGTCTCGTGTAATCGAATCGCCCGCCGCGGGTCCGACAGTCAGACGGCTTGACCCGTTGGTCGACGCGGCGATATTCACCGGTTCCTCGAGTGGCACCAGCGTGTCCGGCAGCAGTGGCAGATTCCAGTCCGGAGCAACCGGCATTGCGAGCGGCACCAGCAACAAGGCAGCGAATGCCGCGGTCCATACCCGGTGGCGGAGCGCCGCTGTGTAACGGCGTAGCGCAACATCAGCGAGCAATGCGGCGACCAGCAGCAGCGAACCCTTCAGCGCCCCGCTGAGCAGCAATGCGAGCATTGAATTCGTCGAGATGTTCGTGAGCGCGTTCATCACTTCCCTCCTTTGCCGTCCGCGCGCGCGCGATCGATCAGCTCCGCCAGCCGGTCGAGCTCGGCCTGCGACTTGCCCGCATCATCGAGCAGCGCCGCCATGACCTGCTCCGAGGAACCATTGAAAAACGTATCGCGCAATCGACGGAGCGCCGAGCGGCGCGCCCGTTCCTTGCCGATCGTCGGGCGGTAGACGTACCGCGGCCCGTCCTGGACGTGTGACACGAGCTTCTTCTCCTCGAGAACGCCAAGGAGCTTTCGGACCGAGGAGTAGCTCGGCGGGTCGGCGAGCTCCTTTCGCACGTCTGCGACGGTCGCCTCACCCAACCGGAACAGCACGTCCATGATTTGCCGTTCCCGGCGGCTCAGTCCATGTTCCAGTGTGTCGACGGCCATGAGTTCACCCCTTTCATTCGGAATCCGCCGCGGTCGGGACCACGGGATGCGAAATATTTAGCATAGTGCTAAAATTTTCGCAAGCATCAAGAGAACCGACTGTCAGCCGATGCGATCCGGGAGCGACACATGTTGCGCCATTCAACGTAGACCAGCGATAGCAAGCTCATGTGCGGTTGGCTCAACACGTCGCAGACTTGAGCCTCTGGACTAACGCTTGGTTTCATTCGCCAACCGGCAAGAGCCCGGATGTCATGAACCAACCGCAACTGTTTCTTAATCAAAAAGATAGTGTCCAGGGCACGACTGGCACGTCTATTGCTTTATATGATTGTCTTCCGTCGTCGCACCTGGGATGCGCAAGTATTCAAACCTTCCGGCCCGCTCGCGGGTCTCAGATACAAGCACTCTCGGCAACGGCGTGAACTGAAGCTCTGGATAGACGTCATGGCTTCATGATCAGGACAAGTTTAGCGGGCAGGGCAAGCCCCCTGACGATAGCCCTTGCAGCATCTATGCTGGCCCTGTCCGCTATCTCCCACGCGCAGGACGACGAAACGTCCGTCGCTTCGACCGCCGCCGCCAACGGCGGGCCGGCGGCCCTGCGGACCTTCACACAGGCAGATTTCGAGCGTTTCGCGCCCAGAAACGCAATGGACATGCTGACTCGTGTGCCCGGCTTTTCGATCCGACGCAATGATCAGGGCCGCGGCCTCGGGCAGGCCGGCACGAACGTGTTGATCAACGGTCAACGGCTGTCGAGCAAGTCACAGGACATCTTCGACCAGCTGCGGCGGGTAACGGTCGACAACGTCGAGCGAATCGACATCGTCGATGGCGCCACCATGAACCTGCCCGGTCTGTCCGGCCAGGTCGCCAATGTCGTTACCCTCTACGGCGAGATCAGCGGCCGTTTCGAATGGCGCACCGTTCATCGGCCGAAATACGCGGACCCGTCCTGGTGGGGCGGGGAGCTGTCGGCCAACGGCTCGACGGCGAGGCTCGAATGGAACGCTGCCTATACGCATGGTGTGGGTCGCGGCGGCGGAGGCGGTGTCGGTGTCATTACGGACGGCGATGGAACACTCACTGAACTGCGCAATGTCCGCATTAAATTCGTCGGCGAATTCCCGCGCCTCTCCGGCAGCCTGAAATGGACCGGTGCGAACGGCGCCGTCGCGAATCTCAACGCCCAGTACAACCGCAACCGGAACGACTTTTCCAACGACGAAGATCGGGATCCGGTGACCGGCGTCGACTCTTTCCGCGACTTCGACAACCACGGCCGCGGCTCCGGCTACGAAATCGGTGGCGACATCGAGTTCGATCTCGGACCGGGCAGCCTGAAGCTGATTGGGCTCGACCGTGACAACGAGAACGACTTCGGCCAGATCTCCCGGCTGATCTTCGATGACGACACGACTACCACCGGCACTCGCTTCCTCGGAACATCGGAAACCGGCGAGAGAATCGCGCGCAGCGAATATCGCTGGGACATGTGGGGTGGCAACTGGGAAGTCGATCTCGAGGCGGCCTACAACAGCCTGGACCAGACGTCGCAGCTATTCAGTCTCGACCCCTCCGGCCAGTTCACGGAAATCCCGCTACCGAACAGCAGCGGGCAGGTAGAGGAAGACCGCTACGAAATGCTGCTGTCCTACGGCCGGGATCTGGCCGAGGACCTGACCCTGCAGATCAATGCCGGCGTCGAGAATTCGACGCTGGAACAGACCGGACCAGGTGGGCTGAAACGCAAATTCCGGCGCCCGAAAGGCTCGCTGTCGCTGGCCTGGACGCTGCAGGAAGGGCTCGACCTGTCATTCAATCTCGAGCGCCGTGTGGGCCAGCTGTCGTTCGGCGATTTCCTGGCAAGCGTTTCGCTGGCACTGGAGAACGCAAATGCCGGCAACGTCGAGCTGGTCCCGACGCTGACCACCGAATTCAACGTCCAGCTCGAAAAGAGCTGGGACAACTGGGGCTCGAGCAATCTGCGGATCTACCGCCGCGCACTCGATGACTACATCGACATCATCCCGATTCCAGGCGGCGGCGAGTCGCGCGGCAACATCCCGGATGCAGACCTCTATGGCTTCAAGCTGACCAGCACCGTCAACTTCGATCCCGCCGGCTGGGAAGGCGCACGACTCGACCTGGACGTCACGATCGAGGAAAGCAGTGTCCAGGATCCACTGTCCGGCATCGAGCGCTCTTTCAGCAACTTCGTCGACCGGCGGGCGGAGATCAATCTGCGCCACGACATCCCCGGGACCGACTGGGCCTGGGGGATCGGCGCACAGTACCTTCATGTCCAGCCGGGTTTCAGGCTTTCGCAGATCTCGCGCGAGTATGAGGGTCCGACATATACCGTCGGCTTCGTCGAACACAAGGACCTGTGGGGGCTGACGCTGAATATTCAGGTCTTCAACATGACCGACGGGCGCTCCATCTTCGAGCGTACCGTCTACGACGGACTGCGCACGGACGGCAACGTGAGCTTCGTCGAGATGCGCGACCTGAGCGTGCAGCCGATCTTTCAGTTGCGGCTTACCGGGAATTTCTAGGCGCACCGGACGCGCGAGACCCGAATCGCCGCCTCGGCTCGTAAGCCTCCCGCCTCCGTGCAGACCGAGATTTGCCTGTAACAACATTGTAATAAAACTGAAATAGTATCCCGCGCGATGGAGCCTGGCGGGTGTACCGGCGCAGACCTCGAATCAGCCGAACGCTACCCCGCAGGCAAGCTTTCACCAACGCGGAGATACCACCATTAACTCTCTATCCGGATCGGCCGTTCGGCTGACGTTACGCACGGGGATTCTGCTTTCGCTCGCATCGTCTGCCTACGCGGCCGACAAGGAATTGCTGGACGTCCTGCTCGAAAACGGGGCGATCAATGAGCAGCAGTATCAGGAACTGCTCGAGCAGGACGACCTCACTGGCGCGGACATTCTCGGGGATTCTCCGTCGAGCAGCGAGCGTACCGAAGCCAGTAACGCATCGCCCGGGACGGCGCCGGCGCCGTCCGCGGGCGCCGACGTCGACGATTCGTCGGTTCTGTCGGACTACGGCAGCAGCGGATTTCGATTCGAGACCGCGGACGGAAACTGGCAGACAAACCTCCAGTGGCGCGCGCAGCTGCGCGCATCCACGCCTTTCGACTCCGATCCGCGCCAGCTCTCGTCCTTCGCAGCCGAGGACAAGACCAATTTCGAAGCCCGCCGACTGCGGATGAAGATCGGCGGATATGGCTATCAGCCATGGCTCCAGTACTACTTCGAGGTGGATCTGCAGCCGGCGCGCGACGTCGATGACAGCAGTACGTCCTCCACCGCCCGGGTAATCGACTGGCGGATCGACATCGCCAAATGGGACTGGGGCGGGATTCGGGTCGGTCAGTGGAAGATCGACCTCAACCGTGAACGGGTGGACTCTTCCGGAAGGCAGCAATTCGTCGAGCGATCGATCGTCAATCGCGTATTCACGATCGACCGGCAAGTCGGCATTCAATTGCGCGGCCGGGCATTCAACGGCACTCGGGCTGACCTCCGTTACTGGGCCGGTGTATTCAACGGTGAGGGCAGAGGCGTCCGCAATAACGACGACAACCTGATGTACATGGGCCGCGTGCAATGGAACTTCCTGGGACGCGACCTTTCCTGGCGGCAGACGGACGTCGAATACACTGAGCTTCCAACCGGCAGCCTCGCGATAGCGAGCGCCACCAATACCGGGAGTTGCACGCGCTGGTCCTCGTCGGGATGCGGAAATCTCGACGGATTCGACTCCCCGGCGACGGCGGCCGTTGGCCAGTTCGAAATGGATCAGACCGTGCAGGAATTCGCCTTCAAGTATCGCGGGCTGTCGATTCAGCAGGAATATCACGACAAGACGATCACCGATCGCAGCACGGGCACCAAACACGACCTGACCGGTGCTTATCTCCAGGCCGGCTACTTCTTCCACCATATGTTTCCGAACATTCCCGAACCGCTCGAATTCGCGGCGCGAGTCGCATTCGTTAATGAACCGAATGCGGTCGACCGCTCGTTCGAAAACCGGAGAAAGGAGTTTACGATCGGCGCCAACTGGTTCTTCAGCGGCCACAACAACAAGCTGACGCTCGACTTCTCCCGCCTTTCCGTGGACGACCGGCGACTCGGCCTCGACGACTCGGAGAACCGGATTCGACTGCAGTGGGACGTGTCATTCTGAGTTGCCGGGCGCGACCAAGGGCGTTGAGAGCCGGCGACGTCCGGCACTCATGCGCACACGACACGTGACGGAGTCATAGCGCGGCCCGCCGCCGAGCGCGGACTGCCGTCGAGCGCCGGCTGCCGTGGAGCCCGGACAGGCAGCTCAACCGGGTCGTTTCCCGGGCGAGCATGCTTGCTGCTGCGCGCTTGCACCGCGAACGCGTCCGCCGTGTGCAAGGCAACTGGTGATGGCCGGATGCAGCTCCTATACTCGCCACGGATCTCGCTGATGGCCTTCCACCCGGGAGCGGCATGGCGACATCACCGACTCTTACGCGAATCGAATCCGGGACGGCGAGGCGGCATTTGTGAACATCGGTTTTATCGGGCTTGGCGACATGGGACAGGTCATCGTCCCGAGATTGATGCAGGCGGGACATGACGTTACGGGATGGAACCGCACCGAAGCGCGGGCCGGGCCATTGCTGAAACAGGGCATGCAGTGGGCCGACAACCCCGCGGAAGTGGCGAAGCGGTCCGACGTGGTCTTTTCGATCGTGACCGACGGAGAGGCGGTAAGACAGGTAGCGCTGGGTGACAACGGCGTGCTGGCTGGCATCAAGCCAGGTGGCGTCTACATAGACATGGGCACGATCTCACCGGACGTTTCGCGTTCGGTTGCCGCCGAGTTCTCTGCCGCAGGGGCACATATGCTCGATGCCCCGTTGTCCGGTAGCCCGGTAACCGTACGTGAAGGAAACGCGTCACTGATGATCGGCGGCGACGAGTCCATTTTCGAATCGGTTAAACCGATTCTGCTGGATATCGGGCCGAAGGTCACCTACATCGGTGATAACGGCAAAGCCGTCGTGATGAAGCTTGCGGTCAATTTACTGTTGATGGTCGAGGTAATCGCCTTTGGCGAAGCCGTCGCTATTGCCGAGAAAGGCGGCGTCGATCGCGATATCGCACTGGATGCCGTGTTGAAGAGCGTTACCGCAGCACCGGTGCTCGGGTATCGGGGACCGTTCATCCTTGAAGGCAAAATGCCGGAGAAACCGCTGGCCGATGTCACTTTGCAGCAGAAAGACATGCTGCTGGTGCTCGACATGGCCCGTAAGCTCGGAAGTCCCGTTCCGCTTGCCGCAACGGCGAACGAGCTGATGAATGCCTGCCGGGGTCTCGGTATCGACAATAACGACTTCGTCGTTGCGCATCAGGTCTATCGCAAACTCGGAGGCCAATCGTAAGACGTCACGGGTGACGACGTCACGAGCATCCGACAGTCGATCGCGCCCCCGACGCGCGGTTGAGAGGCTCAGTTGCCGGGCGTATTCCTCGCCAGGTATGCGGCCAGCGCATCGAGCTCCGCGTCGGAAATCTCCGTCTTCCGGAAAAACGGCATCACCGAGATACCGGTGCGCACGAACGTCCGCGTGATTTCCGGCGGCAGATCCGTCCAGTCGAGCAGCACGCCGGACTTGGCACCCTGGTACTTCGCCGTGAGAGCCAGCGTTCCGGGGTGCTGAACACCGGGATCGTGGCACGGTGCGCACCACTTGTCATAGACGCGCATGCCTTCGGCATGCCCGTCCTGCGCAGCCGCCGGCACTGACAGCCAGCAAGACAACGCGGCGAAGGCGACGCTCGCCACTCTCATCCGTTTCAACTCAACCATCTCCATCCCGCAAATGCCCGGGCCACACGCCATACCGGCCCGCTGAAATGATGCCGTTCGGATCAAGCGCCGCCTTGAGCCGCTGATGAACGCGCATCAGCGCATTGTCGTTGTATGAATACTGCGCCATCACATCGTCCTGAAAAACCGGCGGGGTCCGGTACTCGCCCCAGCCGTGCTCGCCGGCAATGCGGACCAGCTCCCTGAGCCCGGCAACGGCTTTCGCGTCGGTCTCCGGATCGCGCGTGACCGGCACGCCGAATATATAAATGAATGCGCGCTCCCAGTAGAGGCTCGGCAGCGAGAAGCTCCCGAGCACGGGCAACTCGAGCCTGCGGGCCGCATCCTGAAACACCCGGTTCGCCTCGATGATGGCCTCGCCGGTCCGCGGGATTATCGGCGAGAACCACATGTGCCCGGCCGAGGGCGTCGGACTGAACGGCGTTCGCGCGCCGATCGAGAACATGCGGAGCGTCGGAATACCGAATTCGGGATGATGGACGCGCTCCTCCTGCTCGGCGGACAGTGGCAACGTGATCAGCTCGCCTTCCTCGAAGCTTGCGCCTTCGATCTCTGCGAAGCGCCGCCGAAGGCCTTGCCAGGCACCGTCGATCATCTCCGGCGGTCCGTAGAACGGCACGTCGAGGCCCCAGTACGGCACACCTTCGCGCAGGCCCCATGCCTCAAGCTCCGGCGAGTAACCGACGTCGGCGCCGGCAACGAGCGCAGCCTGTTCCCCGGGCATCGGCGACCCGCCGGTCTCGTTGAATTCCGCGAAATCGGCAACACTGCCGGCACCAAGCAGCGGGCTCGAGAAACCCGGCATCCCCGTGAAGAGCTTCGCGTTCTCGCAGTAATTCAGAATCTCGACGAAGCGATGAAGATCCTGAAAACGCGGCACGAATACCTTGCAACGCCGGTAGGCCTCGGGCTCCGGCATCAGCCAGAAGCCCATCTTCGTCACGACGCCGAAATTCGACTGCGAGAAAATGCCGTCGATCCAGGGCCCGCAGCCGGTCTTGTACTGCTGCCAGGTCCCCGCCCCCGGCAGCGCGCCCATGCCGGTGCGGACGAGCGTCCCATCGGCCAGCACGACCTCCATGCCGCAGTGCGCATCGAAATGATTGCGGAGATGAGCCATCGTGTAGCCGCCGCCCCGATCGAGCGCATTGCCGATCAGGCTGCCCCAGCCGGGATCCGGGCAATCCATGACGAGGCGGATGTCATTGGCCTGGAAATGCTCGTAAAGGTCGAAGTAGCTCACACCCGGCTCGACCAGCACGGAATGGTTGACCTCGTCGACATCGAGAATCCGGTTCATCCGCTTCAGATCGAGCACGACGGATCCCGAGTAGTTCGGGGCCGAGCCGCCGTAGCCGAGATTCTTGCCGGTCGAAATCGGATAGACAGGCACACCGAGCTCGTTGGCCACGCGCATCACGCCCTGCACTTCCTCGGCGCTTGCCGGCGCAACCGCAGCGGATGCCACACGCTCTTCCGGTTGTCCCCATAGCGGCGAATAGGCGTCGCGATAGAGCGCGATGTCCTCGTCGTCGGTGAATACCCAGTCGGACCCGACTTCGGCGGCGAATCGCGAAAGCGCGCGCTCGAAGTCGCGCTCCGACATGTTCGGTGGTATGGCGATCGCTATGCCCTCCCTCGTCCCCGCGTCGACGACTTCGTCGCCGGCCCCCGGGGCATCAGCACCCAGCTCGCCAGCGGCTCGCGATTCGTAGCGATACTGGATGCACGCCTCGCGGCGCGTGCGGCGGGCGCGTCGGGTGCGTCGGGTGCGTCGGCTAGGGCGGCTCCGCCAGTCGTCGGTCGCGCCACCCGCTCGACGGTGCTGACGTTCGGCTGGGGCCCGATCCGGGTGTGCACGGTCTCGTCGGCAAGCATGTTCGCGAGCGATACGCTCCAGTCTCTGCCGGCGCCAATCTGTGCCGTTCGACTGACGAGCGCAGCCGAGCCATACGCACGATGCTCGATCACGCTCTCGCCGCTTGCCGCATGCTCCGCATGCCAGAGAACTCTTACTCCGGGGCTGCGCGTCAACTCGATCATCACGAGCGCGGTTCGCATCGTCGTCAGCCCGGCGACCGGCAGACCGCCGACCTCGAAACGCCGGGCCAGGTCGTCGAACCACAGACGCGTCAGATCACCGGCGGTTTCCGCAACTGGCGCGCCGCGCTTCTTCATTGCTGCAGCGAACGCGTTGCTTTGTGGAATCCGCGTGTCGGCGACCACGCGTTCGAAGCCGGCGGCGGCGAAACTATCCCCGGGCGTCGCAAGCGCCTGAGGAAGCGCGAGCAGAGGAATGTTAAGCGAAGCCGTCCGGGCAAGGAATTGTCGTCGATTCACGCTGGCTCGTTCTCGTTGAGTGCAGTAGTTATGGCGCCTCGGCTGAAAACCCGACGCTATCGTCAAGGCTAACCCTTTTGGCATTGCCAGCCAACCGGGTCCGTGAGCAGTTCGTATCCACCGCACCACCTGCGAACGATGCCCGGCGTAGCTTCACTCGTATTTGCATTCGATGTCGGTTATCTGCGATGAATGCTATACAGTGTAGTGTCGAGAGACGGCTCAAGAGATCCACTCGGAAAGACAGATGTCGGGCACGGCTTTACGATCGGCGACCAACGCGACCCTGCTTATCTGTTTCGCGCTAGCGGGCAATGCCTCCGCGCAATCGGACTACCCGCACGACGTCGTGACGCTCGTCACCCACTCTTCTCCGGGGGGCGGCAGCGACGTTTTCCTGCGTCAGCTGGCCGGCCATCTCGGCGAGGCCATGGGTGTCAGCTTCGTTGTGATGAACGTCCGCGGCGGCAGCGGCGCACGCGCGATGGCCAGACTCGGCAGCTCGCCGGCGGACGGAAGCATTCTCTATGCCACCACACCGACCTACATCTATACGTCGCTGTTGAGCCGACCCGGCACGACGTACCGCGATCTCGACCCTGTGGTCAACGTATTCTTCGACGAAGAAGTCATCTACACGCGCACGGACGGCCCGTTCGAAACGCTCGAACAGGTAATCGAAGCTGCCCGCACAGCGCGCGGCCGCTGGGGGGCAGCCAATCCGGCCTCGCTGGAGAGACAGGCGCTCGAGAGACTGAAGATCGCGGCGGACGTGACGCCCGCAATCGTCACTTACGAAGGCGGTGGCGAGCTCGCCCTCAACGTATTGAACGGCACGCTCGATATCGGGGTCGGCGAAGCCGTGGAGCTCGAGAGCCAGATCGAGGCCGGAACACTGCGGCTGCTTGCCGTGTTCAGCGCCGAGCGCTCGCCGAGTTTTCCCGACCTCCCGACTGTCAGGGAGTCGGGCTATGATGTCGTCGTCAGAAAGTTCCGGGGCTTCGCAGCACCGAAAGGACTGCCGCCGGACCTGATCTCGGCCTGGGAGAACGGTATTCAGCGTTTGCTCGACAATCCGGAGTACAGGCAGGTGGCAGCCCTGCTCTCGCCGGCATACATGCCGCATGCCGAGTACGTCGAATTTATCGACGCGTTCGCCACGGAGGCCGAAGGCTATCTGCGCAGCACGGGCGCGCTTCGCTGAGCCGCTCCGCCCGGGTTCGCGGTGAAACGTGATCTCGTTTGCGCCCTCGCACTGCTGACGCTCGCTGCAGCGTACTATGGCGTAGCACGCACGCTCGGCCAGACGGCGCTGGCGGATACCGTCGGTCCTGCCGGTCTGCCGCTGGTCTATGCCACCGTGCTCGCGGGGCTCGCCGTATTAATCGCGTGCTCGGCTCTCTTGAGAGCAAGGCTTGCCGCGGAGCCCGCGAAGACCGCTGAGCAGCCGGCCGGGAATGGCTCGGCGCGCCACGACGCCCCGGGACCCGGGCAACCCGGTAGCGCGGTGCCGACCGCGAGAAGGCTGCGTCGCGCGGCCGGCGCTCTTGCGATCGGCATTGCGTACGTCGCCACGGTACCGTACCTCGGCTATCTGTTGACCACAGCCCTGGTTTTGGGCGCGATGGCTGCCTATCAGGGCGAGAAGATTTCGAAGCGTCTGTTTCTCGTTGCCGGCATTGGCGCAGTGGCGCTCTATCTGCTGTTCGACCTTGCCTTGGGTATCGACATGCCCGGCCCCTGGACTGCCTGACGCCCGGCCGTGGCCGATCTTGCAACGATTCTCGCGCTGTTGACGGCTACACCGCTCGTGCCGGCCGTCGTCGCCGGGGTCGCCTGGGGCATCGCCGGCGGTGCCTTGCCCGGCATTTCGCCGTCGATTGCTATGGCTTTGCTGGTGCCCTTCACGTACGGCCTGGAGCCGGGACTGGCCATTGCCTTGCTCGCGGCCGTCTATGTCGGTGCCGAATACGGGGGGTCGATCCCGGCGATCCTGATCAGCACGCCTGGCACGAATGCCGCGGCGGCAACCGTGCTCGACGGGCACGCGATGCACAGGCAGGGTCGCGGCGGCGAGGCGCTCGGCATCTCGCTTTACTCCGGCGTAATTGGCGCGGTGATCGGTATCACGATGCTCGTGCTGATGACCGCACCTCTCGCTCGCCTGGCACTCGCCTTCACGCCCATGTCGTACTTTGGGCTCGGCGTGCTTGGCCTGAGCGTGATTGCATCGCTGGCCGGTAAATCGGTACTCAAAGGTCTCGCCGCCGGTGTGCTGGGACTGATGATCGCCTCCGTCGGCTCGGACCCGATCTCGGGGCTGCCTCGCTTTACGTTCGGGCGACCCGAGTTACTCGACGGGATCGCCCCGCTGCTGATCATGGTCGGCCTCTTCGCAGTCAGTGAGCTCTTATGGCAGTCGAGCACCGGAGCATGGCGCAAGACGGAATCGATTCGTCTGCGCCTGCCGAAAGCCCGACTGCGACGGCGGCTGATCCGGCCGCAAGTCATTGGTGGCGCGATCGGCACCGTCGAGGGCGTGATGCCGGGCGCGGGCGGCACCGTGGCATCGTTCCTGGCGTACAACGAAGCGCGCCGGTGGTCCCGGGCCCGGGACGAATTCGGTCAGGGTTCGCCGGAAGGCATCGCAGCGCCCGAGTGCGCGAACAACGCGGTCGCCGCGACGGCTCTCATCCCGGTTCTGAGCTTCGGCATCCCCGGATCGAACTCGGCCGCGATTCTCCTCGGCGGCCTGCTGATTCATGGTCTCGTGCCGGGTCCGCGCCTGTTCGAAGAGAACCCCGAGCTGATCACCTCACTGTACACTGGCCTCTTCGTCGCCGCCGCGGCCCTGCTGGCACTCGGCATGGCCGCGCTGCCGCTGTGCCTGTGGCTGGTCAACCGATCGAAGGCTTACCTGATGGCGTTTATCTATGCGCTCGTCTTTTCCGGCATTTACTCGATCAATCAAAGTCTGTTCGACGTCGCGCTGGTGCTGATCACCGGCGCCGTCGGCGTGCTGATGCGAATAGCCGGCCTGCCTTTGCTGCCGACTGTGCTCGGCGTCGTGCTCGGCTACCTCGTCGAATCGAACTACCGTCGCTCGCTCGTGCTATCGGACGGCGATCACGGCATCTTTCTGGAAGATGGCATCGGCGCGACCCTGCTGACGATCGCCTGCGTCTTCCTCGCGACCTCGCTCGTTGCCCGCGGCATGCGCGCTTTCGGAGCGAAGACATCGACGTGAGCGAATCGCCGGAAAGCACCGTCTCTGCCAGCGTCGGTCGGTTCGTCGCGAACACGGGCGAGTTACCCGAGCCGGTGCGGGGAACCGTCCGGCGTCTGCTCGAAGACGTCACGGGGCTGATCTTCGCTGCCCGACACACCGATTACGTAGCCGCCGCGCTTGCGAGCGCCGCCGACGGCAACTGCACAGTGATCGGTCACGACCGAACCGTGACAGCGCTCGACGCTGCCCTGGTAAACGGCGTCGCCGCGCATGGCGAGGATTATGACGACACGTTCGAGGGCGGCCCGGTTCACGCCGGTGCAGTCATCGTGCCGGCCGTGCTCGCAATCGCCGAATCCCGCGGACTCGACGGGCACCGCGCGATGACGGCGATCGCCTGCGGCGTCGAGCTGATGTGCCGGATGAGCCTCGTCGCCCCTCAGGGCATGCACCGCGCGGGCTTCCATCCGACCGCCGTCATCGGCGCTCCCGCTGCTGCCGCCGCCGTCGCATCGGCGCTCGGGCTATCGGTTCGACAGACGATGCATGCGCTAGGCATCGCCGGGAGCCTCTCGTCCGGCATCATCGAGTACCTGGCAGACGGAAGTTCCACGAAACGGCTGCACGCCGGCGCCGCAGCCCAATCCGGCATTCGCGCGGCCCTGTTGGCGGAAGCCGGATTCTCGGGGCCTGCAACCGTATTCGAGGGCACGCACGGCTTCTATCGCACGTTTGCGCCATCGGTGGAACCCGAATTCGCGCGGCTGCTCGAAGGGCTCGGCGAGTCCTGGATTGCGTCGCGGATCGCCTTCAAGCCTTATGCCTGCGGCACGATGACGCAGCCGTTCATCGACTGCGCCATCGAAACGGCCCTGAGGCTCGCGTCTCGCGGCATGGCACTGGAACGAATCGAGTCCATCATCTGCAAAGTCGGCGAAGGCACAGTGCATCGTCTGTGGGAGCCGCTTGCGCTCAAACAGGCGCCACCGAACGGTTATGCGGGGAAGTTCTCGACGCCCTACTGCATCGCAGTCGGCCTGCTGGACGGGCGTGCCGGGCTGCAGCAATTTACCGACGCTCGCGTGAACGACCCGCAACTGAGGCAACTGGCCGGTCTCGTCAGCTACGAGATCGATCCGACGAATGAATACCCGCGGCGCTTCACGGGACACATGCGAGTGACTCTCGATGACCGGTCTACATTCGAAGTCGAGCAGTCCTACATTCGCGGTGGGGTCGAGGCGCCGCTGAGCGATGCCGCGCTGAGCGCCAAGTTTTCGGAAAACATCGCCTTTGGCGGAGGCGACGACGAAACGCGCCAGCGGCTCGGAACCGCCATTGCCGCCATCGACGCCGGCGAATCGGTCCGGTCGTCAGGGCTCGCATGAGCGCGCCTCGGAATCCCGGGGCCGTGCCCGCATGAGTCTGCGGCCGGAACTCGAGGGCAAAGTTGCGCTCGTGACGGGTGCGGGCCGCAATATCGGTCGCGCCATCGCGCTCGAATTCGCAACGGCCGGGGCCGCAGTCGCTGTGGTGACAAACACGAACTCGGCGTCCGGGCGCAGCGTCACCGCGGAAGCGCGCGCACTCGGCGTACGTGCTGAATCCTACTCGGCAGATGTCACAGACCCGGCCGCCGTCGCGGCGCTGCTCGAGTCGGTCGACCGCGATTTCGGACGCCTCGACATCCTGGTCAACAACGCCGCAAAGCGAACCGAGGTGGCATTCGACGAACTGTCGCTCGACGAGTGGCGGGACGTCCTCGCTGTCTCACTGGACGGTGCGTTCATCTGCTCGCAGGCAGCATTGCGTTTACTGGCAGCGAGCGATGCCGGCGCCATCGTCAATATCGGCGGTCTGACGGCACACACCGGTGCTGCGCGAAGAGCGCACGTCGTTACAGCGAAAGCGGGCCTGGTCGGCCTCACGCGCACGCTCGCCGTCGAACTTGCGCCGCTTGGGATCACGGTCAATCTCGTCGCGCCGGGAATGATCGATACCATGCGTGACGGCGAGACGCCGCATCACCGCAGCGAGCGCACGACGCCGGTCGGGCGCAACGGCACACCTCACGAGGTCGCTGCTGCGGTTCGTTATCTGTCCGGGCCCGGTGCCCGCTACGTTACCGGACAGACTCTCCACGTGAACGGTGGCGCCTACCTGAGCTGACCGTGGACGTCATTGGCGCCGCGATCCCCGCAGCGAACAGCCGAATCGTCGCGCGCACGAGGGCTGCCGGAGCGTCTCGCGGCGCGGCAGCCGGAACGCCGCCCAGAGCGGCAGCCGGAGCGCCGCGCAGCACGGCAGCTGGCGCTACGCTCACTCCCACCGCAGCCGTTGTATCTCGGCACAATCGCGGCTCATCTCGAAGTAGCGCGCTACCGTATCGACGTTCGTCTCGTACGGGTGCGGTTCGCCGGGCAAACGGCGCAGCTGCGCGATCCGCGCACGGTCCCAGGCGCGGTCGAACTCGGTGTGATTGCTCATCAGCACCGTCGCCCCGGCGGCCCGGGCGAGTTCCGCCGACCTGATCATGCTGTCGCGATAAATGGCGAAGGCCGCTTCCGACGGCGGGAAATTGAACGCCGTACCACCCGCATACATGACGGTCAGTGCCCGTCCCTCCTCCTGTACGTCGAACAGATAGGACAACGTCCCGGGCGTGTGGCCGGGCGTCGCGATCACTTCGACGGTCGTGTCGCCGAGAACGAGCCGGTAGCCATCCGCGCCGACGCCAACATCGCGTGTCGCGACGCCACCCGGATATTCCTCGCGGGCGAGCGTCGCTTCCCAATCGGCTTCGCCCATGACGATCTCAGTGCCGAAGCGGCGCTGAAAGATGGCCGCGCCCTGGTCATGATCGCCGTGCGCGTGACTGATCAACATGTAACGAACGTCGTTTGGATCGAGGCCGAGCGCAATCAGGCCCTGAACCATTTCATCCTCGACCGCGTACTCGAAGACCGAGTCGATTACGATGATGCCGTCGCTCGTCGTCAGCGCCCAGGCCGAGTGAAACCGGGTGCCGATGAAGTAGAGATTGTCGAACACGCGGTACGGTCGCGCGTACCAGGTATCGCGCGGCGGCGTCTCGCGTCGACCCGGCGGACGCTGCGGCGCACCGCGCCGATTCTCGGGCGCTGCGCAGATGCGGCGGAAGGTGCCGGCATGGTCGAGCCCAGCGGCACGCCGGGCCGACTCGAGCAGCGTTTCCGTCGTGGCGGGCGCCGGTTGCGCTTGCGTCGCGGGAGCCACGGCCGCCATCAGCGCAAGAGGCACGAGGAATCGAAACATCGCAGAACGTCCGGACATCGCCATTCTCCTCTCCTTTTACCGATCGCTTCAAACGGCGCGACCAGTCCCGGTTGCCGTCGACCTTGAACGAGTTTGAATAGTATTCTCGTTCGACCCGGTTGGTAACGAATCGAACCCGAGCACGAAACCTTGATTGCATGCCTGTCCTGTAACGGCCAAACGACGACGACCGGCGACGGACCGGCCACGACGCTCCTCATCGCGACGATAGAAGGTGTACGGACCTTCGAGCGTGCCGGTATCGGCGAGACGTGGTCGCCGGTGCACAGCTCGCTGACCGACCGGCACGTAAGCTCGCTGCTGTGGGAACCGCGTTCCGAGAGCCTGTTCGCCGGCGCGCACGGCGATGGCGGACTCTGGGTCAGCGATGACCGCGGAAAAAACTGGCGCGACTGCGGCCGGGCGCTGCCGTCGCAACACGTCTACTCGCTGGCGCTGCAGTATCGAGGCGACGACCCGGTGATCTTTGCGGGCACGGAACCGTCGACGCTTTGCCGGAGCGACGACCTCGGGCGGAGCTGGCGGCAACTGCATGCCCTGACCGATGTGCCGGACAAGGAGCTCTGGACGTTTCCGCCCCCGCCCCACGTCGCGCATGTCAAGAACATCAGCTTCCATCCGGCCGAGCCGGAGACGCTTTACGTCTGCGTCGAGCAGGGTGCGCTGCTGAAGTCGACCGACGACGGCGAAACGTGGTTCGAGGAAATCGGGTACGAGTCGAGCGAGGACGAGATCCGGCGCGACAATCATCGCGTCCTGATCAAGGACGCCGATCCGAAGCAGATTTTTCTCTGTGGCGGCGAGGGCCTCTATCGCAGTGCCGACGCGGGTCGAAGCTGGGAGCACCTGACCGACCGCAACCACCGGATCGGCTATCCCGACGCGATGTTCATCGATCCACGTAGCGACGATGTGCTCTACATGGCGGGCCCACGATTCGCCCCGCCACGGTGGGGCGAGACCGGCGTCGCCGATCCCACCGTAATGCGCAGCCGCGACAGCGGCGTCTCCTGGGAAGAGATCCGTAGCGGCCTCCCGGACCCGATTGTCGGCAACATCGAAGCGATGGGCATGCACAACTCCGGCGAGGACCTGATGCTCGTCGCCGGCACTGCAACCGGCGAAGTGTTCTGCTGCGACGAGCCGGGCGAGCGCTGGGAGCTGGTCGCGAATGGTCTGCCGCCGATCTCGAAAGGCGGGCACTACCGGTGGTTCCTGACGCCCGCGCAGAGAGCTGCGATCGAGCGGCGAATGAAGGCGAGTCGATGAGTACGGTCACGGACTTGACGCCAGGCCGGACGGCGGAGCTTGAGTCGGCGCGCGAGGCCGCACTGGACCGCGCACGAGCACTCACACCGGCGCTCAGGGCACGCGCGCCCGCGGCCGATACCGATCGCCGCCTCCCCGACGCGACGATCGCGGAGTTGCACGACGCTGGCCTCTTCAACGTGATTCGGCCCCGACTGCTCGGCGGCGAAGAGCTCGGCATTGCGAGTCTCCTCGAGATCACTGCCGAGCTGGCATCGGCCTGCGGCTCGACCGGCTGGGTCTACGGCGTTCTGGCCGGGCACGGCTGGCTGCTGAATCTGTTTCCCATCGAAGCGCAACGGGAAATTCTCGCTGAGAGAAACGCGCTGACGGCAACCGTGTTCCGGCTGGGCGGGCTCGCCGAGCGCGTTGCCGGCGGCTATCGCATCTCCGACGCAACCGGCAAATTCTGCAGCGGCATCGATTTCGCGTCCTGGGTGATCGTCGGCAACGCCGTCCGAAACCCATCCGGGCCGCCCGAGCCACGCTTCTTCGTCGTGGGCCGCAAGGACATCGAAGTCGTCGACGACTGGTTCACGATCGGAATGCGCGGCACCGGCAGCCGCTCGATCCGGATTCGCGATGCGTTCGTGCCGGAACACTTCTCGGTAACGATCGAGTCGCTTGCCCGCGGCCGCTCGCCCGGCGCCGAAGCGCACACGGCGCCGCTCTATCGAATGCCATTTCAGCTCGTGGCGCCGTTCTCGATCATCGGCGCACCGGTAGGAATCGCGCGCGGCGCGGCGGAGTTGTACAAGGACGGTCTCTCAGCCTTCCTGGCCGATGAGTCCGACATCGAGATCGCGGGCAAGGCCGCGACGCTGTCGCGGATCGGCCAGACGAGTGCCGAAGCCGACGCCGCCTTTGCGCTCGTCCACGCTGCCGCGACCAGGATCGACCGGACGGCCGATCCGGCGGCGTTGTCGCCCCGGGATCGAGCGCGCTTCCCGCGCGACTGGGCCTGGGCAGCACAGACCTCGCGCGACGCCGTATCGCGGCTCTTCACGGCCGCCGGCGGCGCTGCGACGTTCGAAGGCTCGGATATCCAGCGACTGTGGCGCGACGTCAATGCCGCATCGCAGCACTTCGCGTTCGTCTGGGACAATGCGATGAGCGACTTCGGTCGTGTCGCGCTCGGACTCGAGCCACTCAACACGATCCCGGGCAAGCGGCGCTGAGCTTCGGCGCCGAAACTGCGGGCTACCGGGAAGGACAATCTCGCGGCGGACTGCACGCCGGACCTGACGAGCAATCTCAGCGATCGCCCGCGTGCGCCTTACCGATCCTTCCCGGCAGTTCGGGAACACTTCACGGGCAGTCGCTCAGGCATCGGGCCAGATGTCGGCCGCAACTCTTGCGACGTGCGCGAGCTTCGCCCACTGCTCGTCTTCGGTGATGATGTTGCCCTCTTCCGTGCTCGCGAAGCCGCACTGCGGGCTCAGCGCAAGCCGATCGAGCGAAACGTACTTCGATGCCGCTTCGACCCGGGCCACGATCTCGCTCTCGGCCTCCAGTGCACCGGTCTTCGTCGTCACGAGACCCAACACGACGAATTTTCGACCGCCCGGGAAGAAGCGAAGCGGCTCGAATCCACCGGCCCTGTCGCTGTCGTACTCGAGAAAGTACCCGTCGTAGTCGTATTGATTGAAGAGAACGTCGGCCACGGGCTCGTATCCACCCTCGGCGAGCCATGTCGAGCGATAGTTGCCGCGACAAATGTGCGTCGTGACGGTCATATCGTCAGGACGCCCGACGATTGCGACATTGACGGTCTCGACGCCTATCCGGAGCAGTGCGTCGGGATCGTCTCCGCGCTCCACGATCCGCGCACGCGCCGCCGGATCGCAGAGATAAGCGAGATTGACGTCGTCGAACTGCAGATAGCGACAACCGGCCGCATAGAACGCCGCGACGGCATCCCGGTAAGCAGCGGCCAGATCGTGGTAGAACTCGTCGAGATCGGGATAGACATCGGGATCGATGATCCGGCGCCAGTCGCGCAACGCCGATACGAGCATCGACGGCGCTGGTATCGTCATTTTCGGCGTCTTCGTCGTTTGCGCCTTCAGATATTCGAAATGGGCCAGCATCGGATGGCCCGAGAAACCGACTTTGCCGGCTACGAGCGGAATCTTGATGGTGGCCTTCGAATGATCGGCCGTCGTGATCTCCATCGGCTTCGCGACGGTTCCGTCGAGAGCGAGCAGGAAGTCCCCGAGCCAGGTGTGGCGCCGAATCTCACCGTCGGTTACCGATCGAAGACCTGCCGCCTCCTGGCCGGCGACCACGCGGTCGACGGCCGCGTTCTCGATCTCGGAGAGTCTCCCACGATCGATCAGGCCGGCATCGAGGTCAGCCCATGCTTTGTGGATCTCCGGCGGCCGCAACAGACTGCCGACATGATCGGCTCGAAATGGCGGCTTGTCTGACATACTGCGCCCCCGGCTAGTCCGGCACGAATCCGATAATCCGCAACGGCGCACCACTACCGGTCGCAATCTTCATCGGCAGCGCAATCACATAGGCGCCTCGCGGCGGCAGAGCGTCCAGGTTGGCGACATTCTCGAAGCCCGGGATATTCAGGTCGTAGAGAAACCGATGCACGATGAAGTCGCTTGACTGGCCGTAGTCGATGCTGGCCGTATCGATGCCTACCGCGGCGACTCCGCGGCTCGCGAGCAGGCGCGCGGATTCTTCGGAGTAGCCGGGAAAGTGCAGATTCGCAACCCCTTCCTCGCCCATGAGCGACGTCCCCAGGTAGCTCTGCCGATCCGGCCAGAACTGCGCGTAGCCGGTATTCAGCAGAACGATACAACCTGCGTCGATTCGTCCGTGCTCGGCCTCCCAGGCTTCGATGTCGCCTGCCGCCAACCGGTAGTCCGGGTCCGCCCGAGCCGGCGCGGCGACGTCGATGACGCAAGCGGGTCCGAGCAAGCGATCGAGCGGCACCTGATCTGCCGCTTGCCGGCCTTCGGCGAAGTGCTTCGGCGCGTCCAGATGCGTGCCGCCATGATCGGCGGCCGCGTAGCGATTCGACGCATAGTAGTAACCGCCTGCCGCGATTCCGTCGAACCCGATCTCCAGATCGAAGCCTTCTTCGGTCGGCCAATAGATCGTGTCGGCATCGAAGCTGTGGGTCATGTCGACGACCGAATAGCCGGCCCATGGAACCGTGTCCGACTGAGCGAGCGCTGCAGAGGACAGAACCTGCGCGAGGACGATGAGGCATGCAGAAACGGGAAGGCCTGATGTGAACCGCAGGCTGGATGGCGACATCGAGAGGCTCCGACGTTCTGGTGACGATTCCCGTCAAAGTTACAAAGAGATGCTTGACGGCACAACGGGTGAGAAGCACCACGCATGTGCACGGCCTGGCCGAGCAGGCTGAATTCACCACAAATCAGATCGATGGGTTGCTGTCGCTGCGCCGACTGACGACCGCCTATTCGGTGCCTAGCGTCTCGATGGGGTCGACTGCCGCCGCCCGACGAGCCGGTAAATAGCTTGCGAGGGCTGCAGCCGCGAAGATGACTATGATCCCTGCCGCGAATGCCGAGGGGTCCAGTGGCGCGACGCCGAAGAGGAGGGAGGAGATCGAGCGCGCCAGCACCATAGCCGCAATAAGCCCGATGACAATGCCGACCGCGCTTAGCCTGAGCCCGTGCACCAGAAATATGCGCTTCAGTTGTCGTGGCTGCGCACCGAGCGCGGACCTGATCCCGATTTCGCGACGCCTTTGCGAAACGATGTACGCAATCACGCCGTAGATCCCTACGATGCCTAGCGTTAGCGCCATCCCGCCCGCTATTGCAAGCATCACCAGCGTGAACGACGTCCGCGCAAGCGACTCGGAATAGAGGTCCCGCATCGTACCCTCGAGGGTGATCGGGATGTCCCGGTTTACCGCGCGGACGGCCTGCCGGACTTCCCGCATCAGGCTCGCTGAGCCTGCAAGCTCACTGCGGATAACAAACGCAACATAGGGCGACCCGAATCTGTTCTCCCAATGCACGGGCCAGTACACCGTCTTCGGCGGCTCCTCATACAGCCCGTCCTGGCGCACGTTCTGAACGACCCCGATCACCTCACGCCAGGCAGAGTCATCGATCGGCGCCCGCACACGGCGACCGAGAGCGTCTGCAGCCTCCCCCGCGATTTCTCGGGCGAAGTCTTCCGAAACGACAACGACACGGCCACCCGCCTCAATATCGCTCCAGGTCAGGTCACGCCCTGCAATCAGCCGCGTGCCGATGCTCGCAAAATAGCCGGGCGCGACGTAGATCCATCGACGCAAAGGCGGCGCTTCTCCAGCGGCAGGCACCTGCCCTTCGACAATTACCGTGTTGTTCGAGTACATCCCCTCCATCGGCAACTGACTTGTGAAGCTTGACGAAATTACACCAGGAAGTGATTGAATTCTATCAAGTATTTCGTGCTGAATGCCGGTAAACCTCTGGGCATCCGAAAACAACGTGGCAGGAATCCAGATTCGCGCCGTTTGAATCGTTGCGGGGTCCGAGAAACCTGGATCGACGTTGCGCAGCGTCTGAGCCGTTCGGATGAAGAGCGCCGCACTCACGACGAGCACAAGTGCGAGCGCGACTTGCACGATGACCAGCGCGCTGCGTGTCATGTTGCGTGCGCCGGTCGCGGTCGCCGCGCGCGTTGTGCCGAGCAGTGATTTGTCGACTTGCAGCGCGTATCTGGCGGTGCTGATCGCGCCAATCAGCAGCGTCGACACGAGCGCGAGTACTGCGACCAATCCGAGCGCGGGTGGGTGTATCGCGATCTCTTCGAGGCGCGGCAGTTCGCTCGGACCCAGAGCAACCAGAGCTTGCAATCCGAGATGCGCCAGCGCCAAACCGAGCAGGCTGCTGACAACGCCAAGTACCAGGCTCTCGATCAGCAGCTCTGCAGCGATTCTTGCTGGCGCTGCACCGAGCGCCGAGCGCACGGCGAACTCCTGCTGCCGCGCCTCCGCCCGCACCAGCATCAGGTTCGCGATGTTGGCACAGGCAATCAGCAGCACTGCCCCGATCGCGCCCATGAGCGTCCACAACGCAACCTCTATATCACCGACCAGCTTGTCTCTGAGAGGCCGGACGATCGGGGTAATCCGCCAGTTCTCGAGTTCCTCTTTTCTCAAGGCGGACGCGACCGGCCACGCATCGAAGTAAATCGGCAGCAAGCGCTCCAGGTCCGCGCGGGCCTCTGCAGGAGTCACGCCGGGCCGTAGTCGCCCAAGCGTAGAGAAACTGTAGCCGCCAATCGTCGCGTCCGCGGGGTCTAGCCGCATCGCAAGGATGACGTCCGGTTGCGGCGCCATGTCGAGGAATCGGAATTGCGGCGGCATGATGCCGACGACTTGCGAAGGCTGCGAGTCAATGGACAGCTCGCGTCCGAGCACCGCCTCGTCTCCACCGAATCGCTGCTGCCAGAAAGCATGGGAGAGGATGACCGATCCCGGCCCGTCCTCCAACGGACCGTGCTCCTGCTCCGCGAAAGAACGTCCGCTCAGCGGCTGTATCCCGAGCGCGGGTAGAGTGCCGCCCGAGACACTGACAGCGCTCAGTCGCTCTGCCTCGCCACCTTCCGTTAACGTTGCGGATGTCTCCTGCCAGAGACCGATTTCGGCGAACGTCCTGTTCTCGTCCCGGTACGTGAGGTACATCGGCCGGTCTTCGCCCAGATCGTCCGCGATCTCAACGCCCGGCGCTGCATGGCTGACGCTTACGAGCTCGTTTGCGTTCGCATACGGCAGCGGCATGATCAACACTGAGTAGACGACGCTGAAGATGGCGGTGGTTGCACCGATGCCGAGTGCCAGCGTGAGCACGCCGGTCGCGGTGAACGCGGGCCGTTGCAACAGAGCACGCACCGCGCGCCGCAGATCGCGGCTCAGCGAATCAAGAAGACCCAGGATATTCACGGCTCAGGTATCCCGCGGCGGAGGTTCGCTACGACTCATGCGACAAGCATGCCAGATGAGCAAACCTGCGGTAATTCCGTCCCCCTCAAGACTCCGTTGCGCTCCGCGGCCCGGCGCACTTGCCCGCCATTCCGGATCCGGGACGGTCGATCCCGGGCGCGGGATCAGACTTTCGAATCTCTGCTGCAGATAGACATCAGTGACTGGCACGCGGATTGCATCGGGTTGAGTGCGCAGCCTCCGAGAGCATCTCCTCGGTGCCCCCCTGAAGGCAGCAAGTTGAGCGATCGCGAGGCTGCGCCGCGCCGGCTACGCTCGCTGCACGCGTTCAGTCGTCGGCTGGCACGATCGTGAACGTGTCGCCGGCAACCTCACTGCGATCGTTCGCGTAGTCGTCCAGGATCAGCCGATCGGAACCGGACGGCACGTAGCTCAGTTCGATCACCCACGGCTCGGTGAGCGTTACCGGATCCTCTATCGTCATCACAGCTTCGATTCGGTCCGGTCCGGTCTTGCGCAACCGCTCGACGTAGCGCGCGCTCTCGGAAAGAGGCGGCGAGGAGAAGAAGTAACGCGTCGGCTGTCTGACCGACACGGTCTCGACGACGAGCTCCCCGTCTTCCCAGCGGCCAACTGACGTGCCCCAGGTCGTGGGCCAGCGATCAGCGGCGGCGGGCATCGGCCTGCCGTCGGTCGGAATTTGTCGAATGTCCCGATAGACGTTCACAATCAGTGTCTCATCCGGCGTGATGATGAATTGCAGCGGCGCGGCCGAGTCCATCATCATCGGATAACCCCAACCGTCGGCCTTCAGCGTCGCCTGATTGGAAACCATTGCCTGAAACCGTCGGCGGCCTTCTTTGTTCCACGGCGCTTCCTCGCCGAGGAGTTTGTACCAGCGCGCACCAGGCGGCGGGAAACCCGAAATGTCGGCCGTGAGCCCTTCGGCGATCCAGATGCCACGCCAGTCCGGAATCTGCTGCGCCGATGCAGCAGCGGCGAACAACGGCAAGACTGAAAGCAGCAGAACGGCGACCGGTCGTCGGGCACGGGCGGTCCTGCGACGATCCGAGGCTGGAGCCGCGAGCAAGGCCGAAGCAGTGGGCGCGGCCGCTGCAGCGAGCGAGGCCGGAGCAGCATCCGAGGGCAGCGCAGCATCCGAGCCCGGCACAGCGACCGCAACCGCACCGTTGCCCGTACGTTTCCGAGCGTTCACGGTCGCCCCCCGACAACGGTACCGTCCGGCGTCGTCACGTTCAGCAGCAGCCCGCCCGTTTCGCCATTGCGCAGAGGAAAAATCGTGACGATGAGTTCATCGCCGGCCCGCACTGTCGTGGGCCGCCAGCCGAGATTGTAGAGATAGGCGTTGGCGGCCATCTCTATGCTCCACTCCGCCGAGGACCCATCCTCCGCATTGACCAGCAGCTGGATGTAACTGTGCGGGTTGCTCCATTGAAATTCGCGGACCTCGCCCGTAAGAGTCATTTCGCGCTCGGCATCGAACATGCTCGGCGAATGGTGAGCGCCCGCGGTCATCGCGGCCGCAGCCGTCAGTAACGCGAGCCAGGCTTTCATTCTCCTCATCGATCGATCTCCCGGCCCGACCCGCGCTTGCGCCACCGATCAGCGAGCACGACGTAGCCAACACCTCCAAGAACCGGCGCAACGACCGCGATACTCACAAATGCCGCGGTCAGCCAAAGCGGCTCACCCGGGCCGAAACGAACGATTGCCCAGCCCATCAGGCCGCCGCCCATTGCGGCGTAGAGCAGCGCGGACCCGCGCCGCACGCAGTTCGCGAGGAATCCACCGATCGTGCAGGAAACGAAACCGATCAGCAGCGCGGTTGCCATCTGCACGCCTGCACTCATCGTGAGATTACTGTCCACCCAGCGGTGTGCGAGCGGCTCCAGACGCCCGAGAATCTCGAACGCGACGAATGCGACGACGAGCGATTTCAACCAGGACCAGCGCCTGACCGACAGGAGCCAGAGTCGCGGCAGTGACATCGCAACCTGCAGCAGGAACCATCCCGTTGCACTGCTTCTTCTGACCGTGGCTGAACGCAGCGCATGCTCTTCGTACAGATCGCCGACGACCGCGTTGCCGAGTTCGGGCGGCAACAGTGACTCGACGAGCCTCGCACCGAAGCTGACGGCCCGCGGCCGGCTCATTTCACGCCCCAGCCGGGCTCGAGTCCATCGGCCATCGCCTGCAGCACGTCGTACGATTCCCGCAGCGCACGCTCGCCGCTGGCCGTGATTCGGAAGTGGCGCTTCGCCCGTCCACCGCGGGCCATCGTCGCCTCGCCCATCCGCGCCTTGACGTATCCCTTGCGCTGCAGACGATCGAGCGTCGTGTAGACGGCGCCGATAGAGAGCCTCCGGCCTGCCCGCTGCTCGACTTCACGGCGAATCGTCATGCCATACGCTTCGCTGCCGATGCGCATGACCGCGAGCAGGATCAATTGCTCATGAGGACCGAGCAGGTTCTGGCGGCTCTTCATTTTATCTACAGTGTAGAGCAAAGTGCGCGCGTTGCAAGGAAGTTTGGGGACAGTGACCTAAACTCCTGTCGGCCCGAGGTGAGTTCGAGGGGGTTTGGGGACAGTGACCTAAACTCGAGTGGGCCCGCGGTGGGTTTCGAGGACAGTGGCATTGGCGCCGAGCAGCCAGGAAGACAGCGCCCCGATACCGGGTCATTTGGGAATCGCTGCGACAGACCGCCTGCCCAACGCCGAATTAAGGTCACTGTCCCCAAACTATGGGCTATTCTTGTGCCGGCAACCCGGATTCGGACGCCCACCGTTCGATAGCGAGGAGGATACGTGGGAGCCTGGCTCTCGGAACTCCGTCAGGATCTTCAGCGCGGCGCCAAGCTGCTCCGCAAGAGTCCGGGGTTCACGTTTGCCGCGGTCCTGACGCTGGCACTCGGCATCGGCGCGACGAGCGCGATCTTTACCGTACTCGACACGGTCGTCCTCCGGCCGCTGCCTTTTCCCGACCCTGACCGCCTGGTCTGGATCCAGGAAGTCAACCAGCAGGACGGGCGTATCCGACCACCACCGGTCGAGGCTCACGAGGCCTGGCGAACGCAGAGCGAGACCCTGACCAGCGTCGCTGCCGGTATCACCGGCGGCATTCAGGTCTCCGTTTCCGGGCCGGCCGGCGCGACGCGCATCTTTCTCGGCGGCATCGCACTGAACACGCTCTCGGTGCTGGGGGTCGAGCCGGTCGTTGGCCGCTGGTACAGAGCGGACGAGGCCACGGTCGAGGGCGACACTGCCGAGTCGCTCGTGATCAGCTACAGCCTCTGGCAGAGCTATTTCGGCGGCGATCCCGATGTCGTCGGCAAGACCGTACCTGGATGGGACGCTGCCTGGGGCCGCACGATCATCGGCGTCATGCCGCCCGATTTCTGGGTCCATCCGGCGATGGCCGAGGCACAGGGCTGGTTTGCGTTCGACGTCGCTCGCATTCCGGGGGCCCGCGCACAAACGGTGGCGCGCCTTGCAGCGGGCGTTGATTACGAGCAGGCCCGCGCCGAGCTCGATACGATCGCGCGCCGCGTCGCAGAGTCATTGCCGGGCGATCAGGATCCCGAAACCTGGCGCCTCGAGATTGAACCCTTGCACGATGTCGTCACAGCCGATTACAGGAACACGCTCTATCTGCTGCTCGGCGCCGTCAGCTTCGTGCTGCTGATCGCTGCCGTAAATGTCGCGAATCTGCAGTTGAGTCGGAGCGTGACACGCCAGTCGGAAATGGCGACACGCGTCGCGCTTGGCGCCGGCCGCTGGCGTCTCGTTCGACAACTGCTGACCGAAAACGTCCTGCTGGCGCTCGTCGGCGGCGTGCTCGGAGTCGCAGTCGCGTACTTTGGCGTATGGCTGTTCGTGACACTGGCACCCGGCTTCTATCCGCCGACGGAGGACATCGCGATTCGCCCGGCCGTTCTGGTTTTCACCTGCGGCGTGGCCGTGCTCACCGGCGTCCTGGCCGGGCTGGCACCCGCGATCCAGATTTCGCGGCCGAACCTGCAACATGCGCTGAAGCAGTCCGCACGCGGTGGCTTCAGCGGCGTGCGGAAAGGCGTTCGCCGCGGGCTGGTCGTCGCGGAAATCGCGATCGCGCTGGTCCTGCTGGTCGGCGCCGGCCTGATGATCAACAGCTACTCGCGCGTAATGCGAGCCGAAATGGGGATTCGGCCCGACAGCCTGCTGACGATGGAGATGAACCTGGCCGGCCTCTCACGTTACCGCACGCGTCACAACGCCACGCATTTCAGCATCACACCGCAGGCTGCCGAATTCTTCGATGAGGTGACGACACAGATAGCCGCTCTGCCGGGGGTGAGTTCGGTCGGGATGACGACAGCGCTGCCGCCGCGACTCAGCCTGGATCCGCCGTTTCGCGTCATCGGCGAAGCCGGCGACTTCGGCGGGGACGGCCGCAACGCGCTTTATCACGAAATCAATGACGATTATTTCGCGACCATGGGAATCAACCTGATCCGCGGCCGGTCGTTCACGCGCGCCGACAACGAAACTTCCGCCGGCGTCGTCATCATCAACGAAACGCTGGCACGGCAGTTTTTCGCCGACACGGACCCGCTCGGTCAGCTCGTTGAAATGCGAATCAATCAATTCAACCAGGCACTGGAAGACGATCGCCCGCGGGAAATCGTCGGTGTCGTGAGCGACGTGCGGATGCGCCTGCAGGACGACCCGGTTCCGGTGATGTACGTTCCGTACCGCCAGCACCTCTGGGAGTTTGCCGGCACCGGACCGTTCTACATCCATGCGCAGAAAGACTTCGCTATCCGCGTCGCGACGGGTGATGCAATGGACGTTGCGAACGCGGTCCGCCAGATCGTCGCGGGCATCGACTCGGCCGTGGCCGTCGACAACATGCAGCCAATGCGCGAGCGGCTCAGCGCGTCGGCTGGAAACGAACGCTTCTGGCTCAGGCTGCTGGGCCTCTTCGCCGGCCTCGCAGTGTTTCTCGCCACCGTTGGGATCTATGCCGTCATCGCCCATGGCGTGGAGCAACGCGCGCACGAATTCAGCATCCGCAGCGCACTCGGCGCCGACCGCGGCGACATCATGCGGCTGGTCATCCGCGAAGGCCTGATCGTGACTACGATCGGACTCGTGCTCGGCGTCGCGGGCGCGTTCGGGCTCACACGACTGATCGCAAGCCAGTTGCACGACGTAAGCCCGATGGACCCGCTGACGATCGCGACGGTCGGCATCCTGCTGACCGCTGTGGCGATGCTCGCGAGCATCATCCCCGCCCGGCACGCTGCCAGCGTCGAGCCCCTCGAGGCCCTGCGCGTCGAGTGATTCGGCGGGAGTTTGGGGGAGTTTAGGGACAGTGACCCTAATTCCGCTTGCAAGCTGGGGGCCAGGCTCATCGGCGTTCCCCGGAATTAGGGTCACTGTCCCTAAACTCCCCCAAACTCCTGTCCCCAAACTCCTCCCCAAACTCCTGTCCCCGAATTACTCGTGGCGCAGTGCTTCGAGCGGCGTAATCCCTGCGGCGCGCCAGGCCGGCCAGCCCGCCGCGAGCAGTCCGGTCACAGCCAGTAGCAGCGCAGTAATACCGAACAGGCTCCAGTAGGTACCAGCATCGAAGCCGAACAGCTCGCGCTCAAGCAGCCTCAGCAGCGGGTAGCCGAGCAATGCGGCGAATACGAGCCCGACGGCGATCATCCGTATTGCGCTGCCTATCACGAGGCTGACAGCCTGACGCGGCACGGCACCCAGTGCCAGACGCAGCCCGATTTCGTTGGCCCGCCGCCGCTGCACCGCAGCAACGACCGCATTAATGCCGATCGAGCCGAGTACCAGCGCAAGCACGGCGAACCAGCCTGTAGCTGTCGCGAAGAACTGCGTTGCACCGAACTGCGAATTCACGTCGTCACTCAGCGAGAAAACGCGGCCTCAGCGGACGCGCCGCCTCAATTGCCTCCTCGACCGTCCTCACGAAGCCGGGCCGGGTCGATGCGGAATCGACGAGCAGCGTGACGGCCTGAAACGGAGTCTGAGAGACCGGGACGACCAGCTCCGGCTCGGCGGGCTGCCGCAGGCCAGCATTGCGCGTGTCGGCTGCGATTCCGACGATCTCGTAGGATCGCTGCTCGCCGACCGCGGTGATCAGCAACTCACGCCCCAGGGGATCACCGTCACCGAAAGCGCGCCGTGCGAAGGTTTCGTTGACCACGACGACATCACGCGCAGTACTCGTATCGAGGTCGGTGATACCGCGACCTCGAACAAGCGGAATCCCGAGGAATTCGTGATAACCGGGTGAGGCGCTCAGCATACCGACCGTCACGACTTCGCCTGACTCACTGCCTGGCACCTCGGCATCGGCATCAACACGACCGACGATGTAGTACGGCGTCGCGCTGACAGCAACCGCATCACTGACCCCGGGGACCGCGCCGAGTTCTTCCAGTGCTCTTTCGACGAATTGCGGTGTTTGCGCAGCCTCATTGTGAAAGACCTGAAATCCGGTAATGTTTTCCGCTCGGAACCCGGGATCCACACGCTCGAGACGCAACAGACTCACCGCCAGCGCCAGAGCCGTCACCACGGCAACGGCCGAAAGGCCTACACCAATCGACGGCAACAATGCGAGCCGGCGCGCACCGAACATCTCGCCTCCGATTCCTCCGCGCATTCCAAGACTGCTCGACGGGCCCTGTCGCAATGCGCGAGTCAACGGCACGACGCTCGAGAGCATCGTGATAGCGATAGTGACAATCGCCGCGAAAACCAGAACCGGCAAATCGATCGCAATGCCATCGGTGCGCGGCAGATTACCGGCCGCAAGCGGGCGAATGACTCCGACCATGAGCTGCGCCAGCAGCACGCCACCGATCGCCGCGGCAACGGACATCAGCAACAACTCGACGCCCGCGTCCAGCACGATCCGCTCTGCCGACGCACCCAGCGTCCGGCGCACGGCGAGTTCCGCGCGCCTTCGGTCGAGCCGGATCGACACGAGGCATGCCGAAGTCGCACACGCGATGAAGAGCACCAGCACGGTCACGCCGAATAGCGCAAACAGCACCTGGCGGACGCTGCCCACGAGATCATCGATCAGCGGCACATGTCCAAGCTGCCAGCCATCGTCGCGTACACCGTGTTCCGAATGCAATGCCGCAAGTCGCGCCTGTAATACCCGATCGACGGCCTCCGACGAAACGCCGGCATCGAGTCGACCGACCGCTGCAAGGTATCGCGACGAGAGGTACCACGAATTGCCGGCACTTAGCTGCGAAGCCGGCAGCGTACGATAGATGCGGCCAAGGGCAAGGTAGGTGAAAGTCTCCGGCATGACGCCGATCACTTCGACCGCTTGGCCCTCGAACGGCAACGTCTGGCCGATGATGTCCGGATCACCGCCCGCGAGATCGATCCACGCGGGGTATGTCAGCACGATCACCGGTCGCTGCTCCGTGAAGTCCGCTTCAACAAACGTCCGGCCGAGCAGAGGGCGTGCACCGAACACGGAAAAGTAGCCCTGACTCACAGACAACGTGGTTATGACGCGGCGCCTGTCTCCTTCGAAGACGAGGCCGCCCCATGAGTAGACGCCAGCCGATTCAATGCCCGGAACGCCGGCCACAAGTTCCGCGGCCTCGGCGGCCGTCAACGATCCGCGCGGAACGCCCTGCTCGAGATTCCGGCTGTGCAAGAGAACGATTCGATCCGCGTCGGGATATGGCAGCGAACGCAGCACGACGCCATTCAGAACGCTAAACATGCTGACACTGATCGCAATGCCCAGCATCGAAGTCAACATGATTCCGACGGCGGACGCGGGGCGGCGGAAGATTCTGCGCGCTGCGGACAAGACGGTGGCGGGTACTTTCATCAGGGCCGCCCGCTGCGAGGCTCCATGTCGTCAGTCCTGTCGCAGGGCTGCAAGCGGGTTGACGCGGCTGGCGCGCAGCGCCGGGACCAGTGCGGCCACCGCACAGGCGGCAACGATGCACGCGAGGCTCGCCGCGTACGCGACCGGGTCGAACAGCGCCACGGTCGCAGCGATCTGCTCCGCTATCGGGGTCGAAAGCAGCACGACGGCGAGAGCAACCGTCAGCAACGTGCCGATCAGAACACCGAGTCCGACCGGGCGCGCCGACTGCTTCAATACGAGGCCGCCGATCATTCCACGGCTCGCACCCAGCGACATGCGTACCCCGATCTCTCTCGTGCGTTGCTCGACGAGATAGGAAAGGACGCTGAAGAGCCCCGACAGAGTCAGCAACAAGGCGAGCAGACCGAGCGCGAGCGTGAACCGGAACGATGTCCCGAGAAAAAACGCGTTCGCGTTTGCGAGCGTCTGCAGCGACGATACCTCGGCCACATTAGGATCCACCGCGGCAAGCCGATCGACCAGGCTTGCCCGCGCGCGCTCAGTATTTCCCGTCACCCGAGCGACGAGCGCTGTGCCGGCCGCACCAGAATCGATCGGCATGTAGACGCCCGATCCACCGATTCTCGTGCCGGCGACGAGAATGCCCGGCACATCGCGTGCGATCCCGACGACGACCGCTGTGCGTTCACGCATCATCGGGTCATCCGACTCCGGTCGCCGACCTTCGGGAGGGGCCTCGATTCCGACGAGTGTCGGATCCGGCTCGACTCGCAGGACTTGCCCGATCGGGTCGGCGCCGGGCCACAATTCCGCGGCAACGCTTTGCGCCACGACGGCGACCGATTCGTCCGGGTTCCGCTCCGCGCCCGTGAAACCGCGTCCGCGGACAACGTCGAGACCGAGAACGTCGAACATCTCGGGAGAGACGAACTGATACGAAATCACCGATCGGCCGGTCGCACCTTCGCCCCATGCCGGCGCACCGGCGATTCCGCCGAGCCATCCCGGCCATGAAGCTGCGACCGAGGTTACCGACGGATCGCTGCCAATCGTATCGACTACGGTCGCCCGCCGGTCCTCGTCGAGCACTGAGACACTGAGCACATCTGCCGTTCTGATGCCTGGATCCACCAATGCTGACGAAACTGCGCTGCGCAGGAAAATTGCAGCACAGATCAGCAGAAGCACCGAACCTGTAACCTGCAACGTAACGAGCACATCTCGAGCGCGACCCGGGCGGCCATCTCCAATGACCTCGCCGTGCATCGACCGCGCAACGTCGAGTCTGGTGGCCCTGAGCGCCGGTGCGAGCGCGAAGAAAACCGTGGCGAGCGTTGCCGCGACCAGCAGAAATACCAGGACACGCCAGTCGGCAACCGGCACATCGATCCGCAAATAGCCAATGTCAGGAGGAAAGGTCACCGTTAGCACATAGACGATGCCATTGAGCACCAGACGCGACAGCACGAACCCGAGCCCGGCAGCGATGAATGCGAGCAGCAAATTCTCGACCAGCAATTGGCCGACGACACGCATCCGCGAAGCACCGATCGCAAGCCGTATGCCGATCTCGCGTTGCCGCTTTATAAGGCGTGCGAGCAGCAGGTTCGCCACGTTCGCACAGCCAATCATCAGGATCAGGCCGAAGGCAAAGAACAGCGGCAGGAAGACGATCATGGCATCGGCCGGCCGCGGCACCGTGCCGAGTCTCGGCGTCAGAACCAGACTGGGCGGCCTCTCGGACGAGACTTCGGCCATTCGCTGCAGGTTCCAGGTGTTGAGGCGGGCAGTTCCCTCTTCCGGCGCAACGGCGGGCCGCAACCGGCCGACGATATTCAGTCCACCGTTGCCTCCAGGCCCGCCGCGCATTTGCTGCTCGCGAAACAGATCCGCCTGCCCCAGCGGCGCCCAGAAATCCGGTGCGGCGATCATCTCGAGCCCACGAAAGCGCTCCGGCATCACACCGACGATTCGAAATGCAGTTCCGTTGACGCGATAGCTGCGCTCGAGCACCGCCGGATCGGCGGCGTAGTGCTGAACCCATGCCCGATGACTCAGGACCATTACAGGCGGACTCCCGGTCTCGTCATCAACCGGCGAGAACGCCCGCCCCTGCGCCGCACTGACGCCGAGAACCTGGAAGAAGTTGCCGGTGACGAGACGCCCCTCGCGCCTGACGCCTTCGATCCAGGCGCGCGTATCCCCGGTGCTCGCGAACGCATCGACGAACAGGTCCGTCTCGCGCAACAAGCGCTCGTATTCCGCAGGAGAGAATGGTGCCGGTTCCGGTATTCCCGATTGCTGCCGGTCTATGCCGACCAGTTCCCGCGGCTCCCTGACCTCGTCGACATCGAACACCATCGAATTCAAGATCGTATAGACCGCCGCCACGAGCCCGAGGCCGAGTCCTACGGTGATCACGATCGTTGCGGCAGCCAGCGGCGAGCGAAGAAGAGAGCGCCCGGCGTAGCGGACGGTCTGCAACACGCTGTAGATGATGTTGCGAATCATTGCAGTACACCCCTGCCCAAGGAGCCTCCGGGCCCTGTCCCGGCATGCAGCAACTAGCGTGCCAACCCGGAATTTGGGGACTGGAATTTGGGGGGAATTTGGGGACAGTGACCCTAATTGCAGCCGGAGCTACCGCGCTGAGTTTGGGGGGCGGAGTTTGGGGACAGTTTGGGGACAGTGACCCCAACTTCAGCCAGACGGTTGTCTCAGGGCCGCCGCACTGCGGCCGTCACGTCGCATGAAATCCGTTCCGGGATCGGGACCAGGATGTCCGAATTCGAGACACCGTAGCGAGGACGCGGGCCTCCGCTGCAGGTAACCGGCTAAATGACTCGCGTGGCCGCTCTTGGCGCACCTGCGAACGGCGTTCGCGCCCCCGTCCAGCGTACCGGTCTTCTGTTCGCCGCCCCGGCCCCGGCTCCGGAATTAGGGTCACTGTCCCCAAACTATGTCCCAAAACTATTGGCCCCTGAATGCTCGCTCGGCGGTTCGGGAGTCGGGCAGACTGACGGTCGCGATGCAGCCCCGGGCGTCCGAGCGGTTCGCGAGCCCGATCGTGCCGCCGTGGTTCTCGACGATTTCCCGCGACAACACGAGGCCGAGACCCGTGCCGCCCTGCTTCGTCGTGAAGAACGGCGTCCACAGATTCTCAGTGCGGGCGAGACCCGGCCCGTGGTCTTCGACCGTAACCGCCAGACCGTCGCTGAGCACTCGCCAGCAGACTCTGACGCCGGCGCCGACGGCGGCTGTTTCCGGCGTCGCTGCACTACTGATACGGTTTGCCTCGACGGCGTTCTTGATCAGGTTGATCAGAACCTGCTCGATCTGATCACCGTCCACACTCACGGTCACGTCCGGGCCGGGTAAGATCGTCACGTCTTCCCCGTACATCGCGGCGGCGCGTCGCACCAAAGCACCGAAGTCCTCGTCGCGCCGACTCGGTGGAGGCAAACGCGCGAGCCGCGAGTACGCTTCCATGAAACGACTCAACGATTCCGCGCGATCATGAATGATGGAGAGACCTGCTTCGGTGTCTTCGCGCCAGTCGGCAGGTGGTGGATCGCGCGCGACGAGCTTGCGCAGTGTGCCGGCCATGGACTTGATGGGCGTCAGCGAGCTGTTCAATTCGTGGCCGATGACCCGAACGAGCCGCTGCCAGGTGAGCCGCTCTTCCTCGCGGAGCGCGCGGCTCACGTCGGTGATCACGAGCAGATCGTGGGGGCGGCCACCTTCCCGAAAATAGCGGCGCCGGGTTTCCCAGCGCCCGGCCCGTTCCGGAAACGCATGCGTGACGATTCGTCCCGAGGGTTCCTCGAGCATCGACCTGAGCCCGAGCTCTCGCGCGCTGCTGCCACGAAGCTCCGTGCGCTGGCGCCCATAAAGCGCCGCGCCGGCGCGATTCACGAGTCTCAGACGCTGATGGACATCGAACGCAAACACGGCGATATCGACATCCGCGATGACCTTCTCGAGCAATACGCCGGCTTCCAGCGCCTCGAGCCGCTGATCGTGCAGCGTCCGGCTCAGCGTATTTACCTCGATCATCACCTCGCCGAGCGCGTCCTCGGGATCGATCGTCCGTCCGCGCAATGAGTAATCGCCCTCGCGCAGGCCTTCGAGCATGTTCGCAAGTGATTGCAGTGGACGGACAATCCGCCGCAGCGCCGCGGCTGCCGCGGCAACGGCCGCGATCGTTATCAGTGACAGCAGCGAGAGCCGGGCTGCGAGACTGACCTCCCAATTCCACAGAAACAGCGCAGCCGTAATCCACGCGGGCGCCACTGCCACGAGTACCAGGAGCGTGACACGCGTCTGCAGTCGGAAGCGCCGCTTCACAGGTGAAACTTCTCCATACGACGGTAGAGCGCCGAGCGACTCACGCCGAGCTCATCGGCGGCCGCAACCACGTTGCCGTCGTGCCGCGCGAGCGCTGCGCGAATCGCGGCGACTTCGACGTCGTCCAGGGTCACCGGCGCCGTATCGGTGCTCGTGGACGGGCGCTCGAGTCTGAGGTCCGCCGGACCGATGACCTGCTGATCGGTCATCAGCACCGCGCGCTCGACAACGTGACTCAGCTCCCGGACGTTGCCGGGCCAGGCGTACCGCCGGAGCGCCGATACGGCCGCATCGGAAAAGCCGTGGATATCGCGACGGCGATTCGTCCGAAAAGACTCGAGAAAGCGGTGAGCAAGCAGCACGATGTCGTCGCCGCGCTCGCGCAGCGGCGGCAGGTGAATGTGAATCGTGTTGAGCCGAAACAGCAGATCCTTGCGAAAGCGGCCCGCCTCGATCTCGGCGTCGATATCGGCATTCGTCGCTGCCAGAACACGGGCGTCGACCTGCTCCGTTCGCGACGACCCAAGCCGCTCGAACTCGCCATCTTCCAGCACGCGCAGCAGACGCGCCTGCTGGGCGGACGGAATATTCGCTATCTCGTCGAGAAAGAGCGTGCCGCCGTCCGCCAGGCGGAAGCGGCCGACTCGATCGGCCTTCGCATCCGTGAATGCACCCTTGACGTGCCCGAACATCTCACTCTCGAAGACGGTCTCGGCCAACGCACCAATATTGACCACGACAAACGAACCATCGCGGCGACCCGAGTGCTCATGGATGATTCGCGCCACGAGGCCCTTGCCGCAGCCGCTTTCCCCGGTAATCAGCACATTCGCATCCGACGGGGCGACACGCTCGATCGTCTCGAGCACCGGTGCCATCACGGCCGATTCGGCAATCAGCTCGCCATCCGGCGCCGTCAGCTGCCGGTTTTCGACCTCCAGCGCCCGCGCACGATTCAGCGCCTGCCCCAGCGCGACCTGTGTTCGCAACACGGTGTTCAGCCGCTCGTTATCCCACGGCTTCTCGATGAAATCCTGCGCGCCGCGACGCATCGCCTCGACGGCAAGCTCGATGCTGCCCCACGCCGTCATCGCCACGATCGGCGTGCTGGCATCGAATGCACGAATGGCCGAAATCGTGTCCAGCCCCTCCGCGCCGGACGTCGTATCCCGCGTGTAGTTGAGGTCCATCAGGACAGCGTCGGCGGCGCGTGCGCGAAGCGCCTCAATCAGGCGCGCCGGATCCTCGAAGGACTCAGTCGTATACCCCTCGCCTTTCAGCAGCAGGCGCAGTGACTCCAGGACGTCACGCTGATCGTCCGCGATGAGGATCCGGGGCGGGCGCATGCTTCATTCTACTCCGCGCGTGCTCGCTGGAGGAGGAGCCGTGAGGACCTGACGCTGCTACGAATCACTGGCGGAGGCCAACCATCGGTGACGTATTCGCCGCGCGCCGTGCTGGTAGATACCCCGCGGCGAAAATGGCCAGAGTCAGAGTTGCCGCCGCCATCAGAACGGCGACCGTCTGGCTTCCCGACACACCAAACAAGAGCGATTCAACCAGCCGGTAAACCGCCAGCGTAGCAATGGCGCCGATCACGATTCCCAGCGCTGTCGTCGTAATCACCGATCTCATGACAAACGCGTGGAGCTGCGCAGGCGCCGCGCCCAGCGCGAGCCGGAGGCCGAATTCCCGCGACCGGCGCAGGACAACGTACGACATGACAGCGTAGAGGCCGACCGCCGCCAGCAGGGTCGCAAGCGACGCGAATCCGACAGACAGCAACGTCACCACCCGATCAACGAAAACCTGCTCGCGCGCCTGCCTGCGTAGCGTGGTCGGCGCACTAACCGCGAGGTCCGGCTCAACGGCGGCAACCACTCGAGGCACCGACAGCAACAGCGACTCGGGATCAGCGCTTGCTCTGACATAAAAACTGGCAGACGCCTCGGAAATAGGCGCAAACGGATTCTGCTCGAAATCCGACGGGCCACGCGGAACGAAAAACTGTGGCGACACGCCGAGCCGTATGTCCTCAGCTACCGCATCGCCGACGACTCCGACTATCCGTAGACGATCGGAAGAATCCGGCCCGAACTGGACGTACTTTCCGACGACATCGGGGCCCAAGCTGTACATCCGGACCAGACTCTCGTTGACGACAGCGACGCGCCACCGCTCCCCCGAATCGCGTGCAGTGAACTCGCGGCCCATCCGCACGGGAATCGACAGAGTCGAGAAGTAGCCGGCACTGACGACATTGAAACCGACACTGAGCGGCGCTCCATCGCTATCGAACTCGTCGAACATCACGCTCGCCTCGTAGATCGCTCCGCGGATCACCGGCACGGATGCGAATGCCACGCTCTCTATGCCGGATTCCGCGATGAGTGCCTCCCGGATTCTGGTATAAGCCAAATCCGTGCGCTCCCGATCCATGCCTGCAGCTGCAGGCGAAACGCTGAAGCTCATCAGCGAGTCGACCGCAAATCCCATATCAACTCGAGCAACATTCCGGAGGCTCGCCGCGAAAAGCACGGCGAGTGTCAACGCGACCATCGACAGTGCGATCTGGCCTCCGACCAGCGCGAATCGCAGACGTGAGGCACGAGCGCTCATTCCAAGCGTATGTTGCGTGTGCGCATTGATTGCGTCGGCGACATTACGTCTTCCCGCACGCAGGGCCGGCGCCAGACCGGCGACGAGCCCGGTAATCAAGGCTATCGCGATTGCGAATGCAACCGCTGCCCCATCGATCCCGAGATCCAGCCCATCTGACAGGCGCGCGGGCAACATCGGGTCGATGACACGAATCAGAACGGCCGCAAGAAGCACACCCAGAGATCCGCCAACGACAATCAGCATCGCCGTCTCAGTAAACAGGCTCACGACAAGTCGATTGCGCGTCGCACCGAGAGACGCCCTGACCGCGAGCTCGCCGCGCCTTGCCTCCGAGCTCACAAGAATCAAGTTGACCACGTTGACCCAGACGATGATCAGAACGAGCGAGCTCACTGCCAGCAGGACCGGCAGCGCTGTTGCTGCGCCCGGGACGTTGCCCCGCCCGCGGCTCGCCGACTCCAGAGTGATTTGCCCTCTATCGCGGTCGGTACCGTCGGCAGACGAGAGGCGGCGATACAGCTCATTCAATTCGCCTTCGGCGTCCACGCCGGTGCGACCCGGAAGCGACTTCCCCAACAGCATCGCAAAACTGAAGTTCCTGTTCGTCAGCAAGTCTCTGGGCATGAACGGACTCAGCTCCCACACCATCGTGATAGGAACGAAGACACGCGCACGCACCCCCGACTGCACGCCGGAAAACCCCACCGGCGCGATGCCGATGATCGTCATCGGCCGTGAGTTGAGTGTTACGGTGGAGCCGACGACGCCCGGATCACTGTCGAATCGCTCCTGCCAGAACTCATGGCTGAGGACGACAACGGGAGCCAGATCCGGCCTTTCAGCATCGGCAGCCTGGATCAGCCGACCGGCTGCAGGCTCGAGTCCGAGAACATCGAAGTAGCCGCCTGAAACGGCCTCGCCGAATACGGCGGCCGCAGGAACGGCAGACTGTCGAGCCTCGCTCACAGGATCGCTGATCGTCAGTTCGATCGGTATCTGGGCCGCGATGGCATCTAGTGCACGTTGCTCTTTCTCGAGGTCTCGGAACAGCGGATAACTGAAAGCGTAGTTCCCAGTCTCCCAGCGCAAAGCTACGACGCGCTCAGGCTCCGGTATCGGCAGCGGACGAAGCAGTACCTGATGAAAGAGCGTGAACATTGCCGTCGTGACACCGAGACCGACAGCCAGCATGGCGATGATCGTGATGGGCAAACCTGGCCTGACGACTAGGCGCCGAATCGATTGCCCGGCAACACTACTCATGGCGCAGCGCGACATTCGGACTCAGGGACGAAATGTGCCTGGCAGGCAGGTAGCAGGTTATCAGCACGACGATGGCAAGTAGTGATACGGACCCTGCAAGAACGAGGGGATCATGCGCCGAGATCCCGAATAGAAGTGACTGCGAAACTCGACCTAGCAACACCGCGGCCGGGATACCAACGGTTACACCGATCGCGGTGAGCACACCTGCGCGTTTCATGACGAATACGCGGACACCTCTGGCCGTCGCGCCCAGGGCCAACCTTAGACCGATTTCCCGGGTTCTCTGGGCTAGATCATGCGCCAGAACGGCATAGAGGCCGGCGCAAGCGAGAAAAGTAGCAACGGCTGCGAACCAGAGAGAGACCCGAGCGACGAATCGATCCAGAAAAATGTTGTCGTCGACCTGATCGTTCATGACCTGAAGATTCCGGACCGGTAAAGCCGGATCGACGGTGCTCACAACACGCCTCACCACTTGCATAAGGGATGCCCGGTCGAGAGAACCGCGAAGATAGAAGGTCAGACCATCCAGGTCCGCGAGCTGCCGCCAGGCCACGAACAATTGCGCCGGTGGTTCCTGGCGCACCTGCCTGTACGCAGCGTCGCCGACGACGCCGACGATCTCGTAGTCATCGCGACCGAGGGTGATTCGCGTGCCGATCGCTTCATCGATGTTGAACTTCGCGAGAAATTCCCGATTGACGACAGCCACGCGAGGCTGATCGAGCGTGTCGCTCTCCGTGAAATCCCGGCCCGCAAGAAGCGGCATCGAGAGTGCGGAGAAGAATCCGGGGCTCACCGCGTTGGTCATTGCACGATTGTCCGCGTCGGGATCCGGCTCGAACGTCGCCGTTCTCGGCACGGCGCCCCAGCCTCGCCCGGTCAGCAGTTCGATTCGCGCTGACCCGACCGCAGTCACTCCGGGTTCGGCTCCGAGAGCGCTTTCGATTTCTTCGAACAGCACGAGGCTGCGGCCGGTCGCATAGCCGCTGGTACGCGGCGACACGGAGAACGAGACGACCTGAGCGACATCGATCCCGAGATCGACGTCAGCCAGGTTACCGAGGCTTCGCGCGAAGAGCCCTGCCAGAATGAGCAGGACCAGCGAAAAGACGATCTGCCCGACAGCGAGCCCGGCCCGAACTCTCCGGATACCCGGAGCCGAGCCACCGGAACGCGTCCCACCGCTCTTGACCAGCTGCCCGGCATCCACTCGAAAGACCTGTGCCAGAGGCAGCAAGCCGAATATGAAGATGGCGACAACGGTACTCAGAACGGCGAAGCCGAGCGCTGCGGGGCTGAGGCTGAGCGACAATGCGCCGGACAGGTTCGCGGGCAGGATAGCCGACGCCACCTGTACCAGGCCGAAAGCGATAGCCCATCCGACGCTGGCCCCGGCGATCGCCAGCACGCTCAGCTCTGCCAGAAGACCGGCAGCGAGCTGTCGGCCGGTTGCGCCGACCGTTGCGCGAACGGCCATCTCGGACATGCGGGCAATTCCGCGAGTGAGCAACAGTCCCGCAACATTGATGCAGACGATCAATAGCACTAGCACGGTCAATCCGAAGAGCAGCAGCAGCGGGGTCGCGATCTGGCTCTCGGTCATGCTCTGGCCACGTGAACCCGATTCCATCGAGACTTCGCGAGCCAGGAAGCGCTCGAGTCCCTGATCGGACAGGCTGGTGTTCAGCGGCGCTTCGACATCTCGCAACAGACCCGAGTAGATGGAATTGATCTGGTCCCTAGCCACATCGATTGTGACTCCGGTATCGAGCCGCGCGAACAGGTACACCCAATACGATCGGCGATTGTCTTCATCGCGGTCGCGCGTTGGCTCCATCAGCCAGCGGAGCGTTATCGGCACGAAGACCTGCGGCCGCACACCGAGCGTCGTTCCGCTGAACCCGGCAGGCGCGACACCGACAATCGTCAGCGACTGGCCGTTGACCATCAATTGACGGCCTATCACGGCGGTATCACCGGCAAACGCGTTCTTCCAGTACGTGTGGCCCAGAACCGCAACGCGTGACCCGCCGATCTGCCGATCGTCTCTTTCATCTAGCAGGCGACCCAGGGCGGGCGTGATCCCCAGAACTTCGAAATAGCTGCCCGAAACGAGAACGCCGCTGCCCGCCTCAGCCTCCCCGTCAGCCGACAGACTGGCATCGAAATCCCGATGCCCGGCGATACCGGTAAAGACCTGTTGCTCCCGCTCGAGATCACGAAACATCAGATAGCTGAAGACCTGTTCGCAATCTCCGGCCGCACTGCAGCTCGTCGTGCCCCCCTTCGGGCCGGGAGCACCCAGATTGACGAGCCTTTCGGGCTGCGGAACCGGCAACGGTCGAACCAGCACCTGATTTACGATCGAGTACATGCCAGTTGTCGCGCCGATGCCGATTGCCAGCATCGCAACGATGGCAAGCGAGGTCCGCGAAGCAAGCGCATTCACTCCCGGGACTCGTCGCATGGCCCTCACTCCCCGCTTCCCGATATCCACCCATCCGCAAGCTCGATCACACGCGAACCGTATGCGGCAACGCGATCGTCATGCGACACCTGCACGATTGTCGTGCCGGCAGCGTTCAGCCCCTTCAGCAGCTCCATGATCTGCTGGCCCTGGCTCCAGTGCAGGCTGCCGGTCGGCTCGTCGGCGAGGACGACGCTAGGCTCGGCAATGACCGCCCGCGCGACCGCGACCTGCTGCTGCTGGCCGCCTGATAATTGCGCCGGATAGAGATCCTTCTTGCCGACGATCTGGAAGCGATCGAGTATCTCGGCCACGCGTGCCTGGCGCTCCTTGCGCGGCACGTCGCGGTATGACAGCGGAATATCGAGGTTCTCGTAGACGGTCAGATCATCGAGCAGGTGAAACTGCTGGAAGACGAAGCCGACATTCTGCTTGTGCAGAGCATTGGATTGCTTCACGTTCATCTTGTGCACGGCCTGCTCACGGAACCAGTACTCACCGGTATAGGCGCTGTCGAGCATTCCCAGAATCGCAAGCAGCGTCGATTTGCCGGATCCGGAAGGCCCCATGATCGTCACGAAGTCACCCTCTTCGATCACGAGATTGATCTGCCGAAGGACGAACGTCTGGCCGCCTTTGTACGGATACGACTTCTCGATGTTGTTCATCCGAATCATTGACATCACTCGATGCGGATGCCGCCGGATCCCGAGCGGGCCGTGATCCGGGGTCCGCCGCCACGCACCTGGCCCGAGAGATGACGGCGATCGACGCGACCCATCACCGTCAGCGGATGGTCGGTGGAGACACCGCCCGACCCGGCGTGCGCATCGAGGTCGAATGCACTCTCGGGTGGTACACGGATGCGTATCGTTCCGGACCCAGTCGTCAGATCCCAGGAGTCTGCCGGCGTGCCTTCGATCGTTATGGAGCCGCTGCCCGCGCGGGCTTCGATGCCGCCATCGAGACCCTCGACGCTGATGCTGCCCGAACCCGTCGTGACGAAGGCCTCGTTCGAGCCCAGCAGTGAAAGGCGCACCGACCCGCTGCCCGTTCGGCCTTCAAACTCGCCTGCGATGTTCTCGGCCGTGATCGATCCGCTGCCGCTACGCGTCATGATCCGACCTTCGACGTCTCGCAGAGACACCGAACCGGACCCGGTCCGCGCCTCGATACGGCCGTTGACCCCGTCGATGCGCTGCCGGCCGGAGCCCGTCCTGGACGTGACATCCGTATCGGCAGGCACCTCGATGTCGAAATCGACGGAGTAGCCGTACCGCCACCATTCCTCGCCGACGAAGCCGACCGTCAGCACGCCGGCAGAAAGCTCGACCGGCGGATCGGTCTCGAAGGTCTCGATCAGCTCCGCGATCTCCTCGTCGCTCAGCCGGTTCCGACGGCCTCCGAAGAACGAAAAGCCACCACGACGCTCATGTATCTCGAGCTCTCCTGATACGCGGACGGACCCGCCAGCACCCCTCACAATCGTGATGCTGCCGCTGCCCGCGGAGACGTTCAGCTCGATCGGCTCGTTGACCGAAAATGAGCGCTCGAACGTTGCATCCGGCAGTTGCGCGGCCGCCGGCAGATACCACAGCAGGAGCAAACAGGTTGCCGCTCGGTGCATACCAACTGATTTAGTCTTCATTGCTTTTCCCCTCGTTTGCTGGCGAGGCTCTCGCCAGCTACTCAAGACTGCGAAACAAACGTATTCACTCAGCCCTCAATGCCGTCGACGGATCGATCCGCGCGATTCGTAGCGCCGGCAGCATGCCGGCCGCGAGTGTGGTAACAACTAGTGCGACGGCCACGACGACGAACGTCACCGGATCGAGCGCCGCCACACCGAACAACAGCGACTGCATCAGGCGACCGAGCACCGCCGCGGCGACGATCCCGGTACCTGCCCCGATGACGACGAGCATGAGCACGCGACCGAATACGAGCCGGGCCAGGGCTGCGGCGCGCGCGCCGAGCGCCAGCCGAATACCGAGCTCTCGTGCTTGTCGCGCCAGCAGATAGCTGATGACGCCGTAAATGCCGATGAGGCCGAGCAGCAACGCCATCGTGGCGGTGATCGACAACAGCAGCAGTGTCAGCGACGTTTGGGCCAGCGCACCGTCTTCGATATCCGCCAATGTCTGAATGCCGGCAATCGGCAGCTCCGGTTCCACCGACCAGATCGCCTGCCGAATGTCGTCGACGAACCCGGCAGTGCCGGTCCGTTGGCTACGCACGAAGAAGTACTTCGTGCGCGAGAACTGTGCGAACTCGACGAGCGGCAGGTAAATCGTGTCGTCGGCCGCCTGTTCGAAGCCGCGATGGCGAACGTCGCCGGCCACCCCAACGATCTCGAACCACGGCGCGTTCTCGCTGCGCCGAAGTCGCTGCCCGACCGCAGCTGCCGCCGAACCGAATTCGCGAACCGCGAACGACTCGGAAACGACACCCACCAGGCGACTCTGATGGCTGTCTTCCCAGTTGAACGGACGACCCGCGACCAGCGGCGCCCCCCACGCGTCGAAAACACCCGGCGACAGATAACGAAACTGCAGCGACAGGGGACCCTCCCCTGTCCGGCTCTCGAGTGTGAAAGGGCCGCTCGGCCCCGAAGAGACGAGTGGCAGCCGGCTCGAAAAACCTACGGTATCGACGCCGGCGACGGCAGCCACGCGATCCTGAATCGCCGCCAGGCGCTGCTTGACGACAGCGTAGTCAGGCTCCTCGGCCTGCGGAATCGAGACACTGAACGTCTGCACCTGGCCGGGCGCGGAGTAGCCGGGATCGATGTCGCGCAGCGCCGTCAACGTACGCAGCATCAGCCCTGCAGAGACCAGCAATACCAGAGCCAGCGCAACCTGCCCTATGACCAGCACGTTGCGGACGCGGTGCTGTTCTCGAGTGCCGGTGGCAGACCGCGCACTCGCGTTCAGGGAAGCCGCCACCCGCGGTGACGCATAGCGCAGAACAGGTACCAGCGCCGCAAGGACTCCGGCCGCGAGCGAGATACCCGCGCAGAAAAGGACCACCGTCGTATCGATGGTGACGACCAGTGCACCAGGCAGGTCACCGGCGGCGGCGGCGAGAAGAACGGGCAGCCCGACGACTGCTAGCCCGAGTCCGAGACCGCCTGCAGCGACGCCGAGCAGCAGGCTCTCGGTAACGAGCCCTTTGGCAAGGTTCGCCCAGCCTGCACCGAGCGCCACCCGTATCGAAAGCTCCCGCTCGCGCGCCTCGGACCGCACGAGCTGAAGATTCGCGACATTGGCGCACGCGATGACCAGCAGCATGCCGATCGTGCCCATCAACACCCACAGAACGTCGTCGAGATCGCCGACGATCTCGGCTTTCAGCGCACGCAGATTCGGCGCGAAGTCTTCGAGCCACGTCGGCGGGATACCCGGAACAACCGGAAACTCCTCCGCCCAGACAGGCAACATCCGCTCGACATCCGCGGACGCCTCGACCATCGTCACGCCGTCGCGTAGCCGCGCGATGCCGTTCTCGCCGGTCGAGCCGGCAAACGCCAGTGCACGGTTCAACTGCGCAGGAACCAGGACGTCGGCCGGGCGATCCAGAAAGCGAAAGCCCGGGGGCAGCACGCCGACGATCTCATGCAACGCCCCATCGATCGTCATCGACTGGCCGAGCGCCGACTCGGCGCCGCCGAACATTCGCTGCCAGTAGGCATGAGAGAGCAGGACAGTCAGGGCACTGCCTGGCTGATCCTCTGCCGCGGTGAAATTTCGGCCGAGCAGCGGCGCCACGCGGAGTGTCGGCAGGAACTCCGTCGTCGCTCTCAACAGCTCGACGACCTGCGGATTGCCCATGCCGGTAACGCTCGCGGTCCCCGAATACCACAGAGCCACGGACTCGAAGGCCTCGTTGTGGTCACGATAAGTGAAGTAGAGCGCCGGCGAGGCAGCGAGGTCGAGCGCCGGCTGGCGGTCGACCTGGTGCCTCAGTGCTACGAGGCGATCCGAATCGGGATAAGGCAGTGGGTTCAGCAGGATCCCGTTCACGACACTGAAGATCGCCGTTGTTGCACCGATTCCGATCGCGAGCGTCACGATCGTCGTTATCGAGAAGCCGGTCGCGCGCCCCAGCCGTTTGATCGTCTGCAGCAACGTTGTCATCCCATCACTCCTCCCTCAGAACGACCATCGGCTCAACCGACGCGGCCCGGGCCGCCGGCAACAACGCGGCGACGGCCGCAAGCCCCAACACGAGTACGACGGCACCGGCCAGCGACAGCGTATCGGTCGGCGCCACGCCGAACAGCACTCCGGACACGGCGCGCGAAACGAGAAACGCGAGGATGAGGCCTGCGATGCAGGCCATCCCGACGATACGCATAGCCTTGCCCAGATAGAGAGACACGATCGAGCCTTGTAACGCGCCGAGCGCCATCCGCAAACCGACCTCACGCCTTCTGAGGCTGACGATGTAGCTGAGCGTGCCGTAAACGCCGAGGGATACGAGCAGCAGCGCCGCGGCTGCGAACGCAGTGCTCAGAATGGTACGCAGCCGATCGGAAGCGTATTCGTTACCGATCCGCTCGGTGAGCGGCATGACGTCGTAGATGGACCGGCCGGGTTCGATCTCGGCGAGCTTCGCCCGGATCGACTCAACGTACGCGAGCGGATCGCCGGCTGTTCGAACCAGAAACGCGAGCGGTGGATAGGCGAACATGGTGAAACACCGATAGGCGATCGGCACCGGCGCATGCCGCGCACCGAACTCTCTCGCATCGCCGACGACACCGCGGATACGCAGCGGCATGGTCCCGGAATCTCTGCTTCGGATCGTTGCACCGACAGCCGGCCCACCTTCCATATAGCGGCGAACGAAAGCCTGATTGACGACCATTTCCCGCCCTTCGCTCTCACTCCCCCTGCACGGCTCGCCTGCCAGCCAGGGAATCTGCATCGTCTCGAAATAGCTTGGCGAGACATCCCTTCGTTCCGCGATGATCGGCCCGTCGGCTCCACCTTCGATCGAATCCCAGGTGGACGCGCCATACTGGAAACCGGAGCCATCGTCGCGCACACCTGGCACGGGCGATGAAGTTGCGACACCGATCGCGCCCGGCAGCGCCGTGAGCTCGTCGACAATCCGAGTCACCGTCTGATAACGGCTATCGAGAGGTTCGGTAAACGTGCCGGTGACGCGGAACGTGAGCACGTTTTCGGGTGCATAGCCGAGCTCGATGCGACTCAGCTCCTGAAGGCTCCTGACTAACAGACCGGTCCCGGACAGGAGCGCAACGGACATTGCGACTTGCACGCCGACGAGCACCCATTGCGACGTATGACCGGAAGCGATGCCTGATCGCGTGCCGGAGGCCACACGGCGTACTGCATCCCTCCGGGAGTTGCGAAAGGCGGGTGCAAGACCACAGGCCAGGGTAACCGCAATGACGATAAACGTGACGTAGACGAGCACATCGCTACTGAGCCTGAGTTCCGCGATACGCGGGAACTCCGGTGCGAGCCCGCGGAACACCCGTACAGCCGCATCGGCCCCGAGCAGCCCCAGCGCCGCGCCGAATACAACGAGAATTCCCGTTTCGGTCAGGACCTGGAAAACGATCGACTTGCGGGGGGCACCGAGCGACAGGCGAACAGCCGCACCGCGGTCACGATCGGTCGCGCGTGCAAGCAGCAACGCAGCGATGTTCGTGCACGCAATCAGCAACAATACGCTGACGGCACCAAAAAGCAGCCACAGCGACGCCCGCACGCCCCCTACAGTCATGTCATGAAGTGGCTCGAGCGATACGCCGATCTCACTGTCGAAATCCGGATATTCGTCGGCAAGCTGCGCCTGAACCCGGCGCAGGTCCGCCTGAGCCTCTGCAACGCTGACGCCCGGCTTCAGCCGGCCGAAAGACGTATACCAGGCGTTGCCCCGAAACAGGACGAAGTCGGCATAGACATAGGCACCCCATACCTCGACATCGGGCGCCGGAAATGCAAACCCAGTGGGCATCACGCCGATGATCTCGTTGGTCGTGTCACCCGCGATGATCGTCCGGCCGATAACGCCCGTATCCCCGTTGAAGCGCCGCTCCCAGAGCGACTCCGAGATCAGCGCGACCGGCGCGGCACCCGCTTCGTGGTCGCTCGGCAGAAAAGCCCGACCGAGTATTGGTGGAACGCCGAAAGTCTCGACCATGCGAGGTCCGACATTGGCGGTCTGAATATGCTCCGGCGCATCATCGCCGAGGGCCGCCGCATGCTGCGTGGTGTAGCCGGTCATCGCCTCGAACGACGTGCTCCGCTCGAACCAGTCCTCGAGCCGCACCGGCGCGACGTTCGCAACCGTCACTCCCTCCCGGGTCTGCCGGATTCGCACGAGCCGATCCGGATTCGGAAACGGCAGCGGCTCCAGCAGCACGGCATCAATCGCCGTGTACACCGCACTACTCGCACCGATGCCGAGCGCGAGCGTCAGAATCACGGTCGCGCTATGCATCGGTGCCCGGACAATCGTGCGGCATGCGTAGCTGACGTGGCGGAACGAGGCGTCGAGCATTCTTCCCATGGCTACTCTTCCCGCAACGCGTTCATCGGATCGATTCGCGCAGCGCGGCGCGCCGGCAGCCAGCTGGCGAGCAACGCCGAAGCGCCCAGCACCAGAACGGCGAAGACGTACACGGCCGAATCGGTGCTGTCGACACCATCGACCTGGGCCGACACGACGCGACCGAGCAGCAATGCGCCGACGAGGCCGAGACCGATGCCCCAGCCCACCAGCCTGCCGCCCTGCCCGAGCACCAGCTTCAGGATATCGCTCGACTGCGCTCCCAGAGCCATTCGTACGCCCATCTCGCCGACGCGCCGAGCGACTGTCCACGTCAGCACGCCGTAAATGCCCACGATCGCAAGCAGAAATGCCACCCCCGCGAATACGACGGTCAGAATCATCGGCGCGCGTTGCGGACCGAGCGACCGGGCGACGCGGGCAGACAAAGCCACCGCGTCGAAGAACGGCACATCGGGATCGATGGCTGCGATCGCGGCCCGCGCGCTTTGCGCGACAACCAAAGGTGGCAGCTCCGTCGCGACCGTTACGAAGCCAGTGAGTGACGGGCGCTGCAGATAGTGCCAGTAGATCGTCCCGTTTTCTGCCTGTTCGGCGAGACTCGAGTGCTTCACGACCGGCACGACGCCGACGACGGTGTACCACTCGTCGGGCGGATCGGTCATGTTCCTGACTCGCTGGCCGAGCACCGTCCGATCGGGCCAGTAACGCGCGGCGAACAGCTCGTCGACGATCGCGACGCGATCGGTCTCCGACGCCGCGAAGTTGCGGCCCTGCACGACCGGAATCCCGAGCGAAGGGAAGAATCCGTCATTGACGCTGCGGAGCCACGCTACCGGTGGCGAAGCGCCGGGCTGACCCTCGAAACCGTCTATGCCGACGGTCGCGCCCTGATTCTGATTCGAGAACGGCAACGCGGACGAATACCCCACCTGCTCGACGCCAGGCAGCGCGTCGAGCCGATCAATGGCCTGCTCCAGAAACACAGCGCGATCGGCCCGGTCCAGATAGCTTCGGGGCGATAACGACAGCTGTGCGGTCAGGACGCCACCCGACTCGAAGCCCGGGCCATCCTGCACGAGCTCGTAGAAATAGCGGGCGAGCAGACCGGCCGCAACGAGCAGCGCAAAGCATGCGGCGAACTGGAATACGACGAGGGCGCTGCGAAACCGGGTTGCGCGGTCGTCCGAAAGATAGCTCCCGCGGCCGCCGGAGGTCCCGGTCGCCGGATTGGCACGGGCGATTACGAGTACCGGTGCGATGACCGCGATCACTGCGCCAACGATCGCGGTGCTCGCAGACCAGGCGACGACACGGTAATCGAGCGCAAACGAGATGCCGCGGATCGAGTCGTCGAGGCCGAGCCATGCGATCGCGCCCAGGCTGCCGCGCGCAAGGAGCAACGCTGCGACTGTTCCTGCAACTATGAGAACAGCCATTTCCAGCGAGACCAGTCTGGCGAGCCGCCACATATCCGCGCCGATGGATGCTCTGATGGCGAACTCGCGGCGCCGCGCGATCGTGCGGGCGAGCTGCAGGCTCGCGATATTCGCACAGCCGATCAACAGCACGGCGATCACGATGCCCTGGATCAGAAACAGCATGCGCTTCAGATCGCCGACGACGTAATCCCGAAGAAATTCGCCCCGCCCCGTGAAGCCCGTGGCCTCGATCATGCCGCCCATTTCAGGTGATCGCTCCGCGGTCTGCCGTACGATTGCCGCAAGCTCATTGTCGAGAGCCTCGATCGACGCACCGTCGCGCAACCGTCCGACCGTCAGCGAGAAATCGTTGCCGCGTTCCTCGTCGGTCATCTGTGACGGCGTGAAAGCGAACGGCAGCCAGGCGTCGACGTTGGTATCCGGAAATCCGAAACCGGGCGGCATCACGCCGACGACCTGGTGCAGTGCGCCGTCGAGCTCGATCTCGATCCCGGACAGATCCTGCTGCCCGCCGAGCCGCGTCCGCCAGATCTCGTCGCTGACGACGACCACCTGATCGTTCCCGACGGTCGCCTCGGCCTCCGTAAAAGCGCGCCCGAGCGCGGGTGGAACGCCGAGGACTGCAAACAGCGAGGGCGACGCCCGAACGGCAGACAGCTGCTCGGCAGGTCCGTCACCGGTAACAGCGCGCGGCGCCGGCGTGAAGATTGCCAGCGATTCGAGTGACGGTGCCTGCTCGCGCCGATCCAGGTAATCCGGTATCGAGCTCCCGCCGGTGGCAAGGCCCATCCGCGGGAAACTGTTGTAAACCATGACGAGACGATCGTCGTCCGGGTACGGCAACGGCCGCAGCAGGTAGCCGCTCAGAACGCTGAAAACCGTCGCATTCGCGCCGATCGTCAGCATCAGCACGGCCACCGTGATGCCGGAATAGAACGGCCGCCGGATCAGACTGCGAAACGCAAACCTCAGGTCCTGCATGACTGGCCCCTGTCGAATTGACACCAGCGCCGCCTGCGCCCCTCGCTGTCGTCCATGCGCCTCATCCCTGCTCCGACAGCACGTCAGCCGGAGCGATGCTCGACACACGCCGGGTCGTGAGCCAGCTTGCCAACGCCACCAGCACGAGCACGCCGAACGATCCGAGCACGAAGGTGCCGGGATCGAACGGGCGAATGTCGTAGAGCAGCGATTCGAGATAGCGCGTAACCGCGAAGGCCACGCCGAAACCGAGCGCGACGCCCGCAACCGCGAGCGCCAGACTCGAACGAACGTAGCTCAGAATCACCGTGCGCGGCTTCGCGCCTACTGCGAGTCGAATCGCGATCTCGCGGCGTTCCTGAGCCAGCACATAGGCAAGCGTTCCATAAAGCCCCACGATGCCCAGCGCCGTCGCGACGGCTGCGGCTGCGATCAGCAACATTTGCACGAATGACCGCCGCGCGAGCGATTGGTCATACACGTCCCGCATCGTCCTCGCCGCAGTCACCGGCAGACCACGATTGACGTCGCGTACCGCCTGCTCTATCGCGCCGACCAACGCCGGATCGCCGGCCCGGGGGCTGCGGACGACATAGCGCATGAAGCTCGAATAGTTGCTTGGCCAGTAGACGACCGGCGGGGCTGCCTCGTCGATACCGTACTCCCGCACGTCCGCTACGACCCCAACCACTTCTCGCCATCTTTCGGGACCGGCCTCGTCGGCGACCCGTACCTGCCCGCCCAGCGCGGCCGCGGCGGAGCCCCAAAGATCACGCGCAAGGTTTTCGGAGACGATCGCGACAGGTCTGCGCTCATGGATGTCCGCCCAATCGATGTCGCGGCCGGCGATCATCGGCGTACCGAGAGTCTCGAACCATCCGGGGACGATGTACTTGAAGGTCCGATAAGGAGAAGACTCGATTGCCGCTCCCTGTCGGCCGCCCTGATGCAGGATCACTCCCTCGATTCTGTACTCGTCGTCGAGCGGGACCGACGAAGCGGCCGATGCCGCGACCACACCCGGGATCGCGTCAATCGCATCCATCACCTGGTGCTGAACCCGTGCAACGGCTTCCGGCTCCTCGGCAACTGCGGGCGGGATCATGATCTCGAGCGTCTGCAGTTGCCCCGGGTCCACGAAACCGGGGTCGACGGCAAGCAACGCCTGATTGGTTCGGACCATCAGACCCGCACCAATCAGGAGCACGAGCGCAAGGGCGAGCTGACTGACGATCAGCGAACTCCGAAGCCTGTGACCTTCGCGACCCCGGGTCGCATTCAGGGCGCTGGCGCGCACTAGGTCCGTCGGCCCCTTCGATTGCTTCACGATGGCGAGCAGGCAGAGCACGCCAGCGACAAACACGGTCACGGCAGTTGCGGTGACGACCATCACGCCATCCGTCGCAATCTCCGCGAGCCGGGGAAGCTCACCGGAACCGAACAGCAGCAGCGCGTCGATCGCGACGTGCGCTACCGCTATGCCGAGCAGACCGCCGACGGCCACAAGTATCAGCGTTTCACGGACCGCCTCCGCTCGCAGCCGCCGATGATCCGCGCCGAGCGCAACGCGAATGGAACTCTCCCGCCGCCGCCTGTGCGCCCGGACGAGCATCAGCCCCGCAACGTTGGCGCAAGCGATCGACAGGACGACGGCAATCGTTGCGGCCACCGTCCACAGCACGTCGCTGACCGGACCAACGACGTCCCGTTTGAGCGGGCGGAGCGCTGGCGACATCCCCCAGTCGTCGAGAAACATCCGGGCATCGCCGGCAAACGGCCAGGCATCGAGCCAGATCGGCAGCATGCGTGCAACGTCGGTGTTCGCCTCCTGCAGAGACACGTCCGGCTTCAGCCGCGCGACGACCGGGCAGCAAAACGGCGCGAGCCCCAGCGCATCGCGATCGGGCTGCGCCCCGGCAAAGAAATCGGCCCGAACGTCGGCGACACGGAACCCCTCCGGCATGACACCGACGATCTCCGCCTCACCGCGATTCGTCTCTATCAGCCGACCGAGCACTTCCGGGTCTCCGCCGTAACGGCTTTGCCACCAGGCGTGTGAAATCAGGAAGCTCGGCGGGCGATCAGGCGACAGATCGTCTCTATTGAGCCATCGGCCGATCAATGGCCTGATTCCTAGGGACTCGAAGACACCGTCGGTCATGACGATTGTCGGCACGACCTGCGGACGGTCGGGGTCGGTCACCGTCGTCGTTCCGGCCACCCACAGCCCGACGGCCGCGAACGCGGTGTTTTCCTCGGCGAGCGTGAAATACATCGAGAACGACGGGCGCAGTCCGCCATCCGAAAACGCGTCGAGTCCGGGCGCACGCGGCGCGTCGAGCCAGACTGACACGATCTCGTCCGAATCCGGGTACGGCAACGGCGCGATCAGCACCTTGTTGACGACCGTGCCGATTGCGGCCGCGGCACCGATGCCGGTCGCCAGCGTCAGGATGATGGTCAGCGCATAGCCTGGCGCTCGGAGCAGCGAACGGAATTTCCCGCTCATCGCTCGCACCGGCGCCGGCAACCGGTCGGGACCAGCGCGTCAGACATGGCGAAGCACTGCCATCGGCTCGACGGACGCGGCCTGTCGCGCCGGCCGCAGTCCGGCAGCCAAGCAGATCAGGCCGAGCACCAAGCCAGCCGCCGCAAACGAGAGCACATCGTTGCCGGATAGGCCGAACAGCAGCGACTCGGCGGCCTGCCCCACGATGACTGCAATCACAGAGCCGGCACCGACCCCGATCGCGGTAACGACACCGACCTGACGCGCGATGAGTGTGAACAGCTCGCCCGGCGAGGCGCCGAGCGCGAGACGGAGACCCAGCTCCCTGCGCCTCTGCTGGACGCTGTATGCCAGCAACCCATAGAGTCCGATCGCAGCCAGTAGTGAGGCCACGAGCGCAAAGGCACTGGCCAGCACGGTCGTCAAGCGGTCCAGATAAATGCTGTCGCCGGCCTGGCTCGTCATCGTCCGGAGATCGCGCACCGGCACACCGGGGACGACCTCGGCGACGATTTCCGGCAGGCCGGCCAGGAACTGAGACGGGGGCAGCGAGGTTCGCACGTAGTAAGTCAGATTCGCAAGGTCGTCGGTCTGCGCCCTGGCCGTGAAGAACTGTGGTTCGTCCTCCCGCTTGACATCGCCGTACTTCGCGTCGGCGACCACCCCGACAATTTCGAGATCGTCAACGTTGAACGGCAGGCTGAAGTGCGCGCCGAGCGCGTCGCCGAGCTCGAACTTCTCGGCAAAGCTCTGATTGACGATCGCAACGCGGGCTGAGCCCGCACGGTCCTGCTCGGTGAAGGCGCGTCCGCGCAAGACTTCGATGCCGGTCGCCGAGAAGAATCCTGGGCTGATGATGTTCCAGGCTGAGAATTCGCCGCTACCCGGTGACCACTCGAAGCCTTCCATCGACACCGCATAGTTCATGGCCCACCCCTCGAGTAGAGGCACCGTGGCCGTGCCGACGTCCGCGACGCCCGGCTCGGCCGCGATGGCCTGCTCGAGACTGTCTGCAACAGTTTCGATCCGGCCCGCGGCGTAGCCATTCGTCAGCGGCGAAATCGTGAATGTCAGCAGTGAATCCGTATCGATGCCCGGATCGACGCGGCCGATCTTAGCGAGGCTCTGCGCGAACAGCGCTGCAAGCACGAGCAGTACCATCGAGAGCGCGATTTGCGCCGCCGACAGACCCATCCGCAGTCTCGCGAGCCCGGGCGCTCCCGACGACTGCACGGCGCTCGTCTTCATAGCCGCCACCGGATCAACGCGGCTGGCGACCAGGGCTGGCCAGGCTCCAAAAACGACGACTGAGGACGCAGTCACTGCCGCGGAAAAACCGAGGGCCATCGGGCTGATCGCAAAGTCGAGTCCGGCCGCAACATCGCCCGGCACAAAACGCTCGATAATCACAACCGTCGCGAACGCGATCCCGGTACCGAGCGCTCCCCCAGCGAGCGCGAGGATTGAAGACTCGAGCAGCAACTCGCGCATGATGCCCGCTCTGGTGGCACCGATCGAAGCCCGGATTGCGACCTCTCCGACTCGCGCGGCTCCCCGAACGAGCAGCAGCCCGGCCACATTGACACAAACGATCGCCATCACGATCCAGGAGAGTGCAAAGAGCAGGACCGCCGGCGTACCGAACTGCGCGGACAGGCCGCTTCTTCCGCGGCTGCCGGGCATCAGCAGGATTCGCTGGCCTCGTATCCGCTCGCGCAGCTCGGAATCGTAATCCGTAAGGCTCGGCACGACGGTATCGTCGAGCACGCTCCGATACAGTGAGTTGATTCCTGCCTCGGCCCGCTCAACCGACATGCCCGGCTGCAGGCGTCCGAAGATCGCGAGCCAGAAGTCGCGGCGCGGCGCAACGCGGGATACCGAAGGTATCAGCGCCCAGCGCATCGTGTAGGGAATGAAGACATCCGACTTCCACCCGGTGCCCGTGCCGGAAAATCCCCTGGGCGCAACGCCGACGACTTCGAGCTGCTGGCCATTGACGATTATCGTTTCCCCGACGACTCGCAGCTGGCCTCCAAACTCGCGCTGCCAGAACTCGTAGGCCAGGACCACGATCGGTGACGCCTCGGGCACTGCTGTGTCGCCTGGCTGCAGCAGACGCCCCGCGGCCGGAGTCAAGCCAAGGACCTCGAAGAAGCTCCCGGAAACGAATGAGCCGCTGCCGGCTCTGGTGACATCCCGAAAACCGAAGTCGAGCCCGCCATCCGTGTATGCGGCTATTCCCGCAAATACGTCCTGCGACGCCTGCAGGTCCTCGAACATCTCATGGGTGAACAGCGCGTCGGTCGAGTCGAAGTTCGCGCCGCCCGAGATCATGCCCCACTTAAAGCCCGGCGCATCGAGGTTCACGAGCCGTTCCGGCTCGTGAACGGGCAGCGGCTGGACCAAAATCTGATGCAGCAGCGAGTAGATCGAGGTAGTTGCGCCGATACCGATAGCCAGCGTCAGCAGGACTGTCAGCGAGAATCCCGGTGATCTGAGCAGTGAGCGCATCGAAGGTCGCAGCTGCACGGCGTTACACCTCTCCGAACTGCCGCGCGCCGGACGACGACGCGGTTTGGAGCGCGGATCGAAGCGTAGATGGAAGCCCCTCACGCATGCCGCAGCGCGTCCATCGGATCGACGGCTGTCGCGCGCCTTGCAGGCAACCAGCTCGCACCGAGTGCGGCCAGCACGATCGCAGCTGCCGAGGCGAGCAGCACGACAGGATCGAGCGGGCTGACCTCATAGATTTCAGACGCGATGCCCACACCGGCGATGACCGCGAGCAACAGCCCGAACGCCACTCCGACGGCAACGTGACCACCCGCCTGACGAAGGACCATGGCGACGATGTCCTCGCCGCGGGCGCCGAGTGCGATTCTGACGCCGATTTCACTCGTGCGTTGCGTTACCGCCCAGGTCAAAACACCATAAATACCGAGGACTGCCAAAAGCAGAGCACTGATCGCGAACGCGACTGTGAGCTGCATTGCCGCGCTCTGTGCCACAAGTGAGCTGCGCAGGCGGTTTTCCATCGACATAGCGTCGGCAAGCACCACGTCGCGATCGATCGTTCGCAGCGTTTCCGTGATGAGCGGCGTCAGATTTTCCGGCGGGAGGCGCGAGCGAACGACGACCTGCCCGCCAAGCACCGCTCGCTGCCGGTAGTACCAGTAAATGGTCTCCTTCTCCGGAATCTCGGCCAGCGACTCGTGATGCACGACGGGAACCACGCCCACTATCGTGTGCCACGCATCGTTCATCTCCTCTCTGTCGATTCGAACGCGCTGCCCGATTGCATTCCCATCCGGGAAATAGCGTTGCACGAACAGTTCGTCGACGATTGCGACGCGTTCCGCCTCGTCGATCCCGAAGCCCCGGCCGCGAGCCAGCGGAATGCCGAGCGTCTCGAAATAGCCGTCGCTGACGTTGCGTTGATTCGCGTGCGGCGGCGCGACACCTTCCGGGGGCACGTAACCGTCGATTTCGTAGCTGCCCTGAGACGTTGCACCACTGAATGGCAACCCCGACGTGAAGGCGGCTGCCGTGACGCCCGGCAGCGATTCAAGCGACTCGATCGCCCGCGAGTAGAAGACCTGCACTTCTTCGGACTCACCGAACCTGGCCCGCGGCAGCACTACGCCGGCACTCCACACACCGGTCGCGTCGAAACCCGGGTCAACGTCGATCAGCAGATAGAAACTCTTGGCAAGCAGCCCTGCGCTGACCAGAAGCGCCACACTGGCAGCGACCTGAAACACGACAAGCGCACTCCGGGCGCGCCTGCCGAGCAGCCCGCCGCCGACACGACTCGAGTCGTTGACCGTTTGCGCGACTTGCTCGTGCCGCAAGGCCGCAACCGGGACGAGGCCGGTCACCAGCGTCGCAACGATCACGACGCCGGCGAGGAACGACAAAACGGTGGCGTCGATCGCGAAACCGGATTCCTGCCCGGACGGTGCCGGCAGCAGGGCACCGATGGGGCCCGCGACGGCAGCGCAGATACCAAGTCCGAGCAGTGCCCCCAACACCGAGATGATGAGGCTCTCGCACAGCACCAGTCCGGCCAGGTGCCGGCGGCCCGCGCCGAGCGCAGTGCGCACGGCCAGCTCCTTGCGGCGCGCGACGGTGCGGGCGAGCTGAAGGTTTGCGATGTTGGCGCAGGCAATCAGCAACACGGCGAGGACGAGGCTCTGCAGCAGCCCAAGCAGAACCCGCGTGTCCCGCGTCATCGATTCCTGCAGGCCTTCGGCGCGGCCCGTGAAGCCACTTGCTTCCAGAAACGGGCGCCGTTCTGACAACCGCTCGTAGCTTCGAGTGACGATCGCATCCATCTCTGCATCCAGGCTCGCAATCGAGCCGCCTTCCGCGAGCCGGCCGATGCTGAGCGAAAACTCCATGCCGCGCTGCTCGTCGCTCATCTGCTCGGCCGTGAATGCGAATGGCACCCACGCATCGATTTCACGCGTCGGGAATCCGAAGCTTTCCGGCATCACGCCGACGACTCGGTGAGCCTGCTCATCGAGGCGCAGGTCGCTGCCGACCACATCTTCGCGCCCCCCGAAGCGCGTTTGCCACAACCGGTGACTGATGATGACGACCCGATCCTGCCCCGGAATCGCTTCGTCTTCGCTGAACGCTCGTCCGAGCCCCGGCCCGGTACGCAACACGTCGAACAGCGACGGCGTGGTCTGCGTAGTTGCCAGCTGCTCCGACTCGCGGTCGCCTGTCAGCAGACGTCGTACGTTCCGGTAGAGCGCGACGCTGTCGAGAGATTCCGCCTCGTCACGCCGATCGAGATAGTCCGGTATCGAGACGCGCGTGCGCTCAAGTCCCATCGTGGGATAGGTGTTGTAGATCGACACCAGCCGATCACTGTCCGGGTATGGCAGCGGCTGCAGCACATAGGCATTGAGCAGACTGAAAATCGAGGTGTTTGCGCCGATGGCAAGTGCGAGGACGCCGACCGTGACGAGCAGATAGCCCGGACGGCCAGCAAGCGTGCGAAGTGCATACCCCAGGCCGCCGATCAGTCCGCTCATTGCCATTACTCCGTCAGCTTCCGACCGCGCCTCGCCTGCTCAGCGATGCGCCGGTCCTCCTCCTCGCGCAGTCGCTCGAGCGTTTCTTCATCGACGACGCGGCCGTCGAACATGTGGATCTTGCGGTCGGCGTAGTCGGCATACCGCGGGTCGTGCGTCACCATGCAGATCGTCGCGCCTTCGACGTGCAGGTCGGTCAGCAAAGACATGACCGCCTCGCCGTTCTTCGAGTCCAGGTTTCCTGTGGGCTCGTCGGCCAGCAGTATCGACGGCCGGCCGACCAGTGCCCGCGCAACCGCCACGCGCTGCTGCTGACCGCCGGAAAGCTGCGACGGGTAATGCCGCAGGCGATGCGCCATATTGACGCGCTCGAGCGCTGCGATTGCGCGTTGCTTGCGCTCCTGGCGATCGAGATTCGTGCGGTATGTGAGCGGCAGCTCGACATTCTCGAAAACCGTCAGATCGCCGATCAGGTTGAACGCCTGAAAAATGAAGCCGATCTCGCGATTGCGAATGTATGCGCGCTGTGAGTGATTCAGGTTCTCGACCGGCTCGCCACTCAGCATATACTTGCCCTCGGTCGGCGTATCGAGGAGACCGAGGATGGACAGAAGCGTCGACTTGCCGCAGCCGGACGGCCCGGCGATCGCGACGTAGTCACCCTGTCTGATATCGACGTGCACGCCGGACAGCGCATGCGTCTCGACCTCTTCTGCGTAGAACACCTTCTTGATGTCCTGCATCTGGATCAGCGGCACGGCATCCGCACCGGCAAAGACTTGTTCCGCAGCCTCACTCATTGCCTTCCCCCGTCCTCGTAATTTCAGTCCAGCCGGATTCGGTCGTAGTCCTCCCACGACGACGTATCCGACAGAATGACCTGATCGCCAAGGTCGAGACCCTGCACGATCTCGACCGAATTGACCGACGTTCGCCCGAGCTGCACCGGCACGCGAACGGCGTGCGTGCCGTCGGCCTCGAGCCGGAACAGGCCGATCGTCGAGTCCGCCTGGCCGTATGCCGGCCGGCCCGTAAACACGGCATGCTCGAGACGCTCGATCTCGATCGTGCCGTCGACGGAGAGCTCCGGACGCGCGCCGCGCGGCAGCTCGCCGCGCAGCTCGACATCGACCAGCACGGTGCCCCCCTGTACGCCGGGATCGATCCGCGTCACTGCACCTTTCACGACGCCGTTGCGGGTATCGACGTCGACGTGCTGGCCGAGCTGCACGTCGCGCGCCTGGGTTTCCGGTATCCGCAGCTCGGCCTGCAACTCGTCCGGCCGGGCGACTCGCGCCACGTTTGCACCGAGCTCGAGCCGCTGGCCCTCTTCGGCCGAAACCTCCTGCAGAACACCGGCCAGACCGGCCCTGACCTGCAGGAACCCGACCTGATCGAGCCGCCGCTTGTAGACGTTCCTGGCCTGATCGACGCGCGCCCGCTCGGCCGCGAGCTGCGCGTTCATCGAGTCCGAGAACTGCGCAAGGCGCTCTTCTTCGATCTCGAGCCGCAGACGCAATTGCTCGGCAAGCAGCTCTGAGCGCTGATACTGAATCAGGGGAACGATGCCCTCATCGGCCAGCTCGCGTTCCGCCTCCGCCGTGAGCCGCGCGCCCTCGTATTCTGCGCGCGCGACACCGACTGCGGCGCGCTGGTCGAGCTGCTGGCCACGGAGCCTGAGCTCCGTATCCGTGAGCCCCGCTTCCGCGGCCTCGAGAGCGAATCCGGCCTCTTCGGTCTGCTGCAACAGATCCGTGTTCGACATCTCGACGATTACCGTGTCGGGCTGCACTTCCGCACCCGGCCGGACGAGCACGCGCTCTACGCGGCCGGCCGTCTGCGCCGCAATCCAGCGAATCTCGCGCGGCACGAGCCGGCCCGGGCCGCGCACTTGCCGCAGCATCTCCCCTTCGCGTACGGAATCGATCCAGACCGACGCGCGCGGCACCGAAGGCGCGGCAGGCTCCAGCCGGGTCACGAAAGCCGTCAGCACTCCGACCAGCACGACCCCGACGGCAGCGTAGATCAGCTGCCGGCGGCGCTTCTGCTGTCTGAATTCGGGACGGGGTATATCGACCATATCGACACCTGTAGCAATGCCTGTGCCAAACCCCGATCAGATCAGATAAAGGCCACATAATCAAAGGCTTAATGAACTCCAGTCGCATTTCGGAACGACATCGCGCTCTCACCGACGCCAATTTGCGTCCCACTTTTGGGACGGACCGACGGTTGCCGGCAGCAAACGGCCGGCAAGCGGGATGCGTCTCCCGACAACGCTCGGGCGTGCGTCTCCCCGGAATGTATGGGCGCAAGGGATTTCGCCCACCGGAACAGATTTGGTACTAATCTGGTACCATATTCAGGTGCCGCGAAAAATCCGGGAACTACTGCGCGACCTGGCGACCGCCGGCTTCGAGGATCGTGGCGGCAAAGGCAGCCATCGGAATCTCCGCCATCCATCCGGTATCCGGATAACGTTGAGCGGATCGCTCGGGTCCGATGCGAGACCGTATCAGGAGAAGGCGGTTCGAGCGGCCATCGCAAGAGCATCGAAATGAAGAAATCGGATCAGTATCTGAAGATTGTCGAATGGTCCGAAGAAGACGGCTGCTACGTTGGTCGATGCCCGGAGCTGATGTTCGGTGGCGTTCACGGCAAGAACGAGCAGAAGGTCTTCGCAGACCTCTGCACGGCGATCGAAGAGTGGATCGCGCTCGCTGAAAAAGATGGTGATCGACTGCCGCCGGGGATGGCAGGGAAAAGCTACTCGGGGAAATTCAATCTGAGGCTCGGCGAACAGCTGCACGAACGGCTGTCGATCGAAGCAGTCAAGGAAGGCAAGAGTCTCAACACGTACTGTGTCGAAGCACTGGCGAACGAATTGAAGCGGTAACCGCGATTCCGGTCAGTGGCAGTGTTGCGGCTCTCGTAAACCGACGCAGCACGCAGAACACCGTGACCGGGAATTCCGGCAGCGGGCTCACTCGCTCCTGAGCGCAATGACCGGTGCGATTCGCGACGCGTGCCGGGCCGGCACATAGCACGCGAGCAGTGTGACAGCCGTGAGCACCAGCGGTGCGAGTACGAATGTCGTCGGATCCAGGGTGGAGACGCCGTACAGGAATCCGCCCACCAATCGTGTCACGACGAACGCCCCAGCGGTGCCGATTGCGAGGCCCAGCAGAATTACGGCCAGACCCTGCTTCAGGACCAACCATTGCACGGTACCCCGCTGCGCGCCGAGCGCCATCCGTATCCCGATCTCACCGGCGCGCTGCCGCACAAGGTTCGCCACTACGCCGAAGATACCGATCAGTGCGAGCACGACTGCGATCGCGCCGAATGTCGACAACAACAGTGTCGCGCGGCGCAGGTCGCTGATCTGATCCGCCGCATAGGCCTCGATCGTCGTGATTTTCGAGACTGGCAGCGACGGAATGACCCCCTGCACGGCGCGACGCAGAGTATCGGCGCTAACACTGTCGTCGCTCCTGACGACGACTGACGTCAGCAGGAAACGGAGCGCGACGGCATTGTCCATGCGCAGCGGCACCTGCAGGCGCGGGATGTAGATTTGCGGCTGCGATAGTCGCTGATATCGGTCCTGGCGCACGTCCCTGACGACGCCGACGATCGTGCGAGCCGGCGCGTCGACGACGTCGGTCTGCAGCAGTTGGCCGATCGGATCTTCTCCGGGCCAGAAGCGCTCGGCCATGGCGGCGTTGATGATTGCGACCGGCAGCGTTTGTGCCCGGTCGCTGATATTGAACACACGCCCGCGCACGAGCGGTAGCTCGAGCGTTTCGAAATATGCGTCACTCACCGGATACCACTCGGCGCTGCGTGCTGTGAGCTCCGAGGGCAGGAGCTCTTCGTCGGCCAGACGAAAGACAACCCGCGGAGGTGGTCCTCCAAGCGGCGCCGTGGCAGTCGCCGCTGCCGACTGCACGCCAGGTAGCGCAGAGAGCCGGGCGAGGACCGCCTCGCTGTCAATGCCGAAACGTTCATCGAACTCGACGAGCAACCCGCCCGCCCCGGTGTTCTCGCCCGTGCCGCGGGCATAGCTCCGCGGGAACGGCAACTCCAGAACCGTGAGATTGTCTGGATTGAAGCCGACTCCGGCCGCATTTATCAGTGTGAAACTGCGCAGCATCAGTCCGGACGCAACCAGAATGATCAGTGCCAGTGACACCTGGCCCACAACGAATGCCGCTCGAAACCTCTGGCGCCCGACGCCGTCGCCCGACCCGCGCGTAGCCTCCCGGAGCACGGCCATCAGGTTCGGGGCGGCCGCATGCAGGCCCGGCAGCACGCCGAAGACGGCACTGGCACCGAGCGCCACGAGGCTCGCGAACACTACGACTCGCCAGTCCATTTGCACCTCGGCAAGACGGGGCAGACCCTCGACGCCCGAAGCGACGAGCAGGTTGACGCCGGTCCACGCAAGCACGATACCGAGCATCGCCCCGATCGACGACAGCACCAGATTGTCAGTCAGAAGCTGGCGGACGAGCCGCCAGCGCCCGGACCCAAGGGCCGAACGCACTGCCAGCTCTTTCTGCCCCGCTGCGGCGCGGGACATAACGAGGGCGCCGACGTTGGAACACGCAATCAGCAGCACGAAGAACACGGCTCCCTGAAATACCCACAGTAGATTGCGGAAGCTGCCGACGTAAGCATCGCGCAACGACTCGACTCGCAGGCCCCAGCCTTGATGCGTATCGGGAAAGTCGTTGCCGATGATCCGTGCGAGATTATTCATTTCGGCCTGGGCCTGCGCGATCGTGACCCCGGGCTTCAGCCGGCCGATCAGCGTAAAGAGCCTGTTGGGGCTGCGCAGCGCATTTGTCAGCAGCTCATCCGGCTGATACAGCCAAATGTCGGTATCCGGATTCATCAGGTGGAAGCCTTCCGGCATCACCGCCCGAACGTCGGCGGTGAGCCCGCCGAAATCGACGACCGTACCCAGCACCGATGGCGAGCCGCCAAATACGCTCTGCCAGAGATCATGACTGATCGCGACACCTTCGGAATCCGGTGGCGGCCAATCCCCGAGCTGCGGCGCAACACCGAGCGTACTGACCAGATCCTTCGAAAAGAACTGCGAAGGAATCCAGTGCGGCTGGTCGTCGCCGGCAACGGTTATCGTCGCGGTCTCGTTTAGCCGCCCGGTCCCGAAATGCTCGAACGACGTGTTGTTGTCGCGAATGGCGAAGAAGACACCTGTATTCGTGCCGAAGCGTTGCTCCGGCTCGTTCGGCGGCGTCAGCCAGACAGCGACGAGGCGATCGGCATCGGGAAGATCCAGCGGCTTCAGCAGCACGCTGTTGACGACACTGAAGACGAGCGCGTTCGCACCCACGCCAAGCGCCAGCGACACGACGGCGACGAGCGCGAAACCCGGGCGTCTACGAAGGCCCCGCCAACTCAATGCGACATCGCGGCACCACGAATCGATAAGCACAAGTCGGTCGAGCATTCTCCGGCCCCGCTGTTCATACGGAGTGTGAACAGCAACAACCGTGCCACCGCTCACCGCAGGCAGCGCGCGCGTTTGGGCGTGACTCACGGCAGCGATGGTTCAGGAAGGTCCCGGAAACGGGACGCCGAATGCCGGAATCGACATGAGCACGTGCGCGCAGCGTGTCCCTCTGGCGATTACCAGTTGTCGTGACGTTCGCGGCGCTCGAGGCGGTAGTTGGTGACCTCGAGACGAATGCCGTCGGGATCGGAAAAGAACGTCGCCCAGTAGTCAGGCGCATACTCCGGATAGCAGCGCGCCTCCGAGGCCTGAATGCCGACCTCGCGGAGTCGCCTACTGATGCTGACGACATCTTCGTGCGTGTTCACGCGGAAACAAACGTGATGTAGTCCCGGTGCGTACGGCTCGTGTGCAGCAGATGAGCGTGCGGGGCGGAGGACGTATCCGAAGTGGCGGTCGAAGTACTGAAGATGCGGATCGCCCCAAATTTCGAAGGCGTTCTTCCTGAAGCCCAACACCTCGAGCAGCGCCTTATCGTAGAAGGCCTCCGAAACCTTCAAATCGGCGACAGCAATATAGATGTGGTCGATTCCGGCCAACGACGCGCTCCTGAACCACAGCTCTCCCGCCGAGTTCCGAAACCAACGGAAGCCGCTATAGTAGCCAGAGTCTGCGTCCCGGGGCCCACGATGCACAAGAGCCGACTTGGAGAACTCACGATCGATTGTCGCACCGACGACCTCGAGTCGGCCGCCGCTTTCTGGAGCGCCGCTTTCGGATATGACGCCACGAAATTCGAGAACCACTATCGACTCGAGACGCCTGAAAACGAGGTTCTGATGAACATTCAGGCGGTCGAACACTCGCCCCGCGTGCACCTCGACATCGAGACGGACGATATTGAGGCGGAAGTGGCCCGGCTCGAGAAGCTCGGCGCCAGGCGAGTCAGCAAAGAGCGGCGCTGGTGGGTCATGGAGGCGCCGACCGGTCACCGCTTCTGCGTCGCGCAGGTCGGCCGCGCCGGGTTCCGCAGCAACGCAACGCAGTGGGAATAGCCGGACGGCGCGGCGATCACGCTACAGTGTGGGTGTGACGGAAGGCTATCGATCATGAGAGTTTTGGGGGTCACATGAGCAAGAAGAACGACAAGAGGCGGTCGAACGGGGCCGGTGCGCACCCGGCAGACGGAACCGGAAGTCGAGCGAGCAAGTCGGGCGATACCCCGGGCGCAATCGATCGCAGACGCTTCGTTGCGGCCGGTGCCGCAGGCGTCGGCGCCGCAGCGCTCTTGCCTGCCGACACTTCGGATGCCCAGCGGCGTGACGCGAGAGAAGAAACGGCCTGGGACTACGAGTACGACGTCGTCGTGGTCGGCGCAGGAGCAGCCGGACTCACGTCGGCTATCCGCGCGCGTGATCTCGGGGCAAGTGTGCTGGTCGTCGAAGCGAGCCATGACGTCGGCGGACGGATGTTGAACAGCGGCTCGTTCGTATCGCTCGGCGGCGGTGACCCGGTGCAACTCCGTGACATGCGGCGCGACCGCGACGCCGAGGGACGTATCACCGTCGACCCACTCGAACGGCCGGAAGCGCTCGATGACAGCGTCGATCTGCTATTTGAAGACCTGAGCGACTGGTCGATCGTCGACCGTGGTGGCCACAGCCCCTATCGATTCAACGAACGTGAAGTCGTCCGCGCCTGGGCCGAGAACTGCCCGGCTACGCGTCAGTTCCTGATGGACAACCATGTGCGGTTCGCCCGCATCAACGGCACGCATTCCGGCGGCGGTCTCTCCCGCGCGCGCGGCGCCGTCTGCTTTCTCGTCCTTGGTGATGAGACCGACATGCGAGCCGGCACGATCACCGCCGAGGACGCGGGTGTCGCCGACCCGGAACGCACGAGCTCCTTCGCACCGGTGCAGATGGACAACGGCATTCGCGTCGTCGGCGAAGGCGCCTGGAGCAACGGTGTTGCGCTCGCGCGCCCTCTCGAGTTTTCGGCGCGGGAGAAAGGCATCGAGTTCATGTTGAATCGTCGCTTCGACGAGCTCGTCAGAGAGCAAGGCTCCGACGGACGCATCCTCGGCATCGAGGCGAGCTATCTGCCTCGGCGCCACCCGGAGTCCGGCGAGCTGCTGGGAAGCTACTGGCGAAACGGCAACATCGACGAGACGCGGGCACGCGTTCGTATCCGCGCTCGACGCGGCGTGATGCTCGCGAGTGGCGGGCACGCCGGTAACCCGGAAGTGCGCAGCATGTTTCATCCCGGCATGCGGGAACCCGCTTTCCGAACCAGCGCAATCAGCTCCGTCGGGCCGCACGTCCAGGATGCGAGCGCGTTGAAAGCCGGGCTGAAGGTGGGCGCGAACCTGGCCGGTATGCAACAGAACCTTATCCTGTCGCTGAGCTACCACGTCTCGCGACGGCTCGGCACGCCCGACGCCTACACACCGATGATGCCGGGGCATCCGACGTTCGGGTTCAGAGGCTCGTGCGGTATTTCCGTCGATTCGGCCGGTCACGAGGAACTGATCGCCGTCAATCAGGTCGGCAAGCGCTTCTTCAACGAACTGCGCCTTTTCACGCGTACCGGTTTCAACCGCTATCCGGGCGACGGCAGCCTGCCGCATCGGGGCATCGAGCACGTCCCGCACGACTGGCGCAACTGCCGACACGAACAGGTGCGACAATCGTATGCCAGCGACCACGGCATCGATGCAGCGATCGGCATTAACGAGGGATCGACGGCACCGAACTTCTACAGCGGGATGCTCTGGGCGATATTCGATCAGGCATCGGCCGACCGCATGGAGTATCCGCTGCGCTACCCGTATGTCGCCGACAATGGCTACTTCTTCAAGGCCGATACGATCGCGGAGCTTGCCCGCAGAATCGAAGCGGGCAACGAGCATCAGCGTGTTCCGCTGAAGCATCTCGAAGCAACCGTGTCGACCTGGAATCGGTACGTCGAAGAAGGCGTCGATCCCGACTTCGAGCGCGAAAGGGAAGGCGCGATGCACCCGATCGCGACACCGCCGTTCTATGCGCTGTCGATCATGGTCGTCTGGCACGACTCGTACGGCGGCCTGCGCGTGAACGGGCGGCAGCAGGTCATCGACATGGAAGGCCGGCCGATACCGGGCCTCTACGCGGGCGGCGAGGCAGCCGGCGGCTTCGACAAGCACGGGCTCGGCAAAGGCACGGTGCAGGGCTTCATTGCGGGTACGCATATCGGCGAGGCGTAGCCGAATCGGGCCGCACTCCGCCGATCACGCAAGCACGAGCGGAATAGAGGCGTACGCTCCCGCGCCGAACGCACCGTCCAATCAGGAGCGCGCCACGCGATAAGTCCGGTCGTACGGAAAATCCGAGCCGCGCTTCTCGAGCTCGCCTTGCCAGAAGTCGTCGACCCGGGCCTGATCAGCCGGCGACAACAGCTCCTCGGCACTACCGGTTTGGCCACGGCGCACCATCGCGCCGCGCGGCGTCGCCCACGGCGGGCTCAGGCCCCGGGTGTCGAACTGCCGGCTATTCGCCTTCATCCACGCATAGCCGGACTTCTCGACGACGGCCTCGAACTCGTCCGGCATCAGGTGCACATCCATGAACTGCGCGATCCGCGCCACGGTCCGGCGCAGGTCCTGCCTCATCTCTTCATAGGTCAGGAACAGCACGTTGTCCGCATCGCGATGCCGCCAGCCGTCGTCGGCGTGCTCCGCCCAGCTGCCGATCAGTGACGACTCCGTCAGGAACAGCTCGAACCACTGCCTGACCGACGGCATCAACGGCCCCAGTATCGAAGCACCGATGAAACGATAACTCGAAACGAATACGTCCTTCGGGTCGCGCACGACCCAGACGTAGCGAGCCTCCGGAACGAACGCGAGCTTACCGAACGGCAGGTGCGTCTTGACGGCACGCAACCCGGTCGGCGCACTGCGCCACGTGCTGTGGTCACTCACCGGAACACTGTATCGATTCCTCGCGGGCAGCTCGATCCACGGCACGATGTCATGAATGTGATCGAACTCGACGTTACCCCGATGCGCGATCTGCGTGACGATCTGCATCGTCCAGTTCGTCCCGGACTTGAAATACGAGCACACCATGACGTCCTGCGGTCCCGGCGTGTAGCCCTCGAAATCGGTGGTCATGCGGGTCATGCCACGCACGATCGCATCCGGCCAGCGTCCCAGCAGCTCGAGCACCCTGGTGATTGGAAAAATGATCAGCCACAGCGGAATCATCGACAGCCAGCGGGCTGCCGGCGACCAGTAGTCGCGACGTCTGAAAGGCCTGCCGGCGCCGTCCGGCGTCGCGCGCGCTGCATCTCTTCTGATCATCCGTGCTCCCCGCGCACCGGCCTTTCGACGCCGGATTATGAAGGAACCAGGACCGGTCGAGCGCGTCGTCGGGTCGACTGCAAGAATTCCTCCGAGATGGCTGCAACTTTTTTCCCCGCCACTCCGTATAGGTAGACGTCGACCGGTACTGTACGGCGACAAGTCTATTAACTACAGGAGATAACTCTATGAAAGCACAGTTGAAACTGTCTCTCGCGGCTGCTGCATTAGGATTCGTCGCCACGGCCGGCGCCGATCCGGTTGCGCTGACCGACGCTCAGATGGACGCGGTCGCGGCCGGCGGCGTGACCACGGTCGACGGATTCGTCTGCCCGGTCATCAAGACCGAGAACGTGCTGAATAGCCCGCGCGGCGCTGCCATTGGCGAAGGCCACTACTCGGTGATCGGGCCAAACGTGTCGATTCCGCTGCATGCGACCAATGGTGACGGCGCAGGCACGCCGGCGGGACCTCACTCGGCGCCCGGCGACACCGACTACACGGCAATCTGGGCACTGTAGAGCCGCGGCATCCGGCAGTGCCGGTTGTCCTTTCGCAATCCGCAGGCTCGGCGGCGGAGGTCGCCGACCTGCGGTATTGCGGAAGCCGGAGCGACAGCGCTGTGAATTCAATCATGGACCGGACGGAGCCATAACATGCGGCGACTGACTTTACGTGGCGTTTTCGTGGTGCTCGCGACATCGCGGGCCCTGGCGAGCTTGCCCGCCCTTGCGGACGAAGGTTTCCCGGTGCGATCGTTGCTCGAGTCGAGGGAACAGCACCTGGTGCTGCAGCAGTTCGACCTGAGCTGCGGCGCCGCCGCGCTCGCCACGATCCTGCGCTACCAGCACGGTGAAACGATCACGGAGCGCGACGTCGCAATCGGCCTGATCAGCCGGGACGTCTATGTTGCCGATCCGGACGTCATCCGGATACGCCAGGGCTTTTCTCTGCTCGACCTGAACCGGTTTGCCGAAGGGCTTGGCTACGATGGTCAGGCCCTCGGCAGCGTCACGTTCGGGGATCTGGTCGAGCTGGCCCCGGCCATCGTTCCGGTGCGCCTGAACGGCTACAACCATTTCGTCGTCTTCCGCGGCGAGCTCGAGGAGACCGTGCTGCTCGGCGATCCGGCTTTCGGCAATCGCACGATGTCGCGCCGGCGCTTCGAAGAGGCCTGGATCGAGTACGCCAATATCGGCCAGGTGGCGTTCGCGGTCGCACGACGCGACGGTCTGATCCCGCCGAACCTGCTCGACATACGTGCCGTGGATTTTCCACTGCTCGATTGACCCATTTCGAATTCGGGGAACACCGATGGGAAACACCAAATCGATACTTCGTTCAGCATCACTGATGACCGTAATGGTCTGCGCATCGCTGTTCGGTCCCGCATCGCATGCGCAGGACACGGCGTCGGTCACGATCTCGCAACTCACGGAAGAGCTCGCCAAGCGCGATGCCGTCATCGTGGAACTGCTGAACCGCGTTCGCGCGCTGGAGCAGGCACCGGCAGGTGGCGCACCGGACGTATCCGGAGGGAGCCAGCCCGGCGCCACCGCCGTACAGGCCCGACTGAACACAGGCCCTGCGGCAAATACCGGCGCCGGTGCCGGCCAGGCGACCGAAGCCGGCCGGAGGGGCGACTTCGACATCGATCGACTGGCCGCCGAACGCGCACTCGAGCGGGCACTGGTGCAGCAGGGTGCGCGACTGCTGCAGCCGGGGCAGTTCGATATCGAGCCACGTTTCGCAGCCAGCCGCCGCAACGGGATGTTTCCGGCCGTGCTGACGGACGGCGGCACGACCACGGTCGGCGAGATTTCCCAAACGATCGAAGTGCAGGAACGTGGGGTGAGCTTCCGCGCCGGGCTGCCGTGGGAGACGCAGCTCGAGATCGGCCTCCCCTACATCACTGTCGACCGTGAAATCGAGACCGGTATCGACGGGACAGTTCGTGCCGTCATGAACGAGTCCGGTTCGGGCACCGGCGACGCAACGCTCAGTCTGTCGAAGGTGCTGGCGACCGAAAGCGGCGGTCGACCCAATCTTATCGGGCGGCTGACCTGGCTCACCGGCAGCGGTAACGAGAGCGATGACGGCCTGTTGCTCGGCGGCGGACACTCCGGTTTCGCCGGGCGCCTGAGCGCCTACTGGCGACGGGACCCGGTCGTGCTGCTCGTCAGCGGCGGGTACACGAGCTACGACGAGGGTGCGGATCTAACGCCCGGCGACAGCTTCGACGTCTCCCTGGGAATCGGCCTGGCGCTCAGTCCCGAAACTGCGCTGCAGTTTTCGCTGAATCAGACTTTCGGCGATGAATTCGAGCGCAACGGCATTGCACTGCACGGAACGGACCGTGTCTCGTCGACACTGGATCTCTCGGTCTCCACCACACTTGGCAGACGGCTGCTGCTGCGCGGCTACACGAGCGCCGGGCTGACCGACGAGTCGCCCGACTATGGCTTCGGGCTGTCGCTATCGACCCGGTTCGACACACGCTGACCCGGAGTTCGCAGCGCCTGCGCGGCCCGTCGCGTCCGAAGCGGCAGGACAGGCTCGCCGCCGGCCGGGAACACTGAGGTATCAGCCGCGCAGGCCGATCGATGGCTCGAGCCGCGCCACACGCCGGCCGCCGACGACCGCCGCGATCACGGCAGCGATGAGCGTGAAAACCAGCGCCAGCAGCATGTGCCAGACTTCCAGCCGACAGACCGGCTGACCACCGCCGATCGTCGACGCGAAAAGACCGTTCAGCGTGCCCTGAACGGCGAGGAACGCCGTAACTGCGACGACCCAGCCGAGGCCGGCCGTGAATGCGGCCTGCAACAGTGGAAACCAGACGATCTCGCGCGTCCGAAAGCCTGTCAGCCGTAGCACGCTGAATTCACGGCGCTTCCGGTCGACACTGGCCCAGACGTTGGTCGCGAACGAAACGCAGAATCCGGTGATCGCGATCAGCGCGATGATCCAGTAGACGACGCTAAGGTTGCGGTCGAGGCGGTCGACGAGCTCGATGTCGGCGACGCTGGTACGAACTTCGACGCCCTGGCCATTGAAGTGCTCGCGCAGACCAGCCACGTCGTCGATCGTCTCGGCGTAGAGGCGAAAGCTGGCAAACGCCCGATCGCCGGGGCGCGCCGCTGTTCCGTCCCAGCCCAGGTTCGGCACGGCGCGCCCATCGAGAAAGTCTTCGATCGCTGCAATCATCCCGACCGAGACGAACAGGCCGTCGCGGGCGAACGCGGTGATTGGCGCGATCCCGACGACCGTCAACGGCAGGCGCTCGATTTCCTGACGGTCGTTGCGCGTTCGCGTCACAATCCCTTCGAGCCGATCGCCCACATCGACCGCGAGCTTTTCCGCGGCTGTTGCGGCCAGCACGACTTCTTCGAATCCGGTCGGCACACCGGTCGACTCATCCAGCACCGGGTCGCTGCCCGCAGATGGAATCAGCTCGACGTCGATGATGCGCCCAACCTCGCTGTCGACCGCGCGCAGCCTGATACTTGCCGCCAGCGAGCGAGTTCGCGGCACGACGAACGCCACATCGTCGCGCGCCCGTATCTCATCGAACCATTCCGGCTCGTAGTTGCCGCTGCCGATCGGCGCGACCTCGCGATAGCGCGGATTCTGGATCAACGGATCGAGCAGGTTTGTGATGATTCCGTACTTGAGCCCGAAGAGCACGAGCAGGGGAATCAGCACGGCGGACAGTGCCAGGACGGCGCAGCCGGAGATGACCCAGTCGTGGCGATAATCGTCGAAGGCGAGCCGGGCGCAAAGCCGCAGCCGGCGCCCGACTGCATCGGTGACGCCGCGGCCCGAGGTTCCGGCGCTGCCCGAAGCTTCTGCCCGGCCCAAGGCTTCCGCTCGAGCCGAGGCACCAGCCTCCCGCTCGCCGCCGGGCCTGGCTCGGGAATCGGTCCCTTCGTCAGGCATGCTCCACCGTGACCGTCATCGACTGATCGTCGCGCACCTCGATCTCATGCGGCAACAAGGTAAATCCGCGCTCGCGGACGAGCTCGTGTGCGTGCGTCGCGAGAATCAGCGTGACGCCGAGGGCATCGACGAGCTCGACGAACAACGCCATGATCCGCTCCGAGTTCAACGGATCGATGGCGGCGGTGGGCTCGTCGGCAATCACGATCGGCGGCTCGTGGGACAACGCACGACCGATCGCGGCCCGCTGTCGCTGACCGACAGACAGCGCGGCGGGCAGCTTGTCGAGCTGCTGCGCAATACCGAGCTGCTCGCCCAGCTCGTCGGCAACGCTGCCGACCGGAAGCCCAAGCAGCAGACGCGGCAGCTCGATGTTGCGGCGGACGCTCAGGTAGGGCAGCAAACCGCCGTGCTGCAGCACATACCCGATGTACCGGCTGCGCAATTCACTCAGCTGATCGGAAAGCTGCTCGCGCCAGATGCCATCCAGATCGCTCGCCGGACTCTGCGGCGACGGTGTGAAAGTGAACTCGCCGGCCGCCGTCGGCATCAGGATCATTGCGAGCAGCTCGAGCAGCGTGCTCTTACCGGAGCCGCTCTCACCGATCAGCGCGAGCTTGCTGCCACGGGGCACGGACAGGCGCGGTACCCTGAGCTCGAAGCGCGTGCCCCCGGCGTCGTAGATTTTCTCGACATCGCGCAGCAAGTAGACCGGAGCTGCAGTCAGGGCAAGGCCTCCAGGAGCAGCGGGTAAACCGAATCCCCATCGACCGGTCCGCCATCGAGCGAGACCCATAAATCCAGGTTGTCGTGCAACGCCCGGTAGTACGCGACCTTGCTGTCGAGCGAGTTGATGAACTCGAACTGCTGCACGGCAGTCCACGTCTGCCAGTTCGCGAGATCCAGATTCATCACCTCGCTCTGGTACGGCAGCCCCTCGATGTACTCGCGCATATAGCCGAGGTCCGCGAGGCTCAGCACGCCCGAGCCGCTACCTGCAGATTCGACAGCCTCCGGGTCCCGGCTGACGATGGCCGACAGGCTGCGAAGCTCGTCGAGGAAATCCTGCGGTGCCAGCGCCCCCTCCTCCGCGCGCAGCAGTATCTGCGCGAGCACATCGTGCATGTCGCTGAGCTGATCGCGCGTCAGCAGCGCGCGCACGTCAACGGCCTGCTCTTCCGGTGCGACGAGATCACGGTCGAGCATGTATGCCCTGAATAACGCCGGAACGGCATCCCCGCCGGCCTGCTGTTGCTGATAATCGAGGCGCAGCGCGTAACCGAGGCGTTCGACCTTTTCCTGGAACGCCGCGAGCTCGGTCTCGCCGTCGGCCGTGGACTCGAGAGAATCGCTGAGCGGCCGGAAGCCCGATGCCGCGATCCGGACCTGATCCGTCAACTGCCCCATCAGCGTTTCAAGCGTATTGCCGAAGTTCGCAACGTCACCTGTCTCGATGGGGTAATAGAACGACCCGATGCCGGCGACCTGCGAAAGCTCACGGTACTCGCGTTCGGCCGAAACATGATCGTCCTCGCGCTCGCCGGTCGGCGTTTTCAGATGAATCGCCCAGGCTGAAACGCCGAGATCGACGAGACGATCTCTCAGCGCGGCCGTGTCGAGTCCGGTAGCGGACAACGGATCGTCGCCGAGGCGAGGTCCCGCATCGGTAATCAGGATGACATAGCGGGCGAAGTGGTTGCTCCAGTCGATATCCGTGAGTGCGCGTTCGATGCCGGCATACGGATCCTCGTTGAATCCCTGCGTCGATACCGTCGCGGCGCTGACTGATGCGACCTGGCTGAGGAACTCGTCACCGCTGCCAGTCAGATCGGCAAAAACCCTGGACACATAGTCGAGCCCGGGCGCAGCAGACATCTCGTCGCGAAAGCCGACGAGACCGTACGCTACGCGATCGGAGAGACCGGCTGCGTCGATACGGTCGTAGACATCGCGCATGATCTCGCGTGTCTGCTCGATGTACGGCTGCATCGATACGGTCGTATCGATGACGAAAACGATACCGGCCCGATACGGGTCCGGGTAATCGAGTGGGACGCTTGCGACCTCCAGCAGGCGGCCCTGATAGTCGCCGACGAGCACGTCTTCGTGACTCAGTATCGGCACCAGATAGAAATTGCGGCGAATGTCGACAAAGCCATCCGGCTGAACCGCGATGACGCCCGAATCGCCGATGTCGCCGTCGATCGCACGCTGCCGAAGCGCACCGTAGGTCTCCGCATCGGCTCCTTCGGCCAGGTTCACTAGCTGATTGCGATCGGCGAACAGCGGCACGCGGGGCTGGTCCTGCGGATCCTTGAAGCCGACCGTCAGGGTCTGCCGCCAGTCGACACCCTGCTCGGCCGGCAGCCAGCCGCGCCGATCGCCAATGCTGTCGAGCCCGACCCCGAGCCATTCGCGACCATCGACGTCTGCGCGCTCGTAGACATAGAAGACCGTGAATGGTGCAACCGGCTGGGCCTGGCGCATCGGCGCACCGGCCGACTCGACCAGGCCCGCGCCCGGCACGGCGATTACGCGCTGATAGAGCGCCCGTTTGCCTTCGAGCGTCAACGGCCGCGTGACCTGTGCCTCGACGGGGCCCTGCGCAGCGGTAAGCAGCGTGGCAAAGACGGCTGCGCCGCCGAAGAACCTTCGAAATACCTTATCGCGCGTGGTCATTTCCTTACTCCCACTGCAACAGGAGGCGCTCGGCCTCGGAATCGCCGGCAGCGGCCGCAGTTTCAGCCCAGTCGCGGAGGGCATTGAGCCGGCCGGCGGCAGCGTCGATCCCGGCATCGAGCGCGGTCGAATACCAGCGGAAAGCCTGGAAAGCGTCGGGCTCGGCCAGCAGACTGGTTTCGGGCGAGTGATGATTCGGGTCATTCAGCTCCGCGTAGGCATAAGCCGACTGGCCATGCCCCTGGCGAGCCCCGAAGAACAACAGCACCTGTGCATCGTCCAGCTGCCCGGCTGCCTGCAGCTCCAGTGCTCGCTCGTAAGCCGCATCGAGCTCCGTGCCTGCGCCGGTTGGCGCGTCGGCAACCGGGTCCGGCGTCACTGCCACGGCGCCACCGCCGGTCTGCTGCGTCTCGTCGTCCGGCGGATTGATCAGCGCTGCCGCCGGGCGTGCGACTTCGCCATCGGCCTGGCTCGCGCGCCGTTCCTGAATGTCGGCAATCACCTGCCGCGCCTCGGTCGCGCGTCCCGGCCCTGCTACCGCGGGCTCGGCACCGTCCGGCTCCCTGCCGTCGAGGTAGACGATGACGCCGAGGACGGCGACCACGATCGCCATCAGCCCGGCACCGATCAACCATGTTTCGCGATTCATAGTGCTCTCCGCTGTCTCGTTTCGACTCGGCCCTCATCGATTGCGCATCGATCCGGAATCGCCACTGCCACGATAAGTCATTTTCCCCGGCGTCCGCAAAGTCCTGATCGGATCGAGATAGTAGTATCGGCCTGACAGGGAGAAACCGCTGCAATGACGCCGCCATCTGCGCCGAATGCCGGGAAAAACCATGGTTCGCAACCGGGCCGATTCCGGCGGGTAATGCTGTGGTTTTGCGTGACCGCGGCGATCGTCGCTGGCATCTACAGTCTGGCCGGGTTCTACGGTGTTCCCTGGCTGATCGAACGCGGCTTCGACCGCTATGCCGCGTCGTCTCCCGGCCGCGCGGCTTCGGCGAGCGCAATCCGATTCGATCCGCTCTCCCTGCGCGGTGAAATCGCTGGCGCGGAGCTGCTCGACGCCGAGAGCGGCACTACGGTGTCTGCGGCGACGATCGTGGTCGATTTCGACATCAGGAGCCTGACCGAGCGCCGGCCGGTCATCCGTTCGATCGCCGTCGGCACGCCCAATATCGACGTCACATCGGCAACGGCTCTGGCCGCGCTCGCGCAGGTCCTGGGAGAGAGTCTCGGTCGAACGAGCTTCGAACGCCTGGCGATTAGCGGCGGGACGCTGAGCGTGGCCGGCGGCGATGGCGAGCCGCTTCGACTCAGTGAGCTCGAACTGCGCGTAACCGCGTTCGACGCGCTGTCCTCGGACGACGCCTCATTCAGTCTCAGCGCCGAAACGGGCGGCAACGCCAGCGCTTCGATCGACGGGTCCGTCACGACGAGTCTCGCAACGGCTCGTGGTCGCCTGGTACTCAACGCGATGAGTCTCGAATCCCTGCCGGCACGGATCGGCGACGACATCGGCGACGGTATCGGCGACACGGCACTCAGCGGCTACGCCAGCCTGTCCGGCCCTTTCACGGCGGATCTGGCGGCCGACGCAGCGACGCTCGCAATCGCGGATGCGAGCCTCGACCTCGAGGGCGTGTCCTTGACGCTGGCCTCGGGACTCGATGTCACGGTCGACCCACTGAGCGCCGAAGGCGTCAGCGCGAACCTGCGGTCCGCAACCGGACGCGCGCGGCTGGCTGGCCGCATCGAAGCAAGCGAAGCCCGGGTCGCGATTCGCGACAATCGCCTGTCGCCGGCCCGAACATACGTCCTTGACGACGCGGCCGTCGTTGCGGCTGCCGATGACAGCGGCCTGTCGGTGATTCTCGGCGGCGTGCTCCCGGACGCCGGACCCGTCGCCGTAACGGTGCGCGCGCCACCGGCACCGGCACCGCGCAACGTTTCGATCGAAGCCAGCGACCTACCGGCGGCTGTGCTGTCACCGTACGCGGTCGAATCGCTGCGCAGAAGCCTCACGGCCGGCAGAGCAGACTTCGGACTCGAGTACTCAGTAACGGACGGGCGCGCCGACGGCACCCTGCGGCTCTCGCTCCGCAATCTCGGCCTCGGCCCGCGCACTGACGACGGCGCGACCCGTTCGGCCGATGCCGAGCTCGCGGTTGCGCTGCTGGAAGATGCAGCCGGCGTGATCGACCTCGACCTGGCATTCACCAGTAATGCAGGCGAGGTTCGCGCGGCGGTCGACGACGCGCTGGTAGCCCGGATCAATGCCGTAACGGCGACGCCTTTCGCTACGCTGGCATCGCTGACCTTGGGCGGCGGGCAGCCGAATCAGGCTGTACCGTTTCTGCCGGGCGAAGCAGCGCTCGGCGATGCCGCGCTCGCGTCCGTCGAAGCGCTCGCCGGCGCGCTGAACGGTCGCCCGAGGCTCGGCATCCGGGTTCATTCGGCATTCGACCCGACGGCTGACAGAAACGCGCTCGCTAGGCAGCAGATCGAACTGCACGTGGCACTCGCGACCGCCGGCGCCGGCTTGCAGGCGCGGGCGGCACCGGTTGATTTCGGCTCGCCGCGCGCACAGGACGTGCTGGACGAATTCGCTGCTGAGCGGCTGCCCGAGCCGCAGGTCGAAACGCTGGCGAGTAGTCTGCTCTGCGACGGTGTACTTGTGGAAGTCTGTCGGCGCGTCTACTACCAACAGATTTTCGAGGCCCTGGTCGCGAACGAGGCGATTGCCGAAACGACGCTCAACAGGCTCGGGCGGTTTCGAGCGCAGTCCGTGGCCGATACCCTGCGCCAGGGTGGGGTCGCCGAAGAGCGTATCGAGGTAGTGCCGGGCAACAGCAGCGTCGAGACGGCATTCGGTATCGGTCTGCCCATCGAAGTGACAGCGTTCGAGCCGGGACGGGACGACGCGCCAGCCGAGGAGCTGGACGGCAGCCGACCCGTGCAAGCCGCAGAGCAGGAGAACAGTCTCCCGCCACCAGCCAGCGACAATCAGTAGTACCAGCTGAGCGCGACTTCCAGGTAGTCGTCCCGCTCGAGCCAATAGGCCGCTTCACCCGGTCGCGAATTGCCGAACAGCCGCATCCTCGCATCGAGTGTCAGATTGTTGCCGAAGCGGCGGGACCCTTCGATGTTCAGGAAGACCTCCTGAGTATCGATATCGACGACCGCGCCGGCCAGCACGTTCGTGTCGCCGGCATCGTTGAGCGCCAGTCTCGTTCCGACAAAGACGTCGTTATCGAAGACCGTCGGCGGCGCGCTGTCGGCCCGCCCGTCGTAAAGATATTCGAACAATACACCGACGTCCGCGGCGCTGCCGGCTGCGCCGAAGATCGTGTACTCGAGACCCGCGACGGCTGCAGTGAAACGATCGGATGTCGAATCGCGCGATATCGCCTCGAGCTTCCATAGCCAGGCGTCCCGCGTGAACTGGAGCTCGACACCATACTGACGCATCTGCTCGTATACCGGCACCAGCCGGTCAGCAGTGGGCGCCAGCTCGAATCGCGGTTCTCTGGATGTGCCGTCGAAGACGGACAAGCCGAGATCCAGATCGCCGAAGTAATGGCTGTAACGGAAAGACACGTCCCTGTGTCGCTTGCCGTCCGTGGACTCGAAAATAGCGGCCCCTGAGTCGATCGGCAGTGGCAGACCCGGGCGGCTTTCGCTGCCGGCCAGCGTGCGCTCTCGAAAACGCGGCAGCAGGTACAGCTCGAATCGACCGAAATCCCGATCGAGATTCAGATTGATCATCGGTTGGCCGAGCTTGTCCTCCTCGTCGATGTCCTCGATCCAGTCCGTCTGGTTGATGACGTCCACCAGGTGACGGGACTCGGTCACGCCCCAGAAGACCTTGTTGACGCCGAGATTCAGGTCCCAGGCGTCTCCGGCCACGCCGAAGGTCGCCTTTCTGAGATCGGCGTGCGAACGCTCGTCGTCGACCGAGTCGTGCCGGGCGAAGGCGACACCGCTGAACTGCAGGCGTCCTTCCGAGCCCGCCCAGTACAACTCCGTCTGAACCGCGACCGAGCCACCGGAGCCTTTCTTCCTCGCGGCGTCACGACCATCGTTCGGGAAAGTGCGGCTGTTGAGCTCGGCGAAGCCCGTGAAGTCGAGCTCACCGGCATCGGCCGGCAGCGTCGATGCCGTCAGGAAGAGCGCAAGCAGCACTGACGGTGTCATTGCCCTGTTCATGGCTACATACCCCTTTGCCGGTGACTGGTTAGCGAAGTCTTTGCAGGCGGCCGCGCTCGAAATCGCGCTCGCCGAGACCAGTGCCGAAGCTGTAGTCCCCGTAGACGAGATCGGTGCTCTTGCCGGTCTGATGATTGATCATCTCCATGCGATGGCTGCGCCAGACGCCCTCGTACTCCCGGTAGTCGATCAGCTCCAGTGTCTTCAGCAGATCGCCGCGACGGTCATAGAACTCGACACGGCGAACCTGGTGAACCTCCTGATCGATCCAGCTAAGCTGACGCTGATAACCCGAATCCTCGTAGCGTGGCCGACGCTCCACGACATCCATCCGCATGCCGTCGACGACCTCTTCCCGCACCCAGTCGTAGTCGTACTTATTGAGCTCGAGCGCCGTGAAGTCTTCGAAGGCGAACTCCGAGCCGACGAAAGGCCCCGACTTATTGGCCGACGAGATTCGCTTGACGCGCTCCAGCGCCGGCAGAAAGAGCCACTGGTCATCCGGCTCGAGAATCCGCGCGTGTGACAGCAGAGCCGTCCCCTTGATGTCGTTCGGGCTGTCGAACACCACCAGCGACTTGTCACCGAGGTCTTCGTCCGCGATCTCGAGCGTCGTGATCGCGAGCGTCCGCCGCGATTCCTTGCCGGCAGAGTTTCGCAGGATCATCTCGAGCTCCACCTCACTGTCCCCGAAGCCGCGGTCCGAGCGATCGGCGCGCGCGGCCAGATCGAATCCGCGCACTTCGGAGGGCGTGCTCCCGCGAGGCTCGGTCGGTGCGCCGCCCTCGTCGGCGAGGACCGGTGCAGTGAACGTTGCACCGACGACCGCGAGCCCGACAGCAATCAGGGCGGATGCAGCGGTGCCGACCGTGCGCATTCCGGATCGGGTTGTTTCGAGAGTCTTCATGGCAGTTTCTCCTTTGGCAGTTACTTGCTTGCGGTTCCTGTCGACCATGAGTAGCAAGGCCGGAAGGAACAGAAAATCGAGGATCAGCGCTAGGACGATCGCGATCGCCGTGAGCAACCCCATATCGACGTTGATCTTGAAGCGCGAGGCGAGCAGGACGAGGAAGCCCACCGACAGAATCGCCGTATTGACGACAACGGCCATCCCGACGTTGCGGAGGGCATGACGCACGGCGTCGGCCGGCGACAAACCCAGCTCCGACCTCGAGCGGACATACTTCGACAGGATGTGGACCGTGTCGTCGACGATGATTCCGAGCGATATCGACGCGATGGTCGCCACCGAGAACCCCACTTCGCCGACGAGCAGCGCCCAGACACCGAAAGCGCCGAGTATCGGCAGCCCGTTCGGCACGAGACTCAGGACACCGAGCCGGATGCTCCGCAACGAAACGATCAGAATCAGCGAAATCAGCGTTACCGCGATGATCGTGCCGCGAATCATGTTGTCGACGTTGCGGCCGGCAATGTAGGTAAACATCACCGCCGCACTCGTCGGCTCAGCCTGCATCCACCCGGGAAGGTTCTCGTTCATCCAGTCGGCGGTCCGGTCGAGAAACTCTCTGGTCTCGATCGAGTTGACGCCCTTTAGCGTCGCGGTGACGCGAGTAGCCGACTTGTCTATGTTGATGCGGTCGTTGAGATCGAGCCCGTAGGGAAGCGAAAGCTCGTAGAGCAACAGATACTGTGCGCTGAGATCGCGGTCTTCCGGTATCCGATAGAAGTCCGCGTCTTCGGCATGCAGGTTCCTGTTGACCCGCTTCATGACGTCGGAGAACGACCAGGCGTGCTGGACCGCCGGCTGGCCGCGCAGATACTCGGTGAAAGCCTCCAGATAGCCGAGATACTCGGGTTCGCTGATCCCGCCGCTCGATCGGGCCGGCAACGAGTACTCAATCGGATACATGCCGAAGTGCTCGACCGCGCTATCGGTGTCCCGCCGGAACTCGACCCGCTGGTCGAAGTACTCGATCCACTGATCATTGAAGTCGATCGTCGGAATGAAGGCTGCAACCGCGACCACCGATGCGCCGATGCCGATGAACAATGCCCGCGGCCGGGCGATGACGAAGTCGGCAAGCCGCTCGATCAGCTGCTGCCCCTTGTCCGGACCGTCAGCCTGCGCGACGCGATATGGAAGGAGACTCATCAGTGCAGGCAGCAACGTAATCGAGAAGGCCCATGCGGCCGCAATGCCAACGGCAGTGATGTTGCCGAGATGCCAGAACGGCGGCGAGTCGGAGAAGTTGAGCGACAGGAAGCCGATGATCGTCGTGAGCGACGTGATCGTCACCGGCAGAAAATTCGTGCGAACTGCTTCGACGATCGCCTGTCGTTTCGACATCCCGTCACGCATGGCACTACGGAGCGAGATCAGGATGTGGATCGAGTCTGCGATGGCCAGGGTGAGAATGATGATCGGCGCGGTGCCGGAGATCGGCGTGATACCGATGCCTGCGAAACCGGCCCAGCCCATCCCGACCATCGCGGACAGGATGACGACTGTGATAGTCGCGACCGTCGCCGCCACGGAGCGCAGAATCGCGAGTGTGAGCACCAGAATGACGACGAACATCAGCGGGACGAGCACCGAAAGGTCCGCCATCCCGGTTTCGGCAAACGCGTTATTGAGCATCGAGACGCCGGTCAGCGAAACCTCGATGTCCGGAAATGCCTGCGCAATCGTGTCCCTCAGCTCACGCGCAATCTCGACCGCCTCCGGAATTTCTTCCGGCGATTCCTCCGGATACTGCAGGACCACGTTTACCGCCGTGACGCGGCCGTCCGGCGTGATGAGCTGACCGTTGAGCAGCGGCTCGGCCAACGCGATCTCGCCGCGTCGCTCGAGTTCAGCCGAGCTCATTGCAGCAGAATCGCGGAACAGGTCCTCTACGATGAGGTCGTCTGCTTCGCCGTAGCTGTGCTGAAAGTTGCTCAGCGAATCGACGCGGATCGCATACGGAATCTGCCAGGCGGCTTCGGTCAGTTGCTCGACGGCCGACATCGTGCCCGGCGTAAATACCCGACCGTCTGCCGGCTCGACGACGAACAGGAAGTTGTCATTCTTTGTATAGGTTGCCTGCAGGTTCTCGAACGCGATCAGCTCGGGATTCTGATCCGAGAAGAACACGCGGTAGTTGTTCTCGAGCTGAATTCGACCCGCGCCGGATCCGACCAGTGCGCTGCCGATGACCGCAGCCACAACGACGGCCCAGCGCCACCGGATTGCCGAGCGCGCGAGGTAGACCGCCAGCCGGTCAATGTATCTGAATGTCTTGTCCATCTGCTTTCTCCAATTAGTTACTGTTCGGTCAACAATCACTCAAAATTAATGACCAATCGGTCAACTATTCATCAAAAAAAACCTTGCCGCTGTTTCCGGTTGCTAGCTCAAGGCATCGATCTGCGCATCCATCAGCGCGTGCGCTTCCGTCTTGTTGATGCCGGTCTTGATCGTCGTGCCGACGCCGGCCAGCATCGTCATCAGCATCGCGGTCACCAGCTCCGGTGGCCGTGACCCGTCGATCTCCCCGGCCGCCTGCGCACGGCCGACCGCTTCGCAGAGCGACGACCGCATCCGATCGATATGATCGGCCATCAGCGCCCGGACTTCGGAATCATGCGGGGCCAGCTCGATCAGCGAGTTGATCGCCATGCAGCCCATGGGGCTCGGGCTGTCATCGAGAAACTCGACCATCGCATGCGCGGCGGCCCGAATACCACCGAGCGGTGAATCCGCTCCGGCCAGCGACTTGTCCTTGGCACTGCGCATCGAGTGCAGATAGCGCTTCAGCGCCTGGATGAACAACGAATGCTTATCGCCGAAGGCCTTGTACAGACTGCCCTTGTGCAGGCCCGTCGCCGATACCAGATCCATCAGCGAGGTCGCCTCATAGCCTTTGGCCCAGAACGCTTCCATCGCCGCGTCGAGTGCCTCGTCAACGTCGAATTGTCGGGGTCTGCCAGCCATGGACGTGACTCTAGCCAATATTTACCGATCAGTCAACAATTGTTCGGGATTCCTGCGACGGGCCTCGGAACGAAATGGTCAGATCAGCATCAGGCTCAGCCCCGGAAACGCCACAAGCACGATCAGCACGAGCAGCATGATCAGCGCGAACGGGAACGCACCGGCGAAAATGTCGGCGAGGCTGATGTCCTGATCGGACAAGGTCGTCTTGATCACGTAGCAGGCGATGCCGAGCGGCGGCGTCAGCAGACCGATCTCGGCGCCGACGATCGTAATGATGCCGAACCAGATCAGGTCGACGCCATACGGCTCAACGATCGGCAGAAACAACGGCACCATGATCAGGATGATCGACGTGGTATCGAGTATCGTGCCCATCAATATCAGTATCGCAATGTAGAGCGCGAGGATTCCGAGCAACGGAATCTCGGCCTGCACGATCCACTCCGCGAGCCCGTTCGGCAATCCGGACAGCGCGAGCATTCGGCTGTACATCGTTGCCGCGACGATCAGCAGCAGAATGGATGCCGCAATGTGCCCCGTCTCGACGAGAACACGCCAGAATGCGCTTCGATCGAGCTTGCGTTTGATCAGCGCCGTAACGAATGCACCGAGAGCGCCGACCGCGCCGGCTTCCGTCGGCGTGAAAACGCCGCCGTAGATTCCGCCGAGAACCAGAAGCGCGAGAATGAGCAGCGGCGAAGTCTTGCGAACCAGCTCGATCGCCGACATCCGCTCGCGAGGCAACGCTTCCGCGGATGGCCGGCCGACGTAACCCGGGAACAGTATCGCCATTGCCACGATCGCGACAGCATAGACAACGGACAACAGGATCCCCGGAATGATGCCGGCCTTGAACAGATCAGCGACCGATTGCTCCGTGATCAGCGCGTAGATGATCAGCATCACGCTCGGGGGAATGAGCATGCCGAGCACGGAACTCCCGGCCACGACTCCCACTGCGAAACGCGGCTTGTAACCGAAGCGGGTCATCTCGGGAACTGAAACCCGCGTAAACACTGCGGCGGACGCGATGCTAACGCCGGTAATTGCTGCGAAGGCTGCGTTGGCAGCAACCGTCGCTACGCCGAGGCCGCCCTTGACCTTCCTGAGCAGATAGTTCGCAACGCCGTAGATGTCCTTGCCGAGTTCACACTCGCTGACCAGCAAGCCCATCAGCACGAACAGAGGTATGACCCCGAAAATGTAGTCCTCGAGACTGTTCGACGCGGCAAGCGTCAACAAGTAGACCGGTGCTTCAGCACTGCCGCGCAACACCCAGACGGCGACGAAAGACACCAGACCAAGCGCCACCGGGACGTACAGCCCCGAGTAGATCAGCACCAGGATAGCGAGAACCGACAGCAGGCCGACTTCGATACCGGTCATTCGAAGCTACGCTGCCTCAGCCGGGAAGCGCGCCGGAAAGCCAGAACCAGGAACTGGCAGGTGACGACGGCGCAGCCGACTACCAAAATCAGCCTGATTGGCCACAGCGGCGCGGTGAAGAGCCCCTCGTTGCCGACGAAATAGCCTCGCTCCCACGCCTCGATCAGTCGCGGGACACCGCCAAAGAGCAGCGCGATGAAAAACGCGGCACCGAGCAGTTCGAAGATGATGCCGGCAATGCCACCTGCGGTCGGATACCTGTTACTGAAGCGCGAATACAAACCATCCGACCGGGTCAGCCGCCCGCGTCTGACTGCATCGCTGATCTGCAGAAAGACGATGCCGACGATCGACAGCTCGACAATTTCAGTAACGCCCTGAATGGGCGCGCGGAACATGAAGCGCATGATGACGTCGACGTTCACGATGAGCATCAACGCGAATATCCATGCAGTGCCGATACTGTTGAGTCCGACGACCAGCCCCGTGAAGCCGCGCTCGATCGCACCGGCCCCGGCGCCCCGCTCGCCTCGTTCGTCCTGACCGCTCATCGGCCGCTTACTCGCGGTCCCAGTGGCGGACGATCGGCTGATCATTCGCGCGCATGACGTCCATGTACTCGCGCAGAATCTGACGCCCGGGCAGTCCCTGGCCTTCGAGTGTCTCTGCCCATTCGAGCGCCATGTTCGGCAGACTCCGGGCCCAGGCCAGCCGTTCGGCTTCGGATACCGGCATGATCGTGCCGCCGTTGGCCTCGAAAGCTCCGCGGCTGCTCACGGCGCGCCGGTCCGTCTCCGCAGCCAGCTCGTCGCGGTAGTCCCGCGCGACGCTCGCGAGCACGCCGCGCACTTCCTCCGGCAGGCGATCCCACGTCCGCTCGTTGACGGTTACCACTTTCGAGGTCACGGCGCCCAACCGGATATCGATCATGTACGGGGCGACTTCATAGAGCTTGTAGGACACGGCCGACTCAGCCCAAAGCAGCGCGCCATCGGTCAGCCCCGTCGCAAGATTGTTGTAGAACTCGCCGAGGCTGCCGCTGACCGGTACGGCACCTATGCCCTCGAGGTAGCGCAGGTTCAGGCCGACGCCGGCGATCTTGCTGCCGCGGTACCCCGAAAGCTCTTCGTATGCGTCGCTCGCGAACACCTGGTAGCTGTCGATCGAGCCGGCTGTCGTCAGATAGACCTGGCGGAAATCCTTCCATTGCGCGCGAATCTGCGGATGACGCTCGACCAGCTCGTCGACCGTTCGAGCAACCAGCCCGACGTCCGCAGTGACCAGCGGCGTGACATAGCTGATGTTGAAGAAGGGAATCTTGTCCGGATGAAACGGCGTCGTAATGATGCCGATATCGGCCAGATCGTACTGCAGAGCCTCGAGAACGCCGCCGGTCTTCGCAACCGTTCCGCCGAATGCCTTGTTCCAGGCGATCCGGTAATTGCCGGTCTCGGCGAGCCTGCGGTCGACCTCCGGAATGTAGTAGTCGAGAAATACTCGGACCCATAGCGCGGCCGGCGCGTAGGCATCGATAACTGTGAGAGGAATCGTCTCCGCGGCTCTCGCACCGGGCACGCCTAACCCGGAAGTCGCCAGAAGCGATAGCAGAATCAGCCGCAAGTGGCTGACTCTGCGATACACGAGGCGGCAGATCGCGCACAGAGTCGGCCACCACCTTTGAGAGCGGTGAAATCCCATCGAACTCCCGGAAGCCACTGGTATCGTCGAGACAGTGTAGGCTATCGGGTTTCCCCAAGACAGCCGACCCGAACCGAGGCGCCCCAATGACGACAACGGCGAAAACCATCGTTCGCGCAACGCTCGACGGCACGGCGGAGTCACACAGTCGCACGCTGCTGAAGGTCCGAGACCTGATCGATATCTCCGACGAACCGGCGGCTCGCGGGGGCACGAACGAGGGATTCGCACCCACCGAGCTCCTGATAGCCGCCCTCGTCAGCTGCACGAACGTGATCTCGCACAAGATCGCAGCAAAGCACGGGATACCGATCGACGCCCTCGCGATACAGGCCGTCTATGACTTCGATCGCAGGGGCGTAACACTCAGCGAGGAGGTCCGCGTGCCGTTTCCCCGGATCGAGCTCGAGATTCGCGTTACGACATCGGCAGACGAATCGGCGATCGCTCTGCTCGAGCGCGAGCTGCCGAAGTTCTGCGCGGTCTCGAAAGTCATCGCGGAATCAGGCACGGAAATCGTCACGAAGTGGGTCGTCGAACGACCCGGATAGAAGCGGTCGGAAATTCGCCTATTATCTTCGCGGACGAGGATTGGGGATCCGGGGAAACGACATGCCACACGCACGACCACCGTTCGCAGCGATAGTGCTGTTCACAGCATTCGCATCAGCCACCGCAAATGCACAACCCTCATATATTTCGAACAAGCGCGTCAGCACCGATTGTGGCATCGACCACATTCAGGCGCCGCCGCCGGGCTTCGCCGAACGTCCGGGCCGGCAGCCGGCGGTGATGCCGCCACCGATCGCCGCGAATGTTGCCGTTGGTGCCGACCGGCCGGTCGCCGAGACCGATCATGATCGCGTGTCGCCCGGCATCGTCGTGATCGAACCGAATTTCCGCTTCGAGAAGCTGCTCATAGACGAAGACAAGCGAACGGTCGGCACGTTTGCACACGACCGCCTCGGGTTCACGAAACTGATGCCGGAGGGCAGCCGGATTCTCGCGGGGCATCTCTACGCCGACACCTTCAACGAGGGCGGCGGTACACGCGGTTGCCTGGAGCAGTATGGCGCCGACGGCGCGCTGGACTGGCGGCTGCGCCTGGAGTCCGACGACTACGTGTTCCATCATGACTTCGTCCGCAAGCCGAACGGCAACATCCTCGCACTGGTCTGGGAGCGGGTCTCGACGGAGCAGGCAATCACGCTCGGCCGAGACCCGGACGCTGTCGCGGAAAACGGCGATTTCTGGTTCGACGGCATCATCGAGGTCGATCCTGAAACGGCAAAGATCGTCTGGGAGTGGAGCGCCCGTCACCATCTGATTCAGGACCGCGACCCCGGCATCGTCAACTACGGGTCAGTAGCCGACCATCCGGAACGATTCGACATCAACGCATTCGTCCGCGAGGCCGACGGCAGCGTTCAGGCCGACTGGACGCACTTCAACGCGATCGACTACAACCCGGATCTCGAACAGATTGCGCTGTCATCGAATTTCCTGAGCGAGATCTACATCATCGATCACAGCACGACGCCGTTCCAGTCGCAGCGGCACGACGGCGGCCGCTACGGCAAAGGCGGCGATATCCTGTTCCGCTGGGGCAACGCAGCGAACCACGGCGCCGGCAGCGTCAGCGATCAGCAACTCTTTAATCAGCACGACGTGCAATGGATCCGTGACGGCCTGCCCGGCGCCGGCAACCTGCTGATCCTGAACAACGGCAATCCCGGCCTTCGGCCTTACACGACTATCGTCGAGCTTGCGCCTGTGATGAACCGGGACGGCTCGTATCCGGATGGCCGTCGCTTCGGCGACGCCGACATCGCCTGGGAATACTCACCCGAAGGCGACGAGCGCTTCTTTTCCTTCTTCATATCGGGCACGCAACGGCTGCCGAACGGCAACACGCTGGTCAATAAGGGCGCCGGCGCCGAAGTCCGCGAGGTGACACCTGAAGGAGATATCGTCTGGGAGTATCGATACTCGGAGCCTGACGGCGCGCCGCACATGCTGTTCCGGGCCTACAAGCTGCCACGCGACCACGCGGCGATTCGGGCGATCATGGCGCAGTGAGCGTGCCTGGCTATGGACCGACGTCCACGTAGCCCCGGCCGTGTCCTCCTACGTGCCGCGTGACCTCCAGATCGTGGAACTGCACCGACCGCATGAGCTCCGATTGCCATAGCGGGAACTGACGCTCGCGATTCGGTGAGTAAAGATCGGCGTTGAACAACAGTTTCTGATCGGGAACGTACACAGCGAGCATGCCATCGGCGTGACTCGTCATGACATCGTAGACCTCGACCGCGCGACCGGTTTCCTCGAGCCGCACGGTGTCACCTACCGAAATGAGCTGCGGCGGCTGAGAGAACGTACGCATGAAAAGATCGACGAAATAATCTGCATTGCCGCGACTGGTTACGACACCGGCACCAGCTTCGACGACCGGGCGCAATCCGCCCGTGTGATCGATGTGGTGATGCGTCAGGATCAGATTCCGTAGCGGCTTGTCCGGCCAGCGCTCGGCAATCATCGCCAGCAGTCTTTCGGAGCGTTCGGAATACCAGGAGGCGTCGACCAGTGTGAGCCCGGCCGGTCCCACGATCAGCAGATTGTGATGCGTGCTTCCCGCAACGAGAAAGATACCGTCCCCGACCTCCTCGAACGTCACATTGTCGAACTGCGGCGCGTGATTGTTTCCGCCACCGCCCCGCTTCAGCAGTATGTGCGACATCTCCCATCCCCAGGCGAAATCGGCCCGGCTGCCCGCTTCCACCTGCTCCGCAGCGACGGGCGAATCGCCATCGGCAGGATTCACCACGACGAGTCGGCGCACTTCCCGGCGAACGAGCCTGTCGCCCGTGTATTGGGCGAGGCGATAGGGAAATGCAATGCCCGAAACTTCCCGCCAGTCGGAGAAAACGACCTTGTTCGCTATCCTGCCTTCATGTGGATCGACCTCGATCGTGCTGAGCTCGGTCGGCAGACCGGCTTCCTCGTCCAGCAGCACGCTCCACTCCGTGCCGTGCGCCTCGAAACTGTGCCTTCGGCCGGCGCCGGCCCCGTCTGTTTCCGTAGCCGCCGAGTCATCCGCGACAGAACGCTCGGCCGCGTATGCAGCAAGAATCAGCGGGTTCGTCAGCCAGAGATCCTTGAAACTCGCACCAATTCGCGCGCTCTCGATCGGCGCCACGCCATCGCCCGGCGGCCCGAGCGGGCCCATGCTGCCGCGACGCAATCCACCTGTCTCGTCATAGGACAGCGTGAATTCGAAGCTGGCCGGTATCGGATAGTAGGTCTCGATCTGCCAGTGCTCGCTGGCGCGGGCCGCACTCGGCTGCCAGACGACGTCGACGCTGTAGTCCGACGTGTGAATCGGCGCACCGAGCGCATTGACGCTCTGGCGCGGCTCGAAACGCTGAACATCCGCGACGATTCGGACTGCCCGGACTTCCTCACGCAGCGACGCGTCGAAAAGCTCGGCCGCCGCCGCGTTCACAATAACGCCCGAAACCGCGAGAGCCGCCAGGATGCACCGCATCGACTCCGTTACTCCTACTCGCTGACGACCCAGGCCGAACATTGCAAGGGCGGCATGCTGGATGTGGGATCGGTAGAACGGGGCGCGGGCGACGTGACCGCCGCATCGTCCATGTAATTGACGTCGTAGTCGTACATGATCGTATCGAAGACGCCTTCGGTGTAGACCTGATCGCCGAAGTAATCGAACAGAGGAAAATGATACTGGCCTTCACCGAACTGCTCCGATTCGACGTAGTAAGGCGGCTCGTGGATCAGATCTTCGCGAGTGACCAGCTCGTCGGCAGTTCGCCCGCAGTACAGCCAGTGGCTGCCGACCGGTAGCTCGTCACGCTGCGCATCGGCGTCGATGTACTGCGTTGCTACGAAATAGCGATCCGCCGCGACCGGCCAGCGCATGACGACGGCATCGCCGGAGCGGTTCGACCCTTCGGCCATTGAATCCATCATCGTCGTGACCTGGGCCAGCGTTGCGAACGCCCAGTTGCTCCTGCCCGCGTAGCCCGACCGATTGAGCTCCTCGATGAATTCCCGTTGCTCGTCCTTCGTCATGTCGAGCATCGCCGGCAGATCCCGAAACCAGTAGGCACCGGTGCCGATATCGCGAACGACCGTTGCGCCGTCCTGCCGGACCGTTTCCACCTCCGCGAACGAGGCTGCCGGGAGCGCCGCGAGCGCAACAGTCGCGATTGCCGCTGATGCGGCACTGCCGATGACGCCTCGCGCCGGCGCGGTCCGGAGGAATCTGCGCGATGCGCGAGCGCCGCCAATCACGCTATCGGTCAGTAGTCGAGCGCGTTGCCGCGTGCCGGATTGATCCCGCTATGAAAGCCACCCTGGTCGCGGACCACATGCGGCTGCAGCTCATCGTCGTACCAGACGAACACGAGGCCGTGTGCATCGCCGAAATTTGGCATATCGATCTTGTGGGTCTGCTCGCGGCGCTCTGCATCGAATACGTACAGTGCGCCGTCGGCGTTGCTCGTACCCCACATCTCGCGCCCGTTCGGCGCGAGCAGCACATGGTCGACCTGGTAACCCGAGAACACAGTCTCTACCGCCGCGCCGCGCTCGGTATTGATCACGGTCATCGTACGACCGAACATACCGGTCGTCTCGCCCTTGTCCGCAACCCAGATTTCCGACTCGTCCGCGTTCAGGCTGGCGCCGTAAGGGCCAATACCGGTCGGTGTCGTCCAGGCGATCTCACCTGTCTCCAGATTGATCTTGTTCAGATACGAGTTGGCGCCGACCGGCACGTACATGAACTCCTGATTCGCATCGACCACGATCCAGTTCGCGCGGAATCCGGGATACGGGTACTCGCGCACAACCTCCCAGGATTCCGGATCGACCTTCGCCACCCAGAACGGCCGCATCGTCGCGAACTGACCGCGGTTGTATGCGGAGGCGGCCTGATACGCGGAAATCGACGAGGGCCCGTAGCCGCCCGGCTGCATCAGGATGTAGATGAACTCGTCGTCGGTGAAGGACGTGTAAGAAACACCGCCCAGTTCCTCGTCGCGCACGCCGCCTACGACCTGATCCGTCTCAGGGTCCATCAGAAACACGTCGAGCCCGTCCTCATCCCGCGCGAACGTGTCGACCAGCATGTAGCGGTCCTGGAAGATCTGCGAATGATGCATGCGCCCGCCGATGACGAGCTGCTCGACAGGCTGTAGCGTAAGCGCATCGGCCTTGATCAACGTCGCGGGACTGTCGAGCCCGCCCACTGCACGATCCTCGGTACCGCCATACGCGGGCCTGGGACCGGCAACATAAACGTAGCGTCCGTCCGGCGTGACCGCGGTCGAGTGGACCGATGCCCGCATGGACACCGGGAAGCGATGATAGGCCAGTATTTCCTTCGTAGCGGCGTCGCCGACAACCACCTGCGTCGAGCCTTCCTCATCGAACGCCGCGGGTGTCGTCATCGAACCCGACGCCGTGTTGGGAAACCCGAGCTGGGGCGGCTGGCCGGCCCCGGTTGCTTCATAGAAGTAGACTTTACCGGCTTCGGGCGTGAACTTCGGTTCCCCGTTCTCGTACGTCCGCACCGAACGAATGTCGTAAGTCCTCATGATGTTGCCGCTCACCGATTTGCGCTGCCAATCGGCGATCACGGTCGCGAAGCGCTCGACCTGCTGGATCAGCTCGTCGCGCGGTGAGATCACGAAGTTGTCCGGTGAGCCGTAATAGCTGTAGTCACGCGCGCTTGCGAGCGAAGCAACGAGCTCGTCGAGTATTGCCGTCGTGACCTCGCGATCGGCCAGCGTGCGGATGTACGCCGACAGCGCGACGAGATCCGAACGGCCCGCATCGAGCGACCCGGCGATGTCGCCCATTTCCGGGTTCGTCGTGAACTGATACTGGATGTCGAATGCGCTTGGCGCGTGCAGCAATGACGGGGCATCGATACCGCGCCCGTCACGCCCGTGGCAATCGAAACATTCGCCCCGGCCGTTGTACAACTCCTCGCCGCGCGCAATCAGCCCGTCGACGTCGCCCGTATCGACCTCTTCCGGAGGCGGCGCGATCGTCGGCCCGAATGCGGCAGCCGCCGGAATGCCGTCCTGCAACGGCGCAGCTCCGGGTGCCTCCGGGCCGTCTGGCGCTTCCGCGCCTCCCTGCGCTGCAGCACCCGGCGGCTCTGCGCCGGCGGATTCGGAGCTCTGCGCAACCTGCTCCGCCGGCGTTTCGGCCGACTGGTCACACCCTGTGAGCACAAAAGTGCAGGCAAAGAGCGCCGGAAAAATAACTGGGGTCCTGAATCTGAACATCGTTCTTCCTGCTTGCGTATACGTCAATTACGGCGCCCGGGGTCGCGCGCGCGTCGCCTCTGTCCGCGATCGCGTAACGAGAATCAGAACTTTACACTTGTAAAGACCGCGTTGCCACCGCAACTCGCGAGCCGACGCGGGCAGTGCCGCACTCGTGCCATCGCATGCCACCCCAGTCGCCGCGCACGACTACCCATCGATCGAGTCGCCGCTCAACAGCAGGCGGGTCAGCGCATCGGTGTGCGCCGCGATGACGGCCTCGGAGGCCACGCGGCGGCCGTCCCACAGCTCGCTGTTCGCGGGTGCGATAAAGCGATAAACCAGTGCGCCGGTAAAAATGAAAACGAGATCGTTGAGCGGAATGTCGTTTCTCACCACGCTCGCGGCCTGCAGTCGCCCGAGAAACCCTGCCGTCAGCGACTGAAACCGCTCGATTGCAATCGGATAGACCTGCCGGTAGCGCTCACTGTCCTTCATTGCCTCGCGCAACAGAATGCGATTGAGTTCAGGATGTTCGATCAGATAGGTAACCAGCCAGCGAATCTGCGCACGCAGCTGATCCTGAAGCGGCAGGGCCACCAGCTCCTGCTCGTGGCCGAGCCCGAGCTCCTGGGCTTCGCCGCACAAACGCTCGACGACCGCAGCCCAGAGCTTCTCCTTAGAACCGAAGTGATGCCGAATCGACTGAAAGTTGACGCCGGCCGCCTCGCCGATCCCGCGAAACGTTGCGCCGCTGAAACCGTGCTCCGAAAATGCACTCACCGCCGCGTTCAGAATCTTCTCTCGTGTCAGTGCCGCGCTGCCTGCGACCTCGTGCGCGTTCGAGCTGACGACAGCCATCGACTCCTCCGAATGCACTCCGCACTCGTGAGTTTACACTTGTAAAACAACCCCCGCCAAGCCACAATTTGGGGACAAGGTTTGGGGACAGTGACCCAAACTCCCGAAAGTTTGGGTACAGAGTTTGGGGACAGTGACCTTAACCCTGGAAAGTCCGGGGCCAGCGGCCCGAATTTCGACTGCAACAGTGCGAACTTGCAGAACATGACACGACCTCACGCGTGGGCAATCCGGGCAGCGGTTTCGATCTGCTTCGCGCTGGCGTCGGGCGGGGTACGCGCCGCACCGAACATTCTGGTGATCATCGCCGATGATCTCGGCACGGAGTCGCTCGCGGTGTACGGTATTGGCGAAGAGACGGCCGTTACGCCCAACATCGATCGTCTCGCCGAGCGCGGCGTGCGTTTCGAGCGGTTCTGGTCGCAGGCCGTCTGCTCACCGACGCGCGCGGCGATCCTGACCGGACGCTATGCATTCCGAACCGGCGTTCGCGGGCCGATTCAGTATCTGTGGTCCGAGCTCGATTCGCCGACGCCGGTTTCGCCGACGTTCGCGACCGTGGAGCTGCAGTACGAACCGTTCGGCCGGGCCGACAGCGGCGAAGCGATGGTTCTTTCGCCGCGACGGGGCGCGGTGAGGCCGCTCGGTCCCGCGCGCACGGAGCTGATGCTGCCCGCAGTCCTCAAAACCCTTCCGGATCGATATGCAACGGCCGCGATCGGGAAATGGCACCTGGTCGACCTGCTCAACGGCAAACTCGAGCATCCGAACGAGGCCGGCTTTGACGACTATTCCGGCGGACTCTTCGGTGCACCGACGAGCTTCTTCGCGTGGCGTCACGTCCAAAACGGGCGTTTGACGGCCGAGTCCGGCTACTACGACCAACGCGTCAATCAGGATGCGATCCGCTGGATTGCCGACCGCGGCGACGAGCCGTGGTTCCTGTGGCTTGCCTACAGCAATCCGCATGTCCCGATCCATAAGCCACCCCGTGAATTGCTGCGCAGCGGCGCGCGCGATCTCGAGCCGAATCCCGCGACAGACGCGGACAACCGCGCCTATTTTTTCGCCCAGGTGGAAGCGATGGATACGCTGATCGGCGAGCTGCTCGACAGCATCGCCGGCGACGTGCTGGAGAACACCTACGTCGTCTTTCTCGGCGACAACGGGACCGACCGCTGGGCCGACCCGCCCGCCCCGCGGGACCCGTTGCGGGCCAAGGGCACCGTTTACGAAGGCGGAATCAGCGTGCCGCTGATTGTCGCGGGTCCCGGCATAGCCGGGGGCCGGATCGCGCGCCCGCTCGCACACGCGGTCGATCTGTTCTCGACGATCATTGAGCTCGCTGGCGCCGATCCGGCGAGCGCGCTGCCGGACGGACTCGAGATCGATTCGATCAGCCTGGCGCCGACGCTGCTCGAACGTGGCCCTCAGGAGCAACGCGGATGGCTGTTGAGTGAAGGCTCGCTCGGCCCCGTGACGGGCACGGCGGTGCGCGACGAACGCTACAAGCTGATCCGAATCAATGACCGTGAAGAGCTCTACGATATGACGATGGACCCCCACGAGCTCGACGATTTGCTGCCGGCCCTCTCGCTCGATGACGGCGCGCAGTCGAGCTACGAGCGCCTCAGAACGGTCATCGATCGGGTCGCGCCGGCCATGCCGACCGATTGACTTCCACCGACCCCTGATGGCCGCGCTCCGAAGCGCACCGGCCGCGCGACGATAAACCCATTCTCTGCCGGGGACCTAGCCAGTGACAAACCGACAACGAAGCATGCAGGAAAGCTCCCGCAACCTCGTCGCGTTCTGCACGCTGATGGCTGCTGCCGCACCGAGCGCGGCACAGGAAAGCGAACTAGCAGCACGCCTGCAGGAATGGAGCGACCAGGTCACGCGGCAAGTCGTTCGGGTGAGCGACAACGTATACACCGCAGTTGGATTCACGCTGTCGGCAAATTCGATGATCATCGGCGATGACGGGGTGATCATCGTCGACCCGGGACACTCGCCCGAGCTGTCAGGCGACGTCCGCGACGAATTCGAGCGCATCAGCGACAAGCCGGTTCGCGCGATCATTTACACACACGGCCATGGCGATCACACGCGCGGTGCGAGCGCGTTCTTCGATCAGGGCGAAGGCATCGAAGTCTGGGCCCGTGCCAACTTCAATGCCGAGTTGCGCGCTGCGAGCGAAGCCGGGCTCACCGGATTCTCCCGGCCCGTCGACATGCAGGGCGGCGATTTATCCCCCGGCAGGACGTTCAACTTCAACGGCCCGGTGCGCCCGATGACGCCTGCAGAGCGGACGCGACCCGTCGAACGCATTCCCCCGACTCACACGTTCGCAGAGGAGCGAATCGAGCTGAACATCGCGGGCGTAGAGCTGGAGCTCGTCGCGGCACCCGGAGAGACGGCCGATCAGCTCTACATTTGGCTGCCACGGGATCGCCTGCTGTTTGCCGGCGACAACGTCTTTCACACCTGGCCGAATGTCTATCCGCTGCGGGGCACGAACCGCTCGATCCGCGACTGGATCGCGACTCTCGACCGCATGATTCAGGAAGGCCCCGAGCTGCTGGTGGCGGGGCATGGCAATCCCGTAACCGAGGATGTCGTCCAGCAACTGACGAACCGGCGCGATGCAATGCAGTGGGTCTACGACCGCACCATGGAAGGCGCGAGACAGTTCATGACTCCGGACGAACTGGTCGATTATGCTGCCCTGCCGGAGCGCTTCGCGTCACTCGACTACCTCGCCGACTACTACGGCAGCGTCTGGGGCACGGTCCGACAGATCTACGCCCAGACACTCGGCTGGTTCGACGGTGACCCGCTGAACCTGCACCGCGATCATCCGGTCGAGCAGGCTCAGCGAATGGCCGACTGGCTCGGTGGGACCGAGCGCATGCTGGAACGAGCCCAATCTGCACTGGAAGATGGCGATTCGCTGGGCGCGGCTCAACTCGCCCAGCACATCATCCGGCTGCGCCCCGACGACCCCGTAGCAAAGCGGCTGATGGCCGACGCGCTCGATGCCCTCGGCGAAGCCACACTGAACACGCCCGCCCGAAACTATTCGTTCTCATACGCGAACTGGCTGAGACGCAGGGCGAACGAGAACGAGAACCCGTCTCCGGATCGCTGAGGGGCACGGCCAGGGCGCGTCATTGTTGAAGAGGCCGTTTCGACGCGAGTCTGTGGCCGCGGCGCCCGGCACCAGCCGAGCACCGGCTGCACGGGAACGTCAGTGGCAAACGTTGTTCGTGAGCCCGACCGCAAACGCGCCGGCACCGGTCGCGCCGGCCTCGACGAGCCGAACGGCGCGGCTCTCGAGATCGACGATTGCAACTTCGGCGCTGTCGCGAAACGCGACGTACGCCTTCCGCCCATCGACCGAACCGAGCGCATCGAGCGGTGTGTGTTCGAATTCGCCGCGTCCGACAACCGCGCGTTCCAGATTGTCGTAAAAGACGAATTCCCGTCCCGATGTGCTGGCAAGCAGATTCATCCGGTCGAAGCGACCGACGGTGACCAGATTCACGCCCATACCGACATCGATATCGGCGTAAGTCTCGAAGCGATTCTGCTCGACCGAAACGAACCTCCCGGATTCGGCGTCCATCATGTACAGAAAGACGCCTTCGGGGGTCGTGTACGGCCTGGCCGGCGCGGCGTCCGTGTCGAACGTTCGATAGACGACCCTCGAGAACGCGTTGAGGCTGTAAACCTCGCCGGTCGTTGCGTTGGCAACATAGACGTAACGCCCATCGAGGCTCCGGCTTGGAGACGACAGCGCCGCATTCGGCACGTCGGTCAGCTCGATCTCGGCGTAGCGTCGCTGATTCATGTCGATCGTGCCGATCGAGCCGGTAGCATCGTTCGTGTAGTAGATGTCGACCTCGTTGGGATCGAACAGCACGTCGCCGGTCGCCGGCAACCCGGCCAGCTCGAACAGCGGCTCGCCGCTCAGCGGCGAGAACAGGACGAAGCCGCCGTCCCGGCTGTCGGTAAAAGCGATGCGGCTGCCGGTCGTGTCGAGCACGAGGTGTCGCGGCACGACTGAAAGCTCGACCTCGCGAGCGAGAACCTGATTGCGCAGGTCATAGATGCTCACCAGGCGACGCTCGATGCTCGTATAGACGAGGACCGGCGCGTACGGCGTCGCGACGAGATCATCGACGACGTGTGCCGTCTCGATCCTGAACACGACCTCCTCGTCGACAAGGTCGACGACGTCGATGAACGGCTCGGTCGCATCCGCGACGAACATCAACCGTCGCGTATCGGAGATATCGACGGCATCCTGAGCCGACAGTGCTCCGGCGAACAGAAGGGCGACCAGAAGCGCGAGCCTCATCGCGACAGACTCAACCGAGCCCCAGGTACGGATAGATCAGGTCGCTGACCGTATGAAAGTTGTCCGTCACCAGAATGAGCCCGAACGCGACGATTACGACCATGCTCGCGTAGCTCAGCGGCTGCGCATTCCGCGCCAGGAAGTCGACGGCCGAGTCCATCCTCGAGGTGAACCAGGCGGCCAGCAGGAACGGAATCGCAACGCCGACCGCGAACGTCAACATGATGCCGGCACCGATCGCAGCGCTGCCGATTGCCCCCACGTAGACGATCAGCGTCGCGACGATCGCACCGCCGAAGCACGCCGTGCAGCCGAGCGCGTAGCCCATCGACGCGATGAGCGTGCCGATCGTATCGCCGCCCGAGAGCTTCTCGCGAAGTCGGCCACTCGGCATCGCGCAGACCTGAGGTCGAGCGCCACGCAAACCCACCCAGAGCCCGAGCAGGATGACGATGACTCCGGATGCAACGGCAATCGCCCGGCTGTACTCGGCGAACAGCAGCTGTGCCTGATGACCGACGGCACCGATCAGCGCGCCGGCAAGCGCGTAGAGCACGACGAATCCGAGCACGAAAGCAACCGCAATTTGCATGATCTTGCGGCGCACGAGGCCGGCCACGGCCGGCGAGTTTCCGGCTCGCGCACCCGGCACGGTCGAAAAGCCCGCGATGACCCCGCCAAACATGACGACGAGCTGCAGCAGGCAGGGAGTCAGCACGGAGGACAATAGCCCCGCCCCCAAGGCCAGCATCGCGACCGGCGTAATGTCGGCACGCGACTTCAGCTCCTCCGGCAGGCTGTATGGCGCCTCCCAGCGGCCGGCAAAGCTGAGCGCCTGATCGAACCACGTACCTGACACCTCGAGCTCGAGGCCGCCGAACCCTTCGACATCGATGACGTTGCCGGCAGCGTCACGCCGGGCAAAGCTGTAGACGGTTACACGATGATGCTGTGCGTTGCGCGGCCCGTCGGCCACCTGCGGCGTGTATTCGTCGCCGCCGACCCGCAAAGTCACATCCGGCACACGCTCCGGCAGGTCTCCGGTATGGATCGTCTCGTTGACGAAAAAGATCAGGTTTCGGTCCGGTCGCAGGTTGCCGACGACGGCCGCCTGATCGACATATTGAAAGAACTCGTCCGTCGCGAAGGTGGCGGTCAATTCGAGCTCGGGGGCGTAGACGAGCTGGCGCGTCAGGTACCGCGACACGCTGCCGGCCTTGATCAGCCGCGCGTCGTCGCCGACACCGCGGAGCAACTGCTGGCCTTGAATGAAGTATGGGAAAACCAGCCAGGAAGACGCGATCAGCAGCCCGACGATTGCCAGAGCGCCGACCTTCAGTGGCTGCGGTAGCGCTACGGTGGTCATTGCATCGCATCCACGAGCATATCCGGCGTCGCGTTGACGGCAAACACGTCGCGCAGCGCGCCATCCGGACCGATCAGATAGATATTCGCCGTGTGCTGCACGACGTAGCTGTCGCGGGTCTTCGTGACTGCATAATTCACGTTGAAGTTTCCGGTGACGGCATTGATTTGCTCGTAGTCGCCGCCGAGCCCGATCATTCTTTCGCTGAAGCCGGCAGCATAGCGGTCGGTCATCTCGACGGTATCACGCTCCGTGTCCACACTGACGAAGATACCGACGGCGTCTTCACTGGTGGCTTCGAGCGCCTGGCCCATCGAGAAGGCGAGAAGCGGGCAGACCGTCTCGCAGCGTGTGAAACCGAAAGCGAGCAGAATGTACCTGCCCCGAAAGTCCTCGTCGCGGACGAGCTCGCCGGCCCGGTCGAGGAGCTCGAAATCGACGTCGATTTCGCCGATCACCCCGTCCATCGGTAACGGCGCATGATGGGCATGATCGCCGGCCTGCTGGCCCGAGGCCGCGAGCGACACGCAGCCGGCGGCCAGAAGCGCAAGTCTCGTCAGTGTGCGTGGCATCAGACCCATCGACCGACACCCGTTGGCAGGATCGTCCAGCGTACCAGACGGACCCGCGACCCGCACTCCGTCTCGAGCGCAGCCGGCTGAACTTCGCCCGATACAGCTTCATCGCCGCAGGACGCTGAGCCGACATCGAGCTCGTAGCCGCGATCGCGGGCGAAATGGCCAAGCTGCACGGCGGCCGTCTCCAGCGTGCAACCCGCGATACGCACGTCGTCGCGGGACCAGCGGTGAAAGAGGTCGTCATACCAGAGCTGCGTGATGTCGCCGTCGATGTGCCTGACCAGCTCGAGATTCACGGCGACCTCGAGCGCGAATGCACGCGCCGCTGCGAAACGGCGGTCGACGACGATCATGTCGAAAGGCGACCGGGCTGCATTGCCAGCGTGAGCCTCGCGACCAACCCAGGCAATGCCCGACAACGCGGCACCCCGTACCATGAAGCTCCGGCGATTCATGGATTGTTTCTCGTCAGATAGGCGACCAGATCGACGAGGTCGGCATCGGTAATCTCGGTGGGTCGATACGGTGCCATGCCGGGCTCGCCACGGACGAAGGTCTCCACAAACTCGTAAGTCAGATTCGTCCGGCTTTCGAGGGCACCGGGAACCGCGCCGGAATAGCGCTCCTCCAGGCGCACCGTTGCGCCATTGTTGTGAGTCCCTGTGCCGTGGCAGTGAATGCAGTAGTTGTCGAAAACGACTTTACCGCGCACCTCCGGGCTGTCCTCCTGTGCTACGACGAATGCGGCCGAGAAAAACAGGCCCAGCAACGCGAGCAGCCTTGGCGTCAGCGCAGTCATGCGCGCGTCTCCCGCAGCCGGCGCGGCCAGATACCGTTGCGGCCGGGTTGCAGTATGCCATTCGGGTCGAGCATATCCTTGAGTCGCTCATCGAACCGTCGCATCGCGTGGTTGTTGAAGCTATATGCGTCTATCGCCGCCTCAGCGAATGCGGGAGCGACACGGTAAACGCCCCAGCCGCGTCGCGCACCCTCGGCGATCAGCTCGAGCCCCAGCTCGAGCGTCGTCGCATTCGTTTGCGGATCGTTCCTGTCGATCGGAATGCTGACGGTCGTCAGCAGCCCCCGCAGGGAGTGCACGTGCACTGGCGTTCCGAAGAACCGTCTGTCGAAGCGCTGCGAAATCTCGTCGAACGACTGAATCAACTCCCAGATGCTCGCACCGCTGAACGGCACGACCAGCGAAAAGTAGACGTTGTGACCGATGCCGAACATCGCGTCCATGTACGGGACCCCGGCCAGAAGCTTGGTATTCAGATCCCAGTCGTCAGGGCTGTAGGGGGCGTCGTAACGCGTCGATTCGAGATCAGCACCGGGAATCGCGGAGTAGGCTTCCCGCACCAGCTCCCAGTGTCGATCGACGACCTGGCGGTCGCCGTAGAATGCGAGACGATTGAACCAGCCGCTCGGCCCCGAGAAATCGACGCGGCGCATGTTCGGATAATTGGTCAGCACGCGCTGCCGCCACAGCGGCTTCAGGATATCGATCAGCGGCACGATGTCTTCGTGCTCCGGCACGATAATGCGGCCGGCGCGATAACTCGGCGGCTCGTCCATCAGCCAGATGCCCATCTTCGTCACTACGCCGAAGTTCGACTGGACGAACAGTCCGTCGAGCTGCGGCCCGAAACCCCACTTGTACTGATGCCACAGCTCGGTGTCGGGAATCGCACCCATGCCGGTGCGGAGCACCTCGCCATCCGGCAGGACGACCTCCATGCCGCATTGCATTTCGACATGGTCACCAAACGGCGTGTACCCGGTGCCACGCTCGAGCGTGTTGCCGATGACGCTGCCCCAGCCGGGCTCCGGGTTGTCGATCCACAGCCGCAGGCCGCGGCTCTGAATGTGCCGGTGCAGATCGAAGTAGCTGACGCCGGGTTCGACGACCGCGTAGCCATGGTCCTCGTTGACCTCGATGATGCGATTCATCCGTTTGAGGTCGAGCGTCACCGCACCGGGCACGACGCCGGCCGGGCCGCCATAGCCGAAGTTCTTGCCTGTCGAGATTACCCAGAGCGGAATGCCGTAATCGTTGGCGACCGCAAGGACCCCCTGGACCTCCTCGACCGACTTCGGGCCGACGGCCGCCGACGCGAGCGCCTCGCGCTCGGTATTTCGCAACGGCGTAAACGGATCCCGATAGCTCTCGAGATACTTCTCGTCCGAGAATACCCACTCGGCCCCGACGACCTCACCGAACTCCCTGAGCGCATCGCCGAATTGAGCCTCAGTCAGCCCTGGTGGAAGTGCCATGAAAGTGCCTCGTGCCCGTCGGGTTCGTCTTGAATCCGATTCGCTGTCATATCGATTTTTACGCTTGTATCATCTCTGATCGTCAGCGCTGTCGCAATAAGCGGCCGCCCGGCATCAGCACGCCGGCTGTTGCAGACGTAACGCTCCCTTTGGCAACCAGAAAAACGATCGATGCATCAGAAACTACCGCATTCTCCGCACCTCGTCGCAACGTGCGCGCTGTCGTTCGCCGGGGTGTCGGCTGCCCAGGAGATTCCCGCATTCGGGCCGACCGAGCTGGTTGCACCGCCAAGGACGAGCTGGGCAACTAATGGCGGCAACTATCTGAATCAGCGCTACTCGCCCCTCGATCAGATCGACCGGACCAACGTCGGCGGACTCAAAGGGGTCTGGCGCGCGAGACTCGGCGGCTCGGGCGTCGGCCCCCAGTATTCGGGCGAAGCGCAACCGATCGCGCACGACGGGGTTCTTTACATCGTCACCGGGGCGAATGATGTCTTCGCGTTGAGCATCGATACCGGCGACGTGCTGTGGAGCTACTCGGCCGGCCTCGATCCCGCCATTTCGACGGTCTGCTGCGGTTGGACGAGCCGCGGCGTCGGGATTGGCGACGGCAGGGTTTATGCGGGCCAGCTCGACGGAAGGCTGGTCGCACTGGACGCCAGGAGCGGCGACGTCGTCTGGTCCGTTCAGGCCGAACGCTGGCAGGAAGGCTTCTCTATCACGAGCGCACCGCTCTACTATGACGGCCTCGTCATTACCGGCTTCGCCGGCGCCGAATTCGGCGTGCGGGGACGCGTGAAAGCCTACGACGCCGATGACGGCTCGCTGGTCTGGACCTTCTATACGATTCCGGGCCCGGGGGAAGCGGGTCATGACACCTGGCCGGCGGATAACGAGGTATGGCAGCACGGCGGCGCCACGGTCTGGCAGACGCCGGCCGTCGATCCGGAGCTCGGGCTGCTGTACTTTTCCACGGGTAACCCGGGGCCGGATTTCAACGGATCGGTTCGCGCCGGGGATAACCTCTATTCAGCTTCGATCGTCGCGATCGACGCGGCCACTGGCGAATATCGCTGGCATTTTCAGCAAGTGCATCACGACATCTGGGACTACGATGCCCCGAGCCCCGTCGTGCTGTTCGACCTCGAATACGAGGGCACGCTGCGCAAGGGGCTCGTCGAGGTGGGCAAGACGGGCTGGGCCTACATACTCGACAGGACCACCGGTGAACCACTGGTTGGCATCGAAGAACGGCCGGTCATGCAGGACGCGAGACAAGCGACGGCGGCGACCCAGCCCTATCCGATCGGCGACGCCATCGTGCCGCAGTCCGTTTCCATCCAGCCCGAAGGGTATCCACCGCTCGTCAACGACGGCCGCATCTTTACGCCATTCTTCACTGGCGGGAGAGTGATGAAGCCGGGCGCTTTCGGCGGCACGAACTGGCCGCCGAGCTCCGTGGATCCTGCAACGGGAACACTCTATGTCTGTGCCAACGACCGCGCGTTCATGTTTCGCGGTGGAGATATTGACAACGAAATACCGCCCGACGGCGAGCGCTATGTCGGTGGGGAGTTTGGCGCAATACCGTACTGGACATCGGGAATCTTCGCCGCGGTCGACCTTCGCACGAACCGGCTGAAATGGCGCCAGCAGTGGACCGACTTTTGCTACAGCGGATCGACGACGACGGCCGGCGGACTGATATTGACCGGTCGCAACGATGGCAGGCTGACCGCGCTCGATGCCAGTGATGGCAGCCTGCTCTGGGAGTTTCAGACCGGCGCCGGGATGAATGCGCCGGTGAGCGTCTTCGAACACAATGGCGAGCAGATGATTGCGGCCTACTCCGCGGGCAATCTGTTCGTCGGATCGGAGCGCGGCGACTCCGTCTGGCTGTTCTCACTCACGGGTGAACTCGGGCCTGCCGTCCCGGCCGGCGAAGCCCCGCGAGTATCATTCGATTCGACCCGCGAGCCCGACCCCGATGCCGGGCGTGTCGTCTACGAAGTCACCTGCTCCACTTGCCACGGCATGCAGGGCGAAGGCGGCCACGCGGGTGGAATTCCGCTGGTCGCTGCAATCGATGCCGCTTCGATCGCACTGACCGTTCTCGAAGGCCGGAACCTCATGCCGGCACTCGGCGAGGCTCTGACGGCAGAGCAGATCCAGGATGTTGCGGCCTACGTCGCCGAGCGATTACCGCATTAGAGGAAGAGGCATTAGAGGAACACTATGAGCCGAATATCGAATCCCCTGCACAAGATCTCACACCTGCTGACGGCATCACTGCTGCTAGCCGTGGCGAGCGTGACCGATGCGTCGGCCCAGTCTTCGGAAGCGACACGACGCCTGCTCGAGCGCAACGAGATGTTTACGCCACAAGTCATTGAAGTGGCACCGAATGTCTACACGGCAATCGGTTATCAGGTCTCGGCCAACAGCATGATCGTCGGCACCGACGGGGTGGTCATCGTCGATCCCGGCCAGCAGGTTTCGGGCGGCGCACGCGTGATGGCAGCGTTCCGGGAGATCTCCGATCTGCCGGTCCGCGCAATCATCTATACCCACGGCCATGGCGATCACACGACGGCAACGCCGGCGTTCCTCGCCGACGGGCAGGACATTCAGATCTGGGCGCGCAGCAACTATCCGTCGGAACCCGATACGGTGGCGGCGCGCGGCTACGCGGGCGGCGTACGGCCGTCGAACACGCAGGGCTTCGATCTGCTGCCCGAGCAGCAGATCGGCGTCGGCATTGCGATACCGCCCGAGCGCCTGGTGGCCGGCGGGATCGCCGACGGGGTGAACGACGACGCACCGCCGCCGACCCCGCCGCCAGCGGTGCCGCCGACACATACGTTCGCCGAAGACCGCGTCGCGCTGTCGATTTCCGGCATAGAGATCGAGCTGGTGGCGGCGCCCGGTGAAACAGCGGACCAGCTCTACGTATGGCTGCCCTCGGAGCGAGTCGTTTTCGCCGGGGATAACTTCTATCAGTCCTGGCCCAACGTGTACCCGCTGCGCGGCACGGCACAGCGATCCACGCGCGACTGGATCGCAAGCATCGACAGCATGGCCCGCGAGAATCCGCGCCACCTCGTCGGCGGTCACACGACACCGATGCTCGGCAATGCCGTCGAGGTGCTGACCAACTATCGGGATGCGATGCAGTGGGTGCTCGACCGGACGGTCGAAGGGACTCGGCAATACATGACGCCGGACGAGCTCGTCGCGTACGCTGCGCTGCCCGAGCATCTCGCCGATCTCGATTACCTGGCAGACTACTACGGCAGCGTCGAAGGCACGGTTCGAACGATATACGCGCAGGAGATCGGCTGGTTCGACGGCAATCCGCTGAACCTGCACCGCGAGAGCCCGCAGCAGCAATCCCGCCGCATCGCGGATCTGGCAGGTGGCACCGATCAGTTGCTGGAACGGGCCCGGTCAGCCATGGCGAATGACGACCCGCTCGGGGCCGCGCAATACGCACAACATGTAGCGCGGCTCGAGCCGGAGAACGCCGCGGCGAAATTTCTGCTGGCCGACGCACTCGCCGTGGTTGGCGAGCGAACGTTCAACGCGCCGGCGCGCAACTACACGTTGTCGTCGTCGAACAGGATACGGCGGGAGGCAGAGGCGATCGAGGCTCGCTAGTCACCTTCGGGGGCCGCACAGACGCCGTCATTCGGCCGTCCGCCATGCGCCGCGCTACCGAAAACGCTGCCGGCCACGAATCTCCGGGCTACGCATCCAGGGCGGCCGCATCGGCATGAGCATCGGTAGCGGCCGTGCCGCCAATCCACCGATCCATCAGCTTGCAGGCCACGAGATCCCCGGCGACGTTGATCGACGAACGGCTCATATCGAGTATCCGATCGACCCCCATCAGCAGCGCAACGCCTTCGGCCGGTATGCCGACTGTGGTGAGCACCATGGCGAGTATCACGATTCCGACTCCCGGCGTTGCCGGCGACCCGATCGATGCACCGACCGCTATCACAACGACCAGCGCCAGACTGCTCATACCAAGGTCAACACCGTAGACCTGGGCGAGAAAAACGGTCGCCGCACCCTGGTAGAGCGCCGTGCCGTTCATGTTGATCGTTGCGCCGAGCGGAATCACGAACTGCGCGACCGACCGGCGCACACCGAGCTTCTCCTCTGCCGTCTTGATCGACAGCGGCATGACGGCGGCCGAACTCGACGTCGAGAACGCGAGCAGCAGCAGCTCCCGCGTGGCCCGCAGAAACGATCCGGGTGACTGCTGCCCCGCAAAGCGGATCAGCACCAGGTAGAGCAGCAACAGGGCCATGAGCCCGAGCAGGACCGTCCCCGCATAGAACGCGAGCCCCGACAGCGCCTCGAGCCCGATCTGGCTGGTAAGCCTGGCCATCAGCCCGAATACCGCCACCGGCGCCAGCAGCATGGCCCAGCGGACGACCATCATGCACACCTGTTGCAGCGTCGTCAGCAGATCGAGCATGGGCTTCGATTGCTCCGGCGACAGAGCGACGAGCGCGATACCCACGATGACCGCGAAGATCACGACCTGCAGCATTTCGCCCTCAACCATCGACCCGAGCGGATTTCCGGGCAGGAGCCGGATCAGGGTCTCCGGTATTTCGCTGATGCCGGGTGGTGTCAGCGGCGGTGGCGCCGCGGTAACGGCTGCCGGCGGAATGAGCTGCTCGCTGAGTCCCTGGCCGGGCTGTAAGAGATCGGTGATCCACAGGCCGAGTGCCGCCGCGACCGCGGTTGTGACCACGAAGAACAGGACTACGACGAGACCGAGCTTGCGGAGTTGTTCGACGTCCTCACTCGAGGCGAGACCGAGAATTATCGATGCGAAAACCAGCGGGATGACCACCATCTGCACGGCGGCCAGAAAGAGCATACCCGGGAGCGCGAGCCAGTTACCGACAGATGCGCCGGTTTCGAGCGCGACCAGGCCGGCGGACGGACCGATCAGGGCGCCAACCAGCAGGCCGAGAAACATACCGATCAGGACCTTGAGCCACAGGCGCCCGGCGACCAGCGCCGAGAGCTGGCTCGAGAGCTGCTTTAGCGGCGCCGGCTCGATCATCCGTAAATGACGAAACAGGCTCACTGCCACGTGATTCGGCCCTCCGCAATGTGTCGGGGCGATGTGTCGGGGCGATCTGCCGGGGCGATGTGCCGCCAGACCAGCTCAGAGTTTCCTGGCGATCCTTCTGAAGCCGTTCCGGAGTTCCTCACCGAGCAACAGCGCCGCGGCACCGACGTCTTTTGAAGCTTCGGCCGTCGCGCCTGCAAGCTCTTTGCCTTTCGACTCGAGCTTGCGCAACTTCGCCTCCAGTATCTTCAGCTCGTCGACGGCCTCGCGCCGGGCAAGATTGGCCTTTACCCGCAACTCACCGTATTCCTGCCGCAGCTCGGCCACCATCGTGTCGACGCTCTCCCTGATGTCGTCCAGGTCATTCATTTTCCTCTCCCGCTCCCGTTTCCTGCGTTGTATCGACCCGCTCGTATTGCAGTCTTGGTCCGACCGCGAAGGAACCGTATTGGTAGTTTCCGCAGTGGGACCGGGCCGGGGGGAGCGCGCGAGGCGAGCGCGCGAGGCGACCGCAAGCCGCAGGTTGCGACGACTGGGGAGGCTGCGCGCTAATCGAACGTGAATATGTCTTCGTCCTCATCGGGCCGCGACATCCCCTGTTCGAAATTCTCTCGCCAGATCTTGTCCCAGGGACGGCCGTACATGTCCGGCACTTCGAATTCGATCACGGCGCCCGGTGCGAGCGGCACGGCTGCGCCGTCGATCGGATAGATCGTCTGCAGGCACTCGATGAATGTCGCGGGTGTCTGCTCGGCATCGCTGAAGTCGGCCACCTTGTGCAGGTTCCGAACGATCCGAACCGGCTCGACCAGCGCTTCCGAATCGTAAAAGATCGACTCGTGATTCACGCCGACGTAGCGGCCGGCATCGTCACGAACTGGCGTATAGATTTCGATGGTCTGCATCTGGTTCGAGAACTCGAACAGCGAGTGCGATTTCCAGCCCTGAAGGTTGCTGGTCCAGGTAATCAGCGTGTCGCCGTCCCAGAAGCCGATGGTCTCGCCATACCAGCGCGGCACCTGCTCGCCGAGGTAAGGCACGGCGCCATCCTGCTTGAACTCCCGCCCGACGTGGACGTTCGTCACGAAGTTGTCGGCAACGCCGGTCGAGATCTGCACGAGGTCCGGGGTTGCGACGATGTAGTGCTCGCGAACGGCAGCCGGATACCAGCGCCGCATGAAACCCTCCGGCCAGCAGAACGACGACGGCCACAGCGCATTGCCGTGCACCTGATGGTAGGCCTCCTGCACCATCCACTGCTGGTACCGCGGTGTCAGCAGGGACAGCATCGTCGAAAACTGGCTGTGCGCGCCCCAGTACCAGTTCTGCTGATTGCGGGTGCCCTGAAAGGTGCTCTCATACTGGCCATTCCACTCCGCGGCCGGAAAGTCCGCAAAGGAATAGCGATTCGGCCCGCCGCGCTCGCGCGTTTCGGCGAGCAGCGCTGCGTAATGCGCCTCGGCCGACGAAAACTCGTAGGGGCTCACCATCGCCTCGCGCGGATAATCGAGATCGCAATGGCCCCAGGGACTATCTTCGACTTCCTCGGCCAGCGGCGGCGGAAACAGAATGCCGCGCTGAAACTCGGTCGCCATCGGGCTATTGCAGCGAAAATATCGTCGGTCGCTCCACAACGCCTCGTCGGCATAGAAGTCGGTCGTCGTGAACACGTCGCGCGGCAGCGGCTCTATGTCGTCGGGCAACGCGTCCGGGCGGAACCCGTCGAGCTCCGGCGTCTCGCCCGCGCGCGGCCGGCCCTGACCCAGCCGGCGGTTCCAGCCCGGCCCGACCTGTGGCTGATCGTTTACGCTCGCGGCCAGCGGCCGGCCCCGACCGATGCTTTCGAAGCCGATGTCCGGCATGTCCTGAGACAGTGCCGGCATCGGCACACCGATCATGGCCGCGACCATCAGCCACGACGTTGTGGGTCCGTATTTCATACACAACTCTCCAGTCACCGATTGCGTCGACTTTCGACGACTAATTGCCCTGCGGATTCAGGGCATGGGCCCGGAATCGTAGCGCGGCTGCGCGGGGTGCTGCTCGCTTCTTTGAACCTTTCGAGCGCGCGGTGCCACTCACGGCTCGAGGCCAGCCGAATCGCGGCCTGCTCTTTAACATAATCCTAACCAGGGGAGAACCCATGAAGCTGATCAAGCGTCTACCCGGCTCCGCCGTAAGTTATTCACTCGGGCTGGCCGCCGCCGCTGCCGTCCTCGTGATATCGACGTCGGCAAATTCGACCGTCCACGAGATCGCAGCCGTTGCCTGCAGTGGGGAAATCGATCGCCATCCGCCGGGCCTCGACTTCGGCAGCCCGGCTTTCGCCCGCCCGGTAATTGCGACCGGCGCCGTCGAAATCGGCCCGACCGGACCCGTGATCGCGGATCATCCCGCAGCGAAGTACCCGGCCGGCACCAGCATCTTTGCGCTGGACCCGTCGCTGTCGACCCACCCGGCGTTCGCGCACTGCAAAGGCGTCCAGGACCTGCCGTAATCGCAGCCCGCGGGGACCCTGCCCGGCAGGGTCCTCGCTTTCCGGGGCGCCTATGCTCTCAGATCTCACACACGAGGCTATTCGAAACGTAATGCGGCGATCGGGCTCAGCCGCGACGCTTTGAGCGCCGGGTAGAAACCGAAAAAGACTCCGACCAGCGCGGCCGATCCGACCGCGAGCACGATGATGCCCGGGCCGAAGAACACCGGCCATGCGGCGAGGCGGGCGATCGAGACCCCGCCGACTACGCCGACCAGCAGCCCGACTGCCCCACCAAGCACGCAGAGCGTCACGGCCTCGATCAGAAACTGCGTGCGGACATCACTGCGCCTCGCCCCGACAGCGAGTCGCACGCCGATTTCGCGCGTCCTTTCGGTGACCGAAACGAGCATGATATTCATGATGCTGATACCGCCGACAATCAGCGAGACAGCACTGACCGCGGACAGGAACAGACTCAGCACTCGCGTCGTGGCGGCCTGAGCCTGAATCGCCGCCGTCGGATCGCTGACGATGAAGTCGTCGGGCGCGTCGTCGAGCAGCCGATGGCGCTGCCGAAGCAGTCCGCCGGTCTGCGACGCGATGAACTCGAGTCGCGCGCCGTCGTAGAGCTTGACGAGCACATAGTCGACCGAGAAGCGGTCGCGCTGCGCCTGCTGACCCAGAACGCGCAGCCTGGCCGTTGACAACGGAATCAGCGCAACGTCGTCCTGATCGCGCCCGGCATCCGAATTCTGGCCCTTCTCATTCAGCACGCCGATCACCTCGAATGGCACGTTACCGATCCGCACGATCCGACCGAGCGGATCGGCGGCAGCGAACAACTCGCGTGCCGTCACTGCACCGAGCAGGACCACCTTGCCGGCCGAGGCAACCTCTTCGTCGGTGAAGCTCCGTCCAGAGCCGACCTCCCAGTCTCGGGCAATCAGGTAGTCAGGCGTGACACCGCCGATCAGCGCGGCCCAATTCCGATTCCCCTGAACGAGCTGCGCAGTGCCGGAGATACCCGGTGCTGCGATCTGCACGCCGTCGATCTCGTTGGCGATCGCCTCGGCATCGCGTTCGGTCAGCGTCGTTCCGCTCCCTGCGCCAAGACGAGTGGCGCCGGCGCCGGTCGAGCCGGGCTGCACGAGCAGCAGATTCGTGCCGAGCGAGCGGATCTGCTCGCCGACCTGCACATTGGCGCCCTCGCCTATCGCCGAGATCGTAATAACGGCAGCAACGCCGACGACGATGCCGAGCATCGTCAGCACGCTCCGCGTAACGTTGGCTCGAAGGGCACGCAACGCCATGCCGATGTTCTCGGACAGGTCGATCGGCGCAACGTGCCTGTCGGGCCGGCTGCCACCCGGCGCGCCGGGGCCGGCAGCGTCAGCGGCACGTGCGCCAGTGGCAGGTGCGTCAGTGGCAGCGTCAGTGGCAGGCGATTCGCCAACGCCCGGAGATGCATCGAGCGGCCGCGCTGCGCCGGTACCGGACGGCGTTCCGCCGTCGACCACGGCATCCCCCGGCATCCCCGAGCTGGCTGTCGGTACCGGCTGGTCGCGCACCGGCCCGCCGCTGTCGCTCACGATTCGGCCGTCCTGCATTCGCAACACACGATCTGCGCCGTCCGCGACACCCGGATCGTGGGTAACGACGACGATCGTTCGACCGGCGTCGTTCAGCGAACGGAACAGCTCGAGCACTTCCGCTCCCGTGCTCGTATCGATCGCACCGGTCGGTTCGTCGGCCAGGATCAGCAATGGATCGACGACGAGCGCCCGGGCTATCGCGACTCGCTGTTGCTCGCCGCCGGAGAGCTCGAACGGCCAGTGATCCTGGCGATGTGCGAGGCCGACCTGCTCCAGGGCCCGAATCGCACGCCGGCGGCGCTCGACTTTGTCGACGCCGGCGTAAGTGAGCGGCAATTCGACGTTCTCGGTGGCCGTCCGCCGCGCGAGAAGATTGAAGCTCTGAAAAACGAAGCCGATCGTCCGGTTTCGCAGCAACGCGGCCGCGTCCGGCTCCAGGTCCCCCGCATCTTCCCCGGCAATCAGCAGAGAACCGCTATCCGGCCTGTCCAGCAGGCCCAGCAGATTCATCAGCGTGGACTTGCCGGAACCGGACGGCCCCATGATTGCCAAATATTCACCGGCATCGACGCGTATATCGATGCCACGCACTGCGTGTACAGCGTTGTTACCCGACGTGTGAGTCTTCTCGAGGCCGGACGCGAGGAGCAGAGGCCGAGCCACGTCAGAACCCAAGGCGCAGCCCGACCGGCGAATCCGCTGCTGCTGCCGTGCCGATCACGACGAGCTCGCCCCGCTCGAGATTGCCACCGACAACGGCAACCGAGTCGGTGTCGCCTTCCTCATAGCCGATTACGCGATGTGCGATCTCCCCGCCGGACAGCACCCAGATGACAGCGGCCCGGCCGCGCTCCGGCCTCGCGAGCTCACGGCCGACCCACATGGCTTCGACCGGCCCCGCTATGCTCTCGGCAGGCCGAAACCTCAGGGCAGCGGCCGGCACCTTCAGCACGTCGTGCACTTCGGCAACGGTGATTCGCAGCACGGCCGTCATGCCGGGCAACAGCAGCCCTTCGGCGTTGTCCGCGGACACGATGACCTGATAGGTGACGACGTTCTGAAAGACCTGCGGTGCCTTCCGAATCTGCGTCACCGCACCGACAAAGTCCCGATCAGGAAATGCGTCGACCGAGAACCGGACGGCTTGCCCGACGCGTATGCGGCCGATGTCGGCCTGATCGATCTGCGCATGGACCTCCATGTCTCGCAGGTCCTTCGCGAGCGTGAACAACGTCGGCGACTCGAGTGTGGCGGCAACGGTCTGCCCGCTGTCGACATTGCGGCCGATCACGACCCCGTCGATCGGCGCCGCGATCGTCGTACGCGCGAGATCGACATTCGCCCGTTCCAGGATTGCGGTCATCCGCTTCACTTCGCCGATCGCGTTTTGCAACTGCGCGAGCGCCATATTGACAGCCGCCGCGGCGCTGCGTGTTGTCGCGTCACGCACCTGCTCCTGCGTTTCGCTGGCGCGCAGCAAGGCGGCCGTCGTTTCGGCACGAGCCTCGGCCCGATCGACTTCACTACCTGAGATTGCGGCCTCCTGCTCCAGCGTTCGTAAGCGCTCGAGTGTGCGTTCGGCTTCCTCGCGCTGCGCTCGCATGCTGTCGGTTTCCGCCGCACCGACTTCCTGCGAAGCGCGCGCCGTCGCGAGGTCGGACTCCGCTTTGTCCAGCGCCGCTTCCTGCACGAGCATGCCCGCCTCGGCGATCTCAAGAGCGGCTTCCGCCTCGCGCACGATCGCCTCGTAGCCCTGCGGGTCGAGGCGCGCGAGCGGCTGGCCGGCACTGACCTGATCGTTGAAGTCGACGAGCACCTCGGCGACCTGTCCTGACAACTGCGAGCCCACGTTGACCTGACCCACCGGCGTCAGGACACCGGTTGCCGTGACGACGGAAACGATGTCCCCGCGTTCGGCGGATAACGTCAGGTAGGTAGCGTTCTCATCGGCCTTGAGCAGCGACCAGGCAATCCATACGACGGCAAGAGCAACCGCACCGAGCACGAGATTCGGGTGCCGATGAATGAAGGGCCTGTCGAGCCACCCGGAGAGAATCTGCCTGGCAGTGTTTTTCTTGTTATTCATTTACCGCGATCGCCCGGCACGCGGGCGACACGACGCATCGCTACTTACGATTTATATCAGTTCCTTGCGTTGCGCGAGAGGTTCACGCCGCGGGGCATCGCCGACAGCCGGGATCGCGAGCGGGGACGGAACCGTCGAACCGCGGCCTTAGATTATGTAAAGCGGTCCACCACCCGACCCGGTGGCGCCGGGAGTTAGGGGACAGTGACCCCAACTCCCTGTCCGCTTTATCGATGGATCGAGAAGTCGCCGGGGTTCATCAGATCCGGCACGGTCCAGCCATCCAGATCGTATTCGGCCATGCATTGCTCCGCGAAGCCCTTCAGCTTCTCGGCATTGCCGTTGCCCATCGCGCCGAACAGCGCATAGCGACGGATTTCCTCGGTGCTGCCGCTGTAGTTGATCTCGTAGAGCTCGTGCCGGGCGCCGAATTCCGTGCCAAGGCAATCCCAGAGCAGCTTCATCAGCTTGATACGCTCCTCGGCCGTGTAACCGTTCGAGCCGCGCATGTATTTGTCGATGTATGGCCGAATATCCGGGTTGCTGAAGTCGCGGGAATGAGAGTTCAGGTAGATAAGACCGGATGCGACCGTCTGCTCGATGATGTATTTGACCTTCGAGTAGGCGACCGTCGCGAGCACCTGATAAGCGGCGCCGTGATCGTTGTTCGGCAACAGATAGTCGTCTACCCACGGCTTCGGGTCGCGGACCATAGCCTCGCTGAGCCCCCAGAACATGTTGCGCCAGGCGAGCACCTCGCCGACATTGGCCTGCACACCGCGGAAGTCCTTGGTGCCGGAGGCTTCGGTCGCCTTGAGCAGCAGGCCCGCAATGAAGTCGAGCTTGACCGCCAGGCGCGTGCACCCGTGAATGACGAACCGCTGCAGGAATCCGGTCCGCGGAAAGAAGTTGTTAGCCTTCTCGACGTCGCCGAAGACAAACATGTTCTCCCAGGGGATAAAGACGTTGTCCATGATGAAGACGGCATCGTTTTCGTCGAGCCGCGAGGACAGCGGATGATCGAACGGACTAGAAACCGCTGAAGCCGTCATTTCGTAGGACGTGCGGCAGATGAACTTCACGCCCGGTGCGTTCGTCGGTGTCATGAAAACGAGAGCGAACTTCTTGTCGCCCAGAGGAATCAGTCCGTGGTGCGCAATGAACGTGTAGTTCGTCAGCACGGAGCCTGTCGCAACGACCTTCGCGCCGGATACATAGATGCCGGCATCGGTCTCCCTTTCAACGTGCACACAGACGTCCGCGACTTCGTTCGGCGGCTTGTCACGATCAACCGGTGGATGAATGATTGCATGGTTGACGAACGGCACGCGTTCCTGGCAGAACCGGTACCAGCGCTTCGCATTTTCCTCGTTCGGCGAGTAGTAGGAGGAATTGGCCCCGAGGGTCGCGAGGAAGGCTGCCTTATAGTCCGGCGCGCGCCCCATCCAGCCGTACGAGATGCGCTGCCAGGCAGCAATCGCATTTCGGCCCTGCACGAGTTCCTCGACGGTCTTCGGCGCCTTGAAAAACGGATGCGTCATTCCACCGCTGCCGGTATCTGTCGGGCAAAGCAGCTCTTCGTTCTTGTCCGGGTCGTGCAGTGCGTCGAACAGACGCGCGGTCATTCGCGCCGTATTGCGAAACGCCGGATGCTCCGTGACGTCGTCGACCCGATCGCCGTAGATGTAGACCTCGCGTCCGTCGCGGAGGGACTCCAGATACTCGTCTCCGGTCTGCGGCTTGTCGCTGCGGACATCGCCGATCATCTCCGGCGTCACTGCCGTTTCTCTCTTGGCTACCACTGACTACCCCCTCGGTTGTCTCGATTTCTTGTTGGCGCCGGCAGGAGAGGTCCCTCGGCCGCCCGGCAAGCCGCTATTACGCCATCCCCGCGGCCCGAAATCCAATTTCCCCCAAATCGACCGCGGACCGGGGGATGCCGGCGCCGGCGCCTGCCCGGAGCGGCACCCGGCGCCGTACAATCGCCGCACCCGGGCAGCGGAATTGAGCGGAGACACGGTGAGCGAAAAGCAGTCGGGGCCCGAAGCAGGGTCGGCAGATGATGCCAAGCGGCAGAAAGAGCATGTCGAGAAGCTGATTGCGCGCCCGCCGGCCGTCAGCGGCGGCAGCGTCGCAATTGGCGGCACGCAGATGGCGTACACGGCAACCGCGGAATTCCTCGCCGTCCGGGCCGAGGGACTCGACGGCGGGAGCGGCGAGGCCGAAGCTGCCATGCTGACCATCGCCTATCTGCGAAAAGACGCATCCTCGGATAAGCGCCCGGTCTGCTTCGCGTTCAATGGCGGCCCGGGCTCTGCCTCGATCTGGCTGCATCTGGGTGCCCTCGGACCGAAGCGCGTGGTCGTTCCCGACGACGGGACGATGCCGGTGCCGCCGTACGGGGTCGAGGACAATCCCCTGTCGTGGTTCGAGCACTTCGACCTCGTTTTCATCGACCCACCGCATACCGGCTGGTCCGCAACCGCAACCGAAGACGCGCGCAAGAAGATGCTCTCCGTCGATGGCGACGTCGACGCGTTCAGCGAAGTAATACGCCTGTGGCTGACGCGTCACGGGCGCTGGGGATCGGCCGTATACCTCGTCGGTGAAAGCTACGGCACGACGCGAGCCGCGGCGATCGCAGATAAGCTGCAGGCGGGAGGCGTCGCGCTGTCCGGCCTGATCCTCGTCTCCTGCGCGATGGACCTGCAAAGTCTGGTCTTCGCACCGGCCAACGATCTGCCCTACGGATTATTCCTGCCCGGTTTCGCGGCGACGGCGCAATATCACGGTCTGCTGCGCGGCAAGCTTGCCGACTCGCCGGCCGCGGCGCGCGAGGCAGCAGAGTCTTTCGTGCGGGAAGAGTACGTCGCCGCCCTGCAGGCCGGCGCGCGGCTCGGCGAAACGAAAGCGAACCGGGTCGCGAAACGTCTGTCCGAGCTGACCGGACTGCCTCGCGCGCTCGTCGACGAGAAGAATCTCCGCATCAGCGATGAGACCTTCTTTTTCGAAGCGCTGCGGGCCCGCGGCCTGATCGTCGGGCGGCTCGACGCGCGCTCCACCGGGCCGATGGCCGCAAGCCGGACTCGCGACTGGGAATTCGACCCCGGCATCGAGGCGGTGAACGCTCCCTACACGATGGCGTCGCTGGCCTATCTCCGCGACGCGCTCGGTCTCGACCTCGAGACGCGGTACGAGGTGCTGAACATGGAAGTGAACAGCAAGTGGAACTGGAAACGCGGCGAGAAGAGCCACGAGCAAATGGGATTTACCTCGACGAGCCCGGACCTTGCACGCGTGCTCAGGCGCAATCCGCATCTGCGCGTGCTCGCGGCCAGCGGCCGATACGATCTCGGCACGCCGTACAGCGCCAGCGACTGGTCACTTGCGCGACTCGACGTACCCTCGACCGTCCGTTCGCGAATCACGCACCGTTACTACGATGCCGGGCACATGATGTATACGCGACAGGCAGACCTCAAGCAGCTGCGAACCGATCTCGAAGCCTGGCTCGCGGCGCCGGACGACAGCCACTAACCGGCATTCACGACCGACGACCTGCGGCAGTGTCGTAAGGACACTACCCGGCCCGCCGGTTGATGGACTCGCCCACGTGATTCGCAGACAATCGTTGCAACGACGCCGTAATGGCGCAAGCTGGCGACTGCCCATGCTCAAGCGAATCCTGCTGATCTCATTGCTGACGCTGCCGGCCACCGTCGGCTGGAGCCAGGATCGCCCGGACATCCTGTTCATTGCGATCGACGATCTGAACGACTGGGTTGGCGCCCTCGGCGGCCACCCGCAGACGAAAACGCCCAACATCGATGCGCTGGCGGCGCGCGGCATGCTGTTTCGAAACGCTCACACACCGGCCTCGGCATGCCTGCCCGCGCGCACCGCAATTCTGACCGGACTTACGCCATTCAACAGCGGTTATTACACGCAACTCGGGGACTGGCGCCAAAATCCGAGGCTCGAGAACATTCGCACGCTGCCGCGCTACTTCCGGGACAATGGCTATGCCACGCTCGGCGCCGGCAAGCTGTTCCACGCGCATACCTATTCGATCGTCGGCTTCACCGGCCAGCAGGATTACAGTGCGTGGGACGCCTACTTCCCGTCGCTCGCGCGGCAGCTTCCTGACGAGGTCTTCCCGGCGGCCGGACAGACGGACGGCGATGCGGCCGGAAACGGGATCAGCACCGGGCACTTCGACTTCTACCCGACGCTGACCACAGACGAGGCGATGGGCGACGGCCAGGTGGTCAGCTGGATCGTGCGGCAGCTCGATGCAGCATCGACCGGTCCGAGATTCCTGTCCGCCGGACTCTACCGACCGCATCTCCCGTGGTACGTCCCGGAGAAATACTTCGACATGCATCCGCTCGACGAGATCGTGCTGCCGGACTACCTGGAAGACGATCTGGACGATGTGCCGGGGGCGTACGCCGACCTGATTGGCGCAGAGCCTGATCTGAACACCGACACGATGTCCTGGATCCGCGAGAAGGGAACGCGGAAGTGGCAGGAAGCCGTGCAGGGGTATCTCGCCAGCATCAGCTTCACCGATGCGATGGTCGGCCGGCTGATCGATGCGCTCGATCGGAGCGGGCGCGCAGACGACACGATAATCGTTCTGTGGGCGGATCACGGCTTTCATCTCGGCGAGAAAGACACCTGGGGCAAGATGACCTTCTGGGACGAGACGACGAGAATTCCGTTCATCATCGTTGCGCCGGGCGTAACGACGCCGGGCTCCGTTTCCGACGAAGTGGTGTCGACGCAGAGCATCTACCCGACGCTGGTCGAGCTTGCGGGCCTTGCGCGCCCGGATTTCGTCGACGGCTCGAGCCTGGTCCCGCTGCTCGAAGACCCGTCGGCCGCCTGGGACGACGTCGCAATCACGACGTACGGCGACTACGGCAACTTCAGCGTCCGGGACGACCGGCACCGCTATACGATCTATGCCAATGGCGACGAAGAGTTCTACGACATCGCGGCCGACCCGAACGAGTGGAACAACCTCGCACATGACCGACGCCACCGTGCCGCAATGGATGCGCTCGCCGCAAGAATCCCGCCGGCGGAGACGCACGCACCGCACATTGGCGGCATCGATGAGCTGCAGCAGGGAACCGACGACTGAGCCGTCCCGCCGTTGTTTGCGCCGCCTCGCGCCTGACCGCGTTTATCTTGCCGATGCAATGACGTAACTTCCGGGCCGAATGCCCGCAGAGGTAGCGACCATGACTTTCACGCGACATTCCGAAAGCAACGCCAGGTCGACGCTCGCTCTCGTCGCCGGCGGATTACTCGTTGCCGCGGGCGCCTTCGCCCAGGGACCGTTCGGGCGGAGCGGACCGCAACCGCCGCCGCCCCTGCCAAACCTGCCGGACGAGCCGACAGCGGTCGCACTGCCAACGCTCTCCGGTGAAGTCACAGGGCCCGGGCCGATCTTCGACTCGGCGCCTTCACAGGCAACCGGGCACGGACTCGCCGACTACGACTACGTCGCCAACGAGTACTTCGTGTCGGGCACGGCCGACGGCAAGCCCTACACGACGCGTCTCGTGATTCGCCGTCCGTCGAACGATCGCGATTTCAGCGGCCTCGTGCTGGCCGAATCGATGCACTCGAGCGGTGCCGCGCACGCATTCGAATTCACGGCGATGTACGTGATGGACGCGGGGCACGCAGCCGTCGAGATCCTGACCGTCGACCCCGTACGACTGCAATCGTTCAATCGCGAGCGTTATTCAGCACTCCGGATCGTCGATGGGCAGGCGAACGACATCCTTGCGCAGGCAGGAGCGCTGCTGAAGAGCGACGATGGGCCGTTCGGCGACCGGCCGGTGCGCAAGACGGTGCTGTCCGGCTCATCGATGAGCTCCGGGACACTGATCAACTATCTGTCCGCTCACATGGTCTATCGAACGGCGGACGGCAGCCACATCTATGACGGCTACATGCCGACGTCGGTCGGCAGCACGATACCGGCCGTCGATGTGCCGCTGATCCAGCTGCCCACGATGCACGAGTTCGAAACGAACGTGCCGCGCCGCCAGGACAGCGATGAGCCGGGCCGACAGTACCGGTTATATGAGATATCGGGAATCGGGCACGTCGACTCGCGCGACAACATCCGCCTGCTGCCGAATCCATGCGCGAAGCCACTGAGCACGTTTCCGTCGCAGGCGTACATGGCGGTCGGTCTGCATCACCTGTTTCGCTGGGTCGCCGACGGCATTCCGGCACCACGAGCCGACCGCATTCTGCTCGACCGGAACACCGACAACGACGGCTCGCAGATGCTGCTCGACGAGCACGGCAATGGCCTGGCCGGCATTCGGAACCCGTACGTCGACGTGCCGACAGCGAAATACGTCGCCGTCAATACCGCGGCCGACCCGCCGATAGCCGACCCGAACTGGTGGATCACCGAAAACCGGAACGGCGCGGCCATCATGTGTCGGCTGAGCGCCTATCAGGAGCCGTTCGGCGCAGAGCGGCTCCGGGCACTGTACGGCGACGCGGCGAACTATCGGCGGCAGGTCGAGGCCCGGCTCGACGAGCTCGAAGCCGCCGGCTGGTCGCTGCCCGTCTATCGGGAGATGATTCTCGGGGATGCGGCCGCCATTCGGTTCTGAGGCGTTACTGACTGCCGCCCGGGTCCGTTTCGCGAAACCCCCAGGAGCCGATCAAACGCGTTTGCGGCCGGTGGCCGGAAAGCGCCTGCCGTCGCCACCGCTCGAACGCGTCGTTGTCGAGCCCATCGGGGAGACGCCAGCCGTCTCTGGCGAAGTACCAGGCGACGTACTCGTCGAGCAGGCCGCGCTCCGCCACCGTAGCCAGCGTTTCGAGATATCGATCGTCCCGATCGCGCAACTCTCGCCAGGCTTCGACCAGGCGCTCCCGCGCGCGCAACTCGCACTCGTACGAGCTGTTGCGTGCAGGATTCTCGCCGCCGATTTCGAGCTGACAGGTTGTCAGGACCAGGCTGTACCTCACCCAGCTTTGCAGCACCGGGTCACCATCGACGACTGCCCGCGGTGCCAGAAAGAATGTATCGCCGTCCGTGACGCCGTCGCGCACGTAGATGTCGGAGCGACAGGCCGCCAACAGAATTGCGGCCAATACGACGAGCGAGATCTGCATGCGAACAGAATGCCGCCGGGCCGTTAACGACGACTGAACGCAGTTCGCAGAATCCCGGCAAACGGCATCTCCTTATGACAGCTGCAAGCGGCGACAGTACGATAACGGCTGGCACAGGCGGCCGATCGACCGCCGGGGGAACGAGACATGACCGCGCGCATGCCGACACGCCTGCTGATCATTGGCCTGAGTACGGCCGCCCTTTGGGCGCCCCGGCTCGGGGCTCAATCCGGCGCACGCCCAATGGCGATCGAGCCGCTCTCAACGGCCGAGCTCGAGCGGCCGGATCCGAACGACTGGCCGTCGTTCAGCCGCACACCCGACGCCCAGCGCTACAGCCCGCTCGACCTGATCGATCGTGACAATGTCGGCGAGCTGACCCTCGCCTGGTCGCGCGGCCTCGGCACCGGCGCGCTCGAGAGCATTCCGCTGGTCAACGACGGCGTCATGTACATGCTTGCACCACGTGCCGTCGTGCAGGCCGTCGACGCGACGAACGGCGATCTGCTCTGGGAATTCCGGGCACTCGGGGACACCGACGCCGGCAGCACCGAGCGAAGCAAGACGATCGCGCTCTACGGCGATCTCGTGCTGCTGTCGGGCCCGGAGAGCCTGATTTACGGCATCGATGCGAACAGCGGTGAGCTACGCTGGCAATCGAAGGTCGAGGATCGCGTCCATACCTCAGGAACGATCGTTGCGGACGGCAAAGTCATAGCCGGCGGCGCGTGCGGCAGCGGCGACCGGGACGACTGCGTGATTTCAGCGCACGACGCGGTCAGCGGCGAGCTGATCTGGCAGTTCAACAACATTCAAACCGCCGCCGATCTGCCGGGATTCGACACCTGGGGCGATGCGCCGCTCGAAGGGCGACTCGCGTCCGCGTGGGGCCTGCCGGGCTCCTACGACCCGGAAAGACGGCTCGTCTACTGGGGCATCGCAAACCCGATGCCGAATACGCGGCTCGCCCGCCACGGCGGCGACTCAGGCGCCATCAAGCGCTCGACGCCGGCCGATCTCTACAGCAACTCGACCGTCGCGCTCGACGTCGATACCGGCGAGCTCGTCTGGTACTTCCAGCATCTGCCCGGCGACGACTGGGACCTCGACTACACGAACGAGCGCATTCTGCTGACGTCGCCGTTCGACCCGAATCCCGACTACGTCAAGTGGATCAACCCGCGCATCCCGCGCGGCGAACTGCACGACATGGTCGTTGCGATCGGGGAACCGGGCGGCATCTGGGCGCTCGATGCCGACACCGGCGAATTTCTCTGGGCCAACCCGTTTCCTTTCGACGTCGACAACTTCCACATCCGGGATATCAATGTCGAGACCGGCGAGGTCTTTCCGAACTTCGATCTTGGCTTCAACGAGCCGGGCGAACAGCACATTGTTTGCTACTGGAACACGAACAGCTTCTGGCCATCTGCCTATCACCCGCTGACGAACTCGATCTACGTGCCGTGGGTCGACGTTTGCCTCGACATGACGGCCGGCGAGCCCGGTCGCGCGGACATCCGCGTGCCTGCCTTCAACAATGACGACCCGGACGAGTTCGCCGGACTCGCGAAGATCGACATGGAGACCGGCGAGATCGACCACATCTACAAAGGCCGGGCGCCCGGTAACGGCGCCGTGCTGGCGACGGCCGGCGGCCTGGTCTTCTGGGGCGATCTCGACCGCCGTTTCCGGGCATTCGATGCCACGGATGGCGAGATCCTCTGGGAAACGATCCTCGGCGGTGCAGTCCAGATGAGCACGATCACGTACGCCGTCGACGGCCGGCAATACGTTGCCGTCTACTCGGGCGAGGGTCTGCTGACGGCAAACCTGATCGACTGGGCCGATATCACGCCGGCGCGCGGCCACAACTCGGTCTATGTGTTCGCGTTGCCGGATTGACGGGCGGACGGCCGCGCCTGCGGCGGACCGTCAGACCGTGGCGCTATCGAGCGCCTGTTCCAGGCGCCCGATCGTGCCATCGATGTCGTGCAGCTTGTCGAGCCCGAAGAGGCCGACCCGGAACGCCGAGTAGCCGTCGCCCTCGTCGCATTTGAGCGGCACGCCGCCGGCAACCTGCGCGCCGGCCGCGGCGAACCGCGCCATCATGTCCTGCCTGGCGGTATATGAGACGACCACGCAGGGCGCCTCGAAGCCCGGTGCAGCGACGCTGGCAAAGCCGCGATCGACCAGCAGCGCGCGAGCGCGGCGGCCGAGGTCGATCTGGGCTTCACGCAGCGTGTCGAAGCCGAGATCCCGGGTCTCTGCCATCATTTCGTGCAGGCGCCGCAAACCGTCGGTCGGCATCGTCGCGTGATAGGCATGGCCGCCGTTTTCGTATGCCTCCATGATCGCGAGCCACTGGCGCAGATCGAGCGCAAAACTCGAGCTCGCGGTTTCGTCGATGGCAGCCCGCGCCCGATCGCCAAGCATGACGAGGCCGCAACACGGTGTGCCGCTCCAGCCCTTCTGCGGCGCACTGATCAGGATATCCACCCCGAGCGCGCGCATGTCGACCCACAGGGCCCCTGAAGCGATGCAGTCGAGCACGAAGAGCCCCCCGGCCTCGCGCACTGCCGCCCCAACGCGCCGCACATAGTCGTCCGGCAGCAGAATCCCGGACGCGGTCTCCACGTGTGGCGCGAAAACGAGATCGGGCCGCGAGTCGCGGATGTGCGCCTCGACCGCCTCGATTGGAGCGGGTTCGAACGGCGCCTGATCACCCTCGGCTACGCGGCGGGCCTTCAGCACGCTCGCTTCGGCGGGTATTCCGCCCTTGTCGAAAATCTGCGTCCATCGGTAGCTGAACCAGCCGTTGCGCAAGACACAGCAGCGCTTTCCGGTCGCAAACTGCCGCGCCACGGCCTCCATGCCGTACGTGCCGCCGCCCGGCACGATTGCCACTGCGTCGGCGCCATAAACCGACTTCAGCGTTTCGGAAAGCTCGCGCATCACGGCCTGAAACCGCAGCGACATGTGATTCAGCGAACGATCGGTAAAGACGACAGAAAATTCCTGCAAGCCCCCCGGATCGACGGGCTCGGGATTAACGGCAGCCATGATGAATCTCCGGAACAGTCGTGTGATGCCTCCGGCACCGCCAGGCCGGGCCGGATCGCTTCGTGATCGCGAAATTATAGAACGCCGCCGCGTTCCGTGCCGGGCCGCGGCATCATTCGCGCAAACGATCGCGGATGACGCCTCGACCGCAACCCGGCGGCCGGGCATACTCTGCCGTCGAACGCAGGAACACAGAGCATGATGCTACGGACTCGAGTTCTCGCCTCGGGAGTCATTGCCGCAGCGCTGGCGGCCGCACTCGCAAGCGTCACCCGCGCACATCACTCGTTTGCGATGTACGACCGCTCGACAACCTACGTGCTGACCGGTGTGGTAGCGAATCTGAACCCTGATCCGAGCCACTTGCAGATCGTCTTTGTTCCACTCAACCAGGCGCGCGATGCGCTCGTCCGCGACGCCGACGGCGAGCGAGTCAACTGGGCCGTCGACATGGACGGTGCGGGGGCCAGTGCGCGCCAGGGAATCTCGGCGAGCAACTTCCCCCGCGGCACGGTTTTCAGCGTGTCTCTCAATCCGCTCCGGAACGGCGAGCCCGGCGGCACGCGGGTCGGCGCACTGTTCCGCTGCCCGGCAGACTCCGCACCACCGCCCGGCAAGCACTGCGACTCGGTCGAGGGTGCCGTGCGTCATGGCGAAGGCGAGCTCGAAGCACCGACCGCCGAATGGAGCCCGTCGCCGTGAGTCACCGCCGGCCCTGTTCCCTTGGTTCCCCTGGTTCCCTGAGCTTCCTTAGCGTCGCCCGCGCCCTGCGGCTTTCCGGCCTGGCCGCGACCGCGACGATCCTGCTCTCGCTGGCGGTCGCGCAGAACTCGACCGACGGCATGATCGTCGGGCGCGGCTGGCCAGTGCCGGTGGAACTCGAGCCGTACGACGGTTATCCCGACGAGCAATTCGTAGGCTCCGTGACACCCTGGTACTGGGATATCAACACGACCGCGACCGGCGGCGCAGTGCCGGAGGGCATCACACCGCTGCCGGTGGATCTCTTCACGTCGCGCGACTTTTACGCCGACCGTGACTTGTGGATGGACCCGCGCTACTACCGTTGCAACAGCCCGATCGGGCTCGACTCGATCCGCGGCGACTATACGTCCGGGCCGAGTGCGGTCGAGAACAACGACCCGGCAACGGCTGCATGGGGACACTGCGACCGGGACTACCCGCGCACCGCGATCGTCAGCCCATACCAGTTTGCGACGGCCGCCGAGCACTACGCTGCGCTGCTCGACGAAACTGCGGCGCGCGGCGGACCGACGGAACATACACTGGAGTCGCTGCCGCGCTGGAACGGCGTATACACGCGCAATCTGAATCTCGCGTTCGCGCGCGGGCGGCGCGGCGAGACGACCGCCGAGCTCACTGAGGATTACTTCGAGCCGCCGCAGTGGGTAGTCGGCTGGGCAAACCAGATGCCGACGATTCTTTCCCTGCTCACGCTCGAGCATCAGCAGCGCTTCGTGCAGCAGATGTACCACAAGGCGAATACCAGCGCGGCCGTCAACCCGCTGTCGTTCTGCTGGCCGGAAGGCCTGATGCGCTGGTGGACCGGGCCCGGCGCGCCACGGCCGCTCGACGTCACGGTCGTGCCCGGGCGCGTCCAGTTTCTCGGCGGCACCGGAAACGCGATGCGGCACGTTCAGATCGGCCGCGAGTTCAATCTGGAGGGCGCCGTGCCGCGTCTCGGCCAGGATGTGCGGCGCTGGCTCGGCGAGACGATCGGTTTCTGGGACGGCAACGCGCTGATCACGTGGACGTCGAATATTCAGGGCTGGTTTACCCACGGCATGTGGGAGCACAGCGATCAGCTGCAGCTCGTCGAAATCTGGACCGAGCGCCGAAGCGCTGCCGGCGAGTTCATCGGCCTCGTGCATGAAGCGGTGTTCTATGACCCGGAAGTGTTCGTCGAGCCGGTCCGTGATATTCGCCTCTTCCCGTTTCAGGGTGAGTTCGCCGAAGCACCGCCGCACAACGTCAGCCAATGCATCCAGACGATTTATCCCGGCGAAGACGGACGCAACACACAGGTATCTCCGGGCACAACGATTCCGTTCAAGGTGCGGGATCTCTATGACCGCCCGTGGGCACAGATCTGGGAGGAGTACTTCGAGGCAGGCATGTCGCGGCCTGAAGAAGACGACTCCCTCGGCGGATTTCGATAACCGCCCGGCTGCCGCTCCGGCAGACGGGTCGGGCACCAGGGCTCGGGGTCAGGGCCACGAGTCGAAGGCACGGACACAGGATGGCAGCAATGGTCGATGCAGGCACCACACGGCGGCGCTTCATGGTCGCCGCGATCGGACTCTCAGGGGTGGCAGCGGGAACGCTCGGACCCGCATTGATGCGCGCGGGTTTCGCCTGGGCGCAATCAGGCAGCGGCGCCGACGACTCGACGCTCGCTACGATGACGCAGCTCGCGCGGCGGCTCTTTCCGCACGACGCGCTGAGCGACCGTACGTATCTGGAGGTGCTCGACGCCGCTTTGGCGGCGACCGCCGACGATGACGCGTTCGCCGCGATTCTCGTCGAAGCCGAAACCGCACTCGATGCCGGCCAGCAGGCGCGTTTCGCCGATCTCGACGAAACGGCGCAGATCGAGGCATTGCGCCGGCATGAGCAGGCCGGTTTTTTCGTCGCGATTCAGGCCACAGTGAGGAACGGTGTCTATACGCACCCCGAATTCCTGCGTCACATCGATTACCCGGGACCCTCGTTCGCGGCCGGCGGTTATCTGAACAGGGGCGCGGGCGAAATCGACTGGCTGCCGGAGGACGCATAGTGCCGAATCAATATGAGCTCCAGGACGACTCGGTCGTCGTCGTGATCGGCTCCGGGGCCGGCGGCGCGACGCTGGCTAACGAGCTGGCGCAGAAGGGTATAGATGTCGTCTGTCTCGAAGCGGGGTCCCGGCTGACACTCAATGACATCGAGAACGATCCGGCATTGATGGACCAGCGCCTCGGCTGGCATGACCCGCGCATCGGTCCGCCGGTCTGGCTCTGCAAGACCGTTGGCGGCACGACGGTCCGCTGGTCCGGCATCACACCGCGTTTTCTGGCACACGAGCTCGCGCCCCGAACGACCTATGGCGCCATCGACGACACGACGCTGATCGACTGGCCGCTGACACTCGAGGAACTCGAACCCTATTACGACCGCGCCGAGGACAAGATCGGCGTAACCGGCACCCACGGCATGCCGCCGTCGCTTCAGACGGCGAACTACAAGGTCCTGAAGGCCGGCGGCCGCAACGTCGGCTATACGCAGATCACGTCGGCCCGAACCGCGATCAACTCCGTTGCCAGGGACGGCCGACCGGCGTGCCTGCAGATCGGTTTTTGCCACTCCGGCTGCAAGATCGGCGCCAAGTGGTCGACGCTCTACACCGAGGTCCCGAAAGCCGAAGCCACCGATCACTTCGAGCTTCGAACCGGAGCGATGGTCGTGGAAATCCGTCACGACGAGCGCGGCAACGTCAGCGGCGTCGTGTACGTGGATGCGCAGAATCGAATGCAGGAGCAAAAAGCGCGAGCCGTCGCGGTCGCCGGTAACGTTGTCGAGACGACGCGGCTGCTGCTGAACTCGGCGTCGGGCATGTTCCCGGACGGGCTCGGCAACGGCTCCGGGCACGTGGGACGAAACTACACGCGTCACGTGACCAGCATGATCTATGCAGCGATGCCCGGGCCGGTCTACGGCTACAAGGGCGCCAGACAGGCCGGGCTGATTCTCGACGAGCAGGCCCATGTCCCGGAGCGGGGCTTCGCAGGTGGTTACCTGATCGAGACGGCAGCGACCTATCCGGCCAGTGTGGCCAATACCTTCGGTGGCTGGGGCGAATCGGCCGCCGACTTCATGGAGCAGTACAACAATCTTGCCGGGGTCTTCATCACCGGTGAGGACCCGCCGCAGGCGACGAACCGTATATCGCTGCACGCGACCGAAAGGGACGGCAACGGCTTGCCCGTGCCTGTCCTCGAATACGCCCTTCACCCGAACAGCGTTGCAATGCAGGAACACGCCATAAAACGGACGACTGCAATCTACGAATCGCTCGGCTCGACCGACGTCCGGGCTACGAGGGGCGTCGGCCTCGCCTGCCACAACATGGGGGTGGCGCGGATGAGCCTGCGACCCGAAGACGGCGTCACCAACCGCTTCGGGCAGGTGCACGAGATTCCGAATCTGTTCGTGTCCGACGGCAGCGTGTTCTCGTCGAGCGCAGCGCCGAACCCGACGATCACGATCGTTGCACTTGCGATCCGGCAGGCCGATCACATCGCCGGACGGATGACCCGTCGCGAGCTCTAGTGTGACCCTGACGGCAATGAGCAAGGTACTCCGGGCGCGACGTTCGTGTTCGGGCGCTGCTGATTTGGCTAGTACGGGCCGCTAGCAATGGGCGAAGCAACACTCGGGTGGCTCGCCGAGAACTTCCTCCGGCTGCTCGTGTCGCTGATCATCCTGGCGCTCTACCTGGTTCTCGATCATGTCAGCGCGCCGAAACTCGAAGAGGGTGCCGCCCAAAGCGGGCTGAAAAAAGGCTCCGCGACTCGCGCCATTCACATCGCACGAGTGATTTTTGCCTTCGTCGGCGCCTTGATTCTTGCGCTCGTGTGGGGAATCCAGTTCAGCTCCGTTTTCGTCTTCGCCGGTACAACGATCACATTGCTAGGCGTCGCGCTGTTCGCAAGCTGGTCCATTCTCAGCAATGTCAGCGCGTACTTCGTCCTGTTGCTGAACCCGGCCTACCAGCGCGGCAAGTTCATCCGGATCATCGATGTCGACAATTACATCGAGGGGTACATCGCGGACATCACGGTGTTTCACACGAAGCTGATCAGCGAAGATCGCGAAGTCGTCGTCTATCCGAACAATCTGCTGCTCGCAAGACCCGCAATCATCGATCCGCGCAACCGACTCAGGGGAATCGGCAAGATTTCCGACGACGCAACGCCCGGGACGAAATCCGAGGCGACGTTGCCCGACGAGCAGAGCCAGGTGGGGGACATCCGGTCTCCGGGCCCGCGGCTCTGACGGCGCTGACGGCTCTGACGGCGCTGACGGCGCTGACGGACCCCTTGCCAGCCCGCGCCACCGGTTTACTATGCAAGCTCGATACGACTTTCAGGGGCAGTACCGATGGTTCGAAAAACGCTTCTCCTCTGTCTGCCGCTGCTCGCGATGACCGGTTGCGATAGTGAGTCGCTGCCCGCGGCCGACTCGGCCGAGCCGGCGCAGGCGGCCGATGCGAGCACGGAAGCAGCGACCCCGCCGGAACCGCCACCGCCACTGTCGCTGTCGCTCGCGCCGCTGCCGGGACGTGAAGACGATGTCCCTGATCTGACTCATGGCGCACATGTGCGGCTGCAGACGACCGCGGGAGAGGTGCTCATCGAGGTCTATCCGGAAGCAGCACCGAATGCCGCACAGCGTTTCCTCTTCCTCGTGACTTCCGGGTACTACGACGACACACCGATCTCACGCGTCGTGCCGGGCTTCGTTGCCCAGTTCGGCATCAACTGGCGCGATCAGCATCGAGGCTGGCAGGATCGGCACTTCGACGATGACCCGACGCTGTTCGCACTGGACCGCGGGACGCTCGCGTTCGCGAAAGCCGGCGCCAACACGAACTCGACCCAGGTCTTCATCAACTATTCGGAGAACAACCGCCTCGCCGACCCAAGCTACAACTTTACCGTCTTCGGCAAAGTCGTTCGTGGCATGGAGATCGTCGACTCGTTCGTTCAGGTCGGAGACGCTAGCGGCGGGCTCGATCAGGGTTTGTTGTGGAACGACGGGGGTAACTATCTCGCCTCGCTGCCGGTCAAGCCGACGATGATCGAATCGGCGGAGCTGCTCGACTAGTGGCCTGTAACAGCCAATTCGGTACTGGCCCGGTCGATGGATGTTGCGTCGAGGCAAGGCGCGAGGAGGAGGCATAGTGGTGACTATGGCGACGACGAGCAACGCCGCATCGGCGCAACAGACGCGACCGGACGGTACCGAATTGGCTGTTACAGGCCACCAGTAGCGGGCAAGTCCCCACAGCCTCGGCATCCGGCGCCGCTCCGGCATCCGCTGCAGCGCCGAGATCAGCCCGGCCCGGAGGCGCGGTGATTGCCTGCATCCGCGCGGATTCAAACCCTTTTCGCCCGACCGGGGTCGAAACCGGTAGCAGGCAGGAAATCAGCTGCCGGCCAGGGAGCCGCGATTGACCCCGGAAGAGGAACAAAGCCTGATCGAATCGGCCCGAAACGGCGACGTCGCCGCTTACGAGCAGCTCTATCGGGCGCACGCGGGCCGGGTCAACGGGCTGTGCCTCAGGCTCTGCAGCAACAGCGCCGATGCTCAGGACGCAACCCAGGAGACCTTCGTCAAGGCATGGCGGGCACTGCGAAACTTCAAGGGCAACAGCGCACTGTCGACATGGCTGCATCGCATTGCCTTCAATGAAGCGATGCGCATCAGAAAATCCCGGTCCGGGCGCGACAACCACCTGCAACTGGTCGATCAGGCGACGCCGGACGACTCGGCCACACTGACCGAGTCAGAGCAACTCGAGCAGGCAATCCGTCGATTACCCGATCGGGCACGCGAGGCGCTCGTTCTGAACAAACTCTACGGCTACACGCACGAAGAGGCCGCCCACCTGATGGGCATCACGGCCGGCGCCTCGAAAGCGCAGGTACACCGGGCCATCAAGCTGTTGCGTGACCTGCTCGGCGCCGCCGACGCGGCAAACACCGTCGCCGCCGTAACCGGACCCAGTGGAGCAAGCTTCGATGGATGAGACACGCAAGGACGCCGACACGATCGAGCAGGCACTCGCCCGCCTGCCGACGGACATTCCTCCCGCGGACGGCACGTGGCAAAAGATCGCTCAGGCAATAGAAGAGAATCAGCTCGATACGCGACTGGACGAGCTCGCACGGAGTGTCGAACCCGACCAGGACCTGTGGCCGTCCATCGCTGCCCGGCTCGAGAAAGCGGACGCAGAGGGCCGCCCGGTCCCCCGATCGGGCAAGGTCGCGCTGCTCGCGGCATGCCTCGTTGTGGCCGTCGTCGCCGGCACCGTGCTCCGGAACTCCGACTGGCTCACCGGCAGTCCCGCACCGGCGCCTGGTGACACCGGCACGGTTGCGAGCACCGACGGGCCGCCCGAGACCGATGTCGTCGACGGCCTGCTGTTTCAACCCGACGCCGATGGCGTTCTCGACGCCTCGCAGTCGACATTTCAGACCCATATCGCACTCGTTCGGGCACAGCGGGAAACCATCGAGCAATCGCTGGCCGATTATCCGAACGATTCATCGCTTCGCGCACTGTGGCTGCATACGTACGAGACGGAACTTACTCTGATCGACGAAGCCGGGCGCGCCTTGTCAACAATCTGAACAGGACGAGATCATGAACAGACTCATTCTTGCGGCACTTTCGCTCTCCGCCAGCGCGGGATTCGCAGCCACGCCAATCGACGAAACGATCGACGCAAGCGGCGCGGATCGGCTCGACATCAGCAACGTCAGCGGAATGGTGACAGTGACGGGAAACGACGGGCAGGATGTCGCAGTGACCGGCTCGCTCTCGGATCAGGCGAGCGGGCTGGAAGTCAGCCGCAACGGCGGCCGGATCATCGTGCATGTTCTTTATCCGGAGAACTCGAATCGGCGCGGGCGCGACGAAGGAACGTTTCTCGAAATCACGGCGCCGCGGGACCTCGACGTGGCGGCCCGCACGGTCAGTGCGAGCATCGAAGTCGACGGCATCCGGGGCGATCAGGACCTCAATACCGTGAGCGGCTCGATTGACACCGAGCTCACATCTGCAGAGATTCGTGCCAAGACGGTAAGCGGCAACGTGATGATCGACGGGAGCGACGAGCGTACGCGGGCGGACGTCGCCTCGGTCAGCGGCAGCGTCGAGATCGATGCCGTCAGCGGCGAGGTGAACTCGCAGACGGTCAGCGGTCGAATTCGCCTGCGCAGCAGCGAGCTCGAACGGGCCGAGCTCAAGTCGGTCTCCGGCAGCATCGATGTCGAAGCAACGATGGCGAGCGACGGGCGCCTGCGCACGACGACGACGAGCGGCAGCATCTCGCTGATGCTCGAAGATTCACCGGCCGGCCGCTACGACCTGTCGAGCTTCAGCGGATCGATCGACAACTGCTTCGGGCCGGACGTGGCGAGGCCGCGCTTCGGGCCGCCGTCGCAGCAACTGCTGTTCGAGGAACCGGACGCGGAAATGCAGGTCGTCGCAAACTCGATGAGCGGCCGCATCGATGTGTGCAGGTAAAACCGCGGCAGACCCGCCGCAGGCGCGGCTCGAGAAACGACTGGAGAATCGCACAGGCGCGGCGAATGGATAAACGACCCACAGAAGTGGCGGATCGAAGCGACCGATCGAAGCAACGGATCTGCAGCGACGGATGAAGCAACGAATTCAACGCCGGCAGGACACGCTCGATGGCTACCGCCGCGGAACAGCGAGAGGCGGCCGGATCACGGTCATGGCGACGGGTCTGCTCTTGCTCGTCGTTACCGGCCATACGCTCGCGGCCCCGTGCCGGGATACCGACGCGAGGATACGCGTCAACCAGGCAGGCTTCCTGACCGACGGGCCGAAGCTCGCCATCATGGCGACCGCAGACACGCAACCGGTCGACTGGCGGCTGGAAGACCACAGCGGGGAGATCCGACTAAGTGGGTTGAGTGAGCCTTTCGGTGACGACCCCCCATCCGGCGAGCATCTTCACCGTATCGACTTCGGCGCATACGACGAAGACGCGGCGGTGCTCCGGGTGGTCACGGACTGCGCAGTCAGCGACGATTTCTCCATCGCCCGCGACGCGCTGCGAACGCTGAAGTTTGACGCGCTCGCCTTTTTCTACCATCAGCGTAGCGGCGTTCGCATCCGTCCCGCGTTTGCCGGCGGCCGGGCGTGGGCCCGACGGGCCGGCCATCGACCGGATCGGGCCACGTGCCGCAGCGGCCCGGACAGACACGGGAATCGCTGGCCGGGATGCGACTACGTGCTCGACGTTACCGGCGGCTGGTACGACGCCGGCGACCAGGGCAAGTACGTCGTCAGCGGCGCGGTCAGCGTCTGGACGCTGGTGAACATCGAGGAGCGACGACGCCTGACCGATGGCAGGGACAGCTTTGCCGATGGCAGCCACCTCATTCCCGAAGCCGGCAACGACGTCAGCGACCTGCTCGACGAAGCCCGCTACGAACTCGAGTTCCTGCTGCGCATGCAGGTCCCCGAGGGCACGCGCGCTCGAGTGCCGCTGGATGTGCAACGCGCGGGCCCGAATCTCGACTTCAGCGAAATCGATGCGTCCGGCATGGTTCATCACAAGGTCGGCGACGAGCGCTGGACGCCGCTGCCGACCCCGCCGCACCGCGATCGCGAGCGTCGCCTGCTCGGTGCCGTCAGCACGGCCGCGACGCTCGATCTGGCCGCAGTGGCGGCACAATGCGCGCGCGTCTGGAGAGCGATCGACGCAGAATTCTCGGCACGCTGCCTGAGGGCGGCGGAACGTGCATGGACCGCCGCGGCCCGCAATCCAGCCGTCTACTTCGTCGCGGATTTTCCCGGCAGCGGGCTCTATGCCGACAGCGATCTGTCGGGAGAAATGTTCTGGGCCGCCGCTGAGCTCTTTGCCACGACCGGCGAATCCGTTTACGCAGAGGCGCTGCACGCGTCGCCGCACTTACGCGGACGACTCACGGCGCAACCCTCATGGTCGCGAACGGAGCACTTCGGGGCAATCAGCCTCGCGCTGCTGCCGACTGCGCTGCAAGCGGAGGAGCGGGAGACTCAGCGTCGCAGACTCGTCGCTGCAGCAAACCGGCATCTGCGGGAGCGCAGCGACAGCGGTTACGCCATTCCGTTCTCCGGCACGTCGTACCGTTGGGGCTCGAACGGCGTACTGCTCAACCGGGCAATGTTGCTGGGCATCGCGTACGAGGTAACAGGGGAGCCCCGCTATCGAGATGGCGTGGTCGACGTCGTCGACTATCTGCTCGGCCGCAATCCGCTCGCCTACTCGTATGTCAGCGGCTACGGCAAGCGATCTCCGCTACAGCTGCACCACCGCTTCTGGGCCGCGGCAGTGGACCCCGATCTACCGGGACCGCCACCGGGCGCCCTCGCCGCGGGCCCGAATTCGACGGCCGCTTCCGACGAGACGCGCGCGCCGCCGGCGGAACTGGCCTGCGCTCCGCAGGCCTGCTGGCGTGACGACATTCATGCCTTTTCGGTCAACGAAGTCGCGGTCAACTGGAACGCGCCGCTGGTCTGGACCGCCGCCTTCCTCAGTCCCTGACCCGGAAATCTCACCCGTGAATCGGTGAGATTTCCGGGTTGGCAGCCCGGCTAGAGCCCGTCCGCATCGCCGTGCACGATTCGACCGCCGACGATCGTCAGCACGGAGACGATGTCCCGGATGGCCTCGTCAGACACGGCCGCAGCATCGAAATAGTCGTCGCTCAGCACGACGAGATCCGCATACCTGCCGGGCTCGATCGTGCCAATCTCGTCTTCTTCGCCGAGAAACCAGCCGTTTGCCGCCGTGTAGAGCCTGAGTGCAGCGTCGCGCGGCAACGTCTGACCCGCATTGATCAACTCACCGCGAGCGTTCCGCCCGGTCACCACATAGTAGATCCCGAGCCAGGGATTCAGCGGCGAAATCTGCATGCCGTCCGAGCTCATGCCCATCGGGATTCCGCTCTCGGCGAGCATCCGGAACGGCGGGCCGTTGGCCTCGGCCGTGCCGCTGATGTACCGCCAGCCGCCGAGCACGCTGACGCCACCGCCAAGCGCGGCAAGCCTGTCGGCGTACTCGCGGGAAATGAAAGGCACATGGGCCAGCACCCAGCGCTGCTCGGCGATACCCGGCGTCGGCAGCGCGTCGTGCACCTGCTGCCAGCCATCGATGATCACCTGAAAATCCTGTGGCGTCAGCGAATGATTCTCGTTACGCCAGCCGGCTTCTGCAACGCGGCGCGTCCCGTTGAGCCAAACGTCGGTGGCCTCGTTAATCATCGGGCTCGCACCGGCGGTGAACTCCCCTATTCCAACGGTCCGCAGCATGGCGTCGCCGAAATCCCGGAAGACGTTCAGCAGCCGCGCCTGCAGCTCCGGCGTCGCCGGGTCCGTCTCCATATGCAGAAAGTTAAGGCGGACGCGGTTGATCAGCCGGTCCTGCGCATGTAGAGCCAGCAGCGCGTCGTAGGCACGGTAGCGATCGAAATGGGCGGCGCCGTCGGCAGCCGTCCCCGCAGCCGGGAAACCGCCCTGGTCGAGGTGGGTCGTAACACCGACGCTGGCCGCATAACGCATCGCATCGAGCGTGCCGCGCATCTGGTCGTCGAGCGTCTGCAGCTCCCGCAGCGCATGCAATGCCTCAGTCGTCGGATTCGGGAGCGGAAAACCGCCGGCGATATCGCCGTTCGCCGCGACCTCGATGTCACGCTCCACGAAGAAGTCGCGGCCGCGCGAGTTGGTAACGGCGGGGCCAGCGAACGACAACTGCAGATATACCGGATGATCGGGCACCGCTCGGTCGAGCTCCGCCAGCGTCGGCAGCCGGGGCTCGCCGGGCGGAGGCACGAACTGGCTCGGGTCGAAGCCGCCTATCGACGTGATCCATTCGCCAACCGGGAGCGTTCCGGCACGGGCCGACAGCAGGTCCAGGACGTCGTCGATCGACCGTGCCGACTCGATTCTCGTATCGTGACCGGGCCTGAGTCCGAGCAGCACGATGTGATTGTGGTTGTCGATGATGCCGGGGACGACGGTGCGCCCGTGCAGATCGATCGACTCGGTGCATGCAGTCGCACCAAGCGTCCCGGCACCGGTGGCAACGACCCGATCGCCGACCACCCGAACGGCTTCGACGATACGATTTCCGGCATCCATCGTATGGATTGCGCCATTGACCAGCAGCAGATCGCTGATCGGCGGACAGCCCTCCTGCGCCGCTGCCGGGCTGCCGAGCAGCACCGCCGCACCGGTAACCAGCACGGCCGCCGACGCGCGGCCCCGGGTTTCAATTCGCATCGATCTTTCCTCTCAGGCCTGGCTGTGACAGAAGCGACGCCCGGGCTTCGGGCTAGCAGGCTAGTCGGGCGTCAGGTGGGAAGCTAGCACCTCCGGCATCAGCCACCAAGCGGCGCCCGGGCTTCGGTATCCACATCGGTGTCCGCCAATCGATACCCGCGGTGATAAGTCGGCCACCGTCCGCCGACTGATGCGATAATCAGGATTCCGTCCCTGACCCGGTATCCCTTCGGGGGAGGCATGATGAACCACTCGAAACACGAGCGAGCCGTCCTCGCAGGCGGTTGTTTCTGGGGAATGCAGGACCTGATTCGCAGGCTGCCCGGGGTCGTTTCGACACGGGTCGGATATACCGGAGGCGACGTCCCGGATGCGACCTATCGCAATCACGGCACGCACGCCGAAGGTATCGAAGTCGTTTTCGATCCGCAGCAGCTGAATTACCGCTCACTGCTCGAGTTCTTCTTTCAGATCCACGACCCGACGACAGTTGACCGCCAGGGCAACGACGTCGGCACCTCGTACCGGTCCGCGATCTACTATACGAGCGACGAGCAGGCACGAGTCGCGAACGACACGATCGCGGATGTCAACGATTCCGGACTGTGGCCCGGGAGAGTCGTTACCGAGGTAGCGCCCGCCGGCCCCTTCTGGGAAGCCGAAGCCGAGCACCAGGACTATCTCGAGCGCTACCCGAACGGCTACACCTGCCACTTCGTGCGCCCCGACTGGCGGCTGCCGCGCCGCGAAGCGTCCTGAACGGCAGGACGCTCATCGTACGTCGTACCGGCGCTTGCCGTAGCTGTCAGGAATTGACGGCAAGTCCTATCGAATGGCCGATCAAGAATCGAACAGGTGGTTGTACTGATGCTCAAATGGAATGATGTGACGGCTTTCGCCGGTGACGGCAATCCGCCACCGGATCGCCGGGTCGAGAAAACGCCGGATGAATGGCGCGAGATCCTGACTGCGGAACAGTATGCGATCACCCGTGACAAGGGCACGGAGCGGGCATTCAGCTCCGAGATGTGCAATCTGTTCGAACCCGGCCTCTACGCATGCGTCTGCTGCGAAACGACGTTGTTCGACTCGAGCACGAAGTTCGACTCCGGCACCGGGTGGCCGTCATTCGATCAGCCGGTCGAAACCAATGTCATCGGTTATCACCAGGACGACTCATACGGCCGCAGCAGGATCGAGACCACATGTAATGTCTGCGACAGCCATCTGGGGCATGTGTTTCCCGACGGCCCGCCGCCCAGCGGCCTGCGCTACTGCATCAACGCGCTCGCGCTGAAGAAAGCCGGCAGCTGACGCATGCCGGCCGGCGCGCGTGTTACGCTGGCGGCTTAAGTCTGATCGGGGGTCGCGCCCCCAATGAATCCGGGAGACGAACATGCAGGCACGACGTCATCTACTTGGGTCCCTGGCACTCGTTATCGGGACGGCAGTTGCCGCCTCTTCGCCGGCGCTCGCCGACGACAGCCCTGCACCGGTTCGACTCGATCCGGAGAAGATGGCAGGCCTCGATCTGACGGCGATTCCGCCCGACGCGTACGCAGACATTCTGGTCGACGGCGAACTGAACATGCGCGTCGCGACACTGTTCGACGGCACCGAGCTGCGGGTATCGATCTTCGAGTCGACGCCTGCGAAGACCGATCACCGGACCCGTCCCACGGACATCGATGAATTCGTCTACGTGCTGAGCGGCAAGCTGATTCTCACGGAGCCGAACGGGACCGTCCACGAGTATCTCCCCGGCGATTCACTGGTCCTGCCGATCGGCTTCACGGGCACATGGGAAATGCAGGGCAACTACCGCGAACTGGTTGTCCTGAAGAAAGACTAGATTGGGGACAGTGGAGTTTAGGGACAGTGACCCTAACTCGTGCGCCAGTCGCGAGCCGGCATTGGACCGTTGCCAGAGTTAGGGTCACTGTCCCTAAACTCCACTGTCCCCAAACTCTAACGGCGGAAGAGCAGCGTCGCCAGGAACAGCAGCGTCTTCCAGCTCATCAGCCTGAAGCCGTTGCGCGCTTCGTCCGCGGACAGGTGAGCGGACATCGGCATCGTGCCGAAGACCTTGCCCTTGACGACCAGATCGTTGCCCGAGCGCTCGATCCGGCTGACCTCCATCAGGACGGTATTGTCGCTGCCGCGCAATACCATCATCAGCGCTCACCGATGCGATCGAAATCGATACCGAGGTCGTCGCAGGCTCTGACCGCCGCCGCCCGACCGGCGCCGAACACGCCGCCGCCCGGGTGCTGGAACGGCCCAACGAGGTACAGTCGGTCGCAACCGGGAACCGTGTTCTGACCGAGGTCAGGCGTAGGTCTATGCGAACCGTACTGGTAAGTCGTCGCGGCAATCCCGTGCAGATCGCCGCGCCTGAAGCTCGAAGAGGTCCGCTCCATGTCGACCGGGCTGTCGCTGTGATACTGAATGATGTTGTCGGGCCCGACGTTCTCGATGAATCCCGACATCCGGTCGAGCATCACGGCGACGTAGTCGTCCTTGGCCTCGTCCCAGTGACGGCCGTCAGCCCGCTCGTACGGAACGTAATCCCAGGCATGCATCGTCGCCTTACCGTCCGGAACACGGGACGGATCGAACATGGTCAGCGACCCGAGCCCGACCAGCGGACACGATGACAGTTCGCCGTACCGCAGGTCGTCGAAAGACTTTCTGAGCACGTTGTAGTCGTTCGGCAGCAACTCGATCATTACGGCCTTGACGTGATCGCCGGCCTTGAATCGCAGCGGCTCGTTCAGCGCGGCGTGCACCGTGATGCAACCGATCTCCGAGATCTGCGTACGGTCGGCATCGTCGACCACCTCAGGCGCAACGCCTGAAACCATCTCCCGGATGTCGTGAGGATGCATCGCGGCGATGACCGCATCGGCGGCCCGATAGTCGCGCCCGTCTTTCAGCACGACGCCGACAGCCCGACCGCCCTCGACAATCACCCGCTCGACATCGGAATCCGCCAGCACCGTGCCGCCGTTCGACTCGATACTCGCAATCAGCGCGTTGGTCAGACTCCCCGACCCGCCGACCGGGACGCCGAATCCGAACGCCTCGAGGAAGCCGACGAACACGAACGTACCCATACCGGTGGCTTTCTCGTCGGGCGACACCAGATTCTCACCGGCGACTCTCGCGAAATGCATGCGGACGCGGTCATGCTCGAATATCTGGCACAACAGATCATGCGAGCTCATTTGCATGTAACGCCACATCTCGCGGCCTTCCCGACTCTGGTCCATCATCGCGTAGGTCGCCCCGAGCGGTGCCGGCGCCGTGTAGAGCGACGACAGAATCATCGGCAGATAACCTGCCGCCTTCTCTGCCACCCAGCGGTACGCCTCGGCATCCTTACGCGAGAACTTCGCGATTTCCTCGCAGGTACGCTCACGGTCCCGGTAGAGCCCGAGGGTCTGCCCGTCTTCGAAGACCGACATCATCGGCAGCTCCGGAAAAACGTATTCGAGACCGTGCCTTGCTTTCAGGCCGAGCTCGTCGTTCTTCAGAAGCGGATTCCCCTGAATGAAAATGTGCGTCATCGAATGCTGATCGTGACGAAAGCCGGGAACCGTCAGCTCGCGGGTCACGACGCCGCCACCGAACCAAGCATTTCTCTCCAGCACCAGCGTTTTCTTGCCGGCTGCCGCCATATAGGCGGCAGCGATCAGTCCGTTGTGGCCGGATCCGACCGTGACGATGTCGTAGGTTTCGCTCATTCGAGTTGTCCGTCGGGCTGCAGGAAGGGCCACATTCTAGTACACGAAAAGCGGCTGACCGGTCCGATATACTGGCCGCCTGCGGCGACCTCAAGGCATGACATTGACGGATCCCTCCCGCCCCTTCGATCGCGAGTACGACTACATCGTCATCGGCGCCGGCACGGCCGGTTGCGTGCTGGCAGCGCGTCTGTCGGAGAATCCGTCACACACAGTCTGCCTGGTCGAGGCAGGCGGCTCGGAGAAACACCCTTACGTCAGTATTCCGGCGGCGGTCGGTGCCGCGATCATGAATCCCGATTTCGGCTGGGGACTCAGCACGACGCCGCAGTCGGCACTGAGCGGTCGTCAGGTGCCTCTGCCTCGCGGCCGCCTGATCGGCGGCTCGGGGTCGATCAACGGCATGGCCTATTACCGCGGTCCCGCAGCCGATTTCGACGACTGGGCGGCGATGGGAAACCCCGGGTGGTCGTATGCTGAGCTGCTGCCGTACTTCCTGCGCTCCGAGCACAATCCGGAGTACGCCGACTCCCCGTACCATGCCACCGGCGGTCCGATGGGAGTCAGTTTCCCGCGCAGCAGGAATCGGCTGTGCGATGCCTTCAACGCCAGCATGGCGGCTCTCGGCTATCGCGAGCTCGAAGACTTCAATGTTCCCGAACCGGACGGCTATGGCTACCGGCAGGGCACGATATTCAATGGCCGGCGTGTCTCGACGGCAAGCGCGTACCTGCGACCCGCGATGTCGCGCAACAATCTCGACGTCAGAACGATGACGCGCGTCAGGCGCGTGCTGCTCGACGGCAAAGCGGCAGCCGGCGTCGAAATTCAGGCCCCTGCCGGCATCGAGCGTCTGGCTGCAAGCCGGGAGGTCGTCGTTTGCGGGGGCAGCTTTCATTCGCCGCACGTGCTGCTCAACAGCGGCGTCGGCGACGAGGACGACCTCAGACGCTGGGGCGTTACACCAGTGCACCATCTTCCGGCGGTCGGCCGGAACCTGCAGGACCACCCGTCCGCGCCGCTCGCTATGGAAATGTCGGACTCGACGTCCTACGGCCTGTCGCTCAAAGCACTGCCACGCGACGTCCTGAATTTCCTTCAGTATCTCCTGGCGCGCTCGGGACCGATCTCGAGCAATCTGTTCGAGACCAATGCCTACGTTCGGTCCGGCCCCGAAGCCGATCGCCCCGATTTGCAGATCGTATTTCAGCCCGCCCGGCGGAATCCGAAGCCGTTTCCGATTCCGCTCGGGCATGGCTTCGCCGCAGTAGCGGTGTGCCTCTATCCCGAAAGTCGGGGCGCAGTCACACTCGCCGGCCCCGATCCGCTGACCCCGCCGCTGATCGACCCCGCGCTCGGGAGTGCCGACGCAGACATCCGGATGATCCTTCGCGGTCTGCGGCTCGCCCGGCGCATCTTCGCGCACCAGAGTTTCGCGCCCTACGGCGCCCGCGAGGTCCTGCCGGGAAGCAATGTGTCGAGCGACGAGTCACTGATCGAGCACATCAGAAGCACGCTCACCACCGTGCACCATCCCGGGTCGACCTGCCGGATGGGGCCCGCCAGTGGCCAGAATGTGGTCGATCCCGAACTGCGCGTTCACGGCCTCGCGCGTCTGCGGGTCGCCGACGCATCGATCTATCCGCGGCTCGTCGGTGCAAATACGAATGCGAGCGTCGTCGCAATCGCCGAGAAGGCATCCGACCTGATTCTGGGACGACCGGCACCGGCGGCAATGACGCCGGAACAGCCAGCGGCCGGCGCGGGATGACTGAATTCGCGGGCGGGTGCCTGTCCCAAACTCGAGGATGAGACGCTCATGAGCAAGGAAACGATACGAAGCTGGAAAATCGGTGATGTCGAGATCACTCGAATCGTCGAGGTGAACGGCTGGGAAGACGACATCACGATGCTGTTGCCGGACGCCGCGCCGGATACCGTGCTCGCCTATCCGTGGCTGCAGCCGCATTTCGCCACGCCCGAAGGCAGGATGATCATTTCATTCCAGTGCTTCGTCATGCGCACGCCCGAGCGGCAAATAATGCTCGACACCTGTATCGGCGCCGATCGTCAGCGCGAGTTCGACGTCTTCACGAACATGCAGACGGACTTTCTGGACGATCTCGAACATGCCGGTTTCAGGCCGGATGACATCGACACCGTGCTATGCACCCATCTGCATTTCGACCACGTCGGCTGGAACACGCGCCTGCTCGATGGTAACTGGGTTCCGACGTTCCCGAATGCCCGCTATCTCTTCGGTCGTGCCGAATTCGAGCACTGGCAGAAGCTGACGGAAACGAACGGCTATCACGACCTGAATCATATGCACGATGCCGTGCAGCCGGTCGTCGATGCCGGGCTCGTCGACCTGATCGAGCCCGATCATCAGATCTGTCCCGAGCTGAGCCTCCGACCGACGCCCGGACACACGCCGGGGCACGTCAGCATCGTCATCACGTCCGGCGATCAGAGCGCGATCGTCACCGGCGATCTGATGCACAACCCGATTCAGCTCGAGAGGCCGGACGACACGGTGAGGTTCGATATGGACCAGCAACGCGCCCGGGAGACGCGCGTCCGTTTCGTCGACGATGTCGCAAATTCCGACGTCTTCGTCATCGGCAGCCACTTCAGCGACCCGACCGGTGGCTGGGTCGTCCGAGACAGCGGCGGCTGCCGACTCGAATCGCGCCCGGCGGGTAAGCGCTGATCCTCGGCAACGCGACCGAAACGCGCTGGGTGACCGCTGTGATACGCTTTAACCGGCTGGAGCTTCTTGTGGAACCGCCGACGGACTGAGACAGCTTCCGGTCAACCCAACTGTCGACAAAAGCCGGCCGGCGACAGAGCCGAACAACGACAAGGTAGTGACATTGCCCACCTCGACACCGGGCCTCGACCCGGATCGACTACAGCACCTAAGAGCAACGATCGAGGCGGACATCGCGGCCGACCGCTATTTCGGCGCTGTCATTGCCGTTGCGCGCCACGGGGAAGCAGGACTGTACGAAGCAATCGGCTTCGGCGATGCGGATCGATCGGAACCGTTGCAGCTCGATTCGGTCTTCTCTCTGTTCTCGCTGACAAAAGCGCTGACGAACGTCCTGGTATTTCGTGCGATCGAGCTGGGGCAGTTCGCGCTGACCACGCGGATCAGCGAGGTCATTCCCGAGTTCAGCGGCGGCATGCGCGAGCGCGTCACGATATTCCACCTGCTGACGCATTCCGCGGGACTGCCGCCGGTCTGGATTCCCCGCCCTGGCATGTACATCGATCGACTCGACGAGATCATCGAGGCCATCTGCGCAAACATTCATTCGATCGGCCCGCCCGGCGAACGGGTGCATTACTCACCGCTAGTCAACCATGCGCTGCTCGGCGAGGCCGTGCGCCGCTCGGATCCTGCCGGGCGCGGCTATCGCGAGCTTCTGAAGGACGAACTGCTGACCCCGCTCAACATGAAGGACACGTCAATCGGCGTCCGCAAGGACCTTGCGGAACGCCACGTCTTTCCGGACTTCCGCGGCAAGGCCCCACAGGAACACCTGGGGCGCAGTAACCTTGGGCCGCAGGGCGCCTTTCGCGAGGAACACGCGGAAATGCCATGGGTGGGCGGCATATCCACGGTCCCGGACCTGTTCCGGTTCGCCGAAATGCTCCGACTCGGCGGCACGCTCGACGGTCGGCGGGTGCTGTCCCCGGCCATACTCGAGCTCGCGACGCGCAACTGGACCGGCAACAAGCCGAACGAGCTATACAAGGCCGTTGCGATCAACCATGGCTGGGAACCCTATCCGGCCTATCTCGGCCTCGGCTTCGGTCTGCGCGGCGACGCCGTCGTGCCGGGCCTGTTCGGAACACTCACTTCTCCCGGCACCTTCGGCAACTACGGCTCGGGCAGCACGCTGTTCTGGGTCGACCCGGCGCTCGAGATGAGCTTCGTGTGCCTGTCGGCCGGCGTGATGCAGCAGGCGCCAAACATAGAACGTTTTCAACGTCTTTCCGACATTGCCGCGTCCGCTGCGATCTGAGACCGACGCAAAACACGATGAACTGCCGCCGCACTCTGATGAGGAATTCTCATGACGAACCAGGCTGAACGCAACGAAGCGCTCGTTACCAACTTTTTCGCAGTCCTGAGCACGGGGCATCTGGAGAACATCCGGGCAACGCTCCACTCCGACGCGAGCTGGACCCCGATGGTCAAGAACGTTCCCGGCGCTGGTGTGCACCAGCCTCGTGACGTCATCGTCGACGAATTTCTCGCTCCCGTTCGCGGAATGTTCGTCGCGGGCGACCCCAAGGTCGTCGTCAACAACATCTTTTGCAAGGGCAATCTCGTCTGCGCAGAAACGCGCGCGCACGGCAAGCTCAGCAACGGTAACGACTACGACAACCTCTACTGCTGGGTCATCGAAATCAGGGACGACCTGGTATTCGCAATCCGGGAGTACATGGACAGCCAGTACGTGAATTCCGTGGTCTGATTCCCGATGCAGTACGACTTCAGCGGCAGAAATTTTCTTATCACCGGCGCAGGCCGCGGACTCGGGAGGCATCTGAGTCTGCATCTCGCACGATCAGGCGCGACGATCGGCGTGATGGACATCGACCCCGGGACCTGCCGCGACACGGTTGCGGCGATAGAGTCCGCCGGCGGGAAGGCGTTTGCCGGCGATGGCGATGCCTCCGATCGAGCGACGTTTCTGCGGATCGCCGAGTCGTTTGCAGAACGCTCGGGCCCGATCGACGCGATCGTCAACAACGCGATGCTGCTGCGCTATTGCCCGGTCGAGGATGTCCGTCCCGACGAGCTCGGCGCGATGCTCGATGTCGGTATCAAAGCCCTGTTCTGGTCGACGCAGGCACTGCTGGCCCACTACGACCCCGAGCGCGGCGCAAGTATCGTCAACATGTCATCACCGGTTGTCGCGCGCGGCTACCCCGGCACTTCCGCCTATACGACGGTCAAAGGCGCGGTTGCCGCGTTTACTCGTGTCATGGCCGCGGAGCTCGGGCCACGGCGGATCCGGGTGAACGCGGTATCCCCTGCTTCCGTGCCGACGCCCGGCGCCCTGGGACTCAACAGCCCCGACGAATACGCGAAGCGTGCGGCGAGAATACCGCTTCGGCGCAACGGTACCGAAGAAGACAATTCGAACGCGATTGCGTTTCTGTTGAGCGATGACGCGAGCTTCGTGCATGGCGAGATTTTCAATGTGGACGGCGGCGTTGCCGCGTCCGCCTGAACCGTAGCGATGATGGTCGCTCGCCGGCCGGCCCGCTTCGACGTTGACTGCCACAAACGGGAGACAGGCGAATGCGCCCTAGACGCTCTTTTTTTCTGTTCCTGACAGGGTCGCTTCTTGCGTGCGCCGGAACGCCAGGTCTTGCGCAAAGGCACTCGATCGAAGAGATCTGCGGTGACTGTGAGCCGGAGAGATTCGCCGTTTGTGGCGGCTTTCTGGAGGGTGCGACTTTCGATCGCTCGGGGCAGCTCTGGGTGGTCGATCTGCTATCGGGCAATGTGATGACCGTCGATGAAGGGGGCACCTGCAGCGTCGAAGCCAGCACCGGGGGCGCGCCGAACGGCGCAAAGTTCCACCGTGACGGCCGGCTCTTCATCGCCGACAAGAATCGCGGCGTGATAGCCCTCGATACCGCATCGGGCGACATCGAGCTGATCGCCGCCACGTTTCGCGCAGAGCTGTTGCGTGGCGTCAACGACCTGGTCTTCGACGACGCCGGCGGGCTCTACTTCACGGAACCTTACGGCTCGAACGCGCTGAACCCGAACGGCCGCGTCTTCTATCTGCCGCCCGACGACGGCGCCCGGCTTCGCGTAGTCGCGGACACGCTGGCGTTCCCCAACGGCGTTGCGCTGTCGCCGGACGGCGCGCAGCTCTATGTCGGTGAGTACGGCGCGAAACGGATTCTCTCGCTGCCTTCGCAAACGGCCACAAACGATTTCGACATCGCCTATGTCGTCGCTCATACCGAGGGCGGAATCGGTGCGGACGGCATGGCAGTCGATGCCGAAGGCAACCTCTACTATGCAGTGTTTCAGGGGGGTGAAGTCGCGGTTATGGGCGAGGACCGTTTCCCCTACGGTTCGATCAGGCTGCCCGCGGATGCCGGCACTTTCGTGACGAACCTCGCATTCCACGACGGCCACCTCTACATCACGGAGGCGACCGAAGGCGCGATCTGGCGCGTGGAGGTGCGCAAAGCGGCCCCGCCGCTGTTTCATCAGCGCTGAGCAACCCGGCCAGTCGTCGGCTGCCGGCCCCACCGGTCGGCGCACGGCGTCTGAGCCGTCACTCCTCAGGCGCGCTCACACACCGGCAACTGACGCGCCGCGTTCGAACCCGCAACACTTCGACGTTTTCACCGACCGGATACTCGGATTCAATGCTCACGTCGTCGTCGCCGTCACGGTTCCACGACTCCTCGAAACTGACCGTGCTCACGTCGCCTGAGTCGGCCCTGATCACAACGTCCACCGTGTAGTCGCCGCCGGACGCGGCGCAGGTCTCGTTCTCGATGATGCCGTCGAGCCGGACGGTATCGTTCCACTGGGAGTATTCGACTTCCACGGCGGCGGCACACCGCCCCGTCGAGCGGGATACCGGATCGATCGTGATCGTCAGCTCTCGCTCCGACCGAATGGCTGTCTCCGACTCCGACGAGGGCGCCGAGCAACGCTCATCCTGGGTGGCACGAGATCCGCCCGGCCGGCATACAGGCACGCCAACACCGCTCAGCACCTCCGCCGGGAGCGGCTGCGCGCGGGCGATGGCTGGAAGTGCCAGGATGATCGGCACGCAGGCCAGTATCGCTCTAAAGTCGCTGACGACATGCACCGTGCAGGACCTCTCGAATCTCAGCAGGTTCGATGACACTGCCTTCCACCATACGGGAAACTCAAAGCAAAGACACGGCGACGGCGAGCAGCGCAATGGCGAATGTCGAGCTGAGCACGAGATTTCGCAGGCGGTTCATACGCCGATGCATGACGTTGAACGCGATCCATATAGTCACAGTCAGCGCGACGACCGCAGCGGCAGCGGCCCGCGCCATAGCGATGTCCTGCAGCGACCGGGCCCACAACAGAATCGTTGCCAATGGCAGCCAGTTGATGGTCACGTGAAAAACCAGTCGGACAGCGAGCCCCGGACGATTGACGAAGCGCGGAGCCGCATCGAAACGGACGGCCTGCGGCCCGCATCGAACCAGGCGGTAGTTCGTCACATAGAGCCACGCCGCCGTCACGACGATCAGGACGATGCCGCCGAGCCCGGCCAGCGCGTCGGGCTCGATCTGCAGGACGTCGACGGACAGAACGAACGCAACCTGCAGCAGCACGGAGAGTAACGCCAGCGTTTCGACGCGCTCACTGAGAATCGCGCAGGCGTTCGAACGGCCGCCGCCGGCTCCGGGATCGCCGTCCGGGCCGGCAGCGAACCCCGCTGGCGCCTCGACAGCTGCGTCGTCTTCCGGATCGCCGTGCACATCTCCTCCGGTACCGGACGTCGTTAAGCGGCACTCAGTGCTCGAGCTCGTCGCCGTCTGCCTCACGTAGCGGGCCACCCTGTAGCGGGCCACCTTCGTTCGTCACGCGCTCAGCATCGAGCGAGAACAGCCACAGGCTGTCGCCGCGCTCGGTACCGGGAAAGAACGACCCGCCGGCGAGTGCGACGACATACTGCCGTCCGGCGTAGTCGAATGTGCTCGGCGCCGCGTGAATGCCGGCGTCGGCCTGGTATTCCCAGAGCGACTCACCGGTCACCTTGTCGAGCGCAGTGAGCCGTCCGTCGTTGCGGCCGATGAACAGCAGCCCGCCGCGCGTCACCATCACGCCGGCATAGCACATGTCGCCCCAGCGTTGCCGCCAGACGAGCCGGTTCGTCGTGACGTCGACGGCAGCGAGAATGCCGAGGCGCGGGATGCCGGACCGGGTGTAGTCGCCGCCGAAGTAGCGTCCGCCCGGCATCGGCATCTCCCACTCGACGCCGCCTTCGGCGGTCGAGTAAGCCGCGGCCCCGTCATTCGCGCAGACATAGAGGACGCGGCGCTCCGGATCGAGGGCACTCGGCGGCCAGTTCGCGCCGCCGGTGCCGAGCGGCTTGACCAGCACAGGCTCGTCCCAGAACGGCGTAAAGATCCGTCCCTGATTGACCAGCCTGAAGCCTTCCGGCTGGATCTCGATGTGGTGCGGCACGACGGGATCGCCGATCGGATAGGGCTGGGTTGCCGCCGTCGCCTGGCGCGGCTCCTGCGGCACCGGTCGCTCATCGATGCCGATCAGTGGCTCGCCGGTCTCCCGGTCGAGGATATAGACGAATCCCGTCTTGCCGACTTCGACGATGCCGCGCCGCATCCGGCCCTCGTATTCCGCGTCGAACAGAATGACCGGATTTGGCGAATCGTAGTCCCACAGGTCATGGTGGACCTGCTGAAAATGCCAGCGGTATGCGCCGGTCTCGACGTCGATGGCGACGATCGAAACACTGAAGAGATTGTCGCCGGCGCGCACAGCCCCGTTCAGGTCCGGTCCCGGATTGCCGGTTGAGAAATACACGAGACCAAGCTCCGGATCGACCGCCGGCGTCTGCCACACGGCGGCACCACCGTAGCGCCAGGTATCGTTGTCGGCCGGCCAGGTTTCGTGACCAGGCTCGCCAGGTCCCGGAATCGTGTAGAACGTCCAGCGAAGCTCACCGGTCGTCGCATCGAAGGCCTTTACGCGGCCCCGCGTCGCCCGGTCGCCGCCGGCGAAACCGGTGATCAGAAGCCCGTCGTAATAGAGTGGCGCAGTGGTAATACTGAATCCGTCCGCGTTCGTCTCGGCCTGAACTGACCACACGACCTGGCCCGTCTTCTGATCCAGAGCGACGAGCTTGCCGTCGAGCTGCCCGGAGTAGATGCGACCATCACCGATGGCGACACCGCGGCTCATCCATCCGCAGCAAATCACCGTGATGCCGGGGTCGAGGTGGGCCTCGTGCGTCCAGAGGATCTCGCCGGTTTCGACGCTGACCGCGAAGACATCATTGGCACCGGTCGCAACGTAAATGACGCCGTCGTAGACGATCGGCTGCGCCTGACCCGAATACTTGCTGTCGGTGCCCGAGCCGTTCAGGCTCGTACGCCACACGGGCGCCAGATCCGCAACGTTGTCCCGATTGATGGCTTCGAGCGGCGAGAACCGTTGATTGAAGACGTTGCCGCCGTTCGTTATCCAGCCATCCGTGGGCCAGGCGGTAAGCGCCTCCGCACTGAAAGCAGGCGCCCGGCCGGCCTCGGGCGGCTGCGCCGGCGCCGCGCAGGCGACTGCCAGCAACGCCAGCGTGCCCCCGGCAAAGCGCGCCACCCGGCGCCGCGGCGACCGATATTCGTGCATGGACAGTTCCCCCAATGTCGGACGGCCCCTTGTGCCGCCGTAACCCTGACCGGCTACCGCAGGCACGCTCACGGCATACCTTATACTAATGTGTTGGATGCCCGGTGACGTCCTTTTCGGGCGGCACCAGGCTTCGGTGGTGGAGTGAGCGCAACGAACGTCGCCATGTCGAAGTCCCGAATACTTGTCATAAGCATTTTGGTCGCCGCGGCCGGGGGATCGGCTGCCGTGCTGATGCAACGGCAGTCCGAGACGACTCGCTGGGAAACGGTGCAGAGCTTCTGCGTCGATTGCCACAACGACATCGACCGCGCCGGTGAGCTTACGTTCGAAGGGATGACTGCCGCCTCGGTCCCGGAACACGCCGAAATCTTTGAAGCCGTCATCACGAAGCTGCGCGGACGGCTGATGCCGCCGCCAGATCGGGATCAACCGACCCAGCCGGAAATCGATGCCCTGATCGCGTGGCTCGAGAGATCGATCGACGAGAATGCGGCGCCGATGGCCGGTTACGTCCAGGCTCGGCGACTCAGTCGCGACGAGTATGCGCAGGCCGTAGAGGGTCTGCTCGGCGTCGAGATCGACCCGACGGAATATCTGCCCACCGAAATCGAGGTAGACGGCTTCACGAACATCGCTTCCGCGCTGTCGGTCTCGCCTGCTTTCATCGAGCAGTATGTGAACGTGGCCAGCACGGTAGCGCATCTCGCAGTCGGCGAGCCCGTGCCAAAGGTCGGAACAGCCTACTTTCCGCCGCCTCGCGAGCGCCAGAACGAATACATCGACGGCATGCCTCCCGGCACGCGCGGGGGTTTACGCGTCCAGCACACGTTCCCGGCTGACGGTGAGTACCGTTTATCGCTGACAAATCTCGGCGCCGGCCTGTATCCGCGCGCACTGGAAACGGAGCACACGCTCGTTGTCCTCGTAGACCGTCAGGAACAGTTCCGCGGCAATGTGGGCGGCGCCGCCGACCTTGCGCTGCTCGACACCGGCGGTGCGCCCGCGAGAGCTGACATCATGTCCCGTTTCGAAGACATACCGATACAGGTGACAGCCGGCGTCCACGAGATCATCGTGACATTCGTCGAACGAGCGCGTTCGCTGAGCGACGAGCAGATCTCTACTTTCGCCCCGGTCGGGAGTTTCAGCTACTCCGGAGCCCCGCGCGTCCCGGGCGTCGCCGGCGGCATCAACATGATCGGTCCGTATGAGTCACCGGGCGTTTCGCGCACGCGCAGCCGGGAAATGCTGTTCATCTGCGAGCCGGAAGTCGCGGACCGCGAGCGGGAATGTGCAGAGCGCATCACTGCGAATCTGGCGCGCCGGGCATTCAGACGACCGATCGATGAGGCGGACCTCGGGCACCTGATGGCATTCTACGAAACTGGCAGCAACGGGCCCGGCGGATTCGATGAGGGCATCGAGCTGATGGTCACTGCCGTGCTGGCGAGCCCGGATTTCCTCTACCGCACTGTAGCGCCGAAGGACGGCAGCGACGCCGGCGCTGTCGCGCTCGACGACTTCGAGCTTGCCACGCGTCTGTCGTTCTTTCTCTGGAGCCAGGGTCCGGACGACGAGCTGCTCGGTCTTGCGGCCGATGGCCGGTTGTCGGACCCCGATGTCATGTCCGCCCAGGTCGTCCGCATGCTGGCGGATCCCAGGGCGCAGGTGCTTATCGCGGGCTTCGCGCTCCCCTGGCTGAACGTCGACGATCTGACATCGGTCGAGCCGGACGTGCAGAGGTTCGGCTTCGAGTTCAGCGAGGCCCTGCGCGCCGATTTCGCGCTCGAGATCGAGCTGTTTCTTGCGAGTGTTCTGCTCGAGGACGTGAGCGTAAAGAACCTGCTCACCGCGAATCACACGTATCTGAACGAGCGCCTTGCCCGGCACTACGGGGTCGACTCGATCGTCGGACCCCAGTTTCGACGCGTCGAGCTCGACGACGAAGCCCGTTTCGGCTTGCTCGGCAAGTCGGCCGTGCTGCTGCAGACGTCTTACGGGGACCGCACGTCACCGGTGCTGCGGGGCGCATGGGTGCTCGAGAAACTGATGGGCACGCCGCCAACGCCGCCGCCGCCGAACGTGGAAACAGACCTCACGACGCCGGAAGGCGAGCAGCCGAAGACGATCCGCGCGCGCCTCGAACAGCACCGGGCCAACCCGACGTGCGCCGGCTGTCATGGCGTCATCGATCCTTTCGGCCTCGCGCTCGAGAACTTCACGGTAACCGGCCGCTGGCGAGACTACGACACGGAAGCTGATGCGGCTATAGACAGCAGCACCACTCTGCCCGGGAACCGTGCAGTCGAGGGCCCCGTCGAGCTCAGGGCAGCGCTGCTCGAGCGCGACGATCAGTTCGTTCAGGCCCTGACCGAGAAGCTGATGACGTATGCCCTCGGCCGGGAGCTCGAACATTTCGACATGCCGCAGGTCAGAACAGTAGTTCGTCAGGCCGCCGGGGACGATTACCGATTTTCGAGCATCGTCACGGCAATCGTCGGGACGGACGCATTCCGGCTGCAGGACACACCGGATGAGACAGCCGAGCAACTTGCGTCGCTGACGGTCACGGAGACCGGGCAAAACGAAGCGGAGTAGCGAAAATGTATCTGACGAAAAAGTACCTTTCCCGTCGCGCGGTCCTCCAGGGCGCCGGTATCTCCATCGGGCTGCCGCTGCTGGATGCGATGATTCCCGCTGCCACCGCAATCGCGCAGACCGCAGCCGCGCCGCGGCTCAAAGTGGGCTTTTTCTACCTGCCCCACGGGGCAATCATGTGGAATACACCCTACGGTGCCGAGATGGACCGGTGGACACCGAGTGGTGCCGGCGCCGATTTCAGACTCAGCCCCATACTCGAGCCGCTGGAAGACTACAAGCATCTCGTCACGTCTTTCGGGCGCATGGAGAACAAAGCGCCGAACAACACCGTGCACACCACGGTTCCTGCGACCTGGCTCAGCGGCGTCGAGCCCGACATGGAAGCGACGGGCGCTCTGATGGCGCCGACGATCGACCAGATGATCGCGGATCACATCGGCCAGGACACCGTGCTGCCGTCTCTCGAAGTGGCCTCGGAAACGACCGTGCAGAGCGCGGCCTGCTCCGGCGGCGGCGGCTGTTACTACAGCTCGACGCTGTCGTTCCGCAACCCGACGACGCCGCTGCCGATGGAGTTCAATCCGCGCAAGGTGTTCACGCAGCTGTTTGGCGCAGGCGATACGCCGGAGGAACGCGCCGTCATCGCCGAGCGGACCCGCAGCATTCTGGACCTCGTGAACGAGCGGGCGGCGGAGCTAAAAACACAGTTGAGCGCGCGCGACCAGGCCGTGCTGAGCGACTACCTGGAATCCGTGCGCGAGACCGAAAGGCGTGTAGCCAAGGCATCGGAGCGCGACCTGACCGGCATCGAGCTGCCCGATACACCGATCGGCGAGCTGTCGGACTTCGACGAACAGGTACGCCTGATGTTCGACCTGATCGCACTCAGCTTTCAGGCCAACGTCACCCGTGTCGCTTCCTACTTCATGGTCGGCGAGGGCACGAATCGAACCTACAACCACATCGGTGTGCCGGACGCTTTCCACCCGCTGTCGCATCACGCAAACAACCTGCAGAGAATCGAAAAGCTCGTGGTAATCCAGCGGTATCACGTAGAGCGCTTCGCGGACTTCATCGACAAGCTCGCGAACACGCCCGACGGTGAGGGCACGCTGCTCGACAACTCGATGCTGCTGTACGGCTCCAACATGAGCAATTCCGATCGCCACAACAACTATCCACTGCCGAACATACTGGTCGGCGGCGGCGCAGGCACACTGCAGCGCGGTGGTCAGCACATCGACCTGCCCGAGCGAACGACGCTGTCGAACCTGCACCTGACGATGGTCAACAAGGCCGGACTCGAGCTCAAGAGTCTGTCGGACAGCACCGGCGAGATCGCGGGCGTCTGACGGGACTGGACCGAGGATGCGTCATCAGGCCCAACCGACTGCCACTCGCAGGGACATCCTCCGCGCAGGCGGGGCCGGGCTCGCGGTCGCAGCGAGCGCGCCGTTCGTGCCCGAGGCTGCCCGCACACAGTCGGCTGGAAACATCACACGAACTGCGCTCGACAGCCGCGTATCCGTGCTGTCCGGCGGGGGCGGCAACGTCACGCTCGTCGAAACGGGCGCGAGCGCGCTACTCGTCGATACCGGCAACGCGGCCTCGAGCCGGTCGCTTGACGCAGCAGTTGAAGAGGCCACGGATCACCCGGTCACTACCGTCTTCAACACGCACTGGCACCCGGACCAGACCGGTTCCAATGCCAGGTTCGGCGAGGCAGGTGCAACGATCATCGCGCACGCAAAGACGCGCCAGAGGTTGCGGTCGGGCTACTACGTCGCGACTGAAGCGCGTTACGAGGCGCCGCTGCCCGAAGCAGCGCTCCCGGTCCGGACCGTCCATACGAATGACGCGCTCGAAGTCGACGGCCTCGCCATCGAATTCGGCTATCTGATCCAGGCACACACCGACGGCGATATCTACGTACGCGTCCCTGAGCACAATCTGATCGTTGCAGGCGACGTGATCGCACCCGAGCTTGACCCTGGATTCGACTGGTTCGGCGGCGGCTGGCTCGGCGGACGCGTCGATTCGCTCGCGCTGCTGCTCGAGCTGAGCGATGCCGATACGCGTTTCGTGCCGGGCTTCGGGCCAGTCATCGATCGATCGGCGGTACAGGCGGAACATGACCTGCTCCTGGAACTCTTTGAGCGAATGGTCGAACACGTTCGTCTCGGCGAAACCGCGGACGACATGCTGGCAGCGGGCGTGCTGGACGGTCTCGGCAGGAGGTTCACCGATCCACACCGCCTCCTTTACGACCTTCACAAGGGTTTCTGGGCGCATCACAACAAGCTGATGCCCGACATCGTCTAGTGTCCTTTCCGGCTAATAACAATCGAATGAACAGACTGAACAAGACTCTGGCCGCCGCAGCGCTTGCGATGACGTTTCCAGGGCTCGCGCAAAGCCAGCTGGCCGATCTCCTCCAGAACGACCGGCGGGCAACCGCGCTCGAGATGATCGCCGAGGGCACCGACGTCAACGCGGCTCAGGGCGATGGCACCACACCGCTGCACTGGGCGGTCTACCGGCTCGACGCTGCGTTGACTCGCGCGTTACTTGCGGCCGGAGCCGATCCGTCGGTCACAAACGATTTCGGGGCGACTCCGCTCGCCGAGGCAGTCAAGGCAGGAAACCTCGAGCTCGTCGACATGCTGCTCGAGGCCGGCGCCGATCCGGAAGCCGCGAATTCCGACGGCCAGACCGCATTGATGCTGGCTGCCCGCACGGGGTCGCTGGCCATCGCCGAGCGCCTGGTCAGCGCGGGCGCGGATGTCAACGCCCGAGAGAGCTGGAGGCAGCAGACGGCGCTGATGTGGGCGGCGGATGCCCGCTCCACCGATCTGACGCGCTATCTGGTCGAGCACGGCGCCGACGTCGCGGCCAGGGCGGCCACTAATGATTGGGGTGCGCAGATCACGTCCGAGCCGCGCGCGCAGTACCGCCCGACCGGCGGCCTGACGCCGCTGCTCTATGCCGCGCGGTCCGGCTGCACCGGATGTATCGAGGCGATCCTGGACGGTGGCGAGGACATCGACCGGCCCACACCGGACGGCGTCACCGCGCTGATGATCGCAATCGACAACTTTGAGTTCGACGCCGCTTCGTATCTGCTCGACCGCGGTGCGAACCCGCACTACTCGGACTGGTGGGGACGCACTGCGCTCTACCTCGCCGTCGACATGAAGACCTACATTCCCCGCACGGTCCTCGGCGGCCTGTCGGGACAAGACACGATCCCCGGCGCTACGCTCTCCGAGTCGACATCGGCAACCGAGATTTTCGAGCGCCTGTTGGCGGCCGGCGTCGACGTAAATACGCAACTCAACATGCATCGTGTCGGACGTGGCGGCAACAGTCAGCGGTTCACCGACGACCTCCTGACGACCGGCGCCACACCCCTGCTGCGGGCCGCGATTACGCACGATCATGAATCGATGCGGCGCCTGCTCGACGCCGGCGCCTTGGCGGACCTGCCGAACGTCATGGGCGTCACGCCGCTGATGGCCGCGGCCGGTATCGGTGTACGCGACATCAATTTCGGCAGCAATCGCTCGCCGCGGTTCGACTCGGATCCCGACCTCGAAGACAAGGTCATCGAATCGCTGGAGATTCTGCTGGCGGCGGGAGCGGACATCAATGCCCGCGTCACCGATCTGCACAGCAGAACGGCGCGTATCGCCCGCATCAACCAGATGACCGACCGCGAGGGTCAGACCGGGATCTATTCCGCCGCGGGCCGCGGCTGGACCCGCGTCGTCGCATACATGCTCGAGCAGGGTGCCGAGGTAAACGTCAACGACAAGCTCGGCCAGACGCCACTCGATGCCGCAATGGGTCGGCTCACCCGCAGCAACGGTGCCTCGGAAGAGGTGGCGGAGTTGCTGGTCGCTGCCGGCGCCAACTGAGCGAACAACTCTGCCAACCGGCATATCACATCGCCCGAATCGGGACGGCAACGGCATTCACGGCTAGAATCGCGTCAGCCGACTGCCGTTCCGGGCCGCGAGCCCGGCCGCACACTACAACTACGTTTGAACTGACAGGAGAATCTTAGTCGTGGCGAGAGAATTTCAGATTTGCGGCCTGGGTAATGCCGTCGTTGACATTTTCGTCGAACTCTCCGAGGAAGACTTCACTTCCCTCGGATTCGAGAAGGGTGGCATGCAGCTGGTCGAGCACGACGAGCAGACGGACCTGCTGAAACGTTATCAGTCGACCGATCCCAGACTCGTGAGCGGCGGTTCGGTCGCCAATTCCATCATCGCGTTTTCACAACTCGGCGGCCAGGCAGCTTTCATCGGCTGCGTCGGCGACGATCGCTACGGCATGTTCTATGTCAATGAGATGGAAGATCTCGGCATCGATGTCGGCAACCCGATCATCGTCAACGAAGGCACCGGCACCTGCCTCTGCCTGATTACGCCCGATGCCGAGCGAACGATGCGAACTTCGCTGGCTGTCGCGAGCCACCTTTCCGAGAAGCACGTCAATCCGGCCACCGTGAGCAACGCCGAGTGGCTGTTCATCGAGGGCTATGTATTCGCGAACCCGGACACCGGGCAGACCGCCATTCGCGAAGCGATCCGCATCGCGAAGGATAATGGCACGAAGGTCGCCGTGACCTGCTCCGACAAGTTCGTCGTCGACGTGTTCGGCGACGCCTTGCGAGACGCACTGAAGGACACGGATCTGCTGTTCTGCAACGAGTCGGAAGCCGCGGCAGTGTCCGGTGCGGACAACCCGAAAGATGCCTTCGACAGGATCGGCGAAACCATTCCTTCCGTCGTCGTGACGAACGGCCCGCATGGCGCATACGTCAGGCACGGCGACATCAACACCCACGTCCCCGCCTTCGAGACTACTCCGAAGGATCTTACCGGCGCGGGCGATATGTTCGCCGGTGCTTTCCTATACGGCATCACGAACGGCGTCCCGGCAGACAAGGCCGCGCGCGGGGCGTCGTTCCTGTCACACAAGGTGATTTCGCAGATCGGCGCGCGATTACACCACGGGACGCGCCGCTTCTGGGACGAAGCACTGGGCTGATCGGGAGTCAGAACTCGCCCCGAAAGCCGACGGAGAAGTTCCTCCCCGGCAGCGGCGCAATTTCCTTGACCAGCGAGGTATGACGGCGTGCGTCCTCGTCGAGAAGATTCGTACCACGCAGGAAGAGGCTCAGGTTTCCTGATCCGCGGCTCGGAAGCAGCCAGCTAAAGTCTGCGCCGAGCATCGTATATCCGGCCGTTACTTCCTCGAAGGCTGCGACCTCATCCTGGTCGTCGTAACGCGTGGCTTCGAGGCCCAATGTCATGCGATCGGAATGCCAGGCCAGACGGGCCCCATAGCGCAGCGGCGGTATGCGCGGCACGTTCTCGCCGTTGGATAGTTCCGCATCGACGAAGTCGGCGAAGATTCGAAGATCCAGCTCGCCCTGCCCGATATCCGCGACCGGCGCGAACAGTTCTGCTTCAATGCCGCGGAACGTCGCATCCTGCTGGCTGAAGGCAAAGACCGGCAACTCCTCGTCAGCGTCGAAGACACCGGTATCCCGCAGAAAGATGAAATCGTCGTACTCGGTCAGAAAAGCAGTCGCGGTCCAGGTCAGGTCACCCACGGTTTTCCGCAGACCAAGATCGAAGTGCCTGGATGTCTCCGTGCCAAGGCCCGGGTCGCCAATCTCGATCGCGCTGCTGGCAAGGTGCGGCCCGTTGGCAAACAGCTCCTCGGCCACCGGCAATCGCTCCGCGGAAGCGAAGTTCATCGCCAGGGAGAGTCCGGACGCGAATTCGCGCACCGCTGCAGCCGAGAGACTGATCGCGGAGTCATCGACCGCTCCACCCCCGAAGGGTGATTGCTCCTGAGCCTCGTAACGCCCACCCAATGAGACCGTCCACTCCGCAACTTCGCGCTGCTCGAGCACAAAAATGCCGAAAGAAGTCGTATCTACCGGCGGCACGAATGCTTCCTCACCGATCGCCGAGAATTCCCGCTCGCCGAACTGCAGACCGAAAGCGCCGGTCCATTCACCTGCCGGCGCGTGAAGAAACTCGAGGCGCCCTTCCCACGCCTCATTCGTGAATCGCGTACCGATCGCGGCACCCTCAAGCTCAACGTGCTCGTAGTCGTTGATGCCGAGACGCAGGTTGATCCCGTCGATAGCGCCACTGAAGCCCGACCAGCCGCCTTTCAGATCAACGCGGGTCTGATTGAGATCGATACGGACGACTTCTTCCTCCGCCGCTTCCTCTTCTTCGTCTTCGTGGGCATGACCGGGGACACCGTACTGGGTATCGAAGCCGCTGACCGATACGCCGAAAAAGGCGTCGTCGCCGAGCCAGGATCCGCCTGCCGCGAAACTCGTCAGCTCGATATCGCTGTTCGTCAGTATGCCGCTGACTTCTTCTTCGTGCTCCTCTTCTGCGTGCTCTTCTTCGTCGTGCTCGCGCTCGGCGAAACCGGGAATCTCATAGTCGTCCGTCTCGCGTCGCGCCGCGTCGAAATGCCAGGCGAAACCGTTCCCGCCCCCGTCGAGCGCGATAGCCACTGAACGGCCATTCGACACGGTATCTCCGCGAACTTCCAGGGCCGCCTCGAGACCGTCCTCCGGGGCAACTTCCGGAATTCGACTGGTTACTGTGTTGATGACGCCACCGACTGCGCCGCTGCCATACAGGAGTGTGGTCGGGCCGCGAAAGATCTCGATCTGTCGGGCAACCAGAGGATCTATGCTGACGGCATGATCGACGCTTACGGTGGAGACATCCATCGAATCGATGCCGTCCTCCATCGTCCGGACGCGGGCCCCCGCCAGGCCCCGAATGATGGGCCGCGATGCACCAGTGCCAAAATATGAGGCGCTGACACCGAGCTGACTTTCGAGCGTTTCCCCGAGGTTCGCGCTGCGGACCCGGACGAGCTCGTCACCGGCAACGACAGTTACTGATTGCGCGAGCTCCGTAGTGATCTGATCCCGAGGAGTCGCCGTTACGACGATTTCCTCCAGCGCATGCTGTGCGAAGGTGGCCGAAGAGCCAATTGCGGCGACGCCGACAACGAGCGAACGCATTGGTGGATTGCGAGAGTGAGACATGCAGTTTCCTCAATTCGGATTCCAACTGCGCAGCGCGCGACGGAGATCCGGCGTTCGCGCTGCGTGCTCAGGAGAATTCAGGAAACTTGCGGGGGCCCCCTTGCGAGACGGTAGCGGGTTGCGTGGCGACGCTCGAAAACCAGGATGTAGTCGACAGGCTCAGGAGCCTGTATTTCGACATCGACGATCGCCTGCGAAGCAACATCGGCTGAGCCGAGATGCGCCTGAACGACGCAGATTGCGCAGATCTCACCAGCGGGGTGCGACTCCTCGAGATCCACATGGCCGGCAGACGCAAACTGTCCGAACAGCAGCGTCATCGTCGCGATGACGATGTGAATCATCTGCCTGGCTCGGAGGTACGCCATACTTCGATCCTAGCGCATCGTACGGGTGCCGGAAAGGCCGAAACCGAATGAATCCGGGGCATTTTTCAGCAGCGTGAGGTGCCGTTTTAGTCAGCGGCACCGGCGATTCCGGGCCGGGCATCGCCTCCGAGGCCTACTCGCTGATCAGCTGCAGCCGTGCGCGGGGGCGGTACTTCTCGATCAGCGCGAACAGAATCGCAACGGTTTCCGCGTCCGGGCGAGCAGACCAGTCGGCTGGCCGAAAGTGCATCTGGAAGGCACGCAACGCGAACCGGGTTTGCGCATCGAGGACGCCGGTCTCGCCGACCTCGTATCCATAGGCGCGCAGAGCGCGCTGAATCAGCGCGATTCCCGGTGGCTCCGAACTGAATTGCCGACGATATTCGGCGACCGTCTCGTCATCGAACCAGGCGCCGACGCCTGCATCGTATAGCGCCCGCCACGGGAATTGAGGCCCGGGATCGACGCGACGCTCGGGGGCGATGTCCGCGTGTCCAACGACATCCTCAGGATCGATGCCCGGGTTTCGCGCGATGATGTCCTGCGCAAGCTCAACTACGAGAGCGATCTGCTCCGCATCGTAGTCGTGGAAGGTACAACGCTGATCTTCCGGTGTCTGGACCGTCGATTCCGGGTCGATCGGGACACACTGCGAGCGATTGACGATTTCGATCCCGATCGATCGTGCATTGAGCGCCGTCACACCGCGCCAGGAGCTGTTGCCCGCATGCCAGGCGCTGCGCTGCTCGTCCACCAGGCGTTGAACGCGAAGCTCTCTTCCCGTGTACGTAGCGTCGCCGGACTCCGGAACGACGTAGTGCACGCTGACCGGCGTGCCCGTACGCTGGGTAAGCAGTCGCATCGACTCCGCGAAGTCGACTCCGGTGAAGTGGAGCACCAGATGGTCGACGCGAGGCACATGAACCTCGGCCGGCACGTCGATGTACCGGATAGACACACAGCCGGATAACGCAATGCAGCAGGCGAACAGGGACGACGTCCGAACGCTCATGCCGGCGGTCTATGGTTCGGCTTCTTCGAGATCACGCCGTGCGGCTTCGATGTCGCACTCGACGAGGGACGGCTCGAGCTCGGGCCGAAACTCCCAGACGCCTCCGCCCGATACCGGCTCCAGGAGATAGGCCGGATCCTCGAGCGTGAAGTCGTAGCGCAGCGTACGTCCGTCGTCGCTCAGCGCCAGCCGCTCTGTCAGGTGCTTCTCCGGTCCCGTCGCGAGCGCGTAGTCACCAATCGATTCCTCGCTGAACAACGTCGTGTCGATCAGGAGCGCATCACCTTCCCACCGGCCGATTGAATGCCCCTGGATAGTCGGGACACCTTCTTCCGGATGCCCGCGGCCATCGGTGTAGACCACCCGCTCGACGTCCAGCCAATCGACATGGATCAGAACCCGGTCGGGCAACAAGGTCAGCTCGCTGCGCACGGGAATCACCATGATCCGTGGGGCCGCATACGGAACGCAATCGTAAAGCGGAATCCGCTCGGACTCCGGCAGTTGCCGGTAGCGTTCTCCCGCGGCGTTGAACGGCCATTCGGTCCGGGTGAGGCCGAAAAAGGCTTCCCAACGCGGGAGCCAGACGCCCTCGATGCTCGTCGCACGCATTTCGGTCTCGGATGACGCCGCTTCCGACGCCGGCGAGAACCGGTCGGGGTTTGGCGGCAACACGGTTCCATCCGCCTTCGTGATCGAGTAACCAAGCAACGTATTCCGCGCGGGATTGCGGGCAGGGTAGCCTTCGACGCGAACCTGGTCGCCGGGCTGCAGGGCATCGGGCGACCAGCCGTGCGGCAGCAACATCGAGACGCCATCGGCCTCGACCTGCATCGACCGCACCTCTCCCGTTGGCTCGATTCTGTCGACGTGAACGAATACGTGAGGGTTCTTCCACTCGAACCCGGTGACGGTGCCGTCGAAGGTTACAGTCGCAGAGGTGTCGAACAGCGACGGGCTGTGATGCGCATGCGCTGACTCGATGGCGAGCGGCGCGACGAGCACCGCCAGGCCGATTGCAACCGAACCGGATTGTTTCACGCGAGTGCGGCTAACGCACAAACGGGCGCGATTCTTCGGTCTCCAGAAAGACCTCGCCGGTCTCTCTCGTGCAACCCCCTTCAGGCAACGCCATGCCGCAACGGATCACCGCGGTCCCGCGCGACTGGGCACCGAAAGGCCGGCCGTCTCTAAGTGGATTAACGGTGATCGTCAGAATCGTACCGAGCGGAAACGATTCGACCGTAATACCTTCGGCCGCGATCTGCGCCGCGGAGCCCATCTCGGCACCCCAGACCAGCGCGCGCCCGTCATCGCCGATCAGGACTTCGCCGTCGTCGCCGACCAGCTCGAAGATCAGCTGCGCGTGGTTGGCGCCCGGCACGAAGCGGATCAGCTTGCCGGTTACCGTCCTGCTCTGCTCGAGGTCGTACATTGCGAACGAATGATGCGCGGCAGCCGGTATCGCCAGCGCCGCAAGCCAAAGTGCTCCGACGATCGTCGGCAGGTAACGGTTTGTCTCTTCAGTCACGTTTCGATCACTCCCGCGGCCGTTCCCAGCCCTGCTCGAAGTTCTCTTCCCAGTTTCGCGCCCACGGGCGGCCGAAGTAGTCGATATAGCCTTCGTCCAGGAACGTGAGCTGCGTCGGCCGACCGTCGGCTCCGTTGACGATCGTGCTCTGGACGCGACACTCGACGAACGTAAATCGACGGTCGGGATCGCTGATCGGCACTGAGAAATGCCATGGCGTTACCGTGTGCAGCGGCCGCTGAAATGCTTCCGGATCGTAGAAGGTCGCCTCTACGATCAGGCCGTTGCCATCATCGGCGGGCCGTATGACCTCGATGACCTCGAGAGCGTTGCTGTACTCGAACATCGAATGCGATAGCGTCCAGCCCTGCACGTTGGCCGTCCACACGACGAGTGAGTCGCCATCCCAGAAACCGACACTCTCGCCATACCACTGCGGCACCTGCTGCACATGGCTCTGGCCGATCAGAATCTTGCGAATGAAGTTGTCGGCAATGCTCGCGGAAATCTGCACCTGATCCGGCGTCACCAGAACCTCGATGCCGCGATGAGCAAACTCCGCCCAGAACCGCATCAGCCCTTCCGGGTAGCAGAAAGCTGCGAGCCACTGCGGCGCATTACTGACCGCCTCGTGATAGTTCATCTGCGTCAGCCGGGTCTGATACTCCGGCGTCAGCAGCGACAGCAACGTGGCGGTCTGCAGATTGCGTCCGTATATCCATTGCTCGTCGCGGGCACCGCGCTCGTACCAGCCGTCCCAATCGGGCAGCGTCGCACGCGTATGCTGCGTCGGTCCGCCGCTCGACTCTGCCCGGGCCATCAACGCGGCATAGTGCTCGGCCGCGGTGTCGTATTCGTACGGGCTCGCAATGTCCTCGATCGCGCGATCGACCGTGCAGTCGCCCCACTCGCCGAACCGGTTGTTGGTCCAGGTATCCGTGAGCTGCCGCGGCGTGTTGCAGCGCGTGTAGCGCGGATCGGTCCAGTGCTCCCGGTCGAGATAGAAGTTCTCGGTGGTGAAGAGGTCAACCGGCAGCGGCTCGATGCCGGGGGGCGGATCCACTGGCCGCGGTTCGGCTTGCTGCGCCGTGACGGTCCCGCACATGGCAGCAACAGCCAGCACGCCGGCGATCGACAAAGCGTGTCCGATTTTCATATGTTGAGCCACAGCCGGAAACTCTAGCACAAGGCATCGCGTGAGGACGGCGGATGTTACCGCGGAACTCCATGAGCTCACCAGACGCCAATATGGCAGCCTCTCATCGCCATTCTTAACGCTGGGGAGCATATGGACGTTCGGGGACGCCCGCAGGCGAGCCCGGCAAGCACGCGCGTGGTGCATATGGACATCGGTCGGCCGACCGGGTCCAGGATCGCCGACGCGCTCATCCGTGTGACGGCGCCTCAGAACGTGGCAAGCTCGTCCGCGCCGGCCCGAGCCATGCCGGTGCCCGCCGTGCCGCCTCGCATCATCCAGCGCCTCAGCCGTCGAATGCCGATCCACGTGCCGGTGAACGAGCCGACCGTCACGCCCACGAGCAGAACTAGAAGCACCAGATCCCAGACCGGGCGTTCCCGAATCAACGCGAAGTCGCCGCGATGCAGGCCATAGTGGAGCCAGCGATACAGGCGCCGGCTCGCGTCAACCGCGTAATTGACTTCAGCGGTCAGCGCATCCAGATAGAAGCGCTCGCCGTCGGCATAGACGATCCGGTAGACAGGGAAATCACGGACGTCGTGGTGGCTGTAGTAGTAGGCATCGGCCGACTCGAGCCATCCTGCCTCGGCTACCTCGGCATCCGGCCGCAACAGGGCAGGCGCGGCGGCCAACACAGCGCGGAGTTCACGCCGGGCATCGGCGGTAAGCCCGAGCGACGAGCCACCGGCTGTATAGGTACTGTCACCCGTCGCAACGCCCCGCAGATCCACTCGCTCGCGTCGGCCCGACTGATCCCAGGCGACCAGGAAATGCTGCCCGCCGACCACGTGGCCTTCCAACCTGACGGTGTCCTGCGGCAGACGACCGCGTAGTGCGGCGAGCCCGTCGATCCATGCCCGATCGATGAGCAACTCACCGGCTCTGAGGCGTTCGTGCTCCGGCACGAAGCTGCGACTCTCGAGGGCGCCCCAGGGATTCATCGAAAAGAACCCGCTGACGAGCCAGGTCAGCGTCAGCAGGCCAAAGAACAGTCCGCTGTAGTGATGCCAGAGAGAGACGCCGCGGTACGGCGAGTAGCGACCGCTCCGACGGGTCTTCAGTTGCTTCACGCCGATATAGACCCCGAAAACCGTCAGGAAGGTGCCGAGGATCGTGAGCCAGATGACCACCTGGCTCCACAGTCCCGTGTGCTGGCGGAGCACGGTGGGATAAAGCCAGTGCGGAACGGCGCCCAGCCAGTTCCAGAAGCGCACCGATGCAGTCGTCACCTGCACGATTTCGCCGGTCGTACCGGACACATACCATTCCGTGCCCGCGGAATCGCCGGCCGCAAACTTGTGCAGCGGACGCTTTGGATCGTATGCACCGTAAACTGTCCACTGGTCGCGCTCGATCACGCCGACCGGCGAATAGGCCTCGAGGCCGGCCACGGCTGCGTAGGATGCGGCCACGGCCGATGCCTGACCCGCGTCGATGTCGCCCAGCGGCGCACCCGAGGCGAGGTCCCAATAACGCTGCTCGCGGGTGCGCGACGCCCGCAACACAGGCCGACCGGCCAGCATTTCGACCCGCAGGCCGTGAAACGACGCCGTTTCGGCCTCGGAGAGCCCCGCCGGCATTTCGCAGCAGCCGCCCAGATCGAGTGTCTCGAGAGTGCCGACCTCGTCGGCGGGCGTCAGCTCGGGATATTGCACGTACATCATCACGATGCCCGACACGCACCAGACGAGCAGAACCAGGCCCAGCGCGATGCCGAGATAGCGGTGCAACAGAAAGACCAGACGCGTCATAGGGTCCCCTGGGGTCGCGCCCGGCTCTGGCTCAGAACCGGTGGCGATACGTCAAATGTACCGTACGCGGCGTGCCGAGATTACGGTAGGCGTAGGACGATGCGTCGACGTCGACGAACGCGCGACCGAGCGACGACGCATATGTCTCGTCGGTCACGTTCTCGAGCCTCACGCCGATCCGCTGACGTTCGTCTCGACCGAAACGCCAGGCGCCCGATACGTCAATCAGCGTGTAGTTGCCGTGCTCGACGCGTCCTATGCCGCCCGACACAGAGTCCCAGACGTCGCCGAGATCGACGAGAGAAACGCCGACCTCGAGCGGCAGATCCGCGGACTCGTAGCGCACGCCGAGCTTCATCGTATTTTCCGGTATCCCGTCCACCTGATCCGACGACCCGCGCTCGGTGGCTTCCGTGTCGGTATAACTCAGGCTGCCATACCAGCCGGGGGCCAGACGGGCCGCAAGCGTCGCCTCGAAGCCTTCGAAGTCGACGGTGTTCGCCGTGTTGACGCGAATTCCGTTGGCGCTGCCTATCAGATCGTCGACCTCCCGATCGAACAGGGTCAGCTCCCAGGACAGCTCGTAGCTGCCCGGCGCAGTGCCGCCAAGCGCGAGATCCAGATTGCGACTCTTCTCGCCTTCCAGATCCGGGTTGCCCTGGGTACAGCACGGATCGTTGCCGTAGAGCTGCCAGGCATCCGGCAAACGGAACGACGTACCCATCCCGCCGCGGAGGTAAAACGTATCGCTAAAACCGTGACGGAAGCTGACGTTACCCACCGTGACGTCGCCCTCGCCGCTCGGGCGGTTGTGCCGCAGACCCAGCGCCACCGAAGTGCGGCCGAGCATTTCCTCACCGGCACGAATCTGGCCGAAAAACGCGTCGACCGTCTCGGTCCGATCGGCAATGAGTAGCACGTCGTCCCGGCCCGAGAATTCCTGGCGGTCGTAGCCGAATGCGTATTCGAGGCCGCTGTCGGCGCGGACCCGCGCCATAGCGGTGAGCCCGTAGTCCTCGTAACCCCAGTATTCGCGGTTACTGACGGTGATCACGTTACCGGTAAGCTGCCCGGTGCCGTCGAGCTCGTTGTCGAAACGCGTCCAGTGGCTGTCCCAGGAGTGCAGGTAACCCTTGATGAACAGATCTATGTCTTCGTTGACGGCGAAGTTCCACTTCAGCGTCAGCAGATCTTCGTCGCGTTCGTTGAATGACCGGGCCCGGTTCGACGGTGCCGCGAACTCGACCTCGTTGTCGGTGTGGTGGTAATGGACGTTGACCTCTGAATCACCGTCGAATGCGTAGCCGTACTTGATGCCGGCCGTCAGCACCTCATAGCCCCGATCACGGTCCGATCCGCTCGGCTGATACTCCTGGTCGAGGTAGGGCTGAAAACCATCGGCTTCGTCACTCGATGCGTAGACCACCAGCTGGTGGTCACCGAACGAGTCGCGGTAGTCGGCGCTCAGATGCGTACCGTCGTTGCCGTCGAAGCCGACCTCGACGTTACCCTCCGCCTCATTGCCGAACGATTTGGTGACGATGTTGACGACGCCGGCAACGGACTGCGTCCCGTAGAAAATGCCCTGCCCGCCGTAGAGCACCTCGATCCTTTCGATCATGTGCGCCGGCACGGTGTCGAGCGGTGCGGTGGTGTTGTAGAGACGATTGTTTATGCGAACGCCGTCGATCAGCCAGAGCACGTCCTGGCAGCGCGATCCCTGCAGCGAGCAATCCATGTAGTCGAACGCGCCGTTCTTTGGTGCGAGATAGAGGCCGGGAACCTCCATCTGAAGCGCCTGCGACACATCGACGAAGCCCCCGAGCTGCAGCTGCTCCGACGTGATGACCTCGACGCGGTTCCCGAACCGCTCTAAATCGAGCGGAATCGATTCCTCGAGGCGCTGGCCGAAGACGGTCAGTTCCTCCGGGCCTGCTGCATCCTGCGCGGCCGCGAACTGTGACCCCGAGAAATGTGCAATCACCGCCCCGGCAAGCACGCCGATTCGGCCATAGTTGGATGTACGGAACACGGGGATCTCCTTGTCGTCATGCCCGATCTCTTCGCGAGTCTAGGGTCGGACGGGCGCCCCGGTGCAGTAATTAACCGTTATTAACGGTTAACGGAGTATCCGGACACTCGCTGGCACTGCGATTTAGAGATAGCCGAGCTCTTCGGCGGCACGCACGGCCTCCGCGAGCGAGGTGTCGTTTGGATCAGCGAGCCGATCGTTGCCCGCTGCAGCAACGGCTACTTCCAGCGCATTCGAGAGCCGGTCCGGAAGCGCCTGCTGTCCCGGGTCGAGCAGCTTTTCTGCACAGACGGCAGCCTGCCCGGTATCACCCGCATCGAGCTGCGCTGCAAGCAGCGGCAGGAGCCCGATCCAGCAAAAAGGATAGATGTTCTTCTGATTTTCCCAGCCGTCGGCGGCGATCCGGCCGTGCCTGCGCGCAGCCGCCAGGTCGCCGCGGCGCCATCCCGCCCATGCCAGATGCCCATGCGCCGCATAGACATAGACCTGCATGTTCGATGCCTCGGCCAGCTCGAGCGCGTCGCTGGCCAGCCGGCCGACGTTAGGCGCCGCCCCACGCTGCCGGTCAATCGAGGCAAGATAAATGAGTGCCCGGATTTCCGAAGCGCGTGCGCCGGTCTGCCGCGCCAAAGCCAGAGCCCGATCGAACAGGCGCAGCGCCTCGTTCAGGTCGGCCGGGTAGTCGAGCATGATGAGCCCCAGGCTGATGGACGCGGCCGCGATTTGTGCCAGGTCGCCGGTTTCCTCGGCTGCTTCAACGAAAGCGCAGGCGTGATGAAGGGCCAGCGGTGTTCGCTTGTAGCGGGCTCGTCTCAGCTCGATCAGGTACATGTGATTGTGAAGCTCCGATCGCTGAACCGGCGTTCCGAATTCCCGGATGTACGGCTGAATCTCGTCGGACAAGGGAACCATCTCATCGACGCGGCCATTCAGATAATGCGTCAGGGACAGCTCGAGCTTTAGTTGTACCCACTCCTGACGCCACGCGGCGTCTTCTTCGGCTGGTGGCTCGCCCAGCACGCGCTCGGCCTCGCCGAACGCTTCCAGTGCAAGCGTGTCTGTCGACCGACTCACGCAGCCGATCTTACGGAGCAGACGCGCGCGACCGAGATTGTCCTGTAGCCCGGAATCTTCGAGTGCACTTTCGAATGCCGCCCGGGCGTCCGCGTGGCGGCGAGTCAGCCATAAGACGTCGCCCATGCTTTCCTGAAGTCCGCAACGAGCACTTCCCGCTTCCGGCACGTGCTCCACCATGCGTAACGCGTTCCTGTAGTGCTCGATCGCTTCGACGTTGGCGTAGAGCGATCGGGACCGATCTGCGATCCGGGTGAAGCAGCGAAGTGCGCTCTTAAATTCCCCGGCCATCTCCCAGTGATGCGCGAGCCGGCCGAGATTCAGTTCGACGTCGTCCGGGAATCGGGCCTCGAGGGCCACAGCGACGCGTCGGTGATACTCCCGCAGCTGTGTGCGCAGCAGATTGGAAGTTGCCGCATCGCGGATCAGAGCGTGCTTGAAGCGATAGTGCTCCGCCTGCTCACCGGCAACGAAAATCTCTTCCCGTTGGAGAACTTCGAGCTGCTGGAGGAGATCCTGCTCGGCAAGCTCGGTCACGACCGACAACAGCTGCACACTGAACGCCGTGCCTATGACGGCCGCGATAGAAGCAAGCGCCTTGGTATCGCCCAGCCGGTCGAGGGACGCGGTGAAAAGATCACGCAGGCGTCTGGGAATCGTCACGGCTGAGTGCGTCCCCGTCTCGCTACCGCCATGCTCAGCGGTGCTGTCGAATCGATGACCGGAAAGGAAGGTTCTCGTCAACTCTTCGACGAACAGCGGTATGCCCTCGGCCCGCACGACGATTTCATCGATCACGTCGGCCGGGATTCCGGCACCGCCATCGATGCCGTCGATCAGGGCCCGGGATTCCGCTTCGGACAGCGGTGTCAGATGCATTACTTCGACTGCTCTTTCGGTCAGCCAGTCAGCGAGCTTGCCGGGACGCTGAGTCATCATCAGCAGCACGGGCCTATCGGCAAGCGTCGTGAGCAGCTGCTCGAAAAGTTCGCCAGTAGAAGCATCCAGCCATTGCACATCCTCGATCATCAGGACGAGGCGACGTTTGCCGGCTAAGGCGCCCAACCAGTGCAGAATCGCCGAGAATATGAGCCGCTTGCGTTGCTCCGGTGCGATCTCCGACCACGAGTTTTCGCCCGCCGGCGCGATCCCAAGCAGCTGCGCGATGGCATGGATCGCTTCGGCTTCCAGGCCTTCGGCGCGCAGTGCCGAACTCAGCAGGGAGAGCTGGCGGTCGGCTCCGCGGACCGAGACGATGCCATACCAGCCCTTGATCAGCTCGATCACCGGATGCAGGAACGAGAGCCGACCGTCCGGCGAGCATCCCGTCACCAGCCAGGAATGGGCATCGGCCGCAATCCGATTCTCGAACGCCTGAGCCAGGTGCGTCTTGCCCATGCCAGCCGGTCCGCTGATTAGCATCGCGCCGGCATTGCCCTGACCCAAGCGCTCGTACGACTGCACCAACCGTTCCAGTTCCAGTGATCGCCCGACGAGCGCGGCCCGCGCCGAAATCTCGCTTTCAAAACGTCCGCGGACCGTTCTGGCCTGACTCGCGCGATAGACACGAATCGGTTCTGCCAGCCCCTTCAGCGAATGCTCGCCCATGTCTTCAAAATCGAATGCCGTCGAAGCGAAGGTGTGCGTCGCATCGCTGAGCACAACGGTGTTCGGCTCTGCGAGGCCCTGGATTCGGGCAGCAGCGTTGGGCGTCTGACCGAGCGCAAGTCGCTCACTGCGCCGGCCACCGCCGACGTCGGCCGTAACCACCTCACCGCTATGAATGCCGACGCGAACGCGAAGCTTCTCGCCGTCCGGAAGGGCGACGCACGGAGTGAGGTCGCGCATCGCCTCGACGATTTCGAGACCCGCGCGGATAGCCCGCTTGGGGTGGTCTTCGAGAGCGTGCGGGTAGCCGAAGTAGACGAGCAGGCCGTCGCCAAGATACTGGGCGATATGCCCGCCGGCCTCCTCGATGAATCCGCGGCATGTCGACTGATATTGCGAGAGCGCGAGTTCCATGTCCTCCGGATCGAGCTGCGCCGAGAGCTCGGTCGAGCCGACCAGATCGCAGAACATCACGGTCATGTGGCGGCGCTCACGTCCAGCCGGCCTGAGGTCGACCGACTTTGCAGCCTGGTCACCGAGCGGTTCAGGTAGCGGCTGCCCGCAGCTGCCGCAGAAGCGGAAACGCTCGGGATTGGGCTCGTGACAGGAAGGACAGCGCACTATCCGACTGCCTCAGCCCGGGCTCGAGCCGTTGCCGACGTAGCACCATTCGCGGAGAACGGCCCGCAGGAAGGGCATTCGATTCGGATACCCGAGCCGTTCGGCGTACTCGGCGACGGACGGCGTCTCGCCGATGCCCAGGTGCTCTTCGAAGTACCAGCGCCAGAGCGCCTGCTCGGCAATACCCACTGCCTCGAGACCGGGATTGGCTTCACCGCGTTCGGCGAGTCGAGTCTGCTTGTCCCGCGCCCGCGCGGCGAGCCGCGAGTACTCGCCATGCATGCGCAGGCGGTCCACGAGCGCACTCTCGACCTCCGTGGCGAAAACCTCTCTGGCGCGCGATGCCTTTATCTCGTCCCGCAACAACCGCTCGAGCGAATCGACATCCATGCCCTCGCGCTCCAGCCACGGTTCGACATCACCGGCATTCAGCAAGCCGTGCCTGATACGGAACGCCTCCAGCGCACGCGGGAGCAGGGAATCGTCGCCTTGTCCCCGCGGCGTCGGATCGACCTCCACGGCGAGGCAATGGAGTAATGCGTCCTCGCGCATTCTCAGGTACTGCGGCCCCTCGAGGCGCAGCTCCTCCAGAACCGCATCGTCCTGAAACGTATCGGCACCAGCGGTATTCGCGAGTGTTCGCCCCAGAACCTGGCGACGTACCTGTTCCCAGGCGTCAGTATGCTGAAAGCTATAGTGCACCTGCTTCGGCGGGCGACCCGACTCCAGTTGTCGACGCATCGTCCGCAACATTTCGATGGCATCCAGCCGCTTCTGATCGACGCGACCTGCGGGAAGCCAGGCCCTCAGCTTGTCGAGCTCTGCGGCTGACACTCCCGCCTCCTGACCGGCATGCATGATGGACTCGTAGTCCCGGTCCGGAAAGAACATCGCCTTGGCCAGGCTGACGAGACGATTGTGGGTGGCCGTGCCGATAACCTCGGCGGTAACGGCGGCCGCCAGCGTCGCCCTGATGTTGACCATTGCATCGGATAGCGGGCGATGCCCCGCCTCCGGGCCGGCGTGCACGACGGTCACCTCATCGTCGTCCTCGAGCTCCTCTGACTGAAAGGCATCGAATACCTTGCCGATTCCCTCCATGCCGTACATTGCGAGTTCCGCGGCGCGCAAGGCTCCCATGCTGGCGCTGCCGAAAACGTGCACGCCCTGCGACATCGCCCACAGAATTTCCTTGTGCCACACGGCGGGTACGCGCTCGAAGTAGCCATCGATGATTCCGATTCCCCAGGGGCGCTCGCGCGCAGCCGCGTAAACGTCTCCCTGCACTGCCGGGGGCAGGAAGACGGCATCGAGCTCGCGCTTGCCGTCGTCCGGCGCCAGCGTGGGTCCCGCAAAGACGAAAACTCTCACGTCGCGACGGCCTCGGCGGCGCGTCGAGCCCGAGGGCCCGGAACATAACCGGGTGAGTCATGAGGTGCTTCGAGGCCGGGAACGATGACGCGAACGACGGGCACGCGGTAGTCGTGGCGGGTCAGATCGACGGCGACGACTTGCCTGATCCCGGCGGCCTGCAGCCGAGCCAGTAGCCAGGAGAGATCGTCGCCGAATTTATCGCTCTCGAAGTTCGGCACAGACCCGAAGTCGACGGTCGGCTCCGCTTCGAGAAACTGCTTACGAATAGCGGCAAGCACATCGGGGTTCCGGTTCAGTTCGTAGTCGCCGCGAGGAATGTCGTCTCGGGAACTCGAGATTCGGGTGAGCCGACCCTGAACGGCCTCAGTCAGCGCCCGGAGCATAGCAACCTCGGCAGTCGTATGGCAGCCCATCCCGGCGCTCGCGCCAAGCGGCCTGGCGGAGTTTGGCGTCGCATCGACAATTTCGCAGACGATGCACGGAACGCCGATGTCCGTCGTCGTGTTCCATGCCGCAACGAGCAAGCCTGCGCCGGTGAGGGTATCGATCAACTCCTTCGACCGCGGCATCGTCACGCTATCGAGGTCGATACGGGTTCGGTTCCTGCCGACGGTGCCGCCTTTGATCCACAGGGTGGTCGCATCCCGCTCGATGACTTCGCAGAGCGCATGCTCTATCGCTTCCTGAATGTGATTTCCGGAGGCAAGGCCGTTCGAGCTCATCGCGAAGCATCCGCTGCCCGGCGGGAACGGCAATCGATAGTCCATGTGCACCGTCTCGTACGGCAGCCAGACGGCTCTACCCTCGAGCAGATCCCAGCCTTCGATCCATAGAATCCTGTGCTCGTCGTGATACGGGCTGACAGCAAGGCGGGGAAGGCCAGCGACGTCAATCAACTCGTGACTGAACTGCAGGTCTCTGTGGCTCGCGAGCCTGAGGGGCTTGTCGATCCGCTCCGCGTGGAAGAATTCGATGGACTCCATGAGTCCCGACGCCTTCGCCGCCGCCAGGCTCAGGCCCTTCCCCTGTGATACGGACAGCGAGCGGGAATTGGGTCGACACACCATGACGACCGGGAGGCCGACCGTATCTAGCCCCGTGACATTGGCAATCCGTGTGATGCCCATGGCGGGCATCCACGGGCGCACGCGCTCGAGGGTTTCCTCGGGAGAAACGACGCGGTGCGTACCGTCCCGGTAACCCTTGGAAACGGTATCGCTGAGGTCTTCTAACGGCACGCGCTCAGCCCGAGACGCGTGCCCGGTCCTGAATCAGTACAGGGGTCTCCGCGACCTCATTCCCAGGACGTAATTTTGCGCAGGCTGCTCAGATTCAGCACGTAGCAATACGCGTCGCCGTCCGCCCGCGGGCCCGAATCTTCTTCGGGGACCGGCACGGCCGCCAGCGAGACGCCGCTTTTCAGGAGCTTCAGAATTGGCTTGAACTCGTCGCTCGACGTATTGACGCGAAAGGGCGCCAGGTTGTCCTGACTCAGCTTATACATCTGGCCGTCTTCGCCCGCGATGATGATGTCGTCTTTGAAGGTAGGCATTGTTGTTCTCCCCCGCACGGACTATCGTACGTTTTACACGGTACTCTCATAAGAACCAAGAAGGCAAGCCATGGCCAAAAGAAGAGTTATCGGCGGGTCGGATACTGGTGCCAAAACTGCCAGCCATGCCGGTGGGACCGATCCCGCGGACCGCATCGAAGTCACGGTCATATTGAGATCCGCGGCGCCGATTCCCGGGAAAGTCGAACCGTTCGAGCACTTGTCGCGCGACGAGTTTGCGCAGCGCTACGGCGCTTCTGCCGACGATATCGCCCAGGTCACAAGCTGGGCCGAGAGCCTGGGGCTCGAGGTTACGGGAACGTCACCCGTGCGTCGCTCGGTCTACCTGTCCGGCGACAAGGCAGCTCTCGATCAGGCATTCGATGTCGAGCTCACGATGTTTCACCACGGGGACGGCGTGCGCCACGGATTTCACGGGTCGCCGAGCGTGCCCGAGCATCTGGGCGACATCATCATCATGGTGCTTGGCCTGCATGGTCAGCCGCTGCTCGCTCGACACATCGGCACCGGCGCGCGTGAGGAAAGCGACGGGGGAGATGGGAGCGCACAGGCCAGCGCGGCTTCTCCTGAGCTTGAAAGGATGGATCTGCGGACCGTCGACAAGCTCACCGACTTCTATGGCTTCCCCGCGGGGGACGGTGAAGGAGAATGCGTCGGTATCATCGAGATGGGTGCCGACTGCGGCTACTATCGCAGCGACCTCGACAAATTCTTCGGATCGTCGAGCAAGATCGACTACGAGGACGTATGCGTCGGCAACGGCAGGAACGCACCGATACCCGAAGACTTCGTGCGCGAATTCGCCGACTGGAGCCTTGGCAAAGGCCACTACATGTACGCCGCGAAGTCGACGGCCGAAGCGACGATGGACGTCTCGATGATCGGCGCACTCGCACCAAAGGCCAAGATCTGGGTCTACTTCGGCGCTGCCACGGAGCAGGGTCTGCTCGCGATGATCCAGACTGCGCTGTTCGACTCGGACCCGGCACCGTCGGTGATTTCCATCAGCTGGGGCTTTCAGGAACGCGACATCATCCCATCCGGAGAAGGCTACGTTGGGCTCGCCGAGTTTCTCGACGAGATCTTCCTGAGTGCCGCACACCTCGGCGTAACGATCTGCGTAGCTGCAGGTGACTGGGGCGCGGCGAATGCCAAAGATGACAGCCGCCGCAACACTCGGGGTGTCCCGGATGTGGAGTTTCCTGCAAGCTGCCCGCATGTCCTGGCCTGCGGCGGGACGACGATCCTGAAAGACGGGAACGAGGTCGTCTGGAACGCCGACTACCCCCCGCACCGAAGCGGAGTAGATCCGAGCTGGATCATGCATGGGGCAACCGGCGGCGGCTTCAGCCGAATCTTCGAGCGACCCGAGTGGCAGAACGGCCTCCACGATCATAAGGGCCGCGGGCTTCCCGACGTCGCGGCAGTCGCCGACCCGCGTTGCGGCGCACGCTTCGTGCTCGCCGGGCTTGAGGTACCTTTTGGCGGCACCAGCACCGCCGCGCCGATCTGGGCGGGCCTCGTGCTGCGGCTGAACCAGGCGCTCGGTCGGCGGGTGGGCTGGCTCAATCCCATCATCTACGGATTGGCGAATGAGACTGGATACGGTTCCGATGATTCCCCGCTGACCGACGTAACCCAGGGAGATAACCGCTTCAAGCCTTCAGACGAAGCAGGATTCTCGGCGACCGAAGGCTGGGACGCGTGCAGCGGACTCGGCGTGCCGCGAGGCGAGAAGCTGCTCGCCGCTTTGCGCGGGGCGTCGAAACGCTGATGCAGGCCGAAGACGGCGTCGAGCACAGGGACGATCTGTTCGCTGAGCTGCCCTACAACGAGAGCAATGACGTCGCATTGGCGACACTGCAGAACTCACTCGTGCAGCTCAGCGCGATGGCCGATTCCAAGGCCAACATCATGATCACGGTGTGCTCGATCCTGCTGACCCTGGCGATTTCCAGAATCGAGCAGGGTGTGCTTCTGATTCCGCTGGCAATCTTTTCCGTTTGTTGCGTGCCGGCCCTGATTTTCGCGATTCTGACAGTGATGCCGTCGCCCGCCAGCCGGACGAAACCCGTAGGGAGGCAGGGCAGGACAGACGCGTTCAATCCGCTCTTCTTCATGCATTTCACCGAGGTGCCGCTCGCGCAGTTCAGCGAAGAGATGGATCGAATGATCCGGAACCCGGGCGAGCTCTATCGACACCTGTCGCGTGACATCTACGAGGCGGGACTGGTCCTGCGCGTCAAGAAGTACCGCTATCTGCGCTGGAGCTACCTGGCGCTGCTGGCCGGCGTGATACTCGCGGGCTCCGCGCTGCTGGTGGATCTGTTCCTGGTCTAGCGGCTGGCTCTGCCCTGCATTTCAGAGGTAATTCAGCGGAATCTTCAGATACGACCTGCCGTCATTCTCGGCAGGCGGCAGCTCGCCGGCGCGGATATTGACCTGGAGCGACGGCAGAATCAGCTGCGGAGCCGACAGCGTTGCATCTCGCTCGTTGCGGAACTCGATGTATTCGTCGCGCGTCGTCTCTGCATTGATCTGCACGTTGCTGCGCTTCTGCTCGCCGACCGTCGTCTCCCAGCGCAGCGCTCGTCCGCCCGGGCGGTAATCGTGGCACATCAGCAGCCGGGTCTCGTCCGGGAATGCATAAAGCCGCTGGATCGAGTCGTACAGATCGCCGGCCGAGCCACCGGGAAAATCACAACGGGCGCTGCCGTAATCGGGCATGAACAGCGTGTCGCCGGTAAATATCGTCTCGCCGACACGCCACGACATGTGCGCTGGCGTATGCCCGGGCGTATGGATCGCCTCGAGCTCGAGCGAGCCGAAAGCGAGCGTATCGCCCTCGTCGATCAACACGTCGAACTGCCGCCCGTCGGCAGGAAAGTCGTCCCCGAGGTTGTAGACCTCGCGAAACTTCGCCTGAATCTCGCCGGTCCGCGCGCCAGTCACGGTCTTCGCTGAATACTTTTCGCGAAAGTAGGGCAGCCCGGTCATGTGATCGGCATGCGCATGCGTATCGACGACGTACAGAACATCGAGATGCTTGCCGCCGAGAAAGCCATCGATCTCCTCGCACGACTCCCAGCTGACACGGCCGCTGGCCGGCGCGTAGTCACGCACGGGGTCGATGACGATCGCCTTCTCGCCGTCATGTACCACGTAGGACAACGTCGAGGTCGGCTCGTGAAAGAAGTGCTGAACGTTCATTCGTCACTCGCTCCTTCGAGGTGTCCGTACCGCACGCCAGCAGGCTGCAGCGCGCTCGGAAGTTCACGCTTCCCCGAAGCGCAACGGCCGATCAGGGAATCGTGAACGCGACCAGCGTATCGCCGGCGACGACCGCAACGTACTGTCGCCCGTCGCGAGCCTGAAAGATCAACGGATTCGCGTTGGCGTTCGACTCGAGCATGGTCTCCCAGAGTTGCTCGCCGCTGTCGGCATCAAATGCGCGGAAGCGCCGGTCGCCGGTGGCGCCGACGAACACCAGGCGGCCAGCCGTGACGCTGGGTCCCGCGCTGCCAATGCTGCCGGTGGCCTGCCGGCCGGGCGGCAGCGCCTCGGTGATCCCGAGCGTCGTCTCCCAGACCGTCTCGCCCGAATTCGCATCGATCGCGACCAGCCGCGACCAGGGCGGGCGGTAGCAGGGGAGCGAACCGCGACGGGTCCCGTCGTCATCGATCAACGGCGCGCTGAAACTGAAGTAAGGCCCGGCGCCATCGACGCTGCCGCGGTCGTACGGAATCGTCGAGCCTTCGGTGCCATTGCCATAGTTTTCGCCGGGCCGCTTGGGCTCGATCCAGCCAACGAGCGACGAGTCGTTTGCATGGAAGTAAACGATGCCGCGCGACGAATCGGCCGCGACCCCGCCCCAGTTGACCCCACCGAGCGCGCCTGGCAGCTGCAGGCCTGTGCGGGGCGCATCGCCCGGTGCGTGAAACGGAAATGGCGTATACGGGCCGACGTTTACGAATCCGCCACTTCGGTCCCACAACGCTGCGCACTCCGCGGCGTGCTGCGGCGTCGTATCCTCGGGCCGCACCATGTCGCGCTCGCGATCGAATTCGACCCGCGCGACCGGTTCCGCGGGGCGGACAGGAAACGGCTGCGTCGGCGAATACCATTCGCCGGGCACGCTGCCGGCCGGAACGGGCCTCTCCTCGACGCCGAAGACCGGCTCACCGCTCACGCGGTCGAGTATGTATACCCAGGCCGTCTTGCCGATCGACGTCAACGCCGGCCGCGTGCTGCCACCCTGCTCAATGTCCACGAGCACCGGAGGATTCGACAGGTCGAAGTCCCAGAGGTCGTGGTGGACGGTCTGGAAGTGCCAGCGGTATTCCCCCGTCAGCGCATCGACCGCGACGATCGAGTTACTGAACAAATTGTCGCCGGGGCGATCGCCGCCCCAGTAGTTGCCGGCGGCGCTCGATATCGGCATGTACAGCAGGCCGCGGGCAGCATCGAGCGTCATGTAGTACGCCCAGACGTTGACGCCGGAACGATTGCGCCAGCCGGCGTCGAGCCAGGTGTCATGACCGGGTTCGCCGGGCAGCGGCACGGTGTGGAAGCTCCAGACCTGCTCCCCGGTTCGCACATCGAATGCGCGCGTGTCGCCGGGCATGCCGCGATTCATTTCGCCGGTGCGGGCACCGAGAATCGCCAGGTTCCGATAGATCAGCGGCACACCGCTCCACGAGACCGTGACCTGCGCCACGCCGTTACGGCCGAAACCGTCGACCAGCGCGCCGGTCTCTGCATCGAGCGCGATCAGCGTCGGACCGGCCATCACGAGAATCCTCGCCGCCAGCGCACCATCGCCGGGCCACCAGGCCACACCGCGCGTGTCGGTGCCTTCGGCAGACGGCAGCGGGGTCCGCCAGATCTCCTCACCCGTGGCCGCATCGAGCGCGAGCACTTCGTGGCCGCGCACAGGCAGATACATCACCCCGTCCACCACGATCGGGGTCGCCTGCGGATTGCCCGCGGGGCCGGGTGCCTCGTCGTCGTCGAAACCCGTCCGAGCGACGGAGACGGACCAGGCCTCGGTCAGCCGGGCGACGTTGTCGCGGTCGATCTGGTCGAGCGGCGAGAAGCGCGTACCGGCGAGATCGCGGCTGTACATCGGCCAGTCGGCGGCTGCCGGTGCGATTGCCTCTGCGGTTGCCTCTGTGGTTGCCTGTGCCTGCGGGGATACCGGCGTCTGCGCTTGCGCCGTCGCGATCTCAAGGCAGCTGCCAGCCAACGTCGGCAAAGCTCCGATGAGCAATCCGCGTGCCATCAGTCGGGCAGCCGCCAGGCGATCAGCTCGCCCGGATGGTCGCTGCTGCTGACGGCAATGACCAGATACTGACGTCCGTTCAGCATGTAGGTCATCGGCGAGCCGCTTTGCGGTGCCGGCAGCTGCAACGCGGCCAGTTCGCGGCCACTGGCCTTGTCGTAGGCGCGGAGCATCGATCCGCGGCGTCCGTCCGGCGTCGGCCCGTAGCCGGGCTCCGCGACGATCAGCAGCGTTCGGGTCGCAAGCGCTCCGGGCGGCTGGCCTGATCGCCCGGTGCGCCCGATATCGATGCCCGCGAGCGCCGGATGGTTCGCGATCGATTCCGGCGTCTCGCCATTCGGGATTTCCCAGGCGACCTCGCCGCGCGTCAGATCGATCGCGGCGATCGTGCCGTACGGCGGCTTCAGCAACGGCAAGCCCTGCACATTCAGATTGCGCACGCCGCCAAAGATCCCGGCGTCGGGACCCAGGCAGATGCCGTGCGGCATCGGCGAGCCTTCGGCGTAGCGACAGATCGTCATGCTGTTGACACCGACGCTGGCCGTGACATACAGCATGCCCGTGTCGGGATCGTAGGCGCCGCCTGGCCAGTTGCTGCCGCCCATGACCATCAGCGTGCTGACCGGGCCGTTCGGGTCGAACGGCACGGCCGGCGTGTAAATCGGCCCCAGCCGGTGATCCGCAACGACGCGCTCGGCTTCGGCACGCAAGGCCGGCGTGAAATCGATCAGATCCTCGGCGGAGATGCCCTGATGGCCGTAGCGGATCGGCGGCATCGGCTGCGTCAGCGCATACCATTCGCCGGGCACCTCACCAGCCGGGACTTCGACGTCGTCGATCGGCCAGACCGGCTCACCGGTTGCCCGGTCGAGAACGAACAACAACCCCTGTTTCGTCGGCTGCGCGAGCGCCGGAATCGTCCGACCGTCGCGGACCGCGTCGACGAGTATCGGCGCCGTGGGAATGTCGTAGTCCCAAAGTGGGTGGCGGACGAGCTGATAGTGCCAGCGCCGCTCGCCCGTGCGTGTGTCGACCGCAACGACGCTCTCGCCATAGAGATTGTCGCCCGGGCGGAGGCCCCCGTACATGTCGCCGTAAGGCGATTCGACCGGCAGGTAGGCAAGCCCGAGCGTCTCGTCCGCGGAGATTGCCGCCCAGACGCCGGTGTTGCCGGCGCCGGTCTCTGCCGACCCGTCCCGCCAGGTCTCATAGCCCGGCTCACCTTCGCGCGGCACCGTGTGAAACGTCCAGAGCAGCTCACCGCTGACCACGTCGTAGCCGCGAATGTAGCCGATGACGTTGTCCGGCTGATCGGCCGGTGCCAGCGGCGTGTGTGCAGCGCCGACGATGATCACGTCGTTGGCGATCGTCGGCGGTGAATGGAGCCCGATCTGGTTGACGTCCCAGTCGTCCCCCTGCTCGAGCGATTCACGCAGATCGACGACGCCACCGGCGCCGAAACCCGGAAGCATCGCGCCGGAATCGGCGTCGAGGGCGACGAGCTGATAGCCGGGCGTTACATAGACCAGCCGCTTGTCGTCGCCGTCTCTCCAGAAAGCGAGTCCGCGACCCGACAGACGACGCGGCGCTTCCTCGCCGCGGTCGCCTTCGTCGAGACGATGTATCCAGAGCAGCTCGCCGGTTTCGGCATCGAGCGCGACGACGGCGCGACGCGTGCCGCCCGTCGTGTACATCACGCCATCGATCATCAGCGGCGTGCTTTGGAACCGGTATTCGGGCGCCGGACCGAGATTGGCCGTGCCGAAACGCCACGCAACTTCGAGAGAGCCGAAATTGCTGCCGTCGATCTGATCGAAGGGCGCGTAGCGCGTGTGAGCCAGGTCGCCACCGTAAACGGGCCACTCGCCGGACTCGGTGCCGTCGCTGCTCTGCGCCGACGCCGTGCGCGCGCCGCCGACCGTTATCGCGGCACCGACGGTGATCGCGATGCACGTGGCGATGGCCGTGACCACGAAAGCCCGCTTCCTGCTCCCGATCATTCCCCGTTCACCTGCTCCCGGACTACGGCAAGCCATGTTAGGTGGCCGTAGACGAGCAGGTCAACGCGAGCTCGATTCGAGCTCGTCTATCGTTTTCGGCCAGTCCTTCCTCAGCAAGCGGGACAGCGACCGGTCGGCCAGCAGCTTGCCGCCGGTCTGACATCGCGGGCAGTAGTTTGTTTCGTTGGACGCGTAGCGAATACGCTGGACTTTCGTTGCGCAGACCGGGCATGGCTGCCCGTAGCGTCCATGGACCGCCATGCCGCCCCGGAAGGCCGTCACGTTCTTCGGAAACGCCCCGTCGGCGGGCGCCAGCCGCTGCTGCCATTCCGCCAGCACCGTCTGCGTGCACGCGAAGAGCCCCGCAAGCTCATCCGCGTCGAGCGTCTTGGTCTGGCGGATAGGCGACATGCCGGCCCGGTGCAGAATCTCGTCGGAGTAAGCGTTCCCGATGCCACTCAGTATCCGCGGATCGGTCAACGCTCTCTTTAGCGTGTGATTGGTTCGCGTCAGTCGCGCGGCGAAGGTCTCCGCGGTAGCCTCGAAGATCTCGAGGCCGCCGGGATCGAGCGCATCGAGCGCCTCCCTGCCAGCCACGAGATGCAGCGAGGCGCGCCGTTTCGTCCCGGCTTCGGTCAAAGAGAGCGTGCCATTCTCGAAGCGAAAGACGGCGAGTCGTCGCCGCGATGGCTTAGGCGGCACGTCGTGCCAGTGCAGCCGCCCGGCAATCATCAGATGGAACACGGCCCAGTGGTCGTGCTCGAAGCCAATGGCGATCCGCTTACCGAGCCGCTCCACCGAAACGGCCCGTTGCCCGACGAAACTCTCGAGCGCAGGCGCGGCCGTGCGCAGCAGAAACGGACTCGAAACGGTCGCATCGACCAGCCGCGTCCCGCCGGCCCGCCGGGCGATTGCGGCAACGTAGGCCTCGATGTCGGGCAATTCGGGCAACGACGTGCCTCACGTCCGTGATTCGCAAGCCTCGAGTATCGCAGCCCCCCACGCTGTCCGGTAACCCCGGCGAGCAGCGAGCCGCCACCACCACCGCAACGGAGTAGAATTCCGGTGTTGGCCGAACCACAGATACGGGCCGCCGCGCCGGCCGGTTGACGGCGTTCACCGCCGGTTGCCGTCAGCCCCGCGTCACGCAGATTGGGGAAACAGAATGAACATGCTCGCAACGACGATCCGGATCTCGATACCCGTAAGCCTTTTCTTTGGCGCGCAGGCCATCAGCCACCACTCGATTACAGCGAATTTCGACACCAGCCAGGAAGTCGAGATCCGCGGCACCGTCGTCGACTTCAAGCTGCGCAGCCCGCACGCATCGCTGGTCGTCGAAGGGATCGCGTACATCGATGACCTCGCCCAGGGGGACACGGTAGAGCGCTGGGAAATCGAGTCGAGCGCGGGGCCGGGGCTGCAACGCCGCGGCTTCCGGCCGGACTCGATGAAGCCTGGCGATCGCATCGTCGTCGTCGGCTCGCCGAGTCGCAGAGGCCTGAAACGGGCGAACTCGAGCACGTTTCTCCGCGAAGACGGCAGCAGCTTCGCCGACCCACCGACGACCGAGTTCGACTATCACCCGCAGTTCCGTGCGCGGCGCGGTCTCGATGCGGCGCCAGTCATCGAAGTCGACGCCATCGGTGTCGCGAAGGTCGCCGGTCGCTGGCAGCCGCCTTTCCAGGCAAACGGCGAAACCTCCGCGCTGCCCCTGAATGCCACCGGCCAGGACGCCTGGGACAACTACGATCAGACGCAGTCGCCGGCGAACACCTGTGAGCCGATGAGCATTCCGGTGGTCTTCAACGCGCCAAGCTACTACGTCGACGTTCGGCTCGATGACGAGCATGCCGTCATTCGAAACCAGGCCTACGACATCGTACGCACCGTGCCGCTCGACGGCAGCACGGCCCCGGCAGACGCGGACGGCCTGTTCGGCAACGTCAGCGGCCGTATCGACGGAGAGACGCTCGTCGTCGATAGCCGCGACTACCCCGTCTCACGCTGGGGCCTGGGCGCTGCCACTCAGGTAAACGGCGGCGGTGCCGACGTGCCGTCGAGCCCGGAAAAGACCGTGACGGAGCGCTACTCGATCGGCGAGAACGACAGCGTCCTTGTCTATGAGTACACGCTGTTCGATCCGGTCTACATGGCCTCGCCGCACACGGCACGGATCGAGCTCGCCCGCGTGCCGGACGACGTCCCGATGTTCCCCTACGACTGCGACCCGGAAGCCGCGCGGATGTTCTCACGCTCGGCCGAAGAGAGCCTGGTCGAGGACTGAGGCGGACAAAGAACCGGCGCCGGCCAAGTCAGCGCGGGGCCTCGTCAGTGCGCCGGTCCGGTTAGCGCCGGCCTCATCAGCGCCGGCCCGGTCAGCGCGCCGGCAGCGCGAACACGTACATCGCATGGCCCGCGTTCGGCGGCCTAAGCTCCGGCGTGATCGTTGCCGGCACGCCGCGCGGGCTGCCGCCGCCGAGACCGGTCGTCACTGCGACGTACTGCCTTCCATCGACTGCGAAACTGATCGGGAACCCCTGCACCGACGTGCCCAGTCGGGTCTCCCAGACGACCTCGCCGTTACTGACGTCGACTGCCTTGAAGCTCCGGTCCAGATCGCCGGCAAACGCGACACCCCCGGCCGTCGAAAGCACCGATGTCAGGAAAGACGCCCGCTGCTCGAGCGACCAGGTCTCTTCCAGCGTGTCGACGTTGAATGCCGCAAGCTTGCCGACGTTGCCGTCGGTCCCCGGCATCTCCCAGAAGCGGCGATCGGCGCCGCCGCCGCTGCCGCCACCGGCAACCTGCTCAATGGGCTGGGCTCTGAGCGAGACGCAACTCTGACTCAGCGGGATGATCAGCTGCCGCGACGGCCGGTGAAAGCTCATCGCATGCCAGTTCTTGCCGCCTGACGTGCTCGGGCAGCCGTCGATCCACTCGCCGACCTGCACGTCGAGAATGTCGTCGCGGTAGCGTGGCCGGCCGGTTTCCGGATCGAAGCTAGCCCAGATGTTCTGGAAGACCGTCTCGACGTGGTCCAGGTATTCGCCGGTCGCACGATCGTGCTTCCACAGGACGCCGTCCTTGCCGACCGTGAAGACCCACTTCTCGTTGCCGGAATCGACGAGAACGCGCTCGAATACGACGTCGAGATCGAATGCCTCTCCCGGCGCATGCTGATAGTGCCAGGCGAGCTCGCCGGTGCGGGCATCGAGCGCGACCGTCGAGCTCGTGTAGAGCGCCCCGTCGGACCCGGCCATTCCACGGCTTGCCGGCATCCAGGGCTTCGCCTGCGCCGTGCCCCAATACGTCAGGTTCAGTTCCGGATCGTAGCTGCCGGTGATCCACGCCTCGCCACCAGCGCGGTAGAGATCCGCAAGTCCGCCCCAGGTGTCGCCGCCGGCTTCGCCGGTCAACGCGATCGTTCGAAAGCGCCACAACTGCTCACCCGTCTCCGGGTCATAGGCGCTGATGAAGCACTTCTTCTCCTCGTAGATGGCGCAGGTGCCCATGCCCTCGATGATCAGGCCGTCGGCGATGATCGGACCGCTGTTATTCGCGTAGACGTCCGGCATCTCGACGTTCCAGACTGTTTCGCCGGTACGCGCATCGAGCGCCACGAGGCGTGCATCGTGCGCCGTGATCGCCCAGCCGGGGTTGCTCTCGAATATCAGCTTGTTGCCGTAGAGCGCCAGGCCACGCGGCGCGATTTCCTGCCCGACCCGATGCTCCCAGAGCAACTGCCCATTGCGCGCGTCGAGCGCCTGCATGACACCGCCGGTGTTCGCGAGATACATGATGCCGTCATATACGACCGGTGCCGGCTGGTTCGTGCCGCCTTCCTGCATCGGCCAGATCCATGCGAGCTGCAAAAGATGCGCGTTGTCGGCCGTGATCTGCTCGAGCGGGCTGAAGCTCGACGCGTGATAGTCGCGTCGCAGCATCAGCCAGTCGTCGTCATCCTGTTCGACCAGCATTGCGTCAGTCACCGGCACGAAGTCGGCAACGGTGCCAGCGACCGTGACGCCCGTCGGTGCCTCGGTCGACGCACCCGCGGACAAACCGGGCACGGTCGGTGTAGTGTCCACCAGCAACGGTCCGATGGCCCCGGTGGTGGCGGCAGTGAGCACGTTGTCGTCCGTGACGGCGCCGTTCGCCTGCAATACGAACGCAGTCACGGCGTGGTAAGCGTCATCGGACAGCCCGCCCGGATTCTCCGGCGGCATCGCCGAGCGGATCTGCTCGAGAAGCTCGTCGACATTTCTGTTACTCCACTTCGCAATGAACTCGCGACCCGCGATCAAGGCATCCGGCAACTGACGCAGATTCGGGCCGTGACAGATTGCACAGTGCTCCGCATATGCAGCAGCTCCGGCCTCTACCTGCTCCTCGGTATGTCCGAACGCAGCATTCGGGACGCTCAGGATCGCTGCCAGCATGCCGGCTGCTGCGGGAAGCGCTCGCCTGATCGTGCTTGTCGTGATGCCGGGAGTTCGATTGATGCCGGTTGTTTGTCTGATGCTCATCGCTGGTCCGCCAGAAGCCACCCACGCAGAACGGAATTGTCCGGCGGAACGCCGGGCTCGGAATACACCTGAATGTAGAGCGCGCCGGCAAGCAACGCATCGCGCTGAGCGCGGCTCAGATCGATGCTGCCGGCAAATTCACCGCGGTCACCGAGCTCGAGCTCCGCGATTGCGGGGCCGCTCACGCCAGTCGTCTTGCCGTGGTGCAATCGCACCGCGGTTGCCGTTGCCGGCAGGCCTTCGAAGGCACCGGAAATCGCGAGACGCGAGCGTGTCAGCGTTGCCGTTGCGACACCATGTCCGCCGACGAGACGCTGCTCGGCGAGGCGGATCGGGACCCACGTGAGTCGCGCGGCAAACCGGTCCGCGGACTGTGCGGCCGACTGACCGCCGGTGAAAATCAACAGGACCGATACGATCGGCGCTACAAGGATTGCTGCCGGACGCATAGCACCCCCACCGGACGCGAACAGGACGGCCGCAGTATAGCTGAACGACTTTCCGCGCCCGGAGTCAGGGGCCGCGGTCAGCGCCCGGAGTCAGCCGTTGGGCAACGCGAATGTGAACAACGCACTGCCGGCTGCGATCGCGATGTACTGCCTGCCATTGACGGCATAACTCATCGGCCCGGCGTTGATCTGACCGCCGAGCGGCGCGCGCCAGAGCAGGCTGCCGTCGAGCGCGTCGAGCGCGAGCAGGTAACCTTCGCGTCCGCCGCTGAATGCGAGATCGCCGGCGGTCGTCAGAACGCCGCCCCAGGTGATGTCGGCCATCCGATGCTCCCAGACTGGATCGAGCGTGTCCGGGTCGTAGGCACGAACGACGCCGTAGGCCTCCTCGTCGTTGTTGAAGAACGGCTGGAGATTGACCTGCCCCATCGCCGTCTGCCGCCGATTGATCCCGACCGGTTGCGGGAACTGGCCCTCGATCGCGATGATGCCGGAATTCTCCCAGTGCGCGACGTAGAACAAGCCCGTGCGCGGACTGAAAGACGGCGGTGCCCAGTTGATCGCACCATGCACGTGCGGCTTGATCAGCGTGCCCTGCGGGGTCGGCAGCATGCCGGGAACGCGCTGGGGTCGCCCGTTCTCATCGAAGCCATCCATCCAGTTGACCTCGACGTACGGTTTGCCGAACAGGAACTTACCCGTATCCCTGTCGAGCACGTACATCAGGCCGTTGCGATTCGCCCAGAGCATCACGCGCCGCGATTCGCCGCGCCATTCGATATCGGCGAGCACCGGTGGCTGCGTCGAGTCGTAGTCGAGCTCGTCGTGCGGCGTGAACTGGTAGTGCCAGACGAGCTTGCCCGTATCCACGTCGAGCGCCACGACGCTGTCGCTGTAGAGGTTGTCGCCGCGTCGCGGCCGCCCATCCCAGTCCGGCTGCGGATTGCCGGTGCCCCAGAAAGCGAGATTCGATTCGGGATCCCATGCACCGGTATTCCAGACGGCGGCGCCGCCGGTGCGCCAGGAATCGCCCGCCCACGTGTCGTTGCCGGGCTCGCCCGGTCCGGGAATCGTGAAGAAGCGCCAGATCTCCCTGCCCGTCGCGACATCGAACGCCGCGATCTGGCCGCGCGTTTCGAAATCACCGCCGGCGGTACCGATCATCACTTTGTCACGAACGACCATCGGCGACATCGTGATCGAATAGTTCTGCGTTGCATCCGCGACGACGGTGTCCCAGAGCAGCGTGCCGCTTTGCGCATCGATCGCCAGAAGATGCGCATCGATCGTACCCATGAACAGCGTGTCCCCGACGATCGCGACACCGCGATTGACGCGGCCGCAACAGGTGCGTGCCGCCGCCGACGGCTCGTGATGGTAGGTCCAGAACACGCGACCGGTGGCCGCATCGAGTGCCACGAGATCGTTCGGGGCCTGAACGGTATAGAGCACACCATCGACGACCAGTGGCGTCGCTTCGAATTTTTCGAGCGACCGCGCCTGCCACACCCACTCGAGCTCGAGCTCGGCGACATTCGCGCGATCGATCTGATCCAGCCGACTGTAGCGTTGATTGTCGAGCGTGCCGGAATAGCTCAACCAGTTGTGCGGTTCCTCTGCCGCATTCAGGATCCGCTCGAACGAGACCTGGGCATACGCGGGTAGAGATACGAGCAGAGGCAGCGCGAGCAGCAACAGCCCGCCGAGCCGCGACCGACGCCGCGGCAGCATCTCCGACCGGGACCCCGGCCGACACTGAGGCCTCGATCGGTAGAACAGCCGGGCCAGGCCCGGGCCGATCCCGGGATCGGTTCGGATCGATAGGATCGTCATTCGTCGGCCTCCCCTCGCAGCGTGGCGAGATAACTGACGACATCGGCAATGGCCTGCGCATCGAGCTCGTCGCGGAACGACGGCATCGGTGAGTCGATGAACGCGAAATCCTGCAGATTCTCGCTGCTGAACGAACGCAACCGGCCTTCCTCGTCTAGAATCTGAACGCCGAAAGTGTCCCGGTTGAGCAGGCGGCCGCGGATCTCCGGACCGTCCCGGAGCACGAGGCTGACGAACCGATTCTCCGGGCGGATTTCCTCCTGTGGCTCCAGCAACGATCGCTCGAGCTCGACCGCTCTGCGATCGCGGCCGATACGGGTCAGCTCCGGGCCCAGGCGACCACCGACACCGTCGATTCGGTGGCAGTCGAGGCACATGCCCTGACTCGCCACGAGGTCACGACCTCGCGCGGGATCGCCACCGGCTGCGCCTTCCGACAACGTGTCGGGCAGCGAACGCAGATACGCGACGATCTGCTCGGCCTGCCGGGCCGACATCCCGGCCGTCGGTGGCATCGGCGTATTCGGAATACCCTCGACGATGATGCCGATTATCTCGGCGTCTTCGAGCGGCCGCCGAAACACCCCGCGACCGAAATCGATACCCGCGATCAAATTCCCGTCGGGGCCGTGGCAGGCCGCGCAATAGGTCGCATAGGCGCGACCGCCATCCTGGATGTCAGAGGCCGTGGCATGCTGTGCGCGTACGGCGCCCGTTGCGATGCCCGCGATGCCCAGAAGCACAAGCGCTGCTCGTCGTCTCAAGTCTTCACCCCCCAGGTCTCGTTCGGCTCGCCTACCGGCTGGCGACCGACGCAACCGACGGTCGAACTGACACCGGCGCGGCCGCAGCCGAGTGGCTTCCGTCGCGCGTTCGTGCTGAAAGACTGTCGCCGGTTGCGGTATCCTACACCCAATAACAAGCGGTTGAACCGCGCCCCTGCGACCCCCGAGCCGTCCGGATTACCGACCGCGCAGCCCGCAGCTGCTGTCGAGTGTCGAAGCCCGGCGCGCTTGCGGTGCGCGTGGAATAACACTGTGCGGTGCCCGCCAGGCGCGGGTGGCGCGAACGAGAAAAACGTTCTTCGTCCGGGAGGAAAGATGACCAAGAACAATCTGAGTGCCGTGATCAAGGCAAACGGGAACGCTGTCAATCTCCTGCGCAACTCGCGCATCGGCATGTACGTCTATCCGGTCGTCGCTCCGGAGTTTTCCAACTGGCGCAACGAGCAGATGGCCTGGAGAAACTCGGCCGTGCTCTTCGACCAGACACATCACATGGACGAGCTGATCGTCGAAGGCCCCGATGCCGCCGCGTTCCTGGAAAACGTCGGCGTCAACAGTTTCGCGAATTTCGATCTGAACCGCGCGAAACATTTCGTCCCCGTGACGCCTGCCGGCCACGTCATCGGCGACATGATCATCTTCCGGGAGCGGGACGACAAGTTCATTCTGGTCGGCCGCGCACCGACCGCGAACTGGGTCAAGTTCCAGGCATCGATCGGCACACATCGGGTGCGCCTGACTCACGACCCGAGGTCCGACAGCCGACCGGACGGCAAGGCCATCTACCGCACGCATTATCGCTTCCAGATCCAGGGACCGGAGGCGGGCAAGATCTTCGACAAGATGAATGGCGGCCCCGTCCCCGAGGTCAAATTCTTCCACGTCGACTGGATCAACATCGGCTCACGCCGCGTTCAGGCGCTCCGGCACGGCATGGCCGGCGCACCCGGCCTCGAGGTCTGGGGTCCGTACGCCGACAAGCACTACATTCAGACGACGATCATGGAGGCCGCAAAGGACGTCGGCGTCGACATGCATCTGGTCGGCAGCCGCGCGTATTCGTCGAACACGCTCGAATCGGGATGGATTCCTTCACCGTTGCCGGGCATCTACACCGGCGACGGCATGCTTCAGGATTATCGCGACTGGCTCGGCGGGGACAGCTACGAGGCCATCGGCTCCATCGGGGGGAGTTTCGTCAGCGACAACATCGAGGACTATTACGTCAATCCGTTCGAGCTCGGCTACGGCTTCTATATCGGCTGGAAGACGGACTTCATCGGCAAGGATGCGCTGACGAAGATGAAGGAAGGCAAGAACCGCAAGAAGGTCACGCTCGAGTGGAACCGGGACGATGTGCTGAAAGTCATCGCCTCGCAGTTCGAAGAGGGCGTTGCGTACAAGTGGATCGACTTCCCGCAGCCAAATTACGCGTCGACGAATGCCGACACGCTGCTGCGTGACGGCAAGATGGCCGGCATCTCGATGTTCAACGGCTACTCGTACAACGAGCGTTGCCTGCTATCGCTCGCCGTCGTAGACGAAGACGTGCAGATCGGCGACCAGCTGACACTCCTCTGGGGCGAGCCGGAGACAAGCGGCAAGACTTCGACCGAGCCTCACAGGCAGGCCGAGATTCGCGTGCGGGTGTCGCCGACACCGTATGCGCGCGAGGCCCGGGAAAACTACGCCGACAGCTGGCGAACGAAGAGCGGCTGACGCTGATCCGTAGAGACAGCCACCACAACCCACGGCTTGCGGCGACCGCCCTCGCGGTCGCCGTAGTCGGCATCGTACTCGGGGGCAGCGACGCGCGCGCTCAGCCGAGCGCCGGACGCGGCGCGCCCGACCCCCTGCGCCCGGACGTAATCGTCGGCTCGGAGGGCAAGGGCCTCTATGCCGGCGCCGGGATTCCAGACGACAACATGCCGATCTTTGCCGCGCGTGACGGCGATGTTCCACCCGGCGTGGAGCCGCTGCCGATCGACATTTTCACGACCTCGGATTTCTACCAGGACGAGTCGCTCTGGTTCGACGCCCGCTATTATCGCTGCAACTCCCCGGTCGGCCTCGAGCAGATCTGGGGTGCTTACGAGGTCCCGCTGATCGGCGACGACCCGCCACGCACGGCCGCCTGGGGCTACTGCGACCGCGATTACCCGCGCGACCAGATCGTCAGCCCGTACGGCTTCACGACGGCCAGGACCCACTATGAAGCGCTATTGGACGAAGCGCGTGCGCGCGGCGGGCCGACGACGCACACGGGGGCAACGCTGCCCGACTGGAACGGCCGCTATCTGCGCGAGCGTGACAAGCGCTACACGTGGTTCAACGGCGCGATCCTGCAGATCCCGACGTACCTGTCGCTGCTGACGCCGGAATACCGGAAGCGCTTCGTGCAGCAGATGTACCACTATTCGGGCAGCAACGCGGCCCAGTGGCCCGGCTCATATTGCTGGCCCGAGGGCTTTCTGCGCCGACTCGCCCAGTACGGCGGCGCTCGCGTGAGCATCGTCGTGTCCCCCGACCTCGTCCTCGACATGCGTAACGCTGCCGAGACGCTGATCACGACGATCTACGTCGGCCGCGAATTCGACGTCGAGGGGGTCGTCCCCCGGCTCGGCCCGGACGTCCCGCAGTGGACCGGCGAAACAATAGGCTTCTGGGACGGCGATGCCCTGATCACCTGGACATCGAACATTCAGGGCTGGATCACTCACGGCGGCCTCGAGTTCAGCAACCGCATGCAGTCGATCGAGATATACACCCCCCGCGCGGACGGCGCCGGAGAATTCATCGGCCTGAACCACGAGGTCGTCCTCTACGACGAGGAAGCTCTGGTCGAACCGGTGCGGATCGTCCATGCACTGGATCTCCTGCACGGCTACGACGAAGGCGAGCCATTTCCGCAGATGAAGTGTGTGCCGCATGCCTATCCCGTCGACGGCCACACGACGCCGCTGACGCCCGGGCGTACATTCGAGTACCAGGTCCCCGATATGTTCGGTCGACCCTGGGCGCTGATCTGGGAGGAGTATCACGAGGAGGGCATGGATCGCCCGGAGGACGACTTTCTGTTCGGCCTCTGAGGTATCCTCGAACGGTACCGGCTGATTCAGGGACGGATGTCTTGATTACGATCGGAACGCGCAACGGCCGAGTCCGGCGCATCGTTGTGTCAACGCTGCTGCTCGCGGCCGTCGAAGCCGCTGCACAGACCGGCGGCAACGGCGACCAGAGCGAGACCGCGACTGCGCCCGATACGTCTGCCTTGCAGATCCAACAGGTGCTGGCGCCGATGCTGGTCGGCGCGATCGAATACATCCGCGACGACGCGCTCGCCCGCGGCGCGCAAAGGCTGCCTGACGAGGTCCGCGGTCTGTTCGCGGGCCACCTCCCCGATGGCGTGCTCGAGAACACCCGCTGGCTCGTGGACGCCGAGGTGCTTACTCTGCAAAGCGGCGTATTTCTCTTCCGCGAGACACGGGCACTCACGGCGGACAACGTCATCGTCTTCGCGAGCGACGAAGCCGCCCGGAGCCCGCTGCTCTGGGCGCACGAGCTCTATCACGTCAGCCAGTACGCCGAGTGGGGCGTCCGGAGCTTCGCTGAGCGTTACGTAGCCGACTACGAGGCGATAGAGCACGCTGCCAACGACTTCGCGTTTCGGTGGAAAGATACCGCCGCAACGACGACGCTCGAATGATGGAACTCGTCGTCCTCAGCCTCAGGTATTCTTCGTGGTCCATGCGGGCCTGGCTTGCCCTCGCTCACAGCGGCGCGGGATTCGAGACGCGCACCGTCGAGCTGCCCGGAATCGGGCGTCAGCAGCGTCCAGGCTCGATCGACGACGCAACGGACACGCTGGCGAGCCGCCGCGCTCTCGGGAGCGTCAACGGGCTTTTTCCGGTACTGCTAGTCGACGGCACTGCGATCCACGAGTCATTGGCCATCTGCGAGTACGTCGCGGAATTGTTTCCGGACGCCGGACTTTGGCCGCGAAACGCGGTCGACCGGGCGCTCGCACGCGCGGTCAGCTGCGAAATGGCAAGCGGCTTCACGCATATGCGTGGCGAACTGTCGTCCGCTCTCTTCGCGCGAGTGCCCGGACATGTGCCGACCGTTGAGACACAGGCCGAAATCGACCGGATCTTCGAGCTCTGGACAGACTGCCTGCAAAGATCCGGCGGGCCGTTCCTCTTCGGCGACTTTACGATCGCCGATGCAATGTACTTCCCGGTGCTGCGACGCTTCGTGACTTACGCAGTCCCGCTGCCGGCCTCGCTCGTACCGTATTCGGATGCCATTCACGCCCTGCCGGCGGCGCACCGGCTCCTCGAAATCGCCCGCGTCTCGCCGCCGATTCCGATCTACGATGACTACATTCGCAGCCTCGGCGGCAACCCTGACGCAGGCAGCGACTGAGGTGTCGATGTGGGTGAAGGAAGAACGACATGAAGAAACTCGAACTCGGCAACTCCGGACTTATGGTGGCGCCGTTCGCTTTCGGCGGGAATGTCTTCGGCTGGACCGCCGACGAAGAGCGCTCGTTCGAGCTCCTCGACGCATTCGTCGATGCCGGCTTCAACCTGATCGATACAGCCGACGTCTACTCTTCCTGGGTCGAGGGCCACAGCGGCGGTGAATCGGAAACGGTCATCGGCCGGTGGCTCGCGAGCCGCGGGCGGCGGGACGACGTGGTGATCGCGACGAAGCTCGGGATGCCGATGGGCCCGGATATGGAAGGGCTGTCCAGGCGATACGTGTTCGAGGCTGTGGAACGCTCGCTGACGCGCCTGCAGACCGACTACATCGACCTGTATCAGGCGCACAAGGACGACGAGGCCACGCCGCTGGAAGAAACGCTGGGCGCATTCGCCGAGCTGATCGAGCAGGGCAAGGTGCGAGCCATCGGCGCTTCAAACTACAAGGCCGACCGCCTGGCCGCAGCGCTCGAGACGAGCAGGCAGCTCGGCTTGCCGCGCTACGAGACGCTGCAGCCCTGGTACAACCTTTACGACCGCGGGATGTTCGAGGGTGAGCTCGCCGAGCTCTGTCGGCGCGAGAAGCTTGCCGTCATCCCGTATTTCTCGCTGGCGAGCGGCTTTCTGACCGGCAAGTATAGAAGCGAGGACGACCTCGCGGGCAGCGCGCGCGCCTACCGCGTGAAGTTCATGCTCGACGAACGGGGCTTCAGAATTCTGGACGCACTCGACGAGGTTAGTGCCCGTCTGGGCGCAACCCCGGCCCAGATCGCGCTCGCATGGCTGCGGGCGCACGGCATCGTCGCCCCGATCGCAAGCGCAACGAATCTCGAACAGCTCGCGCAGCTGACTGCTTCGGTCGAATTCGACCTGAGCCCGGAGCAAGTCGCCGTGCTGGACGAGGCCAGCGCCGGCTTTCCCGACCGGCCCGCAGGGCCTTTGGCACCGCCCGGTCGCGACTGACGCGGAAACTCACCGATTTCGCGCGTCAGATCGGCTGGCTGTCGCCCGGCGCTCGACCCTGCCTACGTCAGCCGTCCCGCAGGTGCCGCGGCCAGATGCCGTAGCGTCCTGCAGACAGAATACCGTTCGGATCGACGGCGTCCTTGATCGTCTCCTGCAGCCGCCGCAAGGCGTTGTCGTTGAACGAGTAAGCGGCTGCGCACTCGTCCATGAAGGCGGTATGCGTTCGATACTCGCCCCAGCCATGCTCGGCGGCAACCTCGACCAGACGCCTGAACGTCCGCCTCACCAGCTGATTGGACTCGACCTCCGGCATCACATAGAACATGCAGAGGATGACGAGCGTGCGTGGATGGTAAGACTGCGGGAACACCAGCAGAGCCGCATCGGTCTCGAATTCCTGCAGCACACGCTGAAATACCCGCTGCGACTCGATGACCGCCTCGCCAGTCATCGGAATGACCGGTGAAAAGCCGAGGTGTCCGCGGGTGGCGGGCGCAAAATTCGACCGCGCACCGATCGAGAATGTCGCCAGGTTGGGATAACCGAGGTCCTGCGGATCGCGCGCGGCAGCCTTCTCGGCATCGGATACCGGGAACCGATAAAACGCGCCCTCGCGTATCCGCGCACCGGGTATCGCGCTCAACAGGCGGCGTTTCGCGGCATCCCACTGTGCTCTGACGACTTCTTCCGGCCCGTAGAACTTGAAGATGTTGGAGTAGAAAGGCACATCCTGCTCGCGTGCGAACGCATTCAGCCTGGCGATGTCCTCCAGTGCATCGCTGGCCAGCGCGGCGCGCAGCTCGGGATTGCGGGCGACGGCGAACCGTAGCGGCGACTGCAGGTTGGTGCCCGCGTTCTGCAGCCCCGTGTTCATGATGTAGTTCATTTCGTCGACGAGCGGAATGATGTCGTCGTGCCCGAATACCTCGACCGACCCGTCTATATAGGCTTCCGGCTCGGGCATCAGCCAGACACCCATCTTCGTGACTACGCCGAAATTGGACTGCGAGAAGATGCCGTCGAGATAAGGCCCGTACCCGTACTTGAAATGTTGCCAGGTTCGCGCACGCGGCAGTGCGCCCATCCCGGTTCGAACCAGCTCGCCGGCGCCGGTCACGACCTCGAGCCCGCAATGCGCGTCGAAATGGTCGCGGTAGGGATTCATCGTGTAGCCGACACCGTGATCGAGCGCGTTACCGATCACACTGCCCCAGCCGGGGTCGGGACAGTCGATCCAGAGCTTCAGTTCGCGTTCCCGGATATGCCGATAGAGATCGAAATAGCTGACACCCGGCTCGACCAGCGCGTAGGCGTTGCGCTCGTCGACCTCGAGAATCCGGTTCATGCGCTTCAGATCGAGAACTACACTGCCCGAAAGAACGGGTGCCGACCCGCCATAGCCGAGGTTCCGGCCCGTTGAAATCGGGTAGAGCGGAATGCCGAATTCGTTGGCGATCCGAACGACAGCCTGCACCTGCTCGGTGGAATCGGGCGCCACCGCTGCGGAGGCGGTCTTCTCCTCGGGCTCCCCGACGAGAGGTGAATAGGCGTCGCGATAAAGCGCCGTGTCCTCGTCGCTCGTAAACACCCAGTCGGAGCCGACTATCGCTGCGAAACGCTCTATCGCCCGTTGAAAATCCCGCTCACTGATGCCTGGCGGTGTAGCCATCCATTCCCCCGCATGTCGTGTTGTGGAACCGGCCTCGCGGCATTGTCGCATGCAGGCACGGCGCGAGCCTCATGGTCGACGTTCATGCCGTTGCCGCCGCCGGCAGCGTTGCCCTTCAGGCCTTCGGTCCGCGGCCGGCCCTCGTTACGACGGCAATACAGCGGGTTGTGAAAACGCCACAAAGCTGCATGCCGCCTCTGTGACGCAACTCTCAAAAGTCGCCGCTAACAAATCGTAATCTATGTGCCTGCGTATACCCGCAATCTTCAGCCGGAGTGGCAAAAATGAAACGACTCGTCTCAGTCCTCGTGCTCAGCACGATTTCGAGCTTCGCGCTCGCCCAGAATTTCAATCAGACGTATATCGACCTCGCCTTTACCGACACTGAGCTCGATGCCGGGCCGTTCGATGTCGATGGCGATGGCTTCTCGATCCTCGGCTCGTATGCGTTCTCGGACAACATGTTCGTGCTCGGCGGCTACAGCGAAGAAGAGTTCGACTTTGGCGTAGACGGCGAAACACTGAGCGTCGGGCTCGGCTTCGCCACCGATCTGAGTGACAAGCTCGACTTTGTCGCGGACCTTTCTTACCTCGACTCGGAAGCATCTTCGGTGGTCGGCACCGTCAGCGAAAACGGCTACGGTATCCGTGCCGGCGTCCGCGGCCGAGTGATGCAATCGCTCGAGCTCGAGGGTGGCTTGACGCTCGTCGATCTCGCCGATTCGGATACGGGCTTTCGTGCGGTCGCCAGGTACTACTTCTCAGACTCTTTCGCCGTGTCCGGTACGCTGCTCGATGGCGATGGCACGACGCTCGCCGTTGGCGTTCGCGCGGAATTCGGCGAGAAGTAGGACGCAACTTCCGGAAATGTTGAAAGCCCTCGTCATTCTCGGCGCGGCCGTCAGCCTCACGGGCTGCGGCATGTATACGGTCGAGACCGGCAACGTTGCCGTAGAGCGTACGCTCGGCACCGTCGACCACGCCGAGATTGGCGAAGGGCTGCACTTCAAGTTACCGCTACTGACGACCGCGCTCGAATTCAGCGCGAAAGAGATCGCAATAGACTTCAACGATCTCACGCCGAAGGCAGGAGACAACCTGTCGCTGCGGGACCTCGATGTCTCGATCTTCTACCAGGCCGCGTCAGACCAGATTTCGGAAATGATGGTCAAGTATGCAGGTGCCGCGCAGTACGGCGAGGATGGCGCGCTGTTGCCGGCCTACGGACTGGTCATGCGCGAGGGTCGTTCGGCCATCTACGAGCAGGTCTCGTCGATCGACAGCCTCGATCTGCATCGGCAAAGGGAACTGCTGCAGGGTGCGGTGCAGGCCGACCTGCAGAGTCGTCTCGACCGCTCCGACCCCGACATCTTCACGATCACCCGGGTCGTCGTTCGCGCCCTGAATACCGACCCGAGCATCGAGCAAGCGATTCAGCTCGCCGTCCAGGCGGAGAAGGAACTTGAGGCAAAACAGGTTCAGGTGGAAATCGCGCGTCAGGATGCGCTGATCGAGGTCGAGCGCGCCCGTGGCATCGCCGAATCGAATGCGATCATCAACGCGAGCCTGACCGCCGAATACCTGCAGCACGAGGTGAACGTCGCGCTGCAGAAATTCGCCGACAACAACGGCAATGTCGTCGTCATCCCGGCCAACATGCAGGGCTTCGACCTCATACTCGACGGCAACACGCTGCGATCCTCGCAGTAGCAGTAGCAGTAGCAGAAGCAGAGATTGCAATCCCCAGTCCGGCGGCCCGTCGTCCGCCCGCACGGGCTCCCACAACTGCGCCTGGCCGGAGAAATCGCCCAATCCGCGATGGATGCAGGCTAGTATTCCGCAGAGCGCGCTTGCGTTTGGCAGCGCGCCTCGGAAGCAGGACGGGACGAATAATGAAATTGTCGGTTGCTATCGTCGGAACGGCGCTGATCTCGCTGTGCGCAGCGGGCCTGCCTGGCGTGACCAATGCTCAGGGCAGACCCACGACACCGCCACTCGGCGAGGGCCCGTGGGAGTTCTCGACGGAGCGCGGCGACATTCGCGTGTCTGTCGTCACGAGCGACCTGGAACGGCCCTGGGGCCTCGCATTCCTGCCCGAAGGCGGCATGCTGATAACAGAGCGGCCCGGCCGGCTGCGGCTCGTTCGGGACGGACAGCTGCTGCCCGAACCGATAACCGGTCTGCCCGACATTCGCGCAGCCGTTATCGGCGGTCTTCTCGACATCGCGCTGCACCCGGAATTCGGCGACAACCGGCTGATCTACTTCTCGTACTCGAAACCGGATGCCGAGCAGCCGCATCTCGCGACGACAGCCGTGGCGAGAGCGCGCTGGGATGGCGGCGCGACACTCGAAGCCGTCGAAGACGTATTCGTGGCCGATGCCTGGTACAGCCCGGATATCGCCGGCAGCAACAACCGTTGCTGTGGACAGGGCCCCGCGGACGGCAGCTACGGCTCGAGAATCGCGTTCGACGGCGCCGGCAAGCTGTACGTGACGCTCGGCGATCGAAACTGGGGCGAAATGGCGCAGGACCCGGAGTCGCACCTCGGCAAGATCGTTCGACTAAACGACGACGGATCCATACCCGAAGACAACCCGTTCGTCGGTCGCGCGGGCTACAAGCAGGATCTGTACACGATCGGCCATAGGAATCCGCTGGGTCTCGTTTTTCACCGGCGCACGGGCCAGTTGTGGTCGACCGAATTCGGCCCGCGCGGCGGCGACGAGCTGAATCTGATCGAGGCCGGCAAGAACTACGGCTGGATACTCGTCACCGAAGGCGAGCACTACAACGGGGACCCCGTCGTCCTCGGAAACAATTCGGTCGACGGGATGCAGGATCCGGTTCTCTACTGGTCGCCTTCGATCAACCCTGGAAACCTCGCGTTCTACGACGGCGATGAGCTGCCGTTCTGGCAGGGCGACATGCTGATGGCTGCGATGGCCCGGACACTGCTCCGCGTGTCGTTCGATGCGGACGGCTCGCCTGCGCGTCAGGAGCGCATGCTGACCGAGCTCGGGCAGCGGCTGCGCGACGTGCGCGTCGGCCCCGACGGGAAGGTCCATGTTCTGACCGACGAGACTGCCGGGGCGTTGCTGGTTATCGAGTCCGCCGACTAATCCCTCGCCCTTGCATGACCGAAACAGAGGTCGAGGATCTGATTCGCGAGACGCTGGCGCGTCTGCCGGACTGGGTCACCGAAGCACTGCAGAACGTCGAGATTGTCGTCGCGGACTACGCCGACCCGTCGATGCATCCGGATGGCAGCGACCTGCTCGGTCTCTACGCGGGCGTCCCGCTACCGCTGCGCGACTCAGACTACGCCGGAGAGCTGCCGGACGTGATCTACATTTTTCGCGAGGCGCACCTCGACCTGGGGCTAACGGGCGACACGCTGAGAAGCGAGATCGAGACGACGCTGATTCACGAGGTCGCCCACTATTTCGGCATCGACGACGATCACCTGGACGAGATCGGCTGGGGTTGAACGGGCGCAATGCCCGATATCGGACGGGATCATCGAACCGCGTCGCCCACCGGCAATGAAAGCGGGCAGCCGGCCATCGCCGACTGCCCGGCATTCGGACTCCTGGCTGCTACTCGACCGGTTCCGGCAGCGGCTCGTCGCCGATAGCAGTGTGACCTTCGACGGAATCGCAATGCATGCCCGGCTCCGGGCGCGTGTCTTCCGGGCACCGGAACAGGCCGCCTTCACGGGCGCCGCCGGGCTCGCCGTTACGGAGCGGATGCAGCGCCACGCTGAACACCGTCCCCCGGGGGAACGAATTGACCGAGATGCCGCGCCGCGCGGCAGCAGCTGAGCCTTCCATTTCCACGGCCCAGACGATCGGCTCACCGTCCGCATCGCGTTCCACGTTGTTGCGCTCTTCATTCATCGGGGCGAAGAAGATCTGCAGATGATTCGGCGCCGGGTCGACGCGTGTGACGACACCCGTGAAGACCCGGGTGGACCGCATGTCATACATCGCGAACGAATGGTGCGCGGATGCCGGGGTATGCACGGTCGCGAGCAACGCCGCCGCAGCGACTGCAAGACCGGTCGCTCCGAACGACAGCGGAGCCGGAATGCGTCGTGCTTTCTCAGGAGTTTTCATAATCTCATTGTCCTCGACGTCGCCGTGAAGGCGAACTGTTGAATACCGAAATATTGTCTGCGTATAGCTTAATCGAAGCTGAAAATATCATCCTCGTCGTCAGGCCTTTCCATGTCCTGCTCGAAGTACATTTCCCAGATATGCGCCCACGGCCGGCCGTACATGTCGGGCACTTCGTACTCGATGACCGTGCCCGGCGAAACCGGCGTACCTTCTCCATTGATCGGGAAGATGGACTGAATGCACTCTACGAAGACGTACGGATCGCCCTCGTCAAAATCGCTTTGTTTCACGTAATTGCGAATGATCCGAACTGGCTCTACCAGCGCCTCCGGGTCGTAAAGAATCGCCTCGTGGTTGAGCCCGAGAAACTCGCCCGATTCATCGAGGTTCGGCGTGTAGATCTCGATCGTCTGCAGCAGGTTCGAATGATCGGGCGCTGCATGGACCTTCCAGCCCTGGATATTGGACGTCCACGTGATCAGAGTGTCCTCATCCCAGAAGCCGATCGTCTCGCCATACCAGCGCGGAACGTCCGCACCCAGCCTCGGCACCTTGCCGTCCATGTTGAACTCGCGCCCGATATGAATGTTCGTGATGAAATTGCGCGCTACGCCCGCCAGAATCTGGACCAGCTTCGGCGTAACCATGATGTGGTGATCCCAGACCGCCGCCTCGTGCCAACGGCGCATGAAGCCCTCGGGCCAGCAATATTGCGACGGCCATTGCGCGCGGTTGGTGTTGCCGTGATGGTAGGCCTCCTGAACCATGCGCGTCTGATATTCCTCGGTCAGCAGCGACAGCACGGTCGGCACCTGGACATGCCGCATGCGATACCAGTATTGATTGCCCGGCGTACGGCCCGGATGCTGGTAACGGCCCGTCCACTCGCCGGGCACGGTCGCATAGGTGTGCTGCGTCGGGCCGCCACGCCCGCGCGTCTCTTCGAGCAAAGCCTCGTAATGTGCCTGCGCGGTCGAGAATGGGTAGGGGCTGACGATTGCCTCGCGCGGATAGTCCCGATCGCAGTGGCCCCAGGCAGCGGTCGCGGGTGCATCCTCTCCCATCAGGCCCTGGCGATTCCCGCCCCACAAATCCTCGATGGCGGCCGAGCTGTTGCAGCGGAAATACCGCGGGTCCGACCACAATTCCCTGTCGGCATAGAAATCGTCGGACGTGAACAGGTCGCGCTCGAGCGGCTCGATACCGGGAGGCGATTCCCCGGGCTCGGCCGACCCGGTAAATACGCGAGGCTGGTTTCTCGGACCGCCGAAGCCGCCGGGCCGTCGAAGCGTCGCGCCGGTCATCTCGAAGTCATTCAGGTCATGCTCGAGGGGCGCGGCACGCCCAACGCTTTCGAAGCCGATGTCCGCTACCGTCTGGGCTCTCGCGACACAGCCGAGCACCAGGCCGCCGACAACGAAAGCGATGGACAGATACGATTGCCTCATGAAGCTGCTCTCCGAAAGACCCGCGCGCATCCGGCGGGTGCGAAAGTGTTACATGGATGCCAATCAGCGCCAAGCTGAGCGAGCGAACCACGTTACTTTGGCGCCGCGCTGGCCGGGGAGTTCCCGCCGACGCTGAGGACGGTTGGGGGGTAGGCCTGATACCCGTGCTCGCGGTATCCTTTACGGCCCGCAGTTTTTCCAAAAAACTACGCCTACAACCACATCAGAGACCCTCGAGGAACGACTAATGACCGATAAGAAAGTAATCGCCGTAATTGGATCGACAGGCGCACAAGGGGGTGGTCTTTGCCGGGCGATCCTGGCCGATGCTTCAGGCGGTTTCGCCTGCCGCGCGATCACGCGTGACCCCAGCAAGGACAAGGCCACAGCACTCGCGGACGCCGGTGCCGAGGTTGTCGCGGCGGACCTGGACGATGTCGAAAGCCTGAAAAAGGCGTTCGACGGCGCGCACGGTGTCTATGCAGTGACGAATTTCTGGGAGCATTTTTCCGCCGAAAAGGAAAAAGCTCAGGCAGCCAACATCGCGGAGGCTGCGAAAGCGGCCGGCGTCAAGCATCTGATCTGGTCGACTCTCGAAGACACCCGCAAGCTGATGGACGCCGACGACAAGCGTATGCCGATGCTGCAGGAGAAATACCGTGTCCCTCATTTCGATGCGAAGGCCGAAGCGAACGAGCTTTTCGCCGGAATGCCGGTAACGTTCCTCGTGACATCGTTCTATTGGGACAATCTCTACATGTTCGGCATGGCGCCGAAGAAGGGTGAGGACGGCAGCTACAGCTGGGCCTTCCCGATGGGTACGGCGAAGATGGCAGGTATCGCGGCCGAAGACATCGGGCGCACCGCCTACGGAATCTTCAAGGGCGGCGACAAGTACATCGGCGCAACGGTCGGTATCGCAGGTGGAACCCTGACCATCGAGGAAATGGGCAACACGATCGCAGGCGTGCTCGGTCTCGAATCGGTTACCTACAACGCCGTCGATGCGGACGCTTACCGCGGTTTCGGTTTCCCCGGCGCGGACGAGCTCGGCAATATGTTCCAGGTGTACCGCGACTTCGAGGACGCCTGTCTCGGGGCACGTAGTGTCGAACATACAAGGGAGCTCAACCCCGCCCTGCAGTCGTTCGAAGACTTCGTGCGCGGACAGAAGGATGCCATCAAGGCCGCCACGGAATCCTGACACAGGAAAGACAGCAGCCAGTACGGAGCCCGGCATGTTCGCGCATGCCGGGCTTTCGTTTCTCTACGTCCACCTCCCCTGGTGCGAGCGAAAGTGCCCCTACTGCGACTTCAATTCGTTCGAGGCGCGCGGCCCGCTGCCGCTCGATGCGTATGTCGATTCACTGCTCCGTGATCTGGACGTCGAGCTGGCCGACCCACCCGGGGACAAGCAACCCGTCGAGAGCATCTTCATCGGCGGCGGCACGCCGAGCCTGTTCCCGCCGCGCTCGATAGAGCGCCTTCTGGAGGGCCTTGGTTCGCGTCTGTCACTTCAGGACGGTTGCGAAATAACGCTCGAGGCGAATCCCGGCTCGGCCGAGACCGCGAGATTCTCCGGCTATCGCTCCGCCGGCATCAACCGATTGTCGATCGGCGTGCAAAGCATGCGCGATGACCCGTTGAAAGCGCTCGGTCGCGTTCACGACGCGGACGACGCGAGACGCGCCCTCGAAGGTGCGCACGCTTCGGGCTTCGAGAACATCAACGTCGACCTGATGTATGGACTCCCGGGAGACACTGCCGAAGGCGCACTCTTCGATCTCGAGGCGGTGCTCACGATGGAGACGACACATGTCTCCTGGTACCAGCTGACGCTCGAACCGAACACGGCGTTTCATCGCTGGCCGCCCGCCCTGCCGGACGACGCAACGGTCGAGCGTATCGAGCAGCAGGGGCGCCAACGGCTGACCGAGGCGGGATTCAGCCGCTACGAAGTATCTGCCTATTCCCTCGCGGGCGCCCGCTGCCGGCATAACGTCAACTACTGGCGCTTTGGCGACTACATCGGAATCGGTGCCGGCGCGCATGGCAAGCGATCCCACGTCAGCGGCAGCGGCGACAGCAACGGCAACGGCAACGGCAACGGCAACGGCAACGGCAACGGCAACGCAATAGAGCGTCGCGCGAAGCTGCGGAGCCCGGCGATGTACATGGCCGCTGCCGGGTCGCCCGAAAATACCCGCATCGAGCGAACTGAAAACACGCAATCGATCACGCTCGAATTCATGATGAACGCGTTGCGGCTCGTCGACGGCGTCGGTAACGACTGGTTCGAAGCTCGCACCGGCTGCCGCGCCAAGAGCCTCGACCGCTGGCGGTCCGATGCGGTCGAGCGCGGCTGGCTCGACCCTGATTCGGGCCGGCTGCGTGCGACGCCGGACGGGTTGCGCCTGCTGAACCGGGTGCTCGCGCTGCTGTAGCGCACGGCACCCGTTCAACAAGCGCAGTGCGCGTGATTCCGGGTGGACTCCGGCAGACAGTGGCGAACGCCGGCAGAAGCTGGCGGACGCCGGCCCGAGACGCATCCCCACACATCCACCGGCAGACCTCCGCAGGCATACGTCGCCAGACTCGGGCTCCGGCTCAATCCAGACGTTTGGCGAAGCGACCGATGGCAACCGTCATCGCAACGACGAAGAAGGCGAGCAGCGAATAAACCTGAGTCATCAGATCGTCGAGCCCGGCACCACGCAACATGATGCCGCGGACCATTTCGACGAAATGCGTGAGCGGCAGCATGCGACCGATCCACTGGGCCGCCACGGGCATGCCGTCGAACGGAAACAGAAAGCCGGACAGCAGGATCGACGGCAGAAACACGAAAAAAGTCAGCTGCATCGCCTGGAACTGGGAACGGGCGATCGTCGAAATCGTGAGTCCCAGGCCCAGCGTTGCCGCGATGAACAGAAGACTCGCGAGATAGAGATCAGGCACGCTGCCCGCGATCGGGACATCGAAGAGCAACGACCCGGTGAGCCACACGATGGTGACCTGAATGAGCCCGATCAGGATATAGGGAACGATCTTACCGGCCATCAGCTCCACGTTTCGAACCGGTGTCGTAATCAGCAGCTCGAAGTTTCCGCGCTCACGTTCCCTGACGATCGCAACCCCCGTGAACAGAACCATCGTGAGCGTCAGGATCACGCCGATCAGCGCCGGCACGATCTGCACGGCAGAGCGCCGCTCCGGGTTGTAGTAGTTGCGCACTTCGAACAGCGGTGTGGCCGAAGGCACGATGCCATTGCGCCGATCCAGCCTCGCGTTCGTCAGCTGCCGCGCAACGCCGAGTATCGTCGGATCGCTGCCGTCGACGAGCAACTGGGCGGCCGGCCTGGTGCCGTCCGCCAGCCGCCGCTCGAAGTCGCGCGGCAGATAGAGGCCGAGCTTGACTTTGCCTGCCCGCATCTCTGCCAGCAATGCGTCGACGTCATGGAATTCGGCACCGATACTCGCGACCTGACTCGCACCTATGCCACTGATGAGCTGACGTGACAGGCTGGTACCCGAGTGATCGACAACCGCAGCGCGCAGCCCTCGGACATCGGTATTGATCGCGTACCCGAACAGGCAGATCTGCAGCAGAGGAATCCCGACGATCATGCCGAAGGTGAGCCGGTCCCGGGAAAGCTGACGGACCTCCTTACCCATGATGGCGGAAAATCTTCGCAGAGGACGAATCATGCCGCGTCCCCCTTGAACTCTGTGGCTGCGACGAAAACGTCTTCGAGATTGGGGCTCGACACGGCGACCGACGCGACTATGCCCATCGTGGAAAGCTCGGCGGCGAGGTCCGCGTCGATCCCCTCCCGCTCGCGCGGCACCATCACCCGGAGCATGTTGCCGAGCTGGGTGACCGCGCGAACATCGTCCAGGCCGGCGAGTGCTCGCCGCGCCCGATTCGGCGTCGGCGTCTCGACTTCGAGGACACGCAACTCGATCCCGGCCGCAAGGGAACGCGGCGAGCCAAAAGCGACCAACCGGCCACGATCGAGAATGGCCAGCTCATGACAGCGCTCGGCCTCGTCCATGAAGTGTGTCGACACGAGAATCGTCGTACCGCCATCGGCAAGCTCGAAAAGTGCATCCCAGAAATCGCGCCGGCTCTGTGGATCGACGGCGCTTGTGGGCTCGTCGAGCAACAGCAGTCTGGGCTCGTGCAGGGTTACTGCCGCGAGCGCCAGGCGCTGCTTCTGTCCGCCACTGAGGGTTCCGGCTCGCTGGCTGGCGAGCTCGTCGAGAAAGTACTTCTCGCTGTTGCTCCGGATTCGCGCACGCGCACGCTTGCCCGAAAGACCGTAAATGCTTGCAATGAAACGCAGGTTTTCGCTGACGCTCAGATCCTCGTAGAGCGAGAACTTCTGCGTCATGTAACCGATGTCCTGGCGCAGGGCTTCTGCCTCCTTCGGCATACTTCGACCGAGGACCTCGACCTCGCCGGCGCTCGGCGCGAGCAAGCCGCACAGCATGCGGATGGTTGTCGACTTTCCGGACCCATTCGGTCCGAGAAAACCGAAAATTCGCGCGCTCGGAATGTCCAGGGTCACATCGTCGACAGCGGTCAGCGAACCGAAACGCCGTGTCAGTCCCCTCGCTCTGATCGCGATCGACGAATCGTCTGCGGAACCGCTCATGGCTGTCGCCTGCCTCACAGCGTAGGAAACGTCACTTCCACAGGGAGACCGCTCGGCAGTGTCGCGGCAGCGTCTCCCGTCAGCGTGACTTCGGCAAGGTAAGCGAGTCGGCTGCGGTCGCGCTGGGTCAGGGAAAAATAGGGTGTGAATACCGGATCCGAGGCGACGTAGCGAACCCGGCCGCTCAGCGTCCCGTCCACGCCATCGACACGAATCTCGGCGGCGATACCGGGCATGACCCTCGCGCGCACCGGCTCCGGGACGTATATCCGCGCAAACGGCGCCGTGCCAGCCAGCATCACTACGACGGTAACCCCGACCGGCGGGCGCTCGCCGAGCTCGTACGGCAGCGCATCGATGCTGCCGGGCCCGGCAGCATGAACCTCGAGCCGATCAAGGGCGATTCGGGCGAGTTCGACCCGTGCTTCGGCTTCATTGAGCCGTGCCTCAGCCTGAGCAAGCTCCTCTGAAGTCGTACCGACGAGCAGCTCGTCCAGAGCGGCCGAACGGGCATCGACATCGGCCTCCGCCGCCTCACGGGCATTGCGAGCGCGATCGAGCGCCGATGCGCTGGCGAGGTTCTGATCGACGAGGCGTTCGACCCGCTCGAGCTCGTTCGTCTGAATGACGAAATTCTCCTGTGCGCCGGCAAGCCTCGCGCGCGCCTCGCGGATGCGCTCCTGCCGGGGGCCGCGAACCAGCTCGGCAAGCCGCTGCTCGACTGCCGCACGCTGCGCCTCAGCGACATCGAGCTCGGCCTGTCGCTGCGCGGGATCGAGCCGCAGCAGTAGCTGCCCGGCAGCGACGACGTCCCCTTCGGTAACGGCGATCTCGACGATCGCCTCGCGTGCATCGGCTATCAGCTCGACACGGTCGCGCTCAAGCGTGCCGACCATGGGATCCGTCGTGGTTTCACTTTCGCACCCGCCGATCGACAGCATTGCCAGGGCACACACCAGAGCTCTCCTCATCGACTTCCCTCCCCGCCCAGGCCGCGCTGCAGCAGTCGGCTGCTATGCGCAACCAGGTCCGCAACGAACGCATCGCTCGACGTATCCGCGCCGAGCACGTTCTCGAGCATCGGCGCCGCGAGAAACGGGAACACGGCAATGGATACGATCGAAATCATGACGAGTTGCGGATCCAACTGCGGATCGATCGACCGGTCTTTCTGCGCGCCCGCGACTGCGCGTGACATGACACCCGCTGCACGCTCGCCGAAGCCGCGAAAAACGAGTTCCCGGAAGCGGCCGTTCTCGGGCAGCACTTCGCGAACGATCAGCTGCGGCAGCCACGGGTTCTGTGAAAGCACGGTCATGTAGCCCGCGAGGAAGCGCTGCAGCGACCAGCCCCCGGCCCCGGTCGCCTGCTCGGCGGCATCGAATTGCGCGAGCACCGGCTGCATCGACTCGACCATCATCTGCCGGCAGAGCCCCTCTTTGGATTCGAAGTAGTAGTTGATCATCGCCGGATTGACGCCGGCCCGGTCGGCGATCGCCTTCGACGAGGCAGCGTCCAGGCCGCGCTCGACACAAAGCTCCCGGGCCGCGCGGATCAGCGCACCGCGAACGTCGGCCGGTGCATCGGCGCCCGGGCGGCCGGGACCGCGGGAAGGTTCGGTAGCAGGTGCCATTACGAGGTATTAATTAAACGATTAATTAATAATAGACCAGCACAGGAACGGGCGCAACCGCTCGACAGACCGCTGCCGGGGCGCCCGCGCAACCCGCCGAGGCAAGCCGGCCGCGGCGATCCGCCCAGGCGTCTCCGCTCCGATGATTGCCTCGGGCAACCCGAACAGGCACCCCGAGCGGGCCCGCTGCTGCCCGGTGCTGGCCCTCTGTTGGCCATCTGCTGGCCCTCTGGTGCCATATAGTCCGTTCCTGGGGAACCCCGACGGAAGCGGGGCGCGTCGAGGACCCGCAGTTTCAGCGAACGGCCAATGAATCACCTGTACGTATCGGACCTCGACGGCACACTGCTCCGGAACGACGGACTGCTCTCCGCGAACAGTCGGGACGTCCTGCAACGACTCCTGCGGGAAGGCATCGCTTTCTCGGTCGCGAGTGCGCGCAGCGTCGTCTCTATGCGGCCGATTCTGACCGGGCTGCCGCTGACACTGCCGGTCATCGAATACAACGGCGCCTTCCTGTCGGATCTCGAGACCGGCCATCACGAGTTCGTCAATGCCATCGAACCTGCAATCGCGGGCGAGATATTCGCGCTGCTCGATCGCTCCGGCGCCTCTCCGTTCGTGTCCACCTTCAATGGCGAGACGGATTGCCTGTATTACCGCGGGGTGACGAACGGCGGCGAAGCGTCTTATGTCTCGAGCCGAAAGAACAGCGCGGATCATCGCCTCCGGCAAACGGACGACTTGCCGCGCTCACTGAACGATCACGTGGTTTGTCTGACAGTGATCGCCGAAGCCGAGCCGTTGAGAGATCTCGAGATGGCCGTCCGTGATCGATTCGGCCACCACGTCGAGATTCACCTGTTCGAAAACCAGTATTCCCCGGGCTGGTTCTGGTTGACGATTCATGACCGGCGCGCTACCAAGGATCAGGCAATTCACAAACTGGTCGAGAGCTACGACATGGCAGCGCACAATCTCGTGGTGTTCGGGGACAACACGAATGACATCAGGATGTTCCGGATTGCCTCCGAGGCCGTTGCAGTCGCCAACGCGCACCCCGATGTCAAGCAGCTCGCGACGCAGGTTATCGGACCGAACGACGAAGACAGTGTTGTCACCTTCATCACCGATCACCATGGTGGACGAAGTCGATAGCCGAGATCAGTTCGGAGCACACACCAGATGAACGACGACATTCCACTCCCCGACGCGGAAAGTCTCCAGGCGTTGGCGAAGGTCAGAGCCGTGCTCGAGCTGCCTGGCATGGAGGACGTCCGGGTTCTGCGCAACATCGGCTATTCGTCCCGCGACGGCGAAGAGCTGGGCATCGACGTATATCAGCCGGAAGCAATCGGCCGTGCGTTACCGGCCGTGGTATTCGTCACGGGCTACAGCGACAAGGGCGCAATGGATCTCTTCGGACTGAGGCTGAAGGACTGGGGCTGTTACGTCTCATGGGGACAGCTCGCGGCAGCATCCGGGCTGGTCGGCATGACCTGTTCGTGCATTGAGCCGCCGGAAGACATGAAGGATGTTCTGACGTACGTTCGGCAGCATTCCGCAGAGCTGAATATCGATCCGGAGCGTATCGGGATTTGCGCGTTTTCCGGCAATGGCCCGACGGCGCTCGCCCTGCTGATGGATCCCGAAATCCGGCTGCGGTTCGCGGTGATGTGCAACACCTACATGCTCGACCTGGACGGAGACACTGCGGTCGCCGACATGGCCGCACAGATCGGATTCTCGGCACCGAACGCCGGCAAGAGCATTCGCGATCTCGACCGGGAAGTGCCGATGCTCATCGTGCGGTCGGGGCGAGATCAAGCGCCCGGCCTCAATCAGTCGCTGGATCGGTTCGCGACACATGCAATTGCAGCAAATCTGCCAGTTCGGCTCGTGAATCTGCCGGATGCGCCGCACGGGTTCGATACGCAGCACGATACGGAGGAGTCGAGGGTCACCGTGCGCGAGATCCTGAATTTCGTTCGTGCCCACAGCGAACTTCGGCTTTGAGTCGCCGGTACACGCGTTGCGTCGGCTGCCTCAGTCCGGACTCCGGCCGACTGGTCGATCACGTGAGTTCCCGTGTTCGGGACGAGTGCGCGGATCCGGGACGGTCGCCTGGCAGCGACTGGTGGCACGGCCGACGCAGTGCTGCCAAATCAAACAGTTAGGCAAACGCCGCTACTGGCACGCTTCTCGCACGAGGTGTCTCACCCTGCGAGTGAAGTGAGAGGGTCGGTTGGATGAGCGTCTTCAGCGTTTTCGACTCCATAGGTCGTGATATCCGTCATGCGGTGCGCACGCTACCCCGGCGTCCGGCTTTTGCGGTTACCGCGACTCTCACCCTGGCGCTCGGTGTCGGTGCAACCACGGCGATTTTCGCCGTTGTCTACTCCGTGCTGATCAAGCCCCTCCCGTACCCGGGCCCGGGTGAACTGGTTCGGATCCGACATAGCTCTGCAGTTCTCGACGCTGAAGACCTTCAATCCACGCCGACGATGTACTTCACCTACCGTGATGAGAACGAAACGCTGGCGGAGATCGGGTTCTGGGGAGACGGCGGACAAACGTTGACGCGTGCGGACGGGACCGAGCGCGTCCGTTCGCTGCGTGTGACTCACGGCGTGCTTCAGGCGCTCGGCGTAAGGCCGGCGAGCGGACGCTGGTTCAACGAGGCCGAGCACGAGCCCGGCGCCGAAGACCCGCAGCCCATCATCCTTTCGCACGCTTTCGCACAGACGCGCCTCGGCGGTGACGCAGCCCTCGGACTCGAGCTCCTGATCGATGGTGATCCCGCCCGTGTCGTTGGAATCATGCCAAACGATTTTCGTTTCCTCGATATGGCGCCGCCGTTCGAGATCATCGTTGCCCGACGCTTCGACCCGGCAACGCTCGCCATCGCCGGCTTCGGCAATTTTCACGGGCTGGCGAGGCTTCGACCCGGCATCACACCGGAAGAGGCACGTACGGATCTTCAACGCATGTTGCCTATATGGCTGGATAGCTGGCCGATAGTGCAGGGATCGAGCGTGACGCGCGAAGCGCTCGAGAACTGGCAAATCAGACCCGTCGTGCGACCGCTCAAGGACGACATGGTTGGCGGGACTGCCACGGCGCTGTGGGTGCTGATGGCCGCGATTGGCAGCGTCCTGCTCATCGCCTGCGCGAACATCGCGAATCTTACGCTCGTGCGCGCCGACGCCAGGCGGCAGGAACTCGCCATCCGTGCTTCGCTCGGCGCCCTGCCGGTACGAATCGCGCGAGAGCTGCTGGTCGAGAGTCTCGTCATTGGCGCGATCGGCGGCGCGATCGGGCTGGCACTCGCATACGGCGGGGTCGAATTGCTCTCGGCTGTCGGCCCAAGCAACCTGCCACGGCTCGAGGAAATCGCCATTCACCCACCCGTGCTGCTGTTCACAGCGGCCGCTGCGTTGGTGTCGACAATCGCTTTCGGATCGATCCCCGCATTCAAGTATGTCCTGGGCTCAGAGAAGCTCGGTTTCGGCGGGTTGCGCGGCGGCAACGCGGGCCATGGGCGCGGCACGACACGCAACGTGCTGGTCATCGTCCAGGTGGCCCTCGCTCTCTTGCTCGTCGTCAGCGCGGTACTGATGCTCCGGACATTTCAGGCGTTGCGCGATGTCGATCCCGGTTTCACGGATGCAAGCTCAATCCAGACCGTACGTACCTGGGCCCCGACGGAGGTCATCGGAAACGCAACGCAATACGTTCCGTTGCAGCACGAAATGCTCGACTCCATCGCGGCAGTTCCAGGAGTCACTTCGGTCGGTTTCGCGAGCGTGTTGCCGATGGAAGGTGGTCCGTTCGTCTTCAACCAGCCAGTGATCATCGAGGGACGCGAACCCGGCGCCGGAGAGGCGCCGCCGCCGGTAAGGATGAAGCTCGTGTCGCCGGGCTACCTTCGGACCATGGGTACGCGGATCGTGGCGGGACGCGACTTCACATGGGCCGATATCGAATCGGGCGGCCGCGTTGCCATCATCTCGGAGGACATGGCTCGCGAGTTCGGGACCGGGCGTGCCGATGCGCTCGGTCAGCGCCTTCGAACACCCGTCGATACCGACGCATGGCGCGAGGTCATAGGGGTAGCAGAGAGCGTCAAGGAAGACGACCTCTATGCACAGGCACCGAGCATCGTCTACTGGCCGGCGCTGATGGAGAACGCATTCGGAAACCCGGCGTTCGCTTCTCCGGCCATGGCATACGTGGCCCGAAGCGCGCGCGCCGGTACGGCGAGCCTGAACAACGAGATCCGGCAAGCCGTGTGGTCAGTGAGACGAGACGTTCCCATTGCGCTCGAGCGTACGATGGAGGAACTCTATGCCGGATCACTCGCAAGAACGTCGTTCGCGCTCGTGATGCTGGCGGTCGCCGGGTCGATGGCACTCGCGCTTGGACTGATCGGAATCTACGGCGTTGTCGCTTATGTCGTTGCGCAGAGGTCGCGGGAGATCGGAATTCGAATGGCGCTCGGCGCGGGACGTCGGCAGGTACGAATGATGTTTCTCCGCCAGGGTCTGTGGCTTAGCGCGACGGGCCTTGCGATCGGCCTCGCCGCCGCGCTCGGGCTGACCCGGCTGATGTCTTCTCTGCTCTTCGGCATCGAACCGACGGACGTCGTGGCCTATCTCGCGGCCATCGCCGTCATCCTCGCCGCCACGGCCCTGGCGAGCTATCTGCCGGCACGGCGGGCTGCAAGGATCCAGCCGACGGAAACGCTGCGAGCGGAGTAGCGGAAGCGACAGCGCTCGGTCCGGCGACCCTCGACCGGCGCAGCTGCCCGCCTCCTCTGCTGAGACCCTCCGAGGCCGCCGCCGAACGCCGGCCCGAATGAACCGATCCGCGATCGGCAGCGACCTTTCCCTGAACATGCCCAGAAACAGCGAGCAGATTCTGACCGAATGGCTGGTGTTGCATGCCCAAAACGGGAGTGCGGTCGCGCTGGAGCGCCTGCTCAGGATCTGGTACCCGAAACTGCGTCGCTATGCCGCCAACCAGTTGCAGAACGAAGAAGCCGCGAAGGATGTCGTTCAGGAGACGCTGCTTACCGTCGCCAGGCGCATCGGCAGACTCAAGGACCCGGCGGCATTCCCGAAATGGGCATACCAGATTCTGCAACGGCGCGGAATCGACTACCAGCGGCGGGAAATACGCAGCCGCCGACCTGGCTCTGGCGAACCGGGTGCGTTTTCGAGGGGCGATATCGACGATGACTTCAGCACGCGGATCGACGCTCGCATCGCGATAGAGCGCGCACTGAGCGACCTGAGTGAAGAAAGCTATCGAATCGTTCACCTGCGCTACCTGACAGGACTCAGCCTGAAGGAGATCGCGACCGTGATCGGGATTCCGGAAGGCACGGTGAAATCGAGGCTGCATACCGCCCGATTAAGGCTAAAAAGCTTGCTTACGGAGTGATCAAATGACCGATATCGACACGAAAATTCTAGAGGCGATCCGGGAAGATGCGGACGAGGCGCTTCAGGACTACGAGGAGGAGCTCGGGCTGTTCGGCTTGATCGCCGAGAGTTTCAGGGGCGCGTTCAAGTGGACGGTGATCTTTTCGATCGTGCTGCAGGCTGCTTTTCTTGTCGTCATCATCTACTGCGCAATCGATTTCTTCCACACGGATGAGATATCTGGAAAGCTGGACTTGCTGGCGATCGGCCTCGCCGCATTCATCGCTTTCGGGCTGCTTCGCCTATGGTTCCTGATGGAGCTCAACCGGCTGTCGATCAGGCGTGAAATCAAGCGACTGGAGCTGCAGGTGGCGTTGATCGGCAACAAGCTCCGGCCTGCCGATCGCGAGTCGCCATAGGCGCCCCTTTGCGGCCTTCCGAAGAGTGCCCGGGGATCCGGCCGAGTCAGTCCTCGGGCACATTCAGCACGCGGCGCATGAAGTCGACGACGTCCTCGCCGACCTCCCGGCCGATCCGGTGCCCGACACCAACGTACGTCCGCCCGTCCAGATCGGCGCCCGACTCCCGATAAACTGCCTGCACACGCTGCCAGCGCTCACTGATCGGCTCGCCGACGGCCGCATAAACTCGGCGACGATGTTCCGCCGTATAGGCATCGCCGAACGGCACTGCGTCGTTGCGGTCGTCACGGCCCATGAACGCGAACTGCGGGATTGCCTGCCAGCGATCCCGATCGAAAGCGGCGCCGAAGCGGGTTTCGAAGTCGGCGAGCCCCAGCGGATAAGGCAACCGTGTGACACCCAGCTGTTCGACCGGCAACATCAACAGGCCGCTGAATCCTCCGACCGCGAGCGCCGCCACCCGGCCCGGATGAATCATCGAGAACCGGTTGGCGAAAGTCGCGGACGCGGAAAAACCCGTGATCACGATGTCGTCTTCGATTTCGATCCCGATGTCCCTGATCCGCGCCAGCGCGTCATCGACCATCGCCAACAGCTGCATATCGAGGCGCTCCAGCGGCCCTGCAGCGATGTCGAGCGAGTCGTCGTCGAGCGCGTGCGTATAGACGAGCGCGTCGGCCCGCGGTCGCGGGAAAGCCGGAATCAGCAACGGAAAGTCGAGATCCCCCGCGACGAATGCGCCTACACCGCGTTCCGTTCCGCGGCGCGCTGCTTTCAAATGGACACCGTAATCATCCGAGGTCATGCCGCTGTTGTTCGCCTCGACGACGAGGCGGACGCGGGCCTCGGATTGGATGGCAATCGGGAATCTCAGCAGGTACGGGAAGTTGAAGCCGTCATGCGGCGATGCCTCGATGACCGCCGTAAGCGCAATCCCGTCCGGAATACCGGTGATCGACCGGCCGACCTGCGCAACGGCGGCACCAGGCAGGGCCGCACCCGCCACACTCAGGGTGACTACGACGATGATCGACCATCCAGCGGAAACTTTCAGCAAGGCGCTCTCCTCAGAACCTGAACGTGTAACTGAACTTGACGGACATGTCAGCACCGGTGGAGTGAAACGAATCGTTCTTGTCGCGGTCGGCGAGACCGTGATTGAAGACGATGAACCCCTCGCGCCCGGCTCGCGGAATCCAGTGCAGTCTGCTGTTCAAGCCAATCGTCTCAGAAACGTTGTCATACTGGACGAGATTGACCCAGGAAAGCGTGTTGGAGAACACGACCTGTGCCTGCAGCGATGACAGCCGGACGATGAAATCGCCGGCGGGCAGATCGATATTGTTGACCTGATAACTGACGTTGAACCGAAGCCTCGACGACGGCCGCCAGGTCACCTCGACGTTGGTCTGAACGCGATCCCCGTCGTAAAACTCGCCGCCGCTGATGCTCCCGCGCATCGAGATCCGACGTTGATCGCCAGAGTCGATCCCTACCCGATAGTCCACGAACGAGTAGTCGCCGGCCGGGATGACGACCGGCAACTCGGCGTTCGGATCCTGCTGGTCCGGGGGCAGGCTCGGATCGACCGCGTTCGAAGGCCTGTAGATCGTGAAGTCGTCGAGCAGCACTTCGCGGTTGGCAACGAGCCGCGAAAACAGGTTGTCCTGCGTGTTGTTCTGGAAAGTGGCGCGGAAGCCGATCGCCTCCGAGATGACGTCACCGGTTTCGAGCGACTCACTGCGATAGGCATCGATGCCGCCATAGGCAGTCCGCAGGTAATTGTCCCTGAAGCGATAGCGGTAACCGAAAGCCGTCGCCAGATCCCTGACATTGGTTCGGTCGATGAATCCGACGGCCGGAAAGAAGTTCTCTTCGATGACCTTCGACTGCAAACCGACCTGCCAGCCCGTGGCGTTCGGCAGGGCCAGGCCGAAGCCATAGGCACGATCCCGATCGGATACCCCCTCGTTGTCGGACTCCTGATACCAGGCCTCACCCTCCAGCAGGCGCCCACCCGGCAGCCGCGAATTGCGGTAACGGAAGTCCGTGCCGAACAGCGAGCTGTCCAGGTTCGACCGCGGGTCGCCATCGGTCATGATGAAACCGACGGCCGACTCGCCGAGCACGTTTGCCGTTACCCGGCCTACGAAGATGTCGTCCGCCTCGACCGACTGGAAATCGTCCTGCCGAATGGCCAGCGCCCCGAGATTCCAGCGACCGACGCGGCCGCTGATCTTGCCGCCGTATTCGATGTCCACCGGTTGTCCCGTTGCGCTCAGACCGATGCGCCGGGAGAAGAACGGCCGCGCATTCTGTGCAGCCGACTGCGGGAAAGCCGGATTGCCGACGCCCCCACCGCCGCCACCGCCGCGATTGAACCCGCCACCCCCGATGCGACCGAACTCGAAGATGTCGGCATCCTGCAGGAAGAAATCGCGCTTTTCGGGAAAGAACAGGCTGAATCGCGTCAGGTTCACCTGCCGGTCGTCTACCTCGGTGGCCGAGAAATCCGTGTTGACCGTCAGCGAGGCGTTCAGTGACGGGGTGATCTTGTAGAAGACGTCGACCGACGGTTCGAGGTTGGTATCGGTCACATCGGTCGATGCAAACACCTTGTCGCCGATGACGCTTACCGATGGCACGATGTCGAGACCACGACCCTGGCGCAGCCCCTGGAAACCGGAGACTGTCCCGGCAACACCCGGATTGAGCTGCCGGTTTCGAGATACCCAGCCGATGGTCTCGCCCTGTCGTTGAATCGTTCGCTCGAAATTGATCCCCCAATCCTCGGTATTCGGATTGAACGACAGCGTTCTGAACGGAATAGCCATCTCGGCCGTCCAGCCACGCTCGTCGCGCGTGGCGGCACCTTCCCAGATACCCTCCCAGTTGCTCTCGAGGCTCGACGTGTTCTGATAGAGCGCATCCCAGCGCACGCCATTCGGATTCACCTGGAAGCGGTAGCCGTTTCGCCTGTCGAGATAAGGGTCGAGGATCACGGCGAAGCGGTCTTCGCTCGCAAGCCCCTCGCCCTGGCGGAGGACGTTCGCAGTGATGTCGTCCGCCGCGCTGTCCCACAGCCGGGCAGCAACGTACAGCGCCTCATCATCGTAGAAGATCCGGATCTCCGTGGGCTGCGACGGCTCGGAGAACTCGAACGGATCGATCTGGTGAAGGTCGTCGACCAGTGTTGCCCGAGCCCACTCGGCCTCGTCGAGCACGCCGTCGATATCCACATTCGCGCCGGATTCCCTGACGATTTCGAACCGCTTCAGCGCTGCATCGGGCACCTGGGCCACAGCGACAGGGGCCGGGATGGCGCAGGCGAGCCCGGCGAGGATCGTTACGGCGCGGCGACCTGGCGTGTGCATCATCGATAGTCAGTTCAGGAATAAGCCGTTCGGGCTGGCGGCGTTCGACACCTCCCGTATCCGACAAGGGCCGGAATGATACGTTCGGTGAGTTGCCGCGAAAACCGCGAAGAATCCCGACAGGAAGTCGAAATACCACGCGTCTGGTAACACCGGAGCAGTTAGGGCACACTCGCCGCATAACAATCAGAACACGGGGTGAACGGGAAAAGCCCTTCACCCACACAGGAGGTCCGATGCCGATGCGCACGCCGCCACTTGCCTGCCGGGAATTCACGTCTCTGTTGCTGGCCTCGCTGACTCTCGCGAACGTCTCGCACGCGGTGGCGATCGATTCCACGGCCGCCGGTGAGGTGATTCTGGAGCCGGCAACGCTCGTCTCGCTGGGCTTCGAATGGCCCATCGAAGGCGACGCCAATCGCAATGCGAGCGCATCAATCGAGTATCGCGAGACCGGTACCGATGCCTGGCGGGCCGGTTTGCCGCTGTTGCGCCTCAATGGTGAGCGAACGGTTTTCTGGGACACGCTCGATTACACCGCCCCGAACATGTTCGCCGGAAGCCTGCTGAACCTCGCGCCCGACACCGAATACGAGGTCCGGCTTACTCTGGACGATCCGGACGGCATCATGGGTGAAGCCGTACAGACGCTGGTCGCGAGAACGCGCGCGGAGCCCGAAGCTTACGCCGGCGGCCGGACGTTTCACGTCTACCCGCCGGGGCATGAAGGCGATCGTGAGGAACCGGCCTTCATGGGTCTGCTCGAGGCGTATTACACGGCCGCCCTCGGTGGCGACTGGAGTCGTGCCGCACCGCCGCGCGTCCGGCCGGGCGATACGCTGGTCGTACACGCCGGCGTCTACAAGGACGATCGCACAAATTACTCTCACGAGATCATGTCGGATTTCACGACGTGCTGCGGCACACCGTGGGACGGCACCTACTACCTGACGCAGGGCGGCACGGCGGATCGGCCCATTGCCATCGTCGCGGCAGGTGACGGCGAAGTGATTTTCGACGGTGACGGCAACAACGTCCTGTTCAACGTCATGGGGGCCGACAACCTCTACTTCGAGGGCATCACGTTTCGCAATACCGTGACCGCGATCGAAGCCGGCAAGAAGGGCATAGCCGGCGCGCGCGGACTGACGGTCAAGCACTCGAGGTTCGAGGATGTCGGCACGGCGATCCACAGCGACTGGTCCGGGTCCCAGGGCTTCTATATCGCCGACAACTACATGTTCGGGCGCTTCGAGCCCGACGTCGTTTACGGCTGGGTGCCGCAGGAACCCTGGGTCAGCCGGGACGACTATGAGGAACGCAAGCGACTGAAATCCTATTACGCGGTCGCCGTCTACGGTGCGGGCCACGTTGTCGCGTACAACTATGTAACAGGCTTTCACGATGCGATCGATCACGCGACGTACGGCATGCCGGACGGACACCCGAATACGCCGCGCGACCGGATGCCCGTCTCGATCGACTTCTACAACAACGACGTCGACAACGTGCACGATAACTGCTTCGAGGCGGACGGATCGATGCATAACGTGCGCATCTTCAACAACCGCTGCTTCAATGCCGCCACAGGCGCGATGAGCCCGCAGCCGGTGTTTGGCGGGCCGGTATATTTCTTCCGGAACGTCGTCTACAACAGCGTCTACGGCCCGCTGAAAATTCACGGTAACCCGTCCGGCATCCTGGTCTACCAGAACACTTACGTCGGCGAGGTCGCGCAACTCAGCCCGGCGTCAAACATGCACTTTCGGAACAACCTGATTCTCGGCCAGCAGGCGCGACCGGCCGTGTTCGCAATCGAGACGATGACGAACTACAGCACCTCGGACTACAACGGCTTCTTTCCGAACGAGAACTCCGAATTCAATTTTCAGTGGAACTCGCCGCCGATGGAGACTGCCGCCGACTACGACGGCGAGCGCGTCGTTCGGCAGTTCCGTACTCTGGCCGAATACGCCGCAGCAACCGGGCAGGACCGCCACAGCCGCGAGATCGACTATACGGTCTTTCGCGATGCACCGATGCCGGATTACAGCGACCCGACCGTGCGAATAGATCCGGACGAGATCGATTTGCGGCTCCGCGCCCGCTCCGCCGCTGTCGACGCCGGCACCGAGTTGCCGGGAATCACCGATGGCTACTCGGGGAACGCCCCGGACCTCGGCGCATACGAGCTCGGGCACGAGCGACCGCACTACGGCCCCCGTCCGCAGACTGACTGAGTCGTACAGGAGCCGGCCGGCGCCGGTGCTGGCCCGGTCACTCGATCGCAGGCAGTCCCGAGCCGAGTCCCGGGCTGTACACGATTCGATCCAGCTCGGCCGGAACCAGCGGGCTGCCGTCATTGCTTTGTTGCGAAGCAGGTCGACGCTGAGCATACTGGCGCCCCTCCGCAACGCAGTCAGAACAACAATGCAACTCAGCGAATTCGCGCGATCGTTGACGGTGGAAACCGCTTTCACGGTATTGGCCGTCGCAAAGCAGCTGAAATCGAAGGGCAAGGATGTCGTTGAGCTCGAAATCGGCGACAGCCCGTTCGACAGCACGGCGGCTGCCCGCGCGGGCGGCCTGCAGGCGATCGAGGCCAATCAGTCGCACTACTGCCCTTCCCCCGGCATTCCCGAATTTCGGGCGGCTGCCGCAAGGTTCGTGCGGGAGGAGTTCGGTATCCCGGCACAAGCCGAGAACGTCGTCGCCGGTCCGGGCGCAAAGATTTTCGAGCAGTTTTTCTGCGAGGCCTTTCTGAACGCCGGCGACGGCGTGCTGGTATTCAGCCCGTTCTTTCCTACCTACGTGCCGAACATCGAGCGCCGCGGGGCGCGCCCGGTTCTGACCCCGCTGACGCAGGCGAACGAGTTTCGCCCGTCGATCGCAGAAATCGAGCGCTTCATTGCCGACGACCCATCACCGCGCGCGATCTTCCTGAACTCGCCGCACAATCCGACCGGCGGCGTTACGACGCGTGAGGACCTCACTGCGATTGCCGATCTCGTTCGCGGCAAGGACATCGCCGTATTCAGCGACGAGCCCTACTGCCACATGATCTGGCAAGGCGAGCACCACTCGATACTCGGGCAGCCGGACATGCTGGATCAGGCTGTCGCAGCCTATACGTTCAGCAAGTCCTACAGCATGAGCGGCTGGCGGCTCGGATTCGCCGTCTCGTCTGTCGAAATCGCCGACGCGATCGGCAAGATGATCAACACGACCCTGTCCTGCACACCGCCGCTCGTTCAACTCGCCGGAACAGCGGCACTCGATGGTGACGCGAGGGAACGCGACGAGGTCATGCTGAAGTTCCGTGAGAAAGTGGAGCTACTGACGAGTGGCCTGAACCGCATCGACGGCTTTCATTCACTGGCACCGACCGCGACGTTCTACGTTTTCCCGAACGTCGCGCCGGTCTGCAACCGGCTCGGTGTGACGAGCCACGGCCTGGCGCTCTTTCTGCTCGAAGGTGCGGACGACGAATTCGGTATTGCCTGCCTCGGCGGCGAGTGCTTCGGCTCGGCAGGCGCCGGCTTCCTGCGTTTCAGCTGCGCCGAACCGAACGACCGGCTCGAACAGGCGCTGGCATTCATCCCGCAAGCGCTCGAGCGAACGGACCGGCTGGCGGCGTGGCTCGAGCAGAATCCCGCGTACCGGCTGCAGGAGCCCTATCCGGAACCCTGAGCAGCGCCCGGGACCCGATTCCGGGCACTCCTCTGCGGCCGGCGCCATCCGAAACGGCAGCCGCCATCTGCACGGTACCCGACGCGGGCACGGCAACAACCACGGGCGAGCGGCAGCCGGCAAGCCAGTGTAAACGGTGTGATCTCCGCGCTAGTAATCGAGCGGCTGGCCGAGCACGGGATTGACGCCCGCGTGAAAGCCTCCCTGGTCACGGACGACATGCGGTGTCAGATCGTCGTCATACCAGACGAACACGAGCCCGTGCGCATCGCCGAAGCCCGGCATGGCGATTTCGTGAGTCTTCTCGCGCGAAGCCGCGTCGAAGACATATATCTTGCCTTCGGCATTGCTCGTGCCCCACATCTCGCGGCCGTTCGGAGACAGCAGGACGTGATCGACCTGATACCCGGAAAAGAGCGTATCCACCTGGCGGCCGCGAACCGTGTCGATGACAGTCATCGTCCGCCCGAACATGCCGGTGGTTTCGCCCTTGTCCGCGACCCAGAGCTGAGTCTCGTCCGCGTTCAGACTCGCGCCATACGGACCGGTGCCGGTCGGCGTCGTCCAGACGATTTCGCCGGTCTCCAGATTGATCTTGCTCACAAACGAGTTTGCGCCGACGGCGACATACATGTTTTCCTGAGCGGAATCGATGACGATCCAGTTCGCACGAAAGCCCGGATACGGATATTCCTGCACGACTTCCCAGGTTTCAGGATCGACCTTGGCCACCCAGAACGGTCGAATGGTCGCGTATTCGCCCCTGTTGTAGAGGCCCGCTGCGCGATAGCCGCCAGTGGCCCCCGGGCCGTAGCCCTCCGGCTCCATCAGGATGTAGATGAACTGGTTGTCGGTGTATGCGGTGTACGACCCGCCACCGAGCTCTTCGTCCCGCACGCCACCCATTATTTCGTTGGTTTCGGGGTCCATCAGGAAGACATCGAGTCCGTTGGCGTCGCGCGCAAACGTGTCTACCAGCATCAACCGGTTCTGAAATATCTGCGCATGATGCAGCCGACCGCCGACGACGAGCTGCTCGATGGGCTCGAGGGTCAATGCATCCGCCTTGATGATCGTGGCCGGCGTGTCGAGGCCCGCGACGGAACGGTCTTCGCCGCTGCCGAGTGCAGGTCTCGGGCCCGTGATGTACACATAGCGCCCGTCAGGGGAAACGGCGGTCGTATGCACCGCCGCGCGCATCGTCGGCGGGAAACGATTCCACGCGATGACTTCTTTCGTCGCCGCGTCGCCCACGACGATCTGGGTCGAGCCGGCAGTCTGATCCTCGGGATTCGGGTAGCCGAACTCTGGCGGCTGGCCGGCGCCCGTGTTCTCGTAGAAATACACGCGTCCGGGCTCCGGCGTGAATTTCTGCTCGCCCGGCTCGTAAGTGCGAGCGACCCGAACCTGATAATCGCGGCGGATGCTGCCCGTCTCGGCACGGCGTTCCCAATTCGCAAGCACGGTCTCGAAGCGCTCGAATTCGGATATCGCGACATCCCGTTCACCGAAAAGAAATTCGCTCGGATCGGATTGGGGGTAGTCGCGCGCACTTTGCATGGAGGCAACCAGATCCTCGATCAGCGTCGCGTTCACCTCCCGATCCGCCAGCGAGTGGACGTAGGCGGCGATCGCGACAATGTCCTCATGCGTCGGCTGCAACAAGTCGCGCGACTCGGCCATCTCGGGATTCGTGTTGAGCTGATAGTGGATGTCATAGGCGCTCGGCCCGAAGCGCAGGTCCGGGCCGTCGCCCCCATCCGCAAACCCGCCATGACAGTCCGCACACTGACCTGTCTGCTGATAAAGCCCCTGACCGTGCGCGAGCGTCGCCTCGAGGTCTGCGAGATCCACCCGGGGCTCCGCATCGTCCGCGCCCCCGATGCAGCCGGCCAGCAGGCCGGAAAGAGCGAGGACAGTCGCGGACGTCGAGTTGGCGAAGCTGGTCATGCATAACCCCCGGGCACGAGTGCTCTCCCCATGTTCCGTTCAGCGGTCGCCGCCTCCAGGCCAACTACCGCCGGGCGCAACAGTTACTTGTGCGGCCCTGCAGCGGTCGAGGCGCAGCGCCGCCCGCCTCAACCGCGAAGAAGTTCAGGCCTCAGGCAAGCGCCGACTCGAACAACACGAGCAGACGGCTCCATGCACGCTCGGCCTGAGCCTCGTGGTACACGGCCGAGTCCGGCGGGCACCAGCCATGCAATGCGCCTTCGTAAACCTCGATCTCGGCGCTGAGACCGGCCGCACCGAAGGACTCGCGCAGGACGTTCTTCGCTTCCGGATCGTTCTGATCGTCGTTCTCGGCGATCGCGAACAGAAAGCTCGCCTGCATCTCGGGAATCAGCAGGTGCGGGCTGTCGTCCGCATCGGTGACGAGGCCGCCGCCATGAAACGAGGCCGCGGCCGCGATCCGATCCGGGCGCGCCGCAGCGGTCCGCATGATGATCGGCCCGCCCATGCAGTAACCGGTCGTGCCGATGCCGCGCCCCGTATCGACCGATGCCTGCGCATCGAGCCAGTCGACGAATGCCCGGGCATCGGTGGCGTGTGTCTCGGCACTCAGAGACTGGGCCAGAGGGAACACCGTGTTCCGAACGGCTTCGTCCTGAAAGCTCGCGCCCTCCGGAACGACCGGCGCCCGCGCGCGGCGATAGAACGGATTTACGACCAGCACTGAATAGCCGGATTCGGCCAGGCGCCTGCCCATCTGACGGAACGCGGGTCGGAGCCCCAGGATGTCCGGCCAGACCAGGACCGCGGCATGACTGCCGCTCGATGGGTGCACGAAGTAACAGTCGGCAGTGCCGTCCGGCGTCTGAACCTCGACATCGCTTTCGGTTACGGCCTGCGCGTTCGCGACTTTCGGCAGGCTGACCGCGAGGCCGGCGCCGGCCGAAAGTGCGCCGAACTGGCGCCGCGACACCGGGGTGCGCCGAAGGTACTCGGCGTTCTGCTCCAGCATGGTCTCATCGCACATAGGGGCTCTCCGTAGACGGGTTGCGGAATAACGCCGAGCTTGCCACAAATGCCGCGAGGACGCAGCGCCGATCGGCCGGGTGCGGGTGCGGCAGCGCGCGTGTCAGGGAACGGGCGAGCCGTCCTCCCGGCTGACACTGACCCCGCGGCCCCAGACATCGAGGCCGAGTGCTCCCGGCGCGGTGGCGGGATGTCCCGCGACGACGATCGTCTCGCCGACGGCAAAGGTCGCATCCGAGAATCCGCGCCGACCGAGCGCCGACACGGCGGCCGGCCCGAAATAGATGTCCCAGCTGACCGTTGCCCCGTCAGCGCCGCTGACGTCCAGGACCAGCACCGGATGAGGATTGACGAACACCCATTCGCGCACCGTTCCGGTCAACGTCACGATCGCCTCCTGATCGAACAGGCCGGCCTGACCGTGATGCGCCCGGGCGCCTTGCACGATAACGAGTGCTGCCAGCAAGACAAGCACTGGCAGGGCGACTGCTTCTTTCATCTTTTGCATCGAATCCATCACCGCTCAGAAGCGTTCAGTTGACGCGATCGACCGGCGGATCGTCCGGGTACTTGGTCGGCACCATCCGCAGGCTCCGTTGCGCGGCCGCCGGGTCGCACTCCCAGGCTCCCGGCAACGGCTCGGCGCTCGGCTGCCACTCCATCACATACTCGATCGGCTCGCGCAGAAAGATCGCGTCTTCGACGCGGAGGTCCAGCCGCAGGTTCTCTCCCGCGCGCGAGTAGCGCTCGACGAGACGCTTCTGCGTCGACGACGGTGCGCTGAGAAAATCGCCTGCAAGCCCGCCGGGATCAAAAATGAAATGTGCGGTCTCGATGACGAGCGAGTCGCCCTCATACCGCCCCGCCGAATAGCCGTGAATGAAGAATTCGCCCAGGGCCGGCGGCTCGTGGCCGTGACCGTCGAGCCAGATCGTGCGTACCACGTCGTCTTTCTCGTAACGGAAAACGACGCGATCCTCGCTCTGCTCGATTCTCCAGATATACGGGTCGCCGAAGATGATCGGCAGAGTCGCAGGCCAGCAGTCGTACTTCGGGGCGGCAAGCTCATCGAACGCGTCGGCAAGCGCCAGTGCCCTCGCGGTAAGTACACGCTCGGCGCCGGCCCGGTTCATTTCCGGGCAGACGTCGGAACCGTCGGTCACGCAGCGGCGTCCGGTCCAGTCGCCGCTGAGATCGGGTTGTGCGTTCGCGGCAGGCAAACCCAAACCGCAACACAATGCTGCCAGCGTCCTGAGCGGCCAACTCCTGAGCCATGAGCGCACGATCGACTGGTCCCCTGTGTTTAGATCAGCCCGGTCAAGTCTACACAATCGACCGCCGAGCGGCGCATCGACGATCTGGCCCGGAAATCTCACCGATTCGCGGGTGAGTCTTGCGGGCTACAGGACCCCGGCTTCCGCCATTACCGATTCGCACTTGCCGATAATCTCGGTCGCGACTGCCGATGGCTCGCCGTTCACGATTTCGGCACGAAAGAGCTCGACCGACAGGGCGCCCGTATATTGCTTCGCGGCGAGCGTGCGCAGTATCGCGCCAAGCGGCGCGATGCCGTCGCCGGGGATCACGCGCGAATCGTTATCGATCAGCTCGCGAGGCCCGGGCCGGAGATCCTGGAAATGCGCATGAGCGAGCTCGCCCGGCATCAGCATGTCGAGATCGGAGAGTTTGCTCAGGCCGGACCAGAAGTGAAAGAAATCGAGCATCGGCCGCACCGACGGATGGCCCGCCGCCCGAATCACCTCGAGGGACGACGGCAGGGTCGCGAGATGCGTCGACGTGCGCGCGAACTCGATCATGGCGGTCAGGCCGAAACCGGCCGTGATGTCACCGGTCTCGCGGATTGCTTCAGGCGTTGCCGCGAAGTCCTCGGCCGTGACGGGGCGGGACGTGATCGACGGGCAGTAAATCTTTTCGAGCCCGAGCGCGGCGAACTGCTCGCATCGTCGTCGCCAGACCTCGAGCGACGCCACGCGATCCGGACCGCGGATCCAGACATCCGGCAATACCGCGGCGGCCGACACCGGTGTCAGTCCGAGGTCGTCGATGAGGCGACGGGCCCCGTCCAGGGTATCGCTTTCGAGGAATCCGTCGAGCGCGTTATCGGTCAACTCGACATAGCGGACGCCCGCGCCGGCCCAGCCTTCGAGCGAGCCGCGAAAACCTGCCGCCCGCGAGGTATTCTGATGCATGGCGAGTCGCATCCGCTGCGCGTCGGCCGGTTGCCCGCACGCCGCCCCGGCGAGCGCAACCGCGGCGGGCAGCGCCATAGCGGTCCGCCGCGTCAGCACCGCGCTTCCCCGGCTACCGTCCCGACGATGGGCACGAACGCAATAGCAACGGCCGCGTTGCCGCTGACGACCGCCTCTCGCCGGGCGTCAGATACCGGTCTCGTCCTGAATGTCATCCGACATTCCCTCCTCGTAAGTGCTCCAACCCGAGTTCATGCCGTAAGGCACTCGCTGAAGTATCGCCTCTATCTGCCGTATCTCCCCGTTCTCGACCTTGAATATCTCCGCGATGTACCAGGTCCACGGTTGCGTCGGGCCGGCGGTCACCTGCCGGCCGTTCGGCGTCTCGAACGTGCGCGTGTCGCCGCCTGAGTGATCGAAAAAGACAAAGGAGAAGACGAGCCCGCGTGCTTCGTCTACGGCAACGAAACGGCGATCGCGAATTCGGTTCACGAAATGCAGCAAACCCGAAGTGAACTGCTCGAGACAGCTCCACTGGCCCGAATAGTTTGTCGCCGTTTCCGGGTCGGGCCGTACCTGCCGGAACGGAGTCGGCTGGTTCGTCGTCAGTGTGCCGTTCTCAATCCGGTTGCAATCGTCGCTGAACGGATAGTCGCCCTTGCCGTCGTTCAGCTGCATGCCGGCGAAGTACTTGTTCGCGGTTTCGATCAGATCCGTGCGACTCATGCGGCGGTCGCGCTGAATCGTCTGCAGGTACAGCGGATGCGGCGCCCCCAACGCGGCGACGCGCCGCGCCGCATCGGCGTTGCGAACGACCATCTGCTCGATCTCGGCGATTCGTCCGCGATCGACACGGAGCCGCAACCCCAGCAGTGCGGGCTCCTGCTGTGACGGATCGCGATGATCCTCATAAATCGTCCCGATCAGCGCGATTTGCCCGGCCGGAATGTCCGCGACGGAGAGCCGGTATTCGCCTCTCGCCTTCATCGTGTTCCACAGCCCGTCGCCGAGCTCGAGCTGCTGACCGTCTTCGGTAAACCGGACGTCACCGGCGAAGTCGAGCTGCGACGGGTCGTCGTCGATCACGGCATCGAGATACCTGTCCGCCCAATCTTCGAGACAGGCGCGATCGCAGGCTGCACCGCGCTGCGCGCGCACTTCCCCTGCTCCCGCTGCGAGCACGAGCAGTGCCGCGACTATTCCAATCGATTGCTTCATGGCCACTCCCCCAGGGGCCGTCGTCGTATGCGCCGGCGGCCCGGCCGTTGTCATATCCGCCCCGTCAGTCCGCGGGCGGGCGCGTGACAGCGTCGCCGAACTCGCCGCCGGAGACGTAGCGGTCCAGTGTCTCCCGGATCGTCTCGCGACCCTCGTCGGCATCATACGCCTGCCCCGCCTCGAGCCCGGCCGCATATTCGAACATCGGCTGAAACAAAGGCACACCGTCGACGACCGACGTGAAGACGAACTCGGGCATGCGCGCCTGAATCGCCGACCATGCCTCGCGAACGTCCGCCCAGAACGCAGCGGTTGCCTGCCAGTAGCCCTCCCGCGCCGCGAAGTCGAACCCCTCGATCAGCTCGTAGCGGTTGAGCCCGAGCTCGCGGGCAACATAGGGCATGTCAGCGCGCAGTGCGCCGTCCTCGGCGAGTCTCGCTTTCAGGTTTTCCTCCTCGTGGACCCAGCCGGTCGGCGTGATCGTGTGGCGATTGATCGCGATCAGCACGTCGTAGTCGTCACGTACGCTCGATTCCCGGCGCGGCAGCGGACGCCACGTCGAGTCGCTGGTCCATGCCGAATAACCGTCGGCGTGATGCCAGTTACCCAGCGCTTCGTAGCGCGGCGAATCGTCGACCTGGTAGACAGCCTGCGACCAGCGCCCGCCACGCTCGCTCTGCGGCACCTCGCGCTCGCGCCAGCGGCCGTGTCCCGCGTATTCGTGCAGGCTCGCATCCTCGTAGCGCCAGTCCTGACGCCAGTGCTTCTGGACGAACGGTCCGCGAACATTGCCATCGGCGTCCTCGAATTCCATGACGATCGTGTGCTGGAGGGAGATTTCGCGGCCGGTGTCGGCGATCACGTCGACGTATTCCGTCGACCAGGACTGATACGGCCGGGACGGCTCATAGCCGGGCGCGAATCCCACGGTCTCGATGAAGTCGAAGCTCGTCCGGTACCCGCCGGCCATCGCGAGAATCGCCCGCCTGTCGCGCTCGAACTCGCTGATCCCGGGCTCCCTTAGCGCTTTCCAGGCACCCGACTCGCCACCGATGAGCCGAACCGGAGTACCGCGACTCGTCCCGCCGCGTGGTCGCATCGTATCGTCCGGCAGGAACTGCCAGCTGAACGTAAACTGGCGCGGCTGCGATGCTTCGTCGGCGGACGCATCTCCGGCCGCGAAGACGGCAACCGCCAGTCCGACCAGTACCGTCATTGTCATCCGCATCGTTCGCATCTCCGGAGTTAGGGTCACTGTCCCCAATCTCGGCGCAGCCCCGCGCCGGGCGTCGCAGCTTCCGCGGGCTGCGCGAAACCGCGCGGCGTCAGGCCCACCTGCCCCGCGAGCGGCAACTTCAGTGCAAGGCTCTTCGGATCTACGCCAAACGTCAAACCGAGCAGGTTGATCTCGAGCCCTTCCTCAACGGCTGCCAGCACACCGAGCGCCCCGAAAAGGCTCAACTGGCCGCCGGTGCCGCTCGGGGCACGCGCGGCGAACGGCAAAGCCAGATAATCCTTGCCGATCGCGGTCGCCGGCAGATCGGCCCGCAATTCCGGCACCGCCCGCAGCACGTGCGCGGTGAACGTGTTGGAATTCGGTCCCGGCCAGACACGATAACGGTCCGCATACGGATAGCCGGCGACGGCAGCCTCGATCCGCGAGATCGTCTCATCGACGCCGTCGCCGCGAAGCTCCGCCAGTAGTTCCGGCGCATTGCCGAACCAGCGCGCATCCGGTGCCCGCGCGCCGACCGACACGGCCGTACCCGACCGCCGCAGACGCCAGCCCATCACTTCAAAGACTGTGTACTCATCGGCACCGGCGCGCTTCGCAGCGATCCAGGTATGAACCCCGATGTAGCCGCGCCAGCGCACGGCGCGGGCCGCATAGACCTGAACCACCGCCTCGGTCGTCGCTGCCGGATCGGGGGCGAGACCGACCGGTGCCCTGCTGGCCGCTCGCCAGTTGCCGGGCACGCGCTGGGACTCACGCTCCCACCAGGCGAGCGCGAAGATCAGCGCGCCGACGAACAGAGCCCATTTCATCCGGCGGCAGCTCCGTTACCGAGACGGGCACTCATTCGATGCCCAGCGACTCGAACACGGCCGAACCCGGGTAGCCGTCCGCGGTGAGCCCCCTGTCGACCTGATAAGAGCGGATCGCGGCGCGTGTCGCCGTTCCGAGAATGCCGTCGACGACCCCGGCATCGTATCCGGCGTCGTTCAATGCCGCCTGCAGGGTACGCATGCTGACCGTGCTGAGCGACTCGTCGCCGGATGCCGCACGCAGCAACGAAGGCGCACCGGCAATACGGTCGGCCAGGTGCCCTACAGTCAGCGCGAAGTATTCGGAACGGTTCCAGCGCATGATCACCCGGAAGTTGCTGTAGACCAGAAATGCCGGGCCCTCACTGCCGGAAGGCACGACCAGCGAGGCTTCGACATCGAGATCCGCAACCGGGTTCCCCGCCCCGTCGGTAACCCCCAGCCTGCGCCAGTCGGCGAGCGGGCGGCGCTGATCTCTGCCGGCAAGCGAGTAGTCGAATGCTTCCGGCAATACGACTTCCCGACCCCAGCGAAAGCCCGTGTCCCAGCCGAGACTCGCCAGATAACGGGCGCCGGAAGCGAGTGCGTCCTCGCTGCTGCTCCAGACATCGACGCTGCCGTCACCATCCCCATCGATGGCGTGCTCGAGAAACGCCGACGGCATGAACTGCGTCTGCCCCATCGCGCCTGCCCAGGAGCCGATCATCTGCTCGGGCGCCGCAGCACCGTTATCGACCATGCGTAACGCGTTGATCAGCTCGGCCGTGAAGTATTCGGCGCGGCGCTGATCGCAGGCGAGCGTCGCGAGCGCATCGAACACCGGAACGTTTCCGAGCACGCGACCGAAGTTCGACTCGAGCGCCCACAAAGCAACGACGTACTGCGCCGGAACACCCGTGCGCCGCGTCAGATCATCGAGAAACGCACGGTTCTCCTCGAAGAAACGACGACCGGTCTCGACACGGCTGTCGGTAACTCGAAGCCCGAAGTAGCGCCCGAAAGTCTGCACGAACTCCGGTTGTCCTCGATCCGCCCGAATGACGCGCTCGAGCGGCGTTACGCCCGGCAGGATGCGGTCTACCGTTACCGCCGAAACACCGCTCTCGAGAGCAGCGGTGTTGAGGCGCATCACGCAGGCGGAAAACTCGGACTGCGCGGCCGCCGGCACCGTGACCAAAACGCCGAGCAGACCCAGGAGATGGCAGATGACGGTAGAGGGTCGCGTGGAAACTGCGCGCAGCGACATCACCTGTCGCGACACCGTGCGTAGCGAGATCATTCGGTTTCCTCCGCCGCCGTGGCAGCGGCCTCGCGGTCAGCGGGCTCATCCGGAGTTTGCGCGCCGCCGAGTGAGATCCCCGTGAGATCGGAGCCCGCCGGGCGTTGAAAGATGCGCAGACCGAACTCCGGAACGATTGCAATCATGTGATCGAAGATATCCGACTGGTGGTCTTCGTACTCTCCCCAATCCGTAGTGCGGGTGAAGCAGTAGACCTCGATCGGCAGGCCTTCGGGCCCCGGTGGCAGTTGTCGAACCAGCAACGTCATGCCCTCGTGAACATTCGGGTTGTGCCGCAGATACTGCCGGATGTAGGCACGAAAAACGCCGACATTGGTCAAGCGGCGCCGATTTACCGCCGATTCGGCATCTTCCCCGAGTGCCTCCCGATGCTCGCCGAGCTCCTCCAGCTTGGTCGCGATGTGCTCCCGCAGCAGCGAGAAGGACCTCAGACGGTCGATCTCGGACTCGGTAAGAAAGCGGACCGAGGACTGGTCGATCAGGAGCGACCGCTTGATACGCCGGCCGCCGGAATCGGTCATGCCACGCCAGTTGCGGAACGACTCCTGGATCAGCTTGTACGTCGGAATCGTCGTGACGGTCTTATCGAAGTTCTGCACCCGAACCGTGTGCAGCGCAACGTCGATCACGTCGCCGTCCGCACCATATGCCGGCATTTCGATCCAGTCGCCGACTCGCACCATGTCGTTCGCCGTGAGCTGGACGCTCGCAACAAAGCCGAGAATCGTGTCTTTGAAAACCAGCAGCAGGACGGCGGTCATCGCGCCGAAGCCGCTCAGCAACAACAGCGGCGATCGGTCAATCAGCATCGAGATGATCAGCACGGCGCCGATCAGGTAGACGATGAGCTGAACGACCTGCACGACGCCCTTCAGCGGGCGGGTTCTCGAAGCGGGATAGGTCTCATAGATCTCGTTGCCGGCGCTCAGGGCAGCACCGACGGCCATGACGACCATCAGCACGACGTAGGCCATGCCGACGTTCTCGATGACGGTCAGCGCCCCGGCCGGCAAATCCGGGACGAGGCGTGCGCCGCCGACGAGCACCAGCCCCGGAATGATGTGGCCGAACCGGGAGAAGACCCGGTGGGAAATCATGACGCGCGCCCAGGCTTCCTTGGCCCGGCCGGCCAGAACCCGCGCGAGCGCGACCGCAACGCGGCGCACGACGAGATCGCCGATCAGCGCCGCCGCAAGCAGAGCGGCAAGGCCCGCCGCCAGTGGAATCCAGGGCCCCAGCGCTTCGGTCAAGGCATTCACGGGATGCAGTGTTTTCGACCGTTACCGCTTTTGCAAGGTCTGGACCCCTCCGGGAGGTTTCGTATAATTGCGCCCGAATTTCCGAACGACACGGGCCCGATAAATTGAGAATTTGCTCGGCTGCCGTGCTCGCACTGCTGCTGGGGTCCTGCGCCCCGGTCCCCCCGCTGTTCGAGCGGATCATTGCGTCCGGTGAGCTTCGGATCGTCACCCGGAATTCGCCTACGACCTATTTCGTCGGCGGAGCGGATGAGCCCCGGGGTATCGAATACGATCTCGCGCGCGGATTCGCCGAGCGCATCGGCGTCAGGCTGGTGCTGCTCACCAGCGAACGCCTTCCAGACCTGTTGCCGCAGGTAGCTGATGGCACGGTGCACATCGCTGCGCCGGGCTTACAGACCGACCCGGCCGCCTACGCGGGACTCATGCCCGGTCCCGAGTACCAGAGCGTGCAGCCACTCGTGATTTACCGCATGGGCGGCAACCGGCCGACGTCGCTGACGGATCTGGCCGCCGGGCGTCTCGATGTGGTTCAGGGCTCGAGTGCCGTGCCGAAACTGATCGCCGCGCGCGCCTACGAACCCGAGCTCAAGTGGAACGAGCGCAGAGCCGGCAGCGCCGAAATGCTGATTCGGGGCGTCGCGGGCGGCGGAATCGACTACGCCATCGTGCCGTCAAACGAATTCGCGCTGCTGCAGCACTACTACCCGGAAGCGACCGTAGCGTTCGCGCTCGAAGAAGACTCGCGGGCCCGGTGGGTCATGCCCGGCAACGCGCCGAGGCTCCGCGAGGCCGTCGCCTCATATTTCGCCGAAATCGCTGCCACCGGAGAGCTGAACGCAATTCTGGACAGCAACTCGCATGGTCTCGACGAGTTCGACTTCGTAGGCTCCCGCGCTTTCGTCCGCCACCTTCAGCAGCGATTTCCGCGCTATCAGGAGTACTTCAAGCTGGCTGCGGCGGAAACCGGCCTGGACTGGCGTCTGATCGCCGCGATTGCCTATCAGGAATCACACTGGAACGAGCGGGCAGTCTCGCCGACCGGTGTCCGCGGGTTGATGATGCTGACGGAGCACTCGGCCGAAATCGTCGGTGTCGCCGATCGCAACGACCCCTGGCAGAGCATCCTCGGGGGCTCGCGTTACATGCGCAGAGTTCTCGACAAGTTCCCGGGCCGAATTCCGGAGGAAGACCGGATGTGGATGGCTGCAGCCGCGTACAACGTCGGCTTCGGGCACGTCGAGGACGCCCGCGTCATTACCGAGATCCAGGGAGGAAATCCGGACAGCTGGCTGGACGTTCGCGAGCGCCTCCCGTTGCTTGCGGACGAGAGCTGGTACTCGCGGGTGCGCCGTGGTTACGCTCCGGGAAACATTCCCGTGGCCTACGTCGAAAACGTCCGCCGTTACCTGTCGCTGCTGAACGGCATGAGTGGCACACGGCTATCGAACGACGTCGCGGCCCGGGCCCGCGCACTCTACCCGGTACGAATCGCCGATCAGGTCTGACGACCGCGCGCGGCCATGCCGCCGACCCTCGCCGCAAACAAGGACGCTACCCGGCGTTCCAGCGGCTTCCCGCTCAGCGGCGAGCCCGAAAGAACGATTTGAGCATTGCAGCGGCTTCCGGCTCGAGCAGCCCGGCATGGGACTCGACGCGATGGTTGAGCGCCGGATGATCGAGCAGACTCAGCACGGAGCCGCACGCGCCAGCTTTTGGATCCGCGGCAGCGTAGACGAGCCGGCCGATCCGGGCGTGGACGAAGGCCCCCGCGCACATCGTGCAGGGCTCGAGCGTGACATACGCTGTGGCGCCGGGCAGGCGGTAGTTCGCGGTGCGGTGCCCGGCTTCGCGTAACGCCAGCATTTCCGCGTGCGCCGTCGGGTCCTGCGTCGCGATCGGTGCATTCGCTCCGCGGCCGATGATCCGGTCGTCGAGCACGATGACCGCACCGACGGGCACTTCCCCGGCTGCCGCAGCGTTGCGGGCCTGCTCGAGCGCGACCCTCATGAATCGCTCGTCGGCGCTCACTCCCACTCGATCGTCGCGGGCGGCTTGCTCGACACGTCGTAAGTCACACGGGAAATACCGGGCACCTCATTGATGATCCGGCGCGAAACGTGATCGAGAAAATCATACGGTAGCCGGGCCCAGCCGGCCGTCATGAAGTCGATCGTCTCGACCGCCCGCAGCGCGACCACGTAATCATAGCGACGGCCGTCGCCCATGACGCCGACGGATCGAACGGGAAGGAAAACCGCAAACGCCTGGCTGACGGAGTCGTAGAGCCCCTGTGAGCGCAGCTCCGCTATGAAGATCGCATCCGCGGCCCGCAACAGGTCAGCGTATTCCTTTCTGACCTCACCGAGGATGCGCACGCCGAGCCCGGGCCCCGGGAAAGGATGTCGGTTGATCATTTCAGGAGGCAGGCCGAGCTCGACACCGATCCGGCGCACCTCGTCCTTGAACAGATCGCGCAACGGCTCGATCAGCTTCAATTTCATGCGCTCCGGGAGGCCGCCGACATTGTGATGCGACTTGATCAGGTCGGCCTTACCGGTAGACGCGCCGGCGGATTCGATCACGTCCGGATAAATCGTTCCCTGCGCGAGCCACGACACGTTCTCGAGACGCGCGGCGTGAGCCTCGAATACTTCGATGAAGCGCGCACCGATGATCTTGCGCTTCTCTTCAGGATCTTCCACCCCGCTGAGCGCGTTCAGGAAAACGTCTTCGGCATCCGCGCGTATCACCTGAACACCGAGGTGCTCCGCAAACACGCTCATCACCTGATCGCCTTCGTCGAGCCTGAGCAGCCCGTTGTCGACGAAGACGCAGACGAGTTGATCCCCTATCGCCGCATGCATCAGCGCAGCGACTACCGACGAGTCGACACCGCCCGAGAGCCCGAGCAACACACGATCCGAGCCGACGGCAGACCGGATTCGCTCGATGTGCTCCCAGACGATGTTCGAGGGTGTCCAGTTGCCGGCGCAATCGCAAATGTCGATCGCGAACCGTCGGATGATTTCGGTGCCGTGCTCCGTATGTGTGACCTCGGGATGAAACTGCACGCCGTAGAGTCGCTGCTCGACGTTGGCCATGGCGGCGAGCGGTGCGTTGGCGGAACGGGCGATCGTCGAGAAGCCGTCCGGCAATCGTTCGACGCGGTCGCCATGGCTCATCCAGACCTTGAGCGGTGCGCCGTTCACGAGGCCGCCCAGCAGCGGGTCCTGACCGGCAAGCGCCACCTCCGCATAGCCGTACTCACGATGATCCGCCGGCGCGACTTCGCCGCCGAAGCGGGCAGCGAGCGTCTGCATGCCGTAGCAGATTCCGAGTATCGGCACGCCGAGGTCGAAGACGACCTCGTCGACGCGTGGCGCGGCCGCCGACGACACGGAATCGGGCCCGCCGGACAGAATGACGCCGGCGGCGCCGAAGCTCTCGATCGCCTCGCGCGCCGCGTCGAACGGCAAAATCTCACTGTAGACACCGACTTCCCGCACGCGCCTCGCGATCAGCTGCGTGTACTGGCCGCCGAAATCGATGATCAGGATACGGTCGCTGTCGGGCGCCGCGTCGTCGGCGGCTTGCAGATTCTCGTCCGTCACTGACTAGAACGGTAGTTCGGCGCTTCCTTCGTGATCGTCACGTCATGCACGTGACTCTCCCGGCGTCCGGCCCCGGTTATCCGTACGAAGTACGGCTTGCTTCTCATCTCGTCGATATCCGCGCAACCGGTGTAGCCCATCGCAGCGCGCAGCCCGCCGACGAGCTGGTGGAGTATCGCAACCAGGCTGCCCCGGTACGGTACGCGCCCCTCGATTCCCTCCGGGACGAGCTTGCGCAGCTCCTCATCGGCGTCCTGAAAATAGCGGTCGGAAGAACCGTGTGCACCGGACATCGCGCCGAGCGAGCCCATTCCGCGATAGGACTTGTACGAGCGACCCTGATAGAGCTCGACCTCGCCGGGCGACTCCTCGGTGCCGGCAAAGAGCCCGCCGATCATGACAGTGTGCGCGCCGGCAACGATCGCCTTGGCGATATCGCCTGAATAGCGAATGCCGCCGTCCGCGGTCACCGGAACGCCGCTGCCGGCGATGGCGCTGGTAACTTCGGCAACGGCACTGATCTGCGGCACGCCGACACCGGCGACGATGCGCGTCGTGCAGATGGAACCCGGTCCGACACCGGCCTTGATACCGTCCACGCCGGCTTCAACCAGCGCCTCGGCCGCAGGACCGGTTACGACATTGCCGGCAATGAGCTGGAGGTCCGGGTAGTCGGATTTGACTCTGCGGACGCGCTCTATGACATTCACTTGATGCCCGTGCGCCGTGTCGACGATGACGACGTCGACGCCCGCATCGGCGAGCCGCGCGACGCGTTCGTCGGTGTCGGGGCTCGTGCCAACCGCGGCGCCGACGCGCAACGCACCCCGCTCGTCCTTGCAGGCGAGCGGATAGTCGGTCGCTTTCTGAAAGTCCTTCGCGGTGATCATGCCGCGCAGGCGAAACTCGCCATCTACGACGAGCACCTTCTCGATCCGATGACGGTGCAGCAGGGACAGGACCTCCTCCTTGCCCGCCCCTTCCCTGACAGTCACCAGACGCTCTTTCGGCGTCATCACAGTCGACACCGGTGCATCGAAGTTCTTCTCGAAGCGCAGATCGCGGTGCGTAACGATGCCGACCAGGTCTTCCCCGTCGACCACCGGTACGCCGGAGATATTGCGCGACCGCGTCAAATCGATGACTTCCCGCACCGTGGCCTGCGGGCCAATCGTGATCGGATCGCTGACGACCCCGCTTTCGTATTTCTTGACGGCCCGAACCTGTCGCGCCTGATCCTCGGGCGACATGTTCTTGTGAATGATCCCTATGCCGCCTTCCTGCGCCAGCGTAATCGCGAGCCGGGACTCGGTGACGGTATCCATGGCGGCCGAGACGATCGGTATGTTCAGCGCGATACCGCGAGTCAGGCCGGATCGGAGCGAAACTTCGCGAGGCAGTATTTCGGAGTAGGCGGGCTGCAGCAGAACGTCGTCGAAAGTGAGCGCCTCGTGAATTATCCGCATGGAGTGCTCCGCCCGGCTTGAATGAAGCCCGGCAGTTTAATCGGCCTGACTCGGGTCGTAAATGGCGATTCTGCATTCAGGAGAACATCGCGATTCCTGCCTCCGGCTCGCGTAAAATGTCGATGAGTGCGGCCTTCGTTCGGCCCGTGCCACGTCTAAAATCCCGACCCGCATGCAGCTCGAACTCGGCGAATCGACTCCAATCCTGACGGTCTCGGCTCTGAACCGGGAAGCGCGTCGCTTGCTCGAACAAGGCCTGGGATTCGTTCGGGTTGAAGCGGAAATCTCGAACCTTTCCCGGCCGGCGTCTGGCCACATCTACTTCACGCTAAAGGACGGCAATGCTCAGGTGCGTTGCGCGATGTTCCGGCAATCGAACCGCCGGCTGTCATTCCGGCCGGAAGACGGCGGCCAGGTGCTCGTCAGCGGGCGGGTGAGCCTGTACGAAGTCAGGGGCGACTACCAGTTGATCGTCGATACGATGGAAGAAGCCGGCGAGGGTCTGCTGCGGCGCCGCTTCGAGGCGCTGAAGCAGAAGCTGACCGACGAAGGCCTGTTCGATCCGGCGCGCAAGCGCCCGCTGCCGACGATCCCGTCGCGTATCGGCGTCGTCACATCGCCGACAGGCGCCGCCGTCAGAGACGTCCTGACGGGACTGCGGCGACGCTTCCCGGCAATCCCGGTGCTGATCTATCCGACACAGGTGCAGGGCGCGTCGGCCGCCGTCGAAATCGTCAACGCACTGCGGACTGCGGAACGTCGCGCGGAATGCGACGTCCTGATCCTGACTCGCGGCGGCGGCTCGCTCGAAGACCTGTGGCCGTTCAACGAGGAAGTCGTCGCACGTGCCATCGCCGGGCTCGGCATTCCCGTGGTCGCCGGCGTCGGCCATGAAGTCGACTTTTCGATCGCGGACTTCGTTGCCGACGTGCGGGCGCCGACACCGTCGCAGGCTGCGGAACTGTGTGTGCCCGTGCAGACGCAGCTGGCAGCCCGGCTCGCGGAGCTCGGCATCCGCGCCACGCGCTGCGTGGAGCGCACGCTCGCCGAAACGCGGCGCCGGCTCGAAACCGGCGAGCAACGTCTCGGCCGAGTCCACCCGCGCGTGCTGATCGAGATGCGGCAGCAGCGGCTCGACGACGTCGAGAAACGATTCGCCCGTGCCCTGCGAGAACACCGCGCCGGCAGCCTGAGCCGTCTCGAGAGTGTGCGAAGCCGGCTCGGCGCGACGAACCCGAAGCACCGGATCAGAGAGGCTCATGACCAGGTCGAGCGGCAGAGCAGCCGTCTGACGCTCGCAATCCGCAAACGACTCGAGCGAGTCGCGACGGCCACGGCCCTGGCGGAGCGCAGCCTGCGGGCCCTCTCGCCACTGGCAACGCTCGAGCGCGGTTTCGCCATCGTCACGCGCTCGGCGGACGGCCGCCTCGTCACGAGCACCGACGCAGCGCCAGTCGATACCCGCCTGGAGATCCGCGTGGCGGACGGCCGGCTGGCCGCACAGGTAATCAAACCGGACACCTGACGGTCAGGCGAAAAAACGGGCGATGATCGGCCGGTAGTTGTCCATATCGACCAGAAACGAATCGTGCCCCTGCAGCGATTCGAGCTCCACGAACTCGACCTTGCGGCCGTTCCCCGACAGGCCGTCTGCAAGCTCGTGCTGCTGTTGTATCGGAAACAGGAAGTCCGTCGATACGCCGATGATCAGCGCGCGCTTCGACCGGACCTTCGCAAGGCCGCCGGCCACGGTGCCGCCATGATCCGCGATATCGAACAGATCGCTCGCACGCGACAGATACAGGTAGCAGTTCGGATCGAACTGCCCGATGAACTTGTTCGCATGATGCTCGAGATAGGACTCGACTTCGAATGTAATGCCGAACGGATCGCCCTCGGTGTACTCGGCCGCCGCGCGCTCGCGCCCGAAGCGGACCAGCCACTCTTCCGCGGACCGGTAAGTGATCATGCCGAGCTTGCGGGCGAGGCGCATGCCGATCAGCGGTGGCTCGTCGATCGCATACATCCCATCGCGCCACGCCGGGTCGCGGCGGATCATCTCCCGTTGCAGTGAGCGGAGCGCAATCGAAAACGGCAGTGACCGTGTGCCGGACGACATCAGAACGATGGCGTCGGACAGTCCCGGAAAGAGCATCTCGAAAGCAAGTGTCGTCATGCCACCCATCGAAGGGCCAACGATCGAATGCAGGTGCTCGATCTCGAGGTGCTGCAGCAGCTCGTATCCGCCGCGCGCTACGTCCTCCAGCGAAAGAACGGGAAACTGCAGGCGATACCGCTTGCCCGTAGCCGGGTTGACGGACGCCGGCCCGGTCGAGCCGAAACAGCTGCCGAGTGAATTGACGCAGACGACGAAATAGCGATTCGTGTCTATCGGTTTGCCCGCGCCGATTATTTCCTCCCACCAGCCGGGGGATGGATCGTCCTTGCACGACGCCGCGTGCGCGGATGGCGACAGGCCGGTGAATATCAGGACGGCATTGTCGCGCTCCGGGCTGAGCCGCCCCCAGGTTTCGTAGGCGATCGTCGGGCGGGACAACGTGCCGCCGCGATGCATCGGAAAGTCCCCGTCGAGACGGTAGCTTAGGCGAGCCTTGGACATACGGTTCGGACGGGAGACGGCGGGGCAATCGAGTGTATTTCGGTTCGCCCCGCGTCCTTGTAACTTCTCGTTATGTCTATGTGACTGCCGAGCCGCGAAGCGCCCCACGCTCGCCGTAGCGCCGGCGTCCGAATGGGTAGGGCGAGGCAGTTGAGGTCATTGTCCCCAAACTAATCCACGCCAGGGTAATTAGGGTCACTGTCCCCAAACTACCGGCTGCGGGTGTGTCTGATCAGCCGCTTCCGGCGACGCTGCTGACGGGGTGTCAGCTCGTTCCTGCGCCCGGCGAACGGATTGTCGCCGCTGCGGAATTCGACGCGCAGCGGCGTGCCGTCGAGCCCGAGAATCTCGCGGAAGGCGTTTTCGAGGTAGCGCCGATAGCGGGCCGGCACGCGCTCGGCCTGGCTGCCGTGCACGACGATCAACGGCGGATAGCGTCCGCCCTGGTGGGCGTAGCGCAACCTGAGCTGGCGTCCGCGCACGACCGGCGGCGCGTGCCTTTCGATCGCGCGCGCCAGAATCTCGTTGAGTTTAGGCGTCGAAAACCGTTTCCCGGCGTTGCGGTGGACGCGCAGTGCGGCTCGTATCAGCTCCGAGATCCCGCTGCCATGCAGCGCCGAAAGATACAGCACCGGCGCATACGAGACGAAGCGCAGACTGCGTTCGACTTCGGCCTTCACCCGCTGCCGGTCGTAGGCGGGCATGTCGTCCCACTTGTTGATGCCTACGATCAATGCGCTGCCACGGTCTACGGCGAGACCGACCAGATGCAGGTCCTGATCCGTCACACCCTCGCGGGCATCGATCATGACGATGATGACGCCCGCATCGTCGAGCACGCGCAGACTCTGGACGACGCTGAATTTCTCGATCGCCTCATCGACACGGGAACGCCGTCGGATTCCGGCGGTGTCCACCAGCACGAATTGCTCGCCGTCACGCTCGCAGTCGACTTCGACGCTGTCGCGCGTGGTGCCCGGCTCCGGCGACGTGATCATTCGCTCATCGCCGATCAGGCGGTTGATCAGAGTCGACTTGCCGACGTTCGGACGCCCGATGACTGCAACACGCGGCAGGTCCTCGGCAACGTCGTCGGTCATCGCAACGTCGTCGGTCATCGGGTCCGCTGCCGCACCTGCGGCCTGCTCCGGCGGCAACAGCGGCGCGAGGACGGCCTCGACGAGGTGGTGGACGCCATGCCCGTGCAGCGCCGACACGCCCTCCGGCTCACCCAGACCGAGACCGTGAAAATCCGCAGCTGCGAGATCCCGACCGAGACCTTCGGCCTTGTTGGCGGCGACGACGACCGGCTTGCCGGTCCGCCGAAGGCGCTCCGCTAGCACCTCGTCGTCCGGCATCGCGCCCGTCGACGCGTCGACGACCAGCACGATTGCATCGGCCTCGGCGACCGCGACGTCCACCTGGCGGGCGACCTGAGATTCGATCACCTGGACCGCGTCGCCCCCGACGCCACCGGTGTCGATAACGACGAATTCCCGGGAGCCGCGCCGCGCGATGCCGTAGCGTCGGTCGCGCGTTACACCCGGCTGGTCGGCGACGAGCGCGTCACGCGATCGAGTGAGCCGATTGAACAGCGTCGACTTGCCGACATTCGGACGACCGACGAGTGCAACCACGGGCAACATGACGACATGCCGTGAGGATCAGGCGTCCTCGTCCTCGTCCTCGTCCACGACTTCGAATGCGGCGACGGAGCCGTCGTCGCCCTGCACGACGAGTCGGGCGCCGACGACGAGCGGCGCCGACGTGATTCGGCCCGAGGCAGCGCGCACCCGGGCGACAAACGCCCCGTCGCCCGGATCGAGCCAGTGCAGATACCCCTCGAAGTCACCGACGACGAGCGCCTCGCGGAAACGTGTTGCCGCCGAGACGTCGCGCAAGCGCAGCGCCTCCTGTGTCCATTCGACGTTGCCGGCGCGGCGGTCGAGCGCCACCACGGAACCCACATCGTCGGTGACATAGACGTTGCTGGCATCGGCGCCCAGACCGGTGAACGAAGACATCTCGCGCTGCCAGAAGACCAGCCCGGTCGTCAGATCGATGCCGACGGCCCGCCCCTGATAACTCGCGACATAGACGTCGTTGCCCTGCACACTGAGGCCCGCACCGACGTCGACCAGTCGCTCGAGCTCGGTCCGGCCGGACGGTGCCGCGAGCGCAAGCTCCCAGCGGGTCTCACCGCTGCCTACTTCGTAGGCACCGACCCGCCCGTTGTCGAAGCCCGATACAACGACGTTTCCAGCCACGGCCGGCGACGTGTTGCCGCGCAGCGTCAGCGCCGGCATCGACTGCTCGACCGTCCACAAGTCGCTGCCGTCGACGGCCGATACACCGCGCAACCTGCCGTCGACCGAGCGGAAGGTCACGACGCGTCCGGCGATTGCCGGCGCAGCGAGCACTTCGCTGCCGACCGACCTGCGCCAGCGCTCCTCGCCTGTCTCGGCAGCGAGCACGATGACTTCGCCGTTGTTGGTGCCGAAGGCCAGCAGGTCCGCACCGAAGGCGGGGCCGGCAGACAACGACAATTCGGTATCGATGGACCAGACCTCGCGGCCCGTCTCAATATCGATCGCCTTGACCTCGCCGTCATGCGCCCCGGCGAAAACGCGCGCGCCGTCGGTCGCCGGCGTCAGTCCCAGGCGCAGGCGCTCGGTGCCGTCGCCGATACGCTGGTTCCACACGCGGCGAATCCTGAGTTGCTGCTCGATCTCGACGAGCGCTGCCGGTGGCTCGATGTTGCTTTCGTCACCGCCCATCAGCCCGCAGCCGGCTAGACCCGCACCGGCCAGCGCCGGCAGCAACAGTCCGGCGACGACTCTCATTCGTCGTCTCCGGCGGCGGCCCCGGCATCGGTGTCAGCCCCGGCCGCCTCGGCAGCGTTCTCAGCCGCAGCGCCGATGGCAGCGTCGGACCCGGCGGCAGCTTCGGTCGCGGTGTCGGCACCGGCCCCGGTAGCACCGCCCGCGTCGTCATCGCCGGCAGTATCGTCAGTGATCGACGAACCCGCGGCGGCCGCCGCTGCGCCCTCCGACGCCGCTGCGCCTGCCGGCGCAACCGCGGCGCTGCCGTCGGGCACGGGCGGCAATATCTCGGCCAGCTTCATCTGCAGAAGGTTCCTGTCGAGACCTGCAGCGCCGGGTAAGGTCAGCGCCTCGGCATACGCGGCCCGCGCGTCGTCCTCGGCGCCTCGGGCGACGTGGATGTCGCCTTCGATCGACTTCATCTGCGCGGCGAACTCGCCCGGCTCGTCGACTGCCAGCAAGGCGAGCGCTGCATCGAAGTCCTCCTGATACTCGAGAACCCGTGCGAGACGCAGACGGGCGACCAGCGACAGTTGCGGATCCGCGCTCGACTCCATTACGGTACGCAGTTCCGCCGCAGCCCGGTCGGTATCGCTGACGAGCAGCTCGCGGGCCAGCAGCAGGCGCGCCTGGTCGGTGTACGGGCTGCCCGGGTAGTCGGCGACGAGCTCGTCGAACGTGTCCTCGACTCCGATCCGGTCTTCGGCAACCAGCTGTTGCATCTGGGTGTAGAGCGCAGACGCGAGCGCCGCCTGCCGCTGCCGGTAATCCTGATACTCGTTGTAGCCGAAGTAGCCGAGGCCTGCGACGACGACGCCACCGATCAGGTACCAGCCGTTCTCCCGCCACCATTCGCGGATCTGCTCGATCTGTTCTTTTTCCGAAAGGTACTCGTCCACGGTTCTCTCTCGTTGCCGGCCGCTATTGTAGCGGCCCGAGCAGCGCTTCGAGCCGTTCGAACAGCTGCGATTCGTCGAGCACGAGCTGTTCGCTGCCGTCGCGCAGCGGCTTCAACGTGACCGTGCCCGCCTCGAGCTCGGCCTCCCCCACGATCAGCCCGAATCGGGCACCGGACTTGTCGGCCCGGCGCAGCTGCGATTTCAGGCTGGCTTCCGGCTGCCAGGTCACGACCTGAGCGGCCGGAAACTGCCGCCGGATGCGCTCACCAAGGCCAAAGACCCGCCGCCTGGCCGCATCGCCGACACTGATCAGGAACACGTCCGGCGACGGGTCGGCGACATCGGCAGAGTCGGCCCGCATCAGATCCACGACGCGCTCGATGCCGAGTGCCCAGCCGACCGCCGGCGTCCCGCGCCCGCCCAGCTCGGCCACCAGCCCGTCATAGCGGCCGCCGGAACAGACGGCCGCCTGCGCGCCGAGCCGGTCCGTTATCCACTCGAAGACCGTGCGCGAGTAGTAGTCGAGACCGCGAACGAGGCGCGGGTTCAGCTCGAATGCCACGCCCGCATCGGCGAGCAGCGACTGCACGACGTCGAAATGCGCTCGCGACTCCGCGTCCAGAAACTCCGGCAGCGTCGGCGCGTCGGCGATCAGGTCCGCCATTGACGGATTCTTGCTGTCCAGAATCCGCATCGGGCTTCGCTCGAGCCGGCGCGCACTGTCGGCGTCGAGAGAATCGCGGTGTCCCGAGAAATAGTCGCGGAGCGCTTCCTTGTAGCCGGCGCGGGCTTCGGGCGTGCCGAGCGAGTTCATTTCGAGCCTGACACTGCTGATCCCGAGCGCCTGCCAGAGCCGCGCCGCAATCAGAATCAGCTCCGCGTCGATCTCGGGCTCGGAAAAGCCGAGCGCCTCCAGACTGAGCTGATGAAACTGGCGGTAGCGACCCTTTTGCGGCCGCTCGTGGCGGAACATCGGTCCGCTGACCCAGAGCTTCTGCTGCTGATTGTGCAGCAGGCCGTTACTCAGACAGGCGCGTACGACGCCGGCCGTTGCCTCGGGTCGCATCGTGACGCTGTCGCCGTTGCGATCCGCAAACGTGTACATCTCTTTCTCGACGATGTCCGTCTGCTCGCCGATGCCGCGACTGAAGAGCTCCGTGCGTTCGAGCACGGGCAGGCGTAGCTGGCGATAGCCGTAAGCGAGGAACAGCTCAGCAGCCGTTCGCTCCAGCTTCTGCCAGGCTGCGGCGTCGGCGGGCAGGACGTCGTTCATGCCGCGGACGGGCTGGAGGATCTGTGGCATGGCTGCTCAATTCGGCGGGTCGCCGATCGTGAAGCGCGCGAGATTACCGCGGCGGGCGGTCGCCGGTACAGTGAAATCCTGTCCATCGACGCGAAGCTCGACAGCGTCGACATCGCCGAGCAGCACGGCGATCGGCGGCAAACCGGTCAGCGAACGCGTCGTGCCGGCCTCGACGAGCCCGAACAGCAGTCGCTGGCCATCGGCCGCAACGATTTCCACCCAACACTCCGCGGTGAAGACGGCCTCGATCCGCGGACCGTCAGCCACCGATGCGGTCGCGTCCGGGTTGCCGGCAGCGGCGGCTGCCGCATCCGTCCCCGGATCGGCGGAGTCGCTCACGACAGCCTCTGCCGCACGCGTCTCGGGCGCCGCCTCGCTGCCGGCCGGGTCGGCCGAATCCGAATCGGCCGGCGCCGCTTGCGGCTCCCCGGCAGCCGCAGCGTCTGCCGTCGGCGGAACGTCCTCGTCGGCCGACTGCTGGCCACCGGTATCGACTGCGGCGGCGGGCCGTTCGAGGCCAGTGTCGACCGCGGTGGCGGGCTGCTCGAGGCCAGTGTCGACCGCAGTGGCGGGCTGTCCGACCCCGGTCTCAACCCCCGCCGCCGGCGTTACCGGGCTCGACACCGGCGGCGGCAAAGCAGAGACGCCGTCTCCGTCCTCAGGGCCAGCGCTTCGCGATGCCGAGTCCGGCGTCGACCCGCCCAACCACCAGAAGGCCAGAAACGCCACGAGCACGACGAGAGCACCGAGGGCGATGATCCAGACGGTAACCTGCTGGGTGTCCTGAAGCTTGATGACCCGACTGGGCTCGATCTGAACGTCGACATCGCCGACCGCTGCCGTATAGCCCTCGACCAGGCTCTCGGGATCGATCCCGAGCCGCAGCGCGTACTGCCGGATGTAGCCGCGCGCAAATACCGGGGCGCCGAGCGCCGCGTAGTCCTCGCTCTCGAGCGAGATGAGCAAATGCAGCTCTATTCTGAGATCGGCAGCAACATCCTCGATCGAAAGCTCACGTTCCTCGCGAGCCTTGCGAAGAATGACACCCGGCCCGGCCTCGACATTGCCTGCCTCCCCGGGCGCTTCGGCGTTACCCGACATTCCGCTCCAGATCGTTCAGTCGCCGCACTTCCGGCGCGTCCGGGAAGCGCGTCCGCAGGTCTGCCGCACAAGTACCCGCTGCGCGCGAGTCTCCGAGCTGGCTCTCGATGACGTAGCAGAAGAGCAAATGCGCTGCGCTCGGCTGGGTCGACGCGAACAGCCGCTGCATGAACGCACGGCCCTGCAGGAAATTCTCCGACCGGATGGAGAGGTCGACCATGCCCTCGAGCGCGGCGACGTTGGCCGGTTCGTCTTCCAGCACACCGCGGAAGTATCGCTCCGAAGCTTCCAGGGCTTCGGCGCTGCGCGCGCAGGTCGCTGCATTCAGCATCGTCATATTGCGGTTCACATACCGCCGATCGTCGATCGCACGCTGGAAATGCTCCTCGGCATCGGTCCAGCGGCCCTGGCGGCACAGAAATACCGCGTACCGGTTCTGGGCATCCGCGTTGTCCGGTGCCATCCGCGTCGCGCGCTCGTGGTGCGTCTCGGCAAGCTCGAACTCCTCGAGCTGATCGTACGCGACGGCCAGCGTGCTGTGGGCATCGACGAGACGAGGATTCAGCGACAAAGCGCGCTGCAGCGCATCGACGGCAGCATCCGGTCGCCCCTGCTGGAGGTAACCCACACCCAGATTCAGGTTGGCCTGTGCAGCCTCGGTGTCGGAAGCCGGCTCCACGCGCGGACCGCCCTCGGTGACACAGGCTGCAAGGCAAATCATCGATGTCGCGACAAGAAATGGCCTGATCATCATCACTGACTCACTCCCGTCAGAGTCTCACTGAGCCGCCGGCGGCGGCGATCTGCCACCTGGCCGGCAAGCTGCCCGCAGGCGGCGGCAATGTCATCGCCCCGTGGCCGGCGAATCGTTGCCACCAGGCCGGCCTTCATCAGAGTCTGCCAGAACGCGTCTATCGCGCGCGGCGACGAGCACCGGAACTGGCCGCCCGGAAACGCGTTGAACGGAATCATGTTCACTTTGGCCGGGCGACCTTTCAGCAGAGCCACGAGCTGACGCGCATGTGCAACGGAATCGTTGACACCGTCGAGCATCACATACTCGAAAGTCACCTGACGCGACGCCAGGACTTCGGCGTATTCCCAGCAGGCATCGAGCAACTCCGCTATCGGGTGCCGGCGATTGATCGGCACGAGCTCGTCGCGCAGCTCGTCGTTCGGCGCATGTAAAGACACGGCCAGCGCAACGTTGCATTCGGTCGCGAGCTTCCGAAGCTGCGGCACGAGCCCGGCGGTGCTGATCGTCACGCGCCGCCGCGAAAGCCCGTAGGCATGGTCGTCGAGCAACACGCGGGTTGCTGCTACGACGTTCCGGTAGTTGGCGAGTGGCTCACCCATCCCCATGAACACCACATTCGTGATGAGGGCCGGCGCCACGGCTTTCGCTGCCAGCACGACCTGGCCGAGAATCTCCGCACTCGACAGGTTGCGGTTGAAGCCCTGCTGGCCCGTGGCACAGAAGGCGCAGTCGAGCGCGCAGCCCGCCTGAGACGACACGCACAGCGTGCCGCGATTCGGCTCGGGAATGAACACGGCCTCAACCGCCTGCCCGCCGTCGACGGACAGCAGCCACTTCTGCGTACCGTCGGCCGCCGTCTCGTGACGGACGACAGGCGGCAGCGCGAGCTCGGCCACGTCCCGCAGGCGCGCCCGCAACGCGCGGCTCAGATCGGTCATGTCGTCGAAGTCCAGCACGCCGCGCTGATGAATCCAGCGCATCAGCTGGCGGGCGCGATACGGGCTCTGATCCAGGCCGGCAAAGAATTCGACCAGATCGTCAGGCGTGCAGCCGATCAGCGCCCGCCGCCGACCCACCGCGTGTTCGACTGTCAGCGGGTTCGCGGACAAACCTGGTCCTCGTCGAAGAAGTAGGCAATCTCGACCGCAGCCGTATCCGGGCCGTCGGACCCGTGCACGACGTTTTCCTCGATCGATGCTGCGTAATCGGCACGTATGGTTCCCGGCGCCGCATCAGCCGGATTCGTTGCGCCCATGATGTCGCGATTCGACTTGATGGCGCTCTCCCCTTCGAGCACCTGCACGACCACAGGGCCGGATGTCATATAGCTCACGAGATCTTTGAAAAACGGCCGCTCCCTGTGAACCGCGTAGAAGCCCTCGGCCTGCTCGCGGGACAAGTGCAGCATTCTGGCGGCGATGATCCTGAGCCCGGCGGCCTCGAAGCGGCGATAGATCTCGCCGATGAGATTCTTTTCAACACCGTCCGGTTTGACGATCGACAAGGTCCTTTCAACAGCCATGATTCACTCTTCTACGGTAAAACTCTCGCCGCACCCGCACTCTCCCTTGACGTTCGGGTTGCGGAACCTGAATGCTTCGCTCAATCCGTCCTTGACGAAGTCGACTTCCGTGCCGTCAATCAGTCCAAGGCTTTCGTTGTCGACGATTACCTTGACGCCGCGCTCGTCGAAAACGACGTCGGTATCGGCCACCTCGTCGGCATAATCGATGATGTAGGCCCAGCCGGAGCAACCGGTCTTGCGCACGCCAACCCGGAGCCCGAGCCCGTGCCCGCGTTTGTGCAGGTAGTTCCGGACACGCTCCGCCGCGCTGGAAGTCAATGAAATCGCCATTACTCGCCTCCGTTCGCCGTCCGTGACACAGCCAGCGCCTCCGCGCAGCCAAGCAGCGCGTCTTCCAGACGCAACAGCTTGCCCATCTTTGCGCGCGGCACCTCGAGCTCGGCGACGACCCTGTCGATCGGCAGCGACCGCAATGCCTCGACCTCAAGTCCCCGCAACCACTCGGCCGTCCAGTCGCAGGCTGCAAGCAGATGCGGGCAACCATAGGCCCTGTACGCCGTATCGACGATGACGTCATCGCGGGCCGCGACCGAAAACCGCACCCAGACGCCGAGGCTTCGGTCCTCGGCCGACGACGCAGCCGTCAGTGCCGAATCGGTAGTCGGTGCTGCAGCGATCGGCCGCTCGAATCGCTGCCGCACGGCACGGCTGTACTCCATGTGTAACCGATTATTCTAGCGGAAACGTCTAAGCGGAACACCAAGCAGGCGCGCCCGCCGCACGGCCGGACAGGCGGCCCACGGCGGCCCCGAGAGCGGCGAGAACCGTGTCGATCTCTTCGGCCGTCGTGAATCGGCCGACGCCGAAACGGAGCGTGCTCCGGGCCCGCGCATCGCTGAATCCCAGGGCCGTCAGGACGTGCGACGGCTCCGGGGTATCCGACGAGCAGGCGGAACCCTGCGACAGCGCGACACCGTCGAGCGCGAAGCGGAGGCTCTCTCCGTCTATGCCCGGGAAGCTGACGCTCAGAATATGCGGGGCGCTGCCGTCCGGATCGCCGTTGCGGACAGCGCCTTCGATCCGGGCGATAGCGGACCACAGCCGGTCCGTGAGCGCCGCGACGGCTGCGATCTCGGCGTCGTCCGACGCGAGTTCGAAGGCCTTGCCGAGGCCTGCAATCTGATGCGTCGCCTGCGTCCCCGGTCGAAGCCTGCGCTCCTGCTCACCGCCATGCAGCATGGGCTCGAGGCGCGTCCCCGGGCGAACGTAGAGCGCGCCGATGCCCTTCGGCCCACACAACTTATGGGCCGTCACGGAGCAGAGGGTGATGCCCCACTCGTCGACCGGCAGGGGTAACCTTCCGGCACCCTGCGCCGCATCGACATGCAGCGGGACTTCGTGCTCCCGACAGGCAGTGGCAATCGCCCGGATGTCCTGGACGGTGCCGACTTCGTTGTTGACATGCATGATCGAGACGAGCCGCGTCGCCGGCGTGATCGCGGCGGCGACCGCATCCGGCGCAATCCGGCCGCGCGCGTCGCACTCGACGAAGGTCACTTCGACGCCGTCGCGAGCCAGGTGCCGCGCGGCATCGAGCACCGAATGATGCTCGATTGCCGACGTGACCAGGTGTGAGCCCGGCCGTTCCGCCGCGGGCAGCATTCCGAACAGCGCAAGATTGTTCGCCTCCGTCGCGCCGGACGTGAACACGATGCCTTCCGGCCGCGCCCCGAGACGCTCCGCGACGATGCCACGCGCGTCTTCGACGATCCGCTTCGCGGCCCGACCGTAGTGATGATCGGAAGACGGATTCGCGAACTCGCCGTCGAGCGACAGACACCGGACCATCGCATCGCGCACGGCCGGATCGACCGGGGTCGTTGCCGCGTAATCGAGATAGATGCCTGAACTGCTCATACGGAAGCGCTCCCGTCATCGCCCGCGCCGGCGCTGGCGCCGTCGGGATCGAGAGCTGCCAGCGCACCACGAAGGATGTTGATCTCGTTGCGATCGAGTGCGGCGCGGGTGAATATCCGACGCAGCTTCATCCGCAGCTGCGTCGGATGATCCAGGTGCAGGAAGCGCGCGCGCCACAGCACGCCTTCGAGGTGATCGTGAAAGCCCGCCAGCTCGGCGGCCGTTGCAGGCGGGGCCTCCCGCGACTCCGGCGCCGAGATTCTGTTCGACTCGTCATGCATTCTCAGCTCGTAACAGAGCACCTGCACCGACATCGCGAGATTCAGCGAGCCGTAATCCGCCGCGGTGGGAATGTGCACCAGAGCATGGCACCGGCTCATGTCCTCGTTCGTCAGACCGGATCGCTCAGGACCGAAGACGAGCGCAACCGGCGTGTCGCGCAAACGTGACCAGACGTTCGCTGCCATCGACCGCGGGTCGTCGACCGGCCACCGCATTCCGCGCAGGCGCGCGCTCGCCCCGACGACGTAGCCGCATTCCGCCGTCGCCGCTTCCAGCGATTCATGGACGCGACACCGTTCGAGCAGATCGCCGGCGCCCGATGCCCTGGCCGTCGCCTCGTCGCTCGGGAAAACCTTCGGTCGTACGAGCCGCAGATCATCGACACCCATGGTCTTCATCGCCCGGGCAGCTGCCCCGATGTTCCCTGGGTGAGACGTTTCGACGAGAACGATTCGTACCGGGATCTGCACTGCGGTGTCTTGTCAAGTTTGTGCGGTGTTGCAGAGTATTCTACGCTCCGCTCCGTCATGCAGGGGATGGTCAACATTGCGATCCGCGCCGCGCGTCGCGCCGGCGAGATCATGATTCGGCAGCTGAATCAGCTCGAGAAGCTGACTGTCGTCGAGAAGGACAAGAATGAATTCGTCTCCCGCGTCGACCAGGCCGCGGAAGCCGCGATCATCGATGTCATCAGGGATCACTATCCGGAGCATGCGATCCTCGGCGAGGAATCCGGCCGGCATGGCGAGCACGAATACGAGTGGATCATCGACCCGCTCGACGGTACGACGAACTATCTGCACGGCTTTCCGGTCTTTTCGGTCTCGATCGCCGTTGCGAAGAGCGGGGAGCTGCAGCACGGCGTCGTCTACGACCCGATGCGTCAGGAGATCTTCTCGGCGAGCCGCGGCGACGGCGCGCAGCTCGACGGGCGCCGGATCCGCGTCAGCAAGCGGCAGTCGCTGCGCGGCTCGCTGATCGCGACCGGCTTCCCCTTTCGGCTCGCGGAATCGAGCGTCGACACCTACCTGAAGATGCTCAAGGCCGTCATGCTCGCGACGGCCGGCGTTCGGCGGCCGGGCTCTGCAGCGCTCGACCTCTGTTACCTGGCGGCCGGTCGCGTCGATGGTTTCTGGGAGCTCGGCCTGCGCAAGTGGGACATCGCCGCAGGCGCCCTGATCGTGCGCGAAGCGGGCGGGCGAATCAGCGACTTCCGGGGCACAGATGGCTATCTCGAGTCCGGCAACATCGTGGCCGGAACGCCGAAGGTGTATTCGGCATTGTCGAAGCTATTGGCGCCCTACTCCCGGGATCTGGACTAGCTGGCTAAGCGGGGCGTCGGGGAACGATCGGCCCGGAATCAGGGCATGTCGTCGACTTCTTCGCGTTTCACCGGAATCAGGTCGGTCGGGGAAACGTCGAGGAAGAGCGCGGCCGCGCTCGCGACGTAGATCGAGGAGTACGTGCCGACGACGATACCGACGATCAGCGCGATCGAAAATCCGGCGACCGTTTCGCCGCCCAGGAACAGCAGCGCCAGCAGGACGAGTAGCGTCGTGATTCCGGTGATGATCGTGCGGGACATCGTCTGATTGATCGACGCGTTGATGATCGCCTCGGCGGTGCCGCGCCGCATGGCCCTGAAATTCTCACGGATGCGGTCGTACACGACGATCGTGTCGTTCAGCGAGTAGCCTATGACCGCGAGAATGGCAGCCAGCACGTTCTGGTCGAATTCGAGACCCGTCACGGAGAAAAAGCCGAACGTGATGATCACATCGTGCGCGAGCGCGGCAATCGATCCCGCAGCGAATTTCCAGCGGAACCGGATCATCACGTAGGCGAACACCATGATCAGCACGAACAGCATTGCAGTGCCGCCGGCCTCGACCAGATCTTCACCGATCTGCGGGCCGACGAATTCCGTTCGCCGCTCCTGAACCGAAGCATCCTGCGCGGCGAGCGCCGCCATGACACGATCGCCGATGTCGACGCCTTCTGCCTCCTGTTCCTCGCTGACCGGCGGCAGCCGAATCAGCACATCGTTCAGCGCCCCGAAATTCTGGACGACAGCGCCGTCGAATCCGGCATCGGTCAGCGTCGTTCGAATCTGCTCGAGATCGGCGTCGCCGTCGTAGCCGACCTCGATCAGCACGCCGCCGGTGAAATCGAGCCCGAGCTCGAGACCGCGAACGACCAGCGACGCAATCGACACGACGACCAGAACGATCGAGATCGCGACCGCGATACGCCGCGGCCCCATGAAGTCGATTTTTGGTACCCGATCAAACAGCTGCATTGGCTGCGCGCCCTCCGATCGGCAAGTGCTTCAGCGTCTGATTGCGCCCGAATATCAGGTTTACGACCACGCGCGTGCCGACGATCGCGGTAAACATCGACGTTGCGATACCGATCATCAGAGTGACGGCGAAACCCTGGATCGGCCCCGTTCCGTAGGCGAACAGCACGATTGCGGCGATGAACGTCGTGATGTTCGCATCCGCAATCGTCGACAGCGCCTTGTCGTAGCCGGCCCGAATGCTCGCCTGCGGCGAATTGCCGTTGCGCAACTCCTCACGAATACGCTCGAAGATCAGCACGTTGGCGTCCACCGCCATACCGACGGTCAGCACGATGCCGGCAATGCCCGGCAGCGTCAGCGCCGCCTGGAACAGCGAGAGCGCCGCCACCATCAGGACGAGATTGGTCAATAGCGCCAGATTGGCGATCAGCCCGAATGACCGGTAGTAGATCGCCATGAACAGCACGACCAGCGCGAAGCCGACGAGGATCGCGAGCCTGCCTCGCTCGATGTTCTCCTGACCGAGGCTCGGCCCGATCGTGCGCTCCTCGATGATGACGACCGGCGTGGCGAGTGCGCCGGCCCGCAGCAGAAGCGCCAGGCTCTGTGCCTGGAAAGGGGTCAGGCCGGTGGTGTGAAAGTTCGTGGAGAAGATACCCTGAATGGTCGCGGTGTTGATGACGCGCTCCTCGCGCGTGCGCTCGATGACCTGCTCGCCGTCGACCTCGGTGATCTCGAGCTTCTCCTCGATGAACAGCACGCCCATCAGCCTGCCGAGGTTGCGCTGCGTCGTCTCGAGCATGCTGTCGCCGCCGGCCCGGTTCAGCGTCACGATAACGGCCGGCAGACCGTTCTGGTCGTAGCCGGGCACGGCATCGATGACCTGATCGCCGGTGGCGATGACGTCGCGCAGCAGCAGAACCGGCAACCCGGTCTCGTCGTAGAACAATTCCGAGCCGAGCGGCGGCCGACCGCGTCGCTCCGCCTCGGCGGCGCTGTTGTCGGCGTCGACGAGCCGGTACTCGAGCGTTGCGGTCGCGTCCAGCATCGTCTTGGCCTGTGTCGGATCCTGAACCCCGGGCAGCTGCACGAGAATCCGGTCGCGGCCCTGGCGCTGGACTACCGGCTCTGCAACCCCGAGTTCGTTGACACGGTTGCGGAGCGTGGTCGTGTTCTGCTCGATCGCGAAAGTCTCGCGCTCCTGGAGCAGTGCCTCGGTCAACTCGACCGTGAACGAGACCCGGCCGCTCGTCGAGCGCTCGTCGATCAGGAGCCTCGGTGTGCCGGTCAGCGTCGTGCCGGAATCGAGGTCCTCGATGAATTCGCGGGCCGCATCCCGATCGGACTCGTTCAGCAAGGTGACGATCAGCTGATCGCCGTCGATCTCGACCGAGTTGCGGATATCGGCTTCGAGAAAATCGTCACGCAGCGTGGACGCATAGGACTCGAGAAACTGGTCGATCGCGCTTTCGAGATCCACCTGCAGAAGGAAATGCACGCCGCCCCGAAGGTCCAGACCGAGATTCATCGGCTGCAGACCGAGCGCTCCGAGCCAGCCCGGCGTGCGCGGAGCAAGCGTCAGTGCAACGGCGTGATCGGGCAGCGCGCCGGCCAGTGCCGCCTGAGCCCGGGTCTGATCGGCATCGGTCGGAAACCGGACCAGCGCATCGCTTTCCTCGATCGAAGATTCCAGGTAGCCGATGCCCGCGTCGTCGAGTGTCGCTCGGACCTGCGGCAGCAACAACTGCTGCACGGGCTCGCCGTCCGTCCGGGCGATCTGCACGGCCGGGTCGACGCCGAACGCATTCGGCAGAGCGACGACGATGCCGAACAGGACGACGCCCAGAACGAGCCAGTTGACCCATGCGGGGTAGCGGTTCATTTGTCAGGTGCTTTTGAGCGTGCCTTTCGGCAGAACGGCGGCAATCGTGTGCCGTTGCACCTTGATCGCAACGTTGCTCGCAACCTCGACGGTCAGGAACTGATCGCTGACATCGGTGATGCGGCCGAGCACACCGCCCGCGGTCACCACTTCGTCGCCGGCCGACAGCGCCTCGACCATCTGTCTGTGCTCTTTCTGCTTCTTGCTCTGTGGCCGGATCAGCAGGAAATAGAACAGAACGAAGATGCCGCCGAGCCAGAGAAACATTATTAACGGGTCGCCCTGGGCGGCGCCATCCTGAGCCCAGGCTGCCGGGACGAGCAAGTCGAGTAACGAGTCCATGTGGTTTAGGCCTGCCGCCCGTGGCGGCCGTCCGAAAACAGCGGCTGATTATGGCACAGCCGCATAAGCCGACTCTATGTCCCTCGCTACGTCATCGAACGTCCCGTTCTCGATGCCGTCGCGCATCGAGCGCATCAGCGTCTGGTAATAGTGAACGTTGTGGACCGTCGCGAGCCGCGCGCCCACGATCTCATTGCAGGCGTGCAGATGTCGGACATAGGAGCGGGAATAGTGCCGGCAAGCGTAGCAGTCACAGGCAGGATCGAGCGGACCCGTATCGTCCCGAAACCGGCTGTTGCGGATATTGATGCGGCCCTCGCTGGTAAAGAGCTGGCCGTTGCGCGCGTGCCGCGTCGGCATCACGCAATCGAACATGTCCATGCCGCGCGCGACTGCCCGCACGAGATCGAGCGGCGTGCCTACGCCCATCAGATAGCGCGGCTTTTCCCGGGGCAGCTGCGGCCCGAGGTGCTCGAGCACGGCGAGCCGCTCGTCCTCCGGCTCACCGACAGCAAGGCCGCCAACGGCAAAGCCGTCAAAGTCGATGGCCCGGAGCCCGTCCAGCGATTCGCTGCGCAGAGCCGGGTAAACGCCGCCCTGCACGATGCCGAACAGCGCGGCATCGCTATCGGGCCGCTTCACGGCGTCGAACGCATGCCGACTTCGCGCAGCCCAGCGCAACGAGAGCGCCATTGACTCGCGGGCACGCGCTTCGTCGACCGGGTATGGCGTGCACTCGTCGAAGACCATCACTACGTCAGCGTCGAGTGCATGCTGTACGTCAATCGAGCTCTCCGGCGTCAGCCGGACGAGCGAACCGTCGACCGGCGAGCGAAACTCGACGCCTTCCTCGCTCAGCTTGCGCATGTGAGCCAGGCTGAATACCTGAAAACCGCCGGAGTCGGTGAGAATCGGCCCGTCCCAGTGCATGAATTCGTGCAACCCGCCGTGCGCTCGAACGACATCCGTCCCGGGCCGAAGCATCAGGTGAAACGTATTGCCGAGAACGATCTCACTGCCGCACGCGCGCAGCTCTTCGGGCGTCATTGCCTTTACCGACCCGTAGGTGCCAACCGGCATGAACGCCGGGGTCTCGACCGTCCCGCGGCGAAACCTGAGCTGTCCGCGCCGCGCCGCGCCGAGCTCGTGTGTCAGTTCGAACTTCATGGCGCCGCTCGCGGCCAGACCAGCATTGCGTCACCGTAGCTGAAGAACCGGTAGCGCTCTTCGACTGCATGTCGATACGCGGCTAGCGTCTCGGCGGTGCCGGCAAACGCTGCCACCAGCATCAGCAGCGAGGACTCCGGCAGGTGGAAGTTGGTCACGATGCCGTCGATGACGCGGAAGCGATACCCCGGATAGATGAAGAGCCGCGTCTCGCCCTCGAAGGCAGTTAAGTCCCTGCCGTCGGCCGCCGACTCGAGCGCTCTGACGACCGTGGTACCGACCGCAATGACCCGACCGCCTCGCGACTTCGTACGCGCGATCGCATCGCACAGAGACTGGGGCACGTGGACGCGCTCGGCATGCAACGTATGTTCCTCAATCCGATCTGCCCGCACGGGCGCGAACGTACCTGCGCCGACGTGCAACGTGAGGAAGGCATGCTGGATGCCGCGTTCCCCGAGATTGGCGAACATCGCGTCGTCGAAGTGCAGACCGGCCGTAGGCGCGGCAACGGCGCCAGGCGCGCGGGAAAAGATCGTCTGATAACGCTCGGCGTCCTCGCCGGTCGCTGCGCGATCGATGTATGGCGGCAGCGGCACTTCGCCGCATTTCTCGAGGAAGGCCACGATGTCCCGATCAAACTCAATCTCGAACAGATCATCGTGTCGGTCGATGACCCGGGCCGCGGCGCCTGCGATATCGAGCGTCGCCCCCGGCTTCGGGCTGCGACTCGCGCGCAGCTGAAAAAGCGCGGCTTGCGGACCGGTGACTCGCTCGAGCAGGAGCTCGACCCGTCCGCCGGAATGCTTTCTGCCAGCCAGGCGCGCCGGCAGAACACGCGTGTCGTTGAAGACCAGCAGATCGCCCGACGCCAGCAAGCCGGGCAGATCCGCGAACCGGGCATCCCGGCACGACCCGTCACTGCCCAGAAGCAGCAGCCGGCTCGCCGCACGGGCCGGCAAAGGTGCCTGCGCGATCAGCTCGCGCGGCAGCTCGTAGGCGAATGCGCTCTTGTCCATCCCGGCTTCCGCGAAAACGCGGCATTGTATGCCCGGGCGGCAGCTCAGCGCAGACCGGGGACCGGCAAGCGGCCCACGACCGGCAGGGCGAGGAGGTCGGGGCCGGTCAGGGCAACGGGGCTACAGGGCAGACCGGGCGGCGGAAGTGGCCCGGCCGACAGGCCAGCCAATCGGCGCAGGAAGCCTGCAGGGGTGCGTTCCGGCCGGAGTGCCGACGCCCGTCGCCGGGCCGGTTCCCCGAAAGCGTCGCAGGAACCCGGGAGCCGCCGTTCGCCGGCTAATCCCGCTCGACCTCGATGACTTCGTCCGCGGCCGCCCGGGGATCCGGAATCGTGTAGTCGATCGTGCGCCGCCGCTGCTGGCGCATGATTTCGAGCTCGAGCGACTCGCCCGGGACGAAACTCGACAGGATTCGCATCGCATGCTCCGGCGACCTCGGCGTGCGGCCGCTGATCGTCAGAATCACATCGCCGTCGCTGAGATCGAGATCGTCGGTTTCCGGCGCCCGGACGACGAGCAGACCGGCGTCCGTGCCAAAGTAGTCACCGAGCCCCGCGCTCAGCGTCACCAGCTCCATGTCGTGCCAGCGTGAGGCAAACAGATTCGACATATCGAAGTATCGGACATGGCTCGCAATCCGTTCAGGATCCGCGAGACCCGACAGCCCCGAGAAATCCGGCATGACGAAGTCGAAATCGAAGTTGTCTCCCGACGGCAGGTTACCCAGCCACCGGGCGATGAACTCGGGCTCGCGCGTTTCCACGACGACCGAGAGCACCTCACCGGCCCGGCTGAGCTCGATCGGTACCATCGCGCCGGGATCGATCTCCGCGAGCGTGGCTCGAACCGTTTCGGTCGGATCGCCCGCTGCGCCTAACGTTGCCACACCGTTGACGCCGAGGATGATGTCACCGCTCAGTACGCCCGCTTCTTCGGCCGGGCCACCGGGGGTCACACCGATCACGAGTGCCCCGGTTTCGGCGTCCTGAATGTTTGCGCCGATGCGGGCGGAGCCGCCGGGGCCCCGAATGAAGTGCATCTGGTGGCCGGCCGTGCTCAGCCGGGAGATTTCCCGCGCGGCTGCTTCCATCTCGCGACGCGCGCTTTCGAGCTCGCGTCGCGCCTGCTCGAGTTGCTGCTCAGTCTCGGCGAGCGCCGCATCACTCTGCGCCTCAGTCTGTTGCGCAACGCCCGCCATCGGCAGCGCCGTGATCGCGAGGGCAATCAGCGGAAGTATCCAGAGTCTTCGTTCGGTCATCATTCTCTCCGTTGCTCTCTCCGTTGCTTTCGGCGCCGCCGTCCTCAGTAACTGAAGCGCTGCGACTGGCCATACCGGACCTGATAGAGGGCGCTCATGGCTTCGACGCGGTCGCGCCAAAGCAGCGGCAGCAGCGCCGGATCAACGGCCGTGTCCTCGAGCAATTGGCCGTCGATAATTTCGATGCGCCCCTCGAGCGCAGCAATTGTCGAAGCGGTGTCGGCACGCATGACACGGCGCTGGTCCGGCAGGCTCCGGAGCGCACGTTCGAGCATCCACGACGCCTCGATCAGCGGCGCGATGCCGGTGGCTGCCAACACCTCGGGCTGCGTGCCTGCGGCCGTGTCTGTCGCCGTACCGGGAACGCCAGGAGTGCCGGTGTTAGCCATCGCAACCGCCTCGGGTGCGGCGCCGCTCAGCGACTCGTCGGCAGTGGCCCTCGCCGGCTCATCTGCCGCGAGCTCCAGGCTGCCGGCCGGCGCCCGCGGATCGCGGCTCGATGCTGCCGGGTCCTGCGCGGCCAGCCGCCATCCCAACAGGCCGGCCAGAACGGCGATGGCGACGACGCCCGCAGCAGCAGCAAAATGACGCGACGCAGCAGATATGCGGTGGGGGGATCGATGCCTGACGGTTGCGTCGGCGGATTGCGCACCTTGAGACGCGTCCGTGCCTGCTTCGGCGGCGGCTTCGGCCATCGCCGCGAGCACGCGCTCTCTCGCACCTGCCGGCGGCGGTACCGGCGGCAAGCGGCCAAGATCAGCAACCATCCGCTGATCGTTCATCCCGATTCGGCGGTCTTCGTGCATAACTTTTCCGCTCCCGTCCGATCGTCGTCCTCGCGGTCTGCCCGCAGCCGCCGGCAGGCACGCTGCACCTGCGACTTCGAAAAGCTCTCGGAACGCCCGAGTAGCCTGCCGATCTCCGAATGAGTGAATCCTTCGGCCGCATACAGCCAGAGAACGGCGCGAGTCAGATCCGGCAGCGCGTCGAGCAGGCGGCCAGCCTCTATTGCAGCCTCGGCCTCGTCCTGCGTGCCCGACCTGGCCGGATTCAGAAATTCGACGTCGACATCGACCCGTCCCTGCCACCAGCGCGATCGGAGCTCACTGAGGCATTTGTTGATTGCGATGCGGTGAATCCACGTGCCGATTTCGGAGTCGCTCCGAAACCGGCCGACGCCGCGAATGACCTCGACGAAAGTTTCCTGCAGCACGTCCTCGGCCCGGGCAGTCGAGCCGAGCATTCGGCGCGCCACGGTCATCACGTCGACGGAAAAGCGTTCGTAAAGCTCGGCATGGGCGTCCGCGTCGCCGCGCCGGGCCCGGTCGACGACCGATGCGTCCACGCGGGGACGCGCATGCGGCACGGTATCGACGGTGGATTCGGCGTCTGGCTGCGTCATGTTCGTCTGGTTAGACGCAACAGCGACGGAAATGGTCGCACCCCTGGCCGTAATTTCCAGCCGGGGCCGGTCGATCGCGGCAGAAACTAGAGCCCGAGCGCCTGCGAAGCTCTTCGTTCGATCGCTTCGGCCCTGCCGTCGCTCACCCCGCGGCCCGACTCGCGCAGCAGCCGCTGCGCCTCGGCCTGCATCGCCTCGAGTTCAGCAACGGTATGACACACTTCCTTTCTGCGGTGCGTACCGACTACCTGGACCTTCCGGCAAATGACCCGGTTCGGGTTGTCCGAACGATCTTCGGTTGTCGGCTCCTCGAGCGGCGGCACTTCCTCACTCACATCGACGACGGCGAGACTGGTCGAGACCGCGGCGAGATCCGCGTCCGCGTAGACGGACTCGACGCTTTCGGTCGGCGCACAGGCAGCGAGCATGAGCGGACCGACCCAGATCAACAAACGTGAAATTGCCTTCATGACTGTTCCCCCTGATCTCCCCGCCGACCAAGGGCGCCCGGAAGCGGGCGTCCTCGAACTCCGATACTAGCCCTGTCGGTCCCGCGATGCACCCGGTCCCGCGTTCGGCGATCGAAGTCAGCGCCCGGCCTCGAGTTTTGGCACACTAAGCGATCGACGACCGCTGCCGGGGTGGCGGAACTGGTAGACGCGCCGGACTCAAAATCCGGTTCTGGCAACAGAGTGCGAGTTCGATTCTCGCTCCCGGCACCACTTCAGACCACGCAATACCTTCCAGCACCGCCCAGGGCACGATCCAGGCCCGGCGGAGAGCTTTGCACTCGGCGGCAGCACTCATTCATCGCGTCGACGGCCACCCATGCCGAGGCGTCCCGATAGTGTGAACTGCTTAATAAATGGTTCAGACATCGTTGCTTAGAATCGTTCCAGGCACTTGAGACCCCGCCATGGACCACGCATCCGAGACCCTGCACGCAATCCTGCGCAGTATCGTCGACGCAATCATCACGATTGACGGCGAGGGTACGATTACCACGGTCAATGCGGCCACGGAGTCGCTGCTCGGCTACAAGCCTACGGAGCTGATTGGCCGCAATGTCTCGACACTGATGCCGGAGCCGTTTGGCGACCGCGATGGCTACCTTTCCGAATATCGAAACTCGGACGTCCCGAAAATCATTGGCACGGGCCGCGAAGTAAAGGCGAAGAAAAAGAACGGCGAGGAAATGCCGATCGAGCTCACCGTCGGACAGATCCGTGGCGGCGACGATCCATCGTTTGTCGTCATTCTGCGTGATATCTCCGACCGCACGGCCGTGTCTCACGAACTCGAGATCAACCACAGCATGCTGGATGCGATCAGTGGCATCCAATCCCAGTTCATCCGAGATGGAGACACGAAAACAGCGTTCGATTCACTGCTTACACAGATCCTGCAGATCACGGGCAGCGAATACGGTTTCATCGGAGAGGTGAAGCGACGAGAGGACGGGCAACCCTACCTGTTGACCCATGCGATCACGAATATCGCGTGGAACGACGAAACCCGAGCCTTTTACGACGAAAACGCTCCCGCTGGCATGGAGTTTTCGAACCTCAAGACGCTATTCGGGAGCGTGATAGCGAACGGAAAACCGGTGATCGCCAACGAACCGTCGACGGATCCGCGCAGCGGTGGCCTGCCGCCCGGGCACCCGGCACTAAACGCTTTTCTCGGCGTACCGTTCAGCATTGGCGACCGGATGGTCGGCATGCTCGGTATCGCCAATCGCGAGGGCGGGTATCAGGAAAGCGACATTCAGATGATCGGGCCGTTGCTCGCGACATGCGCCAACATGGTCGGGTCGGTCGAGTCGACGAAGCAACGTATCGAGGCGGAAGAGGCATTGCGGGAAGCGAACGAGCAACTCGCCGTAACCATCGATCAGATGTCCCAACGAAACGAGCAGGTTCTGTTGCTGAGTGAGCTCGAAGAGCTACTGCAGGCATGCGAGATCCTGGAGGAGGCGTATGAGGTTATCGCGTACATATCGAAGCGTCTGTTCCCGGGGCTGAGCGGTGCGATTTTCGGTTTTGACAACAACACGAAATCACTGAAACTCTTCAACCACTGGGGGCCTGGCCATATCTCGAGCGTCTTTTCGAGCTCCGACTGCATGGGAATCCGGCGAGGAAGGCCGCACGTTTCGAGCGGTGAAGACGCACCCCTGAATTGTCGCCACTCGGATACCCGGGAGTTCGCGACACTCTGCGTTCCTTTGATCGGTCGCAGCCAGACTTTCGGAGTGCTCGAGCTCCTTGCGCCAAAGACCAGCTCCGAAATCGCCGCGATCAGTCAGATCGAGGACATTCAGGAAGTAGCGATCACGGTATCTCGCCGCATCGCAGTAACGTTCGCCAACATAAGGCTCTCGCAGAACCTCAAGCAGCAGTCGCTGCGCGACCCTCTTACGAACCTCTATAACCGCCGGCACATGAACGACGCTCTGGACAGAGAGTTGCATCGCGTACACCGTAATCCCGATAGCAGGCTATCTGTCATTCAGTTCGACATCGATCACTTCAAGCAAATTAACGACAAGTTCGGCCACAGCACCGGAGATGCATTGCTATCGGAATTCTCGGACATACTTCGCGACTGCTCACGAGGCTCCGACGTTGCTTGCAGAATCGGCGGGGAAGAATTTCTTCTCGTCCTGCCGGATTGCCCGGCCGACTCGGCCATCAAGCGGGCCGACAAGATTCGACAGCGATTCATGGAATTGGTCTGCGTCAGCCATGGAAACGAAGTGCGCGATGTGACCGTTTCCGCGGGCGTTGCAACGGCTCCCGACTGCGCGACTTCGAGCGGCGGCCTGATAAGAGCCGCTGATCGAGCGCTCTATGAGGCCAAGTCGACGGGACGGAATCGCGTGGTGGCTGCGACGAAACTGGTTCAACCGGAACCGGATATGACGATGAGCATGGTCATCCCGAGAATCGAGCTCGAACCGCCGGAACCTGACGCGAACCCGGCAGCCGAATGATTACGCTGCGGATGCCTCACCAGTGCGGCCGTAGGGGCACAAGTCATCGCTAGGTTGGCTTCACGTAGAGGCAGAGCTCCGGAGCGGCCTCGCGGACACCGGTTACGTATTCGTTGACGGACCGCAAGCCGTCTTTCAGTCCACGATAGTGCACACGCTCCAGGCATTCGGCCATCGTGTACCAGCCGAAATCCGAATGCTCTTGGGGTCTTAGCAGAACTTTCGCATCCTGAACCTCAGCCGCGTAAACGCCGATCAGCTGCATTTCACGAAAACGTCGGTTGTAGATCACATAGGCGTGCTCGCCGGCCCAGATCGAATCCGGCTGAAGCCCGTACAGCCCCACACACCGCGCAACCGCCTCTCCGATACTCTCACCGTCGCGGACGAAGTCACTGGGAACCTGCCAGAACCTGCCGCCGTTGAAGTAGCGGTCCGCTTTGATTTGCGACGTGTACAGGAGCAGAAACCTGATGGCGTCCGAATCGCGTCGGAACGTCCAAACGTCGAATACTCCGGCTGAGACCTGCATGGATTCGAACTCCGTCAGTTGGATTCGTTCGCCTGCCTGACCGAACGGCTGACGACGAGCATCCGGTTACCGCCTCGCTGAAACTCGTAGGGCACGCGCACGATTTCCGCTCGAAGGCCGAGGCTGCCGAGCGCGCTGATGACCGGCTGCAGGTGGCGCGAAGGCGTCGACCCCATCTCGAGCAGCGGAAAGATACGGACCTCGGCCGCGACTCTGCAGAGCTCCCGGATCGATCGGACATGAAACGCGAGATCGTGCTGCTCACTATAAAGAAACAGGAAATGCGAACAGAGCGCCAGATCGAACGTGTCGTCTTCAAGCGGCAATTGCGGCAGCGATGCGTCGATGTATCGGCCCGAGCGCCTGCCGGCCGGATAGTCCAGAAGAAACCGCTCCATCGCGCTCATCCGCGTTTCGACGACTGCCTCGACCGACTCGAAGCTGGACCAGACGAACTCGTCGGCGTTCTCGGCCAGCTCTCGTCCTATCGTGCCGGCGGTATCACTGATGCGGGACCGGATGTCCTCGGCGGAGAACCGATAGATCGGGTCGCAGGAAACGACGTCGCCCGGCCGCGCGGCGAGTACCGCATTGAACGATGCGGGGCCGTCTCCACAACCGAGTATCCGCGACCGAAGATCGGCATCCGTCAGCGCGAACATGCTGACGTATTCGTCGAACGAGCGGCCCCAGGGAACGACGTGGCTGAGCTGGAAGGTCATCGAGCGCGAAAGATGGAACCAGTGCCGGAAAAAACGTTGGGGCTGGGGCCCGCTGCCACAGGCCTCAGAACACGCACGGCGGATATCCGGGCACGTGGCCCGCGTCCGGATTCTGTGACGCGAGCCGGGTCCAGCGCTCCAGAAAGGCCGTCCGCTCACGGGAACACCGCTGATACTGCTCATCGAGGAATACCACTTGCTGCGGCGACAGGAAACTCGGCGCCAGCTCCATGACCCGACGTTCGCGATCTTCGAGCCAGCCGTACCTTTCATCAACATCGTCCAAGCCGGCCGGCGCGTCGAGCGCAGCGCGAACGTCGAGGAGCGTAGCGAGAAGCCGGTCGCGCTGAGCCTCGGCGAGCGGCAGTCCAGCGCGCTCCAGCAGGACGTCGATACGACGCGTTTCTCGGTACTCGAAGAGGCAGTCTTCTCTCTCCAGCAGCATCTGCGCTTTCTCGTCGCCGACGATCTCGCGAATCCGGTTGGCGCGCTCGTCCGCCGGTGTATCTATGCCCTCGCGCGCCACGCCTTTAGGTGTCAGTCTGTACGTTCGTCGTATCCTGACGTCGACCAGATAGTCCAGCAGCTCTTCCCGTTCGACGGCCGTCAGCTCCATTTCGTCGAACAGAAGATAGTAGGAATCGCCCAATTCTCGGATCGCCATCGCCCGGATGCGCTGCTCGTGGCGTTCCGCCTCGGCTGGCGACTCGGAATCGTCGCGCGGAACTCGCGTATCGTGCTGTGCAGACGTGTCGTAGACATCAGGTGGCGTTATCGCGCCGAGCCGTGTCGCGGCGTCCGACGGCATCTCCGCCGGCCACACCTGCGCGGCAGACGCTCCCACCACAACTTCCTCCTGAACGGGGACTTCCGACTGCCCGCGTGCCGGTAACGCATCGGATGGCGCCCCGACATCGACGAGCCGCGTAGCCAGCCACCCGCCGACCAGCACGAGCACGACACCGGCGGCCCTCGTCCTCATCGCGCCGGGCGCCGCCGCATGCAAGCCCAATCGAGCGGCGCTGACGGCCGTAAGATCACCGGTCGCCGCCGGCGTGCGGTTCGCTCAGCGCAATGTCGCCCGCAATGTTGCCTGCCACGTCCCGATAATGCTCGACCTCCGGAAACGGGTCATAGAAGTGATGCAACAGCGCCTTCCACCGCTGGTATTCCGCGGATTGCCGGAAACCTTCCGTATGGTCCTCGAGATGCCGCCAGCGAACGAGCAGTAAATAGCGCGATGGCTTTTCGACGCAACGCTTCAGCTCATGGCCACGGTAACCCCGCACCGCGCTGATGATGCTCTGCGCTTCGCCGAACGCGCGCTCGAACGCCGCCTCGTGCCCGGGGCGGACATCCAGAATTACCGATTCCAGAATCATCGCGCCTCCTGTGTATCACGAGCGCGCGGGCGCGACATTACGCGACGGTTGCCTTACAGCAAGCTGCGCCGCGCTGATCGAAGCGTTCAGCCTGCGCGTCCGGTGTTGAGCCCGCGTTCTTCGAGCAGAGCCTCGAGTGCCACGAGCCAGCTCTCGTAGTAGCCCCGGCTCGGCTTCGTCGGGTCGTCCCGCTCGGCATCGGCGACTGTCCTGATCAAGTGGCGCTGAAAGTCGGCCCAGTCGAAAACGCCTTGCTCCGCAAGGTCGACAGCAATCGAGAACGCACGACGCTCCCAGTCGTCGTGAAAAACCATCTCACCGCTCTTGCGCGGCAGTGCGGCAGTGCCCGGCATCTCGGCTATGTCGGATCGGGCGGCACGCTCGCGAATCACGGCGACGCAACCCTGCTCACGCCGATCATTGCATCCCGGTGGACGAGGTCCGCCAGCGCCTCTTCGGACAGGCCTTCCGTATTTTCGGGACGTTCCGGAAGGACCAGATAGCGCACCTCGGAACTACTGTCCCAGACGCGCACCTCCGTCTCGTCGTCGACCTCGGTGCCGAACTCGGCGAGGACGCTGCGCGGATCGATGACGATACGCGAGCGGTAGGCCGGGTGTTTGTACCAGGTCGGCGGCAACCCGAGAACGGGCCACGGATAGCAGGAACACAGCGTGCAGACGACGACGTTGTGCACCTGTGGCGTGTTTTCGACAACGACCAGATGCTCGCCCTGAAGTCCGCCGAACCCGAGCTCGGCGATCGCCGCCGTGCCGTTGTCGAGCAGGCGTTTTCTGAACTCCGGATCGACCCACGCGCGAGCGACGACTTTTGCGCCATTCATCGGGCCGAGGTCGTTCTCGTAGATGTCGATGATGCGCTCGAGCGCGTCCTTTCTGACTATGCCCTTTTCCAGCAGAAGCTTTTCGATCCGGTCAACCCGGTCGCGCAGCGCCTCGTTCTCCGCCTCGGTGCGCTCGGTCGAATGGTAAGGGCTGGGCGGCGCGGTGTGATGGTGATGATGATCGCTCACTGACTGACTCCGATACGGGGGCGTTTTTTCTCGACACTCAACTGCACTGTACGAGGCTCCGTCTATACCGCGGGTTCGAGATAGTCTTCCCACAGATCGACCGTTACACAATCCCGTCGGGTCACGTTGTCTCCCCACAATTCACGGGCATCGAAGCGGACGGCGTAAAGCGGTTGCGGATTCTCTCCGCGATCATGAGCTGCCGTGTCGGCAAACGCGTGAGTGCCATGATGCAGAATGACGACACCGGTCTTTCCCCGCGCGTAACCGGGTAGCCGAGTGTGCCCGGTCACCTCGGTGTTGCGTGCCCGAACCCGGTCGCCGGGTGCAAACTTCGGCGCCTGTCGCCCGTCATCTCGTGTTGCCGGCATCCCCCCGCGGACCAGGCCCTCGATCATGTCAGCGTCCGGTGCGGGCGCCTCGAGCGGCGCCTTGTGCTCCACGACGCCCGTCTCGAGCTCACGCGGCCGCGAAAGCCCCAGATCCAGCTGGAGAATCTCGATCCCGGCAAGCCAGCGCTCGTAGTAGCTGCTTCTCAGGTAGGTGAGCGGGTCGAGCTTCTCGACCGCGTGGCGTGCCCGGTCGATCGGCCCGTGAAACGCCATGGCGGCCATGTTCAGCGCGAAGACCCGGCGCTCCCAGTCCGCGTGAAAGACCGGCTCGTCCTCTTCACGCCGAAGGGGCCCAAACGTGGTCATTCCTCCCACATCGTGTATCCCGTTCATCATTCCTCCGCAGATCCGGCCGATTCGATCGGCCGGTTGAATGCCGGCAAGCCGAGAATCTACAACGCTCTTTCCGGCGGCGGCAATGGCTCGACCACAGACTCGATCGCGAGCCCGATCGCGAGAAGCGTCCGGTCGCTGTCCGCCGGACCATCCAGCTCGATGCCGACGGGCAACCCGTCCGTCGTCAGGCCGATCGGTATCGACAAACCAGGCACTCCGGCGAGACTGCCGGGCTCCGAGTTGCGGACGTATACCGGAAAGGTCGGCTCCATGCGCCCGTTGTGGGCGATTTCCTCGATCTCGTCGAACGTACCGGCCGGCCGGATCGTGGTCGGGAAAATCAACGCGTCGAGCTCGTGCGCGACGAATACGCGCCGGTAGGCGCGCTGCAATGCGGGCCGGTCCCGTTCGACGGCCAGCCGATACGCATCGGCAGCCGGCGGCGGGTCAGCCAGCACACCGCCGGCGAGTGCCGCTGCGACATCGGGGCTCGCCACCTGCGCGGCCAGCGACTCGAGATCGAGCCCCGTGTCGTGCCGGCGCAGATAACGCGCGAGATCGCGACGAATCTCGTATTGCGTCAGTGGCGCGGCCATTCCGGCCGTCAGCTCCCGCAGCCGATCGATTTCGACGTCGATCAGCGTCGCGCCCCGCGCGCGCAGCGCGGTCAGCAGGGATTCGGCGAGCGTTCTGGTTTCGGCTTCGAGGTCGGCCCAGAAGTACGCGGGCACGCCAAGGCGCACACCCGAGAGATCTGCAGCAGCAATCGTCTGGTCGTACCCGGTCATCGCACTATCGAGAAGCGCGACATCGGCGACCGTGCGGGCCATCGGTCCGGCGGTATCGCGGGTCAGCGACAACGGCACGATTCCATCCTGCGGATATCTTCCCGACGTCGGCCGCAGGCCCGCGATGCCGTTCAGTGCCGCCGGTATGCGCACTGAACCGCCCGTATCGCTACCGAGGCCACCTGGCGCGAGGCGGGCCCCTATCGCGGCGCCCGTCCCGCCGCTTGAGCCACCAGCGTGATGGTCAGCGCTGTAAGCGTTCTGCACGAAACCGAAGTGTGCGTTCGCGCTCGTTATCCCGAACGCGAGCTCATGCATGTTCGCCTTGCCGAGCACGATGGCGCCCGCAGCGACAAGGCGCTCTACGACCGCTGCGTCGGAACGCGGTCTGAAGTCGGCCAGGGCAGGAGTGCCGGCCGTCGTCGGCAGAGTGCCGGTGTTGATGTTGTCTTTGACCACGATCGGTACGCCCGCCAGCATGCCGAGCGGCTGACCACGGTCGCGGGCGCGGTCCACGCGCCGCGCAGCCGCCATTGCGCCCTGCCGGTCGATGCTGATAAACGCGTTCATCGACTCGTGCTGCTCGATTCTCGACAGCAAGTGGTCCACGAGAGCGGTCGAATCGAGCTCACCGCGCGCGATTCGCGCCGCCGCGTCCGCAACACCCAGCTCATGGATCGGCATGTTGTCAATCGATTGCGCGCTGCTCATTCGAAACACGCTGACGAGGATGAGGCCGGTAATCCAGATGAAGGAGCCGGCGGGGCCTGCGACCCCCCGACCGAATCGCCGACTGGTCCCGGATTCTGCTGCCCGTGTCGGCCGAACACGGCCTGGAAGACGACCATTGCCGCCGCCGGCAACGTCGACGGTCGCGGCGCTACGGTCCACCGGACTGCATCGCGACGACGACACAGACGATGGCCCAGAACAACGGATACTCGGCGCCGCCGAAGTTCCACATCCACTTGCCTTCGGACACACGGTAGCTCGCGTACGCGGCGACGAGCAGAAACACGGCGGTCAGGATCGCGATGTAGAACGTATAGATGTCGAATATCAGCCCGATCGATGCCGCGATCTCGACGGCGAATGCACCGTACATCCAGAGGGCCGGCGGGTTCAGCCCGGCATTCGACATGAAGCCCTTGACGAATTCCTGACTCTGAAACTTTACGAAGAGATGCGGAATCAGGAAGAGTCCGCAGACGATTCGCAGAATGTTGCGACCGTCGGTCAGATCGAAAATCTGGGCAAAATCCATCAGCCTTCCCCCGTCGGCATGTCCCCGGGCCAGTGTAGCCGAACGGCGTCTCGAATGGTCGCCGGCAATGGCGGCCGTTTCACCGATGCTTCGAGGAGCTCGCCCGACCCGATTTGCACGGCGGCAGTCCCGATCCGGGACTGCGTCAGACGGATTTTCGACGCAGGCTGATCGGGTCCGATTTGCGGCGCAGTCGAATATTGAGCAGCTCGACGACGACCGAGAAGGCCATCGCGAAATAGATGTAGCCCTTCGGAATGTGCAGGTCGATGCCCTCGGCGATCAGTGCAAATCCGATCAAGACGAGGAAGCTCAGGGCCAGCATCTTGATCGTCGGGTGCTCATCGACGAAGCGGCCGATCGAGCCCGCCGCGAACATCATGACGCCGACCGCAAGCACGACCGCGATGACCATCACCGGCACGTGCTCGGCCATACCGACGGCCGTGATGACGGAGTCCAGCGAAAAGACGATATCGATCAGGCCGATCTGGACGATGATTGCCATGAAGGTTGCCTGAGCACCCTGGTGTGCTTCGGCGTCCTCGCCCTCGAGGCTGTGATGGATCTCGAGCGTCGATTTCGCCAGCAGAAACAGCCCGCCGCCAATCAGGATCAGGTCACGGCCCGAAATGTCGACCTCGAGCACGCGGAACAGCGTTGCCTGCAGCCGCATGATCCAGGTGATCACGAGCAGCAGCAGAATGCGCATGCCCATCGCAATCCCGAGTCCGATGACGCGCGCACGCTGGCGCGAAGCCTCCGGCAAGCGACCGACGAGAATGCTGATGAAGATGATGTTGTCGATCCCGAGAACGATCTCGAGAGCGGTCAGGGTCGCGAGCGCGACCCAGGCTTCCGGTGAGCTGATCCACTCCAAAGGAGCGGCGCCCGGCTATTGGGCGAGTTGCTGCAGTCGCTCGAGAAGGGTGTCCGGCGGCAGGTAGCCGCCGATATGCTCGCCGGTCGCGGCGAAGACGGCTGGCGTTCCGGGTACGCCCACACGCTGACCGAGGTCGTAATGCGAGCTGACCGGCGTGTCGTCACAACTGAGCTCGGGCACGCTGCCGCCGAGCTTCGCTTCGGTCAGCGCCGACTGGCGATCCTCGGCGCACCAGACCTTCTCGGCTTTCGACCACGAGTCGGTGTCCGGACCCGTGCGGGGATAGAAGAGATATTCGACTTCGATGCCGAGCTCGTTGACCCGGGCGATCTCGCGATGGAACTGGCGGCAGTAGCCGCAGTCGATGTCCGTGAAAATCGTGATTCTGTGATCGGCCTGCCCGTCTTCGGGTGAGAACACGATCTTCTGCGCGTCCGGGACCGCCGCCAGCAGACCAATCCGTGCCGACGCGCGGCTTTTTTCGGTGAGGTTCTCGCTCGACTGCAGGTCGTAGAGCTCGCCCTGCAGAAGGTAGCGGCCGTCCTCGGTCACGTAGGCCACGCTCGAGCCAACGGAAACCTGAAAGACGCCGGGGACCGGCGATTCGGTGATGTCTTCCGGTGAAACGCCCTTCAGCGTCGCCGCCAGCTCTTCCTTCGACAGGGCCGAAGCAGCACCCGCAGCCAGCAGGGCGGCAATGGCGGCGACGGCGACCTGATTCCGATGGTTTCTCAATGCGGCATCCTCGTCCGGAGCATCCGGCTATCGGGCGATTCTAGCAGACTGCCCTCGTGGCAACAGCGTGAACGACGGCGCCGCAACAGCGTCAACCACGGGGATGGTGGCGGCCGTGCAGATCTTTCATCCGCTCGCGCGCGACGTGGGTGTAAATCTGTGTCGTCGACACGTCACTGTGGCCGAGCAGCAGCTGCACGACACGCAGGTCGGCGCCGTTGTTCAGCAGGTGAGTCGCGAAGGCGTGGCGCACCGTGTGCGGCGACAGCTTCTTGCCGATACCTGCCTTTTTGGCGTAGCGCTTGATGATGTGCCAGAACGCCTGCCGGGTCATCCGGTCGCCGCGGCGCGTCGGGAACAGGTAGTCCGTCTGTCGTTCGAGCAGAATCTCGACTCGGGGACCGGCCGTGAACTCGCTGATCCAGTCCTGCGCCTCGTCGCCGAGCGGTATCAGCCGCTCGCGATCACCCTTGCCGACGATGCGGAGAACACCCTGATTCAGATTGATCTGGCTCAGCTTGAGATTGATCAGTTCCGAGACCCGAACACCCGTCGCATAGAGCACTTCGAGCATCGCGCGGTCCCGGTGGCCCAGGGGATCACTGACGTTCGGGGCGGCAAGCAGCGAGTCGACCTCTTCCTCGGTCAGGGACTGCGGCAGCGAGCGGCCGATCTTCGGCATCGCGATGTTTGCCGTCGGATCCTCGCTGATCATCCCTTCGCGGAGCAGATATCTGTAAAAGCGCCGGAAGCTCGAGAGCTGACGCGCCGTCGATCGGGGCTTCGCGCCACCGTCCACGCGCCAGGAGATGTATTCGAGAATGTCCGCGCGAGTCGCACGGACCAGCTCGACCTTGTTGTGCTCCAGCCGCTGCGTCAAAGCCATCAGGTCCGCGCGATACGCACCGAGCGTATTTTCCGAGAGACCGCGCTCCATCCAGATCGCATCCAGAAACTGGTCGATCAGGGCTTTCGGACCTTTTCCGCCATTGGCTTTCACGTCAGCAACGTCGCTTTGCAAAAAATTGTGCGCCATCTATTCAGACACCTTCCCTGGTGTTTTGTCGGCAACCGTCGCTAATTCAATGAATTTCAATTAGTTACCAGATATCTCGCAGGATGTTCCCGACCCCTTTGAGTACCGCAGGGCAGTATGAGAGCTGCCTGTAAACACCTGCGTGATGGCAGTCACAGATCGCCCAGAGCATTAACATAAAGAGACACGAGTCACAGAATTCGCCACCATTTCCCGATCAACTCGACGCGCCTCACCGATCTTCCTTGACATAAGCGTGGCCACTACCGCAAACACACAGCCGCTGATCCGGATCGGCTACGGCCTCTACTCGCTGGCCGCGTTCATGGCGACGGCACTGGCGGTCGCAGCCGCGCTGCTGGTCGTGCCGGGCGTCCGGCGGCGGCGAAGCATCGCCCGCTTCGGCGCCGCGCTGGCCTTGCGGCTGATGCTGAGCCCGGTGACCGTCCGTGGCGACGTCGAATCCCTGCCGCCGGGTGCCGTCGTCGTCGCGAACCACGCGAGCTATCTGGACGGGATCATACTGACGGCGGTCCTGCCGGCGCAGTACACGTTTCTCATAAAGCGGGAAATGAACGCAGTGCCGCTCGCAGGTTTCGTTCTGCGGCGGCTCGGCTCGGAATTCGTCGATCGATCCAGCAAATCCCACCGGCGCCGGAGCGCGCGTCGGCTGATCGAGGCCGCAGCCGGCGGCAGCTCGATCGCCGTCTTTCCCGAAGGCACGTTTGACGAGCAGCGCGGCCTCAAGCCGTTTCATATCGGCGCATTTCGGGCAGCGATCCGGTCCCGCCTGCCGGTCGTTCCGGTCGTCATCTGCGGCTCGCGGCAGAAACTGCCGGCCGGCGCGTTCCTGCCGGCACCGGGCCCGCTGACGGTGACTGTCTGCGAGCCGATTCCTCCCGGTGCGGCGGCGGATTCCGATCAGCTGCAGCGTCTGACCCGCCGGCGCATCCTGGAGTGGCTCGGCGAGCCCGATCTCGATCCGCCGGTCAGTGAGGCCGTGCTGCGATGACGCTCGCCCCGATCTGGACGCCCGATCCGGACGCGGCAGCCGCGAGCCACATGGCGCGATTCGCGCAGCGCCATGGTTTCGCAGGCAATAGCGCAGGCTATGCCGCAATGCACGCGTGGAGCGTGCAGGATCGGGAAGCGTTTTGGCGTGCGGCCGCCGACTATTGCGGGCTCCGGTTCACGACGGCAGCCAGGGCCGTGGTCGAGAACGGCGATGCCATGCCGGGCGCGCACTGGTTCCCCGGGGCGAAGCTCAATTTCGCCCGGCAGGCGCTCGACAACGATCTCGAGGGTCCGGCAATCGTGTTCGCGAACGAACACGGGGACCACCGGACGCTGGCCTGGAAAGAACTGCGGATGGCCGTAGCAGGCGTGGCGGAATTCCTCCGACAGTCCGGTATCGGCCAGGGCGACCGCGTTGCAGGCGTCCTCCCGAATCTTCCCGAAACCGTGATTGCCACGCTCGCGGCCGCGTCCGTCGGCGCGACCTGGGCGTCGTGCTCGCCGGATTTCGGTGAAGCGGCGCTGATCGATCGACTCGGTCAGGTGGCTCCGAAACTGCTGTTCGGCACCGGCGCCTACTACTACAACGGCCGCAAGATCGACTGCCTGCCGGTGCTGCGGCGCGTCTGCGAACAGCTGCCGACGGTAGAGACGGTCATAGTCGAACGGTACGCCGACCCGGCGCCCGATCTCACGGGCCTGCCCGACGCAGTCGCGTTCGACGCGATCGGGCCGGCAGCCGGTCCCGCAAGCTATGCCGACGTGCCGTTCGATCATCCGCTCTACATCCTGTTCTCGTCCGGAACGACCGGCGCACCGAAGTGCCTCGTGCATGGGACAGGCGGAACGCTGCTGCAGCACCTGAAAGAGCATCAGCTGCATACCAACGTTTCGCCAGGTGACAGGCTGTTCTACTTCACGACCTGCGGATGGATGATGTGGAACTGGCTCGTGTCGGGGCTCGCGTCCGGTGCTACGCTCGTGCTGTTCGACGGATCGCCGTTCCATCCGGACCCGGGCGTGCTCTGGCGGCTTGCCGACGACGTCGGCATCGATATCTTCGGCACCAGCGCGAAGTATCTGAGTGCGCTCGAGCAGAGTGCTTACGCACCGCGCGAGCATCACCGACTGGACCGGCTCCGCACGATTCTGTCGACGGGATCGCCCCTTGCGCCGGCGAGCTTCGAGTTCTCGGCCGCCAGCATCGGTCCGCAGATCCAGCTTTCGTCGATTGCCGGCGGCACGGATATCGTGTCCTGTTTCATGCTCGGAAATCCGCTGCTGCCCGTGTATCCGGGCGAGATTCAGTGCCCGGGTCTCGGCATGGACGTACGAATCTATTCGCCCGATGGCGAGCCGATGAAAGAGCGGAAGGGCGAGCTCGTCTGTGCCGCGCCTTTTCCATCGATGCCGATCGGTTTTCTCGGCGACGACGGTACGGCCTACCGGCGCGCCTACTTCGAGCGCTTTCCGAACGTCTGGTGCCACGGCGACTTCGCGGAGTTGACCGCGCGAAACGGCATCGTGATCCACGGGCGATCCGACGCCGTGCTGAATCCCGGCGGGGTCCGGATCGGCACGGCAGAGATCTATCGCGTCGTCGAAGCGATGGATGAGATTGACGAAGCCGTGGCTATCGGTCAGGAGTGGGGGGGCGATACCCGCGTCGTCCTGTTCGTGACGGTGACGGGGAATCGACCGCTGGACGAGACACTCGCCAGCAGAATTCGCACGAACCTCCGCAGCCGGTTGAGTCCGCGACACGTGCCGGCGGTGATCGCCCCAGTCAGCGAAATCCCGCGCACCATCAACGGCAAGGTCAGCGAGCTTGCGGTGCGCGATGTCGTACACGGCCGTCCGGTCGCAAATCTGAGTGCTCTGGCAAACCCCGACGCGCTCGAGCAGTTTCGCGACCGGGCCGAGCTCGGGGCATGACCGCGCGCACGCCCACGCAGGCATACCGGGCGCTCGTCGATGCCGGCAGGCTGTCGCCGGACGCTGCACAGGAACGCGCGATGGAAAGCCTGACGAGGCTGCATCGGAGTCTGGCCGGACGATCGCCGGCCGGGCCGCTCAGGAAACTCGCACACCGCTGGCTCGACAAGCCCATGACGCCCGTCCGCGGCGTCTATCTCTGGGGCGGCGTCGGTCGCGGCAAGACCTTGATGATGGACCTCTTCTTCGATTGCCTGCCGTTCGCAGACAAGGAGCGCGCGCATTTCCACCGGTTCATGGCCGGGATTCATTCCGCGTTGAAACGCCACGCCGAGCGATCGGACCCGCTCGAACTAGTGGCCGACGAGATCGCCGACCGCGCTCGGATCGTCTGCTTCGACGAATTCACCGTCACGGATATTGCCGACGCGATGATTCTTGGAAATCTGTTCACGGCACTGTTCCGGCGCGGCATCTCGCTGGCGGCGACGTCGAACCTGAAGCCGGAAGACCTGTATCGCGGCGGCTTGCAGCGCCAGCGCTTCCTGCCGGCGATCGATGCGATTCGAACACATACCGAGATCGTCGAGGTGGATGGCCTGCTCGATTACCGGCTCCGCGTTCTGGAACGCGCCGACGTTTATCAGTGCCCAGCCGGCGAAGATGCGGACAAGCGCCTCGCCGGGTATCTAGAGGCCGTCGCCCCGGATGCGATCGAGCAGGCCGGGGAGATCGACATTCTCGACCGTCCGATCTCCCACCGCGGCTGCGCCGACGGGGTCATCTGGTTCGATTTCGACGCGGTTTGTGACGGTCCGCGCAGCAAAGACGACTACATCGAGCTTTCGCGCCTCTACCAGACGGTTCTGGTGTCGAACATCCCGCAATTCGACGCGACGCTGGAAAATCAGGCCCGGCGCTTCATCGCGCTGATAGACGAATTCTACGAACGTCGCGTCAAGCTCATTGCGTCGGCTTCAGTGCCGGTCGATGACCTCTACCGCGGCAACAGGCTCACCCACGAGTTCGAGCGAACACGGAGCCGTCTGCAGGAAATGCAGACCGTCGATTACCTCGCTTCCGCGCACCTCTCTTAGCAGGCTGAAGCGGCCGCTGTCGGCGCGTCGCTGCGCTTCAACGCGCTGCACGGGCCCTGCTCATCTCCGGCTTCTTCAGCCGATCCGGGTGCGGACCTCGACGAGCTCGGGAAAGAACGTGACATCGATCGACTGCTTCAGGAAAGCAACGCCGGACGTGCCCCCGGTACCGGACTTGTTGCCGATGATCCGCTCGACCGTTTTCATGTGCTTGAAACGCCACGCCTGGAAATTGTCCTCGACATCGACCAGGTTCTCGCAAATCTCGTAAGCGGCCCAATACTCGTCCGGCCGTCTGTAAATGATCTCGAGCACGTCGACGACGCCCGGATGATGCTCGTAGCGCTCGGTCCAGTCGCGCTCAACGCGCTCCAGCGGAACGCGATGTCCGACCCGATACAGGTAGCGCAGAAATTCATCGTAAAGGCTGGGGCTCTCCAATGCGGCCTTCAGCTCCCGGTAGTACTCGAGGTTGTGCCGGAACATCGGCAGCATCTTGCGGTTCTTGTTACCCAGGCGGAACTCGAGAATCCGGTACTGCAGCGACTGAAATCCGGAAGCCGTCCCGAGCACGTCGCGAAACTCCTCGTAGGCATCGGGCCGTAGTGTCGCCAGAACCGACCACTGCGAGATCAGCTGCGCCTGGATCTGCTTGACGCGCGAGAGAATCTTGATGACGCGAGCCACGTCGTCGGTCCTCAGGCATTCCATCGCAGCATCGAGTTCGTGCAGAACGAGCTTGAACCACAGCTCCGACACCTGATGCTGCACGATGAAGAGCATTTCATCGTGATGACCGCCATCACTGTGCGGTTGTTGCGCGCTCAGAATCTTGTCGAGCTGTAGGTATTTCTCGTAACGAACTTCCGGTTCTGACGGTTGCTCCGCTTCGCTCCGGGCCTTCTTCCGGCCTGCGGTCTTGGTCATACCTGCCTGCTCTCTTGCGCGCCGCCGTGGCGATCGGGGCATTGTAACTGCGCACGCGCACTTTCGGGACGCAGGTCACTCACCCTACCGGCGGCTGGATTACAATGGCCGACTTGAGATTCGCCCGTTAGCGGAGTTACCCCTGATGCGCGCTCAGAAGAAGGCCCGCTCGACGGCCGGATCACGGGTACCCGCAAGCCCGGTCGACGGCAGTGAGCCGCCCTTCGACTTACCCAGTCTCCCCGAGGCGGATCGGGACACGTTTCTGCAGGCGTTTCTCGCGGCAACGAATGACGAGGGCGTCGAATCCACAGAGACCCGCAGGCTCGCGGCACTCGATCAGCTGAGCTGGGGCGCCAGGCGGCGAGCCGGCGAGCCGCTGGTTCGCGTATTCAACCCCACCGAGGACCGTAACGGCTGGCAGAGCAGCCTCACGATCGTGGAAACCGTCACCGACGACCGACCTTTTCTGGTCGATTCAGTGACTATGCAAATATCCGCACTTGGTCACGACGTGCTTTCGAACTCGCATCCGATCCTGCTAATCGACCGGGACGACGACGGCAGCATTACCGGCGTCGCACGCGCCGGAAACGGCAAGACCGACGGACGAGCCGAGTCCTGGATGCGCATCTCGATACCACGAATCGTCGACCGTGGCGCGATTCGGCAGTTGCGCGACGAGCTGCTCTCGACGCTCGCGGACGTGAAAGTCGCGGTTCAGGACTGGCCGGCAATGCTGGATAAGCTGAGCGAAGTCAGACACGCCGTCGCCGAATCGCGGGCCCGCGGCATCAAAGACGAAATCGTCGAGTTTCTCGACTGGCTCGGCGACAACCGTTTTACGTTTATCGGCTATTGCGAATACCGCTGCGACGATGGCGAGTCGGTCGCGATCTCGAATACCGGACTCGGGCTGCTCCGCGCTGAACGCGGATTGCAGGACTTCGCACGCACCGGCGCCCGCCCGCGGACCAAGGTGGCGATCAACGTGACGAAGGCCCCCTTCCGATCGACGATCCATCGGCCTGCGCCGCTCGACGCTATCAGCATTTCGGTCGCCGGCGACGATGGGCAGAGACGCGAGTACCGGTTCATCGGGCTGTTCACATCTCTCGCCTACACCGAAGCGCCGGGAGACATCCCGCTGTTGAGCACCAAGACGGCGCGTATCATGGCGAACTCCGGCCTCGATCCCGTGAGCCATCAGGGCAAAGCGCTGCGGCATATTCTCGATACGTTGCCGCGCGACGAGCTGATGCAGGCCGATTCGAAGGACCTCGAGGCCACGGCGCTCGCCGTGCTCGCACTCGAGGATCGCCGGCGCGTCAGGGTTTTCTGTCGTCTCGATACACACAGGAACTACTACTCCTGCCTGGTCTATCTGCCACGCAGCCAGTTCGGCGAGAGAACACGAACGCGGATCGAGGCGGTGCTCGCCGAGCATCTGGGTGGCGAGGTCGTTCACAGCCAGCCGTCGGTTGGCGAGTCGGCTCTGGCGCGCATCGCAATCGTGGTCGCGATCAGCCCCGATGCCGCCGCCGAACCGGATCTGGAAAAACTCAATGCAGCACTGACCGAGGCTGCCACGATCTGGCCGGAGCGCGTTCGGGCCGCCCTGCTGGGGACGACGGACGAGGAAACAGCGCTGAGGCTGCACGCACGCTGGACCGATGCGCTGCCGCTCGCTTATCAGGAGGCGGTATCGCCGCGGCGCGCCGTTCGCGACATCGAACGTCTCGATGCCCTCTACGCCGTGGAGTCGCGCGAGATGTCGACCGCGCTCGAGCGTGCCGCCGACGGCACGCTGAGATTTACGGTACTGAGGCGCGAGCGGCCGCTCGAGCTGCACCTGGCAAACCCGATCCTCGAGAACATGGGTCTCAGGCTGCACGCAGAGCACAACTACCATCTTTCGAAAGACGCCGGCGACGTCTGGATCCAGGACTTCGTGTTCGCCGGGAACGACGACGTCGATCCCGCGGCCGACGATCTCGCCGCTCGATTCGAGGCATGCTTCGAGGCAACGCTGAACGGACGGGTCGAGAACGACGGTTTCAACAGCCTCATCCTGGATGCCGGACTGGACTGGCAGCAGGCAAACCTGCTGCGCGCCTATTGCAAGTACGTGCTGCAGACGCGTATCCGGTTCAGCCAGGCGTACATGCTCGAGACTCTGCGCCGCTATCCGGCGTTCAGCAGCGCCCTGATCGGCTACTTCAACGCCTCGTTCGATCCCGATCTCGACGAATCGACTCGCGCGAAGCTCGCGAACGAATGCCAGGGAACGATTCGTGGCGAGCTCGATCGCGCAGTCAGTCTCGACGACGACCGGATCCTGCGTGCGTTCAGCACGGTCGCACAGGCGACACTGCGAACCAACTACTTCCAGACGGCGGACGGCGCCCGCAAGCCGTACGTTTCGTTCAAGCTCGACCCCGGCCGAATTCCGGAACTGCCGCGCCCCCGCCCCAGGTTCGAGATTTTCGTCTACTCCCGCCGCGTCGAGGGCGTTCATCTGCGTGGCGGAAGCATTGCACGTGGCGGACTGCGCTGGTCCGATCGCCGCGAGGATTTTCGGACGGAAGTACTCGGCCTGATGAAAGCGCAGCAGGTCAAGAACACGGTCATCGTGCCGTCGGGTGCGAAGGGCGGCTTCGTGTGCAAACAGCTGCCCGACGGCGACCGTGCGGCCGTGATGGACGAAGTGACGAACTGTTATCGGACGTTTCTGCGCGGGCTGCTCGACATCACCGACAACATCGTCGACGAGAACATAGTCACACCGGACGGGATCGTGTGCCGCGACGACCCGGATCCCTACCTGGTCGTCGCAGCGGACAAAGGTACGGCCAGCTTTTCCGACATCGCCAACGGCATCTCCGCCGAGTACGACTTCTGGCTGGGTGACGCCTTCGCATCGGGCGGTTCGGCCGGTTACGACCACAAGAAGATGGGCATCACGGCGCGCGGTGCGTGGGAATCCGTGAAGCGGCACTTCCGCGAGCTCGGACTCGATACGCAGCGTGAGAACTTTTCGGTAGTCGGGATCGGCGACATGGGGGGCGATGTCTTCGGCAACGGGATGCTGCTATCGAAGCACATCAGGCTCATCGCCGCGTTCAATCATCGGCACATCTTCATCGATCCCGACCCCGACCCCGCCACGAGCTTCGCCGAGCGCAGCCGTCTGTTCGAATTGCCGCAGTCGACCTGGGAGGACTATGCCTCGGACTGCATCTCCGCGGGTGGCGGCGTCTACCGACGCGATGCCAAGACGATCCAGTTGAGCACCGAGGCCCGGGCCGCGCTCGGCATAGATGCCGACAGCCTGGCGCCCCCCGATCTGATCCGGGCCATTTTGCAGGCTCCGGTAGATCTGCTCTGGAACGGCGGAATCGGCACATACGTGAAATCGAGCGAAGAATCGGACAGCGACGCCGGCGATCCACTGAACGATGCCGTCCGTGTGTCGGGGTCGGAGCTCAGATGCCGCGTCATCGGCGAAGGCGGAAATCTCGGCCTGACGCAGCTCGGTCGCGTCGAGTTCGCTCGCGGCGGCGGTCTCGTCAACACGGACTTCATCGACAACTCTGCCGGCGTCGATTCGTCCGATCGCGAGGTCAATATCAAAATCCTGCTGCGCGATGCGATGAAGCGAGAGATGCTGACGCTCGCGGAGAGGAACCGGCTGCTTGCCAGGATGACCGATGATGTCGCCGAGCACGTTCTGGCGAGCAACTACGCGCAAACGCAGGCCCTGTCGATGCTGACCGAGCACGCTGCCGAACGCGTCGGTGAGCACGGCCGGCTGATCAGAATGCTCGAGAGCAAGGGCCTGCTGGACCGGGCGCTCGAGTTTCTCCCAAGCGACGATCGAATCGACGAGCGCCGCAGGGAAGGCACAGGTCTGACGCGGCCTGAGCTCGCCATCGTTCTGAGCTACGCCAAGATCGATCTGTTCGAAAGTCTGGTCGCGAGCGACATCGCCGAGGATCCGCATTGTCAGGCGGAGCTCGTCGCCTACTTCCCGAAGCAGATTCAGACGAAGTTCGGCGAGCTGATTCCCTCGCACAGGCTCGCGAGCGAAATCACCGCGATGCTGATCGCGAGCAGCATGATCAATCGCATGGGTCCGTTCTTCGTGCTCCGTACCCAGGAAGAGACCGGGACGGAGGCGGGCCAGGTTGCGCGCGCATACGCCACCGTTCGCGCACTGTTCGGCACGCGGCAGCTGTGGCTTGACCTCGAGGCCCTGGACGGCCAAATCCAGTCACATGTCCAGTACAACTGCTTCTACGAGGCCAGCCGGATGGTACGCCGTGCCGTCTACTGGCTGCTGCATCGCCACCAGAAACGCCTGGACATCTCCGGGATGGTGAAGGCTGTGGGCCCGCCCGTTCAGGAGTTGCTCGCAGCGTTCCCGGATGTCCTGTGCGGCTTTGCCCGCCGCCGCTTCGAAAACGATGCCCGCGAATACGAAGGGCTCGGGCTCCCGCTGCAGACGGCTCGGAAGATCGCAACGCTCCGCCTGATGACCCAGATCCTCGATATCGTGGAACTGGCGGAGCAGTTTCCAACCGATGCGACGACGATCGCAAGGCTCTATTTCGAAATCGGCCGCGGGCTGCGGCTCGACTGGATCCGCGAGCAGATCGAGGATCTGAAATCCCAGGGCCACTGGCGTGCCATGGCCCGCGGCACGCTTCGGGAGACGCTCGGAAGAGAACAGCAGCAGCTGACGAGAAATCTGTTGCAAAGCGCAGGAACCGACACGCCCGGACAAGCGCTCGGCGAATGGATGGCAGAGTGCAATCCGCAAATCACGCGCATGCGCCGAATGTTCGAGGAAATGCAGGCGTCGGGACCGCTCGACTTCGCAACACTCTCGATCGCGCTGCGCGAGGTCAGCCGATTGACGTAATCGTCGCGGCCGGGCCGGTAGTCGGATGCGCCAGCGTCCGAGTTGAAGTCAGGTCCGTTACACCGAACAATACCGCCCATGAATGACAGACTGCCCGGCAAGCTCGTTCTGCTCCGTCACGGTCAGAGCGAATGGAACCTGAAAAACCTGTTCACCGGATGGCACGACGTCGATCTGACGGAACAGGGCATTGGCGAAGCTCGCGCTGCGGGTTCACTGCTGAGAGAAGAGGGACTGAAGTTCGACATTGCATTGACTTCGGTGCTGGTGCGCGCAATCCGGACTCTCTGGCTCGTGCTCGATGAAATGCAGCTGATGTGGCTGCCGGTCGAGCGCCACTGGCGGCTGAACGAAAGACACTACGGGGCGCTGCAGGGGCTCGACAAGGCTGAAACGTCAGCGAAGCACGGTGCCGATCAGGTCAAGATCTGGCGGCGGAGCTACGACATTCCGCCCCCGGCACTAGAGCCGAGCGACGAGCGGCACCCGTCAGCCGATCCGCGTTATGCGGCGCTGCCGGCGAGCGCGTTGCCGGCAAGCGAATCGCTGAAGACGACGCTCGACCGTGTTCGCCCACTGTGGGAAGACCGCATCGTCAGCGAGATTGCGAGCGGCAGGAACGTGCTGATCGCCGCTCACGGCAACAGCCTGCGGGCATTGGTCAAGATGCTCGAAGACATCTCCGACGACGCCATCACCGAGTTCAACATTCCGACCGGCGCACCTCGAATCTACGAGTTCGACGCCGGCCTCAACGTCACGCGCGGTGAGTACCTCGGCGATGCGGAGGCCATCGCCGCTGCCGCAGCAGCCGTTGCGAATCAGGCTTCAGTGCCTGGCTGATTGACTGACCGACCGCGACACGCGCTGACCCGTCTGGTCAACGTCCCGACGCCGGCCCATTGGCGCGGCGATCTGCGCGGCGGGCTGCAGGCTGCGGCGGTCGCCTTGCCGATGGGGCTGGCTTTCGGTGTCGTATCGGGATTCGGGCCGATCGCCGGACTTTACGGCGCTGCAGTCACCGGCCTCTGTGCTGCCCTCTTCGGCGGCACGAACACGCAGATCGCCGGGCCCACCGGCCCCATTGCTATCGTCATGGCGAGCGTGGTCGCAACGTTCGTCGACCGTCCCGGCGCGGTGGCCGCGGTCATCCTGCTCGCCGGTCTGCTGCAGGTGCTTTTCGGTTCGCTCAGGTTCGGCCACTACCTCTCGCTGCTGCCGTACCCGGTCACGTCGGGATTCGCGACGGCGGTCGGCGGCATCATCATCGTGATGCAGCTGAATCCCGTCATCGGTTTGCCACCTGCCGCAGATACGATCGGCACACTGCGTTCCGTGGCTGGCAATCTTGGCGACGCGAACCCGGCAAGCGTTCTGACTGCACTCGCCTGCCTCGCTGCCTGTCAACTCATGCCGCTGCGGCTGCGCCGCATAGCGCCCGTGCACCTGACGGTGCTGGTCGCAGGATCCGCGCTAGTGGCCCTAGCCGGCCTCGACCTGCCGACGCTGACGGCAACGGGCCTGCCGGACATGCGCCTGCCGCCATTCGCAGAAATTCCATGGCGGGAAATCTGGCTGGCGGCCATCGTGCTGGCCCTGACGAGCTCGCTCGACAGCCTGCTGACCTCGCGGGCTGCGGACGTCGCAACGCAGTCGCTCCACGACTCGAACAGGGAGCTCGTGGGCCAGGGAATCGGCAACGCTTTCGCCGGCGTGTTCGGCCTGCTGCCCGGCGCGGGATCGACGTTCCGGACGCTCGCGAACATCGAAGGCGGCGGCAGGACGCCGCTGTCCGCGATCTTTCACTGCATCGTGATCGCCGCCGTCGCACTTCTTGGCGTGGATCTGATCGAGCACATTCCCGCAAGCGTCCTCGCCGGGATCCTGATCTACATCGGGCTCGGCATCATCGACTGGCGCTACGTCCGACGCTTTCTCGCGGTTCCGAAGACGGGCGTCGCGATCATGCTAACGACCTGTCTGCTCGGACTCTTCGTCAACATCGTGACCGGTGCTGCGGCCGGCGTAATTCTCGCGAGCCTCGCGTACGTCAAACGCATGGCAGACCTGCAGCTCGAGGAACTCGGTCTCGATGACGCCGCGGACGGCGCGACCGGGCTCTCGGAACCGGCACGCGACGCCCTGGAGGCATCGAACGGCCGCACGCTGCTGATCCGTCTCGGCGGCCCGCTCGCTTTTGGCGCCGCGAACGGGCTCAGCAAGCGGCTGACCAACCTTGCGAAGTACGACATCATCGTCCTCGATTTCACTAATGTCCCGGACATCGACGAGAGCGGGATCATTGCGTTCGAGAATCTCGTCAGCGTCGCCCGCGACCAGAGTCAACCCGTGTTCGTTGCAGGTTTGCGCCGCGCGGTAGCGCGACCGATACTGCGATTCGGGCTGTCCGACACACTTCGCTACTGCACACGATTCAGCACGCGCCTCGATGCTTTGCGCACCGCTGCGCGCGCGGTGGCGCGCAATCCGCAAACGGAGAACTGATCTTCATGCTTTACGATCTTGGGCCGCACAGCGTCGCGACTGCCGGCGACTACTTCGTCGCACCGACTGCCGCCGTCATCGGCCGCGTCACACTCGGTACGGACGCCAACGTGTGGTTCGGGGCCGTGCTGCGGGCGGATACGAACACGATCACGATTGGCGATCGCACTAATGTGCAGGACACGGCCGTCATTCATGTCGATCATGACGCACCCGCCGTGCTCGGCGACGATGTAACAGTCGGACATTCGGCAACCGTCCATGGCTGCACCGTCGGAGACCGTTCGCTGATCGGCATCGGCGCGACGATCCTGAGCCATGCCCGTATCGGCGCGGACTGCATCGTCGGCGCCGGCGCGCTGATCACGGAGCGCAAGACATTCGAGCCGCGCTCACTGATCCTCGGCGTACCTGCGAAACGGATTCGCGAGCTGACGGACGAGGAGCTGGCGATGCTCGAAAAGAGCGCAGCGCACTACGTCGAGCTCGGCAGACGTTATCGCAGCGAGCTCACCGCCCGGGATTGAGGCGCTCCCGACCGCAGAGCGCATGAGCCGGTGCGCAGCGGTCGGGACGGCGCAGCGGGCTGCTCAGCCCAGCCGGTCGCTCAGCCCAGGGGGTTGCTCAGCCCAGGGGGTTGCTCAGCCCAGGGAGTTGCTCAGCAATATGCAGGTCGGGCGCGATCGCGGTCTTCGCAACGCGCTTCGCGTGTAGCGTCGACGAGCATGCGCGCCGTATTCAGCATGTCGGCAAAAGACGTATCGGAGTCGGGCTCGACGTGCCATGTCCCGTCGACGACGATCGCCGGCGCTGCGTCGATCCCATAGTAGGCCGCAAGAGACTCAGCAGCCGCCACCGCATTCACAACCCGGGGTGCATCAAGCGCCGCGACGAATGTTTCCGGATCGATACCGTGTTGCATTGCAAGCGCACCGAGCGCCTGAGCCGAGTCCATCGGTTGTCCGTCTTCGTGAATGGCGTCGAGCAATGCCGTATGCATCGGCGCGCCGACACCGAGCGCATCGGCGGCAAAGAAGCTCCTGGCATGCAGCCGCGCCGCAGCGTTGAAGACGACAGGAACGCGCGTTATCCGGACATACTCCGGTTGCTGCTCGCACCAGGGGTCGAACAAACCCTCGAACGTATAGCAGTGCGGACAGGCGTAGAGAAAGAACTCCTCGACCTCGATCACGTCGGGATCGGCGAAGCGGTCTGCCGGTGCACTGCTCGTGGCGGGATCCAGCCGGCGATAGTGCTGAGCAGCCGTGATCGACAATTCGGGGCCGCGCTGTGCGGCCGTCGCGGCAGCGCCCCGGTCCGCACCGGCGTCGCTGCGGATGCCGGCCGGCGCCTGCAGCAATCCGATCAGCGCAATTGCGGCCGTCGCCGCGATCCCCGTCAGCGCGGTGACGCGGCTGCCGGGTCCGGTCGGTCGAAAGACAGGAAGAACTGCTGCGCGCCCCGAATCGTCCAGGGCCGTCAGCATCGCGCCGAATGATTCCACTGGCGGCCGTCCCGGGTCTTCGCCCTGCAGCGTCGCATCGACCTCCCAGACGGCCGAGCACCGCCGGCAAGCCTGCAGGTGCTCGGCAACTGCGCTTCTCTCCACGCCCTGGAGGCTGCTGTAAAGGCGCTCATCGAGTATCCGGTCCAGGTCGCTGCATCGCATATCAGATCTCCAGTCGCTCGATCGACAGACACACGTCCGATCGGTCTTTCAGGGCGCGCGCGAGTCGTGCGCGGGCCCGGTACAGGCGGGCGCTCAGCGCGCCCTTGCCGAGACCGGTTATCGTCGCGATCTCGGTCAGGTCGTAACCTTCCGCATGCAGCGCGAGCAGCGCCTGCTGCTCCGCACCAAGTTTCCCCCACGCACTTGTGAGGCCGGCGACCGCCGCAGCGCTGTCAACGGACTCGTCGATCCCCGGCTGTTGCGCAGCGAATTCGTTCTCGGGCGACGTGCCGTTGCCGGCTCGGACCGGGGAACGCAGCTGCCGGCGCCGCCCGTCGACGAACAGGCGATACTGCACGCGCATCAGCCAGGCCTTCGGATCGGCGGCGGCTACGAGCTCGGACAGATGGGCGGCCGCCCGGACGCAGACATCCTGCACCAGGTCCTCTGCGTCGTGACCGCTGCGGGTCAGTCTCACGGCTGCCCGGTAGAGATCGCCATAGTGCGGCTTGACGATCGCAGCGAAACGGGACTTGTCGGTCGGGCTCAGCATCGGGTTTCTCGTCCCTGACAAGGACGATCGGGATGGCGATTCATGACGGGGCGGCCGCGCGGACCGACCGGCTCCGGCCGAATTGCGGTATCGAAGGCGCCGCCGGGGCCGATGCCCGGGCGGCGCCCTCGGGAACTAGCCCGTTGCCGGCGACCCCTCGAGACGCTCGACGCCTCTGGAATCCGAATCCGCGTCCGCCGAATCTACGGCAACGCCCTCCGGCGGAGCCTGATCGAGCTTCAGCAACGTCAGCGTAATGGCAGCCATCAGCGAACCGCACGCCATGATGACCGCGACGGTCGGGACGACCATACCGGCGTCGAACAGGATGCCCGCGATGATCGGGGCAAGGATCGAGCCGCCTCGGCCAACGCCGATCGCGAAACCCGTTCCCGCGGCACGTAGCTGTGTGGGATAGGCATGAGCGAACATCGCGTACATGCCGTTGATCGCGGCATTGGTGAAGAAGCCGGCCGCAACGCAAAGCAGCGTAATCTGCAGCAGATCTGGTGGTGCGCTGCCATAGATCGCAACCATGATGAAAGCGAGCACCATGGCGCCGATCGTCAGCTTCTTGAGGTCGAACCGGAGCGTCAGCACACCGAGCAAGGCACCGCCGGCCGCGCCGCCGACGTTGAGCCAGCTGAGCACCCGACCGGCCTCCGCGGCGACGAACCCGCGATCCTGCACAATGACGCCGGTCCATTTCAGAATGAAGTAGAACGTCGTGATGTGGAAGAAGTAGGCTGCTGCAAGCAGTATTGTCGTCTTCAGGTACTTCGATTCGAACAAGCTGGATTTGGCCGTGCGCGCGAGCTCTTCCTTCAAATCGGGCAAGGCCTCGATCGTCTGCTTGCCCATGCGCCGCAGCGTCGAATTGATCTTCTCCAGCGTTCCGGGCTTCTGGTGTCGAACACTCCAGGCAACGGTTTCCGGCACAAAGAAGAATACGACCGGAATCATCACGGCGGTCATGCCGAATCCGAGCAGGAAGACGGAGTGCCAGGTGTTGGTCTCGAGAAGCGCAGAGGCTATGAAGCCGCCGGTAAAGGCCCCGACCGGGTAACCGATGGACATCAGCGCCACATTCAGATGCTTGTTGCGCGCGTTCGAGTACTCCGCGACGACGGCGTTGATCGCAGCCAGCATGCCGCCGATACCGAGCCCGGTAATGATGCGCCAGATCGAAATGTGGACGAGTCCTACAGGCCAGTCTTCGAGTACGCCGATCGAGTCGGTGACTGACTTGAGCCCCTGAGCGAGGAAGCCGGGTTGCGTTGTTACCATGAACATGCCGGCGGTCATCAGCACCAGGCAGAACATCATCATCGGGCGCCGACCCCAGACATCGGCATAGCGCCCGAGAAAGATGGATCCGATCGCCATCCCGACGAGTTCCATCGACAGCAGAAGACCGGTTACCGCGTCGCTCTGAATGCCCAATTCGTCACGAATCGCCGCTGCCGTCAGGCTGATCGAAAGCACGTCGAAGCCATCTAGCGCATTGAGCAGAATCGTGATGATCACGACTGCGATCTGCATGCGGCCCATCGGCGAATTCAGGACGATATCGCGCGGATCGTTATTCACTGGCTGTCCCCCGTGGCCTGCCAGGCCACTTTATTGTGCCGAGAGACTAGCACTTTTTGCCATCCGGGGCGCGTTGCAGGCCGCGCGCCCGGCCGCTTTCAGCCGATCGGTCGTGCCTGCGCACTGCATCGATAGCAGCCTGGACTCACGCCTGCCGCCGCTCGACTCCGCACCGGCCGGACGCATCGGCCGAGCGCCGACGCAGATCGACCGCGTGCCAACCGGACAGGACACTAGCCGGCCGACTGCGGCCAGACGCGGATCAAGCCCTCCTGGGAAGTGGATGCGACGAGCCGGCCGTCGGTCGAAAAAAACTGCCCGCGGGCCAACCCGCGTGCCCCGCCCAGGTTAGGGCTCTCCATCGAGTAAAGCAGCCATTCGTCGAGACGAAACGGTCGATGGAACCACATCGCGTGATCGAGGCTCGCGAGCTGGACGTTGCCCCGCTCGAAACGGACACCGTGAGGCAGCGTCGCCGTGGCAACGAGCTGATAGTCCGAGACATAAGCCAGCAGGTTGCGGTGGATCTCGGGGTCATCGGGTAAAGCCTCGGTCGCCCGGATCCAAAGCCTCTGTCGAGGCGCAGTCTTGTCTTCCGACAGCAGAGCGATCGGATCGACCGGCCGCAGATGAAAGGGCCGCTCGTGGGTGAAGTAGCGCCGCATCTTCTCCGGGATCCGGTCGAGAACGTGCTGGGTGAGATCGCGAATGTCGACGAGCTCTTCCGGCCCGGGCACCTCCGGCATCGCGGCCTGATGCTCGAGCCCCTCTTCTTCCTTCTGGAACGACGCCGTCATGTTGAAGATCTGACGGCCGTGCTGAATCGCGATGACGCGGCGGTTGCTGAAGCTGCGACCATCGCGCGCCCGATCGACGTTGTAGACGATGGACGCGTTCACGTCGCCGGCGCGCAGAAAGTAGGCGTGGAGAGAGTGTACCGATCGATCCTCGACCGTCGCGCTCGCCGCCCGCAGAGCCTGCCCGAGCACCTGTCCACCGAAAACGCGGGGGCTGCCGATGTCGCGGCTCTCGCCACGAAAGATGTTGTCCTCGATCCGTTCGAGCGTCAGTAAGTGCAGCAGGTCGTCGAGGCTCGCGCTCATTTGTCGTGGCGGTTGAGCCTCGCGATCAGGCTCGACGTATCCCACCGCCGCCCGCCCATGCCTTCGACATCGGCGTAGAACTGATCGACCAGCGCGGCAACCGGCAGCTCGGCACCGTTCCGGCGGGCTTCCTGCAGGCAGATTCGCAGGTCCTTGCGCATCCATTCGACGGCGAAACCGAACTCGAACTCGCCGCTCGCCATCGTCTCCCAGCGATTTTCCATCTGCCAGGATTGTGCCGCGCCCTTGGAAATCGTCGCGATCACTACCGCCGGATCGAGCCCCGCCCGAATGCCGAAGTTGAGCGCCTCGGCAAGACCCTGGACGACACCGGCGATTGCTATCTGGTTCACCATCTTCGTCAACTGGCCGGCACCCGGCGGGCCGAGCAACCTCACAGCCTGAGCGTATGCCTGGATGACGGGCTCGACGCGCGCGAACGCGCTTTCGTCGCCGCCGGCCATGACCGTGAGCTTGCCGTTCTCCGCACCGGCCTGACCGCCGGAAACCGGCGCGTCGATGCAGGCGACCCCTCGCGACGCGCCCGCGTCCGCAATTTCCCGCGCCAGGTCCGCAGACGCCGTCGTGTGATCGACGAAGATCGAGCCCGACTTCATCTGTTCGAGCACGGCGCCACTGCCGAGGACGACTTCACGCAGATCCGGATCGTCGCCGACGCAGGTAAACACGATGTCGGCGGCTGCAGCGGCGGCGCCCGGGCTCGACTCGGCACTGCCGCCGTATTCCGCGGCCCAGCGACTGGCTTTCTCGCCTGTGCGATTGAACACCGTGACGCTGTGCCCGGCGCGCGCGAGCCAGCCAGCCATCGGATAACCCATCACGCCGAGTCCGATGAACGCGACTCTTTCCCCCATGCTCCGCTCCCGATTTGCGTCGTTCAGTTGTTCGTTGTGCCGGGCACCAGCAGGAAGCCCTGCCCGCCGAGTCCGTTGGCGACCTGCAGGCGCGCCCACAAATGCGCTTGCAACGCCGTCAGGCGACGCACTTTAGCAAAATCCTGCTGCGGAAACGCCGCGCCTGCACCGGCGCCGGGCGCACCTCCGAAGTAGGCTGCCAGCAGCGCTGCATCGACATCCCGACCGAATTCGTTCATGACGGAGAGACTCGCGAGATCGACGATGGCAGGCGCCACGCGCGCATATTCGAAATCGACGAAACGAATGCCGGAGCCGACGAGAATGTTCGAAGGCACGAGATCTCCATGGCACAGCACACGCGGCAACGGTGCGTCATCCAGCCAGCCGGCCAGCGCGCGACACTCGTCGGCAAGCGAGCGATCCGCGGCAGTGAGATTTTCCGGGCCGCCGAGCGCAGTGACGTAGCTGTCGACTATCTCCGTGGCAGCCAGATCAACGAGGTCGACCGGCTGCGCGTGGAGCTCGCGGAGGGATTGCGCGACCACTCCAATGCCGGCGGCCGATCGGAGATCGATGTCCGGGATCGGCCCGAAACCCTCGAGCCAGGCAGTGACCAGCACGCGACCGGCGATATCGCAGCCAACCGGTTCAGGCGTCAGATGCGACGTTGCGAGAAGCGTCAACAAACCGTACTCCTCCTCGAGCGTGAGCAACCGCCCGGAATCGGGCGGTACCGCCTTCGCATGGAAACGCCGCCCGGCCGCCGAGACGACGAAGCTCCTGCCACCGGTGCCACCGTCCCGCGATGCTCCGGCACTCACACTGTCGACAAGTGCAATCGCATCGACGGAGCCCACGAACCGGGCGACTGCCGACACGACGCGACGCTCGGCCGCGTCGACGGCATCCGTCGCCTGCGCCATGTCGCCTGCGTTTGCGCCGCCGGCCATGACCATGCGTCGCTGATCCAGTAGCCAGGCGCGAAAGCCGATGACGATCAGCACCAGATAGACGGCGAACAACGCAACGTAGAAGTACAGCTCGCGATCGAGGTAAAGCCAGATCGAGACGGCGTCGATGACGAACCAGTAGATCCAGTTCTCGATTACCTTGAGTGCAACCATCCAGGTGGCAAAGACGGCGGCAACGGTCGTAAACGAATCGACGTACGGCATCGCCGCGCTCGTCTGGTCGATCAGCCGGCCGAACAGAATCGTCAGCAATGCAATGGCGGCGATCGTCAGCGCATGCGCACCTGGCGGCCACCAGTGAACGCGTACCCCGGCCCCAAGCTCGCCGCCGCGCAGCCACAGATGCCAGCCGTAGAGCGCCATCGCCAGATAGAAAACCTGCAGCCCCGCTTCCATGACGAGCCGCGCGTCGAGAAACACGACGAAAGACAGGGCAACCTGAACGATCGCGGCGGGCCAGCACCACACGCTCTGCCGCATCGCGAGCACCAGGTACGCGACGCCGAAGGCGACTGCCGAAAGCTCGAGGATCATCGACCGGCTCCGGTCAGACCTCAGGCGCCTCGTCGATCGGCAGATCGGCGTTCACGATCTTCGTCACGAGCACCTGCGGCGTCCCGGAGGAGAACGAGCTCGTCACTAGTGTCTCGATCGCGCCCATGACATCCGGGACCTCGCCGCGGATCTGCGTGCTCAGCTGATTCACGACAATATCGATCGACGGAATCTCGCGCAGCCTGCGTATCGCCGTCTCGATCATGTCGAGATAGCCGTCGTGGAGCGGATAGAGACTCAGTTCGGCTGTTATGCGCATCGCCTGCTCCCGGTCAGAAGACGTAGTCGAACTCGACGCCGATCATGCGTGGCTCCGCGTATTGCAGGTACGTCTCGTTGACCCAGCCCTTGCGGGGATCGTTGCCGAAATAGAGTCCGTGCACGGCGACGTTGCGATCGGTCAGGTTCCGGCCGTAGACCCGAACGGTCGCGGCACCGAAGCTGCGCGAGACGGCACCGTTCAGTGTGGCCGACGATCCGAGTCTGCCGTCGTGGTAGTAGCCGAAGCGGGACGCATCGCGCGCCCGTAATTCGAGCCGCGCCGACCACGGACCGGCCGGACGCCAGTCGGCCGCAGCGCTGACCTGCCAGTCCGGCGACTTCGCCTGGTCGACGTTGCTGCTTTCGACAAACTCGTCGCGATCCAGATCGAACGTCGTGATGTTATCGACGCTCGCATCGAGCAGGCCCACGGCGATCGAAAGTGCCCACCGCGAGCCGATGAGCGCGTCCGCTTCCAGCTCGATCCCGCGGTTGCGTCCGTCCACGTTGTCGAGCAGCCCGACCCACAGAAAGCCCACGCTGTCCCAGATCCACGACTCGAGCTGCGCAGCGCTCCGATCCATGTCGAACAGCGCGGCGCGCACGCTCAGCCGGTCGTCGAGGTACCGGCCCTTCAGGCCGACCTCGAGACTCGTAAGTGTTTCCGTGGTGATGCGGAGCCTCGAATCGAGAAATGCCTGGAACCGGGGCTGCATGAAGGGACGATTCGCGCTCGCCTCGGTATTGATTCCGCCCGCCTTCTGGCCGCGCGACAGGGAGCCGTAAAGCGCCGAACGAGGTCCGACATCGAATGTGACCGACAGCTCGCCGGTCTTCAGCGTATCGTCGGTCGAGGTTGCGCCACCGAAGCTGTCGGCGTAATCGTCGTTGAAGCGTTCGATGCGGAGGCCGCCCGCAACCTCGGCCCGCACGCTCGGCCTCAGCGTTGCCTGGGCATAGAGTGCCTGCCTGTCGGTTGCGTAGTCGCTGAAAAAATCGCCGTAGTACCGACGATGCAGGTCCTCGTCGCGACGCTGCAGGAATACGCCGGCGACATATTCGACCCCGAGCGGGCCTTCGACGTCGCCCAGCCACCTGAAGTCGATTGTCCGTTCCTGACGGTTGCGCTCGTACTCGTCAGTGTTCGAGAAGAAGTCGAACACCGGATCGCACAGCGTGCCGTCACATAATCCGACAAACGTCCAGTCTTCGTCGAAGCCGTAGTCGGTCTCGGCATCCAGCAGTGTCAGTGTCGCCTCGACCGAACCGGCTCCCACATCCCACGTTCCGCGCGCGGACAACGCCGTGCTGTCCTGGCGGTCGAAGCCGGGCTCGTCCGACAACGTATGGCGCCGGTTGTCGAGCGAGAAGGCGTCGTAACCGTTGTTGCTTTCGAAATCGAGCAGCGTGAACTCGTAGATCGCACCCGATGCGGGCTCGACCCGGAAGGCCGCCCGCACGCTCGTCTCGTCGTAGCCGTTGGTATCGTTCACCCCGAGAAAGTCGTTCCTGATGAAACCATCGCCGCGGTGGTTTCTGGCGGCGATGCGGGCAAAGACGCGATCTGCGAGCGGGCCGCCAATCGCCGCGCCGATCGCCGACGTACCGTAGTCGCCGATACCGGCCGAGACATAGCCCTCGAACTCGCGGGTCGGCGCGCGACCGCGGACGTTGACGAGACCCGCGAGCGCGCTCGTTCCGAAGCGCGTACCCTGCGGGCCACGCAGAACCTCAACCCGCTCGGCGTCGAACAACAGCGCCGAACTAGCGATCCCGCCCAGATTGATGTCGTCGAGCGCGATGCCGACCGACGGATAGTGCTTCGGGTCGACGAACTGCTCCAGATCCCCTACCCCGCGTATCTGAACGAACCGGGCCCGCGATCCGCCGCTCGAGTAGCTGACGTTCGGCGACAGCTCCAGCACGGTCTCCAGATGCTCCGCGGCCTCGGCTTCGAGATCCTCGAAGTCAAGCACCGTCGCACTCCCGGGCAGCGCGTCGAGCGACGTCCTGCGGAAACCGGCAGTGACGACGACTTCCTCCAGAACGGGGCTGCCGCTTTCCGACGCGTTGGCACGCGCAACACCTTCATCGGTCGGGTCGGGTCCCGACCCAGGCCGCCCGAGTCCCTCGCCTGGCTGCCCCCGCCCCTCGCCTGGCTGCCCCCGCCCCTCGCCTGGCTGCCCCTGCCCCTCGCCTGGCTGCCCCTGCCCCTCGCCGGCCGCGACCAGACAGATCGCGACGAAAGCACTGATGGATGCGCGCATACGCATTCTCCGGATGCGATCGATCCGGCAGGACGGCGTGAAACGGAACATGGGGAAGGCCCGTCCCTTCGCCGGTACTAACCGGATCAGGTTCAAAGGGTCATCGGCACTCCGCCGAAATCTCAGGCCAGCTGGCCACCCCTCGGATAAACTCGCGTACCACTATAGCGGAGTCGGCGACTCGTCGGAAGAAGCCTGTTTGGTCGGTCGGGCCTCCATACGGACAAGAAGAGACCGTCGGCCGCCAGGGATGGCGGCCGCGAGCCTACAGGGACGTATTCACGGCGTGTCTCGCTTGTCCGTATGGAGGCCCGACCGACCAAACAGGCGCCACGCCCGACGCCGACTATTCCTGTAACCGCGGCATCAGGTCGGCCAGGTTGCACGGTCGCGTGCGGCTGTCGAGTTGCGGCCCGATCAGGCGACGCCAGCCGGTGCGACAGGCGTTCGTCGATCCGGGCAATACGAAGACGAAGGTGGCGTTGGCGACGCCTGCTATGCAGCGCGACTGCAGGCTCGAAGCACCGATCTCCTCGAACGAGATCATCCGGAACAGCTCGCCGAAGCCGTCGATGTGCTTATCGAGCAGCACGGCAACCGCCTCCGGCGTGCTGTCGCGGCCGGTCACTCCGGTGCCGCCGGTCGTGATGATGGCATCGATGTCCGGATCGGCGATCCAGCGCGACACGACCTCGCGGATACGATAGACGTCGTCGCCGACGATCTGCCGGTGGGCGAGACCGTGTCCGGCCTCGGTGAGCGCCACGATGAGCGCATCTCCGGACGTGTCGGTTTCGATATTTCGGGTGTCCGATACGGTCAGCACCGAGATCGATAGTGCTTTGAGTGCCGTTTCGTCAGCGTCAGTCATCCGGCTTGCCTGCATACGGGAACATCAGCCCCTACTCTCTCGCTCAAAGCGATGCGGACGCCCGGCTCAGGTCCCGCGTCATCCTGATCGCATCCTCGCGACCCGAGTAGTACCCGCGCGCACGCCCCTGCCGGCGATAGCCCAGATGCTCGTAGAACGCGTACGCACCGGCGTTGGATTCGCGAAGCTCCAGCCGTATCTCGAAGGTGCCGGCCGTGACGGCACAGGCCTCGAGCCATTCGAGCAGTCGGCGCCCGACGCCGTGCTGACGATACGCCGTCCGCACGGCCAGCAACGCGAGGTGCGCATGCTCATCGAGAAACTGCATGCTGGCAAAGCCGGCCAGTCGACGCCCGTCGCGGGCAACGATCACGGCGCATTCCGGGTGGCGGATCTGCGCACTGACCCGCTCGACCGTCCAGGTTCTGGGCAGCCCATCCTCGATCAGCGATCGAGCCATCGTCGCCAGCACGCCGGCGTCGCTTTGTCTGGCGGGAAGAATCTCAATGTCCACACAGTGACCATACCCGATATCGGGTAAATTCGTGAGCCAGGTTTGACACAACAGCAGGTTCGCCGTGGGGTACCGTTCGCCACGTGCCGGCCGGGCAACCCGAATCAGTCAGGTCGGCATACGCGATGCACAGCAACTGTGGACCGTCGTGCTGGCGGCAGGCGCTTCGACCCGGCTCGGCCGCCCGAAACAACTCCATCGCTATCGCGGCTCGACGCTGCTGACCCGCACAGCGGCACTGGCCGACCGCATGACACCACGGCGCGTCGTGATCGTCCTCGGCGCCGATCGGCTGCGTCTGCGTGGCCATCTGCGGCGCGCGGGCGTCGAAGCACGTATCGCGGTCAATCGAGCCTGGCAGCAGGGCATGGCGAGCTCGCTGCGGACCGGGATCGGCGCACTGCCGACGACGGCACGAGCAGCGCTGCTGCTGCTGGTCGACCAGCCTCGGGTTGGCGCAGCCGACCTGGATCGACTCGTGGCCTGCTGGAGAAAGTCCCGCCAGGCGCCCGTGGCGGCGCATTACGCCGGAAAGTTCGGCGTTCCGGCCATCCTGCCCCGCAGCGTGTTTCGCCCGCTGCATCGCCTGCACGGCGACGTTGGCGCACGGCATCTTCTACGCGCTGCCCCGGGCGTGGGTCGGGTGAGCATCGCGGCAGCAGCCATCGATCTGGACACACCGGACGACGTCGCCGCGCTCTGACGGCTGCGCGGGCAGCGCTCCCATCGGGCAAAGCATAGCGTCGGGGACTCGGCGAGCACGGCACAGGTGTATAGTGGCGCACGCGAGCGCAGACAGGGGTTCGCCCCGGCGGTCGCGGTCAGGTTGCAGCTTCTCGACGATGATGAACTGGCTGGATATCTCGGCGGCGGCAGTCACGCTGTTCTTCGTCATGGACCCGTTCGGCAACGTGCCGCTGTTCGACGCGATCCTCTCGCGCTACGACAGCCGCACGCGAGTGAGAATCGTCGCGCGCGAGCTGATCTTCGCACTGATCATCCTGCTCACATTTCTGTTTACCGGCACTGCGGTCCTTGATTTTCTGGGCCTGAGTCAGCAATCGTTGAACATCGCGGGCGGCGTGCTGCTGTTCATCATTGCGCTGAAGATCATCTTTCCGAGCACTTCGTCGCGACAGGACGGCGGATTCGGCGACCACGACCCGTTCATCGTGCCGCTCGCAATGCCATTGGTGGCCGGGCCCTCGACAATCGCACTGCTGCTGCTGATGAGCTCGAGTCAACCCGACCGGATCTGGGACTGGTGCATTGCGCTGCTGCTGGCCTGGGCCGGCACGACCGTGCTGCTGACGGCCGCGCCGTTTCTGACCCGTTTGCTCGGCACGCGCGGCTCACGGGCACTCGCGCATCTGGCCGGGATGATTCTGATCCTGCTCGCAACCCAAATGCTGCTGAACGGCATCGCAGACTTCGTCGCATCGCTCGAATGAGGAGAACCCATGCTTGAGCAAGTCGCCTACCTGGCAGAGATTCTCGGCGCAATCGGTGTCGTCTTTTCACTGATCTACGTAGGTCGGCAGATTCAGCAGACGAACATCATGTCGCGCTCGGCGCTGCAGCAATCGATGAGCGGACAGATGAACGAGTGGGCGATGGGCGTCGCCACGTCGACCGAGCTCGCCGATGCGCTCTCGAAGGTGCATCTCGGCAATCTGGTGCGCGAGGAGGCCTCGGACCGCGAGCGCATTCAGATCGCTTACGCGCTACTGGGCGTCCTGAGCCAGATTCATCTGGCCTGGGAGCAACAGAAGGACGGAATACTCACCGGGAAGGAGCTGGACGATCTGCACGGCTTCAACTCGGACCTGATGCAGAGACCGTACATTCGGTCGGCATGGCCGGCACTGCGTGCGACCTTTCCTGCGGATTTCTCCGAATGGTTCGAACGCAAATGCGGGCTGGATCGCGATCAGGACTGACGGAGCGCCCGACTTCAGGCGTCGGCCTTGCCCGTCGCGCAGTTGATCCAGCCGGAAGCGCCGGATCGGTAGTGTTCCTTCTTCCAGATCGGCAGGCGGTGCTTGATCTCGTCGATGACGTACCGGCAGGCGTCGAAGGCCGCACCGCGATGGCCGGCGCTGACGCCGACCCAGACCGCGCAGTCGCCGATGGCGAGCAGGCCGACACGATGCACGCACGCCACGACGCCGACGTCGAATTTCTCGGCGGCCTCGGCCAGCACCTTGTTGCCTTCGACTGCGGCGATTTCCGCGTGTGACTCGTACTCGAGCGCATCGACCGACTCGCCGTCGTTGACGTTACGAACCCAGCCTTCGAAGCAGACGCAGGCACCCGCATTTGCAGCCTCGAGCGCGGCCTTGCGCTCGTTCGGATCGATCGGCGCATCCCCGATCTCGAACTCGATCACCTTCGCCGCCATCGATCGCAGCGCTCAGCCGCCGGCAACCGGCGGGAAGAACAGAATCTCGTCACCGCCGGCAAGCTCGTCGTCCCATGCGGCCATTCGCCCGTTGATCGCCACTTTGCACTGCTCGGTGGTGTCACGAAAGGCATGCCGTGCCGACACTTCCGAGAACAGATCGCCGGCGGTCCGGCTGGAGGTCTCGAGGCTCTCCTGCTCGCAGCCGGCCTGCTCGCGGAAAGCGGCAAAGTAGCGCGCGGTAATCCCGATCATCCCGGTAGCCGCACTAAAGGCTCAGGCACCGGCCTGGTAATCGCGCTTGCCGCCGGTCTTCGAGACCAGCGCAACCTCACGAATCCGAATACCGTGCGAGAGCGCCTTACACATGTCGTAGATCGTCAGCGCAGCCGTCGTTGCACCGGTGAGCGCTTCCATCTCAACACCTGTCTTGTGGGTTGCGCTAACGGTGCAGAGAATCTCTGCCGCCCCGTCAGCGGCCCAGTCGATTTCGATTCTGCAATCCTCGAGGGGAATCGGGTGACAGAACGGGATCAGCTCGCTCGTCTTCTTGACGGCCATCACACCGGCAACGATGGCCGTATCGAACACCGGCCCCTTCTTCGTCTGCAGTGCGCGTTCGCGGTCTACCTGTGCTTCCGGCGGAAAATCGATGACGGCGCGCGCCACCGCAGTACGCCGCGTGACGGCCTTGTCGCCCACATCGACCATCGTCGGTCGATTCGCGGCATCGACGTGAGTGAGTCCCATCAGCCCCCCATCCTGTACATCTCGACGCGCTCGCGGTCGGTAATGGACTCGCCGCGCACTTCGCTGTAGCGATCCGCCCGGCCGCGCCAGACGTTCTGCAGCAACCCGACCAGATCGGCGTCGCTCGCACCCGCGCGCAACGGTATTCGCAGATTCGTGCCGACGTTGGCGAACAGGCACGTGTAGAGCGTGCCGTCGGCGGACAGACGGGCCCGGTGGCAGTCGCCGCAGAACGGCTCCGTCACCGACGAAATGAAACCGATCTCGCCCTGCCCGTCCTCGAAGGCGTAACGCCGCGCAACCTCGCCACGATAGTTCTCGTCCAGCGAGCGCAATGGCCAGCGCTCCGCAATGCGATCGCGCAGCACGCGCGACGAGACGACGCTGTCGGCCTGCCAGCCGTTCATCGTCCCGACATCCATGAACTCGATGAATCGCACGATGACGCCGGTGCCGCGAAAATGCTCGACCAGATCGATCACCGTATGGTCGTTCTGACCGCGCTGCACGGTGACGTTGAGCTTTATCGGGTCGAAACCGACTTTACGTGCCGTCTCGAGGCCACGCAGCACGGTATCCAGATCGCCACGGCCGCCGCTCATGTCGCGAAAGACATCCGGGTCGAGGCTGTCCATGCTCAAGGTCACACGCGCAAGCCCCGCGTCGCGCAGCTCGCGCGCCCTATCGGTCAGTCGCGTGCCGTTGGTGGTCAGCGCGATATCGTCGATGCCATCGAGACCGGCAAGCCCCGCAACGATCTCGCCGAGGTCGCGCCGCAGCAGTGGCTCGCCACCGGTCAGCCGGATCTTCGTGACACCCAACCGGGCGAAGAGGCTCGCAAGCCGCCGGATCTCTCCCGGTGTCAGCCACGAGTCGCGCGGCAGGAACTCGTGGCCGTCGCCGAAGACGTCGGCCGGCATGCAGTACGGGCACCGGTAATTGCACCGGTCGATGACCGAGATGCGCAGATCGCGCACGCCGCGGCCGAGCCGGTCGGCCACGCCGCCCGACGCCGTCAACGGGGCAATCTTTCGCTTCGAGTCCGCCATCGTCTTATACTCACACGCCTCGCAGGAGCGCAAGCTATTGATTCCACAGAATATCGCAGATTTCTTCGCAGGTCAGCTCGAGCTGTTGTGGCTCGTTACGCTGCTGCTGGATCTGTCCCTGACCCTGCTCATGTACCGCCTGTTCGGCCGTATCGGCCTGACGGCCGCCATTGTACTCGCGATTCTGCTGGCGAATCTGCAGGGTCCGAAGCTGACCGTGATCTTCGGCCTGGAGACCAGCCTCGGCGTCATTTTCTACTCGACGATCTTCTTCGCGACCGATCTGCTCGGCGAAAAACACGGGCGGGCGGCGGCCAGCCAGGCTGTGCTGACCGGTTTCGGCGTCAGCGTAATCATCGTCCTGATGATGAGCGCCAGCATGCTGTACCCGCCGTCGACGCGGCCGGAATCGGCGGTATTCTCGGCAAACATCCATGCCGCGTTCAGCGAGATCCTGAACTTCACGCCGCGCTTCGTGTTCGGATCGCTGCTTGCCTATCTGATCAGCCAGAGCTTCGATGTCTGGCTCTTTCACCGAATTCGGCAGGCAACGAGCGGCCGGCATCTGTGGCTTCGCAATAATCTCTCGACGATGACGTCGCAGGCGCTCGACACCGCGCTCTATTCGCTCGTCGTGTGGTGGGGCACGGTAAGTCTGGGCACGGCGATACAGCTCGCGCTCGCGAAATATGTCTTCAAGCTCGTCATCGCGGCCGTCGATACGCCGTTCATCTACTGGGCACGCAACTGGACCGTGCCGCGCATAGAGGATGCACCGGAGCCTGCGCCGGAACCCTGGCCGGATGGCCCGGAGGACCGTTCCGCTGCCGGCGCAGAGCGGCGCGCTTTGACGGCCCCTGCCGAGCACGCAATGACGGCCGCAGACACCTCCACTGCTCGCGGATCCGGTTCACCGCAGACCGGTGGCGTGGCACAATAGCCACGGCTGGAGGAAAGTAATAATGAGTAGAAACCGCCTTGAGCCGCTCGGTGTGCCGAGCGCAGAGTATGACTTCGGGAACGAATTCGAGCGCCAGGCTCGTCGTGCCGGTTCGTCACCGCTCGATCGCTGGCTGATCAACCGCCTGCGCAGAAATCTCGGCGACTCGTCAATTGTCATGCTGCTCTGGGACGAGCCGGACCCCAAGGACAGGAATCCGCTCGGTGTCGTGCGGTTCGGCGACCGTGGCGCCTTGTGGCAGACGCTGATCAATCCCGGGCTGCACTTCGGCGACATGTATTCGGCGGGCCGCATCACGGTGCAGGGCGATCTGCTGACCGTGCTGAATGAGGCCTATCGCTATCTCGAAGACAACGGCCACCAGGCGAAGCTGCTTGCCCGTGCGAGCGTCATCGCGCCGGATCTCTCCGAGTCCCGCCGGAACATCCATCATCACTACGATCTCGGCAACGACTTTTACAAGCTGTGGCTCGATCGCGACGTCATGCAGTACACCTGCGCGTATTACGCCGAACCGGACATGACGGTCGAACAGGCGCAGCAGGCGAAGCTGCACCATGTCGCCCGGAAGCTCCGGCTCAAGGCCGGCGAGCGAGTCGTCGAGGCAGGTGGCGGCTGGGGCGGCCTCGCCATCTTCATCGCCAAGCACTACGGCGTGAACGTCCGCAGCTTCAATATCTCGAAGGAGCAGATCGCATACTCGCGCGAGTGGGCGGAGCGCGATGGTGTCTCGCATCTGGTGGAATTCGTCGAGGACGACTTCCGCAACATGACGGGTGAATACGATGCCTTCGTGTCGATCGGCATGCTCGAGCACGTAGGCCCCGGCAACTACAAGGACATGGGCGCGCTGATGAGTCGCGTGCTGACGCCCGAGGGCCGCGGCCTGGTGCACACGATCGGCCGCGATCGTCCAGGCGTGCTGAACCCGTGGATAGACAAGCGGATCTTCCCGGGCGCCCACCCACCGACGCTCCGCGAAATGATGGATCTGTTCGAGCACGCCGGGCTGTCGGTGCTCGATGTCGAGAATATCCGACTGCATTATGCCGACACGCTGCGTGACTGGCTGGCCCGATACGAGGAGCAGGTCGATGCCGTTCGCGCGATGTTCGACGAGCCGTTCGTGCGCGCCTGGCGACTTTATCTTGCCGGTTCGATCATGGCGTTCGTCCGCGGCAACCTGCAGCTGTTCCAGGTTGTCTATTCGCGATCAGGCTTCAACGATATCCCGCGTACGCGTCGCCACGTCTACGTCGACGGCGACTGAGCCGGCGCGCCCCGCAGGCCGGATGACCTGCTGAAACCGGCATGACGTCGGCCACCTATGTCGCCAAGCGCGCCGCGCTCGAGAATGGCTGGCAATCGGCTGCGGGCGAGCTTCGGCTCGCCAAATCGACGATCTCGAACCTGTTCCGCTACGAGGACAGAGGCAAGGCGCAGCAGCGCCTGTCGCTCGGGCACTTCAACGAGATCATCGCGCTCGACGCCGACGCGGGAACGCTCGAGGTAGAGGGACTCGCGACGTTCGAGAAGATCGTCTCGCACACGCTGGCGCACGGTTTTCTGCCGCTGGTCGCGCCGGAGCTCAAACACATCACCATCGGCGGCGCGACTGTAGGAATCGGCATCGAGTCGACCTGCTTTCGCTACGGTTTCGTTCACGACGCGCTGCTCGAAGCCGACGTGCTGCTGCCGGGCGGCCAGGTCATGACGTGCACGCCGGATAACGAACACGCAGATCTGTTTCACGCGTTGCCGAACTCCTACGGCACACTCGGCTACATTCTGCGGGCGAAGATTCGACTGCATGCCGCGCGGCCGTACACCCGGCTCTCAATCCGGCCGTTCTCGTCACCCGCGCCGTGGTTGACAGCAATGGAAGTCGCAACGCGCGACCCGGACACTGACTTCGTCGAAGGATTGTTCTTCGAAGACCGGCGCTTCTTTCTGATGACGGGACGCATGGTCGACAACGCGGCGCAAGTCGACGATATCGTCCGGGATGAGATCTTCTATCGGCTGGTCGAGTCGCGTGCCGACATCTGGCTGACGACGAAGGACTACATCTTTCGCTATGACCCGGAGTGGTTCTGGAACATTCCGGACACCGCGTTTTACCGGCTGTTCCGGCGATTCGCGCCGCTGTCGATGCGCAATTCGGGTTATTACACCCGCCATATCGCGTATGAGAAGAAGATTCGCGACGCACTCGGTCTGAATGCGAAGAAGGAAACGGAACCGCTGATTCAGGACTGGGAAGTGCCATGGCGCAATGCGGAAGCGCTGGTCGACTTTTGCCTCACGAACGTCGACCTGGACGGCAGACCCTGGGCAGCCGTGCCTATCGTCGCCCCCCAGCAACCGACCCTGTATCCGATTGAGCCGAACGAGCTCTATTTCAACCTCGGTTCCTACTGCCAGGTCCGCAGGCCGGAAGGCGAAGAGCCGTACCACTACACGCGCATCATGGACGAGAAGTGCTTCCAGCTCGACGGCATCAAGATGCTCTACTCGTCGACATTTCTCGACGAGGCGGAGTTCGATGCACGCTTCAACGGCACCGCCTACGGTGCGATCAAGCAGAAATATGATCCGGACGGAAGGGCTCCGCGGCTTTACGACAAGGTCGCGATGAAGACGCCTTAACAGGCCCGGCACCTGCCGGCGCCCGGACCCGAATGAAGATCGGACTGCAGACATGGGGCTCGCACGGTGATGTCGCCCCGTTCATCGCGCTTGCCGGCGGATTCAGCGCGGCCGGTCACGAGGTGACGCTTGCCGTCACTACCGATGCCGGCATCGATTACGCGCACCATGCGAGCCGCCTGGGCTTCGAGCTGGTCCGCGTTCATCCGTTCGCCGCGCATGCGCCGCCCGAGGAGTTGCGCCGGATAGTCGACGAGGCCGATCCCATCGCCGAAGTCCGGTTGCTGAACCGATACTATTTCGATCCGATCGTCGAGGAACTCTTCGCCGCGGCGAAGGACCTTTGCGCGCAAAGCGACGTCGTGCTCGGACACTTCTGGCTGCATCCGCTGTTGACGGCAAGCCAGCTTCTCGACGTGCCGCGGGTGGCGGTTCACTTGTGCCCGATCGGCGTCCGGTCGCGCCATGTCGCAGCGGCGGGGCCCAACCTCGGGCCCCTGCTCAACGGATTGGTCTGGAACCTCGGCGACTACCTGACCGGGCGAGCTGTCTTCCGCTCAGCGAACGCCATCAGAGAACGCGAGGGGCTCGCACCGGTTGGAAGTCTGCAGCGAGAGCTCTTCATCTCCGACACGCTGACGCTGATCACGGCATCGCCGCTGCTTTGTCCGAACCCGCCGGACTGGGGCGACAACATTCAGATCACGGGACAGCTGCGCAGTAACACCGACGCCCGCCGCGGCAGCTTTCCGGCATCGCTGCGGGAATTCATCGAGGCGGGGGAGCCGCCGGTATTCATGAGCTTCGGCTCATGCGACGTGTTCTATGGGCCGGAGAACGTCGAGCTGTTCGTCGCGGCCGCAAGGCTCGCCGGTGTCCGCGCAATCGTTCAATGTGGCGATGTGGCGGCGAGTGCGCACCATGCGTCCGACCGGATTCATCTGATCGAAGAATCAGACCACGCGGAGGTCTTTCCGGGCTGCCGCATGATCGTTCACCATGGCGGCGCAGGCACGACGCAGTCGGCGCTCGGCGCGGGCCGACCGGCGGTCGTCGTCGAGCACGGCTTCGACCAGGCTTACTGGGGCAAGGCCTTGGTCCGGGCAGGAATCTCGCCACGCCTGCTGCATCGGCGCTCGGTGACCCCTCGGAAACTCGCTCGCGCGATCAGGGCCTGCGTCGATGATCCGCAGTTCGGCGCAACAGCATCCCGGCTGGCTGTTGCCTTCAATCGGGAAGACGGTGTCCGGCGCGCCGTCGAACTCGTCGAAGGAGTTTGGGGGGAGTTTGGGGACAGTGACCTTAATTCGGCAATGCCGAATTAAGGTCACTGTCCCCAAACTCCCCCGTCCCCAAACTCCCCCCCAAACTCCCTACTGCGGCTCGCCGTCCATCCAGCCGGCCTCGAGCGTGACCTGATCCCAGTGCTCGGCCATGCGGCCGTCGCGTATCCGGACGGTCTCGAACGCAAAGGCTTCGTAGGTGCGGCCCGGCGTATCCGGATCTTCGATCTCACCCCGGTAGATCGCGGTGACGAGATCGCATTCGGCCATCACGATGACCGGGTCGACGAGCCGGATACCGCCGAGATCGACCAGCGCGAATCCCCGCCGTGTCGCCTCCTCGAAGCCGCGAATCCACGACTCTCGCCCGGTTGCGCCGGTCGTTTCATCGACTTTCAGCAGCCGCGGGTTGTGCTGGATGTAGTCGTCGGTCATGAATCGCTCTGCCCGCTCCCGACGCGGCAGACCGCCTGACGCGAAGAAATCGAGCAGGATCTGCTTGTTGGCGTTCAACTCGCTCTGCGAGACGTCGCAATCGCCCGGCTCCGGCGGCTGTGCGCCAACACCGGACCAGGAAAATACGAGTAGTGCGGCAATTGGCGTCAACCGTTTCATGTCGATCTCCGTTGAGGGGGTCCGTCGCACTCTAACTCACGCGCGCGTCCCGCCCGCGATAAGCGCACTGACCGCTAGTTCGACGCGAGCAGCTCCTCGGCCTTAGCGAGCCCCGCCCGCGCACACTCGTCATCCATTGGTTGGCTCGAACCGGAGCTCGCAACGCCGCCAATGATCGCCCCGTCGAGTCGAATCGGTACTCCGCCGCCGAGCGCCAGCACGCCGGTGACGTCACGCTGCGCGGAACGCGTCGGATCGCTGGCCGTCGCATCGCGGAACTCGAGCGTCGAACTGCGAAACATCACGGCCGTTTGCGCTTTTCGTTGAGCCATCTCGATCGTGACCGGATGCGCAAGCTCGTCGCGGAGCAGAACCAGCAGGTTGCCGGCATGGTCGATTACTGCGACCGACGTGTGAAAGCCCTGCGACGTGCACGCAGTAAGTGCGGCCTCGGCAATGAGCCTTGCCGTCGCAACCGACAGGATCGGTTGCGTGACGGCGCCCTGCGCCCTGGCTCTACCCTGATCCAGCGACACTCCCGGCGCGAGCAGCAACGCGGGAACGAGCGGGAAAATTGCTCTGATCATTCGCCGCCTCCGAAATCGCGGAACTGGCGTCGGTCGTGTCAGCGCGTCGGCTCCGAACTGAACTCTCCGGCAAACGGGTTGCTGCCGTCGGCAAATGTCACGTTCCGACCGTTGGCCTTCATTGAGCCGTCGCGCGCCTGAAAGCCCTCGACGACGATGTCCGTGCCGACCGGCAACGACTCTTCGGTGAAACCTCGGCGGAACAGTGCGTTCGGTGGGCCGCCCTCGATCATCCAGCGCGTGACCGTGCCGTCGGCATTCGTAACGTCGAGATGGATCCATGAGTGGGGATTGATCCACTCCATTCTCGCGACCTTACCCTCGAGCCTGATTGGCTTATCGGCGTCGAACTCGGCGGCGAACGCGTGATGCGCCGATGCGGATGCGGCGGCGAGCGAGAGACAGAAGATAGCGGTGAGCGTGTGGGTGATCCCGATACCTGCCGGGCCGGGTCGTTGGTAGACGTTGAAATTCATCAGCATTCCCCTGTGTGCAATGTCGGCCGGCCGCGCCGCCGGCGCGCGGTGCGGCTACTGCACCGCCGCGTCCGCACGGCCGCCGCGCAACAGATTCGGCATCGCGTAATTGCCCTCGTGACAGGCGTACTCGTAGATCTGTGTGCCCTCCTCGAGCCGCGTGATCGGAATCGACGCGGTCCAGGCCCGCGTGAACGTTTTCGGATCCTCGACCGTGATCGTGTACTCCATCAGGTCGTCGCCGATGCGGCGGAAGCGCTCGACGATGTGCAGATCTTCCGACGCGCGCATCCACAGGTTCGCCCACTCGTAGTTCGTGCGATCGAGGAAGCCGGTCGTCTCGACCACCAGCGTGTCGCCCTCCCAGTGGCCCACCGCGTCCCCGAGCCATTGCGGAATCTCACGATGCCCGCGGCTGTCGACCGGAATTATGCGGCGGTCGCGGTATTCCTCGTGCAGGATCGTGACGAAGCCCGGACTCTGCACGATCCGGTTGTGACCGCCGTTAGGACCCTGCCACATCAACGCTGTCACACCGTCGGTCAGGCAGCGCTCACCGGTGTCCGGATCGAGATAGGACTCGTACGGACCGACGCCGTAGCGTGCGGTCGCTCGCGCCGCGGCTTCGCGCGCATCGTCCGTATACGGCAGCCTGCCGTCCGGCGGATCGACGATCAGCGACGTCTGCGCATAGACCTGCCGCGCCCGGCCATGGTCCTGCCAGGCCGCGTTGTATTCGTTGCCGCGGATCGGCGAATCCTCGAGAGATGCGCGGCCGACCGCTTCACCGTCGACACCGGCAAGACGCTTCGCCGCGAGATCGGCCTCGACGCGCGCTATCTCGGCCATCTCGGCATCGCTCAGAAACGCGCGCTCTTCGCCGCGCGGCCTCTCGAGCGGGATCGTGGCCTCGTAGCGCCAGACCCCCTGGAGGTCCGGATCGCCCCAGGGTGTGCGCGGTCCGGACCAGTCCGACTCACCGGCCGACGCGAACGCCGCATCCTGCGCGACCGCGGGTTGCAGCAGGAGAGCGGGTAGCAGCGCAAGCGCGGAGAGGCAGGAAAACACGCTGTTCTTACTCATTGGCTTCTCCCGTGGCCGGGTTGACGGCGCCGATCTCGCCGTACATCAACTGCTCGACGAACTCGGTGCAGCGATACTCGAGCAGGCGCTTACCGTCCTCGATGCGCCGGTAGAGCGGCATCCGGATCGTCCAGGGCCGAGTGAACACGTTCGGGTCCTCGATCGTGGCCTCGTACATCAGGTGATAGGGACTGGCCGGCGTGTAACGCTCGACGACGGTCAGCGCATCGCTGTGGAAGTTGCCGGCGCGATCGAGCCAGGTCTCGCCGTTGAACCGATCGGTCTCGACGACCAGCGTGTCGCCGTCCCAGCGGCCGCGCGACCAGCCCATCCAGGTGCGGCTCGGGCTGTTGCCGACGGCGCTCATGTGGATCGTCCGTGTCGTCTCCGCGAACTCGTAGGCGATCAGGATCTGATCGGTGCCCTGCAGGATTTGGAACGGATAGGGCATGTACGTGGCACGCGGCACGCCCGGCATGAAGCAGCGAATCTCCGGATCGCGCTCGAGCCAGTGGGCGGCATTTTCCTTCTTCTGCTCGGCGGCCCAGTCCTGATACGGGATCGCGCCACCAACGACGACACTCTCGCCGGCAGGCACGCCACCGACGGCGCCGAGCGAACGAACAGCGGGTGCCGGCAAATCGACCGGCGTCGCGCGACCGAGTCCCGGCGGCTCGTTCGGCGGAGGTGCCGGAATCGTCGCGAGCGCGGGGCGGGCCGGGTGGGCCTCGAGATCGTAGTTGGCCGTGTTGAGCGACTGCCAGACACCGCTCAGATCCGGGCGGCCGTCGGCGGCACGCGGAAACTCGTCGATCGCGACCTGGGCCATTACGCCCGCGCCCGGCAAGGCGAGTGTTGCGATCAGCACGAGCGCCGCGGCCACTCGTGTTCCGGCTCGGACTTTTGTCAGCATGCCGCCGATCCCCCTCTAGCGACTAAGGTCCGATTATTCTCGATCCGATCCGCGGCGCCTGCAGTCGGCAGGCGTGCGGTCGGTTCGATTATCGAAATGTTCTTCCGCCGTGGCAACCGAGCGGAACCGCGGCCACTGCTTCTTCAAACTGAGGCAGTGCCGAACGGCCGAACCACGGCAGGCATTATCGTGCACCGTTGCCGCCCTGCGGGGCACGCCCGGCACGGACTCGCGAAGCGTCCGCCGTCAGATCACCGTGATCGCTAGTGTCGCCGCCGTGTCGCCGTCTCACCCTCGCAGCGCCGCGAGGACCCGGTTCGGCGTCAACGGGTACTCGTACAATCGGACGCCGGTTGCATCGAAGAACGCGTTCGCGATCGCCGCGGCGGCCGGGCTCAGCACCTCCTCGCCGCCGCCGGTGGACGGCTGATCGAGCCGCTGCACGACAATCGGTGTCACGGCGGGGCATTCCTCGAACCGCAGGATCGGATAGCTCATCCAGTCGAGACTCGTGACCCGTTCGTCGTCGAACGTAACCTCTTCTTTCAGCATGCGACTCGCCGCCTGCACGAGCAGGCCGGTGATCTGGTTTTCCAGGAAGCCGGGATTGACGGCGAGCCCCGAGTCCTGCGCCCCGTAGAGATGCTTCGCCGTGATCACGCCGGTTTGCCGGTCCACTTCGATCTCGGCGACGGCGGCGGCATACGACGACGTGTGCGTGCCGAGCGCGATGCCGCGACCGGTGACGATCCGCTCGTCGGACAACGTCGACGCAGCCGGGCGCGGCTGCCACCCGGCGGCCTCGGCAACGGCGTCGAGCACGCCGAGCCAGCGCTCGTCGGTCATGTTGCGCAACCGGAACCGGTACGGGTCGGCGCCCGCAACGTGTGCGAGCTCATCGATTGCCTGCTCCGATGCGAACGCGAACAGAATGTCGAGCGGCGAGCGCAGGTTGGATGCCTTGAGGTAACCCTCGATACCGGGGACGCGTTTGTTCACGAGCGACCGATTCGGAATCTCGTACATCGAGCCGAGATTCAACGGACTCACCTCCATCGCGATCGGCCCGGTCATTTCGGCGCCCGGCGTACCGAGCGCGAGTTGCTCGGACGTCTCTACCGTCGACCAGCCGTGTTGCCAGCCGAGGAATTCGTAAGCAAGCAGCATACCGTCGGCGTCCATCGCGACACGGACGTCGCCGAGCTGCGCAGGCCCGAAATTATCCCAGCCATGCTCGTCCTGGCGCATGAACTGAACGCGCACAGGTGCACCGGCGCTCTGCGACAGGATCGCCGCCGCTTCGGCCGCGTCGTCGAAACAACTGCGGCCGAAAGTACCCGAGCTCTCGTGATACTCGACTTCGACGCGCTCGACGGGCAGGTCGATTACGTGCGCGACCTTCTCGCGCGTCTCATAGATATTCTGAGTCGGCGACCAGATGCGGGCGCGGCGGCGGCGCACGTCGGCCAGCGCGCAATTCGGCGCGAATGGCACGTGGGCCTGGTAAGGACCGCGAAAGGAGCGAGTGACGACATGCGGCGCGTCACGAAAGACGGCTTCGACGTTCCCTTCCTCCAGCACGATGCGGTCGTCGGTCGCAGCCGCGCGCATGCGTGCGAAGATGCCGGCGGTTCCGGGGAGCGATACGCTTTCTTCCCATGTCACGCGAAGCTCCCGAGCCGCGCGCACCGCGTGCCACTCGTCTTCGGCCACGACACCGATGAAGTCACCGCGCCGGACGACCTCGACTCCCGGGATGTGACCGATCGATGACTCATCGATGCTGATGACGCGCGCGCCGTCGGCGTACGCGCCCTGCCCCCGCGGCCGGACCACGCGCCCGTGCAGCATGCCCGGCAGGCGTACGTGCTGAATGTACGCGTAGGTCCCTCGAGCCTTCGCCGGAATGTCCCGGCGCGGCACGTTCGTGCCGACGATCGCGTAGTTGCCCGGGGACTTCACCGGCGCGGTGCCCGTGAACGGTAACTCGAACGGCTGGTCGCCGAGCAAGTCGCCGTAGCTGACGCTGCCCTGCGCCGAATCGCCGACGACACTGACGACGCCGCGGCTCACGGTGAGCTGCTCGGCCGGCTCCCCGAGCTTCGCCGCGGCGAGATCGAGCAACGCAAGCCGCGCTTCCGCAGCCGCGGCGCGGACCGGCATCGCGCCGAGCATGATCGCGGCACTCGCCGCCGTCGCGCCCTGGTTCGGCGAGCGGCCGCTGACGAGCGGCGCGACACGCATCTGGGCGATGTCGAGATCGAGCTCCTCGGCCGCGACTTGCAGCAGCGCGGTCGACGCGCCCTGGCCGAGCTCGACGTGACCGTGAAGGACCGTCGCTGTGTTGTCGGCATGAATCGCTATCCACGAATCGAGGCGAGCCTGATCCGGCTGATCGGGTCCGAGGACGAGCGCAATGCCGGTCGGTACCTGCGCGCTGCTGCCGACCGGTATCGAACAGCCGATCAGCATTGCGCCGCCGGCCTTCAGCAGATCGCGGCGCGGGAAGCGTGTGGTCGGCAGTTCACCGCTCATGCTTCCGTCTCCGTGGACGCCGAATCCGCGCGAGCGGTGCCCGGGGGAGCGGTATCCGGGCGAGCGGTATCCGGGGGAGCCGTATCCGGGGGAGCGGTGTCCGGGGCAGGGCTTTCGCCGGCGCCGCTCTGCGCCACGGCGAGCGGCCCCGATACAATCGTCTGCGCCGCGCGCTCGATCGCCTTCAGGATGCGCGGGTACGTGCCGCAACGGCACAAATGACCGTTCATCGCGGCCCGCGCCTCGGCTTCACTCGGCCGTGGGTTCTGCGAGAGCAGCTCGGCCGCTTTGATTGTCATGCCGTTGTAGCAATAGCCGCACTGAATGGCCTGCTCGTCGATGAAGGCCTGTTGCACGGGATGGAGCTCCGGCGCTTGCTCGAGTCCATGCGCCGCTGCAAACCACTCGGGCAGACCTTCGAGCGTCGTGATGTCGCGCGACCCGACAGCAGACAGCGGCGTGACACACGAGCGCGTCTCGACGCCGTCGATCAGCACCGAACACGAGCCGCATTGGGCGAGACCACAGCCGAAGCGTGGACCGCGGAGCCCAAGCTCGTTCATCAGCACGTACAGCAGCGGCGTGTCCGGGTCCGACTCCACGACGTGCTCGCGATCGTTCACGGTGATGGTCGTGGCCATGGCGCGCTCCCTGACTGCCCTAAACTATCCCGGCCCCACGATATGCTCGAGATCGAGATTATTGTCCTGGCAGAAGTACTCGATCATCTCGTAGTCCGCCCAGCGGATGTCCCAGCTCGCGGTCCACGGCCGCGTGTAGGCTTTCGGATCGTCAATCGTGACCTCGTAGCGCAGCGTGTCGTGATCGGGCCGAGAGATCCTCTCGATCAGATGCAGCGCGTCGGTGTGGACCATGCCGGTCGGTCGCCGCGCGAACCAGAAATGCTCGTTGAATCCGACCGAGTCGACGACGAGCGTGTCGTCCTCCCAGCGACCGATCGAATGGCCGAAGAACGTCGGCTCGAAACTGTCGGGATCGGGGTGGCTGCGACCGTCGAGATAGACGACGCGCCAGCTCCGCGGGCCGCCGCCCGAGATGATGAACACGCGATCACGGTCGCGGTCCTGCACGATCTCGATGCCATAAGGCGTATGGAACTGGCGCGGGCCGCCGTTCGGCATGCAGGCCGGATGCGGATCGTCCCTGCCGAGCGTCTCGAGGCGGTAGCGAACGAGCGCTTTACTCCACGGCTTGAACGGCGCGACCCGATCGAGGTCGTCGATGTCGACGAGAAATGCCCCGTTCATCTCGACCGCGTTTTCCGAGAGATTCCCGGGTCCCGTTTCCCAATGCCCGGTCTCGCCCGGCATCACACCGAGATTGACGGTGCCATCGTCGAAACGCGGCGTCGGCGCAGCGCGTTCCTGAGCCCCGGTCGGGGTCGACGTGGAGAAGGCAGCGGCAAGCGCGATCAACGCACAGGCACGAAACCGATTACCGCGGCCATTCTCGGCAGTCATCGCGCACTCTCCACGCCGGAATCCCCTCCCCCGCTGATCGGCCCGTCCGATGCCGTGAGCAGCTGGCCCGTGTCGGTAAAGAGCACGGACGTTGCGTTAACGAGCGGACTGCCGTCGCGCGCGAGTGCGCCGCTGACCTCGACGATGTCGCCGATGCTCAGCGAGTTGCGACTCCAGCCGCGCCGCGCAAGAACGCTCGGTGCGCCCATCTCGAAGGCCCACTGGCTGATGCCGCCGTCGTCGTCCTCGACGTCCATGTAGAAGTACGCATGAGGGTTGCGCCATTCGACCTTGGTGACGAAGCCGCGCAGCGTTATCTGCGCGTCCGCGTCGTATTGCGCCGAGAACGAATGGTGTGCGCTGGTCGCCGTCGCGCCGGCGAGCGCCACTGCGGCGAGGAGCGTGCGGACGGCGACCGGAATCGGAATCACGCAGCTGCTGGGCATCGAGCTACTCCCTCTTGAATCAGTTCATCACGACGCGGAAACTGCCGCGTTCGCCGTCTCTCGTCAGGTGCCCGACGATTGCACGCTCCGTCGTGGAGCCCAGGTTCTCGATCCGCCCTTCGATGAGGGTCTCGACCACCGAGCCGTCGGCGCCCTGCTCTGCCGCCTGGAGCCGGACGGTCCAGGTGTCCGGATCGAGTGCTGCGTTCGCAAGAGGGACTCGGCGCGTACCGAAATACACGGATCCCGACAGCGTATCGTCCTCGTAGTCGAGCACGAGCAAGATCCGCTCCTGCCGGTCCGGGCCTTGCATCCAGTCGCCACTCCAGCTGCCGACGAGCGGGTGGCCGTGCTGGGCGAAAGCAGGAAGGCACGCGAGGAGCCAGGGAGCCAGGAAGCGCGCGGGCGGGACGCAAGTCCGGCGCCGGGGACATGTCCGAGCAACGGTCGCGCGAAAACACTCTCGTGCCTGCATTTGTTTCCCCTGAGGCCGATCGGAGCCGGCGTTGCAATGAACTAGTCGATTGTCGGCTGTCCGAAAGCAAGCTTGTTGCCGCTCGGGTCTATTACCTCGAAGTCCCGCATTCCATATGGCCGATCTCCGATGTCGCCCAGCTCGACTTGTCGGCTCCGCAGCTCGGAAAAATACGCGTCGATCCCATCGAGTTGAACATAGGCCATGGCCGTTCCACACTGATCCGCCGGCAGCGAGATCAAATCGAGACTAATCGAATCGCGGCAGACGTTGGCGTGGGTCGCTGGCGATCCCCATTTCCACCCGAAATCGAAACCGAGCTTTTGCGTGTAAAACACGAGTGCCTTCTCGATGTCACTCACAGGTAGACGCGGTGTAACTGCTTCAAAATTCGTCGAGGGTCGGTGAGACTTGTTCATGACGTGTAACCCCGCGAGATGCGAAAACGGGTCGAATCCAGTCAGACAGACTATACCCGCGATCGGCCGGATTGTGACGAGCGAAACCGACCCCGCTCAATTCGAATACACGGCGACTGTCGAGCCATCGTCGACAACTTTGTCTGCTCGATATCGGAAACCCACGCGTTTCAGAACGGCGATCGATCGTTCATTGTCGGGATTGGTAATCGCATCGAGCTGCGAGACTCCGAGCTCCGCATTGGCGAAACGCACTGACGCACGGGCCGCCTCCGTAGCATATCCGTTGCCCTGATGCTGTTCGAGCAGCGCGAATCCGAGGTCGGGGTCGTCGCTATTGGTCCTCTTTACCAGACCGCATATGCCGATTGGTCTTCCCGTCGATTTGAGCTCGACCACCCACAGTCCGAATCCATGCTCTTCGTACATCGGCAGAATTCTCTCTTGAACGTACTGCAGTGCCGCTTCGACAGTTGAGACGTCATGACGCCTAATGAACCGGGACCAGCCTGGCTCATTCATCAACGCGAGAAAGAACCCGGCATCTCGCAGATTGGCTTCTCGAAGCGAAAGTCTCTCTGTAGAAAACAACGGCTTCGGCGAATCTTGCTGCACTGGAATGACCAGGCTCTATTGCCGCAGTCGGCTAATCTTCGGCTCAAATCCGCCGCGTGCAGGCAACTACTCGACGCGCCTCATGTTGAACTCAGCGAAACCTCTTTCCCATGTTTCTCCGCCGTCATTCGTCAGATCAATGCTGTAATCGAAACGATCTTCGCCGAGCACGCGGTAGTATTCGCGGCTACTCGACTGTCCACTCTCTGACACGACGACAACGGTCGTGCCATCTATTTCGATAGAGCCGGATTCCGTATTTACCTGCCGCCGGATGAACGAATTCTCCACATTGAGAAACTCGACGATCCAATGCTCGTTCTCGGGATCGAAGTATCTGAAGGTCACGCCCATGCCACGACCGCCATCAGGCAGCGGTGCATGTAGCTCATCCGCGATTGCCATTCCATCGAGAATGTAGCGCCCGATCCAAGTAATCCCATCGTATTCAACGACCGATTCGTCCGGGAGGCGAGTCCTTCCTGATCCCTCCCACTTGCCGATAAGGAAGGAAAAGACATCCAGTTCCTCGGGTGCCGAATCGTGCTTCTCTCCGTACGTCGTGATTGACGAGTCTTGCGCCATTGCATGTGCTCCAACGGCTATTGCGAGGACCAATCCCAGACAGGCAGGAACGAATGGTTTTCGTAGCATTTTCATAGGCTACCAGGTCGCCGATGGCGCATGTAGAAGAAAAACAGGATTGACGCGAGATAGCTCAGAGCGTACATGATGAGAACGGCGGAATAGTTCACCTGTATCGGCCCGATCTCGAGCCACGACAAGCTGGAGCCGCTCTGGGACGCGTATTCGCGGAGCACGGCCGCCATTGCGACCATGTCGCCTGTGGCATTGAAGTAGACCAATCCGTATCTCAACATCATGATCGAATATAGAGCGATGACGATCGACGCGACCATTCGGTCGAGTTTCGCAGCTACGAGATACGAGGCGATGAGAAACGCGAACAGCAGTGCCTGAAACCGATCGTTGTATGTCTCCACGGCCGCGCCCACTTCGATAAAAGTGTTGTAGAACTCAAGTTCCAGCATGGCTTCCCCCAAAGAACGTTCTTCCCATCAGGCGAGTCTACTCGTCATCGAGCGGGGAGCGCAGCAAGGTCAGGAATGGCGGGAAATCGACTGTCAGTTGGCGTCGATTAGTAGGCCGGGCACTGTACCCGCGGACGGCCGCTTCCGCGTGCTCCGAGTGTGGGAACGACCAGGCCTTGTTGCCGCAGTCGATTAAACTGGACTTCAGGCCGCTCGCTCAAGCGAGCCGCGATCCCCATCACCGAGCGCGGTGGAGAGCCCCAGACCGATGTACACGGTTCCGCTGGCGAGGCGGGGCATGGGGCCCTGAACTACTTCGGGTCGGAGTCGATCTCGGAGCCAGCCCGCCAAAATCGCGTAGGCGCTGTCTGTACAGAAGGCAAGCGCAGCGTAAAGCATGCCAAGCGTCATCAGCTGCATCGTCACCGAACCGTTGCTCGGCGTGACGAACTGCGGCAAGAAGGCCAGGAAAAAGACTGCGACCTTCGGATTCAGGACGCTGACCAGGACACCGTCCTTGAAGAGCCGGAGCGACGATCGGCGTGTGGGTGCTGCGACGGCAGAGGCGTCACCGGGGATGAAGATGGTCCGGAGCCCGAGATAGATGAGGTACGCGGCACCGAGGACCTTCACGACACCGAAGGCAGTGGCGGACGCGAGCAGGAGAGCACCGACGCCTGCTGTCGTGGCTATCACGTGCGCCAGGACTCCGAATGACAGGCCCGCTGCAGAAACCACGCCCGCCCGCTGACCTTGACTGAGGCTACGCGCGAGGATGTAGAAGACACCCGGCCCGGGGACGAGCAGCACGACAAGCGCCGCGACGACGAAACCGAACAGCGCACCTCCCTCCGGCATCGCTACCCCCCAAACCGTTTCCGCTCAGTTCCCTCCGGACTATACCCCCGAATGTCGTGTTCCGGTGTACCCTGGCCCGGGAACGACCAGGGTCTGCTTTGCGAATCGGCCAGCGCTACTCGATCGTCACTACCTTGTCATCCGCGAGCAGGTGAATGGCCTCGTGGGATTCGCCGAGTTGAGATACTTCGAGCTTCGGCAGGTCGGCATAGATGCCACGAAGAATCCGGCCCGCACAGCCGTGACTGACCGCCACAACTGTCTGGCCGTCCACCGCGGACAACCATGCTTTGAGCCGTTCTGCGACCATGGAATAGCTCTCCCCGTTCGGGGCGGCGACATTCCATCGATCCGCTTCTCTCGCAGCCAAACACTGAGCATCTTTCGCCTGGATCTCGGCTTTCGTTTGACCCTCCCAGTCTCCGTAGGCGTGTTCTTTGAGACGGTCGTCGAACTCTAACTTGCTCTGATCGATTCCGAGGACGCTAAAGATCAACGCGGTTGTTTCCCTGCACCGACCCAATGGACTGGAGATGTATCGAGGAACCGAATCGATTTCCTGGAGAATCCGCAACAGCCGTTCGCCATTCGCTAAGGCTTGAGCCCGACCTCGGTCCGTAAGAGGCGAGTCTCTATGGCCTTGTATGCGGCGCTCCCGGTTCCATTCTGTTTCGCCGTGCCGCAGAAGATAGATTCGAGTGGGTGAGTTCATGCGAAGGAGTATCGGAACTCGGAACAAGTCGTTCCAACTGGCTTGGGACGAACCCCGTCCTTCGGACCATACATGCCCTCGAGGAAAGCGCAGCCGGATGAAAAATGGCTGCGCTCTCTCAATCGTGGACAACTACCAGCGTCTTCCGCCGCCGCCAGATCGGCGCTCCTGCGGCTTCGCCTCATTGACTTTCATAGGTCGACCTTCGTAGTCCACACCATTCAGGCCGTCTATCGCAGCATGAGCCTCTGAGTCCGTCCGCATTTCGACGAAACCGAATCCCTTGCTCTGGCCTGAATCTCGATCAGTAATGATTTTTACCGACTCAACTACACCATACTCTGAGAACTTCTGTGAAAGCACTTCCTCAGTTACCGTGTAAGGTAAATTTCCGGCATACAGCTTCTTTCCCATTTCTTGCCTCCAATTGGCAAGCTCGATGTGGCGTCAACCACATCGAACAATTTTCAGTTAACAGACAGTGACCACCCACACGAGTGCAGGCGACTTCAATCAGGTAGTGGTTTGCGATTTCGTTCGCGCATCCGGAGAACCCGGACAGGTAAGCAAAAGGCAGGCCAAAACGTAGATCGCCGGCGCATCCTGCACTACGTGCGGCACGGATGCAAGTGAAGCGCTCCGATGAGCACCCAATGTGAAGATTCGGTCGAATCCACCCCTACAGACTATGTATTCTCACCGTCCGCTTTCGGCACGTTGACGCCCATCAGACACCCGGATACCCACTGCCGGATCGGCCGGAAAGCCTCACCCTGGATCATTCGCCTCATCGGGGGTCAGCGAAATTCGAAAGAGGCTTCCTGAGCTTGAGCCGAAGACGATCTCAGTCGGTGTTCCGTTCTCTGTAAGGACTCGGGGCTCGCGCGTCTTTACGTAGCCAGAGCCATCGAACTCGAACACTTGTACGGCAATGAGAATACGGCCGTCTTCACGAACCGCTGGCGTGACAATGAACCGTGCAACGTCATCGATCTGAAAATCCGCATCATCGCCATCCTCGACCAGCAGCTTCGTCATTGCGACCTGAATTGCTTCCTCCTGCTCTTCCTCCGATATCGACACTCCGACGTCCAATGCAATCTCGTCGGCGAAAGCGAAACTGAGAGCTGAAATCGCGCAAACACCGGCAACCGCGGCCGCGCTGAGACCCAGAATGCCATTTCCGGACCGAACTTCGCGAACCGATTCCTTCCTTCCGGTAGCAGGCGCAGCAAGCTGCGACAGAGGTAGAGACAGGACGGCGGCCAACGCACTCGCCGACTCATTCGAGGCGACTCCACTGGCTTCGATGCGCTGAATCGTTCGCAGCCCCAGCCCGCTCGCGTACGCCAGGTGCTCCTGGCTCCACGCGCGCTTTCTCCGTTCTGCTCGAACTACCTGTGGATCAACGTGCATTTCCATCTCTCGAAACTCCTTCGTGCTTCGTGCGAGTCCACGATGGGTTGTTGCTCGAAGAAAATCTGCGCCATTGAGCCGCCATGGCACGCCACTTATCCGCCACGTTAAGCGTTTCCTGGTCTGAGCTCCTCACGGCATTCCAGCGCCGACCGTGGCTCGCACAGGGATCCCGGCAGGGTCGAAACCCTCCAGGCAAAAGACATTGATTCCGAAGTAGTCGGGAGTGACTCGCTTTCGATGGAATGGATAGATCCCGCAAGTCTTGCAGAAGTAGTGTTGTGCCGCTCCGGTATGAAACTGATATGTCGCGAGGCTCTCTTCGCCCCGAAGTAGACGAAACGCCGTCTCGTGAACTTTCACCATTAGTGCGTTCTTCCGGCGACAGATTGAGCAGTCGCAGGTCGTAAGCTCGGGAAAGTCGGTATCTATCTCGAACCGAATGGCCTGGCAGTGGCAGCTTCCCACGTATGTTGCTATTTGCCGCTGAGACATGGAGTCAACTCAAAGAACATCGAGTCACCGTATCGGGTCGAACCCAGGCCGAGAGACTATACCCTCGACCCCGTCGACATTGACGCCTTGAACTGCTAGGTATAGACTGAATGGACACAACGTATCGAATTGGGTGAAGACGATGGCGAGCAGATTCTCCGTTTCCATGCGCTTCACACTCCTGGGACTCATCGCAAACGGCGCCTATGCGCAAGGTTTTTCGGGGCTACCACCCGAGGGCGCGCCGCTGGCCGAGCCGGGTCCCTACGCTGTGTTATCGGAGCCGGCAAGAGGATCGACAGGCCTACTGGTTTTCCGCCCCAGTGATCTCGATGAATTTTCGAGCGATGCACTTCCAGTACTGGTATGGGCGAACGGGGGTTGCGTAAAGGACAGTGAAACTTACCGAGAATTTCTTACCGCGATCGCGTCGCACGGCTTTCTGGTTCTGACCACAACCGTGCTGAATTTCGAAGCGCTGGGGCGGCCGGCCGTGCTAATCGTCGATGGTGCCGTCCAGGTTCAAGTGCCGCCCGAGACCCTTAGTGGTGCACTCGACTGGGCCGAGGCGGAAGCAACGCGAGAGAACTCTCCCCTCTACGGAAAGATCGCCACCGATTCAATGGCTGTCATGGGTCAGTCGTGTGGGGCGATGTCGGCCGTTGTCCTGGGGAGCGATACGCGAGTCGCCACTATCGGACTCTTTAACGGCAGCGGTATCGCACCCGCGCCGCCGGTGCCAATTCCGGATCCGCCACGCACGCCCTTCCCCTCTCTGGACGCTCTCACCGCGCTGCGCGGACCTGTCCTCGTCGTGAATGGCCATGAGGCCGATTTCGTCATGACGGAGTCGGCGAATACCTATGATGCGTTGGATAACGTACCCGCCTTCTACGGCGCCCGTCTCGATGCGGGCCATCTGGGGACATTCCAACATCCCGGCGGCGGCGAATTCGCGAATATCGCGTCCAATTGGCTCAAGTGGACACTCAAAGGCGACGAAGCGGCGGGTGAATGGTTTCTGGGAGAGGACTGCGGGCTTTGCCGCAATGACGATTGGGAAGTGAAATCGAAGCGGCTCCGTTAGCTTGCGCTTCGTACATGGGCAAGCGGGTTAATCCGTGAAATCCGACGAGCAAGGTCAGGGTCGCAGGCAATAACTCCCGCGAAACGCTTCCGCTGAAACTTTGCTAGAAACTACTTGAAGTTCGTTCAGCTGCATTGTCCGCGCGAGTCAGCCCGTGAAGAAGACCACTGCGGAAAAGAATGCGCTCACGATGACCAGAACGAAGCCGTAATTACGCACCGTGCTGCGGAGAGTCCGCTGAACCGGTTGTTTTCGAGTTTGCTGGTCGGGATCAGGCCACAGATTGTAGGAATCCAGCAGACGAACGGTCACGGAGATCAGGTAACCCGCTATCAGATGAAAGACTGCCGCCACTCGGGCCATCGTCGCGATGATTTCTGTAGAAACGAAGAAGGAAGCGACGAGAAACACTGTTCCGCCCACAAGGCAGATGGCCTCCGCCAGATGCGCCTGCTTCCTGCTTGGGCGCGGTCCATCGCTCCAGTAAGCGTTGGCCCAAATCCTTACCCACCCTGGAATCTCGGTGAAATCGTCAGATGAGGCGCTCATCGCGTATAGCTCCCGCTCCAGCAGATCGACATCCGTGGCAAGGGCGCCAGCCAAAGCTCTGAGAGACGCATAGCTCACTCGATGACCTGCCTCAGCACGCTGAACCGTCCGTAGACTCAGTCCACTCAGTTCGGCGAGTCTTTCCTGAGACAGGTGTTTGCGTTCTCGAAAAGATCTTAGCGACATACCCTTACTCTGCCACCCGAGGTACGAACGTACCGCTAATCAGGTGCTGTCGGTGACGACAATTGCCGCCAGCTTGCCGTCAGAGTTCACAGAATGTGACTACGCGCACACACCTGCGCAGCATCGCAGAATCTGGCCGCAGCCAGAGCCTATACGAATCGACGCGCGACGCAGGCACCAAGCCAGACCATCGGGATGACGGGCAGCGGGACCAGCACGTTGTACCAGTCAGGCAGCTCGCCCCACAGTGCCCACCAGTGGTTGTAGACAAAGTATGCGAACAGCAATCCGGCACCGATCCAGACTACGCGCTGGCTCTTTCCAACCGTTTGCGCAGCAAGCCCCGCAGCGAAATTCGCCGGGAGCCATGCGAACTGGAAGAACACGAGCGTCGAAGCAGGAAAAATGTCGAACCGTTGCTCCTGCCAGTATTGCTGACCCGTTTCTCCAAGAGTGGGCCATACGAAGGCAACGCCGAACACGAGCGCGAAGAACGTGAATAGCCACGCCGCATAGCCTGCCAGCAACGCGAAGACGCTCCGAACTCGGTACCAAATCGACATTCCTGATTCTCCGATGCGAAAGAGACTCCTCTTTGCGAGCCGCGGCCTGACTTACGAGCCACGGCTTGCTGGCGGTCGGACCTAGTCTCGGTAATCGAGCGCGGGCGCGCGGTCCCCAAGCAAAGATGCGTACACGAAGTCTTCCCCCACGTTTTCTGCATGTTCGGCCTTAGCCTCACTGAGCAACTCCGCGTTCGTATAGAGCTCGATTGCAGCGAGGCCGAGCGCTTTCGCGGCAACGACGGCGCCTTTGTGACCGATACTCATCCCGCTTGCCGCAACAGCCTGCCATGAATGTGCGGCCGTTCCGGGGACCCAGGTTGCGGTGCCGAGACCAACAGTCGGCACGACAATCGACACATCTCCGACGTCCGTAGATGCTGGCACGATTATCGGCTCGAATGCCGCTACCTCAGCCGCTGACCCGAGTTCTCGGGGAGCTGCATCGAAAGTCGAATGGATCGCTTGCGCGAATTCGAGCTCCTCGGCCGTGTATTCGACACCTCCGACGGCACGCAGTTTCTCGTCCATCATCTGCGCGAGCGTCAGGTTGTTCAACAACGCATGCGTGCCGCCAACGATCTCCCATTCGACTTCTGTGGCTGTACCGAGCGCCGCGCCGCGCGCCGCATCGAGAAGTCGGCCCCAGATGTCGTTGACGACGTCGGCTTCCGGGTGCCGTATGTAGTAGTACACCTCCGCGTAGTCCGGAACTACGTTTGGCGCTGCCCCGCCGCTCGTGATTACGTAGTGGATCCTGGTCTCCTGCGGCACGTGCTCACGCATCATGTTTGCCAGGAAATTCAGTGCCTCGACTCCATCCAGAGCCGAACGTCCCCGTTCGGGAGCCGCGGCGGCGTGAGCGGAAATTCCGCTGAAACGGAACTTCGCCGAGCGTACCGCCAGATTCGACACCACACCGGCCGTGTTGTGGTCGTCAGGATGCCAGTGCAGCACGGCATCGACGTCGTCAAAGAGACCGGCCCGCACCATGTACACCTTGCCGCTGCCGCCCTCCTCGGCCGGCGTTCCATAGAGTCGAACCGTCCCGGTCGCGCCGGTCTCCTCGAGCCAGTGACGTACGGCGATCGCCGCACTCACGGAGCCCGCACCGAACAGGTTGTGACCACAGGCATGGCCCGCGGGCTTGTCCGGCAGCGGGCTTCGCACGGCGACAGCGTCCTGCGTAATGCCAGGAAGGGCATCGAACTCGGCGAGTACTCCGATTACCGGCTGTCCCGCCCCATAGCTTGCAACGAATGCCGTCGGTATGCCGGCAACGCCAGCGTCGATCTCGAAGCCTTCGCCAGCCAGCGCGTCCTGAAGTAGCCTGGTGCTCTGAACCTCCTTGTACCCCAGCTCTGCAAAGTCCCACAAAGCACTGGCCAACTCGCCGGTTTGCCCCGCTCGTTCGTCTATGAAGCCGAGCAATTCTCGCGAGGACTCCTGCGCAACAGATGAACTGGCTGATATCGATACGACCATGAGACAAGCGAACAGACGTCCGAACATCTTTCTTCCCCCGAAATTATCTTGATGCTTTGGCGTACGACCTCTGCAATTCAGCAACGACAACTGCATATAGCGCTTGTTGCGCCGCAGGTTCAAACAGCAGACATGGGTCGAACAGCGTTCTGCAGACTATACACCCGAGCGCGGGCGGCGCAGGACGTTGCGGCCACCGGACGGCGCCGATTCAGAACAATCACTTCACTTCGATCGGACGCGCTCTCCAACGGACGGGAACTCGCCTATTGAAGTAGTCATCGGCTGTCGTCACGTGGACGCTCAGCTTTGGCCATCTCGCCTCGGCGCTCGATCTGGAAGCTGCATGTATCGGGTAGAGCCGGCGGATGAAAAATCGGTTGCATGCAATCGAATCCTACGGCCCGTCCCTGCGGGTCGTAGCGCATCGGCTCATGCGTGTATGGGTTTCGATGGCTGGAAGATCGCACTATGTCATTGACGGGAGTATTCGGGGTTTGCGCGATTTCGGCTTGCAGCAACACCAGGGAGATTCGACCGTTCTGATCGTGTACGCGTGCCAGGTAAGTTTGAACATCGGCCCAAGCCGCTCTACGGGCCAGCTTCCCGCCGAGATTGAAAATCGGGGGTGGAAAGGCGTGTAGTTCGTAGGGGATCGGCTCATAAGCCCGTTGATCGAAATACTCTCCTGCAGAAAGTGACGCACGAATGCGCACGGGCACAAAGACTGTCTGATATTCCTCGTTCCGCGTCGCGTTTTCTTGAGTCAATAGCCGCAGCGGCCACGGTAGACCGTAGAGCATTGGGTGCGGCTCACTGAGCACGGCGATTCTTGCTTCTGACACGAAGGCCTCGCCGATATCGCTCTCGTCCTCGGTGAATGGGCGAACAAACGCAGTTAGTGTCTCGAGCTCACTGGCTTTCGGTGAACGATTTCTAAGAAAGGCCGACAGGAATGTCAGGTTGTCCTGGATCCCCGCCAAGGAAACCATCTTTATAGCCAGAGCTTCACCGTCCCTGAGTATCCTCATCCAAAACGCCAGATCGCCCGCTGCCTTCCCCAGAAACTCAGCGTTTGTGTCATCGCGATAGCTGGCAGCGAGACGAATCCGCGCTGCCGCTCGTATGAATCGAAAGGGTGGGAATGGCGTAGTGATGTCCCGTTCCTGGGTCTCCTCAAAGCGAGGCTCCTGTAGCATTCGCTCATAGCGTTCGAGCAAGAGAGAGAGGCGTGGATTGAGAGCGCCTACCCGAACGACTTCTTCGATTAACCGATCCGAGCAGTCCATATCGACGCGCGCGACACAGGACAGACTGTCAAACTCGGCAAACCAATCCGTGTCGAGATTGACGGCGCCGAGGATGGCCTCGATTTCTCGAGGCGGTAGCGATATCGCCTGCTGCTGTTCGTAACGTTGGCGAAGTGCTCGAATCACTTCCAAACCAGCGATTCGGGGATCTTGTTCGTCGGAGGCAAGGAAGCCGACCGCTGAGGCATAGGCGTTTCCTTCCATGGACACATCGTCGGTATCTCGAAGCGATTCGAGATCACTGTGCAGGGCCTCGTCGAAAAACGATAGGTTAGAGATCATGAGGAGTGCGAAAACCACAAGAGCCACAACACAGGAAATCGCGATGATCCGGCCAATGACCGAGAAGCTACTTCTTATATGCATTTTGTGAGCTATTGGCACGCCGGTGAATAGGATTCGACGAAGAAGGCGAGATCCGTCGCTTCCGCCGTCCTATACGCCATCGTTCCGAATCCACTCGAGTGTTCGCGAACCTCGCGCAACCACGCGTCAACGGGGCCAGGCGCGTCTCTGAGGTCAAGGAGAAAGAGAGGTACGTCCAACCGGCGCATCAAGCCGTTCACCGTGGACTGAGGTGCTTCGGTCAACTGCGTTTCCGGATACGGACCGCAGTTTCCGATTGCACCCTGCCCCATATACATTGCGATCGATAGATAGTCTTCACTGAACCGACGATTCGCATGCATACCGAATGACAGGTACTCGATCGACTGCTCTACGTAGAGAATTGGGGACTCTGCGATGTGGGTCATCGATGCGAAAACGAATACGCGACCATCTCCACCGACGTGGTCGAGAACCCACTGCAGGTTATCCGCCATTGCCCGCTCTCGTACGTGACTCGAATCTTCAGTTGGTCGGAGCCCGGCGTCGACCTGCCGCGCGCCTATCGCAGCACGATGCGCCCGCTCATACGCTGTGTGGCCGGCCAACCTCTCGTATTCCAACTGATTGATCTCGAGATAAGAAATCACGTCCGCGATAGCAACGGTCAGCGCATCTCGATCCGATTTCTCGATCTTCGTGTAATCTGCGTTCAATAGCGGCAGGACATGCCCGACGCGGCCACGAAAACTCTGTGCGGCACCTGCATCAACCGTTTCCAGGTACTGCAAGACCCTGTACAACGCGACTTCGGGACCATGGCGATCGAGCCTGTTGGACGCGCTGCCCGGGACATCGAACCCGTAGATGCGGATCTTTTCTTCTTCGGGGCGCCCCATATTGTAGGCGCGCATCCATCGCAGCAATTCAGCATTCTGTGGAAGCGTATCGAATTGGGCGCTGAGGCCATCCGAAAGCGCATCATCTAAACTGATATCGTCACCCAGCACATAGTCGTACAGTAATTCGCCCTCGACGATCCCGGATTCAAGCGCGATTGCGACGAACCCTTCTTCTTCGACCAGATACTTGAAGAGCCGATTTCTGATCTGGAGCGGTTCTGCCGCACCGTGCAGGTATTCCGCCATACCCACAATCCTGGCATCACCGATCATTGCGCTGATTGGCACAAGATCTTTGCTTGGCTCGGAAAATTCTGTCGAAGCAACTGGATGAAGTGCCTGACGCGCCCAAGCCTGAAACTGTGCGCCTGGGTCTTCTTGAACGAACGCGGGCCGAGGCAAAGCGACATACCAGACGAGAGCCAGAAAGACAGGCGGAATCTTCTTCATGCCCCGATCTTCCGTTGTGCAGCCGAAATCTTTTTACTACACTGTAGAACAAATGACAAGAAAGCCCAATCTCCTTGGACCACATGAGCAGATCGTGCTCCTTGCGATCATGCACATCGGTGATGACGCCCATGGGATGACGATTCGTCGTGAGGTCGAGGAGCGATCCGGACGCTCACCATCTCTCGGTGCTGTCTATACGACTCTGGACCGCCTTCGTCGGAAAGGCTTCGTGCGGTCGCAAAGAGGTGAAGCAACCGCACAGCGCGGGGGCCGTGCAAAGCGCTTCTACCGAATCACTGCTGAAGGCCGGCGCGCGATCTTCGAGGCGCAGGAACTGCTCAAGTCCATGACCGAAGGCCTCAGTTTCCGTTGGAGCCTCGAGTGAGGCCACCTCTTGCGGTTCGGTAAGAGGCCCTGATCGCTTTCTGTCGGGATGTAAGCCGCAGGCGAGCTCCCGCTTCTAATCCGTCTAACCCGGCCACTTTTCGACATTCCAGGCAGCGTCAAGCTCCTGATATCAACGATTGAGTAGCGCACAGACGATTGCTATCATTGATAGCATTTCGAACGGGAGACCCGCCGTGGCCCAACTGGTCGTACGAAATCTCGACGAAGCAGTGGTACGCGCTCTGAAGGAGCGTGCCGCCAGGCACAACCGAAGCGCCGAGCAAGAGCATCGTGAGATTCTCAAGAAGGCGCTGCTCGGACCCAGGAGACGCTCGCTGGCCACGGTCCTGGCTGCGATACCCAACGTCGGTGAGGACGCTGACTTTGCACGCCAACAGATCGATCGACGCCGTGAAGCAAGCTGACCGTGTACCTGGTCGACACCGACGTCATCAGCGAGGCCCGCAAAGGGCAGAAGGCGAATTCCGGCGTGCGCAGCTTTCTTCGGCAGGCCGCAAGTAACAACCTACAGATCTATCTGTCGGTGATCACCGTCGGTGAGCTACGGCAGGGTATCGAAGCCGTTCGACATCGCGGCGATACGATTCAGGCATCCGTCCTCGAACGCTGGCTCAAGCGTGTTGCAGGAAACTACGCTGAGTCGATACTTCCCTTCGATAGCGAGATGGCCGAGATCTGGGCCCGATTGCGAGTGCCGCATCCTGAGAATCCGCTAGACAAACAGTTAGCCGCTACCGCATTGATGTACGGCCTCACAGTTGTAACGCGCAATGTCGCGCACTTTGAGCAGACAGGCGTACGTCTATTGAATCCATTCGACTGAGGGGCTGCTCTTGAGGCACACCCAACCCCTGGTGTGGCAGAAGCAGCGCCGAATGTCGGTGCAAACGCGACCGTCAACGGTCGTGACTACTTCCGGCCGTGAACCTTCGCAAAGATCCACTGCATCGCGTCGACAAGTCCGTGCTCCTGCAATACGCGTGCGAAGCATCCTCGATCGCGCGGACGGCACTGCTCGATGTCCCGTCTCGCTGAGTCTGCTGCTCGGCGACTATCCTGCGTGGAGAGCCCGTGTTCGGTCAGGTAGAGCGTAAACAGCTCGTACAGATCGTCGAAAGTGATCACGTTGTCGTAGAGGTCTTCTGCCGGCCCGGCACTCAGCACCTCCGCAGACTCGTTCGCTGTCGCCGGCACGTGCGCAAACCAGGGTGCCGCCAGCACCGCCACAATTGGCAAGATCGACAGTCTTCCCATACCAAACTCGCTTGAGCTTCGCCCGGTTCCTCAGATTCTAGCTCCAAGCGGACCGTCTCGGGGGTAGTCGCGACATTCGGACGACGAAGCTAACCGTTCACTGGGTTCAGCTACCATAGCCCGATGCAGTACCGAAGGCTTGGCTCTTCCCGCATCGACGTATCGGCGTTGTCGCTCGGCTCCTGGAATACTTTCGAGTTCATGTCGAAGGCCGATGGGCTCGCAGTGCTGTCGGCGGCAACCGATGCGGGCATCAACTTCCTCGACGACGCCCGCTACGACGATACATCCGGTAAAGCCCCCATAAAGACGGGATATTCGGAGGTCGTCTTCGGCGACCTGTTGCGAGCCGGCGGTTTCGGGCGCGAGGAACTCTTCATATCGAACCGTATGTGGTTCGAGTTCTATCCGGACGAGAGCTTCGAGGCCGAGGTCGACGGCTCACTGAAGAGAATCGGAATCGACTACTTCGATCTCGTCTTCTGTTTTCACCCGCCCGAACAGCTTGGCGCGGCCGATATCATGGAGCAGCTCGCCGCGCTCGTCGCCACGGGAAAAATCCGGTATTGGGCGCCGGGAAACTGGTCCGTCGAGCTGCTGACAGAGTGCTGCACGATCGCAGAAGACACCGGCGCACCCTTGCCGCCGGCCGCGATGGTCCCCTATGCGCTGTCCATGAAGTCGTTCGTGGAGACCCCTGCGGTGGAGGCGCTTTGTCGCAAGTACGAGATCGCGCTCGTCGCAACTTACGCGCTGCAGGGTGGGCTTCTTACGGGTAAATACAACAAGCCGAACGCGGAGAGTCGGCGTTACAACGCGGCGCAGGTGGATTTCTTTCGTGAAACCGGTACGCTCGATCGCGTTGCCGAATTCCTCCTGCTTGCGCAGGAGTGGGGATATTCTCCGGCGCAGCTCGCCTACGCCTATTGCCTCAGACACTCTCAGGTCGCAAGCGTATTGTTTGGCGCAACGTCGGTCCGGCAAGTCGAGGAGAACATCGAAGCGCTCGGCGTTGCCGAAGACCTCGACGACGCGCAGATGGCCAGACTCGCGGCGTTGTTTCCGGAAGATGCGAAGCTTCCACCCCGTTAGCAGGCGGGCTGGCAGACTGTTGAAAGAGTCTCTTGCAGCGCGCTGCGGCGTCGAAAATCAGCTCGCCCACGACGAAACCCGGCCGACCTGACCACACCGCCACCTTCTGGCTAGAATGCACCGATGTCCCCGCCTCCGAACCAGCGTTGTCTTCGTCGATCGCTGCAGCCCTTCACGAGCCTGCTGCTGCTCGCGCCCGCATTCCAAACCGACGCCCAGGTAGCGAGCGACCAGCAAAGCGCGGTCCTTGGGCCGGAAGCGGTCGTTGCCGGTGAGCTGCTGAGCGAGCCACCGACGCTCGAGAACCTCGGATTCGAGTGGTTCATTCAGGGCGACACGAACCGCAACGCATCGGTTGCGGTCAGCTACCGCCGCTCCGGTGATGCCGAATGGCTCGACGCTCTTCCGCTCCTGCGTCTCGACGGTGAACGCATCTACGCGGAATCGAGAGTGGACGTGATTGCGCCAAACATGTTTGCGGGCTCCGTTCTGGATCTCGATCCCGATACGGAATACGAGGTCCGGTTCGTGATGTCGGACCCTGACGGCGTCGGAGGCGCAGCGGAACGCACGTTGCGCGTACGCACGCGGCCGGAACCGCAGCCCTATTCGGGTGGACGCGTGTTCCACGTCTATCCGCACGGCTTCGAGGGGCCGAAGACCGAACCCGCCTTCGAAGGCCTGATGTGCGCCTACAACTTCTGGTGCGCCGGCACGGACTGGGCGACCGCCGGCCGGCCACGCGTGCGCGCCGGGGACACGATACTCGTGCACGCCGGCGTCTACCGCTACGACCGCTACGAGTACACGAACGACCCGAGCGTAAATCGCACGACCCCGCTCGACGGCACGTACTACCTGACCGAGGACGGCACGGCCGACAGGCCGATCGCCATCAAGGCAGCCGGCGACGGCGACGTGATCTTCGACGGCAACGGCAACTATGCGCTGTTCGACGTGCGCGCTGCCGATCACACTTACTTCGAAGGCATTACGTTCCGCAACGCCGAGATCGCCATTCTCGCCGGCACTCAGTTTCTCGCCGGCGCCAGCGGGCTCACGGTCAGGCGGAGCCGCTTCGAAGACGTCGGCGCAGGCATCTTCACGAACTACTCCGGATCCAGCGGCTTCTACATCGCCGACAACACGTTCATCGGCCGCAACGACCCCGACCACATGATGGCCTGGCGCGGCGACGTCTGGGCCCGGTTCGAAGGTGTCGACGATCAGGTGTTTCCGCCACGGATGCTGTCATACGTGGCCGTGAAGCTCTACGGCCCCGGACACGTCGTCGCCTACAACTACATCGCGAATTTTCACGATGGCATCAACGTCGAAACTTATGGCAGCCCGGACGGCACGGTTGCGAGCGGCCCCGGCATTGTCGACGGCCCACACTATCCGCCGCGGGAATACTGGGGGCGCCGACCGGTCGCAATCGACTTCTACAACAACTACATCACGAACTCGCACGACAACCCGATCGAAGCCGACGGCAGCATGCACAACATCCGCATCATGCGGAACATGTTCATCAACCACCCTTCGCACGCTCTTTGCAATCAGCCGTCGCTCGGCGGCCCGGTCTACTGGATCCGCAATATCGGCTACAACCTGCCCGGCGGCTCGACGCGCGTCACGGCGGGTTCTGCCGGCGTCCTGTTCTACAACAACACGATCCTGTCGGAGACGGCGGTCGCCGGCGGCTCGAATCTGCACTGGCGCAACAATCTGATGCTCGGACAACATGCCGAACCGACTCTGTTCAGCGTCGCGACCTACACGCGGTACACGTCCTCGGACTACAACGGCTTCGGCCCTGTCGCAGACGGTGACGCGTTCGCGTGGGCACTGCCGTCATCCGGCGCCGACGCCGCGTTCAGCGGACCGGCCGGCGACGTGACACTCGCAACGAGATCGTTCGACTCGCTCGACGCCTTCAGCGCCAGTACCGGACAGGACCGGAACAGCATTCGTGTCGACTACGACATTTTCCGGGACGTGACACCGCTTGACGCGCGTGACACGAACTCGCTGCAGCGACTCTATCGTGCCGACGATTTCGACTTTCGGCTCCGGCGCGGAGCCGCGGCCATCGACCGGGGCGTCCCGCTACCGAACGTGACCGACGGCTTCAGCGGCGGTGCCCCGGATCTCGGCGCACTGGAGTTCGATGGGCCGCTGCCGCACTACGGACCGCGCCCGTAACGGCGACATCTCTCAATCGCCCGCGCCGCTGCCGGTCGCTGCCTAGCCGGGCGGGGTCAGTGAGGCAAGGTAGGCGACGATATCCGTCATGTCGTCAACCGAGAGACCGGTGATCACCGGCTGCATCAGCGCGGCCTGCCGGCCGTTGCGCGTACCCTGCTTCATGTCCCATAGCTGACGCATCATGTAAGACGGCGAGCGGCCGGCGATACCCGGCACGTCCGCGAGCCCGTTCAGGTCCGGGCCGTGGCAGATGCCGCACTGAATCGTGCGCCCGCCGCCCGTCGTCACCAGCTCTTCCCCGCGCGCGAGGCTCCCGACCGGCACCCAGGCAATCCACGACGAGCGCGGGTTACGCAGATAGTTCGCCTCATGCTCGTCGACCGGCGTCTCGACGATCCGTCCGCCCAGAGGCTCCGTCGACTCCGTACCGACGGTAATGTACATATTGCCTTCCTCGAGATGCATCTCCGGTATCAGCTCGGCCTCGATCACTTCGATCCACGGCGTCCATGGCATGGCCGCAAAGTACTCGGCCGCTTCCCGCATCTCCTCATCGGTCATTTCCGCGGCGAGCGCGACCATCAGCGGCGTGTTGCGCTTGCGCGGATCCCAGCTGTATCGCAAACCGTCACGCATGTCCTCGAGCTGCTGAATCGTGTAGGCAACCGGTTGACCGGCAGGTGGCGCGTTTTCGGGCCGGCCCTTGCCATTCGGCAAATGGCACGACGCGCAGCCCCAGCCGCGAACATCCATCAGACTGGCCGGTCCGCGGCTCATGATGTCGGGCATCGGAGGGTGATCGCCCGGGAACCAGTCGATGACGTTGTGATGATCGCGAATCTCGATTCGCGAATATTCCGCGGACGAACCCTCGACACCCCACTTGCGGTTCATCTCCTCGGCGTCTTCGCCGGGCTGCAGCCCTCTGATCGGGTTCGGCGGCATCTCCGCCGTATCTCCGGGTTGCGGCGGCGTGCTGAAAGCATACGCCCAGAGCGGCGCGTCATCCTGAGCGTGCGCGATGTCCGGTGCCGATCCGGCACCGAAGGCGAAACATGCGCCGACGAGCAGTCCGGCGAAAGGCTGATGGTTCATTGCGTTTCCCCCGCGCAGTGATCCGCGTGCGCGCATTGCGCTGCAACTTATCACACTCGCGGCCCCGGCGAGTCGCGGCCAAAGCTGCTATCGTTTCGCGGGTCACGAGTCGACACGAAGCCGCTCGAGCGGCAGCGGCCCACGTGAGCCGCAACGACCCAGGGGGGTACACAAATGACCGGCACTCGTTACGGGGGCATTCGCTTTGGGCTTGGGGCGGTGCTGCTGCCCGTGAGCATCAACGCATTCGCACAGCAATTCCCGCCGGGCTACGTCGATCCGGAGCCGATCCTCGCAGCCGTTGCGGCCGAGATCGGGGAGGCCGAGCTGAGCTGCGTCAGCTATTCGGGCGAAGGCTACAACGGCGCGGTCGGCCAGACATTCGAGAACGCCGTCAATATCGACTGGCCGCGACCGGATCAGATGTCGAACTACACGCGCACGATCGACTGGACGACCGAAACGAGCGTCGAGACGTTCGACCGGGAACCGGGACTGACCCCGACATCCTGGAAGTACGGCATCGGCTGGACAGGCGGGACGCCGACGCAGAGCGCCCGACGGCAGACACATATCGTGCGTGGCGAGCATGCCTGGCACATCGACGGCGACGGTCGCCCGATTGCCGTGCCTCCTGAGCTTGCTGAAGTCTATCGACTGGACATGTGGCTCAATCCGCACGGCTTCCTGAAGGCGGCGCGACTTCCGGGCGCCAACCCGGTGGCACTGTGGCGCTGGGAACAACTGGAGAAGGGGCGTGACGGCAACGTCGTGAGCCCTGAGAAGGTTCACGTCGTCGCCATCACGATGTTCGGCAAGTACCGGGTCGATGCGACGGTGAACTCGCAGAATCAGATTCAACGCCTCAAGACGACAGTGAACATCCCGGCGCTCGGTGACTTCAACATCGAGCACGAGTCGACCGACCAGCGCAACTTCGGCGACATCAAGTGGCCGATCCGGTGGCATTCCCACCAGGGCTGGGACGACAACTGGCAGTTCTATCGCCGGAGCACCGGGCACAACGCCTATGGCGGTATGTTTCCGGACGTCCGTCCAAACGACTGCGGCGAACCGCCATCGGTGCCTGCGTCGGTCGCCGGCGCGACGTTCGAGACGCAGGTTACCGTCGACGAGATCGCCGATGGTGTCTATCGGCTCGGCGGCGGCCCCGCGAACAGCTACATGATCGAGTTCGACAGTTTCGTCGCCGTCTTCGAGGCACCGGGTGACGAAGACCGAAGCCTTGCCGTCATAGACGAGATCGCCAGACTGGCGCCGGACAAGCCGATACGCTGGGTTATCACTTCTCATCCGCACTTCGATCACATCGGCGGCCTGCGCACCTACCTGCACATCGGCTCGACGGTCGTCACTCACATGATCAATCTCGACTTCCTGAATCACGACGTTCTCAGCTACGAGCCGCGCACGATCAAGCCCGACATCGTCTCGATGTGGCCGCCGACAGAGCTCGCCGAGGGATACAACTACGAAGCGGTTCAGGAAAACTACGTCATTGCAGACGACTCCCGAATCCTTCGCGTCAATTACGTCCAGCCGTTGCAGCATGTGGCCGGCATGCTGATGGCTTACCTGCCAGCCGAGGGCATCGCGTTCCAGGCCGACCTGTTCGATACGCACGAACCACCGCGAGCGGCCCAGCTTCCGGCAATGCAAAGTCTGCGGAATCAGGCGGAGCGAATGGGCATGCAGATTGCGACGCTCGCGCCGGTGCACGGGGAACCCGTCGCATGGTCCGACTTCATCGACGCAGTCAACGAGCTAGAGGCTGCCGAGTAACGGCAGCCTCGGGGACGCGGCTCTCCGCTGCGGGCAGCAGACTTTGAAGGCTCAGCGCAACGGTCGCAGCACCCACAGATAGGCGGCTGCGAGCAGGGCGGGGAACGCGAGCCACGTTGCACCGACCATTGCGAACGCGAGCGGCGACGTATCAGGCATCGCAGCCATCAGCAGCGCTTCCACCGAGCGCCACGGCGGTACCGGACCGGGCTCAGGCAGCGTTATCGCCCAGGCAACCGCCACGGCGCCGACGGCCGCGGCCAACATCGGCAACAACCCGAATCCCTCGCGCTCGGAAGCAGACCTCGACCGCTGCTCGATCAGGCTCTTCAACCACAGGTAGTTCGCGTCCGGAAGACCGCGGGCCGTGGATACGCGTGCCGCGAACCGACCCATCCAGGCAACCGCCTGCGCAGCCGCGGCACAGATCCGGCAATCACTTACGTGATTCTCGAGCTCCGGAGACCACCTGCCACGCTTCGCAGCATCGACGACTTCCGCCTCACGACGGCAGCTCTGCTCGCTCATTCGACGACCTCACGTCGATCGGCCGGTGCCAGGTCGAACTCGCGCAACTTAGTCGCAAGCACGGCCCGCGCCCGGCTCAGCAAGACACGCACGCTGCCGACGCCGACCTCGAGCACGCGGGCGATCTCCTCATGCGTAAATCCCTCGACGTACGCAAGCCACAACAGTGTCTGCTGTCGGGTGTTCAACTCATCGAATACCCGCTGCATGTCCGCCGGCAATTCGAACGCGTTGTCTGCCGGCACTCCCGGGTCGGCTGCCGACCCGGTGGCAAGCGGATCGGCGCCCGCAGCCGCTGCAGCCGTCACCCGCCAGCGCTCTTCGCGATCGCGCGCCCGGTAGTGGTCGGCCAGCACGGACCGGGCGGTTCGGTACAGGTAGGCGCGCAGCTGCCTCGGATCGAGCCGCGGCAGACGTTGCCGCAACAATCGCAGGTAGGACTCCTGCAGGAGGTCGTCCGCAAGCGCGGCGTTGCAGCACGCGACCCGAAGATATCCCCTGAGTGTCACCGCCGTTTCCCTGTAAAAGCGCTCGAACTCGATCCTGTCCACGCCGCTCGCCCGCATCCGTCACGGATTCGTCGATTGCCCGCTAAGGACAGGGTTCGCCCGGAGGTATTTCCGCGCATCGCCGGCCGCCACCGGAGAATCAGTCCGGTTCCGGCGCAGGCAGCAGCTGCCATTTCTTCGCCATGCGATGCATGACCCACGCAGCGACCAGCGCACCGGCGCCGCCGCCGGTCAGCAGAAACGCCGGCAGCGCCAGCATGGCGATGATGTCGGTGGGAACCGACGGCTCAGCCACGAGCAGATTGGGTAGCAGCACGGCATTCACGAGGAAGATACCGCCGAAGAGCGCAATCAGACCCAGTGTCGTCAGCACGAAGATCTGTGTGCGCATGTCTTTCCGGGGCGGTTCGGAACGAGACACGGTGAGCAGCTCGACGAAGCGCCCGCCCTCTTCAGTCGCGAGAAAGTCGGCCAGCGGCTGGCCCGGGCCGATGCGGTCCAGCATTTGTGCCTGTGCGTCGAGCTCCAGCCTGTGCCGCTCCAGGCGCGCTCTGGAGCGATTCCAGATGAAGAATGCGACGAACCCAAGAACCGCAAACAGAATCAGGGGCGCTTCCAGCGAATCCATCGTTGATGCCTCAATCAGCCAATCTCGATAACAGAGACGTTCGGCGCGGGCATTCGGTTAACAGGTCTCAGACGGCCGCCTGCAGAGCCTGCTGCTCGAGCTTCGCCCAGCTGTCGCGCAGGCTGACGACCCGATTGAAGACGGCCCGGTCAGCCGAGCTGTCCGCGTCCAGCACGAAATAGCCGAGCCGTTCGAACTGAAAGCGCTGCTCGGGCAGCGCATCCGCCAGGGCAGGCTCGAGAACGGCGTTCGCCATCACTTCCAGCGAATTCTCGTTCAGCGCGTCCTCGATCGCGTCGACGGACGCGGGGTCCGGCAGCCTGAACAGCCGATCGTACAGGCGAACTTCGGCGGCCACGCCGTGGTCGGCGGACACCCAGTGGATCGTGCCCCGCACTTTGCGCTCGCCGGCATCGCCGCCGCGTGTTGCCGGATCGAGCGTGCATCTGACGAGCTCGACTTCGCCCGCGGCGTTCTTTTCGAACGATTCGCACCGGACGATGTAGCCGTAGCGCAGCCTCACCTCGCCGCCCGGCTTCAGGCGATGGAACTTGCGCGGCGGATCTTCCAGGAAGTCGTCCCGTTCGATCAGGAGTTCGCGGGAGAACGGCACCTTTCTGCTGCCAAGCTCGGGGCGGTTCGGGTGATTCGCGGCATCGAGCCAGTCGACCTCCCCTTCAGGAAAGTTCTCGACGATGAGTCGAAGGGGTCTCAGGACGGCGAACCGACGCGGCGCGTCCTCGTTCAGCTCCTCGCGAATACAGTTCTCGAGAAACCCGAGCTCCGTCACCGTGTTCTTCTTGGTGACACCCACGCCCTGCATGCAAGCCCTGATCGAGGACGCGGTGTAACCCCGCCGGCGAAAGGCCGCGATGGTCGGCATGCGGGGATCGTCCCAGCCGTCGACGATACCTTCGTCGACGAGGTACTTGAGCTTCCGCTTGCTCATCACGGTAAACATGAGGTTGAAGCGCGAAAACTCGATCTGACGCGGGCGGTTGGGCACCGGTAGCTGATCGATCAACCAGTCGTACAGCGGCCGGTGATCCTCGAACTCCAGCGAGCACAGCGAGTGAGTCGTTCCCTCGATTGCGTCCGACAGCGTATGCGCGAAGTCGTACATCGGATAGATGCACCAGTTCGTGCCGGTACGCTGATGCGGCACGTTGCGAATCCGATAGAGCGCCGGATCACGCAGATTGATATTGGGGGACGCCATGTCGATCTTCGCCCGCAGGACATGTTCGCCGTCCCCGAACTCGCCGGCACGCATGCGCGAGAAGAGCGCCAGATTCTCATCGATCGAGCGATTGCGGTAAGGGCTCTCGGTGCCTGGCTCGGTCAGCGTCCCCCGGCTGGCGCGGATTTCGTCGGCAGTCTGGCTGTCCACATAGGCTTTGCCCTGCCGAATCAGATCGACGGCGAATTCGTACAGCTGACCGAAGTAATCCGACGCATGGCGCAGTCGATCGCCCCAGTCGAACCCGAGCCACTTGATGTCGTCGATGATCGCGTGGACATACTCCTCGTCTTCCTTGACCGGGTTCGTGTCGTCGAAGCGTAAATAGCAGGTGCCGCCGAATTCCTCGGCGATCCCGAAATCGATGGAGATCGCCTTCGCGTGCCCGATGTGCAGATAGCCGTTGGGCTCGGGCGGAAAACGGGTCTGCACGCGGGCCTCGTTACGGCCGGCTTCAACGTCAGCTGCAACGATCTGCCGGATGAAGTCGGCACCGGGTTTGTCTGGATCGGTCATGGTGCGGGATTGTCGTCGAATCGTCGCCTGCAACTCAATCGCGGCGCGCAGTGCGCGACGGTCGCGATGCGGCGCCGCTGCCGTCAGCGAGTTACCGTGAGCGGACCGTCGGTGGCGGCCGGCGCTTTCCCCGCCGAGAGCTATCGTGTTATATCGGGGCAACGTGGCGGGGGACACGTAAGGCATACAGACGGGTAAACGCCATGACTGAGACAATTTCCAGCACACCCGCCGCTACCGGCGGCCGACCAGGTAAAGCACCCCGAGCAGCCGCGGCAATGGCCACGCTGGCCTCGATTGCCGCCTGCACGATCAACCCGGTAACCGGTGACCGCGAGCTGGCGCTCGTCAGCGCCGCAGACGAAGTCGCAATCGGCGAGGCTCAATATGCGCCGTCGCGACAGATGCAGGGCGGCGCCTACGTCCGTGACCCGGCCCTGACCAGCTACGTCAATCAGGTCGGGCAGCGCGTTGCCGCGGTCAGCGAGCGCGCGCTGCCTTACGAATTCGTCGTGCTGAACAACTCGGTGCCGAACGCCTGGGCGCTGCCGGGCGGCAAGATGGCCATCAATCGCGGGTTGCTGGTCGAGCTCGACAGTGAGGCGGAGCTCGCCGCCGTGCTCGGCCACGAGGTGGTTCATGCGGCCGCACGACACGGCGCCCAGTCGATGCAGCGCGGGATGCTGATCCAGGGCGCACTGCTCGCAACCGCCGTCGCGTCACGCAACGATGACTACGGCAATCTGGTCATCGGCGCCGCCGGGCTCGGCGCACAGCTGATCAACTCGCGCTACGGCCGCCAGGCAGAGCTCGAATCCGACGAGTACGGCATGCGTTACATGTCTCAGGCGGGCTACGACCCGGCGGCCGCGATCAGCCTGCAGGAGACGTTCGTTAGACTATCCGAGGCCCGCGGCAATCAGGGCTGGCTGGCCGGGCTCTTCGCCACGCACCCGCCGTCCGCCGAGCGCGTGAGCCAGAATCGTGAGACCGCCGCTGCGCTGCCGGCCGGCGGCGAAGTCGGCCGGGACCGCTATCAGGCGGCGATTGCCGGTCTGCTGAGTGCGAAGCCGGCCTACGACTCATATGACGATGCCCGGCGGGCCCTTGCCGAAGGCGACGTCAATGCCGCTGCGAGCGCAGCGCGGGCGGCGGTCGACCGCGTCGACAACGAGGGGCACTTTCATGCGCTGCTCGGCGACATCGAACGCGTCCGCGGCAACAACGACGCCGCGATTCCCCGCTATCAGCGCGCCATTCAGCTCAACGGCGGATATTTCGCCTACCACCTCGGCAAAGCAAAGGCGCATGCTGCGCTCGGTCAGGATTCCCTGGCGCAGTCGGAATACTCCGCGAGTCTCGAGCTGCTGCCGACGGCCGATGCGTTTCTCGGCCTCGGCCAGATCGCCGAGCGCCGCGGCGACCGCGCAACGGCAATCGATCATTACCGCCGTGCGGCCGAAGCCAGCGGTGAGACCGGCCAGGCGGCAAGGGATGCAGTCGTTCGCCTCGACCTGCCGGCCAATCCCGGACAGTACCTGTCGCTACGCGGCGAGCTGGACAACAACGGCCGCCTGATCGTCACGCTTGGCAACCCGACCGGCTACGCGGTCTCGAACGTCGTCCTGCAGATTCGCTTCGCCGACAGCGCCAATCGGCCGATACAGGTGTCGCGCACGATTTCGCGGCGAATCGACGCCGGCACCTCGCAGCGCTTCGCCACCGGCATCGGCCCGATCGCAAACCCACAGTCACTCGACGCCGCAATCGTCTCCGCACGTCTGCTTCAGGAGTAGAGAGTTTGGGGACAGTGACCTTAACTCCGCCTCCTCGGCGGAGTTAAGGTCACTGTCCCCAAACTCTCTGCAGGAGTAGCTACGATTCTCCGGACTCGATCCTGTCGAGCGTGTATCGATAGGAGCGGCAGCCGGGGCGCCTGAGGCCGTCCCTTGCCGGACGATAGCGCGACCGGCCGATCGCGCTGAGCGTCGTGGCCTCGAAGATCCGGTGCGATGCGCTGACGATTTCCGCGCCGCTGACGTCGCCGCTGGCCTCGACCGTAAAACACACCACCGTGTCGCCCTCGATCGCCCCGCGAATCGCATCGCGCGGATAGCGGGGCGTCGCCATGCGATCGGGAATGATCGGCTGAACGTAGAAATCGCTGGACGTGCCACCCAGATCGAGCGATGCGCCATCGGCCGCGTCGCCACGGCGGGCGCACCACCAGCCACCGCGGTCGACAGGCTCGCTCCAGGCGCCGCCAAGCGTATCGAAACGAAGGTCGGCCTCGTACGATCTCGCGGTCTGTCCATCCACGAACGACAATTCGCGACGCCTTTGGGTCCAGTCGCTGATTTTTCGCCACGGGAAAATACGGCCGTTGCCCTGAGTCGCGATGAACGTTTGCGCTTCCGGAGTCAGGACCAGATGCAGCCTGGGGTCCCCTCGGACGCCCTCGCCGAAAAGCACGCAGCTCCAGACGCCGACGGGCTCCGAAAGGGCTTCGGCGCGCGGTGTCGGCAGGCAGGCCAGCAGTAATACCGCGACCGCCACGCTCGTCCAGCGCACCTTGTCGCCGGCCGGATTCACGGCCTACTGCAGATCTTCCATGACGACACTCGGGCGAAGCTGACGTTCGTTCAGCATGCCGCGAATCATCGCGATCTGTCGTGCCCTGGGATTGATTGCCGACGCGGACTCGAGATCGGAGTGCGCTTCGGGGTAGCGGGCAGCGATCCAGTAGGCATAGGAACGATTGCTGTAAGCCCGCCAGTTGCCGTCGTCCAGGGTGAGGGATTCCGTGCACGACCGGATCGCCGCTTCGGCCATGCGTTTGGCCGCATAGGCGCCGCACAGATTCGACAGCGCCTGGGAGCGTTGCCGTGTCGTCAGTGACTGGTCCTGCAGGCCTCGCAACGTGTGCGCGATACCCGAATCGTAGTCGCCGTTGAGAATCGCGGTGACACCGTCACCGAGAGCGTCGTTGACCGGTCCGCCGAAAGTCAGCCGATTGTCGGCGTCTTCATTGAACTGAGCCGGCACGTATTCCGCAAGACCCAGTGACAAGCCGAGGATTGCCATCCAGCGCATGCGCGTATCCCGAGTCGCTATCATGATGAGATGCGTTCTGAGTATAGACCATGACGACGCCCGCAGAAGCCGAGGCGGCAATTGCCGCGAACATGCCCGCATCGGGCAGCGAAAATCTGCCTCTGGCCGCTGTGGCCGGCCGGGTTCTGGCGCGCCGGGCGCATGCCGACAGGGATCAGCCACCGTTCGACCGCGTGACGATGGACGGCATCGCGCTTCGCTACGAGGATTACGCCAGCGGGCAACGGCAGTTTCGGATTGCCGGAACGATCGCGGCCGGCGCGTCCCGCGCACCCGCTACGCCGGCCGGCGACTGCGTCGAGATCATGACCGGGGCCGTGCTGCCGGACGAGCTGGATACCGTCGTCCCGGTAGAACGGACGCAAAAACAGGATGATATGGTCACGATCTCGAACGATGCGCAGATCGTGGCCGGGCAATTCGTGCATCGGCAGGGAAGCGATCTCAACGCCGGTGACACTCTGCTGGCGGCCGGAGCACTCCTCGGACCCCCTGAGGTCGCCGTGCTCGCAAGCGCCGGCCACGCCGGCATCGAGGTAGCGAAGCTCGCCAGGGTGGCCGTCATCTCCACCGGGGACGAGCTGGTCGGTCCGGACGAGCCCGTGTTGCCGCATCAGATACGATCGACGAACGATTTCGCGATCGCGGCCGCTCTGGAGCGGCATTGTCTGGCCACCGTCAGCCGGCACCGCCTCCGCGACGACGAGGCAGCGTTGCGGGAGAACATCGCGAGGCTCCACGAGACTCACGACTCGCTGATTCTCTCCGGCGGCGTCTCGATGGGCCACTTCGATTTCGTGCCGACGGTGCTCGACGCGCTAGGTTGCGAGCTCGTCTTTCATCGCATCGAACAGAAGCCCGGTCGGCCGATGTGGTTCGGCGTGAGCCGCGACGGGAAGCCGATCTTCGCGTTGCCCGGGAACCCGGTTTCGACGCTCCTTTGTCTGACCCGCTATGTCGTTCCGGCGTTTCGCAAAGCCGCCGGCATGACGCTGCCGGCGCCGCACCGGTACGCACTGTCAGGCAAGGTCGCGGCGCCTCCCCGGCTCACCTACTTCGTTCCGGTGGTTCTGACGGTCGATGCGGATGGCGCGACTGTTGCCGCCCCTCACCCGACAAATACATCCGGAGACTTTGCGACGCTTGCCGGCACGGATGGATTTCTGGAGTTGCCGCCGGGCCGTTCCGAGCACCCGCCGGGCAGCACGGGCGCGTTCTTTCCGTGGTAGACAGCCAAGCATACCGGACAGGTCACTAGCTTGGAGCTGTGGATCCCGATCACGCTGTTCGCAGCGCTCAGCCAGAACGTCCGCTCTGCCCTTCAGAAGCATCTCACCGGGCGCCTGAGCACGATAGGCGCAACGCAGATTCGCTTCTTTTATGCAGTCCCGTTCGCGCTGCTCTATCTCGGCTTCCTGACGAACGCCCTGGACTACGAGTTACCATCGCTCAATTCCCGTTTCCTGACGCTCGCTCTTTTCGGCGCGCTCGGTCAGGTCGTGGCCTCCGCACTACTGGTCGCGCTGTTTTCGTACAGAAACTTTTTCGTCGGCACGGCTTTCTCGAAAACCGAGACGATCCAGTCGGCGCTCGTCGGGCTGATACTGCTGGGCGACCGGCTGACGCTCGGAGCGCTGGCAGGGATCTTCATAGGCCTGGCCGGCGTCATCGCGATATCGGCCGCGGAAACCAACGCCGGCATCGCACGGCTCGGCAGATCCCTGCTATCCGGGAGCACGATTATCGGCATTCTCATCGGTCTCTTCTTCGGTATCGCTGCGGTCTGCTTCCGGGGCGCCAGCCTCGCACTCGACGGCGGCTACGCAATTCAGGCCGGCGTGACGCTGACGTTTGCCCTGATGGTCCAGAGCGTCGTGCTCGCGATTTATCTTGCAGTGCGTGAACCGGGGCAGATGACGGCGATCGTCAGAAACTGGCGGATCGCGTCTCTGGTCGGGCTCAGCGGCATGGCCGCGTCGACCGGCTGGTTTACCGCGATGACGATCCAGAACGTGGCCTATGTGAAGGCAGTGGGGCAAATCGAGCTGGTGTTCTCGTTTCTTGCTTCGGCCCTCTTCTTCCGGGAACGCACGACCCGGTCGGAAATGCTCGGCGCCGGTCTGATCGTGGCGAGTATCATCGTGCTGTTGCTGTTCAGGTAGGCGCCCATGGCGAAGGTGGCTCTGGTAACCGGCGGCGGCCGGGGCATCGGCGCCGCAACAGTCCGTAAACTCGGCGCAAACGGGTATGCCGTCTGTGCGAATTACAGGCGCAATGCCGAAGCCGCCGACGCGCTGGTCGCCGATCTGACGGCGCGCGGAATCGAGGCAATCGCGCTGCCGGCCGACGTCTCGAATGAAGACGAGGTGCTCGGCCTCTTCGCGAAGATCGATGAGCAACTGGGCAGGCTGTCACTGCTCGTCAACAACGCCGGTATCGTGGCGCCGCAGACTCGGGTAGAGGACATGTCGGCCGCCCGTATCGACCGACTCCTGAAGACCAACGTGACGAGCGCGTTCATCTGCTCACGAGAAGCCGTCAAACGCATGTCGCCTCGGCACGGTGGCGACGGCGGTTCGATAGTCAATGTCTCGTCGGCCGCCTCGCGTATCGGATCGCCCGGTGAATACGTCGACTATGCCGCATCGAAGGCGGCGATCGATGCGCTGACACGAGGCCTTTCACTCGAGGTTGCCGCCGACGGGATTCGGGTGAACTGCGTGCGTCCCGGCTTCATCTATACCGACATGCATGCCGACGGCGGGGAGCCCGGTCGAGTTGATCGGCTGAAGGCGACCGTCCCGATGCGACGCGGAGGCTCGCCGGATGAAATCGCCGACGTGATCTGCTGGCTCGCTTCCGATCAGGCCTCGTATTGCACGGGCACATTCGTCGACTGTGCCGGCGGCCGATGACGGCACGGGCCGGCAGCAGCGGAATCGGGAGATGAATGCGAAATCGTTTCTGGCGGGCGCCATATGTGGCGGAGTCTGCGGCGCCATCGCGTCGCTGCTGCTCGTCGAGCTCGTCGTCGACGGCGACAGAGCCCTGCCTGGCGGCAGTTCTGCACCTGTGCAGGCGGCCGGCAACGGGTCCGGGGCCGACCCGCGCGCCGAGCGCGAGACGGCGAACAGTCGTGAGCCGAGCCCCGCCGAGCGGCAGGCCTCGTTGCCCGATCCGCAGCCGCCCGGCCCGACGACGGCCGGCGGCCCTGCCGTGACGGGCCCGCCCGGCGCCGACCCGCCAGAGCCTGAAAGAGCCGACGACGATGCCGCAACGGCCGTGGCGGCCGACGCGGACGAAACCACGACAGTAGGCGACGACACGGCGGCGGAAGATGCGGCGCGCCGCTGGTACGAAGAAAGCCGAAGCCGCTTCGCAGCCGAGCCGATCGACGCGAACTGGTCGTATTTCTCCGAGCAGGCGATTCAGCAATTCATCGGCTCGCATCCGATGGCCGGTGAATTCACGCTCGAGTACGTGACCTGCCGGACCAGCGGTTGCCAGATCGGTGTTTCCGGCACCGACGAGCTCGCCGGGATGGCACTGACCCGACTGCTCTACGACATGCGCCAGCAGACCTGGTACTCGTTCGGACAGACCGGTACCTCGTCGGGCATCGTCGACGGACGACGGCTGACCATCGCGGAGCTTCGCCGGCTCCGCGCCCCTGGCCCCTAGCCCCTAGCTCTGAAAGCTCACGGATTCGCCGGCGAGATTCCGGGGCTAGAGCGTACTGATCGACCGGCAGACGAACGCAGTGCTTAGCACGGTTTCTCTGGTGCAGTAGCATGGGCTCGGGATCCGCGTCTGCATGCCCCCGGGGACCGACATGATGTTGCGATTGCTTCTGTTCGTTTCGGCGTCGCTCTGGCTGATCGCCCAGCCGGCAGCCGCCCAGCACCTGCTCGAGGATACGACCGGTCCCTACCGCGTCGTCATGGAGATGGACCCGACGCTGCCCGATCACACGATCTACCGGCCGGCCGATATGGCGGCGATCGGCGGTCGCCTGCCGGTCGTCAGCTTCGGCAACGGCGCGTGCCGCAACATTGGCAGCCTCTATCAACCTTTCCTCGGCGAAGTCGCCTCCCACGGCTACCTCGTCGTCGCAACGGGCCCGATCGGGAACGACCGTGCCGCCGGTGACGGCGCCGGCGATCTCCCGCAATCGACCAACGAATCTATGCAGGCAGCGATCGACTGGGCGATTGCCGAGAATGCGCGGAATGCGAGTCTTTACCGCAACCGCATCGGTACGGACAGTATCGCGGTCGCCGGTCATTCCTGCGGCGGGCTGCAGGCGATTGCCGTCGGTGCCGACCCGCGAGTTGCCACGGTCATGGTGCTCAACAGCGGCATCATTCGCGGCGGCATACCGACACCTGACGGTGGCGTCAGGCAACCGGCCGGCTACATGCCGGCCACCGAAGCGGATCTCGCGAACCTGCATACGCCGATTCTGTACATCGCCGGTGGCGAGTCCGATCAGGCCAAGCGTGGCGCCGACGGCGATTTCGACCAGATCGAATCGCTGCCGGTCTTCTACGCGAACCTGCCGGTCGGCCATAGCGGCACCTGGAGAGAACTCCATGGCGGCCGGATGGGCGCCGTCGCACTCGCCTGGCTCGACTGGCAGCTCAAGCGCGACGCAGCAGCGGGCCGCACGTTTGCCGGCGACGCCTGCGGCCTGTGCGAAGAGCCGGACTGGAGCATTCGCCGCAAGCAGCTGTGACGCGGAACGAACAACGAACAACGAACAACGAACAACGAACAACGAACAAAAGGATCGAGGTAATGACAGACGGGAAACAGACTTTCGTGCTCGTCCATGGCGCCTGGCACGGCAGCTGGTGCTGGAAAAGGGTCAGAAATAAGCTGACGTCGCTCGGGCACGCGGTCTTCACGCCGACGCTGAGCGGCCTGGCCGAGCGCTCGCATCTCTTGTCGCGCGACATCGATCTCGAAACGCATATCGCCGACGTCGTCAACCTGATCCGCTGGGAAGAGCTTGCGGACATCGTTCTATGCGGCCATTCCTACGGCGGCCTCGTCATTACCGGAGCGGCCGATCGTGTCGCCAATCGTGTGCGGTCGCTCGTCTATCTGGATGCGTTCGTTCCGGGCAACGGGGAAAATCTGTGGCAACACATACCCAACGAGCAGTCCGAGATGCTGATGAACGGCGCGAATGAGGTCGGCGAGGGTTGGAAGGTCCCACCGATTCCGGCGGAGGTGTTCAACGTCAACGAGAACGATCGCGCCTGGGTCAACAGCCAGTGCACGCTGCAGCCGATCGAGACGTTGCGTCAGGGTGTGCAGCTTACCGGCGACATCGACAGCATCGGTAACGTCCACTACATCCGCGCCGCGGGCTTCGAGGAAGGCTCCCCTTTCGGTCCGTTCGAAGAACAGGCGCGCACGCGTGGCTGGAACGTGAAAAGCGTCGACTGCGGGCACGACGTGATGCTCGACGAGCCCGACTGGCTGGTCGACGCACTGCTTGCCGCCGCATCCTGAACGGTTATTTCTCCGCTGGTCGGGCGGCCGCCTGCTCGAGCAGCAGGCTGTCGCACGTGCCGTAGGCGTGCGCACCGATGTCGACCGGCCCGGCGCCCGAGATCGTCGCATGGTATTGACCCGGCCCGCCGAGAGCGGCTGCAAACGTGGTCAGCAGGGCCCGCCGGCCGTCCGGAAGGCGCCCGATCAGATGCAGGAAATCGGCCGTTCTACGGGTGTCCATCACGGCTGAAGTCAGGTCGTCGTCGGTCAAATGGGCCGACCCGCCGGCGATCCCGATCCAGTAGCTCATGCGGCCGCCGAACCCGCACCGCAAGACGAGGCGTCCGTCCGCGCCTGCCGCCAGGCGCGCTCGTACGGCGTCCGGGACCGTCGCGACTCCAGCCGGTGCCGCAAATCCTCGACCGTCAGGACTCGTCGGATCTGTCCCCAGCGCATCCCGGACGGCACTGTCCACGGACGACGGAACCGGCCCCGGTGCCCCGTCGCCTGAGAATCCTTCGTGATTCGGGCGGACCGTTGACGGTCGAAGCGGTCCGGGTTGCTGCCGCGACCCACTTGCTCGTCTGTCCGCGGTTTCCGGCAGATCGGCAATGGCCGGGCCGTCGGGCGGCAACAACGCAACCGTCAGCCAGGCGAGAAACGCACCGAGCGCGAGGAACAGTACGAATTGCCAGGTGGCGGTCCGCATCCGGGACCGAACTCCGCGGGAGAACGACGGACTTCAGTGTACGTGCCGCCACGATCCAATCGGCGATGCGCGGGATTACGATTCGCTCAGGATGCGTCCAGAATCGTTCCGTGCTCAGAGCCAGAACGACACGAAGAACTGCACGACGTCGGCATTAAAGCTGTAGAGCGGCTCCGTGCCGGCAACGCCATTCGCCTGCGTCAGATCGCGGAAGTCTTCGTAGTCGAACAGGATGTGATCGTAGACAAAGCTGACGCTGCCGCGTTCGACGAATCGCCAGCCGCCTTCCATGATGTCGTAGGAAACTCCGAGGCGAAGCGTATTGCTCGTAAACGTGCTCAACTCCTTGTCCCGCGCCATGAAGTTCTGGAACTGCTGGCGCGGAAAGAGATCGCTGAAGAACTCGGCACGGTCCTGCGAGTACGCCCGCACCTTCGCCTCGATGACGATCCCGCTGTCCAGCGGATGCGTGTAGCCGAGCTCGAACGTCGACGACTTGATGTCCCACGTATCGGAGTAACTTCGATACTCGCCGTGGAGCGCTGCCCGATATGGCAGGTAGTAGCGCATCCTGAGCGCGGCCGCGTCACTGGTCCGCGTGCGTGGATAGACTTCAGGTTCGTAACTGAAACCGAGCGCGCTGGTCGTATCGACGAAACGGACCTGGCGATACGGGTTGTTGAGAAACCCTTCGTCTGTAATCGTCTCGTACGAAAGGCCCATCATCAGGTTTTTCGTCAGAATCTGCGACACGCCCAGCCGGTAGTGCTGCCGCTGAATGGTATCGCTGAAGACGGAATCGCCCCTCCTACTCACGACGTCGTCACCAACGGAGTAACCGAGCGTGATTGTCGTCAGGTCCCCGAAGATGTCCTGGCTCACACCGATGCTGAACGTCTCGGCCGAGAAATCGTTTTCCTCACTGCTCGTAAAGCCGATGTTCATCAGCCAGCGATCGTGCAGGTAGTCGAGCCCCACGGAGTACTGCGTGCGTTTCTCGTTGTACGGGCTTGCCGTCGTCACTACGTCGATCGAGGCGCTGCTGATATCGTCGATGTAGTAGTTGGCGCTCGCCGAGAATTTTCCGGCGAATTGCTTGCGTACGAGCAGTGAAGGACCCTGAATCGTCACTCCGCCGCCATCGTAGGAATGAAACAGCACATCGGCGCGGTCCTCGGGGAGAACCCCGGCGAACGCCTGCGTCGCGAGCAAGGCAACGGCCAGAATCGGCAGATATCGGATCGGGCGGTTCATCGCATTCGGGCACGCACTTGGGCAGGCACTCAGTTACAGCCACACCCGCCGCCGGCGCTGCCGGTTGCGCCACGCGCGCCCTCCCGAGCCTCGTAGACGTGGTGGATGTACGCAGACGAAACCGGATCCCGGTCGAACGACATGATCGGATCCGCGATGTGATCCCGCTCGTACGGCTTCACCCAGGGCTCCACGCTGCAGCCGGCAGCAAGCATCAGGAGGAAACCGCCGATAAAAATCCTGGCTACTCGACTCATCACTTAAACCCCCACACCGAATTGCAGGAAAGCAGCTCGTCAGCTCTCAATCTGCCGGCTCATTCGCGCAGCAACGCCCGGATCTGCGACTGATACTCGCCTTCGTACCCGGGCTGGTAGCCGTGATGAATGAAACGCATGTTGCCTGACCGATCGATCATCACGGTGCTCGGCATCGCGACGACGTCGTAGAGCGCGCTGACCTCGTTGCCGGGATCGAACAGAATCGGAAACGACACCGGCGTCTCTGCGAGAAATTCGTCGGCACCGCTCGAGTCTTCTTCGACATTCACGCCGAGCAGCGTGAACCCGAGGTCGCCATAGCGTTGATACAGCGCCTCGAGATGCGGCATCTCCTCACGGCACGGGCCGCACCACGTCGCCCAGAAATTGACCATCACGACATCACCGCGCAGCTCGTCGAGTGAAACGACGCTGCCGTCCCGTGATTCGAGCGCAAACCCCGGTGCCTGACCGCTCAGCTCTCCGGCCGAAGCCGCGATGAGATACGACGCACCGGCAATCGCTAACGCAAACCTGCGAAACATAGCTGTGACCTCCATGTCCTTTCCCACTACCCCGAATCCGGTCAGAAGAAGAAGGTGACGCCTACATGGGCCTCCAGATTGTGTGCCGTCTTTTCCTGACCAAGCAGGTTGATGTCGAAGACATGGTCACGGACGTCCGCGTGGACAGCGAGCCAGTCGAGCGGCATCAGCCTCAGGCCGAGTCCGAGATTCACGGTGAACCTGTCGTCCCCGGCAAAATTCGTACTGCCGACGCCGCCGATCACATACAAGGTCGTATTGAATGCACGGTTGCGGCCGACAAAACCTTCGCCCGGCAGAATGTTGTAGCCGAGCGACAGGTTATAGTAGGTGTAGTCGCGCTCCGAGTCTGTGAGCAACTGCGCAGCTCCGCTGAGCCGCTCGAAACTCGTCTGCTCGGTCTCCGTCAGGCCGCCAGCCAGCTCGACAAAGAACCCTTCCGTTATGTGATATGCGAACCGGGCGCCGGCGACCGTGTTGACACCGAAATCCTCGACGCTCATCTGGCCGGCGAAGATGCCGACTTCGAAGTCTTCGGTATCCAGTCGCGCCTGCTCTATCTCGCGACGCTCGACGTCCGGCTCGATGACCGGCGGCTGCCCGTTGTCCTCCGCCTGCACCGCACGCTGGCGGCTGCAGCCGGTCAGGCTCGAAAGCGCGAGCACCGATGTCAGAAGAAGAACGAGAAGCCTGCTTTCCATTCCCTAATTTCCTCGTTGTCGTCGCGACTGGTAAACACGACATAAGTCTTGTACTCGGCGCGAAACACGAATCGCCGCGTCAGATAGGTGCGAACTCCGATGCCGGCGTGCGCCACCGCATCCTCCCGATCGAGCGTCGCAACCAGCGTCGCTTTCGGTGATGTCTTGATCGCGCCGGCCCCGAGCGTGAAGAACGGCGATGCCCGGCGTTCCGGGTACATCAGATGCACGATGTTGAAATTGATCATCTTGCTGTCGGAAAAGCGGCCGAGCGCGTGCGACACCGACACCTCGCCGGTCAGATTCGGCGTCATCCCGAAAGCACCGAAAGCCGAAATCACGTTTGCGCCGCCGAAGTCGCCGTAATGGAACCCGGCTTCCCAGGTCCGCTGTTCGAAGTCCTCGAGTGTGAACCCGGGCTCTCCGAATGGCTCGCCATCCGGAGTCACGGTCGTCAGCAACTGGTCGTAGTGAACCCAGCCTTCCTCGCCGCGCGGCGCTCTGACCTGAAACCAGTCGGTTCTACGCCGCAACAACTCGATCGTGCTGCCACGCTCAGCGACGTGAAACACCGGATAACCACGGCCGGGACCGGTGTGCATTTCGACGAACGGATCACTGACGATCAACTGCGGCTGCTGCTCCTGAGCCTGCGCCAGCGTCGCCAGAGCGACGGTATGAGCGATCAGCAGGAATATGAGCCGCAGTGTCCGCATCAGTTCACCGGTGCGTCGAACGGGTTGTTGTAGTACTGCGCGCCGATGTCGAGCCATTCGGACAGCAGTCGCAATTCGGCCGGCGTCAGGTAACCGTCGTGCGTCCCGCCCTGATCGAAGCGCGAGAAGAACGCGTTCGAGGCGTTCGCGCCGCCCGCGCTCATCGACGATGCAACGGGCACGGTCTCGAGGATCGGGTTACCGTCGGCATCGACGCCGTTCTGCACGATGCGGTCCTGAAGCGCACCGTTGACCAGCTCCTGTTCCGCGTCGTCGAAGACCAGCTCGCGATAGGCATTGAAGTGGGCCATTTCGTCGACCGAAAGCCCGTCGGTGAGATCGAGCTGCGCCTGGGGCACGGCGACCTGCCCGATGGCATCCACCGGCGCGTGGCAACCGCCCTGCGAGCAGGTGACGTCCGCCGCGTTCGCCGTTCGCGGGAGACTCCAGAGCGGATGGATGTGCGTTTCGTAATTGATGACCGTCCGGCAGGTCGGGTCCCAGTTGTTCGCCGGCGGCGTGTCGACGCAGGCGAGCGTCGTCGGCGGCGGGGTCGTCAACGACGAGTAGTGGTAGCCGAAAGACGCATCGGGCATGCGAACGGCGGGGTCGGTCCAGAAGTCTTCATAGATCGGGTCCAGACTGGCCTCGAGCGCCGCGCAATCCGTCTGGCAACTGACCCGCGTCCTGACTTCGGCCATCGTCTCGCCGAAGTCCGGCGACAGGGTCGATACCGTGTTGGGAAACGGCACCCCCGTGCTCTGCGCCCCCGCGTAAACGGAGGTGAAGCTGTCCCGGCGGCCATGCGACAGTCCGCTCTGGATCGAGTGGCAACCGTCGCAGCGCAGCTCATCGCCCGGCTGCACCTGCAGCCAGCTCTGGTGCCGACCGGTAATGCGCCGCGCGTTGACGTCGAGGACGCTGACCGCGAGCGGCACGTTCGCCGGCACCATCACGCGCACCGAGCCATCCGGCTCGACCGGCGCGTAGCCGACGATCTCACGCATGCCCTGATTGATGTTCGGACCGAAGGCCGTGTTTTCGAAGTCACGCACGTCGTCGTCCGGGATGGACACGGCCTTCTCTATCCTGAGGAAGCGAGCAGGCCGTTGGGCGGCGACGGCGGCAGCCGGATCTGCGAGCGTCTCGATATCCGGTGTGGCCACGTCCGTACCGTCGATGTCGTAGACGCTTCTGATATTGATGATGCCGGCATTCTCCGCCGCGAGATCCGTATCGAGCTCGATGCCCGGCAATCGATCCGGAATCGAGGTCGGGTTGGGCCGTGGCTGCGCGGCCACAACGTCGGTGATCAGCATGCCTTCCTCGCCGATCACGACCGGGAGCTGCGTCTGATCGGAGGGCTCGTACATCCAGATCCCGTAGAGCGGCGGGGCCAGCAGAACGTTCGGGTCGGCAAGTCGCTCCGGCGAGCACGGCACGATCACGTCATCTTCGATGACACGGCAGATCGACCAGCTCGACAGCACGCGGTCCGTGCCATCCCAGAGCGGAAACGCCGAGCTGTACCGCCCGCCTTCAGAGGGCAGCACGTCGGTCCGGACGTTGGCGGGACTCGCGGAGACCTGAGCCGGGCCGGGCATGCCGGCATTCGCCGCATTGGGCTGGGCGATCTCGACATAGGTATCGACATCTATGATGACGATGTCGCCACCGAGCTCCGGGTGATCGAACGGCCGGGTAATCGCCATGACCCGCCCATCGATCATCTCGCGCGGGCCGACGAACTGAATCGTCGACTGATCCGTTCCCGTGTCGTGGCTCTCAGCACCGTACAGCAATTCCAGATCGCTGCCATCGGGGTTCATCTGGAAGAGATGGATCGCGTTGTTGTTGCCGGCGCCTTCCCACCGGCTGAACAGGACCTTGCCGTTGTCGAGGACGGTCGGGTCGAGGTCATGACTCTGATTAAAGGAGACCTGGCGCAGGTTGTCGCCGTCTTCGTCGATGACGTGAAGGACAAAGGCGTCCTCGCTGCGATCCTCCACCTGGGCCTCGTACTGCGGCTTGCCCTCGTCCAGCAGGATCGCCTTGGCCTGCCGCTGGCGGGTGGATGAAAAGATGATCCGACCGTCCGGCAGATAGTGCGGCAGGATGTCGTGGCCATCCTCGGCCGTGATATCCGATGCAATGATGCGCCGGAGCGTGTCGGTCGGAATCTCGTATTCCCACAGATTCCATGTCGGCTGGTCTTCGAGGGCCAGATTCGGATCGAACGGGCCGCGCATTGAAAAGAGCACACGCTCGCCGTCGACCGAGATCTCGACGCCCTGCACGTCACCCATGCCGAGCGTCTCGCCGATCGTAATGTTCCTTTCCACGGAGCCGGGCGATGCCCGGTCGAGAAGAAAGAGATCGGTACCGACGTTGAAGCGCTCGAGGTCACGCAGATCGGTCTGCGCGAGCAGATTCATGTCCTCGTCGAACAGCGGGCCTTTCGTATAGGCAATCGGGAAGTCGAGAGCGACCGGGTCCGGGTCCTGCCCGCTGCCGATTCCAACGCTGCCGTCGCCGTTTCCGCCACTGCATGCGGCGAGCAACGCCGGCAGAACCAGTGCCAGGAGCCGTCCCGGCGTCCCTGTTTCAAGAGTCTGAGCGCCTGTCGTGTTCATCGCAGTTCCCTCGCGAGATACGCCATGTTGTCGATGAGGGCTCAGAACGCTTCTCCAATCGCGCGGCTGCAGGACGACCGTCGACCCGGCTGGAGATCGATCCGGACGTCGCTCGCAGACGACATAAGTTCGAGGCGCGAATTACATCGATTGGACGTAATACGCCGACCCCGACATATTGGGCGTCACTGACTCCTGTCGCCGTTAACGCGATCACAGAACGCATCGAGCTCCCTGCCCTCAAATTGTGTGATGCACTTAACACTCGCGACCAAAAAATCGCTCCGAAGTGCTTTGCGATTTCACCTAACGTCCCTTCCATGACACGCGCAGTGAAAACTTTGTAGTGCATCTACGATTCCAGCGTACACGTCCGATACGTTCTCGCTGAAGCTGTCGCCAATTCGAGACGTGGGAAATTTTCGACATTACGCCGGCGATTTTTTTGTGCTGGAATTCTCCCCGCTCTCTGAATCAACTGGAACGGACTCACGATGAAGAGCAGTAAGGAACATCAGTTTCCCGATGGGGAATCCCGGTCGACATTCGGTGCATGGCACTTCTTTGTTGTCGCCGCGCTATGCCTCGCAGGAATCTCCGCCGCACTCGCCGGACCGCGTGAGCAGGCGCAGAGAATTCATGACCGGCTGGCCGGTGTGCCACCGAGCGATGCGATCCTGAGCCAGATGGAAGCCCAGATCGGCAGCAATCCGATCGGTGCAGCGATGCTGGCAATGGACAACCCGGCATTCGCAACGGTGACACTAAAGAACTTCGCGGCGCCATGGACAAATCGCGATCAGTCGCCGTTCGTCAACCTCAACGACTACATCGCGCTGGTGATTGGCATGGTCATCAACGACGTGCCGTTCGATCAGATTCTTTACGGCGACATTCTGTATGTGGAGGCGGGACAACCGTTGCCCACTCGTGACAGCAACGCTCACTACGTTGCGCTCGAAAACAACATGCAGGATCCCGCATTCAACCCGGCGACGGACCTGATCCAGACGACGCAGTCGGCTGCCTATGGTCTGCCCGGAACGGCGACCGCTGGCGCAATGACGACGCGAGCCGCAGCCGAAGCCTTCTTCATCGCCGGTACCAATCGGGCGATGTTTCGCTTCACGCTGATGAATCACATGTGCATGGATCTCGAGCAGGTGCACGATACGAGCATCATTCCGGATCGCATTCGGCAGGATGTCTCGCGCAGCCCGGGTGGCGACAGTCGCGTCTTCATGAACAACTGCATCGGCTGTCATGCCGGCATGGACCCGATGGCCCAGGCCTTCGCCTACTACAACTTCGACGAGGCGACCGGCAGCATCGAGTACACGGCCAACTCGGTCCAGCCCAAGTACTTCAACAACGAAGAGACGTTTCCGGACGGCTTCGTGACGCCGGACGACGCCTGGGACAACTACTGGCGCGAGGGCCAGAATGCCCTGCTCGGCTGGAGCCAGGCGCTGCCCGGGAGCGGCACCGGCGCCAAGAGCCTGGGCCAGGAACTCGCCGGCTCGCAGGCATTCGCACAATGCCAGGTCGAAAAGGTCTTCGAGGCCGTGTGCCTCAGGCCGCCGACCGACCAGCCGGATCGTGACCAGGTCACGCTGATGACGAACACCTTTGCCACCGGCTACAACCTCAAGCAGGTCTTCGCCGAGTCGGCTGTCTACTGCATGGGCAACTAGGGAACGGGGCGATGCAGGATATGAACAACCAACGAACGAATCGCGAAGGCGGTCGGCAGCGGCCGGACGAGATACGTCCGGGTACCGCGCTAGCGCTCGCCTCGCTGTTGCTGGTCGCGGCCTGCAGCGGCGGCAGCGGCGCAGGTACCGAAGTGCTTCCGGGCGGCAATGTCGCGCCGGGCTCCGACTACGCCGGACCGGCGCCGGCGACAGCCGACGTGCAGTCTTTCAAGATCAACCTCTTCGACAACGTGCGCCTGGACAACCGCTGCGGCAGTTGCCACGGGGCCGACGGTGGGCAGTCGCCGATGTTCGCGCGCAGCGACGACGTAAATCTGGCCTATGCCGATGCGAACAACGTTGTCGACCTGGTTTCGCCGGAAGACTCGACGATGGTCCTGAAAGTTGCGGGCGGCCACAATTGCTGGCTGACCAGCGACGCCGCATGCGCGGAGATCCTGACCACCTGGATCACGAACTGGGCCGGCGCCACTGCCACCGGCGGCAGCCGCAAGATCGAGCTCGAGGCGCCCGTGTCACTGCGCGATCCGGGCCAGAGCCGCAACTTTCCGAACGACAATGGCGCGCTGTTCGATACGACGGTCTACCAACCGATACTCGCGCAGTACTGCAGCAACTGCCATTCCTCGAACTCGGCTGTGGCACAGTCGCCCTTCTTCGCGGAAGGCCCGGTCGGCGACCCGGACGCACTCATCACCGCTTACGCCGCCGCGCTGTCGAAGATGGATCTCGACGACCCGGGCGCCTCACGTTTCGTTCAGCGCCTCCGGGACGAATCGCACAACTGCTGGACCACGAACTGCGCCAGCGACGCCGACGACATGGAAGCCGCGATCGCGTCTTTCGCACAGGCTGTCCCGCTAACCCAGGTCGATCCGGCCCTGGTCACCAGCCGGGCATTGACGCTGTTCGAAGGCACCGTCGCATCCGGCGGGAACCGCTACGAGGCGAATGTCATCGCGAACTACGAGTTCAAGACCGGCATCGGCACGACTGCCTTCGATACGAGCGGTGTCGATCCGGCAATGGATCTCACGTTGTCCGGCAACGTCGAGTGGTTCGGCGGCTGGGGTCTCAACTTCACCGGCGGCAAGGCGCAGGCTTCGACGGCCTCGAGCGCAAAGCTGCGCACCGCAATCACGGCAACCGGCGAGTACTCGATCGAGACCTGGGTGGCCCCCGGGAACGTCGTGCAGGAAGACACCCGCATCGTCAGCTATTCCGCCGGCGAGATGGCGAGGAACTTCAACCTCGGCCAGACCATGTACAACTACGACTTCTTCAATCGCAGCGATCAGTCGGATGCGAACGGCAACCCGCAACTATCCACGCCGGATGCCGCCGAAGTCCTGCAGGCTACGCTGCAGCACGTGGTCATGACCTACAGTCCGGTCGACGGCCGCCGCATTTACGTCAACGGCATCCTGACATCGATGGTGGACCCCGTCCCCGGCGGCACGCTGATCGACTGGGACGACACGTTTGCCTTCGTGCTCGGTAACGAGGTGTCCGGCGATTTGCCCTGGGCGGGCGTCATTCGCCTGGTCGCGATCCACAACCGCGCCCTTACGCAGGAACAGATCACTCAGAACTTCGAGGCGGGTGTCGGCGAGAAATTCTTCCTGCTGTTCAGCGTCGAACATCTGATCAGCGTGCCCGACAGCTACGTGGTCTTCGAGGCTTCGATCTTCGATAGCTACGCCTATCTGTTCCGGCAGCCCTTCTTCGTCAGCCTCGACCCGACTGCGCAGCCCGACGGCATCGATGTCCGCGGCATCCGCATCGGGGTCAATGGCGCCGAGGCGCCGATCGGCCAGGCCTTTGCGAACGTCGACGCGACGATCAGCAGCGCCCAGTACGCGCAGGAGACCGGGCAGCCGCTCGCGATCCTCGGGACGACCGTGCCCCTCGAAAAAGGTGCGACATCGGACGAGTTCTTCCTGACGTTCGACCAGCTGGGTGCACAAAGCTATGCCCGGCCCCCGGCCCAGACGCCGCCGCAACCGACGCCTGTCGATCTGGCCGCGGCTTCCGAAATCGGCGTTCGGATGTTTGACGAGATCAACGCCACGATGGCGGCGGTCACCGGTGTCAGCCCGCTGGAGCCGAACGTGCAGGGCACCTTCAATCTGGTACGCCAGTCACTGCCTGCCGTGCCAACCATCGAAGCGGTGCTCGCCTCTCATCAGATCGCGATCGCGCAGCTCGCCATCGAGTACTGCAACGCGCTGATCGAGGATTCGAGCCTGAGAAACTCGACATTCGGCTCCGGACTCTGGTCGCAGACGCCGGCGGCGCTCTTTCCGAGTGCCGCCAACGAAGCGCAGCTGTTCGATCCGCTGCTGGACCGCATGGTCGGCGTTACCCAGATCGCGACGCAGCCGGATCGCTCCACCGTTGCCGGTGAGCTGAGTGAATTGATCAACGGCATTCCCGGTGATGGAACCAGACCCGGACTGGCTGCAACCAACTCGAATTCGACCCAACGCACGCTCGACATCGGCAAGGCCGTCTGCTCGGCCGTCGTCGGCAGCGCCGCGATGCTCGTCCAGTAGAGCAACGCCTGAGAGCCCGAGGAAACGAACATGCTGATTCGATCCAGACGCAAACTTCGCCATCCGGACGCGCCCCAGCGCCACGAATTCCACAACCGGCCGATGTCCCGGCGCGAGCTGATCGGCCAGGGATTCCTGTCCGGCTCGGCGGCCGTGCTCGGTGGCGGCGTGCTGTCGCTATTCTCCAATCCGCGAGTCGCGTACAGCCAGCTGGCAGCCGACCTGCAGCCGCTGGTTACCGGCTGCGGAATCACGAACGGCGCCGGGAAGATTCCGTTCATCTGCTTCGACCTCGCCGGCGGGGCGAACATCGCAGGATCGAACGTCCTGGTTGGCCAGCAGGACGGGCAGCTCGACGTTCTCAGCACGGCCGGCTACAGCAAGCTCGGCCTCCCCGGTGACATGATCCCGGGTGTTGCCGAAATCACGCCGACGGCGACGAGCAACGGCGACCATACGGACTCGAGCCTCGGCCTCGCTTTTCACAGCGACAGCGCTTTCCTTCGCGGAATGCAGGCGAGCTTCAGTCAGCTCAACACGAACAACGTCAACGGCGCCATCATTCCGGCACGCTCCGAGAACGACACGTCGAACAATCCCCACAATCCGATGTACGCGATTCAGCGTGCGGGCGCCGATGGCTCGATCCTGACGCTTTGCGGTTCTCAGAACTCGGATTCGGGCGGCAATTCGATGGCGCCGCTGATGATGATCAACCCGGAGTTCCGGCCGACGAAAATCGACCGCCCGAGTGACGTCGTCGGCCTCGTCGACACCGGCCAGCTCGTCGGTCTGCTCGGACCGGAAGATGCGACAGCGGTACTCGAATCGATCTACCGCGTCAGCCGGGAAAAGATGGACAACGCCGTCAGCACCGGGCTGCCGATCAGCCAGGACGACGTCGTCAAGGATCTCGTCAAGTGTGGCTACCTGAAAGCTGCCGACGTGGCGGACCGGTTCGGCGGTGTCGACCTCGACCCCGGCAACGATCCGGCGATCGTCGGCCCGACCGGGATCTTCAGCGATGCCGAATGGAATGGCGGCGGCCGGGATCAGGACGAGTTCCGCAAGACCGCATCCGTCATGAAGCTGGTCATCGAAGGCTATGCCGGCGCGGGCTGCGTGACGATGGGCGGCTACGACTATCACGGCGGCATGCGCCAGGAAGGCGAGGTCAAGGACTTCCGGGCCGGACGCTGCATGGGCGCGTGCCTGGAGTACGCCGCGCGCATCGGTGTACCACTGATGATGTACGTCTTCAGCGACGGTGCTCTGTCGAGCAACGGCGTGATCGACGATTCGCAGGACGGGCGCGGCAAAGGCGAATGGACGTCGGACAATCAGTCGACGGCGGCGTCATTCTTCCTCGTCTACAACCCGGGCAGCCGGCCGCTGCTCTTCACCAGCGGGTCCGACGGAATGACCGCCGAGCAACATCGGCAGATCGGCTCGTTCTCTGCGAGTGGCGACGTCCAGCGTGCCGGCACGCCGGGCGCCAACAACGTCAATCTGCTCGTCGAGATGGTCGCGCTGAACTATCTGGCACTGCATGGGCAGGCGAATCTCTTCAGCGGCCTGTTTCCGACACACGGACTCGGCGACGCAGCGAACCTGGACCGGCTGACTGCATTCGAGCAGATCGTCAACGGCACGATCTGAGGGTTTCGGCGGCCGCAGGAACGCGGCCGCGACGACTTCATCTGGCACGTCTCCGTTGTTCAAGCGTGCAGGCGAGCGGCGCCCGTCAGACACGGATGTCTTTCGGGCGCCGCGACTTTCCCGCCCGACCTGCAGCTTTCGCCGACTGATCGATCGCCCGCCCGGGCCACGAGCCAGCCTGCCAGCGCGCAGCCGGTCAGCGGGTCAGCCAGTCAGCCGCGCAGCCGGTCAGACTTCACATAATGTGACCCCTGCCCTGTCGGTTCGCACCGCTGGGCGCTAAGTTGCCGCGGTCGGCCAGATCCACGTCAAGACTCTGTCCATGCAATCGACCGAACCGGCCGAATACGCTTGTCCGCGCTGCGACCGGACGCCGCTCGAGCGGAGCGACGGCGGCCTGAGCTGCCGCGGTTGTCGGGTTACGTTTCCTCTCATCGGCGGGCTGCCGTGGCTGTTCGCGGAACCCGGCGCCGCGCTCGATGACTGGCGCGGGCGACTGCACTTCCTGCTGCGCGATCTCGAGCAACGCGAGCAGGCGATCACCGCGGCGCTGAACGACAAGTCGATCGGCAACCGTACCCGGCAGCGGCTCGAACGGCTCGCCACCGCTACGGAATCGCATCGTCAGCGCCTCGGCCAGGTGCTGGAGCCGCTCGAGCTGGCCGAGCTCACCGCCGAGCGCAACACCTACCTGGCCCTCAGAACGAAGCTGCCCGCCGATCAGGGGCTGACGACCTACTACGGCAATGTGCACCGCGACTGGTGCTGGGGCGAAGCCGAAAACGACGCGACGATCGAGATCGTCCTCGAGAGGCTCGCAGACAGGGCTCCGGGCCGGAGCCTCGTGCTCGGTTGCGGCGCCGGACGGCTCGCCCACGACTTCCATACGCGCGCCGGGCCCGGCAGTACGCAAGCGCTCGATTTCAATCCATTCCTCGTGCTGATCGCCGACCGAATGTCACGCGGCGACACGCTCGAGCTCTACGAGTTTCCGGTCGCACCGATCGACCTCGAGCACTCGGCGGTCCTGCGGCAACTCGCGGCGCCGGGCCGCGCCGACGTCGCCTACTGCATCGGCGACGTGCACCGGCCGCCGTGGCCGGCCCGCAGTTTCGACACGATCATCACGCCCTGGCTGATCGACATCCTGCCGGAGCCGTTCGAGCAGATCGCCCGCCGCATCAATCGTCTGCTGCGTGACGACGGGTGCTGGATCAATCTCGGCTCGCTGAGCTTCCACGATGCAGCCCCTGCGCGGCAGCTCTCTCCCGAGGAATGCGTCGCGGGCCTGGACGGCTGCGGTTTCACCGCATCCGGCTGGCACGACCGGACGATCCCGTACCTGGCGAGCCCCGCGAGCCGTCATGCCCGCAGCGAGAACGTGCTGAGCTGGACTGCGGTGAAAGCGAAACACATCTCCAGGACCGACCGATACGAAGCGCTTCCGGACTGGATCGTGCGCGGCAAGGACCCGATCCCGGTGCTGCCACACTTTCGCAATCAGGCCACGGCCACGAAAATCCACGCGTTCATTCTCGGGCTGATCGACGGGCGACGATCGATCGCCGACATGGCAGCCGTACTCGAGCAGCAACGGCTCATGCCGAAAGCCGAGGCGGAAGCATCGATTCGGCAATTCATGATGACGCTATACGCGGAGAGCCAGCGCGGCACCCGCTACTAGTCCGGCTAATCGGTTGCAGAGAGTGGGCTAGATCTCACGGGGTGGGTTCTGCCGGTGCTCGAGTCTTCGTCGTCAGCGCGGCGCGGCGCGGCCACCGAGAACGAGCTGAATCTCAGCGAGGATCGACAGCGCGATCGTTTCCGCTGAATCTGCGCCGAGATCGAGCCCGACCGGACCGCGCAACCGCCGGGCGAAATCGGATTCGGTCCCGCCAATTGCCGTCAGCAATTTTTCCCGGCGGGCAGGCGGGCCAAGCACGCCGATGTAGTCGCACGAGGCATCGATGAGCTCACGAAGAAACGCCTCATCGGTCAGCAGATGATGGCTCATCACGATAATCGCGTCGAAACCGTCGACAGCAAGCTGCTCGGACAGCGCTCCCGGCACGACGAGACTGGCCGACTTCGCAACCGAAAACGCTGCGCGCTCCAGATATGCCGGACGATGGTCAGCGATGTGCACGTGCCAGCCGAGCTGCGCTGCCATGCTCACCAGCGGAACGGCATCGATACCCGCACCCAGAATCAGCAGTCTTGGCACGCGCAGGAGCGGCGCGACCAGGAGGCTGACGCCCGCATCGAGACGTCGAACGCCGGGGGTGGCATCCGGAGAAGTGGCCGCGCACAGCTCGACCGCAGCCGCGCGGGTCGGTTCATCGAAGCCGGTGGCGGTCGCCCCCTGCGGCGACCAGACGAGCGTTGCCCCGAGCGGCATCTCCGCGCAATCGGTGTCGACGACCGTCGCAACGACGGTTCGCTCGTCCCCGACCATGCCGGCCGCAATGGAGGCGAACGGCGCATAGTCCGTCGAGGCCGACAACGGCTGCACCAGCATCCGCAGCATGCCGTCGCAACCGACACCGAGTCCGAACAGCTCATCGGCCTCGTCGCGCAAGTCGTAGGTCACGACACGCGGTGTTCCGGTCGCGAGCGCAGCAGCCGCATGTTCGGCGAGGTCCCCCTCCAGGCAGCCGCCGCTGACCAGTCCCTGAAAATCGCCGCCGGCATCGATCAGAATCCTGTGCCCCGGCTTGCTGTAGGTCGAGCCAACGGTCTCGAACACCGTCACGAGCGCCACGGGCAACGAGGCGGCGCGCCACTGTTCAAAACGCTCGACGATCAGGCTGGAGTTCATGTCAGGAGGGGCGGACTCGAGTTGCGCAACGATAACACCCATCTTAGACTCCCGGAACGCCGCGTCAGCGGCGCTTTCGTTTCGACCGACAGGAACACGCTGTGAGCTCACCGACGAGAAAAGAAGCCGAGGCGGCCGTCCGAACGCTATTGCTATGGATCGGCGACGACCCGGACCGGGAGGGATTGACCGCGACGCCTGCCCGTGTCGCACGTGCCTTCGAGGACTGGTTCAGCGGCTACAAGGAGGACCCGGTCGAGTTTCTCCGTCGCACGTTCCAGGAAGTGGACGGCTACGACGAGATGATCGTTCTGAAGAACATCAGCTTTGAGTCGCACTGCGAACACCATCTCGCTCCGATCATCGGCCAGGTGCATATCGGTTACCTGCCCGATCGCAAGGTCGTTGGAATCAGCAAGCTCGCACGTGTCGTCGAGACCTTCGCCAGGCGGCTGCAGGTGCAGGAATCGATGACGGCGCAGATCGCGCACTGCATCCAGGACGTGCTGAAGCCGAAGGGCGTCGGCGTTGTGATCGAAGGCCAGCATCAGTGCATGACGACGCGTGGCGTGCGCAAACATGGCGTCTCGATGATCACGAGCCAGCTGCTCGGCCATTTCCGCTCCGATCCCCGGACCAGAAGCGAGTTTCTCAGCAACATCGGGCGCGGCAGCTGAGCCCTGGCCGCCGCCGGCCAACGAGGATCCGATATCGGCACCGCACGGCACCGTGCCGTACCGGTCCGTATTGCCGGTATTCGTGACGGGCGTCGCCGGCTCTCGCGACATATAACGGCCGGGACTTCGTGCGATCGGGGGCAGCTTGTGACACGTGGGGTCACCCGCGCTTGACATAAGGAAGCCTCTCACACGCATTTGGCGGCTCGCCCCGTGATGGCACGCGACTTGCTTCCTGTAGACCAGAGAATTCGCGACGATGGAGCCGACCTTCGATGGATGTAAGAATCTATCGCGATCAGCCTGTTTCAGGGCATGCGGAACGCGACTATGTGCGTATCCAGACGACCACCGACCCTCGCGACGATACCGTCACCCTGGTGACGATTCAGCGCGTGACGGAGAAGGCGTCGACTTCGCGGCCGGACGAACCGACGGCCAAGGTCAAGACCCTCGTTCAGGAACAACCCATGTCGCCGGACAATGCGCTCTCGTTCGCCCAGCGTTACGCGGAGCGAAAACACATACCGGTCGTCTACGCGGAGACGCAGGGCTCATGATGGCTACCAAGAAGACAATCCGGGGCTTCACGCTGATCGAACTGATGATCGTCGTTGCGATCATCGGCATTCTCGCCGCTATCGCGATTCCGGCCTATCAGGACTACACGATTCGGACGCAGGTCACCGAGGGCGTCAACATGGCGGCCAACGCGAAGGCACCGATCGCCGAGTCGTTTCTTCTGAGGGGCGAGCCGCCCGCGGACCGCGCGACGGCCGGAATGACACCGAACGGCAGCGATACGCAGGGGTCGTTTACCACGTCCGTGGACATCACAGACGGTGTCGTCGTCGTCACCTTCGGCAACATGGCGCACGCCTCGATCACCGGCAGGACGGTAACGCTGACGCCCTATCAGACGACTGACGGCAGCATAGTCTGGCGTTGCGGAACCGCTACCGCGCCGGCCGGCCTGCAGCTGCTTGGCACGGGCCTCGGCGGACTCGTTACGACGTACATTGCGCCGACCGTGCCGAACCAGTATCTGCCGGCCAGCTGTCGCGGCTAACCGGCCGACGGGACGCCTGCCGCAGGCTGGTCAGCCTGCAACGAACAGCTTTGGGAGAGCTCACGCGCGCCCGGTTGCCATGGCCGTGCCGCGCCAGCGCCGGACCAGCCGCGTATCGATGCCCGCAAGATCCAGGATTCGGCCGACCGTCTGATCGACCATGTCGTCGACGTTTTCGAGGCCGGCGTAAAAGGCCGGCACCGGGGGAAAGACGACGCCGCCCATCTCGGTGACCGCCGCCATGTTGCGGATGTGCGCGAGATTCAGGGGCGTTTCACGGGTTACCAGTATCAGCCTGCGGCGCTCTTTCAGAACCACATCCGCCGCCCTCGTGATCAGGCTGCCGGAGAGACCCGTCGCAACCGCAGCGAGTGTGCGCATCGAGCAGGGCGCAACGATCATCGCGTCCGTGTGGAACGAACCGCTGGCGATCGTGGCGCCGATATCCTTGTCAGAGTGCACGACGTCGGCCAGCGCATGCAGAGACTGCTTCGAGAGACTCGTCTCCGTCGCCAGATTCAGGTAGCCGGCCGCCGAAACGACAAGGTGGGTTTCGACGTCACCGGCGCCGCGCAATTCCTCGAGCAGCCGAACGCCGTATGCCGCGCCACTGGCCCCGGTGATTCCGATGACGATACGTCGATCCATGTCGCAAGGCAGCATATCACGCGCAATCGATGCGGGATCCCGCGTCAGGTTCTACACTGCACACCGATGCAGACGCACGATCACAGGACGCCCGGCCGAACCGGGCACGGATGAGCGAAGTGGATCTCGGACCGGTCTGGCTCAGCATCCGGCTGGCGATCACGACCGTGGCCGTGCTACTGGCAATCGCGACGCCCCTGGCCTGGTGGCTTGCATTCACGCGATCGCGACTGAAGCCGCCGATCGAGGCGGTCGTCGCGCTGCCGCTCGTGCTGCCGCCCACGGTTCTGGGTTTCTATCTCCTGATCGTACTGGGCCCGGCCGGGCCGCTCGGCAGCCTGTGGCTGCGCATCACCGACACCACACTGACGTTTTCGTTTACCGGGCTCGTGGTCGCGTCGATCCTGTACTCGCTGCCGTTTGCTGTGCAACCGCTGCAAACCGCGTTCGAGTCGGTCGGTCGGCGGCCGCTCGAGGCCGCCGCCACGCTCGGTGCATCGCCGCTGCAGGCGTTTCTTCGGGTCGCCTCACCACTCGCGGCCCGCGGCTATCTGACATCGATCGTCCTGACATTCGCGCATACGCTCGGCGAATTCGGGGTCGTGCTGATGGTCGGCGGTAACATTCCCGGCAGCACACGCGTCATCTCCATCGCGATCTACGAGCACGTGGAGACGATCGACTACCAAAGCGCGCATACGCTGTCCGCAGGCTTGCTCGTCTTCTCGTTTGTCGTGTTGCTGCTCGTATACGGCCTGAACCGTCGCATTCCGGTGGCGCGCCGATGAAGACGCACCTCGCCATCGACATTCGACTCGAGCTCGGTGACTTCCGGCTCCGCGTCGCGCAGGACCTGGCACTGGACCGGATCACCGGAATCATCGGCGCAAGCGGCTCCGGCAAGACCTCTCTGCTCCGAGTCATCGCCGGACTCGAACGGCGTGCGAAAGGACGCCTTGCCCTCGGCGACCGGGAATGGCTGAGCGAGTCGGTATTCGTGCCGCCACACGAACGCCGGATCGGCTATGTCTTTCAGGACGGGGTGCTTTTCTCCCACCTGAGCGTCGCCGGCAATCTCCGCTTCCCGAGTCGCTTCCGGGCGGCTGACGGCGCGATCACGCTGGAGAAGGCGATCGATGCGCTCGACCTGGGGCCGCTGCTCGACAGACAGCCGGCGACGCTTTCCGGCGGCGAGCAGCAGCGCGTCGCAATCGCCCGGGCGCTGCTGACGTCACCGCGACTGCTGCTGATGGACGAGCCCGTTTCGGCTCTCGACATCGGGAAACGGGCCGAAGTCGTCGACATGATCGCGGAGCTGCCCCAGGCCTTCGGGATCCCCGTTTTGTATGTCACTCACGACGCCGCCGAACTGATGCGCCTTGCCGGCGACGCCGTGTTGCTGAGCCGCGGCGGCATATCCGCTGTCGGCAGCGTCGAGGAAGTCGTCTATGCCGCGGGCTTCGCGGACAACGACGTCCTGCGCGATGCGGGCGCCGTCTTGCGCGCCGTAGTCCGCGAGCATCGGGACGGAATGTCGGTGCTCGGCCTCGGCCGAACGTCGATCCGCGTGCCACGGATTCGCGGCGAGGCGGGCCGCGAGGTCGCGATACACATTCCCGCTCGCGATGTCGTACTTGCCACCAAACGCCCGTCCGGGATCAGTATCCGCAACGTGCTGCCGGCACGCATAACCGAAATCGCCGCGCGAGACGGCTCGATCTGCGATGTCAGTCTCGATGTCGAAGGGCAGATGCTGGTGGCGCGGATTACACCGGACGCGCTGGGTGAGCTGCAGCTCGAAGTCGGTGTCGAGCTCTTCGCGCTGGTGAAGAGCGTTGCGATCGACGACGCCTTTCTGCGCTGAGCCCTGCCGACATGCCAAGGTTGACGATCACCGGCCAGGCACTCACCGCCAGTCGTCGTCTCAGTTCAGCAGGTGCGGCAAGAACAGCGTGATCGGCGGCAACACGATCAGCAGCAGAACCCGAACCAGGCTGGATGCGAGAAACGGCATGACACCGCGAAACGTTTCGCGCATGGGCACACGATCGGCATGCTGGTTGATGATCAGCACATTCAGGCCGACCGGCGGCGTGATGAGGCCGGCTTCGACGACGATCAGGACGATGATCCCGAACCACATTTTCAGATCCTGCTCGGGCATCCCGAAATCGAGCCCGGCGATGATCGGCCAGAAAATCGGGACGGTGAGAAAGATCATTGCCAGGCTGTCCATCAGACAGCCGAGCGCGAGGTACACGATCAGCAGCGAAAGCAAGATCAGATAGGGGTTCAGTCCGCTCGACGCAGCCGCCGCCGACAACTGATCGGCAACTCCGGTCAGCGCCATGAAGATGTTGAGAAAATCGGCGCCGAGCACGATCATGAAGATCATGCCGCAGGTCCGGGCCGTGTCACGGAAGCAGTCTGCCAGGCCGGCGAGATCGAGACTCCCCTTCCACCAGGCAAGCGCACCGGCGCCGAAGGCACCGACCGCAGCGCCCTCGGTCGGATCGAAGATACCGACGTAGATGCCCCCTATTACGATGACAAAGAGCGCAAGTGTCGGCCAGGTGTCGACGAGCGCGCGAACCTTCTCTGCACCGCTCGACCGCTCGCCGACGGGCCCGGCATCCGGCTTCAGCCGCACCCAGATGGCGATTGCTATCAGGTAACCCGCGAGACCGATAATTCCGGGTATCAGCGCCGCCTGGAACATCTGCACGATGTTTGCCTGCACGGCGATTGCATAGACAATCAGAGCCACTGAAGGCGGGATCAGAATTCCCAGCGTTCCGCCCGCCGCGAGTGAGCCGGTGGCAAGACTTCCGGCGTAACGAAAGCGGTTCAGCTCGGGCAGCGCGACCCGTGCCATCGTGCCGGCCGTGGCCAGGGACGATCCGCAGATCGCGCCGAACGCACCGCAGCCGCCCACGGCAGCCATCGCCACACCGCCCCGCCTGTGGCCGAGAAAAACGTTTGCCGCGGCGAACAAGGATCGGCTGAGGCCGGAGCGCGATGCGAACTCCCCCATCAGAAGAAACATCGGGATCACGGAGAAGTCGTAAGACGAGAAGCGCCAGTACGCTGCGGTCTTCAGATACGCGAGCAAAGGGTCGAGACCGGACAGTGCGATGTAGCCTGCCATCCCGGCGATCAGCATCGCGATGGCAACGGGAACACGCAACGCCATCAACCCGACCATGACGGCCAGACCGATCAGCGCCAGCTCAAAGCCCGTCATCGAGCCCCTGCCAGCCGAACATCGCGGTATACGCAGCCGCAACGGCGACCAGCGCGAACGAACAGACGGCGAACGGATACGCCCACCACAGCGGCAGGCCCACGATCATCGTGATGTCGCCATACGAAAATACATCGACGAGCCCGAGGATCATTCGCCACGCGATCAGACCGGCAACGGCCGCGAACAGACACGCAGCGAATGTGTCGAGAACGCGGCGGGCGGCGGGACGAAGGTGATTCGCAAGAATATCCACAGTCACGTTGCCGCGCGTCACGTAGCACCAGGGAAGGAACAGGCAAACGGCAATGCCCGTCCCGATCGCGACGATCTCGAAATCCCCCGGTATCGGCATCGCAAAGAGGGCACGCCCCAGGACGCTCGCCACGACCAGAACGACGAGCAAGCCGAGCACGACGCCGCCAAGCACCGCGAAGGCGGATGCCGTCCTGCGAAGCAGGGTGGCTCCGGACCTGTGGCTGCCCGTATCGTCGCTGGCTATCATGTCGCGCACTATAGCAAGCGGCGACCCCTCGAGAGCGGCGAGTGGAAATCACGAATCTCGAAAAGGTGACTTTCGGTGTCGATGACCTTGCCGAATCGGAGCGGTTCTGGACCAATTTCGGACTCGACAGGGAACCGGACACCGGCCCCGACTGCGTTCGCTTCCTCGCTAAAGACGGTTCCGGCGTCGAGCTGCGCACGTCAGACGACACAGCGTTGCCGCCGGCCGTCGAGCCGGGACCGACGATCAGGGAAGCGACGTTCGGTGTGAAATCGCCGTCTGCGCTCGACGCCCTCGCCGGCGAGCTCACCCGCGACCGCGATGTCAGGGAAGACGCCGACGGCACGCTGCACAGCGTCGACCCGCTCGGTTTCCCGATCGCTTTCCGGGTTTCGCGACGGACGCCGGTCACGGCACCTGCGCTCGCGTTCAATACACCCGGACGTCCTGACCGGATCAACACGCGCGGCCGGTTCTTCGAGTCGGCGACGCCGCTGGAGCTAACCCATACGGTTTATATGGTCGACGAACCGGACCGCGTCGTGCCGTTCTACACCGATCGGCTCGGCTTCGTGATTTCAGACTGCTATCCGGGCCGCGGCTACTTCCTCCGCGGCGGCGCGTCGAACCATCATCACGACCTGTTCCTCCTCAATGTCGGAGCGAAGCGCGGCTACCATCATTCCGCCTTCGAGCTCGCGAGCATCCACGAGCTGTTCGGCGGCGGACTCAATATGACACGCCTCGGCTGGGAGACGGCGCTAGGCCCCGGCCGCCACCCGATCTCATCCTGCTATTTCTGGTATTTCCAATGCCCGTCCGGGGGCGCAGCCGAATACGACTTCGATTCGGACCAGGTCGATGAGCGCTGGGTACCGGGCGAATTCGAGCAGTCGCCGGAGAATTTCGCCGAATGGTGCCTGGCCGAAGGCATGCAGGAAACCTTGCTATACCGCGGCATTCAGACGGCCCGGACAGCGCGCAAGTAGACCCCGAATTTGGGGACAGTGACCCTAATTCCGGTGGAGTTGCCGCTACAACCAGCCTGATCCGTCGCGAATTAGGGTCACTGTCCCTAAATTCGCCACGGTCGCTGTCCCCTGATTCGCTGGCGCGCGTCCGGTTGAACCCCTAGAATTCAGCATCCTGCGCCCGGACATACCCGGCGAACGCAAAGAATAAGAACGAAGACAGGGACAGCATGGCCGACAAACCAGATTTCGACGATATTCCCGGGACCTACCTGTTCGATCGCCACCGCTCGCGCGAGGGCTATCACCTGAACATGTTCTACTTCTCGTTGATGAAGGACGAGAACCGCAAGGCATTCCTCGCCGATGAGGAAACCTATCTGGATCGATTCCCGATGTCCGATGCGCAGCGCTCCGCCGTGCTGGCCCGCGACTGGCTGGGGATGATCAAGCTCGGCGGCAACATCTATTACATGTCGAAGTTCGGCGCCACCCTCGGCCGTTCCTTTCAGTACATGGCCGGGGCGATGTCCGGCGTCAGCCAGGAAGCGTATGCGGACATGATGAAAGCCGGCGGCCGCAGTATCGAAGGGAATCGAAGCAAGTCGGAGAACAGGTAATGGCGAAAATCGTCGGCGGCCTCGCCACATCCCATGTGCCCGCTATCGGCGCGGCCATCGACCTCGGCAAGACGCAGGAGCCGTACTGGAAGCCCCTGTTCGACGGCTACATCCCGGCACAGAAGTGGCTAAAGGAAGTCGATCCGGACGTCATCGTGCTCGTATACAACGACCACGCGACCGCCTTCTCGCTCGAGATCATTCCGACGTTTTCGATCGGTGTCGCGGAGCAGTTTCCGCCGGCCGACGAAGGCTGGGGACCGCGGCCCGTTCCGACCGTGCAGGGCAACGCGGATTTTGCATGGCATCTTGCCGAGAGCCTGATTCTCGACGAGTTCGACATGACGATGATCAACGAGATGCCGGTCGATCACGGCCTGACCGTGCCGCTCAATGTCACCTGCGGCGCCGGCAGCGAGTGCACGACACCGAATGCCTGGCCACATCCGGTCGTCCCTATCGCTGTCAACGTCGTGCAATATCCGCCGCCGACCAGCAAGCGCTGCTACGACCTCGGGCTAGCAATCGCGCGCGCAACGGCGGCCTACGAAGAAGACCTGAAGGTCGTCGTCTACGGCACCGGTGGGATGTCCCACCAGCTGCACGGCGAACGCGCCGGCCTCATCAACAGAGAGTGGGACACGGCCTTTCTCGACGATCTGACCCGCGACCCGGCCCGCCTTCGCGAAATCGACTTCATGGAATACGTGCGCGAGACCGGCGCCGAAGGCATCGAGATGGTCATGTGGCTGATCATGCGCGGCGCTCTCGGCGAAGACGTTCGCGAAGTCTATCGTCACTACCATATTCCGGCATCGAACACGGCGTACGGAATGATCATTCTCGAGCCCGAAAGTTGAGCCTGGCGGCGACCCAGAGTAGCGAAGATTCGCCACCGGCCAGCCGGCCACTCTCCCACTAACGTCGCCCCGTCGAACGCGGGTTCAGGACGCAGGGCCGCGACATGTCTCAGGCCGTTTTCCTGACCGGCAATCTGATGCGGCACGTGACCGTGATGTCTGTCACCGCTTCCGTGGGCATTCTGGCCATCTTCGCGGTCGACTTCGTCGACATGATTTTCATCGCGATGCTCGGCCAGCAGGAGCTGGCGGCGGCAGTCGGCTACGCGGGCACTCTGCTCTTCTTCACGAACGCGATCAACATCGGCCTCTCAATCGCGGCCGGCTCCCTGGTTGCGCGCTCACTCGGTGCCGGTGAGCCGGACACGGCCCGGGAATTCGCCACGTCGGTCGCGATCTTCGCAGTCATTACGGCGCTGGTCGTGCCACTGCTCACGTTGACGAATCTGCGGGAGCTGCTTCAACTGCTCGGCGCCGACGGGCAGACACTCGAGTTCGCGTTTCGTTATTGCGTGATCGTGTTGCCGTCAATGTTCTTCATGGGCATCGCGATGACATCGATGGCAGTGCTTAGGGCTCATGGCGATGCGAGATCGTCAATGTTCGTCACACTGTCGGGCAGCGTGGTAAATGCCGTTCTGGACCCGATACTGATCTTCTGGGTCGGACTCGGTCTCGACGGCGCTGCCTGGGCATCGGTCATTGCGCGCGGATCGATGATGGGGTACGGGCTGTGGCTCACGTCGCGCCGGCATGATGGCTTCGTGAGACCCTCGCTACGGCTCATTCGCCGCGATGCCGCCACCGTTTCGGCGATAGCGGGGCCGGCAATCATGACCAACCTGGCGACGCCGGTCGGCAATGCCATCGTCACGCGTGCGCTGGCGAGCTTCGGCACGGAGGCCGTCGCTGCCATGGCCGTGATCGGCCGCCTGACGCCGCTCGCGTTCGCAGTCGTGCTCGCGCTGTCCGGAGCCATCGGCCCGATCGTCGGCCAGAACTTCGGGGCGGGCCAGTTCGACCGCGTTCGTGGCGCGCTGCTCGCGGGATTGCAGTTCATTGCCGTGTACGTGCTGCTGATAACCGTGATCCTGTTCGCGCTGCGGAACCCGATTGCCACGATGTTCGATGCCGAGGGCGAGATGCGGGCGCTGATCTATTTGTTCTGCGGCCCGCTGGCTCTGCTGCAGTTTTTCAATGGCGCGATATTTGTCTGCAACGCTAGCTTCAACAACCTCGGCCATCCGCTCTATTCGACGGTGATCAATTGGGGTCGCCATACGCTCGGCACCTGGCCTTTCGTGATAGCAGGCGCAGCGATGCTCGGATCGGCCGGCGTGCTGCTAGGTCAGGCGGTCGGCGGAATCATCTTCGCCGCCATCGGAATCGTCGCCGCGTGGAAGCTGACAGGGAGGCTGCGCAGCGAGGCGGAGGTCGACACGTTCGCCAGCGAAACGCAGCTGCACCAGGTCACCACGCGCCGGAACTGGTGACCGCGGGGGAGTTTGGGGACAGGGAGTTTGGGGACAGTGACCCTAATTCGTGACGGATCAGGCTGGCTTTGCCGGCAACTCCACCCGAATTAGGGTCACTGTCCCCAAACTCCCTGTCCCCAAACTCCCTAGTCGCCGAATTCGTAGAGTCGATGCGGGTTGTCGACCAGCACTTTCTGCTGCATCGAGGGATCCGGCATCATCAGCGGTATCAGGTCGACCAGGTCGCCGTCGTTCGGCATGTGCCGGCGGATGTTCGGGTGCGGCCAGTCCGTGCCCCACAACGCCCGATCCGGCGCCACCTCGAGTATGGCCTGGGCGAACGGTACGGCATCGGTGAACGGCGGACCGGCCGACGAGATGCGCTCGGCGCCGCAGATCTTGACCCAGCAGTTCTCCATCCGGGCCGTCTCGAGCAGGATCCGGAACGGCTCCTGATCAAGACCGTCTTTCGTCGGGACGCGGCCCATGTGGTCGATGATGAAAGGCACCGGGAGCCTTCTCAGCATCGCATCGAACTCCACCAGGTCCTTTGCATCGAAGTGCAGCACGACGTGCCAGCCGAGGGGTCTGATGCGCTCGACCAGCGAATCGAACACATCGAGGTCCGGCGTGCCCCCGAGGTGCTGAACAAAGTTGAATCGTATGCCGCGTACGCCGCCGGCATGCAGCCTCTCGAATTCCGCGTCGGTAATCGAATCATCGACGTTGGCGACGCCCCGGTACTGGCCCCCGCTCTGTGCGATCGCATCCAGAATCACCGTATTGTCGGAACCGTGGCAGCTCGCGTTGACGAGAACCGCGCGCTCGAGACCAAGCGTTGCCTGCAGCTCCCTGAATCGTGACAGTGGCGCATCCGGGGGCGTGTAACTTCGGTCCGGCGCGTAGGGGTAGACGTCGCCAGGCCCGAAAATGTGGCAATGCGCATCGGTCGCATTCGGCGGCGCCTTGTACGCCGGTGTCCGGGTATCCGGATCCGGGGCCATGCATACCGGGATCTCAGCCAAGCGTCTTCTCCAGGCGATCCAGCGTTTCCATCGCCGGCAGCACCTTTGCGACACTCGAGTTCGGCTCGCGGCCCTCGCGAATCGCACTCGTGAATTCCCGGTCCTGCAGCTCGATGCCGTTCATCGATACGGCAACGTCCGACAGATCGATCTGATTTTCCTTGCCGTCGAACAGGTCGTCGTAGCGGGCGATGTACGTTCCGTTGTCGCAGATGTACCGGAAAAACGTGCCCTGGGGACCGTCGTTGTTGAACGAGAGCGAGAGATTGCAGACGGCGCCGGACGGCGTTTTCATGCCGATCGCCATGTCCATGGCTATCCCGAGCTCCGGGTGATGCGGGCCCTCGATCGCGAACACGTCAGAGGCGACCTCGCCGGTCTGGTACTGGAAGAGATCGACCGTGTGGCAGGCGTGATGCCAGAGCAGATGATCGGTCCAGCTGCGGGGCTTGCCTTCGAGATTGATGTTCTTCCGGCGGAAGAAATAGGTCTGCACGACGAGCTGCTGCAACTTCAGCTCCCCGGCAACGATTCTGTTGTGAACCCACTGATGCGACGGATTGAAGCGCCGCGTGTGGCCGGCCATCGCGATCAGCCCGGTTTCCTTCTGGACGGCATCTATCCGCTGCGCGTCGGCGAGATTATCTGCGATCGGAATTTCGATCTCGACATGTTTACCCGCGCGCATGACCTGCTCCGCCTGCGCGGCATGAATCTGGGTCGGTGACGTAATGATCGCGGCATCGACGCCCGGCTGCGCGAGTGCTTCGTCGAGGTTGGACGTCCAATGAGGGATGCCGTACTTTTTCGCGACTGCCTCTACGGAATCCGGCCTGCCGCCCGCCAGGCTGACGACCTCGACGCCGTCGATGTTCTTCAAGCCGTCGAGGTGCTTCTGGCCGAATGCACCCTGGCCGACCATCACAATCTTCATTCGCATCTCCCTGCTCTTGGACGAGCCCGACCGTGACTGCAAACCGCGCCGGCGGAAAGTGTCCGGATGTCTTTCGCTCGCTTGAGTGTTCGGCCCTTTGCGGGCTCGTTCGTGTATTATCGACGCGCAAGGTTAACACACGGTCCCGCGGCTACGAACCGCTGCCGGCGCGCGGATCCAGTGCCGACCGGGCCTGTCGAAACGGGCGAATAACAGTCCGACGCAGCGCCTCGCATTCCGACCGCGGCGGCAATCACAACGGAGATTGACTATGGCTCAGGCAGCCGGCGAACTGGATTTGAGAACGGACTTCTCTCTGTTGATCGATGGGGAGCTCCGCACTGCATCGCAGCATCTCGATGTGATCAATCCGGCCGAGGGCAGAGTCTTCGCGCGGGCGCCGGCGGCGGGCCAGGAAGAACTCGATGCAGCCGTGCACGCAGCTCGACGTGCCTTCAACGACTGGAAGACGACGAGCTATGCCGAGCGCGCCGGGTACGTCAACAAACTGGCAGCCGGGCTGCGCGAGCATCAGGATGCGCTCGCCGAGCTGCTGACCCGGGAACAGGGTAAGCCGATTGGCCAGTCGGTCGCGGAGATCGATCGGGGCGCCGCCCAGTCGGAGGGCATGGTCGGGATCGAGATTCCGGTCGAGCCGCTCATCGACGACGATCAGCGGCAGATCGAGCTGCGGTACAGGCCTCTGGGCGTGGTCGGGATCATCACCCCCTGGAATGCGCCGGTCAATCTCGCTCTCGGGCCGCTCGTGTCGGCGCTCTACACCGGCAACACGGTCGTCCTGAAGCCTTCGCCCTACACGCCGCTGACGACGCTGAAGCTCGGCGAGCTGCTTCGGGACATCGTGCCGCCCGGTGTCGTCAACGTTCTGTCCGGCGGCGATGAGCTCGGCCGTCTGATGACCGAGCATGCCGACATCGACAAGATCTCGTTCACCGGCTCGGTGGCAACCGGCAAGAAAGTGCTCGCGAGCGCCGCCGGCACACTAAAGCGGGTAACACTCGAACTCGGCGGTAACGACCCGGCAATTATCATGCCCGACGTCGACCCGAAAGCGATCGCAAAGAAAGTGTTCTTCGCATCGTTCGTCAACAGCGGCCAGGTGTGCATGGCCATCAAACGGATCTACGCGCACGAGAGCATCTACGACGCGCTCTGCGACGCGCTGGTCGACGAAGCGAAGAATGCGAAAGTCGGCAACGGACTCGACCCGGAGACGACGCTCGGTCCGCTGCAGAACAGGATGCAGTACGACAAGGTCGTCGCACTTCTCGAAGACATCCGGGCGAGCGGCGCGCGCGTTCTGACCGGCGGCGAGGTGCCGGACGGTCCGGGTTACTTTCTGCCACCGACACTGGTCACCGACGTGGACGAGTCGAGCCGCATCGTTACCGAGGAGCAGTTCGGGCCGGTCGTACCGATTCTCCGCTACAGCGACCTCGACGACGCGATTCGGCGGGCGAACGATACGCGTTTCGGTCTGAGCGGCTCAGTCTGGACCAGCGATGTCACGCGCGGCAGGGAAATCGCGGCGCAGCTCGAAGTGGGCACTGCGTGGGTCAATCAGCATCGCGCCACATCGGCATTCGTGCCGTTCGGCGGCGCCAAGGAATCGGGCTACGGCAGGCAGTATTCTCTGCTCGGGCTAAAAGGCTACATGGAGCCGGAAGTCGTCAGCGTCGCGAAAACCTGAACTTGCAGACCGGACCCTGAGCCGCCAGGCCGGAAGTGAACTGCCAGGCGGAAGTGAGCCGCGCGCCCGCCCGCGGACGGTCGCGCGCCGCGTCATTCTGCCAGCTTCAGGTGCAGCTGGCCGTCCTCGATTTCCAGCAATTCGATGCCGGCGGAAAAAGCCTGCCAGAAGCCGCCGCTGCCGCCGAACTGCTGCACGAGGTCGACATTTCTCAAGCCCCCGAGCCACGCATCCGGAATGGGTACGCCCATGACGCTGACGCCGCGTAACATGACCACGGGTCTGTCATTGCGATAGTCGAGCTCGACGCCCGCGTTGATGCGCAGCGTCTTGCCGCCCAGCACGGGAAAATCCGGGTCCAACGGCACCAGCACACGCGCGCTGGCCAGATTGTCCGACAGATCGATCGCGAAACGCCGCGCGAACTCGGGGCTGCTCGCGACCAGCGCGTTCAGCTCGCGCTCGGACAGACGAATGTCCCGCGCATCGGCATCCTCTACGTAGCGCTCCGGACGCAGCCGGCCGTCGCTGTCGAACAACGGCTCACTGCGCTCGGCGTTCGGCAACAACTCCACGGGGTCGAGACCGATTGCTATCAGCTTGTCGTCGAGCTCCGTCTGTTCGCGCTCGGACAGCTCGACCGGTCGAAAGTCCGCCGGATAGACGTAGGTACGGATCAGCCAGAATGTCGCGCCGGCCGTAAGCAGGACCACGAGCCCGACGATTCCGAGCACCTGGAGCCCCGAGAATCCGCGCTTCGGTGCGGGGGACACGCCAGCCGCCTCGCCCGGCTCGCCGCTCTGATCGTTCATGCTGTTCTCCGGATCCCGGGCCGGTCAGTATAGCGACTCAGACCTGCACCTGGATCTCGCCGCGCATGATCAGCCGGGCCGTGCGCAAGAGTCCGGCTTTCAGCACTTCGGGCCGCGCCGGATCGCCGCCCGTCTCGAGCGTGACCGAGAATTCGCCGGACGGATGTTCGACCGACATCTGCCTGACCGGCCCGTCCGGCACGGTCGCAATCCCGGTTGCCACGCTGCCCGGCAGGATGCAGACGGTGGCGACCGACACGGCGCCCAGCACGCCTATCGCGGCATGGCAGTTGTGCGGGATGAATGTCCGCGTGTTGACGTGCCCGCCGCTTCTCGCCGCCGAGATCAGACTCATTTTCGGCACGACTTTCTTCGAGACGTCGCCGAGATTCATCTGCGGGCCGATCTTCAGACGAATCGACTCCAGCCGCTTCTTCAGATCGACATTAGCGTCGAGCTCTTCCCTGGATTCGTAGCCCGAGATGCCGAGATCAGCGGCTCTCAGAACGACCACCGGCATGCCATTGTCGACGGCAGTCACTTCGACGCCTTCGATCACGTCGATCGGATTACCGGTGGGCAGCAGCGTCCCGCAAACCGAGCCCGCCACATCCAGATAGTTGCAGACTATCGGTGCAGACGATCCGGGAACGCCGTCGATGCGCGCATCGCCGTCGTATTCAACGCTGCCGTTCGGCGTGCTGACGATCAGCTCGCAAAGATTGCCGGTGTTTAGCATGCGCACGCGCACGGTCGTCCGCTCGCCGGTGACGGGAACGAGCCCGGTTTCGATCGCGAACGGCCCGACACCGGCCAGCATGTTGCCGCAGTTCGGCGTCGAGTCGACCGTGGCTTCGCCGACGACGACCTGCGCGAAGAGGTAGTCGACGTCGGCCGACTCCTCGCTGGCCCGAGACACGATCGCGACCTTGCTCGTCAGCGGGTGCGCACCCCCGGCGCCGTCGATCTGTCGGTCGTCGGTGCCCATAGCGCTAACGAGCAGCCGGTTACGTTGTTCGGCGTCAGCCGGGAGGTCGGAAGCGAGGAAGTAGAGCCCTTTCGAGCTGCCGCCGCGAATCAGGGAACACGGGATGTACTTTCGCATGGGCGCCGCTTGCCTGCCGTTCGGTCGAGAGACGCGGAAGTGTACGGCCCGCAACCCGGCGCTGCCAGAGGCGTTCACCCGGACTCGGAGCGTCGCAGTGTCTCCGGGACGAAACGGGCCACCACAATCGCACCGGCGGCACCCACGACGGCGATGCTGAGGCTCGCAGCGGAGAGGCTCGCCACAACGACGAGGAGGCCCGACAGCAGCGGCGCAGCGGTCATGCCCGTGTCGCCGATCAGTCGCCAGATTCCGAGGAACTGACCGCGCTGCGGCGTTCGCCGCGCGAGGTCCGCGCCGATGATCATGACGATGCCGGTGCCGAGACCGTTCGCGAGCCCGAGCAGCATGCCGACCGCGAGCAACGAGCGGTAACCGTCGACGAGCGGCAGCAGGGCAAGGCCCAGGGCGAACAGCGCGAGGCTGGGAACGGCGCTCCACTTGCGGCCGTGGCGGTCGACAATCGTTCCGACAACATAGAAGAGCGACATGTCGATACCGGCCGACAGCGAGTAGATGACACCAATCTCGGCGACCCCGAGCCCTGCGGCCTGCCCGAACAACGGCACGAGCAGCTGCCGTGCGGAACGCATCAGCTGCAGCGACAGGGCCCCGAAACCGGCCGTTACGAGAATACCGGCCTGCGAACGCACGAGGCCCAGCATCGCGCTCAGGCTGACCGACTCATGCCGCCCTGCGTGGGCGACATTCGACGTAAAGACCAGAACGAACAGCCCCGCAATTCCGGCAAGCACCGCACCGGCAATGAAGGCCACGGCGAATCCGTAGCGCGCGGCCAGCAGGCCCGCGGCCGCCGGCCCGACGAATATCCCCACGCGCTGCAGTCCCGCCATGACGGCGATCGCCCGCCCGGTTTCCTCGCTCGAGCAAGTGTCAGCGATGTAGGACTGCCGGCCGAGCATCCAGGCCGCGAAGCCCCCGCCGTTCAGGAGCACGGCGAGCCAGATCCCGGCAACGTCATCGAACAGCGCAAGCAGAACGTTGCCTGAGACGATCAGCGCGAGACCGCACATCAGCGTCGCCTTGTCGCCAAAGCGGGCGACGATCATTCCGGCCGGCACATCGAACAGCAGTAACCCTATTCCGCGCACGCCGACGACTGCCGCTGCAAACGCCGCGCTGTAACCGAGCTCGACCACGTGCAGCGGCAGCACGATCATCAGGGCCATCTGGCTTGCCGACATCAACAGCGTCGGAACGTACACCGGAAGCGTGAGCCGACGAAAAGGTTGCGGGAGTGAAAGCATCTCTTGAATTTTATCCGCGGCATGCGATCCTACGCGTTCCCGCCTCACGACCGGATCGAAACGGATGCCCGACACGCCGCAGGATGCAGATCCGGGTCAGGAAAACGCTGCGCACGAAGAAACGAAAGATACCGGCGAACCGGATCTCAACACATCACGCGACAGCGAGCGGTCCGGCGAGCGGGAAGTCAGCCCTTCGGTTCGCAGACTGCTGCGCCAGTACGATCTCGACATCGACTCGATCCGGGGCACGGGACCGGGTGGGCGCGTCCGGCCCAGCGACGTTCTCGCAATCGTAGGTAATCCGCAGCTGATGCGGCACTCATCCGGCACGACTGCAGACTTCGCCGACGATCCGTCACGCGCGCCCGAGCGGTCGCCAGCACGCGCACAGCGGGCGGTGGCCCGGGCCGAAACTCCACCCGTCGCTGTCACGGTCTTCAACTGCAACATGTCCCGCGTACTCGCACATCGACAGCGCACAGGCCTGACGAATGTCTCGGTCGCCTGCTATGTCGCGAAAGCGGCCGGGCTAGCGGCAACCAAGCTCGCCTATCTGAAAACGGCCGCCGGGCGCTTCCCGATTCGCCTGGTGCTGACGGACGCCGCCGGCGATAGCGAGTGCGTGGCCGAAAATCCCGGAACGGACGCCGTCGAAGCCATCCAGCGCACCGCAAACAGCCCAGGCTCCCGACCGGCGGCTGCCGCCCGCCCTCGTATCGCCTTGTTCCATCACGGCTTACCCGGGCATCTGATCGACTACCGCTCGCCGGAAGCCGAACACGAAGCGGCCGCGTTGTGCGTCGGCGGGCTGAACAGAGTGATTCGGCTGACGGCCTGCGAGAACGGCGAAAGCCCGCGCATCGCTATCCAGAGCCAGCTGTCGCTGAGCTATCGGGTCGCGGTCGTCCGACCCGGTGACGCAGCGCGGTTCATGGCCGAATGCGTCCGGCTCCTCGAAACGTGGCCCGTCCCGAACGAGGCCGACGCACCGGACGTCGCGGCCGACCCGGCGGCGCTATAGAACGGCCGCTACGGCATCGGCGACGTAGTCGACGTTTCGCGACGTGATGCCGGCGATGTTGATCCGGCTCGACTCCACGAGATAGACGTGAAACTCTTCGCGGAGCCTGACGATCTGCTCCTTGCTCAGACCCAGGAACGAAAACATGCCGCGCTCGCGGGCGATGAATCCGAAATCTCGGGCAACGCCGCGCTCCGCAAGCTTGTCGACGAGCAGCTGCCGCAACGAATTGATCCGGTCGCGCATCTCGCCGAGCTCCCGATCCCAGAGTGCGCGAAGCTCGGGGTCCTGCAGGACGCGTTCTACGATTGCGGCACCATGATCAGGCGGCATCGAGTAAATGCCGCGCGCAACATTGGAGAGATTGCTGAACACGACCCCACGCTGCTCCGCTGACTCACACACGATGCTGACGGCACCGACGCGCTCGCGATAAAGACCGAGGTTCTTCGAGCACGACGTCACGACGGCGACTTCAGGCACGCGCTCAGCCATCAGCCGGGCGCCGATGGCGTCTTCGTCGATTCCTTCGGCGAGCCCCTGATACGCGAAATCGATGAAGGGCACTATTCCGCGACGCGCACACAATTCGGCCAGCACGTGCCACTGCTGCTCGGTGAGATCTCCCCCGCACGGGTTGTGGCAGCAGCCGTGTATCAGCAGCAGATCGCCGGCGTTGATTTTTTCGACTGCGGCGACCATCGCCTCGAAGTCGACCCGATGCTCGGCCATGTCGTAATACGGATATTGCTCCAGCGCAAGGCCGGCAAGCGTCAGTAGCGGCGAATGGTTTGGCCAGGACGGGTCGGGAATGTGGACGCGAGCCGTCGGCTTCGCCCGGCGTATCAGATGCGCGGCAACGCACAGGCCGCCACTGCCGCCGGGGCTTTGCACCGTCGCGATTCGACCGTCGGCAACCGCGGCGCTGTCCTCGCCCCACAACAGGGCTTCGCTCGCGCGCAGGAATCCCGCGTTGCCTGCGATCGCAACGTACGTCTTCGTGGTTTCTTCCTCGAACAGTCGCTGCTCGGCGCGCTTCACGCACTCGAAGATCGGCGTGTTGCCGTTCTCGTCCTGATATACGCCGACGCTGAGATCGATCTTGCTCTCGTGCGGATCGGCGCGAAACAGCTGCATGATGCCCAGAATGGCATCGGGCGGGACTTGCTTGAGCGAATTGAACACGGTCTTTCCTCGAACTGCCGGATCGCATCCGGTACGTGCGGTCGCGTACAGCATCCGACGCGACTGCGCGGGCCGGCGCGGACCGGCCGAGAAGTATATAGGTAAAGATGCGGTTTCTCAGTACGGGGTCCGTCCTCCCGAGTGAACGCAAGTCGGTGAGACTTCCGCACTAGTTTTCCAGCACGAACCGGATCAGCGTTCGAACACCAGGCACCTCGACCGGCTCACCGTTGATCACGCGCGGCCGATAACGGTACTTCAGCGCGGAATCGAGGGCCGCGCGCTCGAAAAGGCTGCTGGTAGACTCGACGATACGCGGGTCCCTTGTGCTGCCCGTCCGCGTAACCGTGAATTCAACGACGACGTGGCCCTCGAGCTCGCGCCTGACCGCCGCAGCCGGGTAAATCGGCGCGACCGTGACGACCGGCAGGTAATCGCCGTCGCTGAGCCCGAAGCCAGGAAGATCCGTCCCTGCACCCCCGCCAATCGACGGAGTCGTCATCGATATGGCCAGACTCGTGCCGAAGTCGTCGATGCCATCGACTGCCGTTGGCTCCGGTCGCCGCTCGGGCTCCGGTGCCCGCTCCGGCCTCTCTGTCAGTGTCTCCAGAGGCGGTGGCCTGTCGGCGACAACGAAATCGAATATCCAGCGCTCCGCGTCCGGCTTCATGACCGGGCGCCCGCCGGCGATCATGCTTTGCATCAGGAACAGCAGGCCGAGCGCAATCAGGCTGCCGAGGAGTATCGAAGTCGCGTAGCGCGTGATCATCGCCTGTCCCTCCCTTATACCTCGAATAAACATATACCTCGTTATTCGATGTATTTCAAGTCGATGCTGCGCGTTGTGGCCGGACCGCGGTCGGGACCGTGCCGGGCGGGATCGAGTGTGCCGCCCCTGGTAGAAACAAGGCCGGGTCGGGTCTTCGCATTGACGACGATCGCTGCACCTGAATTAGTATTGCGAGCGGCCGCGACCGGGCCGGAAGCGAGACGGCATTGCGAGTCACCGGACAGCCAGACCAGGCATGAAAGCCATCATCCTCGACGGATTCGGGCCCGCCGAAGTGATGCGAATCGGGGCAGCCGAGCGGCCTGTGCCCGCCGAAGGGCAGGTACTCGTGCGTGTCGTCGCAACCTCGGTAAATCGGCCGGACATCCTGCAGCGCCAGGGGAACTACCCCCCGCCGCCGGGCGCATCGGAGGTTCCGGGACTCGAGGTAGCGGGCACGATCGCAACGATGGGACCCGGCGTCACCGGCTTCGAGTCCGGACAGCGAGTCTTCGGGCTCGTCAGCGGCGGCGCCTACGCAGAATACGCGCTCGTCGAAGCCGGACACCTGCTGCCGATACCGGCGGCGCTGAGCTTCGAGCAGGCCGCATGCATCTGCGAAACCTATCTGACCGCCTGGCTCAACCTGTTTCCCGGCGCCGGGCTTCGCAACGGTGAGTCGGTACTGCTGCATGGCGGCGGCGGGGGCGTCAACACGGCCGCGATACAGCTAGTGCGGGCGTTGAGTCCTGCGAGCCGAATCTTCGTAACGGCATCGCCGGCCAAGCTCGAGCGCGTGGCGGCACTCGGTGCCCACGTCGTCATCGATTACCGCTCGCGGGATTTTGCCGACGAGATACGCGCAGCCACTGCAGGCAAAGGGGTAGACGTAATCCTCGACCACATCGGCGCCGATTACCTGGCGCCCAACATGAAGTCGCTGGCGACCGGCGGCCGTCTCGTGATCATCGCCATCATGAGCGGCCGTGAGGCGACGATCGACCTCGGACGCCTGCTGGTAAAACGTCAGACGATCATCGGCTCGGTTCTTCGCCCGCGCTCGATCGACGAGAAGAACGCGATCATTGCAGGCTTCGCGGAACAGGCAATGCCGCACTTCGAATCCGGAGAGATCGTCCCGGTCATCGACCGAATCGTGCCGCTCGAGAACGTCGTCGAGGCGCATCGCGCGATGGAGTCGAGCGCCCACTTCGGTAAGATCGTGCTCCGCGTCTCCCCCGAAGGCAACGAATGACAGCGAGCCACCCGAAGGCGCCCGCCATCCTGAGAAGCCTGCTCTTCGTGCCCGGGAATAAGGAGAACATGCTGCAGAAGTCGCTCGGCTGCCGGCCCGACGTCCTCGTCCCCGACCTGGAGGATTCCGTACCCGACTCCGAAAAAGCTGCGGCGCGCGACACGATCCGCCGCTGGCTGCCGGCCTTCCGCGAGCATCCGGCCGCGATCATGCCGCGCGTCAACGCAGTCGACACCGGTCTGACCGAAGCCGATCTCGAGGCAGTCGTCGGCCCTGACATCTGGGGCATTTCGATCGGCAAGATCCGGGACGCCGCCGATATCAGCACGATCTCGAATCTCATCGGCCGCTGCGAAGCGACGGCGGGCCTCGACTTCGGCACGATCCGGATGATCCCGTGGCTCGAAACCGCCGGTGCCATCGTGCACTGCCACGCGATCTGCGGGGCGAGCGCACGAATCGCGGCAGTCGCTTTCGGCGGCGAGGACTACACCAACGATCTCGGCGTCGAGCGGCTCGACGATCTGACCCAACTTCTATACGCGCGCTCATGCGTGACGACGGCCGCGCGCGCCACCGGAGTTCCAGCCCTCGACACACCGTTCTTCGGATTCCGCGACGAGCAGGCGCACGAAGCCGATTCGATCGCGTCGCGAAACCTCGGTTTCAAGGGCCGGTTTGCGATTCATCCCAATCAACTGGCGACTATAGAGCAGTGCTTCGCACCCTCGGCTGCCGAAGTCGAGCACGCACGGCGGGTCGTGGCCGCTTTCGCCGCAGCCGAAGCACAGGGGCGCGGATCGACGTCGCTCGACGGTCAGGTCATCGACGTGCCGGTGGTCAAGCGAGCCCGGGCGGTGCTGGCGCTGGCTCGTGAGCAGGCGCCGCACTGAAATAGCGCTCGACCGCAGGTTCGAGCGCATCGATTGACTGATAGCCCATCGTCAGCAGCGCCACGTCGTCGCGATTTCTCAGCAGGACCGTAGGAAACGCTCTGGCGCCGAGGCGGCTGGCCATCGCGAAATCGGCGTACGTGTACTGCCCGCTGGCAGCAGCACTGAACTCGGCCTCGAAGCGCTCCCGGTCGATGCCTTCCGCGGCGACGACGTCCGCGATGACGGCGTCGTCCGTGATGTCCCGCCCTTCGGCATAAAACGCCCGCTGTAACGCCACGAACGCGCCGAGCGTCCGCTCGAAGTCGATTCGCCGCACGCAGACGACAGCTTTGCAGGCAGGCTCGGTGTCGTACAGAAAGTCATCCCGATCGAACAGGCCGTAGTCGAAAGGCTGCGATGTCATTGCCTCGACCTGCGCCCAGTGTCCGCGGATCGATGTCTTCAGGCCCGCATCGAGCGGTGCCGCGTGCTGCCCGGGACGCAGACCGCCGACGATGATCCGAAAGGCGGCGGCGCCCGAGAATCGCCCGGCAAGGCGTGTCGCCACCGGAGCGAACCCCCAGCACCAGCTGCACATCGGGTCGCCGATGTAGATGATTTCCCGGTCGGCATCAGCCGTTGCCGGGTTGCCCGTCACGGCGTCGGCCCGCCCGCAGTCGGGATGCTGAAGGCGAAGCCCGGCCGGAGATCTTTCAACAGCCCGCCAGCGTCCCGCCTAGGCCGTGTTGACCTGCAGGCGCCCGTGAGATTGTGCCCGGCCGACTGCCGCGTTGACGATCTGATCGGCCGTGACCGGGACCCGATTGAAGTAGTGACCGCCGAGCGCATCGGAGATCGCGCACAGCACGGCCGCCGATGCCGCACCCATGACCGGCTCGCCGACGCCCTTCGTGCCGAGCGGACTCTGCGGGTCCGGCTGATCGACGGCATGCGATTGCATCACGGCGGGAACATCGAGATAGCTGGCCGGCTTAGCCTGGTAGAGGCCCACCGAACCCGGGAGACCATTCTGCGGATCGTAGATATGTCGCTCGAGCGTCGCCATCCCGATGCCCATGACGGCCCCGCCCTTTATTTGTGTCGCGAGGCCCTGAGGGTGGATCACCGTGCCGCAGTCGGCGACCGCGAGATAGTCGAGAATCTCGAACTGGCCGGTCTCGACGTCGAGCTCGACTTCGGCCATGCCGACGACGAATGCCGCGGGCGAACCGGTGATCGGCAGATTGTCCCGCGCGGCACCGACGAGCCCGGTGCCCGCGAGCGCCGCAACCGAGGCTTTCGTCATCGGATTCATGTCGTCGGCCATCTCGTTCCCGTCGAATCGGCCGCCGAGCTCGATGGCCCGCCGGGCGACCTCGGCATAGCTCATCCGCCGATCCGGGTCCGCCTTGCTGAAGACCGTTTCGTCTTCGATGTCGTAGTCTTCCGGCGCGCCGCCCATATCCATGGCTGCTATTTCCAGGATCTTCTCGAGCGCATCCGTCGCCGCGACATAGTTCGTCCGCGCCATCGTGAACGAGGTATTGCTGCCGAACTGTCCGATGTTCCAGGGCAGGTGCTTTTCCGTGCTGCCCCGCTCGACTTCGCAATTCGCCCAATCGTATTTCAGCACCTCGGCAGCCACACGGGCCGTGCCCGAATGCGAGTAGGTGCCGAGATTGCCGATGCCGGTATGAATGTGCAGCTTGCCGTCCGGCAGGATGCGGACAATGCCGTCGAAGCCGGTGAAGCCGGCCGGGTGATAGGCCTGGCCGATGCCGAAGCCGCGCACCTTGCTGCCGGCGCGCGCGCCGCTCGACGCCGATCGCCCGGCCCAGTCGAACTCAGTCGCGGCCTTTTCCAGTGCTTCCTCGAGATAGCAGCTCGTGACCGGCACCCTGTTGCCGCCGACGAGAGCATCGCGCGGCGGTGCATTGACTCGTCTGATTTCGAGCGGGCTGAGGCCGAGCTCGCGTGCAGCCTTGTCGATCAGCGGCTCTACGGCCGAGACGGTCTGATTGTGACCCGGCCCCCGCTGCGCCGAGCGCGGTGGCGTATTCGTCATGACGGCAATACCACGCCAGCGCATGGCTTCGGGCTGATACAACACGGAGATCGTGTCGCCCGACGACGGCCAGTCGGGGAAGCCGGTCGTCGGACCGTTTTCCTGCACGACGTACATGTCGGCCGCAAGCACCTTGCCGTCCTCGGCGAATCCCAGCCGGATCCGCCCCTGAAAGCCGGTACGGGCAGAGCCGAGGTAGTACTCCTCCGCGCGGCTGACGCGCAGCATGACCGGGCGGTTGATCTTCTTCGACATGTGCGCCGGAATCGCCATCAACGGATACGCTGAGCCTTTCGATCCGAAGCCGCCGCCGCATGTCTCGGCGATATAGACGAGATCGCCGACGTCGACCCCGATGAAATTTGCGAGATCCGGAACGACGAAGCTCTGACTCTGCGTGGAACCGTAGACGTAGCACTTGCCGTTTTCCCAATAGGCCATCGCCGATCGCGGCTCCATCGAATGATGCGACATGCTGGCCGTAACGAATGTTTCGTCGAGCACCAGCGCCGATCGCGCGAATGCGTCTTCGACGTCGCCGTAGGACCACTCGTCCATCGGCTCGCCGGTCGGCAGCTGATCCTCGGGAACGCCGGCGAAATCTGCCGCGGTCCATTTGACCGACTTCAGCTGCGGAGGACCGGTCAGCCGGTTGTCTATGGCATTACCGTCGCCGCGCGCGTCGGCGCCGCCCGGAAACAGGCTCTCCAGCGGATCGACAGTGAACGGCAGCTCCTCGTAGTCGATGACGATGGCGTCGATCGCGTTGGCAGCCGTCGTCTCGTCGACGGCCGCGACCGCGAGTATTGGCTGACCGATGAACATCGGCTCGTTCGTCAGCATCTGTAGCGCCGGGCCCGGCAACTGAGGGACCTCGTCGGCTGTGAGCACACCCAGCACACCATCCATCGCGAGCGCTGCCGACGTGTCGACGGCACGCACCCGCGCGTGCGGCATCGGGCTCAGCAGCAAACGGCAGTGCACCATCCCCTCGGCGCGGAAATCCTCGGCGTAGCGCGCTTTCCCGGTGACCTTGCCGTGAACGTCGTGCGGGACGAAGTCCTTGCCGAGCAGGTTGTATGCCATGACTGAACCCTCCGGCCGGACGGCCGTGCTGCGGAAACCCTGAAGTCAAGCGTATACCATACGCGGTCACGATCAAGCGGAGCTGGAAGATGACTGCGGACCGGGAACCCTGGGGCGACAACGTATTGGTGGAATTCGATGATGGAATCGCCTGGGTCACGCTGAATCGGCCGGAGAAACGCAATGCAATGAGTCCGGCTCTGAATGCCGAGATGCGTCTGGTCGTCGATGCTCTGGCAACCGACGCACGCTGCGGCGTGCTGGTGTTGACCGGCGCGGGCGAATCGTTCGCGGCCGGCATGGACCTGAAAGAGTACTTCCGCGAAACTGACGGCGCACCCGATACCGTGCTGCTCGACGTCCGCCGAACAGCCGAGGAATGGCAGTGGCGCCGCCTGCGCAACTACCCGAAACCGACGATCGCGATGGTCAACGGCTGGTGCTTCGGTGGTGCGTTTACGCCGATGTGCGCATGCGACCTCGCGATCGCCGCCGAGGAGGCGATCTTCGGTCTCTCCGAGATCAACTGGGGCATCCTGCCGGCGGGCAACGTCACAAAGGCCGTCATGGAGACGATCGGCTATCGACAGGCACTCTACCTGACGATGACCGGCGAGCAGTTCGACGGGCGGCGCGCGGCCCAGATGGGTCTGGTCAATGAAGCCGTCCCGCTGAGCGAACTGCGCGATCGCACGCGCGACCTGGCACAGGTGCTGCTCAAGAAGAATCAGACCGTATTGCGCGGTGCGAAGATAGCGATGAAACAGGTCAAGCTGATGGACTGGGACACATCGGCAGACTACCTCTACGCCAAGATGGGGGAAGCGCTGCAGCTCGGCGCGGCCGACAATCGGAATGAGGCGATGAAGGCGTTTCTCGACGACAAGACATTCAAACCGGGAATGCAGCACTTCGAAGGGACGAAATAGGGGGAACAGTCAATGACGAAGCGAATGATTCGCCGGGCCGCCACTCTTCTCTCCGCAGGCGCGCTGTTGCATTCCGCGGCAACGGCCCAGCAGACGGCGCCGGCCTTCGCAGGCGACGCGCTCGTCGAGCCGCCGATCGCGGGCTGGCCGACGAACGGCGGCAACTGGTACAACCAGCGCTACTCCCCGCTCGATCAGATCGACCGTGACAACGTCGAAAATCTGCAAGGTGTGTGGCGCGCCCGGCTGGACGGCTCCGGGGCCGGCCCGAAATACTCGGGCGAAGCACAGCCCGTGGCCTGGGACGGAGTTCTGTACATCGTGACGGGTGCGGACGACGTCTTTGCCATCGATATCGAGTCCGGTGACCGCCTGTGGAAGTACCAGGCGCACCTCGACCAGACGATAGACACGGTCTGCTGCGGCTGGACAAGTCGCGGCGTCGGCCTCGGCGACGGCAAGGTTTTCGTCGGGCAGCTCGACGGCAAGCTCGTTGCGCTCGATCAGCAGACGGGCGAGATCGCCTGGGAGACTCAGGCCGAACGCTGGGAGGAAGGCTTCAGCATCACTGGTGCACCGCTCTACTACGACGGTCTCGTGATCACCGGGTTCGCGGGCGCCGAGTACGGGATTCGCGGCCGGGTCAGAGCGTTCGATGCCGATGATGGCTCGCCTGCATGGACGTTCTACACGATTCCCGGACCGGGCGAGACGGGCCACGACACCTGGCCTGAGGACAACGACGTGTGGATGGACGGCGGCGCCTCGGTCTGGCAGACCCCGGCCGTCGATCCCGAGCTCGGACTCATCTATTTCTCGACCGGCAACCCGGGACCGGACTACAACGGCGCCGTGCGAGCCGGCGACAACCTGTTTTCCGCCTCGATCGTGGCGATCGACGCCGCGACCGGCGAGTACCGCTGGCATTTCCAGCAGGTGCATCACGACATCTGGGATTACGACGCGCCGAGCCCCGTCGTTCTTTTCGATCTCGAGTATGACGGCGAGCTTCGCCGGGCAATCGTCGGCGTCAGCAAGACCGGCTGGGCGTACATACTCGACCGTGAAACCGGCGAGCCTCTCGTCGGCATCGAGGAGCGCCCGGTGCCGCAGGAACCGCGGCAGGCAACGGCTGCGACCCAGCCGTTTCCGATCGGCGACGCGATCGTCCCGCAACGGATCGAAATCGCACCCGAGGGCTACCGGCTGATCAACGAGGGGCGAATATTCACGCCGTTCTGGACCGAAGAGATCGTCATCGCGAAGCCTTCGATCAGCGGCGGGGTCAACTGGCCGCCGAGTTCCTACGATCCTCAATCGGGTTATCTGTACGTCTGTGCCGAAGACAGCATCGGTACTTTTAGGGCGGAAGACATCAATGCCTCGAGACCTGTCGAAGGGGATCTCTATGCGGCCGGTATCTTCGGCGGCACGAACATGCCGTCGAACGGCGTGTTTGCGGCAATGGACATGCGCACGAACCGTATCGTCTGGCGGCAGCACTGGGCCGAGGAGTGCTATAGCGGCTCGGTCACGACCGCCGGCGGGATCGTTTTCGTCGGCCGCAACGACGGCAGGCTGACGGCTCTCGACTCGAGCTCCGGCAAGCGGCTCTGGGAGTTCCAGACCGGCGCCGGCATGAATTCGCCGGCGAGCGTGTTCGAGCACGATGGCACGCAGTACGTCGCTGCCTATTCGGCCGGCAATCTGTTTGCGGGCTCGCAGAAGGGCGACAGCCTGTGGCTCTTCTCTCTCGAGGGAACACTCGAGGAGGTCGCGCCGGGCAGCACGATGACCGACATTCCGTCCGGAGCAGCCGAAGGCGTCGCCGATCTCGACAACGGCCGGAACGTCTATGAGACCGCCTGCACGTTCTGCCATGGCGAGGAGGCGCTCGGCGGGCATGGCGGCGGTCCGACATTGGCGGAAGTGGCTTCTGCTGCACGGATCGCGGAGATCGCTGCCGTCGGCCAGGGCGACATGCCCGGATTCGCCGGTGCACTGACCCCCGAGCAGATTCGGGACGTCGGTGCGTGGATCTTTCAGGGGCTGCTCGGCAACGAGTAGGCGAGGCGCCGGCAGCGCTGCAAGCGCAAGATGTGGAGAGTGATGATGGGCGATGCACGGTCACAGGGTATCGGCGAGCTTGAAACCGGACGACTGCCGGCATTCGCGTCACGGCCGGCCGCCGTCAGGCTCGTCACGATGCTGGCGGCCGGTCTGCTGCTGGCCGGCTGCGGCAGCGCCAGCGACGACTCGAACAGCGTCGCCGGCAGCGCTCCCGCTCATCCGCTGACGCTGCCACCGACGACAAGCTGGCCGACCAACGGCGGCGACCTCTACAACCGCCGCTACTCGCCGCTGGCCGGAATCGATCGCGATAACGTCGCGAATCTGAAAGGCGTCTGGCTGACTCATCTCGACGGCTCCGGCGTCGGACCGAGATTCTCCGGCGAAGCGCAGCCGCTCGTTGTCGACGGCGTCATCTATATCGTGACCGGCGCGAACGACATTTTCGCGCTCGATGTCGGGAGCGGCGATCTGCTCTGGCGCTACGAGGCGAACCTCGATCCCGGGAATACGGCTGTCTGCTGCGGCTGGACGAGCCGTGGGGTCGGCTACGGCGACGGCAGGATCTACGGCGGGCAGCTCGACGGCAAGCTGATCGCACTCGACCAGGCGACCGGTGAGCTGCTCTGGTCCGTGCAAGCCGAGCGCTGGCAGGAAGGCTATACGATCACGTCGGCGCCACTTTATTTCGATGGCCTCGTCTATACCGGATTTGCCGGTGGTGAGCGCGGCATTCGCGGCCGCGTAAAGGCTTACGACGCCGCAGACGGCGCGCTCGTCTGGACGTTCTACACGGTGCCGGGGCCCGGCGAATTCGGTCACGATACCTGGCCCGACGACAACGAGATCTGGATGGACGGCGGCGCACCGGTCTGGCAGACACCGGCTGTCGACCCGGAGCTCGGATTGATGTACTTCTCGACAGGTAACCCGGCGCCCGACTACAACGGCGCCATTCGCGCCGGTGACAATCTGTTTTCTGCCTCGATAGTCGCCGTCGACCTGAAGACCGGCGAGTATCGCTGGCACTTCCAGCAGGTGCATCACGACATCTGGGACTACGACGCGCCGAGCCCCGTTGTGCTGTTCGACATCGAGATCGACGGTGAGATGCGCAAGGGGCTGGCACAGGCCAGCAAGACGGGCTGGGTATACATCCTCGACCGCACCAACGGTGAGCCGCTGGTCGGTATCGAGGAGCGGCCGGTGCCGCAGGAACCGCGGCAGGCCACGGCGGCCACCCAGCCGTATCCGGACGGCGACTCGTTCATACCGCAATACCTGGCGATAGCGCCGGAAGACTTCGAGCTGGTCAACGAGGGCAGAATCTTCACCCCGTTCTGGACCGATCCGCCGACGCCGATCAAGCCGGGCGGCGGTGGCGGCGCGAACTGGCCGCCGAGCTCGTACGATCCGACGAGCGGCATGCTCTACGTGTGCGCCCGTGACAGCGCCTGGGCATACGTCGCGGAGGAAATGGACGATGCGCGGCCCGAGGAAGGCACCGGCTTCATCGGCGGCGGCTTCGTCGGCTACCCGCAAAACTCGCTCGGCATCTTCGCGGCACTCGACATGCGAACCAACCGACTGGTCTGGCGCCAGCACTGGCCCGACGTCTGCTACAGCGGCTCGATCGCAACGGCCGGCGGGCTGCTGTTCGTCGGCCGTTCGGACGGCCGCCTGACGGCGATGAACTCGTCGACCGGCGACATGCTCTGGGAATTCCAGACCGGCGCCGGCATGAACTCGACGGTCAGCGTCTTCGAGCACGAGGGCCGTGAGTACGTCGTCGCGTACGCCGCCGGGAATCTGTTCGCGGGCTCGGCCAAAGGCGACAACGTCTGGCTGTTCGCTCTCGACGGCACGCTCGACGAGGTCGAGCCCGGGAGCAGCGCAGCGCGGGCGGCTGCCTCCGACTAGGCGCCGATCCGTTTGGGGCGTGCGTTCGGCTTGTTGGAAGAGAGACCGTCGGCCGCCAGGGATGGCGGCCGCGAGCCTACAGGGACGTACTTGCGGCGTGTCTCGATTCGAACAAGCCGAACGCACGCCCCAAACGGATTCGCACCCGCGATCAATTCAGGTCGGCTGCCGAGTCGCGCATCAGGGTAAGAGGGACGATTTCGAGGGCGCGTTTGTGCGTTGAGCGCAGGTATACGCGGGGGGCCATGCCGGCCTTGCTGGCCTCGAGCCAGCGGGCAGCGCAGAGGCACCAGCGGTCGCCGGGCTTGAGGCCCGGGAAACCGAATTCCGGTCTCGGCGTCGACAGGTCGTTCCCGCGGAACCGCGAGAATTCCAGAAACTCAACCGTCACTCGCACACAAACCGTGTGCGAGCCCTGATCGTCGCTGCCGGTATTGCAGCAACCGTCGCGATAGAAGCCTGTCAGCGGCTCGTCGCTGCAGGGCTCGAGCGGTTCGTCGTATACGTTCAGGGAGTCGTCCATCGAAGCGCTTTACTCCAGTGTCAGGTCGTCGATCAGAAACCCGCCCGATAACGAGGCGTCAACGAAGATTATCAGGCCTGCCACGCGCTCGAGGTTCAGCTCGCGCCCGGTCGGGCCGCGTCGAATGTCGTCGATGTCGATCACGATCCGGCCGGGCACCGGGCCGATCTCGAACGCCTCATTGAATCGATCGCGGTAACGGCCGTCGTGTGCGGTGTCATGTACGCGAACCGTCAGAACCGTATCTGCCCCATCGGCCGTGGCTGCGAAGAAACTGAGTGTAGACCAGCGGCGCCAGTCCGGCGGGAACCGGTGGAACGCAGCCGCGGCGGAACCGGCCGTTCCGCTCACACGCAGAACCTCGCCGCCATTCGGCCAGCCGGTTCCGGCTGCGACCCGTTCGGCAACGGCATTATAGGTCCCGTATATCGGCTCATCGAACGGCGAGTCGAAGTCGACCGTCAGCGGATCGCGGATCTCGAGCAGCGCCGTCGACATCAGCGTACGTAGCTGCGTTCGGCTCGCCGACCACACGCTGATCAGACCGACGATCACAAGCGGAAGCGCGACTCGCGGCCTGCCGGAAACGATGCCGACAGCGGCAAGCGCCCCGCCGACGACACCGCTCGCATCCCTGACCAGATCCGCGATGCTCGAATCTCTGCCGGTGAACGTCTGGGCGAACTCCGACACGAGGGCCAGCGCGAGCACGAGCACCACGGCACCTCCCAGCACCGGCAGCTTACGCAGGCCATGCCGGCCGGCGAATCTCGCGGCCGCCACGGTCAGCATGAAAGTGAGAATCGCGAACCCGACGACGTGGGCAACGTCCGTGGATTCGCGATATCGCGTCGGGATACCCCGCGGATCGATGACGTGTGCGAGCACTACCAGAGCGCCGATCAGCGCCAGAATCGGCAACCAACGCAGCGACGCGGCGAGGCCGGCTCGCACGGACCGGTATGTCCGCTCAGTTCAGAAGCTGATCCAGTCCGCGTCGAACCTGTCTCGACCAGAAGCGCGCAACGGTATCGCCCGCCGGAAGCTCGGTCCACGCCCGGCGCCACGCCACCATGCCGTCGGCATCGACGATCATCAGGCCCGGGATGAACTCCACATCGTAATGCGAAGCGATCTCGTCACCCTGCCGCACCGCGATCATCGGAAAATCGAGATCCTCGATGTAGTCCGCCGGATCGGCTGAGCCGTCTTCCTTGGCATTGATCGTCAGGACGTTGATGGCCTCGTCGCCGTAGTCCGCCTGAATCGCCTTCAGATAGGGCATGAACGCCTTGCAGTAGCCGCACCAGGTGGCCCAGAAGACGACGACGGTGGGCTTGCCGTCGAGCAGCGCAGGAAAGCTGACGTCGCCACCGTCGAACGTGCTGCCGGTAAAGGCCGGAGCGCGATCTCCCTGCTCCACTGCGACCGCAGAACCGAATGCGGCAACGGCGAGCACTCCGAAAGTCAGGGCTTTTCTCAACATACATCTCTCCCCTCAGAAGGGACGACATAGATTCGACCGGCCGGCCAACGGCGATGTTACCGCAGCGCGCGCCTCAGCCGAACGGGCTCTGACCCGGCTGCAGGAAGCCGACCCGCCCGACGAACGCCTCGGCAACCGAGAGGTGTCCATCGGCAATAGTCACGGGCAGTGCGGCCAGCGGCCACGGCGCCGGGCCGCCGACGACGCGCGCACTGTCGGCCGGATCGAACTGCGATTCGTGGCAGGGGCACTGAAACCGGTTCGATTCGGCATCCCAGTCGGTCACATCGCAGCCTGTGTGGGAACAAACCCCCGAATAGGCCACGACGCCTTCCGCCGACCGCGTGCGCGTCTCTTCGGAGAGCATCGCCGGGTCCAGCCGGACGAGCAATACCTGGTTGAGGCGGCTGCCGTCACGCTGAACGCCGGTCGCCGGGTCCACGGCCCATGCAAAAACCTGCCGGCTCGCGACGGTCAGATCGTCCGGTGCAACCGGCTCGCCGGCGCGCTCGCCGAAAGCAAATACGAGCGCATCGCCGGCCTGCGGCGCCGCCACCGACGGATCGTCCCCGCTGACCTGACCGAGTGCCGGACGCGCAACCCCGAGCGCGCAAAGCCACTTCAGCAGCCGCCGCCGCGCCAGCGCAGTCATTGATTCCGCAGTCTTCATCCCACTCCCGGCCGATATCCCAGTGATCGAATTGTGCCCAGAACCCGCATCAAAATCACCGCGGAACCGGGATACGAGTTACCCGCCCGACGCGGCCGGAGGCCGGCAGCGCCGGACGCGGGTTAGAATCGGGCCGCAGTGTAGCGTCCACAAACGGCAGGAGGGCACGCAAGATGCTCAACTACATGGCACTCAATTGGTGGGCGATCCTCGTCGCCACGATCGCGGGCTTCGTGCTCGGCGGCATCTGGTACGGTCCGCTGTTCGGCAAGGCCTGGATGGCAGCCATCGGCAAGACGGCCGACGACATCAAGCCTTCGCCGACGCCGTTCGTCGTCAGCTTCGTCACCGCGCTCGTCACGGCCATCGTTCTCGCGCTGCTGATCAACGCGCTGGGCGTCGTCCGAGTCGTCGACGGCGCCATTCTCGGGCTCGTGATGGGCGTCGGCTTCATCGCGACGGCGATGGCATCGGACTCGGCATTCTGCGGCTGGGGGCTCCGGCTGTTTCTGATACAGGCCGGCTATCGGATTGCCTACAGCGTCCTGATGGGTGCGATCCTGACCTGGTGGCGTTAGCTGCGGTCCGAAGCACGTGGCGGTACGAAGAATCATCCGAATGGGGCATCCGCTGCTGCGCGAAGTCGCGCGGCCATTGACGGCGGACGAAATCGCGAGTGATTCGATAGCACGGCTGACTCGCGACATGATAGATACGCTGCACGACTATGGCGGCATCGGCCTGGCAGCGCCGCAGGTGGGAGAATCGATCAGACTCGCGATCATCGCGATCGAGGGCGACGGCAGCCGCTACGGCGACATTCCGGAAATGCCGCTCACGGTGTTCATCAACCCCGAGATCACGGTACTCGACTCAGGCGCCGTCGCGGGCTTCTGGGAGGGCTGTCTATCGGCTCCGGGGCTGCGCGGCTTCGTCGAACGACCGCAACACGTGCGCGTCGACTACCTGGACGCGGCCGGGAGCGAGCAGTCGATGACGCTCGAAGGCTTCCTCGCGACCGTGTTCCAGCATGAATTCGATCATCTGGACGGCCGGCTGTACATCGATCGCATGACCGACACGCGCCTGCTCGCGTTCGAGTCCGAGTTTATGAGGTACCTGGCCCCGCGCGAGGAAGTCGTAGCGCTCGACTGAGCGCCATTGCATCCCACTCACCGATAGGCGAGCGTTTCCTGGTAGGCCATCAGCGCGTCGTAAGCGAGCAGCCGCTCCACTTCCAGGGCGGCGTTGTCGGCCTCGAGCCTGGCTCGCTCGTCTTTCAGCGAATCCGTCTCGAGCAGCAACTCTGCCCGGCGGACAGCGCCGGTGCCCTCCGCGATGATCGCGGCTGCCGTCGAGGCGAGCGCGCTCTCGATCTCCTGGATGCGGCGTTCGTTCGCGGCGATCTGATTGTCGATCGACCGAAGGCCGACCTCCAGGTCATAGAGCTGCTGCCCATCAGCATAGGCCGCCAGAAACTCCGATTCGAGCTCCACCGGACAGACACCCTGATAGCGTCCGCCCCGGCGTCCGACCTCGAACGCACGCCCCGGACGGCAGTACGTCTTTACGCCCTCGGCATGGCCGAGCCGGTACTGGTCGAAATTCGGCGCGATGCCGTGCTCGCCGCAGGAATTGCGATAGCTGCCGAAAACCGTCTCGGCCCGGCCGCTCGCCCCGTCCTCGAACCCCACGGCACGCCAGTCCGTTACCAGGCATTCCTGCTCGCTCATTCCGGCGCAACCGGCCAGAAAGCCGAGCAGCATCACAGTCGTTGCAATATTGACTCTGAACATCGCCTTTTCCTTTCTGCCGCCGCGGGCGGGGATCGATAGGCTGGCGAGTATAGAAATGCCGCGCTGAATGCCCCATGAAGCCAGTCACAGACACGACAGTGCGTACCTGAAGCGGCCGGATACGGCGGTCCGAAGGCCGATACGTGACTGCGATTCGGCGACTCAGTGCGACGCGGCCAGCGTTATGTCGCCTGTGGCGATGCGTTGCAGCACTTCGATCAGGAACGGGCGCTCGCTCGCCTGGACTCGCGCGGTAAGCGAGGCAATGTCATCGCCCGGCAGAACGTCCACCTCGCGCTGTGCGAGCACGCGGCCCGTATCGTAGCCGGCATCGACGAGATGCACCGATATTCCGGTGCGGGCGTCACCGGATGCAAGGACTGCGGCGTGCACCCGGCTGCCGTACATGCCCTGGCCGCCGTGGCGCGGCAGCAGCGACGGATGCGTGTTGATGATGCGCTCGGGGAACATGGCGAGCGTCCGTTCCCCGAGCTTCTTCATGTAACCGGCGAGCACGACCAGGTCCGGCTCGTAATCGTCCAGCGTCTTCGCAATCGCGCGGTCGAGGTCATCCGGATCCGGATGTGTGACACTGCTCAGATGCACGAACGGAATGCCATGACGGTCGGCCCGCCGCCGTGCGCCGGAAGCGGAATTGTTGCCGACCACGGCCACGACGTCCGCGGCGAGCGTCCCGACCGTGCTCGCATCGATGATCGCCTGCAGCGTCGTGCCCGACCCGGAGGCCATGACGGCCACTCGGATGCGCCGGTCGGCCGGCTTGCCGCTTGTATCCATGGAAGTGCTCAAAGCCAGTCAGAATAGCACCCTGCCTGCGCCGCTGCTGCTCGACGGCGGGACCGGCAGCGAGCTGCGCAGGCGCGGCGTATGGCTCGACGAGCGAACCTGGAGTGCGGGCGCGGTCGAGCGTCATGCCGACCTGCTGCGCCGGATTCACCTCGACTACTTGCACGCCGGTGCGGACGTCATTACGGCCAACACATTCGCCGCCAGTCCGATCGTGCTCGACGCAGCGGGCCTGATGGATCAGTTCGAGGCGATCAATCGACTGGCGATTGCGGCGGCGCAGGACGCCGTAAAAACCGTGGAGCTGAAGCGAGGAGACGCGTTGGCGGGTCCGGCCGATCCGTCCGCGGCAACCGCTGCCGTCCAACGCTACGCGACGGGCGGCCGGGCCCGAGTCGCCGCTTCGCTGTCCTGTTATCCGCCCGGCGGCGCTGCTACTCGCTGGCCCTCGCCGGCCGCCGAACTGGCAGCCTACCGACAAAGTGTCGCGCTGTTCGAAGACGCCGGCACCGATCTGATCGTCGTAGAGATGATGCAGGAGCCCCGCCATGCCGCAGGGGCGTGCGCCGCGGCAGCCGACTCCGGATTGCCGTTCTGGCTGGGGCTCAGCTGCCGGCGGGTCGGGTCCGGACTGGCGGGCTTCGATTATCCGGACGCGTCCTTCGTCGCGACGCTGTCGGCGCTTGCCGATTTCGGGCCGGATGCGATCACCGTGATGCATGCGCCGCTCGATACCGTCGATGAGGCGCTCGGCATCATCCGGTCGCAGGGACACAGCCGGTTCGGCGCTTACCCGGCGCTGCCCTATCCCGCGGACCCGTCGCCGCCGGACCTGCCTCACGATCCGGTATCGCCGGCACGGCTCGCCGCGCATGCGCGTCGGTGGCTCGATGCGGGCGCCTCGATCATCGGCGGCTGCTGCGGAAGCACACCTTCGCATATCCGGGCGCTGCGCGCGGCGATTACCACCGTTCGGGGTTGCTGAGCACCCCGCCAGCGGGCGATGCTCCGGAAGACGCTTCTCGACGGCAAGGGGAATTCGATTGGAAACGGTGTCCGACTTCATCGCGCTGGCAGCAACCTTCGTCCCTGCCCTGATCACCCTCGCCGTCGTCATCATCGTCCTGAATCTGGCGAACCGCAGTCTGCGTCGGAAGTGGGAAAAGCGGCCGGATGCACAATTCCGCTTTCAGCTGATCATGCTCGCCCTCACATTGGCGGGAATCATCGCGTTCATCATCTCGTTGCCGATGGAGGACGCGGTGCGCGGGCAACTGCTGAGCCTGATCGGGATTCTGCTGAGCGCAACGATCGCGCTGTCTTCGACGACCTTCATGGGCAACATCATGGCCGGCGTCATGCTCAAGGTCATCCGCAGCACGCGGCCCGGCGACTTCGTTACGCTCGGCGACCTGACGGGCCGGATAACCGAGATGGATCTGCTCCACACCGAGATTCAGACCGAGTTCAGAGACCTGGTCACCGTTCCGAATCTTCATATGGTGACGCAACCGGTCAAGGTCGTTCGCGCGTCGGGGACGATCATCTCCACCGAGGTTTCGATCGGCTACGACGTTCCGCATACCCGCGTTCGCGAGGCCCTGTGCACGGCAGCCGCCGCCTGCGGACTCAAGGACGGATTCGCCCAGGTCCGGGAACTCGGCGACTTCTCCATATCCTATAGAGTTGCCGGCATGCTCGAGGACGTCACCAGCCTGATCTCGGCCCGTTCAGCCCTGCGGTCGGCAACGCTCGATGCGCTGCACAGTGCCGGCATCGAAATCGTCTCGCCGACCTTCATGAACACCAGAGCGCTCGAGCGTGGAACGCGGATCATTCCGCGGGAAGACCGGGCCAGCCAGGACGTGGAATCATCCCGCGTCGAGGACATCGCCTTCGACAAGGCATCGGAGGCGAGCTCCGTCGAGCAGCTGCGGCGGGCTGTCGAGCGAATCGAGTCCGAAGTCGTTGCGCTGAAAAAAGACGATGCAGAGCCGGAACCGGTGCTGCTTGCGCGGCTCGAGGCGCGGCGTGACGCGCTTGCGAAACGACTCGCCGAAGCCGAAGAGCGGCATCGCGCCGCGGATCTCGATGATTAGCGGCCTGAAACGGCAACAGCCCGGAAATCTCACCGATTCGCGGGTGAGATTTCCGGGCTAACCGGGAATCGGAATCGCGTTGACGTGCCGCGGCACGTCGTAACCGCGCTGCACCGCCGGGCGCGATGCGATTGCCGAATACCAGCGGAGCACATTCGGAAACTCGGCGAGATCGATCGACTGCCACTCGTAGCGCGACACCCAGGGCCAGGTCGCAATGTCCGCGATCGTGTACTCGCCGACCAGATAATCACGATCGGCCAGCCGCCGCTCCAGCACGCCATAGATCCGTTGCGCCTCTGCCACGTAGCGGTCACGCGCGTACGCCGATTTCTCCGGGTGAAACCTGTTGAAGTGATGGACCTGCCCGAGCATCGGGCCGACGGTCCCCATCTGGAACATCAGCCATTCGTGCAGCTGCCATCTCGCATCCACCGTCGGCAGTAAACGACCCGCCTTCTCTGCCAGATACAGCAATATCGCGCCCGATTCCATCATCGTCCGACCGTTGTCGTGATCGACGATCGCCGGAATCTTGTTGTTCGGACTGATGGCGAGAAAAGCCTCGTCGAACTGCTCGCGTTTCCCGATGTCGACCGGTATCGCCCGATACGGCAACCCGGTCTCCTCGAGCATTATCGACACCTTGCGGCCGTTTGGCGTGGTCCAGGTATAGAGATCGATCATGTCAGTAGATGCCTTCGGTCCGGATGTGTATCTCCTGACCACAATGTTTGCAGTGCACGGCATCGAGGTCGTGGCGCGTCAACCCGCACCGTGGACATTCATGGCGAACCTTGCTCGGCCGGAATATCGTCTGAACCAGCCGCACGAACAGAGCGACGCCGACGATCATGATTACGATGGCGAGCAGACGACCGGTGCTGCCGACCAGTATCACGTCGCCGAAGCCCGTCGTCGTCAGCGTAGTAATCGTGAAGTAGAGCGCGTCGACGTAGTTAGTGATCGATGGGTTGTAGGGACTCTGCAGGACGAAGACGAGTGCGGTAACGACGAAAATGAAGACCAGCAGATTGATCGCGCTGAAGATGACTTCCTCGTTGCGCTTGAAGTACGACCAGCGCGAACGCAGGTGCCGCAGCACCAGGTAGGAACGCAGCACGCGCATCGCACGAACCACCCGCAGGAAAGCCCAGTTGCCGAATATCGCAGGCACGAACAGCGACAGGATGATGCAGACGTCGAGCAGCGCGAGCGGCCTGGATAAGAGCCCCATTCGATCGGAGTCGGCGATCACCCTGCCGGACAACTCGATAATCAGGATGCAGCCGATGACGATATCGAGGACGACCATCCAATCGGTCAGCGGCAGGAAGGTAGTCACCAGAAAATAGGCGAGGATCAGGCCATCCACGACCAGCATGATGTAGCGGCCGCGCACGCCTTCTTCGCTCGTGCCGTAGAAGAATTCCCGCAGGTATTCCTTGAGCCTGGTCATTTGGCGGCGCGGACGTGCATGGGGCGCACAGTGTACTCGAACCGCAGCAGCGCTCAGGGCCGGACGGCGCTGGCTATTCGATGCCGAGCAGGCGGGCCGGATTGGTTCTGATCATCGTATCGATCTCGTCCGCGGCGAAACCGAAACCGGCCAGTCGCGCGATGGCAAGAGCGAACCCGTCCGTGTGCACGGGATTGCCGGCCTGACCCAGATCGGTCGTCAGAACCACGTTCCCGGGCCCGACCGCGCGAATCTGCTCGGCGAAATCCTCGAACGGAATCTCGCCGCCGGGCAGCGCGAGCGCCACCGGATACTCAAGCAACGCACCGAGGCCGGCCGCCTCGATCTGCATTGCGATCGGCATTTCGACGAGACTCGATGACGGATGGGTAACGACGATCCGGTCGATCCCCGCTTCCCGTGCGGCGGCAATGATCGTCAGATTTTCGGCCGGGCTCGAATGGCCCGTCGCCAATGCCAGCTCGAGGCGCGCCATCAGCGCGAACAGCTCGGTCAATTCGGGAAGCAGCGCACCATTCCGGGAAACCGGAACGAAATCCGGATTCGGCGTGTTGTTCCTGTGGCCATGCTCGGAGTCGAATGTCGGCAGCCAGACGATCCTGCCGTGACCGCCGGTCATCTGCGCCATTCTCTCGACGGCGACCAGATTTATTCCGCCGACGGCCCGGTTCAATGCAATTCCGCCGTACGCTTCGACCTCGGGAACCACCTGCGCGACGAGAAAGGCCAACGCCGCCGTCTCGGCATAGTGGTTCTTGTACAGCATCGCCCGCATTCCATGGCGGCGAGCCAGCTGCGCAGCTTCGATCGCCGTGATCGAGCGCGGCACGCTGTCCGGCGCGGAATGCACGTGCGCGTCGATCGCCCCCTCGAGCTGCGCCTGGGCGAGCGCCGGCGACAAAACGGCCGTTAGCAGGACAACGGTTATTCTGATCATCGACGGCAGTATGCCTCATCGGTGGCGGAGCGGGATAACCGGTCTGACGACCCTCGCTTCTGCATTTCGACCCCACGCCCTATCATTCGCAGTCAAATCCCCCGGACTTCGACGATTGTTGCTCGACACAACTTACGACATCGCGACACCCGAGGGCGTTGAGCTGCACCTGCCGCTGGCGGGGCTCGCTGCCCGCTCGCTTGCGTGGCTGGTGGACGCAGCGATCAAGGGGGTGGTGCTTGCAATCACCAGTGCCGCATTGCTGCCTTTCGGTAACCTCGGTGTGGGAGTGCTGTTGCTCATCACGTTTCTCACCTGGTGGTTCTACAACGTCCTGTTCGAAGTGCTTCGCGACGGAGCGACGCCGGGCAAGCGTTACTTCGGACTGGCCGTCACGAACGCAAACGGGACACCTGTCGGCTGGTCCGCCTCGTTGCTGCGCAATCTGATTCGATTCGTCGACGCGCTTCCGGGCTGCTACGCGTTCGGCTGCCTCAGCGTACTGATCAGCGACAGATTTCAGCGCCTCGGCGATCTTGCGGCGGGCACGGTCGTCGTCCACAGGCCGCGCGAGTCGGCGTCGCCCGCAATGCCGACTGTAGCGCCGGCGGCGCTCGCGGTGCCGCTGTCACCCGACGAGCAGCAGGCCATCATCGGTTTTGCGGAACGGGCCGGCGATCTGAACCCGGACCGGGCCCGCGAGCTCGCGCGGCTGCTCGAACCCGTGCTCGGCACGGTCGACAGCGAACGCCTGCAGGCATACGCCGCCTGGCTCGCGGGTCGGGGCACTGCGTCGTGAAGCAGGAGGCGTTCGAGGCCCGGCACGGACCCGCCTGGTCGCAGCTCGAACAATGGATCGTTGCTCTCGGCGACAAGCGCGGCGGCAAGCGCGGCGCCCGGCGGGCGGACGGCGAGCCGGGACGCATCGGCCGGGAATACCCACGGCTCTACCGACAGGTTTGCCATCATCTCGCGATTGCGCGGGCCCGGCGCTACAGCCTTGGGCTCCAGGCGCGCCTCAACGGGCTCGCGCTCGATGGCCACCAGTATCTCTACCGACCGCGCTCAAATCCGATCCTCGCAATCCTCGAGCTGGTGCTGAACGACTTCCCGGTGGCGTTTCGCCGTCACTGGCGCTTCATGGCCGCCGCGACCGCACTGTTCGTGCTGCCCGGACTTCTCATGGGCATCGCCGTCCAGCTCGGCGACACGCTCATCTTCTCGCTGCTGGCCCCGCACGAAGTCTCTCAGATCGAACAGATGTACGACCCGGCCAACCGGGTCCTCGGCCGTGAACGGGCATCGGACTCGGATGTCGCCATGTTCGGTTTCTACATTTACAACAACATCACGATCGGTTTTCAGACGTTCGCCGGTGGACTCGTCTTCGGGCTCGGCTCGATCTTCTTTCTGTCCTTCAACGGGCTCTCGATCGGGGCCATCGCCAGCCACCTGACCGCCGTCGGCTATTCCTCGACGTTCTGGCCGTTTGTCGCGGGACATAGCTCGCTCGAGTTGACCGCGATCGTCGTATTCGGCGGCAGCGGGCTGTCGATAGGGTTCGGTGCAGTCGCTCCCGGGCGGAGATCCCGCTGGCAGGCGATTCGGGACCGCGCGCTGGCGGCATTGCCGCTCGTGTACGGCGCCACCGCGATGCTGATCGGCGCTGCTTTCGTGGAGGCGTTCTGGTCGTCGACCACCTGGCCGACGGCCGGAGTGAAGTACTCGGTAGGCGCCGGGCTGTGGCTGCTCGTTCTCCTCTATTTCGCATTCCTCGGTCAACATGAATCTTGAGAACGTAACAGCCGTGCTGCGGCCGCGCAGCCCGTGGGAGGCCGCAGACTTCGGCGCGCGGCTCCTGCGCCGGGACGGACGGGCAATCTACCGGGTGTGGTTCTCCGTGACATTGCCTCTGCTCAGCATCGGGCTCGCGATCGCGGCGTTCTCACCGTTTCCGGCACTCGGGGCCATCGTTTACTGGTGGCTAGAACCGATCGTCGACGGCCCGATCCTGCACATCCTCTCGAGGCGGCTGTTCGGCGACGATGCGGACGTTCGCGGAACGCTCAGGGCCGTACCGCGACTCGCGTGGATCAACCGCATATTCTGGCTGACGCCGTACCGATTTCACGTTGCCCGGTCGACAGCGATGCCGCTGACGCAGCTCGAAGGCCTGCGCGGCAAAGCCAGGCGTTCGCGGGCGGCAGTCATGAACCGCCGGATTCTGAACAACGGCTTCGGCCTGACGATGGCCTATCAGCATCTGGCCGTAGCGCTCTACTTCGGCATCATCCTGATCGTCTACGCTCTCATCCCGCCCGCCTATCAGGAAACGGCCGGCGCCGGCTGGCTCGGACAATTCTGGTCGGACGGTTCCCGTGTCGGCTATACCGTGGGATTACTGATCACCTGGTCCGCGCAGACGGCGCTCGAGCCCTGGTTCGTTGCCGCGGGCTTCGGCATGTACGTCAACTGCAGAACGCGGATGGAGGCCTGGGATCTCGAGGTCGCGTTTCGACGACTCGTTCAGCGCCGCGAGGCGCCCGTTGCGGCAACCGCCGCGCTGGCCGTCTGCCTGCTCGCCACGCTGCAGCCGGCCGTCTCATGGGGCCAGGACCAGGAGCCTAAGTCGACCGAAAAGAACCTGTCGACGGATTCCTCCGAGGAGCCGAGCGAGTTCGGTGGCTACTGGGCCGACGACGAGGTGCGCCCGCTCGTCGACGACGTGATGGCAAGCGACGCGCTGCGCCTGTCGCGCGAGGTCGAAGTCTGGCAGCCGATCGATCCGGTCGAAGAGGCCGACGCCCCTGACAGTGCACTTGTCGCGCTGCTGCAGGCGATCGGAAGAATGCTGTCGCTGGGGATCGAGCTGATGCTCTGGGCGGCGGCGGCCGGGCTTTGCATTTGGGCGGCCCTGCGACTGAGGAAATGGCGGCCGGATCGGGGGCGACCTGGGGGACCGGCACTGCAGCCGCGACGTATCGCGCTCGCAGGCGGCGAGATCGTCGCTGTCGAGGACCTGCCCGTGGACGTGCCGACAGCCGCGCTGCAGTGCTGGCACAACGGCGAGGCCCGGCAGGCGTTGAGCCTCCTTTACCGGGGCGCTTTGTTGCGCGCCGTTGCGAGGTACAACCTCAGGCTCCCCGACGCCGCGACCGAAGGAATGTGCGTCGCCGCCGTCGACGAGCAAACCGATGCGCAGCATGCAGCGTTCTTCCGCCAGCTGGTCGAGACATGGTCGGCCTGCGCGTACGGCGGACAAACTCCGGCCGCAGACGTCGTGCCGACACTCTGCGCAGAGTGGCAACAACAGTACGCGGCCGTCGCATGAGGTTGACGATCCTGCTCTCCGGGCTTGCGATAGCACTCGCCGCAGCCCTCGCAGTGTGGTTCTTCATGACTTTCGAGAGAGTCGTCATCGAAGTGCCGGCCGCGTTCGAGGGCGAGGCGCGCTACAACGACTTTCTCGCAGCCGAGATACTGCTTCGCTATTCCGGTATCGAGGCGGATGCCCGGGCAACGCTGACACCGAGCAACTGGCTGCCGTCCACGGAGGACACACTCGTCGTCCGCGCATCGCCGCTGCTGGCGGCCGCGAACGAACGTTCGATTCTGCTCGACTGGGTCGCCAACGGTGGCTATCTGATCCTTGCCGCGCCGCCGGAAACGACCGTGCTGCTCGATACCCTGTTCGACGAATTCGACATGCGGCTCGTCGCGCTGGAAGCCGGGACGGTACCCGACGAGTCCGTCGTCGAGTCGCCGGTCGGATCCACCCCCGGCTACAGGATCGAAGGGTCGCGTGCGCGGTTTCGACTCGAACCGGACGGCGACGGCGAGGCGCTCGACGGCGTGCGGGATGAGCACGGGGCGTTCGTGCTCCGCAGCGCCTACGGCTCCGGTTACGTCGCCGCTGTTGCCGATGCGGATGTTTTCGGCAACCTCGCGCTCCCGTCGGCCGATCACGCCCGCCTGCTGCTGGACACGGTCGCCGGCCTCGTGCCTCCCGGCGCCGTCTGGTTCATCTACGACGTCAGCTTCACGCCTCTCTGGCGGCTGATCTGGGAGCACCTCAGCTACTTCGTCGTCGGCAGCGCGGCACTGATCGTATTGTGGCTATGGTCCGTCGTTCCACGGTTCGGGCGCATGACGGCACCGACGACGGCGTGGCGGCGCTCGATTACCGAGCATGTCCGGGCCGCTGCCCGCTTCGGCTGGCAGCACGAAGGCGCGGGCGCGCTGGTTGCCGATGCCGCGGATGCGATTATCCGACGCGCCGAGCGGCGCGAGCCGGGTCTCGCGAGACGGCCGCAAGCCGACCGTGATGCCGCACTCGCGAGACTGACAGGAGTGCCGGCGGCCGAGATTTCAGCGGCTCTCTCGCCCGCGCCCGCACTCCGGCCGCGAGAATTCATACATCGTATCCAGACCTTGCAAGCATTGAGGAACCATCTATGACCGCCGACGAATACTCGCAGCAGAGCGTACGAGACAAGGCTGGCGCGCTTCGCGACGAGATCGGCAGGGCATTCGTCGGCCATCGAGAGGTGGTCGACATGATCGTCATCGCGCTGATGTCGGGAGGTCATGTGCTGCTCGAAGGTGTCCCCGGCCTCGGCAAGACGTTGCTGGTCCGCGCGATGTCGAAGGCGATCGGCGGCGACTTTTCGCGAATCCAGTTCACGCCGGATCTGATGCCGAGCGACGTCTGCGGTCACGCGGTCTACGACATGAAGACCGAGGCCTTCAGAATCAGGCGTGGCGCGATATTCGCGAACCTGCTGCTTGCCGACGAAATCAATCGCGCGCCGGCCAAGACGCAGTCCGCGCTGCTCGAGGCGATGCAGGAACGCCAGGTCACGATCGAGGGCAAGTCCCTGCCGCTGCCGGCGCCGTTCATGGCCGTCGCAACGCAAAACCCGGTCGAGCACGAAGGCACGTATCCGCTGCCGGAAGCACAGCTCGATCGTTTTCTGTTCAAGGTCCTGATCGACTACCCGAGCGCCGAAGAAGAGGTCAGCATCGTCGGCTCGGTAGTCGCAGACCGCGTCGGCGACGCCCTGAACATCGACGACGTGCGACCCGTCATGTCCGTCGACGACGTGCTGGCCGCGCAGCGCCTCGTGGCCGCGACCCGGATCCAGCCCGAGGTCATCGATTACGCGGTTCGACTCGTGCGCGAGACCCGGGGTTCGTCCGGCATCCGGATGGGCGCGGGTCCGCGCGGCCCGATAGCGATCGTTCGCGCAGCAAGAGCGGCCGCTGTGCTCGAGGGCCGCGACTTCGTGACGCCGGATGACGTCAGGCAGGTGGCGATCGCCGCATTGCGGCACCGGATCAGCCTGGCGCCCGAGCTCGAAATCGAAGCCTACCGGCCCGACGATATACTGCGCGACATTCTGGACCGCGTGAGCGCGCCGCGGACGTGATTCCGCGCCCCCCTTTGCTCGTTGCCGTTGCGACGATCGCCCTGCTTGCATTGGCGGTCGGGCTCACGGGCGCATCGCCAGTTGCTCTGGCGCTGATCGCTACCGCGGTCGTCGCCATCGCAGCCGGCGACGCAGCGCTCGCGTTCCGGACGGAAACGCCCTCAATCGAGCGTTCCATGCCCAGATCTCTGTCGCTCGCCCGCCGGGTCGACGTGCGGATCACAGTGCGGAACCCCGAATCGAACCGCGCCCTCCGGCTGCAGGTGGCAGACCATGCGCCCGACGGCCTCGGTGCGCGGGAACCTCCGCAGGAAGTCATCGTCGATCCGGGTCGCTATCGGGAGCTCGCCTACTTCATTCGGCCGACGCATCGCGGTCCGTTCGAGTTCCGGCGCGTCGAATTGCGGATCGCATCGCCTTTGGGGCTCTGGTGGGTAAAGCGTTTCGTGCCGCTCGAAGCACTCGTGCGCGTCTACCCGAACTACTCGACGATCTCGCAACTGCTGGCTTTCGAGGTCGAGAGCGGACTCAGTCTGTCGGGCATGCGCTTGCGGCAACGACGCGGTGAAGGTACCGAGTTTCACCAGCTCCGCGACTATCGCGAGTCGGACACGCTGCGCTCGATCGACTGGAAAGCGTCGGCGCGCACGTCACGACTGATTGCGCGCGAGTATGAGGACGAGCGCAACCAGCAGATCGTCATCGTCGTAGATGCAGGACGCCGCATGCTGGCGGTGGACGGCGAGCTCAGCCATTTCGATCACACGCTGAACGCCCTGCTGCTGATGAGCTACGTGGCCTTGCGTCGCGGCGACGCGGTGGGTGTCATGACGGTCGGAGCAGGCCGGAGCTGGCTTGCGCCCCGCAAAGGGGCCCATGCGATCAACGCCATCCTCAATCACGTATATGACATTCAACCCGCCGCGCAGGAAGTCGATTTCGTCGGCGCCGCGACGGAGCTGGCCGTTCGGCAGCGCCGGCGCGCGCTGATCGTCATTCTGAGCAACGTGCGCGACGAGCAGTCGGACGAGCTCATCGCGGCGACCGGCCTGCTGAAACGCCGCCATCTCGTGTTCCTCGGCAGTCTCAGGGAATCATCGATCGACGAAATGCTGTCGAAGCCGGTTGCCGGCTTCGATGACGCGCTGGCGTATGCCGGGGCGGACCGCTACCTGGAGGCGCGCCGTGGGGCCCATGACTCGCTACAGGCGCGCGGCGTGCTCGTCGAGGACTGCCTCTGCTCGGAGCTCCCGATGGCGATAACGAACCGCTACCTCGCAATCAAACGGGCCGGGATGCTGTGACTCGCATCACGCAACGGCGGCGCCCGGCGAACGAACGCCGACCCGCGTCACATTACCGCCGGGCAGGTCGATTCGACCATACGACCATCTGTTAGAGTCTCGAAGCAATCGCTCAACCGGACGTACTCACCATGGTCGAAGCCAATCCGTATACGGCCCCCACGGCCGACATCGAATCCGTGCACGGCGAATACGGTGCGCCGGCGGTCTTTTCGTTCAAGAGTCGCGCGGGGCGGTTACGCTATCTGGCCCGGGCCGGAATTGCGACGATCTGCGCCTATCTGCTCGCCGGCATCGTCGTCGGCGCGGTAATCGCCACGGACCCATCGGCGCTACCGACGGATCCCGAGCAGGTGCCTGATCGCTTTCTCGGCGCAATCATCGCCGCTTACGCCGTGATGGGAATCGCCGGTATCTACTTCGGCTTGCTGTTCGCGATACAGCGTCTGCACGACCTCGGCAACAGCGGCTGGCTCTCGCTGCTGATCTTCGTGCCGCTCGCCAATTTCCTGTTCTTCCTCTACCTGCTGTTCGCGCGCGGCGAAGATGGCGAGAACGGCTACGGGCCACCGCCCCCGCCGAACACGATCGGCGTCATGCTGGGCGCGCTGATTTTCCCGCTGCTGTTCATCCTTGGCGTCGTCGCGGCAATCGCGATACCGGCGTATCAGGACTTCCTGACGGCGATGTAGCGGGAGCCATGCACGATTCGATACAGCGCGGGCAGTGCCACCAGCGTTAGCGCAGTCGCAGAAATAATGCCGCCAATGACGACGGTAGCCAGCGGACGCTGTACTTCCGAACCGATTCCCGTATTCAGCGCCATCGGCACGAAGCCGAGCGAAGCGACGAGCGCGGTCATCAGCACGGGCCGCAGTCGCGTCAACGCGCCATCGACGATGGAGTTATCCAACGAGTGCCCGGATGCTCTGAGGTCACGAATGAACGTGACCATTACCAGCCCGTTGAGCACCGCGATCCCGGTCAGCGCGATGAATCCCACAGCTGCCGAAATCGAGAATGGAATTCCGCGCATGAGGAGTGCCGCGATACCACCGGTCAATGCAAGCGGAACGCCGGTAAATATTATGGCCGCGTCCCGGAAGGAGCCCAGTGCAACGACCAACAGCACGCCGACCATGAGCAACGTCGCCGGCACGACGAGCATCAGCCTGCGGGTAGCAGACTGCAGATTCTGAAACGTACCCCCGTACTCCACCCAATAGCCTGCCGGTATCTCGACCTGGTCCGCGACAGCCGCCTGAACCTGGGTGACGAAAGAGCCGAGATCTCTGCCCCGGACGTTGGATGTCACGACGACGCGACGCTTACCGTTTTCCCTCGGGACCTGGTTGTAGCCGGTTTCCAGCGACAGCGTGGCCAGCTCCCGCAGCGGGACGTAGGAGCCGTCGTGATCGAGCGGAATCGGGAGGTTTGCCAGCTTATCCGGGTCTTCCCTCAGGTGATTCGGCAAGCGCACGACGATGTCGACGCGACGGTCGCCTTCGTACAGCTGTCCTGCGACGGTGCCGCCCAATGCCATTGCAACGACATCCTGAAGCTCCGCAATCGTCACGCCGAGCCGCCCGAGCATCTCCCGCTTCGGCGAAATTGACATGACCGGCAGGCCGGTCGCCTGCTCCACCGCCACGTCCGCTGCTCCGGGTATCGAACCGATGAGGGTCTCGAGCTCGTCGCCGAGAGCGACCAGCGTTTCCAGGTCGTCGCCGAAGACCTTCACGGCCAGCTCGGCGCGCACGCCGGCAATCAGCTCGTTGAATCTCATCTGGATCGGCTGCAGGAATTCGTAGCGGTTGCCCGGAATCGGGGTAACGATGGCCTCGAGATCGGCAACCACTTCCTGCTTCGGCTTAGCCGGGTCCGGCCACTCGTCTCTCGGCCGGAGGATGATGAAGTTGTCGGCCACGCTCGGCGGCATCGGGTCGGTCGCGACTTCGGCGCTGCCGATCTTGGCGAACACGCGCTCGACTTCCGGCATTTCGCGGATTCGCTGTTCCAGCGCCGCCTGCAACTGCACCGCCTGCGTCAATGACGTACCTGGAATGCGCAAAGCGTGCATCGCGATATCGCCTTCGTCGAGATTCGGCACGAACTCGGTGCCGAGCCGCGGCACCATGAGTGCGAACGCGCTGACGACCAGAACGGCGAAGCCCACCGTGAGCCAGCGATACCGCAAGGCCCACAGCAGCACCGGCCTGTACATCGACCGTGTCCCCGCAACGATCAGGCTTCGCTTTTCGACCACGGGCTTGCGGAATAAGACTGCAACAGCCGCGGGAACGAAAGTAACGGACAATATCATCGCGCTCACGAGCGCGATGACGACGGTCGTTGCCATCGGGTGGAACATCTTTCCTTCGACGCCGGAAAGGGCGAATATCGGAACGTAGACCGCGGTAATGATGAACACACCGAACAGTGCGGGGCGGATCACTTCCTTCGTCGCGCTCGCAACGACGTCCAGCCGCTCCTTGATTTCGAGGCGTGCGCCGCGGCCCGCCTCTCCAAGTCTTCGCAGGCAGTTCTCGACGATAATGACGGCACCATCGACGATCAGACCGAAATCGAGCGCGCCAAGGCTCATCAGATTGGCCGTCGTTCGCGTCTGCACCATCCCGCTGACGGTCATCAGCATGGCGAGTGGAATCACTGCTGCAGTGAGTAGCGCTGCACGTACATTCCGAAGGAGCAGAAACAGCACGACAACGACGAGCAACGCGCCCTCGAGCAGGTTCTTTTCGACCGTCGCAAGTGTCAGATCGACGAGCTCCGTGCGGTCGTATACGGCTGTTGCCATGATGCCCGGGGGAAGCGTCGACTTTATCTCTTCGAGTCTCTCGGCAACTCCGTTCGCCACGGTGCGGCTGTTTTCGCCGATCAGCATGAACACGGTGCTCATCACGACCTCGCGGCCATTCTGAGTTGCCGCACCGGCCCGCAGCTCTTCGCCGAGCCCGACCGTTGCGACATCCCCTATTCGCACCGGCACACCAGAGCTCTCGCTGACGACCAGAGTCGCAAGCTCGTCCATTTCCTCAGCCTGCCCGGGCACGCGCATCAGCCACTGGGCGCCATTGTTCTCAATGAAGCCGGCACCGCGATTCTGATTGTTCAACCGTAACGTACTGAGCACGTCCTCGTAGGTCAGACCATAGGCGAGCAGCTTCGCGGGATCCGGCGCGACGAGGATCTCCTTCTTGAAGCCTCCTACCGGATTGACTTCGACGACGCCGGGCGCGCGCAGCAGTTGCGGACGGATGATCCAGTCATGCACGGTTCGCAGATCTGTCGGTGTAATCGGCGAGCCATCCTCGTTCAACGCGCCCGGTTCCGCATCTACCGTAAACATGAAAATCTCGCCCAGCCCGGTCGCAATGGGCCCCAGTTCCGGCTCGACTGATTCCGGCAACTCCGCGCCTGCCGACAACATTCGCTCGGCGACCTGCTGTCGCGCGAAATAGATGTCCGTTCCCTCTTCGAATACGATCGTCACCTGGGACAGGCCGTAGCGTGATATCGAGCGTGTGTAGTCGAGGCTCGGCAGACCCGCCATCGCGTTTTCCAGCGGAAAAGTTATGCGCTGCTCGACCTCGAGTGGCGTATAGCCGGGTGCCGGCGTGTTAATGACAACCTGAACGTTTGTGATGTCCGGCACGGCATCGATCGGAAGGCGCGCGAAGTTCCAGACGCCGAGCCCGGCTACCATCGCAATCAGTATCAGTATCAGGCCGCGTTGTTCGATGCTGAGCCTGATCAATCGTTCGAGCATGACAACTCCCGCTCAGTGATCGTGCGAGGCACCGGATTTCTCGACGTCCGCCTTGAGCACGTAACTGTTGGTCGTCACGTACCGTGTCCCCGGGGCGAGGCCGCCCAGCACCTCTACCCATTCATCATCCTGGCGTCCGAGCTCGAGCATGCGCACTTCGTACTCGTCGCCTATTTGCGCGTAGACGACGGTAAAGTCGCGGAAGCTCTGCAGACCGGTACGCTTCACGGCAAGCGGAACCTCGAACTCATCCACCTCTATCGTCGCGGTCACATAGGCGCCCAGCGGCCACTGACCTGCTTCGTTGTCGAGCACGACGCGCCCGGTAACGGACTGATTGCTGACCGCGACCGGGCTCAGGTAAGCGATCGATCCCATCACGGTATCGCCACCCGTCGCCGGAGCGATCGAGACAACCGCACCGGGCCGGACCCTGGAACGATCACTCGGAAAGATTGCGAGCTCCGCCCAGACCGACGAGGTGTCGACGATCGTAAACAGCCGCCTGCCATTCGTCTGCTCGCCTGCATTGGCGGCGCGCTCCATCACGACGCCGGCGATGGGCGCATCGATGGCATATGACTGCAGGCTCTCATTGCTCTCGATCGAGGCCAGCCGCTGCCCCTGCTGCACGTACTCGCCCGGCATGACGCTGACCGACAGAATGGCGCCATCGAAGCGCGCGCTGACTTCGCGGACACGCTCAGGGTTCGGAGCGATCGTTCCGTAGACCTCGATCACCTCACGAATCGTCGCGGGGCCGGCGACCATGGTTTCGATACCGAAGGTTGCGGCCATTTCCGGCGCGATCTGCGTTCGGCCCTCGAAGCTCTCGTATTCCCATCGATGCGACCTGCCGCCAACTGATACATCGACCGCAACGGCGAACGAGTGCGGCTCGTAAACCACCTGATCGCCGCGCAGATAGGCTCCCTGCGCTTCGAAGCCGATCTCGTCTCGGCCGCCGAGACGGGCCAGCGTTACGGTCAGATCGACTGCGGAGGGGCTCACCGGCTGTCCGTCAGACGTAACCCAGGCACGAAATTCCGGCGGCACGCCGGACTCGAATATGGCCAGCTCGACGGCCAGATCGCCGTCACGCAGCATTCGACCGTTGTTCGGACCACGCTCGTAGTCCCCTTCGGTCACTTCCTGTACGGCTTCAGGCTCCATCGACATGTCGCAGGCCGACAGCAGGACAGACGAAACCAGGAAAGCGGCGATCTTCATCAGGTTCTTCATGGCAAACCTCATTGTTCGCTACGAGGTAACGGCGAGAGCGATTCGCCGGTGAGGCGCTCGATCTCGATCGACAATCGGTGTGCGTCGGCATGCGCGTCGAGAATTTCGTAGGCGACTTCGAGCAGCTCGCTCTGAACGGCGCGAAACTCGAGATAGCTCGAACGCCCCAGCTCGAAAGCGCGCCGCATGTCGGTAACCGCTGCTTCCAGTCGCGGCGCGACATCCGTCTCGAGACGATCGGCAAGCTCGATGTTGTGGATGAGCTCCTGGTAAAGAACGAAGAGCTCCGTTTCGATGCTGATTCTCGCAGCTTCCGATGCAGCCTCGACCTGACTGAGCGTCGCGCCAGCTTCCGCTATGCGCCCCTGATTTCTGTTGCCCATTCGCAGAGGAATAGTGACGCCACCGACAACGGCCCAGTCATCGCTCGACTCGATTCGGCGCAGACCGCCGGATACGCTCCAGGCGGGCCGGCTCCGCGCGCGGGCCAGATTCAGCTCTGCCTCGGCCAGCCGCGATTGCGAAACGAACGCGACCAGATCGGGATTCTGCTCTACGCGCGCCAGCAGCACTTCGAAAGGATCGGGTGCCGGCGTGCCCGAGAGGTTGCCGGCAACCGACGAGAATTCCGGTTCGGTAATGCTCCACTGAGCACTTAGCCGATGATAAGCAGACCGAAGTTCATGCTCGTAATCCTCGAGCCTGAGTTCCGATCTCGCGAGTTCAGCCTCAGCCCGTGCCAGTTCGGCCTGCGGCGCACGGCTCGCTTCGACGCGCCGACGAACCGCATCTACGGCGTCGCGTGCGAGTTCCACGCCCCGCTCCGCATTGGCGTAGCGCGCCTGAAAGAGGAGACACTCGATGTAGCGGCGCGCGGTCTCGGCGGCGACGTCCAGACGAGCGATTTCCATCTCGGCGGTCGTGACATCGAGCAGGGCACGCGACGCATTGACGATGCGCTCGCGGATGCCGCGTTCGAGAACCCAGTTCAGGCTTATCGTCGTCTCGGCCGAGCGAACGCCCCGAAACGAGTCGGTGCCAAGCACATCCTGCAGCGCCACATTGATTTCAGGGCTCGGCCTGAATGTCGATTGCTGCAGCCGCCCCTCGGCAGCCGGCACATCGAAGCCGAGCGCCCGCAGCGACGCATTGTCTGCCAACGTACGGCTCAACGCCTCAGGCAGTGAGATCGTGTCAGGACTCCCGGACTCTCCCGACTGTGCGGGCGCATCCGCCAAACCCAATGCGATCAATACGCACGCAACGCCGGCGCGCGAAGACTTGGTGAGCATAAATCCTTATCCCCGTTAGCATCGCCGAGCCAATCGACCGGTGACGCGCAGGACGAACGCAGGGCGGACCTGCGTTCCCGGAATCGAAAACGGTGATTTATGCGTTCAGCGGGGGAGCGCGCAGCGGAGGACGCCAGCGCGTGTGTCTCCCGCTGAGAATAGGGAAGACGTGGTCGGTGCTGAGAAGCAGGCGCAGCGAAGGCGCAACGGCGATGAGAACGGGAGCCGCGACCAGAGCCAGCGGTGCCTTGAGCGCCGACAGCGCGGCATCCAGCAACGAAACGTCACGGACATCCTCATGATCGGTGCCGGCTCCGATGCCGTCATCGTGATGATGCGTTTCGCCATCATGATGATGGCCGTGCGAGTGCTGGTAGGAGACCTGCGGCGTACCGACGTACCCGGACTCATCCTCGTGAAGGTGAGCGCCGCTTAGCTGCAGTGCCAGCAGGGAAAAGCTGACGATGACTGCAATCGATTTTCTTGCGGGCCGCATCCGACGAGTATACACAACGACCGTCGGCGCGATGTGTGACCTGGTTGTGACTGAACGGAGCAAGCCTGCCTGGACGCCTTGCGCGCTGTTGCCCAAAATGATGCTGCTCGCTTTCGCCGACAGGATTCTCTAATGCCGAACAATGCGTTGCTCGACGAGCTCACCGCTGCGCTCGACCGGTCTGCCGTGCTCGCGGGCGATGGCATCGGGGCGAAGCATCACGTCGACTTCAGCGGCGACCGCCCCTGCGCCCCGCTCGGAGTCGTCAGACCGGCCGATACTGCGGCGCTCGCTGAGACGATGCGCATCTGCTCGAAGCACGGTCAGGGCGTCGTTGTCCAGGGCGGCATGACGGGACTTTCCGGCGGGGCGACCCCGCAGACCGGTGAGCTCGCGATCTCCCTCGAGCGCATGACCGGAATCGAGGAACTCGACGGCGATGCCCAGACCATGACCGTTCGCGCTGGCACGCCGCTCGAGACCGTGCAGCGAGCTGCCGCCGATGCCGGATTCCTTTTTCCGCTCGACCTCGGCGCGCGTGGCTCGTGCACTATCGGCGGCAACATTGCGACCAACGCCGGCGGCAACCAGGTGATCCGTTTCGGGATGATGCGCAATCTCGTGCTCGGGCTCGAGGCCGTCCTCGCCGACGGGACGATCGTCAGCTCAATGAACAAGATGCTCAAGAACAATGCCGGCTACGATTTGAAACAGCTCTTCATCGGCACCGAAGGGACGCTTGGCATCGTAACGCGGGCGGTCCTGCGACTGTGGCCGCGCCTGCCGGCACGCACCACGGCGCTGTGCGCTGTCGCCGATTTCGATGCCTGCGTCGGCCTGCTGCATGGCCTGCAGGCATCGCTTGGCGGCGGGCTGAGCGCATTCGAGGCGATGTGGGCGCCCTACCTCCACTACGTCGTCGACCGCGTCGACGGCGTCAACTCGCCGTTCGACGATCACTATCCGATCTACGTGCTGATCGAGACCGAAGGCACCGATCACGACCGGGACCGGGAGCGTGTCGAAGAAACCCTCGGGACGCTGCTCGATGCAGGCACGCTCCTCGACGCGACACTCGCACAGTCCGAGCGGGAATCGGCCGCGCTCTGGAGCATCCGCGACGGCATTGCGGAGATCACACCGATGATGCAGCCGATGCTGTCGTTCGACGTATCGATGCCGATCAGCTCGATGCCCAAATTTCTCGCGAGTGTCGACCGCGAATTCGGCGAGCGCTTCGACCGGATCACGAACCTGGTCTTCGGCCACATCGGCGACAGCAACCTGCATCTCGCTGTGACCACAGGCCGGCAGGAAGACCTGAAGACGTTCTGCGACGTGATCTACTCCGCCACCGGCCGCGTCGGCGGTTCCGTATCGGCCGAGCACGGCGTCGGCGTGCTGCGCCGCGAATACCTGCATCTATCGAGGAGCGACGCCGAGCTGGAACTGATGCGGCGAATGAAGCGAGCCCTCGATCCTGCGCAACTGCTGAACCGGAATCGCGTCGTTCGGAATGTCTGACACGGGCAGCCGCAAGGCGATCGTGATCGGCGCCGGGCACAACGGGCTCGTCTGCGCCTGCTATCTGGCCAGGCGCGGGCTCGATGTCACGGTGCTCGAGCGAAGCGCCAACATCGGCGGTGCGGCAGTTACCGAAGAATTCGTGCGCGGGTTTCGCAATTCCGTCGCGAGCTACGCCGTCGGGCTGCTGTCGCCGAAGGTCATTCGCGATCTCGATCTCGAGCGGCACGGCCTCAGAATCGTCACCCGGAAACTCGGCAACTTCCTGCCCCTGCCGGCCGGCGACAGCCTGAAGCTCGGTGGCTCGCTGCGCGACCGCCAGACCGAGATCGCGCGGTTTTCGGAGCGCGACGCCCAGCGGCTGCCGGCTTTCGAGGCGATGCTGGACGAAGCGGCCGAGGTCGTCCGCTCGACGCTCTATCGACCGCCGCCGAATGCCGGCGGCCGCTGGCGCGATGGCTGGGCGGCGTTCGGCCTCGCCCGCCGACTGCGCTCGCAAACGCTGCCTTCCGGCCGTCGCCTGCTGGACCTCTTCACCCGCAGCGCCGGCGACATTCTCGACGACTGGTTCGAGACCGACGCGCTGAAAGCCGCGCTCGCCTTCGACGGAATCGTGGGCACGTTCGCGAGCCCGTACACGCCCGGCACCGGCATCGTGCTGCTGCACCACGTGATCGGCGAGGTCAATGGCGAGCGCGGGGTCTGGGGCCATGCGATAGGCGGCATGGGGGCCATCACCGCGGCGATGGCGGCCGAAGCGCGCCGCCTGGGTGTCAGGCTCGAGACGGACACACCGGTCGGGAGTGTCGAGGTAGTCGGCGGGCGGGTCACCGGTGTCAGGCTCGCGGGCGGTGAGCGGCGCGAAGCGGGCATCGTCGTTTCCGGGATCAATCCAAGGCTGCTTTATCTGGATCTGATCGACCCGGCGCACCTCGACGCACAATTCGTCGAGCACATGCGGCGTTATCGATGCGAGTCCGCGACATTCCGAATGAACGTCGCACTGAGCGAGCTGCCGGACTTCAGCTGTCTGCCGGGGAAATCGCCGGCGCCCCACCATTCGGCGGGCATCTACTTTCTGCCGTCACCCGCCTATATGGACCGGGCTTACGCCGATGCCCGCGCCAAAGGCTGGTCAACCGAGCCGGTCATCGAGATGCTCATCCCGTCGACGCTGGACGCAACGCTCGCGCCGGAGGGACAACACGTCGCAAGTCTGTTTTGCCAGCATTTCCGTTACGAACTGCCCGAGGGCAGAAGCTGGGACGACGCGCGACAGGACGCCGCTGATCTGATCATCGACACGGTCGACGCTCATGCCCCGAACTTCAGGGCGAGCATCGTCGGCGCCTTCGCGCTGTCGCCACTCGATCTCGAACGCCGCTTCGGGCTCGTCGGCGGCGACATCTTCCACGGCACGCTGACGCTCGATCAGCTCTTCAGCGCACGTCCGATTCTGGGCCACGCGGACTACCGCGGTCCGATAGCCGGGCTCTATATGTGCGGTTCCGGGACGCATCCCGGCGGCGGCGTGACCGGTATCCCCGGGCACAACGCTGCGCATGAAGTGCTGCGCGACCTCTGACCCCCGACAGCGTGGCCGTCAGCTTTCTATCACCACCGGCACCGCGAGCGGCCCATACTCCGGCCAGTTCGTCATCTGTATATCACCGGCAAGCCGCAGCCGACGCGTGCGGTTGACGATCTCGCGCGTCGCAACTTCGAGCTGCAGTCGCGCGAGCGGCGCGCCGGGACACTGGTGGGGCCCGCGACCGAAAGTCAGCAGATCGCGCTTCGGGCGTTCGAGGTCAAACGTTTCGGGATCCGGAAACACGGCTTCGTCGCGATTGCCGGACGTGAACACGGCCGCCAGCACGTCGCCTTTACGAATCCGGCGACCCCCAAGCTCCACGTCGCAACGTGCCGTCCGCGCAAACCCCCGGTACGGCGTATAGAGACGCAGCATTTCCTCGACCGCCGCGGGAATCAGCGCGTTGTCGTCCCGGAGCAGCGTGTGGTGCTCGGGGTGGCGGGCGAGATGCACGGCCGTGCTGCCGATGAATGTCGTCGGCGCAACGATGCCGACCATCAGGAACTGACGCAAAGCCCCGAGAATCATGTCGTCGGGCAATGGCTCGCCGTCTACGCGGACGGCCAGCAGGCTGCTGATCGGGTCGATATCGGGGTCCTGAGGCGCGGCCTTGCGGTTCTCGATCAGCGCCCGTGCGATGGCGTAGAGCTCGTCGCTGTACTGCCGGACCTTCTGGTCGTCACGGCGCTGCAGCGCCATGTTGAACTCCGAGCCGACCACCCGAATCCGCGCGGCATCGTCGTCCGGCAGTCGAAAGAACTCCGCGAGAATCATGATCGGCAGCAGAAACGAGAAATCACGACAGATGTCGCCTTCGCCGCGCTCGATCAGCGGCTCGAGCAGCTCGACCGTCATCGCCTCGATCCGGCTGCTCCAGGGAGCGAGCCTGCGTGGCGTCAGAAGCCGCAGCACGGCATTGCGATAGGGCTGATTGCCCGGCGGATCAAGGTGCAGCGGCGGGCGGCGCTGCGTCGTTGCCACGCGCGGCACGACATTCTGGATCGTCGTCGTGAACGTCTCCCAGTCGGTCAGAACACGGACGATGTCGTCGTATTTCGTGACGGCCCAGAACCCGCCCATCGCGGTGCTGTAGGCGACCGGGCAGCGCGCGCGCAAGTCGCGGAACATCTCGTGCGGGCTATCGAAGGTTTCCGGGACGTCCGGATCGAAGTCGGCCGGCCTTTCGGTTTCCCCGGTCATCGCGAAGCCCTCATCGAATCATTCTCAATCATCGTTCGCACCCGGGCGCCCGGCGCCGGCCAGGTCCGCGAAACGCACCTGTAATGTCGCCTCGCGTACGCCATATTCTGTCCAGCGCGCCCACCGTGGCTCGCCGGCGAGCTCGAAGCTCCGCGTACGTTCGAGCAGGGCCTGAATCGCGACGCGGCATTCGAGGCGGGCGAAAAACTGCGCAACACACACGTGCGGCCCGGTTCCGAACGCGATGTGCCGGCTCGCATCGCGGCCCGGATCGAATCGATCCGGTTCCGCAAAGACTTCCTCATCCCGGTTCGCCGATATGAAGAGCAGCGCTACCGGCTGGTCCGCCGGGATTTCGCGACCACCGATAGCAACGTCACGCGTCGTCGTGCGGACCAGCGCCTGATTCGGCGAATAGAGCCTGAGCAGCTCCTCGATCGCCGCTTCCACGGCGCCCGGATCTTCGCGGAGACGCCGCTGCAGCGCCTGGTCCTTCGCCAGATGGACGATTGCGCTGCCGAGAAAATTGCGCGGCACGATGTGCCCCCCGATCAGCAGCAGCCGAATCATGCCTGCAACTTCCGTTTCGGTTATGCCGCGACCCCCGGCGCCGGCGTCGAGCAAGACCGTCGCGAGATCGTGCACCGGATCGCGCGGCGCTGCCTTGCGGCTCGCGACGAGCCTGAGCGCGAACTCGTCGACCGCCGCGCTGAGCTTCTCGGCGTCGCCGGCAGCCTCACGACCGATGGCATCGACATAGCGCCGGCCGAGTGCGCCGAGTTCCTCGCCTTCGGCCTGATCGAGGCCGACCAGCACGCAAAGCGCACGGACAGTGAACGGCCCGGTGTAATCGGCGCCGATATCGACGCGCCGCCGCCCCGCTGCGCCGTCGAGCAACTCGCCAGCGATGTTCCGTAGCGCGCCCTCCATGTGCGCGATGCGGCCTTCCTTGAAGAAACCGTTCAGCAGCTTCCGGTAGACCCCATGGGCCGGCGGATCGAGCTGCAGCGGCAGCCGCGGCAGCCCCTTGCGGGGCGACGTCGGAATCACGGTCTGGCGGGTCGCCGTGAACGTTTCCCAGTCACGACTGGCGCTGACGACATCGGCGTAACGCGTCAGCGTCCAGAACCCGCCCCAGGAGGCCGAATGGGCGACCGGGCACTCGCGCCGCAGCCGCGCGTACACGGCATGCGGATCGTCCTGCGCTTCCGCCGACTCCGGGCTCCAGTCGCATCCGATCACTCGTCCGGCACTCGATATTGCTCCAGATCCTCTCAACGATATACGAAGTCCGGCAGCCAGAGCGAAATCTGCGGAAATACCGCGACGACGAGCAGAAAGCCGAGCAGCAGTAGCACGAACGGCGCAACGCCGCGAATCGTCTCACCGAGCGGGGCTTTAGCGATGCTCGACAGCACGAACAGATTGAGTCCGATCGGTGGCGTCAGGAACGCGATTTCCATATTGACGATCAGCAGAATGCCGAAATGCAGGCGGTCGATGCCGAGCGGAGCGAGCACCGGCAGAACGATCGGCGTGACGATCAGCAGCACGGCGACGGCATCGAGCACCATGCCGAGCAGAATCATGATGACGCTCAGAAACAGCAGGAACTGCCACGACTCGAGCCCCGATTCGACTGCAAACTGCACGATGGCTGTCGGCACACCCGAGCCGGCGATCCAGTGCGCGAACAGCAGCGCGAACATGACGATGAACGTGATCGCGCTCGCCGACTTGACTGCGTCCGTGATGAGCCCGAACACCTGCCGGCCCTCGACTTCCCGGTACACGAATATCGCCAGCAGGAACGAAACGACGGCCGCGATGGCAGCGGACTCCGCCACCGTCGCATACCCGCCATAAATTCCGACGAATACGACCAGCGGTATCGCGAGCGACGGCAGCGCTCGCAGGTTCCGCGCAATGAATTCCTCCCGCGTGCAGGGCTCGCCGGTCGCATACCGTTGCCGGCGCGAATAGAGCACGACCCAGACGGCGAGTATCAGTGCCTGCAGCAGCCCCGGAACGATACCTGCCAGAAACAGGCGGGCCACGGATACCTCGGCAACGAGGCCGTAAAGGATCATCGACAGGCTCGGCGGAATCAGAATGCCGAGCGTGCCGGCCGCGCCGACCGTACCGAGCGCGAACGGCCGGTCATAGCTCTTCGCCACCATCGCCGGGATCAGCAGCGTGCCCATCGTCATTGCGGTCACAACGGACGAGCCTGAGACGGCAGCGAAAAATGTCGTCCCCAGCACGGCAACCAGCGCGAGGCCGCCACGCATCCAGCCGACCCAGGCTTCGGCGGCTTCGATCAGAACCCGCGCGATGCCGCCTTGCTGCATGAACCGCGCCGCAATCACGAAGAACGGCACGGCGACGAAAGCCGATGAGTTGAGCCCGCTGATCGCCGTCAGCGCCGCATCGAACAGTGGCCGCCCGTCCAGCAGGATCATCGCGAATGCAACGCCGCCGAGAGCAACGAAGATCGGCACGCCCAGCACGAGCAGGACGATCAGAGCCACCAGCGCGATCAGGCTCGCCATCGGGTCGCCGCTAGCCGTCCCGATCGCCGGAGGCGCCGGCGCTGGGCGAGCGCTCAGGCGCGCCCGTAGCTGGCAGCTCGCCGGAGCCCGCCGGAACGCCGCGCACCAGTCGCAGCATGACCCTGACGGCGATCAGCGTCATGCCAACGGGAAGTGCAAGATAAAGTGCCCAGGCCTGCGGTACCTGCAGGGTCGATGCGCTTCGCTCGTCGAGCATATCCGCGAACAGCACACCCTGAACGCCGAGCACGGCAACGGTGACGGAGAAGAGCAGCATCACCGACTCGACGGCGATACGCAGTCGGCCGGCGGCGCGCGGCGACAAGATGCGCGCGGCTACCCCGGCCGACACGTGGCGACCTTCGGCGGCCAGCATCCCGCCGGTCAGCATGCTGGCCCAGACGATCAGGTAGATCGCGACCTCTTCCGCCCAGTCGATCGCGAGTGACGGCGCGAGTGTTCGAACTGCCGATCCGTAGAGATAGACGGCCAGGGCGGCGATGACGAGGCCGCCGATCAGGCGCGTTTCGATCGCAGACCAGCGGCGCTCCAGACGTTCGAGCCAGAGAGCGCCTTTTCCGCTCACAGGGCTGCCACCGCTCGCGTACCGCCGCTACTCGCCACGTGCCTGCAACTCGGCGAGACGTGCCGCAACGCGGCCGACGAACTCAGGGTCCATCCGGCCCCGCCGCACGAGCTCGTCCTGGGCGTCAAGCATTCGTGCCCGCATGCGCTGCCTGTCGTCGTCGGACGGCTCGAACATCTCGATGCCGTTGGCCCGTATCGCGGCGATGCCGCGCTCGAGCTCCTCGGCCGTGTAGGTACGGGCCCAGTCACGCACCTCGGCCCAGGCGTCGCGCACGGCCCGCCGGTGCGGCTCGGAAAGCCGCGACCAGGTGACTCCGCTGAAGAGCGGAAAGTAGACGCCCCAGCCGGCCGAATCCGCAAAACCGTAGCGGATGCCCGCATCCCAGAGCTTCGCACCGGCGATCGTCAGATCGGTCACGGAGCCGAGCCCGTCGACCTGGCCCTGGCTCAGCTGAATGACGATCTCGGTGCGCGCGGCCGGGACCGGGTTCGCGCCCATCGCGCGCAGCATCACGATCACGACCGGACTCGGTGGGGTCGCGAGCTTCACACCGAGCAGATCGTCATACGAGCGAACGGGCATGCTCGTCGTATACGCCGAGTTGTTCGGCGCGAACTCGAAATGCCCGCCCGGCACGAGAATGTTCTTGTCCGCGAGCCGTGCGTATAACCATTCGCCGAGCGGACCGTCGAGGATGTCCCGGACATGTTCGCGCCGGGCACCGAAAAACATCGGCAACGTGATCACCGAGAGGTTCGGCTCGAAGCGACTGAGCGTCGGACTCGCCTGCACGCTCATGTCGAGCGCGCCCGAAGCCAGGGCCTTGATCGCGCCGGCCGAATCGTAGAGCTGTCCGCTCGGAAAGGTCCGGACGACGACTTCACCATCCGTCAGGCGCTCGATGGCATCGGCCCAGCGCTGCGCCGACAGGTTGCGCGCGTGACTGGGCGGCGTCTCGACCGACAGTCTCAGCTCGATCGGTTCGTTGGGCTCGGCTGACCCAACCGGCCCAGCAGGCTGCGCGGCGGCGTATGGAGCCGCGATAGCGACAAGAAAACCGACTCCGTGCAGCAGACGGCACGCGGCGTCGGCAAGACGCCGCCGCCGGTCCGGCCTGCCGGACCGCCACGACAACGTCGCGGCTCGTTGCGAGTTGTCGTTCTGCAGCGGCACGGCTTCGCCGATCAGTGATCGACCGCGTGCTCGATCTGCGTGGCCGGGCCGAATCCCTCGGGCTCCCGCACGGTATCGACCATCTGCTGCGACGATTCGCTCGGCGGCGGAAAAAGCGGCGTCAGTGCCCGCGTGACACCGAAGTTCAGCAGCATGCCGACGACACCGATGCCTTGCGGGTTGATGCCGTTCTCGAAGATGCCGAAGGTCCAAGGCGCCATGTCGAAGTAGACCGACGCGACGATGTAGAACGCGGTGAACGTAATTCCGACGACCATGCCGGCAATTGCCGGAATCGTGCCGACGCGCTTCGAGAATATGCCCATGACCAGCACCGGGAACAGGCTCGAACACGCGAGCCCGAAAGCGAATGCGACCACCTGGCTGACGAAACCGGGCGGGTAGATGCCGAACAATCCCGCCACGACGACGGCGAACGCGATGACGGTTCGCCCGACAATCAGGCGCTGGGCGTCCGTCGCGGACGGCCGGAGTACTCGATAGAACAGGTCATGCGCGACGGCGGACGAGATCACCAGCAACAGGCCGCTCGCGGTCGAGAGCGCTGCTGCGAGCCCGCCGGCTGCAATCAGCGCGACGATCCACGATGCAAGCTCGGCCATCTCCGGAGTCGCAAGCACGATGATGTCGTTGTCGGGGCCTGAGAGCCCCATGCCGCGCAACACTACCCGCGCATCCTGACCGTTCGCACCGCCGGAACCGAGCCACTGCTGGTGCCCGCGCTCGAGCTCGATCAGCTCGGCCGGGCCGAGCGAGCCGTTCCGAAAAATCTCGTTGTCGTCGCGATTCGAATACCGCACGACGCCGTCGCCATCGTCGAACCAGAGAATCAGGCCGGTCTGTTCCCAGTTCTGATACCACTCGGGCAACGATTCCGCTGTTGCGCCATTCAGGCTGTCGATCATGAAGAATCGCGCAAAGGCCCCGGTCGCCGGCGCCGTCAGGTACAGAATCGCGATGAAGAACAGCGCCCACATTGCACTCCAGCGCGCCGCGCGCACCGTCGGCACGGTATAAAAACGCACCAGCACGTGCGGCAGGCCGGCCGTGCCGGCCATCATCGCGAGCGTGACCATAAATACGTTGGCCTTGTCCCACGTGCCGATGAACGGCTCCGTGTAAGGCGAGAAGCCGAGGTCGATCTGGATCTGGTTCAGGCGGTCGAGCAGATACGCGGCCTGCTCTCCAGCGTATTCGGGCTGCAGCTCGCTGCCTAGCGCGATCGACGGCACCGGAACGCCGGTCAGCTTGATCGCAATCGCGATTGCCGCGATCAAGAAGGCGGTGATCAGCACCCAGTATTGCGCAACCTGCGTCCAGGTAATGCTCTTCATCCCGCCGAGCGTCGCGTAAACGAAGACAATGGCCATGCCGATGAAGACGCCGATGTTGATGTCGACTTCCAGGAACCGGCTGAAGACGACGCCGACACCCCGCATCTGGCCGGCAACGTAGACAAAGCTGATGAAGAGCGCGCAGACGACCGCTACAACGCGGGCAACGTTCGAATCGAACCGGTCGCCGACGAAATCCGGCACCGTGAAGTGACCGAATTTTCTCAGGTACGGCGCAAGCAGCAGCGCAAGCAGCACGTAGCCGCCGGTCCAACCCATCAGGTAGACCGTGCCGGCATAGCCCATGAACGAAATGAGCCCAGCCATCGAGATAAACGACGACGCGCTCATCCAGTCCGAAGCGGTCGCCATACCGTTCGCAATGCCCGGCACGCCGCGACCGGCGACATAGAAGCCGCGCGTGTCGCGCACGCGCGCAAGCCACGCAATCGTAAGGTAGAGCGCAAACGTTGCGCCGACGAAGACCAGCGTCCAGCCGCGCGTATCCACTAGGCCTGTTCCTCGCCAGCGGAGATCGTCTCGAGCTCCTCGTGATGTCGCGCATCGAGCCGATTCATCGCGATGCAGTAGATCAGGATGCAGATCACGAACGTTGCGATGCTGCCCTGCTGTGCGAACCAGAAACCGAGCGGAAAGCCCGTGCCGGGCAGGTTGAACTGATTCAGCCATTCGGCAAAGAGAATGCCGCAGCCGAATGACACGAAAGCCCAGAGCAGCAGCAGCACCGACATGATGCGCAGATTCGACCGCCAGTAGCGCTCTAGTGCCGCTAGCACGCGCGGATCGCCGCTCACTGCGGGGTCTCCGTCGTCATCACACCGACTCTGAGAGGCGAGTAGCCGACGCCGTCCGGATCCGGATGGCCGGTCGCGATCACGGCGAGGCGCGACAGATCGGACAGGTCGTAGATCGCGATCGAGCTCGCTCCGCGGTCGACCGCGAAGAGCCGTTCCGCGACGACATCGAGGCTCACCGCGCCGCTCGGCGTATCGTCGCTGACCTGCTGTCCGGCAACGATCTGTCTGGATCCGATGTCGTAAATGGTCAGCGGCACATCCAGGCCGCGAGACGTGATCGCGCTCGGCACGACGACGCGACCGCCCGCCGAGATCGCGACCCGACCGGCGCGCAGCGGCGCCGGCAGTGTCGCCGTCACCTCACGGGTGACGGTGTTGACGACCGAGATCGTCGCTTCGCTGCGGTTGGCGACCCAGACCTCGGTACCGTCCGGTGCCACCGCGAGCCCCTCCGCGCCTGCGCCGGTCCGTATGACGACGGGCGGCAGATCCTGATTGAGCTCGATGATCGACAGCGTACCGTCACCGCCGCGGCTTGCGACGAAGGCCTGGGCGCCGTCCGGGCTCAGCCGCACCATATGGCCGTCACGGCCGCCGGTCGGAAAGGTCCTTATCACGGCGAGCGTCGGCAGGTCGATCAGTGCGATTCTGTCGGCGTCCTCCATCGTCGCGACGACTCGGCGGCCGTCCGGCAGAAACGCGAAGCTGTGCGGTCGGGAGACGGGACCGAGATCCACATATCCCCGGATTCGCGCGGCGACAATGTCGATGACGACGACGCGGCGACCGCGATTGTCGCCGGGCCCGTACTCACCGGTGACAGCCGTCGTGCCGTCCGGCGAAACGGCGATCTCGTGCGGAATGACCGGTCCGATCGGCAACCTGGCGATTTCTGCGCCGGTCGGCAGATCGAACAGCGACACGCTGCCCGCGCCGGGCAGCCGATTGGCAACGACGAGCGTCCCCTCGAGATCGGCCTGCGCGCTCGCCAACTGACAGTAAGCCAACGAGAATATCAGCGACAGCGTAAGCGTCGGCCGCCACCGCCCGATCCGCGTCTTCACAGCCATAGACTCAACTCCGGGAAAGCCATCAGCAGGATGGTGACGAGCAGGGTGATCAGCACGAACGGGAACGCGCCGGCGAAGATCGTGCCCAGACTGATCGTCTCGTCGTCGAGACTCGATTTGATGACGTAGACGCTCAGGCCGAGCGGCGGCGTAAGGAGGCCGATCTCGACGCCGACCACCGTGACGATGCCGAACCAGATCAGATCCCCGCCGAGCGCGCCGACGACCGGCAACGCGAGCGGCAGCAGAATCAGCAGAATCGACGTCGAGTCGAGCACCATCCCGAGAATCACCAGCAACAGCAGATAGGCGGCCAGGAATCCGAACATCCCGAGCCCGGTGCCGCCGAGGAAAGTCGCGATGTCCTGCGGCAGCTCACTGAGTGTCAGCATCCGGCTGAACGTGCTGGCCGCGATGATCAGGAACAGGATGGCAACCGAAACCTGTCCGGTCTCGCGGATGACCTCCCAGAGCTTCGGCCAGCTCAGCCGGCGCTTGATCAGCGCAAGCAGCATTGCACCGAAGGCGCCCGCGGCACCGGCCTCGGTAGGCGTGAAAACGCCGCCGTAGATGCCGCCGAGCACGAGCAGAATCAGAATGAAGACCGGCAGCAGACCGAGCAGGATGCCACCGATCGTTGCGTCGCCAGACGCATCGCCCGCCATGCCGCCCGCTGCGCTGCCCCTTGCCTCGCCGACGAAGCCCGGCGCGAATATGGCCATCAGCACGACGCCGAGCGCGAATGCCGCCGCCAGTATGATGCCGGGCACGACGGCCGCGACGAAGAGACCACCGATCGACACCTCTGCGATCACGCCATAGATGATCAGCAACAGGCTTGGCGGGATCAGCATGCCGAGCACGGATGAGCCGGCGGTCAGGCCGACGGCGAACTTCGCGGTGTAGCCCTGACGAACCATTTCCGGAACCGCGATCTTCGAGAAAATTGCCGCCGACGCGATCGAAATTCCGGTGATCGCGGCGAAGATCGCGTTGGCTGCAACGGTCGCAACACCGAGGCCGCCGCGGACGCGCCCGAAAATGGCCTGCGCCGCACGGAACGCGTCCCTGCCGATATCGGACACGTTGACGAAGAGTCCCATCAGCACGAACAGCGGCACGGTCGCAAAGACGTACTCGGAAATCGTCCCTTCTGCGGCGAGCGAAAGTGTCTTGGTCGCGACTTCGACATCGCCCTTCAGCAGAGCGAGGCCGAGAAATCCGGACAGCATCAGCGCGATCGCGATCGGCATGCCGAGCGCGATCAGAGCGAGCACGACGAAGATCATTGCGCCACCAATGACGCGGGGCTCGGCCGTCGATGCGCCGAGGCCGAGCACGATCAGCGCAACCACCCCGGGGACGATCAGTGCGCGCCAGCGGCCCGCGCCCGCCGCATCGGACCGCATGTGCGCGACAGCCCGCCGCAGGCACTCGATCGCAGCGACGACAGCGCCGGCCACGACGATCAGCTTGATCGGCCAGACGGTGATCGTGAACAGACCCTCTACGCCGGCGAACTCACCGGTCCCGAAAGCGCGCAGCAGGTCGGGCCACATGCCGATCGCGATCAGCACGAATAGCGCGAAGCCGACGAAGCCGATGAGTCCGCGCCAGTCATGCGCGAGCCGCGGATTGTTCCGGTCGATGCGGCCGAGCAGCACCTCGGCACGCGTCAGCCGCGATTGGTGAATCGCATACGCGAGCTGCAGAAAGACGCAGGCAACGAGCGACAGCGAGACCATCTCCGGCACGCCGCGTATAGGGCTGTCGAATACGGTACGGCCGGTGATGTCGGCGCAAATCAGAAACGTCAGCGCGAAGACCCAGACGACCCCGGCCCCGTTCATGAAGCTGATCAGTCGGAGAAAAGCAGACATCGCTATTGCCCCGCCGGCCGATCCCAGTCTCTGAGCGGCTGTCCGCCGCGCGCGCGCACCGCGTCCATGTAGACCGAGAGCACTTCACCGGCGGGAATGCCGCGCGCTTCGGTCGCCTCGATCCAGCGGCCTGCAATGTCGGGCAGACCGTCCAGCCAGCGGCGTTTCTCGGCGTCCGGCAACTCGGTCACGGTAGCTCCCTCGGCCTGCATCGAAGCAAGCCCGCGTTCATAGCGGACCCCGAGCTCGTCGGCGACGCCCTGGCTGTATTCGAGCCCCAGCTCGCCGAGCACGCCCTGCACGTCTTCGGGCAGCTCGTTCCAGGTATCCAGATTGATCGCCATGCCGCCGGTCAGCTGTCCGCCGAGGCCGACCAGCGTGATGTACGGGGCAACTTCATGAATCCGATACGGGGGCGCCCCGGTCAGTATCGTCAGAACACCGTCGGCAACGCCGGTCTGGATCTGCGTGTAGTACGTCGTCAGCCCGCCGTCGACCGCTACGGCACCGGTGCCTTCCAGCCACGCCGCAGACGGCCCCGGCGCCAGAATCTTGCGGCCGTTCAGATCGTCGACCGAGTCGACCGGAAAATTCGTCATCAGATGATAGGTATCGAGCACGCTGCCGCCGAGGAAGCGCTGATTCTGCGCGGTCCAGGCATCGTTCAGCGCCGGCACCCGTTCGTGCAGCTCGTTCATGATCTGCCGGAGCATCTGGTAATCGTCGGTCACGAACGGCGCGTAGTACGTGACGTTCTGCAGCGGCATCTTGGACAGTTCCCAGAGCGTCCCGACCCAGCCGATGTCCGTAAGGCCGATCTCAACCGCTTCGAGCGTGTTGCTGTACTTGTAGAGTGAGCCACCGTACGCCTCGGTCCAGCGGATCCGGTGCGGGCTGCCGATGGCTTCCAGGCGGCGATTGGATTCCGGCACGACCAGGCTCTGCATGACGCCGACCCATGGCAGCCCGGTCGTATGGCTCGAGGCAATCGTCAGCCGGATCGTCTCGGCGCTCGCGGCGCCTGCAAACGCGCAGATCACAAGGACGGCAGCCCCGGCTGCGACAGGCATTCTCGATAGCATGACCAGTTCCCCCGCACTGCCGGGCGTTCTGCGTCCCGGGCAGGCTGCCGACAGTAGCACGGCTCAGCAGCCGGTGAAAACGCCGTAGAGGCCGCCGCTGCCGCCACCTAGCAGATGACACGAGGCCAGGTCTCGCAAACGATCCCTGCCGCTTGCGCCTTTGACGAACGGACCGGATTCGCTATCGTAGCGCCATGGGAATTCTCGTCGACGGTGAATGGCACGATGTCTGGTACGACACCAAGGCATCCAAGGGGCGCTTCGTCCGCAGCGAAGCGCAGTTCCGCAACTGGATCACGGCCGACGGCAGCCCCGGCCCGTCCGGCAAGGGCGGCTTCGAGGCGGAGCCCGACAGATACCATCTGTACATATCGCTTGCATGTCCCTGGGCCCATAGAACGCTGATCTTCCGGAAGCTCAAGGGCCTCGAGGACATGATCTCGATCTCGGCCGTGCACTCGTTCATGGGTGCGGAAGGCTGGACGTTCGAGCCCGGGCCCGGCGTCATTCCAGATTCGATCAACGGCGCGAAGCGCGTCTACGAGGTCTATCTCGCGGCCGACCCGAAGTACAGCGGCCGGGCGACGGTGCCGATCGTCTGGGACAAGAAGCAGAACACGATCGTCACGAACGAGTCGAAAGAGATCATCCGAATGTTCAACAGCGCTTTCGACGGCGTTGGCGCTACCGGGCCGGATTACTACCCGGAGGCGCATCGCGCCGAGATCGACGAGCTGAACGACGTGATTTACGACACCGTGAACAACGGCGTCTACAAGTCAGGGTTCGCTACGACGCAGGAAGCCTACGAAGAAGCAGTCACTGCGGTGTTCGAGACACTCGACATGCTGGAGGAGCGGCTGTCGACGCGACGTTATCTCGTCGGCGATCGGATCACCGAAGCGGACTGGCGGTTGTTCACGACGCTCGTGCGCTTCGATCCCGTGTACTTCGGGCACTTCAAGTGCAACATCCGGCGGATACGGGACTATCCGAATCTGTGGGGCTACCTGCTGGACCTGTACCAGCAACCGGGTGTCGCCGAGACCGTGGACGTCGAGTACTGCAAGCAGCACTACTACGGGAGCCATGAGTCGATCAATCCGCACCGGATCGTCCCGACCGGCCCGGCCATCGATTACACGGAACCGCATGACCGTGCCCGACTCGGTTGAGCCGGTGCTCGGATCCCCGACTCCCCGATCGGAGCGGGCCGCGCATGCGAGGAGAAGGCTGCGAGTCCGCGTTGCGGCGTTGGCGGCATCGATGGTGCTTACGACATCGCTTGCGCTCGCGATTTTCCCGACCGGCACTGCGCACGCGCAATGGATCGGCTATCCGACGTCGGGCGTGCCGCGCAAAGCCGACGGCTCCGTCGACATGCAGGCGCCAGCGCCGCGCCTGCCGGACGGCAAGCCGGACTTCTCGGGCATCTGGATTTCCGACGTGACGCCTGAAGGCGAGGAGACGCCTTCCGATGTGTTCTCGTTGCCGTCGTCACCCTACATGGAGAACTTCGGCGCCCGGATGCCGGACGGCCTGCCCTACCAGGAATGGCAACTGCCGATCGTCGCGGAACGCACCGAAAACCAGGCAATCGACGATCCGCACATCAGGTGCCTGCCGGACAACTTCCTGCGAGCCTACGGGCTGCCGCACATGCTGAAGTTCGTGCATAAGCCGGAGCTGCTGATCGTGCTGAACGAAATGAACGCCGGCTATCGCCAGGTCTTTACCGACGCGCGCCCGCTGCCGGAAGACCCGACCCCGTCCTGGCAGGGCTATTCGTCGGGCCGTTGGTCCGGCGATACGCTGATCGTGGACACGATCGGCGTGCGCGACGACACCTGGATCGACTGGAACGGCAGTGTCGTTACCGAAACCGCCCGGATACGCGAAGAGATCTCCCGGCCCGATTTCGGCCACCTGCAGATACGCGTAACCGTCGACGACCCGGAAGCCTATACCGAGCCGTGGAGCGCCACCCTGCAACAGAGAATCGTCGTCGACGGCGAACTGATCGACGAGATCTGCCTCGAGAACGAGCAGTTCGTTCAGCGGATGGGGCTGCCGGACTGAGCGCTGCGCCGAACACCCGCGGCTCCAGGACGAAGACGCTGGCGGGCCGGACCGCTCCACGAACAGCAAGTACGACGGGAGGGCGAATGAAAAGTCTCCGAGAAACGCTGCCGATTGTGCTGGCAGCCGGCCTGCTGACTGCGCTGCCCGTGGCGGACGCGCACCACTCGTTCCCGGCACAGTACGACGCCGACATGCCGGTGACCCTGACCGGCACGATCACCCGTGTCGAGTGGACGAACCCGCACATCTTCATCTACATCGACGTCGAGGACGACGCGACCGGCGAGGTCGTGAACTGGGCACTCGAGATGGGCGGCCCGAACACGCTGCTGCGCCTCGGCTGGAAGCGCGACTCACTGCAACCGAACGACGTCATTACGGTCGAGGGCAGCCTGGCGCGGGACGGCAGTCCGCTGGCGAACGCGCGCTCGATCGTGCTGGCTTCGACCGGGCGCAAGATGCTGGCGGGCTCCAGTGAGGAAACCGGATCCGCGCGGTCGGAGTAGTCGCACGCGAAGTGCGCGGCGGAATCGGTTTGTCGAGCCGGGCCCCGACCGGGACGCCGGCATTAGCAGCCTGTTGAAAAAGTCTCTGGTGGATGCGATGCAAGGCGCCTCTTTAGTCGCAGGAGGCAGCTCGAAAGCGCAGCGTACACGCCAGTACGTGAGTATTTCGATCTGGTTTTCAACGCCGCAGCGCGCCGCCAGAGACTTTTTCAACAGGCTGCTAGCCCGGAAATCTCACCGATTCGCGGGCTGGCGGCGGGATCCTATAGCCGTCCGGCCTGGTAGTCCTCGAACGCCTTGTAGATCTCTTCCCTGGTGTTCATCACGAACGGCCCGTAGCGCGCTATCGGCTCGTTCAGCGGCCGGCCGCCAACGAGAATCACTCGCGCCGGCTCCTGCGCGGCGATTCGTACATGCGAACCGTGCGTCAGCAACGCCATCTCGCCGCGTCCGACGGGCGTCTCGGCCGGGCCTTCGCCGATGACCGCTGCCCCCTGATAAACGTAGCCGAACACGTTGTGGCCGGCCGGGACCGGCACGTCGTAGACCGTGCCGCCGTCGAAGTGCAGATCGAAATAGACCGGGTCGGTCGCGACATCGGTCACGGGCCCCGCAACACCGCCGAGCGCGCCGGTGATGACGCGCGCGCGCACTCCCGCGGCCAGCTCGACCTCCGGAATGTCATCGCTCGGGATGTCCTGATAGCGCGGCGCTGTCATCTTGTCCGTGGCCGGCAGATTGACCCAGAGCTGAAATCCCCACATCAACCCCTCTTCCTGCTCCGGGAACTCGGAGTGAACGATGCCGCGGCCTGCGGTCATCCACTGCACGCTGCCCGGTCCGAGGTGACCGGTATTGCCCTGATTGTCGCCGTGGCGCATATGCCCGGCGAGCATGTAGGTGACCGTTTCAAATCCCCGATGGGGATGATCGGGGAAGCCCGCAATGTAGTCGTTCGGGTTGTCCGAGCGAAACTCGTCGAGCAGCAGAAAGGGGTCGAAGTGATCGAAACGCGGCGTGCCGATGACGCGGGTCATGTTGACGCCGGCGCCGTCACTCGTCGGCTGTCCGACGACCTTGCGCGCAACGGCGCGCCCTCCGTTATCCAAAGTCGTGTTCATGGGACCGGACGTTACTGCCGCTTGTCGGGAAGAGTCAATGCAGCGCTCGCGGCTCTCCGGGGGCTGACCTATAATGACGTTTCAGGCCCAGGGGGAAAAACAATGCATTCGAGAATTCGAATCGGGCTCGCTTCGCTGTCGCTGATGAGCCTGTCCGCTCTCGCTCAACAGGACTTTTCCGCCGTCGAGATCGAGACGGTCGATGTCGCAGACGGGCTATACATGCTAATTGGCCAGGGCGGCAACATTGCACTGTCCACGGGTGACGACGGCGCGTTCATCGTCGACACGCAGTTCGCGCCGCTGTCGGAAAAGATTCAGGCTGCCGTGAACGATGCCGGCGGCGATACGGTTCGCTTCGTGATCAACACGCACTACCACGGCGATCACATGGGCGGTAACGAGAATTTCAATGCAGCCGGCGCGACGATCATGGCGCACGACAACGTCCAGGTCCGCCTGACCACGGAACAGGTCAGCACGATGGACGGATCTACGACGCCGCCTGCACCGGCCGGAGCAGTGCCGGTCGTGACCTATCCTTCGCGGATGACGTTTCACTGGAACGGCAACACGGTCAACCTGTACCACGCAGCCAATGCGCACACCGATGGCGATTCGATCGTGCATTTCACGAATCTGAATGCATTTCATATGGGCGATGCTTTCGTCAACGGTGGTTTTCCGTTCGTCGACGTCAACGCCGGTGGCAGTCTGGCCGGCATCATCGCTGGCGCCGACATCGTGCTGAACCGGAGCAACACCGCGACAAGAATCATTCCGGGGCACGGCGACCTTGCGACCCCCGACGATCTGCGCGCGTTCCGCGACATGCTGCAGACGATGCATCAGCGTATCCAGGCGCTGGTAGACGAAGGTATGAGCGAGGACGAGGTCGTCGCGGCAAACCCGGCCGCGGAATTCGAAGCGCAGTGGGGCGGCGGTTTCATGAACGGCGAGAATTTCACCCGCTTCTCGTTCCGGAGCATGGCGGACTGAGGCGAGCCGCTCCTCCTTACGACGACCGGACTGTCAGACGAATCGCCAGGCTGCCCGGCAGAAAGTAACAACGAATGGGCGAACTGTTCCAGACAGGCCTCACGATCACCGCCGTCGGCATGGGTGTCGTATTCGTACTGCTGACGATGCTTGTCGGGATCATTCAGGCGATGTCGGCGCTTGCAGCGCGGCTCACGCCGGAAACCCCCGCGACCGCAGCCGCAACACAAGTGTCTCCTGCGGCCGGCGACGCCGAGACGATCGCCGTTATCGCGGCGGCAATCGGCGCCTACCGCGCACGCCACCGCCCGCCGGGCAACTAACCGCATTCAAGATCCAGCGAGGATTCAGACCGGCATGACGAACCCCCTGAAGCTGACAGAGCTCGCCCTGCGGGACGCTCACCAGTCGCTGCTTGCCACGCGTTTACGCATCGAGGACATGCTTCCCATCGCGCCGAAACTGGATCGTGTCGGCTTCTGGTCGATGGAAAGCTGGGGCGGCGCAACCTTCGATGCCTGCATTCGTTATCTCGGCGAAGATCCCTGGGAACGGCTGCGGCTGATCAAGAAGGCAATGCCGAATACGCCGCAGCAGATGCTGCTCCGCGGACAGAATCTGCTCGGCTACCGCCATTACGCCGACGATGTCGTCGAGGCGTTCGTCGAAAAATCCGCCGAGAACGGCATGGACGTCTTTCGGATCTTCGACGCGCTGAACGACATGCGCAATCTCGAGACGGCCGTCAAGGCGACATTGAACGTCGGCAAGCATGCTCAGGGCACGATGTCCTACACGGTCAGCCCCGTCCACACGATGGACACGTGGGTCGATCTCGGCAAACGCATCGAAGACATGGGTTGTCACTCGATCTGCATCAAGGACATGGCCGGCCTGTTGAAGCCGTATGTCGCTTTCGAGCTCGTTTCCAGGCTGAAGGAAAGCTGCAGCATTCCGGTTGCTATGCAGTCGCATGCAACCACCGGCATGAGCACGGTCACGAACATCAAAGCAGCGGAAGCCGGCATCGACATGCTGGATACCGCGACGTCGTCGCTCAGCATGACGTATGGACACTCAGCCACGGAGTCCGTCGTGGCGATCCTGCAGGGCACGGAGCGGGACACCGGTCTCGACCTGCAGCTGCTCGACGAAATCGCCGACTATTTCCGCGGTGTGCGGAAGAAGTACGCGGAATTCGAAGGCAGCCTGAAAGGCGTCGATGCGCGCATCCTCGTCGCTCAGGTGCCGGGCGGTATGCTGACGAACATGGAGAAGCAGCTGCGCGATCAGCGAGCCAGCGATTCGTTCGACGAAGTCCTGAAAGAGATCCCGCGCGTGCGCAAGGATCTCGGCTACATCCCGCTCGTGACGCCCACGTCGCAAATCGTCGGCACGCAGTCGGTGCTCAACGTATTGCTCGGCGAGCGCTACAAGAACATCACAAAGGAAACTCAGGCGATCCTGCGCGGCGAATACGGCGCAACGCCAATCCCGGTCGACAAGGATCTTCAGGCGCGCGTGCTGGACGGCGGCAAACCGATCACGGTGCGACCGGCAGACCTGCTGGAGCCAGAGCTCAAGAATCTGAGCTCTGAGCTCTACGAGATTGCCGAGGAAAAACACATCAACGTCCATGGTGTCGAGGATGTGCTCACCTACGCGCTGTTTCCGCAGATCGGGCTCAGGTTTCTCGAACATCGCGGCAATCCGGACAAGTTCGAGCCGCCGCCCGGGCAGGCGAAGCCCGAAGCATCCGAGCCCGCACCGACCGCTGCGGCGCCGGCCGATGCTGCAGAGAGCTTCGATATCAGTGTCGACGGGCGCGTCTACAGCGTCCAGGTCGGGCCCGCCGGAACGATCACCGGCGCGACACCGGCGCCAATGCCGACGCAGGCTCCTGCGCCATCCGCGCCCGCGAGCGGCGCACCGATCAATGCGCCGCTCGCCGGCAACATCTTCAAGGTTCTCGTGAAGCCGGGGCAGAGCGTTGCCGAAAAGGACGTCCTCGTCATTCTCGAGGCGATGAAAATGGAAACCGAGGTGCGCGCACCACGAGCGGGCACGGTGGCGAGCGTGGGCGTCAAGGAAGGTGATTCGGTCGAGCTGGGGCAGGCCCTGCTCGAGCTCGCCTGATGTATGGGTAACGAACTTCAGGCGCTTTGGGAGTCTACCGGCCTCGCGAACTTCAACGCCGGCGGGCTGGCAATGATTCTGGTCGGGGGCATCCTTCTGTACCTCGCGATCGCCCGCCGCTTTGAGCCCCTGCTGCTCGTACCGATCGGTTTCGGCGCCATCCTGAGCAACATTCCAATCGCCGGCATCGCCGGCGACGACGGGCTGCTCGGCTACATCTACCGCGTCGGCATCGATACCGGCGTGTTCCCGCTCCTGATCTTCATGGGCGTCGGCGCGTTGACCGATTTCGGTGCACTGATTGCGAACCCGAAGGTCATGCTGCTCGGCGCAGCGGCTCAGTTCGGCATCTTCTTTACGCTGCTCGGCGCGCTGAGCCTGAACGCCGTTCCCGGGTTCGATTTCTCGATTGCCGACGCCGCCGCCATCGGGATCATCGGCGGCGCCGACGGCCCTACCGCGATTTTTCTGGCGTCGCGACTCTCGCCCGAGTTGCTCGGCGCGATCGCGGTTGCTGCCTACTCCTACATGGCGCTCGTCCCACTGATCCAGCCACCGATCATGCGTGCGCTGACGTCGGAAAACGAACGGCGCATCGTCATGCAGCAGCTCCGGCCCGTGTCCCGGCTCGAGAAGATCCTGTTTCCGATCACCGTGTTGCTGGTGACGGCAATCTTTCTGCCGGCAGCCGTGCCGCTGATCGGCATGCTCACGTTCGGCAACCTGTTACGCGAGTGCGGCGTCGTTGAGCGACTCAGCCGCTCGGCCCAGAACGACATCATCAACGCCGTGACGATTTTTCTCGGCCTCGCCGTCGGATCGAAATTGTCCGCGGATTCGTTTCTCAACGTAGAGACCCTCGGCATCCTCGCGCTTGGCGCCGTCGCGTTCTCGATCGGCACGGCCACCGGGCTACTGATGGGCAAACTGATGTGCCGTCTCACCAGCGGCAAGATCAATCCGCTGATCGGCGCCGCCGGCGTCTCGGCGGTCCCGATGGCTGCGCGCGTCGTCAACAAGGTGGGCCTAGAGGCCGATGATGGCAACTACCTGCTGATGCATGCGATGGGACCGAACGTCGCCGGCGTCATCGGCTCGGCCGTCGCCGCCGGTGTACTGCTCGCGCTCGTGGGCTGAAGGAACGACTGAGGAGGAACGACGATGTCACGCGCCTGCGGGTTCATGACCCTTACTGCACTGCTCGTCAGCGTCGCTGCCTGGTCGCAACGCGGGCCGCGCGAGCAGCCCGACACGTCGATGGGCATTTACTCGCCGGACCAGCATGAGCTGTACGACGGCCGGTTCGTCATCCGCGGCACGCGCATCTACCAGGTTGGAACGCTCGACGACGAGTCACCGTGGGATCACATGGGGGACGACGCCTCGAATCTTCGCGCCGTGCACGGCACCGTGGATCTCGATGTCGACGAGCGCGCCAATTCCGGGAGCTTCCGCGCGGAGCTCGAGCTGCCCGAGGGCCGGTACGTCGTCGAGCTGGATCGGTTCAATGAGTTCTCGCCGTGCCAGGACGGCGGCATCGCCGCCTACTTGTTCGAGCACGGCAACTCCGGCTGCGGCGACATGAATTGGCCGAAGAGCATTCTCTGGGTCGCCGGTTGGGGTTACGGACATGCCACGCTGAACGGCGAGACGCTCTACGAGGACTACGAGATTCACTTCATGGTCACGCAGGGAATGCGCAACCGCGAAACGCTCGAAGTCATGCTCGAGCCCTCGTCCGGCGAGGCCGGGGCGATCAATCCGGCGGCGCAGCAACTCGATTTCTACATCCGAAGCCCGGAGCGCAACGCCGACAATCATCCCGACCGCGAGGTGTTCGATCACTTCTTCGCGATGGAAGTGACCTGGCGCTAGTCCATTCGAGTCGTGGACATAACGCGAAGCCTACGGTAGCCGCGTCGGTCCGATTTACAGTGCATCGCAGTAACGGGCACGCAGGCGGCCGGCTGCATCAGCTTCCGTCGTTCTGCCCGTGTGCCGTTCCGGCGCACTTTGTGACGTAATTCACGGTTTCCGCCCGGAAGCGTCGGGTGGCGTTACACCTTTGACCGGAATAGCGACGTTGGCCGGGCCCGGTCGGGCGCAAATCCTCGCCAGCGGGCACGTGGCACAGGATTTGCTGGGAAAGCCGTAAAACCAAAAAAGGCAAAGGATTGCCAATGAAACTCGCCAGCATTTGCGCCGCGCTGCTGGTCGCCGCACCGATGACGGCAAGCGCAATTCCGATCACCGGAGAGCGCGCAGGGTATACGCCGAACGGCCACTGGGGCAAGCCGGATGCATGCCGGCGCGCCGCCCGCGGAATTGGCAGGAAATGCCTGACCGGCGGCGGCTTCGACGACACGCCGTCGCCATCGGGCAGCGGCGCCTCAGCCGGCACCGGGGCGGGCAGCAGCTCGGCCGGCGCGGGCGACTCCGCGGGCGCAGGCGACTCAAGTGGCTCGACCGGCGCGGGTGGCTCGAGCGGCGCAGGCGACTCGAGTGGCTCGACCGGCGCGGGTGGCTCGAGCGGCGGAGGCGGATCGGGTGGCTCGGCTGGCGCAGGTGGCGCGGACACTTCGGGCGGCGGTGCCGACGGCGCAGCGCCTGACATGCCTTCGCAAATCACGGACCCGGCCTGGACCCTGGATACGGGCAACGGCAACTCGAACCACAATACCGACGGCGACGGCTACAGCGACTGGCCGCCCGTCATCGACGCCTACGGCGACGCGTCGACCGACCGCGTCCACGTTCCGGAACCGGAATCGATCTGGCTGTTCGGCATCGGCCTGCTGATATTCGTCGCAGGTCGCAAACGGTTCGGCTGACGGCGGGGTTCGGCTGACGGCGGGCAGCCGGGACAACGGAACTCCGGCCTTCTAGCCGATCGGCAACGTCGAGCCCGCCGGACTTTGCGCAGCGGCCTCCGTGTCCGCGGCCACCTCGGCCGAACGCTTCTCGTCTGCGTAGAGCTTGTACTCGATGCTGTCGACGAGCGCCTGCCAGCTTGCCTCGATCACGTTGGACGAAACGCCGACCGTCCCCCAGCGTGAGTCCTGGTCGCCGGACTCGATCAGCACTCTGACGGTAGCTTCCGTGCCGTCAGCGCCGCCTAGCACACGGACTTTGTAGTCATGCAACTCGAGCGCCTCCAGGTTCGGAAAGAACGGCAGGAGCGCCTTGCGAAGCGCTTTGTCGAGCGCGTTCAACGGACCGTTGCCCTGCGCGACCGTGTGCTCGACGTTGCCGTCCGGCCCTTCGATCATGACCGTTGCTTCGGATAACGGCGGCTGGTCGACGTCGTTCTTCTCGTCGCTGACGCGAAACGCGATCAGGCTGAAGTGCGAAACCTTTTCGTTGAATGCTTCTTCCATCAGCAGCTGGAACGACGCCTCCGCGCCCTCGTACTGAAAGCCGATACTTTCCAGATGTTTGAGCTTTTCGAGCACCGTCTTGACGGCCGGGTGCGAATAGTCAACATCGAAACCGAACTGCCTGGCTTTATAGAGCACGTTGCTGCGCCCCGACAGATCGGACACGAGAACTCGCTGACGGTTGCCGACGAGTGACGGATCGATGTGCTCGTACGTTTCGCTGTTCTTCTGCACGGCCGCAACGTGGAGCCCGCCCTTGTGCGCGAACGCGCTCTCGCCGACATATGCCTGGCGCTTGAACGGCTCGATGTTGGCAAGCTCATATACCGTACGCGAGACGTTCGGCAGCCGCTTCAGTTCGCTGGCGTCGACGCAGTCGTAGCCGAGCTTGAGCTGCAGATTCGGAATGACGGAGCAGAGATTCGCATTGCCGCAACGCTCTCCGAAGCCGTTGATCGTGCCCTGAACCTGCGTAGCCCCGGCTGCCACCGCCGCCAGGGAGTTTGCGACCGCGAGCTCGCAATCGTTGTGACAATGGATGCCGATGGCGTTGGCGCCCACGCCCACCGCCGTCGTGACGGCGTCGGCGACCTGCTCGGGCATGCTGCCGCCACGGGTGTCGCACAGCACGAGAACGTCGGCGCCGGCCTGCGTTGCGGCACGAAGGCAGGCAAGGGCAAAGTCCGGATCCGCCCGGTAGCCGTCGAAGAAATGCTCGCAGTCGAAAATTACCTCATCGACGCGTTCCTTCAGGTAAGCGATCGAGTCGCCGATGATCTCGAGGTTCTGCTCCCTGGAGATACGCAGATCGTCCCGGACGTGAAGGTCCCAGGTCTTGCCGACGATCGTCACGACCGGCGTCTCCGCTTTCAGCAGCTGGCGGAGATTGAGATCGTCGGCTGCCCGGACGTTCGCGCGGCGCGTCGAGCCGAACGCTGCCACCCGCGCGCGCTTGAGATTGAGCTTCCGTACGGCCGAGAAGAACTCCTCGTCCCGCGGATTCGAGCCGGGCCAGCCACCCTCGATGTAGGCGATACCGCAGCCGTCGAGAAGCTCCGCGACGCGAAGCTTGTCATCGAGAGTGAAGGCCACGTCTTCCGACTGGCAGCCGTCACGCAGGGTCGTGTCGTATAGCTTTATCGTTTTCATCTGGCGTGCACGTCTCGCGGACCGCCATCCGGACCGACATTCATGATAGCAACGCTCGCCGGCGGCAGCTTGCGCCGGAACTCGCGCTGCACCAGACCCCAGCTGATGATCGCCTGGATCAGCACGGTGGCAACCGAGACGTACCAGACCTGTGCCAGCGTGAACCCTTCCCGCGACGAGAGCCACACCGCGATCGGCACGAAGAGCAGCAGGCGCAGGGCGGAGCTCAGGAGCGCCGGCCGGGTGTTCCCGAGGCCCTGGAAAACGCCGGAGCACGTAAAGACGACGCCCTGGGCAAGAAAGTTCCAGGAGATCAGGCGCAGGAACTCGGCGCCGACCTGCTCGGCCTCGGCCTCGGGTGTGAAGAAGCCGACCAGCAGTTCCGGTCGCCATTGCAGAAAGATCGTGACGGCGATCATCGCGATGCTGTTCAGCATGATTGCCTTGCGCAGCGTTTCGCGTACGCGGTCCGCCTGCCCGGCACCGAAGTTCTGGCCGGCGATCGGGCCCGCCGCGAACGCTATTGCCATCGCCGGCAGAAAGATCGACTGCATCACGCGCGAGCCGATACCGAAGCCCGCCTGCGCCGCGGCCCCGAAACCGCTGATCAGCCAGTAGACCACGGCCATGTAGACGAACAGCATCGCGAACTCGCCGCCGGCTGGCAGCCCGATTTCGAGCAGTCGCCGCCATACCGGCAGGCGAGGCCGCATCTTCGTCGTGTCGAATTCGACAAACTTTTCGAGTCTGATGAAGTAGATGCCGAGCATCACGACACCGGTTGCGACAGATATCGTCGACGCAAGCCCGGCGCCCATCACGCCGAAGCCGGTGCCGATGCCCCAGCCGGCGATCAGCACGGGAGCGAGCAGCGTATTGAGGAGAACCGTCGCCATCTGCACGATCATCGTCGGCTTGACGATACCGGTGCCGCGCAATGCCGACCCCATCGTCACGAGGGCGAACTGCAGGGCGAGGCCCGGCAGAAACCAGTACAGAAACGTGACGCCCTCGGCCTGCGTCGCAGCGTCTGCGGCAATCGCCTCCATGTATCGCGACGCGAGCGTGAAACCGAGAGTCATCGTGATGACGGCGCAGACGACCGACAGGACGATCGACTGATTGAACACCAGGTTGGCGTCTTCGCGATCCTTGCGCCCGGCCGCCTGGGAAATCAGCGCGACCGCGCCGACCCCGAGAACCTGCGTGAACGCCATGACGACGAACATCAGCGTCCCGGCACCGCCGACTCCGGCGATCGCGGCGTCGCCGAGGCCAGCGACAAAGTAGAGATCGACCAGCAGATAGAGCGTCTGAAAGACCATGCCGGCCGCGATCGGCGCGGCCATCTCGAGAATGTTCCGGGTAACCGAGCCTGTCGTGAGGTCCTTCATCGCCGAGGCATTCTACGCCGATGCCCGGCCGCGGCGCGAAACGCCGCGGTTCAGATCGGACGCCTACCCGGAGACCGTTCCGCCACCCGGATCAGCGGCGGCCGGGCAGCGTCCTGCTCAGCTCACCGGCGGGCGACAACAGGAACCGGCGTTGCTGCCAGCCGATGAAGAAGCTGCCGGTTTCACCCGGGTTCTCGACGACTTCGAGCTCGCCGGGATCGACTGCTTCGTGCAGATACTCACCGAGAAGACCCGCGATACTGTTCTTTTCCGCTGCATAGACGATGTTCATCCCGTCCTCCTGACCGCCTCCGGTCGATGACGCGGCCCAACCCGCACCACGGGGCGAGAGATTAGGCGCGAGAGTCTTAACGGGTGCTGAAACGTCCGACGCCGGCTTGCGTCAGCCGGCGCGGCCGAGGGCGAGATCCGGGAGCCATGTGACGATGCCCGGAAAGATGCACAGAATCACGATGCCGATCAGCATCATTACGACAAACGGCAGGGCGCCGGCGAGTATCTTCCGCAACGGCAGGTCCGGCGCGATTCCGTTGATGACATAAAGATTGAGGCCCACCGGCGGCGTGATCAGACCGATTTCCAGGTTGATCGTCATGATCACGGCGAACCAGTACGGATCGAAGCCCGCGGACTCGATGATCGGCAGCAGAACCGGCGCTGTCATCAGAATGACGGCGACGGGCGGCAGGAAGAATCCGGCGACGAGCAGAAACACGTTGATCACGGCCAGTAGGGCCCAGCGATTCACCTCGAGCGCCGCGATGCTCTCGGCCAGCGACTGCGTGACGAAGAGCGACGACAGCATGTAGCTGTAGAGCCCCGCCGCCGCAATGATCATCATGATCATGCAGGCTTCGCGCATGCTTTCCGAAAACAGGCCCCAGATCCGCCGTGGCTGACGTATCCGGTAGAAAATCGCAACGAGTGCCACACACAGCACGGCCCCGACGCCCGCGGCCTCGGACGGTGTAGCGATGCCACCGTAGAGCACGTAGAGAATGCCGGCCACGATCGCGACGAACGGCAACACGCGGGGCAAGGTCTCGAGCTTCTCGCCGAGCCGATAGCGGCGCGGCGGCACCGTCAGCCGCGCCGCTGCCCCGGTCGAGCCGATCAGTGCCCAGACGATGAAGAGCAGCGTCAGCAGCGCACCCGGCACGAGGCCTGCGATGAACAGACGACCGATCGAGGTGCCGGTCGAGATGCCGTAAACGATCATTGTGACGCTGGGCGGGATCAGAATGCCGAGCGTGCCGCCCGCGGCGATCGCACCAGCGGACAGCCCGGCCGGATAGCCGCGCTTGCGCATCTCGGGGATACCCATCTTGCCGATGGCGGCACAGGTCGCAGGGGATGACCCGGACAGCGCCGCGAATATCGAGCAGGCGCCGATGTTCGCAATGACCAGCCCGCCCGGCAGCCGGCCGAGCCAGCGCTCGAGCGCGAGATACAGGTCGCCACCCGCCGGCGACGATGCGATTGCGGCCCCCATGACGATGAACATCGGAATGGCGACGAGTGTGAAGTCCGACAGACTCGAGAAGAACACCTCGCCGACGAAGCCGACGCCGGCGACGCCTTCGAATATCAGCAGGAACAGAATTGCCACGAACCCAAGCCCGAAACTGATAGGCACGCCGATCGCCAGCACCAGCAACGTGACGACGCCGATGACGGCGCCGATCTCGAGCGGGCTCAATGCGCCGCGTCCCGCCCGCCGCGGGTCGAGTCGCCGGCCCGCGCGCCGACCAGCAGGCCGGCGATGTGGACAGCGTATTGCAGCGCGAGAACACCGAGGCCGACCGGCAGCGGCAACAGAATCACCCAGAGCGGCGGCGCCCAGACCGATTCCGTCACCCAGCCGAATTCCCAGGCCTCGAGGAAGTACCTGGATCCGCTCCAGGCGAGCACGACGACGAACACCAGGCCTGCCAGTGACGCGGACAGTTGCTGCCATTGGCGGGCGGGGGGCCGCAGCGCCTGGCCGAGCAGGTCCACGCTGACGTGCCCGCCCTGCTGCAGCACGCGGGGGCTGCCGAGCAGCGTCGCAGCGACGACGGAATACAGGATGAACTCGGTTTGCCAGATCGTCGATGCTTCGAGCACGTAGCGAACCCAGACCATCTGACAAACGACGACGCAGGCAGCGATCAGGCAGGCAACCGCGATCCAGCCGCAAAGCGAGGACAGTAAGCCGACGACACGGGCGAGCAGTCTCACGCCACGCCGGTCCCGCCGAAGGGCTGCCCTCGGGCAGCCGGGCGATGCGCCCCGAGCCGTCCGGTCGTCATTGCACGGAGAGCGCGGCGTCGATCAACTCACGTCCCCCGGGGACCTCGTCGGCAAACACCGCGTACGACGTCTCGGCAGCGATCTCACGCCAGGCCGCGAACTGCTCCGCGTCGAGATGAACGACCTCGACACCCGCATCGCGGAATACCTGCTCGGCCGCAGCGTCCTGTCGCCTGATCTCGGCGTCGAAGTACGCTTCCGCTACGTCCGCAGCACGATCGATCGCCGCCCGCTGCTCGTCGCTCAACCTGTCCCACGCGCGCTTTGCCATCAGCACCGGCTCGTACATGAACCACAGCGTGTTCTCACCGGGCGCCGTGAAGCAATCGACCTGCTCGTATACCCGGAACGAAACGAAGCTGGCCGAGCTCGTGTTGGCCGCATCGAGCACGCCGGTCTGCAGCGCCGTATAAATCTCCGAGCTCGGCATCGAGGAAATCGACGCGCCGGCGCGAGCAAGCATGCGCTCGAACGCTGGTCCGGCAGCGCGCGTCACCTGACCCGCGATGTCCTCGGGTCGGCGGATACAGTTTTCCGACGACACGAAACCGCCGGCAATCCAGAGATCCGCCAGTACCACGACACCGGCATCGAGAATCACTCGCCTGATCTCTTCCATGAACGGCGACTCGTTGAGCCGCCGGGCGTGATCATAGTCCTTGACGAGCCCCGGCATCAGGGTGGCACTGAATTGCGGGTGACGCCCGCTCATGTAATCGAGCGGCAATGCAGTGATGTCCAGGCGCCCGCGTACCATGGCCGGCCACTGGTCGCGCGCCTTGAAGAGGGCCTCCCCCGGATAGACCCGGATCTCGAGTCCGACATCCGCGGCTGCAACCTCGCGGGCGATAATCTGCACGACCTCATCGCGAACGTCGCCTGTGCCCCCGGGCCACTGATGCGAAGCCCTGAGCACGGTCTGCGCCCCGACCGTTGTCGTCAGCAGCGCAGCGACAATCACGGCTATGGCCGCCTGCGTGGCAATGCGCGTCATGGATCCCCCTGTCTGGCCCGGCGCGGTAAGCCCAGCGCCAAAATACCAGAGCGCCGCGGCAGTGTCAGTGTGCGCGGCGGCCGCCGATTCGCGCGCCGAAGACGACACTGATGACATAAGAGCCGCGCCGCATCGCGCCGGTCCGCGCGTCCGGCCCGCGCCGGCCGAGGGGTGGCAGAACCACCCGCCGTCGCGGGCGCAAATGTGTGAATCCAGTCACATTCGGCTAGAATCGGGCTTCAGGCAGAAGCCGCCTGCAGTCGACAGGCCCGGGGCGCAAATCCGGCCTGCCGCATACCCGGAGACGGACCCTCAGGAGAATTAAGGAATGGTCGCGAAGCTCTCAGAACCGACAATCATCACGGAAGCCGACATCGATCCCGGCCACAACTGGAAAAAAGCGCTTGCCGCGCCGGGCGTCATGGCCGTCGACTTCGAAGAGCGTATCAACTTCCAGCGACTGCACCGTTACCGCCTCGCCCGCAGCCGGCAGGCCCTAAAGAATTCCGAGCTCGGCGCGATTCTCTGCTTCGACGCCAACAATATTCGTTACCTGACCAGCACGAACATCGGCGAATGGTCGCGCGACAAGATGTGCCGCTCCGCGCTGCTCGCCGGCGATGCGCACCCGCACCAGTGGGACTTCGGCTCGGCCGCCGCTCACCATCGCCTGCACGCACCCTGGATCCCGCCGTCGAACTTCCACGCAGTCATGCTCGGCCTGCGCGGCGCCGTGCCGGCCGACTCCGGTCTGATGCGCGATTTCGCCCGGGAAATCCTCGACATCATGAAAGAGAACGGCGTTGCCGATCAGCCGCTCGGCATCGACATCGTCGAGCCACCGCTGCTGCGGGAATTCGAGAAGCTCGGCGTCGACGTCCGCGACGGCCAGCAGGTCCTGCTCGATGCCCGCGAGGTCAAGAATCAGGATGAGATCATGCTGCTCAACGTGGCGGCCTCGATGGTGGACGCGGTCTACCACATGATCTACGAGAAACTGAAACCGGGCGTCCGTGAAAACGAGATCGTCGCCGAGGCGACGAAGATGCTGTTCGAGTTCGGCGCCGACGATGTCGAGGCGATCAATGCGGTCGCCGGCGAACGCTGCAGCCCGCATCCGCACAACTTCACCGACCGCATGGTCCGCCCCGGCGACCAGGCCTTCTTCGACGTAATTCAGGCCTACATGGGCTATCGAACCTGCTACTACCGGACGATCAACGTCGGTGTCGCCAACGATGCCCAGAAGGATGCCTACAAGCAGGCCCGCGAGTGGATCGACGCGTCGATCGACCTGATCAAGCCGGGCGTCAGCACCGACAAGGTAGCCGCCGTCTGGCCGACCGCCCAGGAGATCGGCTTCTCCAGCGAAATGGAGTGCTTCGGTCTGCAGTTCGGCCACGGCCTCGGCGTGGCCCTGCACGAGCGGCCGATCATCAGCCGTCTCGTGTCTATGGAGAATCCGCTCGAAATCAAGGAAGGCATGGTCTTTGCGCTCGAGACCTATTGCGCGGCCAAGGATGGACGGTCGGCGGCGCGCATCGAAGAGGAGGTCGTCGTTACCGACAAGGGTTGCGAAATCATCACTCTCTTCCCGGCGCAGGATCTGCCTGTTGCGAACGAATACTGATATCGGGTCCCCCGGGGCGAGATAACAGAAAAACAGAGAAACAAGACCGCCGCGCGCCTGGCTCCGCGTCCGGCGCGCGGCCGGTGTTTCGATAAGAAGACTTTCTTTCGACAAGGCTGACGCGTGGACACAAACCCGAATCTCACTGCGACCTCCGTACGCTCGCAGGAAACCCTGACCCCCGAGCTGCAACTCAAGCTCTTCCGGCTGATGTACGAATGTCGCGTGCTCGAGAAACGCGCCTACGATCTGTTCATGCAGAACATGATCAAGGGCACCAGCCATCTTGCTCTCGGACAGGAAGCCGTCGCCGCCGCGTTCGGCGCTGCGATGAATCCCGACGATTACACCTATTGCACGTATCGCGGCCACAACCATACGTACGTCAGAGGCGTGTCGATGACCAAGATCCTCGGCGAGCTGATGGGCAACTCTTCCGGGCTGATGCGCGGCAAGGGCGGCTCGATGCACCTGACCAGCGTCGAGCACGGCGCGATGGGCTCGTATGCGATCATCGGCGCGCACCTGTGCATCGCGAACGGCGCCGCCTGGTCCGCGCAATACCGCGGCACGGGACAGGTCGCAGTCTGTTTCTTCGGCGACGGCACGACCAACATCGGCGCGTTTCACGAGGCGTTGAATTTCGCGGTCATCTGGAAGCTGCCCGTCGTTTTCGTTTGCGAGAACAACCTCTACATGGAGTACACGTCGATCTACGACGTCACGGCCGTCGAACACCCGGCCGCCGATCGCGCGAGTGCCTACGGGCTCGAACCGATCATCATCGATGGCAACGACGTCGAAGCCGTCTACGGCACGGCGCGGCGAGCGCTCGACGTCGCGCGCCGCGGCGGCGGTCCGAGCCTGATCGAGGCGAAGACCTATCGTCACGGCGGGCACTCACGGGCCGATCCGGGCAAGTATCGACCCGATGAAGAGGTGAAGGCCTGGCTCGACAGGGATCCGATCCCCGCCTACCGGAAGAAATTGCTCCAGAGCGGTATCGACGAGGCCACGCTCGAGCACATCGAGGCGGAGACGGATGCCCTGATCGACGCGGCCACCGAGGAGGCCAAGAATGCGCCCCCGCCGGATATCGCTATCGCAGAACAGGATGTCTGGGCAGATGGAGGTGCGGCATGGCGCAACTGACCTATCGCGAGGCCGTAACCGAGGGCATCGCACAGGAAATGCGCCGCGATGAGAGCGTGGTGCTGATCGGCGAAGACATTGCCGAGGCCGGCGGGGTCTTCAAGACGACGCTGGGGCTCTACGAAGAGTTCGGGCCGAAGCGGGTACGCGATACACCCATCTCCGAACAGGCGATTCTCGGCGCGACGATGGGTGCGGCGATGACCGGTCTCAAACCGATCGCCGAAGTCATGTTCTCGGACTTCTTCGCGGTCTGCTGGGACTTCGTTGCCAACGAGATTGCTAAGACGCGCTACATGACCGACGGTCAGGTCACGCTGCCTCTGGTCATCAAGTCGGGCAATGGCGGTGGCGCGCGCTTCGGCGCACAGCATTCCCAGGCCGTGGAGAACTGGGCCATGGCGATACCCGGCGTCAAGGTGGTGGCGCCGGCAATGCCGGGCGACGTCAAAGGCCTGATGGCGGCATCCATTCGCGACCCGGACCCGGTGCTGTTCTTTGAGCAGAAATCGCTTTACGCAATGAAGGGTGAAGTGCCGGACGGCGAGCATGTAGTCGAGCTCGGCAAGGCGAACGTGATTCGCGAAGGCACTAACGTTACGATTTGCGCGCTCGCGCTGACGGTGCCCCGGGCACTGAAGGCCGCGGAGGAGCTGCAGGACAAGCACGGCATCTCGGCGACCGTCGTCGATGTGCGCAGCCTCGTGCCGCTCGACACACAGACGATTCTGGAGGAAGTCGGCAAGACCGGTCGGCTCGTCACCGTCGAGGAAAACCCGCGGCTTTGCGGATGGGGCGCAGAAGTCGCGTCGATCGTCGCCGACGAGGTCTTCTGGAGCCTGGACGGACCGATCGTCCGGGTGACGACGCCGCACATCCCGCTCGCGGCCGCGGATAACCTCGAAGATTCAATGCTCCCGAGCCCGGAAAAGATCGTCGCCGCCGTGACGCGACTCGTGGATTGAGGCGGCACGCGGGCCTGTCAGGAGGAAACGAGCTCTCATGGATGTATTGATGCCGCAGCTCGGCGAAACCGTCGCCGAAGGCACCGTCGCGAACTGGTACAAGAAGGAAGGCGACAGCGTCGAGGCCGACGAAATTCTGCTCGATGTCGAAACGGACAAGGTGTCGATGGAGATACCTGCACCGAAAGCCGGCGTGCTGGTCAGCATCAACGTTCCGGCCGGTGAAACGGTCGACGTCGGCACGGTGCTGGCCGTGATTCAGGCAGAGGGCGAAGAGGCCCCGGCCGACGCTGCCGGCGCGAGTGCCGGGACGGGTACACCGACACAGGACGCCGCCGCCGCGGCACAGACGGACGAGCCGCCAGCGGCGCCGGCAGCGCCGGAGGCAGCGGCAACCGCCGCGCCCCCGCAAGCCGCGGCCGCGGCAGGCCGCAGCGACACGCAACGACTGTCGCCGGCCGTGCGCCGACTGGTCGCCGAGCACGACCTCGATATCGCAGCCATTACCGGAACAGGCAGGGACGGCCGGATCACCCGACGCAACGTCATCGAGTTCATCGATGCCGGTGGCGCCGCTCAGCCCGCGGCTCAGCCCGCCGCACGGACGACCTCCGCCGACGCCGCACCACGGCCTGCTGCCGCAGCGGCGCCCCTGAGGTCGACGCGAATCCCGTTCAATCGGATCCGCAAACTGACCGCGGAGCACATGGTGAAGTCGAAAGCGACGAGCCCGCACGTGCTGCAGGCAGTTGAAGTGGACTTCGCCGGCGTGGATCGCGTGCGGCGCGCCGTGCGCGAATCATGGAAGGCCAGGAACGGCTATTCGCTGACATTCCTGCCGTTCATCGCTCACGCAGTCTGCAGTGCGTTGCGGGAGTTTCCGAATGCCAATGCCACGGTCGGCGACAACGAGCTGATCCTGCACGGCGAGGTCAACCTCGCGATTGCGATCGATCTCGGCGCGGACGGTCTGGTTGCCCCCGTCATCAAGGGCGCGGAAAAAATGTCGGTGCCGCAGCTCGCGGCAAGCATCAACGACCTGGCTGCGCGGGCACGCGCGAACCGACTCAAGCCGGACGATCTCTCGGGCGGCACCTACACGCTGTCGAATTCGGGCACTTTCGGGACGCTGATCACTGCGCCGATCATCAATCAGCCGCAGGTTGCGATTCTGTCGACCGATGGCGTTCGCAAGAAACCGGTGGTCGTCGAGCACCCGGACGGCGACTCGATTGCGATCCGCCCGGTCGGCATTCTCGCGCAATCATTCGATCACCGGGCGTTCGACGGCGCCTATTCGGCGGCTTTCCTCGACCGCGTGCGCAAGCTGCTCGAAACCACGGACTGGTTCCGCGAGGTCTAGCTAGCTGCTAGCAGGCTCGCCCGCGAATCTGACCGACTCGCGGGTCAGTTTTCCGGGCCGGACCGGAAATTCGACCGCGGGCAGGGGTCCTCTCAGGCGAAAATTTCCTCGTCGGTCGGCACCGGCTTGTCCGCGATCACGCGGCCGATGCGCGACACGTTCATCAAGTGCTTGTAATCGAGGTTTTCGGAAATCGAGTTGCCGCCCCAGGAGCCGCAACCGAGCGTCGTGGTCGGTGCGAAGCCGTTCGTCAGCGAGCCGCCGGCCGTCAGCGAGCTCGGCTGATTGACGACGAGCCGACTGATCGGCAGCTCGAGCCCGGCCATCCGGATATTGCCATCGTCATTCGAGTGAATCGCCGCGGAATGGCCCGCGCCTTCGACCAGTAGATTCGCTTTCGCGCTCGCCACCGCATCCTCGAAATTGCCGTAAGGCAGAATCGCGATCACCGGGCAAAGCTTCTCCTTCGCGAGCAGATCGGCCTCGCCCGCGCCCTTTGCCGGCAACAGAATCAGGCGCGCCGTTTCGGGCACGTCGACCCCTGCCAGCGCGCCGACCTCGCGCGGTGACTTTCCGACCACGTCCTTGTTCAGATGGCCGTCGGGGAAAACGATCTCGCGGAGCTTCTGAATCGTCGGCTCGTCGTCCGTAAACCATACCTTGCCGGTTTCTCCGAAGAGCCTCAGCGTCTCGGCATAGTCTTCCTCCGGTGTGAGGACGAATTGCTCGTGCGAACAGATGATGCCGTTGTCGAACGAGGCGCCGGTCACGATCTTGTCGATCGCGTCCTTCAGGTCGACGCCCCGGTCGATGATGACCGGCACATTCCCGGCGCCGACACCGTACGACGGTTTGCCCGAGGAGTAGGCCGCCTTGACCATTGCGCCTCCGCCGGTCGCGACTACGACGTCGACGGTCTGCATCAGCTGTTGCGTCTTCTCCACCGAGCCATTGCGAATGACCTGCACCAGGTCGTCCGGGCCGCCGTGCGCCTTGACGACTTTCATGAACTCATCGGTCAACAGCTCCGCGCATTTCTGGGCTTTCGGATGCGGCGCGAAAATGACGGCGTTGCCGGTCTTCAGCGCAAACATGCCGTTGCACATCGGCGTCACGATCGGATTGGTGACCGGGGTTACGGCCCCAACTACGCCCATCGGTTTCGCTACCATGACCAGATTCGTCTCAGGGTCCTCGCCGATCACACCGCGGGACTTCTTGTCCTTCAAGTTATTCCAGATGACCCGCGCCTTACCCTTGTTCTTGAGAATCTTGTCTTCGTAGACACCGATTCCGGTTTCGTCCACGGCCATGCGTGCTAGCGGCTCCGCATTGTCGTAAACGTACTTTGCGATCTCCCGGACGATCGCATCCACCTGCTCTTGCGAGAATTCCTCGAATACGGCCTGTGCCTTCCTGGCGCGCGCGACGAGTTCTTCGACCTCGTTGTCAGCGATGACGCGTTCTGCTGTGCTCATGCCTGCCCATCCTTGTTGTTCGTACCGGATTCAGCCCTCAAGTATATCCCAGCGGCCTGCACCTTGAGCTCGCTGGCGATGCCCGCGTGACCGACCGATTCCGCAAAGGTCGCCAGCGCCTCGATGTCGGCAGGCGCGACCGCGAAATCGCGATCGCTGCGACGCGCCCGCTGATAGAGCTCGAACGCCTGGCTGGGCCTGCCCTCGGCGAGCTCTGACGAGACGAGCCGCGCGGCGACACCGAGCGCGTGACGTTTCTCTTCCCAGTCGAACAGGTTTTCGACCAGCCAATAGCCGGCATCCGGATTCCGCGCCTCAGCCGCCAGAAACTGCCGCAGCATCCGGTAGCCGGCCTCGGGATTCCCGCCCCTGAGCGATGCATACGCCTCATCGAGAACGCGCTGCCACTCACGCAGGCGATCGGCCCTGGCGGTCTCCTCCCGATCTGGCAGTTCCCCGGGAATATCGAAGTCGAGGCGATGCCGGTGGACGGCGCTGCCGGTCAGGGCGAAGACCGCAAGCATTCCCCAGCATTCGACGACGGTCGCGAGAGCGATCGACAACGGGTTCGCGCCGCCGGCGATCAGCTCGCCAATGCCGAAGGCCGCAATCGCAACGATCAAGACAACGAGCACGAGCCAGAAATAGTCGGCACCGAGGATGCGAACACAGCCCGCGAGACCAGTCGGGCTGAATGCGGACTCCAGGCGATTGGTCACGGCCATCAGCGCAGCCGACGCGGGAAATACGGCAACGATTGCCAGTGCAAACAGATAACCGAAAGGCAGGTATATCAGCGCGGCAACAATGGCTGCCGGAAACGCAATGAAGTGCAGCAGCAGCGGCCAGGCACCGAAAGGGTTTACGCTGTTCGCGTCCGGTGGCGGCAGGTCGTGCCTGCCTTGTGCACAGTAACGCAGGACCTCGTAGCCGTAGCGCCACAACGACAACACGAGCAGAAAGCGGAGCAACGGCCCGATGAACGGCGCATAGAATGCAACGGCAGCGAGAATGCCGTAGGCAACCGCCGTGATGATGATCGTGAAGTTGACTGCCGCCGCAGCGTTCATGATCTACCTCGCTGCCAGGCCGCCGGGGCCGCCAGGCCGCCGGGGCCGGGAACGGCAGACGCTCGCAGCCCGGGCTTATCGTCCCGTCAGCAACACCCGCACTTGCTCGGGCCGTGACCTTCGGCCAGCACGCTGCCCTGCTCGTCCGTCACGGTCAATCGCAACTGGCGACCGTCTTCCAGCAGCAAGGACACGTTACCGCCGACGATTTCGGCAGCATCCGCAATGCCGTCGAGCACGAGCCGACCCTCGATTCGATGCAGCCCCGGAACCGGCAGGCCACCGGCGGTCATCGCCTGGTAGCGGCTGATTGCATACTTCACCGAGTACGTCGTGCCACGCCACGACAGGTCACCGGTGCCGGCCGTCTCGTCAACGAGTTTCATTGCTTCTCACCTCCCGGTGGCGAATCAGTCTACCGTGACGCCAGGCTGCGGACCACGTCAGACAACTGCTGGATATCGGCCTGCTCGGCCGCGACCGGCGAGCCGACCCGGAGCCTGATCAGCGACAGCCAGTGTCGCGGCCAGCGGCTCATCAGCTTGCCATCGCCATAGCGGGTGAAGAACGTCCCCCACAGACCCGACAGCGCCATCGGGACGACCGGCACCGGCGTGCGTTCGAGAATGCGCTCGATGCCCGGCTTGAACTCGCCGATCTCGCCGTCACCGGTCAGCTTCCCCTCCGGGAATATGCCCACGAGCCCGCCCCGCTCGAGCGTGTCCGCGATCTGATCGTAAGCTCTCGCGAGCAACTCGGGATCCTCGCGCCGGGAAGCAATCGGAATCGCGCCGGAAACGCGAAACAGAAAATTGAGGACGGGAATGTCGTAAATCTTGTGATACATCACGAAGCGGATGGGGCGGCGACAGGCCGATGTGATGACCAGCGGATCGATCAGGCTTACATGATTGCAAACGAGCACCGCGGGGCCGGAATCCGGCACGTGATCTATCCCGTCGACACGAACTCGGTAAAGCGAATGCGTGATGATCCAGACGACCAGACGCATCGCGAACTCGGGCACTTCGAAGAAGATGAATACGGCGACGCAGACGTGCATCGCGGTGACCGCAAGTATCAGCTGCGGGATCGAAAAGCCCGCCTGCAGAAGCAGTATCGCCGCCACAGATGCGGCGACCATGAACAACGCGTTCACCACGTTGTTGAACGCGATGACGCGGGATACTTCGGCCGGGTCGCTCCGTGACTGGACGACCGCATAGAGCGGAACGATGTAAAGGCCGGAAGAGAGCGACAACAGGAACAGCTTCAGCACGATCGCGAGGCCGGGCCAGGTCGTCAGCATCGATGTCACAGTAACGTCCCCGGCCGGAATCTCTGAAAGTCCGAAAGCCGCAGCAAAGATCGCGATGCCCAGCGCGCCCATCGGCACGAGGCCGATCTCCACCCGCCGGCCCGAGAAGCGCTCGCACAGCAGGGAACCGGCAACTACGCCGACCGTGAACGTCGCAAGCAGCAGCGTCGCCACGGGCTGCCCGCCGCCGAGCTCGTCGCGTACGTAGATCGGCAGCTGCGCGAGCAGCACGGAGCCGACGAACCAGAACCACGACACGCCGAGGACCGACAGCAGGATCGTCCGACTGGCGGACACGTGCCGGAGCGTGCGCCAGGTGCTGCGAACGATGTTGAAATCGACCGAGATCGGCGGACCGATCGGCGGCGCCGGTGGTATGCGCCGGCTCGACAGCCAGCCCATGATCGCGACTGCGATGATGATGACCGCGATCAGCCGCCGACCGATGTCCGGAATATCGACGAGCAGCCCGCCGGCGATCGTGCCGAGCAGAATGGCGACCATCGTGCCCGCCTGCACGAGGGCGTTACCGGCCGTCAACTCGGTGTTGTGCAGGTGAATGGGCAGGATGCCGTACTTTGCCGGACCGAAGAACGCCGACTGCGTGCCGGTCAATGCGATGGCGAGCATCAGCAACGGCACGCTGCCGGAAACCACCGCGACCGCACCGACCAGCATGATCAGGATCTCGGCGAGCTTGATCCGGCGCATCAGGTCGGCTTTGTCGTATTTGTCGGCGATCTGGCCCGCGACGGCGGAACAGAGAAAAAACGGCAGAATGAAGAGCCCCATCGCCAGGTTGATCCAGCTCGCGGTCCCGAACTGCCGTGCATCGATGCCGGCGAGCTGGAACGCGATGATACCGATCAGCGCATTCCTGAAGACGTTGTCATTGAACGCGCCGAGGAACTGGGTCAGGAAGAACGGACGAAAGCGATTGACCCCGAGCAACGAGAGTCCGCCGTGCGCCTCCGCGTTTCCGGCCAGCTTGCCCGCACGCTCGTCCATATCGCGCGCATTTTCGCACTTTCCCGGCACCGGCATTGCGCACGGCGGCACATAAGGACGAAGCAGGACCGGGACGGACGTATCGATCGAATGTGAACTCAGTCACGCCGTCATCGTCGGCAGCCGCGCTAGCCTTCACCGGATCGCCTTCACCGGCAGAGTGCGCCAGCGAGTCATCATGCGAAGAGAAGCTTTCCGCGCCGTTCGGCTGTTCTTTGTTCCGCTGGCTGTGATCGGACTCGTCGGCTGTCAACCGATCTACGAGGCGATCGGCACGCACAGAACCCAGGCCAACCCGGATGATGCCGGACTCGCCACCAGCGAGCCGCTGATGTCGGCAGGCCTTTATCAGCATGTCGGCGCCGAGCCGGTCCGAATCGATGCAGAGCGACAGTATCAGAGCGTTCTCGACTGGTTCGGTCGCGAGGGCCTGCAAGCGCACAGTCACGAAGAGCTCGTGGAGCTTGCGGCAAGCGACACTTCGGCAGCGCAATACGTGGCGTGCCACGAGGCATCGAAAGACCCGCAGGGGAACACAACGCGCCTGCAGCTGTTGTCGGACTGCCTGGCAAACGACGCCGCGCCCGACACGATGATCGCAACGGCCACGCTCTAGCCCGAATCACCGGACGGCTCATCCCGCAGACTCGCCGGCGTTGCTCATCCGCTGCGGGCTCCCGATAATCGCCGCTATGGCATCGCAAGCACCCGCAGCCGACAGCGCTGAATACGTGCATCTGTTCGATCTGGGCGCGACGCGCCAGCGGTGACACCTCCGATCGTCGTCATGGGCGTTGCCGGCTGCGGCAAGTCGACACTGGGCGCCGAGCTCGCCGCCGCGCTCGGCTGCGAATTCGTCGAGGGCGACGGGCTCCACCCGCCGGCGAACATCGCGAAGATGCGCGCCGGTGTAGCGCTCGACGATGCGGATCGCGCGCCGTTTCTCGACAACGTTGGCCGAACACTGTCCGAGCAGCAGGAGTCGGGCGTCGTGGTGTCGTGCTCCGCACTCAAGCGCGCGTATCGCGACACGCTCCGGCAGCGTTGCGAGAGCGTGCGGTTCGTCCTGCCGGCGCTCGATCGCGAGGTGCTCGCAACGCGACTCGCCGAACGTCAGGGTCACTTCATGCCGACAGGCTTGCTCGACAGTCAGCTCGCGACGTATGAAGCGCCGACTGCCGACGAAGCGGTGATCGTGATCGACGGGCTGCTACCGACGCAAGAGCAGGTTCGCAGGGCGCTGGCTGCAATCGGCGGACACGAATAGCTCACAAACGGACGGCGCGGAGCCGCAGCGCGTTCGAGATCACCGATACCGAGGAGAGACTCATCGCGATACTCGCCACCATCGGCGAGAGCAGCAGACCGAAAACCGGATAGAGCACACCCGCAGCGACGGGCACGCCCAACACGTTATAACCGAAAGCGAACAGGAGATTCTGTCGGATATTTCGCAGCGTCAGGTGCGATAGCCGCAACGCGCGGACGATGCCGGTGAGATCGCCGCTGACGAGCGTGATGCCTGCCGACTCCATTGCAACGTCGGTGCCTGTTCCCATCGCGATTCCGATATCCGCCTGAGCGAGTGCGGGGGCATCGTTTACCCCGTCGCCGGCCATCGCAACGACTTCTCCGTCACGCTGCAGCCGTCGGACGATGTCCGCCTTGTCTCCCGGCAGGACATCGGCAGCGACTTCGTCCAGCCCGAGCTGCTCTCCGACATATTGCGCGGTCAGGCGATTGTCGCCTGTCGCCATCACGACGCGAACGCCTGCGCGTTTGATCGCCGCAATCGCCTCTGGCGTCGTCGGCTTGATGGTATCGGCCACGACAATCGCACCGACTGCCCGGCCGTCCGCCGCGACGAAGACCACGGTGGCCCCACGCTGTCGCTCCGGAGTCGATGACTCCACCAGACTGTCGACATCGATGCCATGCTGCTTCATGAGCCTCCCGTTGCCCACCAGAAGCGTGCGTCCATCCACTTCGCCGCGAACGCCGAGCCCGGGATCGGACTCGAAACGATCGACGCGCGGCACGATTAGGCCTCTTGCTCGCGCGCCCTCGACGATCGCGCGTGCCAGTGGATGCTCGCTCGATGACTCGACGGCGGCCGCGAGCCTCAGCGTCTGCGACTCGTCTACGCCAGTGGGCGTGATGCAGCGCTGAAGCGCCGGCTTCCCCTGCGTCAATGTGCCGGTCTTGTCGATGACGATGGCGGTGACCTTGTCGAGTCGCTCGAGCGCTTCGGCGTCTCTGATCAACACACCGGACTGCGCGCCTCGACCAACGCCGACCATGATGGACATGGGTGTCGCAAGTCCCAGCGCGCATGGACACGCGACGATCAGAACCGAAACGGCGACGACGATGGCATAGGCGAGCCTCGGCTCGGGTCCGACCATGCTCCACACGACTCCTGAAACCAGGGCCGTCACGATGACCGCCGGAACGAACCACGCCGAGATACGGTCGACCAGGCGCTGTACCGGCGCCCGCGATCTTTGTGCCAACGCAACCAGGCGGACGATCTGAGCCAGCAGGGTATCGTCGCCCACCCGACCGGCGCGGAGCACGAGGCTGCCGCTGCCATTGGTCGTCCCCGCCGAAACTTCATCCCCGGTGCGCTTGCCGACGGGCGCCGGCTCCCCGGTGAGCATCGACTCGTCGACGTGACTGCTGCCGTCGAGCACCTCGCCGTCGACCGGAATCCTCTCACCGGGACGGACCCTGAGCCTGTCCCCGATACGGACCTCCTGCAGATCGACTTCGGACTCGCCGCCGTCGTCGTCGATGCGGTGTGCAGTACTCGGCGACAGTCGCAGCAGCGACCTGATGGCGTCTGCCGTGCGGTCGCGTGCCTTGAGCTCGAGCACCTGGCCGAGCAGCACCAGGGTTACGATCACTGCAGCCGCCTCGAAGTACAGCGGCGGCGCGCCATCGGCACGCAGGAAAGCCGACGGCAAGGCAGCCGGCAGCACGGTCGCAATCAGCGAGAACAGCCAAGCCGCCCCGGTGCCCAGCGCGATCAGCGTGAACATGTTCGGTGCTCGGTTGACGACGGACTGCCAGGCGCGGACGAAGAACGGCTTGCCGCACCAGAGCACGACCGGCGTCGCCAGAATCAGCTGTGCCCACGCGACGGCGGCCTGACCGAACAGCATCGTCGGGCTGATCGCCGGATACAGCTCGCCCACCATCGGCCAGAACAGCGGCGCAGTGAGCACGGCGCCGACCACGACACGCCGCAGCATGTCGGCGAGCTCTTCGTTGCGGTCGTCGTCGACGCTCGGCGCGAGTGGCTCGAGCGCCATGCCGCAGAGCGGGCAGGCCCCCTGCGCCGACCGGCGCACCTCGGCATGCATCGGACAGGTCCAGACCACCGATGATGTATCGGGGGACGCGGTGTCCAGCGATTTCCGGGCAGCGTCGGGAGTTATCCCGGGATTGCGCCCATCGGCCTGCCCGGCATGTCCGGCATTTCCGGCATGTCCGGCATTTCCATGATGCGCGCCGGAGGAACAGTGCGAATGGCCGGCCATGCGAGCCAGCTCAAGGCGAACCGTTGAGTGCGGCGACGATCGGGCAGGTGTTCAGATCGCCGTGGCCGGGGCAGGCATCGATCAGCTTTTTCAGCCCGCGCCGGACGCGCTGCAGCTCGGTGATCTTGCGCTCGACCTGGGCGAGACGCTCCTCGGCTTTCTGTTTTACGCCTCTCATGTCGGATTCGCGCTCGCTGGTCAGCGACAACAGATCGCGTATCTCGGCCAGCGAAAACCCGAGCTCCTTCGATCGACGGATGAACCGCAGCCGTTCCAGGTCGGACTGACCGTACTGACGGTAGCCGGACGGACTTCGCTCCGGGAGCGGCAGCAGCTTCTGCCGCTCGTAGTAGCGAATCGTGTCGATGTTGACTGCGGCCTTCTCTGCCAGCCTGCCGATGTTCATGCTGCGTCTGCCTGCACTATGCTTCGCGAATTGCTGAGCTTACACCCTGGAGTAAGGTCCAGGGTCGATGGCAGCCCGACCGCGGCGGCGGCCCGGGTGACTCCCCGGATGGACGGTTTGACTCTGGACCTTGGTCCAGGGGTTAAGCTGAAGATCCTTGTGAGCGAAGGAAGCGCATGCGCGTACCAGACTGGCCGCTGGCCACAACTCTCGAGCGTCGGGCTTTCGTGCTGGGCTCGGCGTCGAGTCTGCTGGTCCCGGGCGGCGTCTGGTCCGGCGCTGCCAGCGCGCAGCCGATGGCAACCCGCGAGCAACGCGGGCGGGAATTCGATCTCACCATCGCTCCGGCTGCCGTCAACTTCACCGGAAACAGCCGCATCGCCACGACGATCGACGGCGGCATTCCCGGGCCGACACTTCGCTGGCGCGAAGGTGATGAGGTGACGATTCGGGTAACGAACCGGCTCCCGGAAACGACGTCGATTCACTGGCACGGCATCCTGCTGCCGTGGCAAATGGATGGCGTGCCGGGACTCAGCTTCGAAGGCATTCCGCCCGGCTCGACGTTCACGTATCGATTTCCGGTCAGGCAATCCGGCACTTACTGGTACCACAGCCATTCGCGGTTTCAGGAACAAACGGGACTCTATGGCGCGGTGATCGTCGATCCGAGAGAGACGGATCCCGTTGGCTACGATCGCGAGCACGTGATTCTGCTGTCGGACTGGACCGACGAAAATCCGATGCGCCTCTTCGCGAGGCTCAAGAAGGAAAGCCACTACTACAACTACAACCGCCGTACGCTGGCCGATATCCGCGGCGGAATCCGTGACCGCGGCTTTGCTCAGAATCGGAGCGACCGCCGCATGTGGAACCGTATGCGGATGGTGGACCGGGACATCTCGGATGTGACGGGCTTTACCTACACGTTCCTGATGAACGGCGTGACACCTGCGGCGAACTGGACGGCACTCTTCGATCGCGGGGAACGCGTTCGGCTGCGGATCATCAACGGCTCGGCGATGACGATCTTCGACTTCAGAATCCCCGGGCTCGAGATGACAGTGGTGGCCGCAGACGGCCAGAACGTCGAGCCTGTAACGGTGGACGAATTTCGCATCGGCGTTGCCGAAACCTACGATGTCATCGTGCGCCCGGCTGCCGACTCTGCCTACACGATATTCGCGCAGGCCATCGACCGGTCAGGTTTCGCCCGTGGCACGCTGACCCCGTCATCCGGACTCACCGCGGATGTACCTCCGCTCGACCCCCGGCCAGTGCTCTCGATGATCGACATGGGCATGGCCATGGCGATGAATATGGATATGGATTCGGCGATGGCGGACCCGGCTGCAGACGCCGCTACACATGCCGGCCACGACATGCATGCCGGCATGGACCACGATGCCGCAACGGCCGTCGGCGGCGGGCCGCCGGCATCGCGAGGGCCGGCTGCCGCCGTGGACATGCGCGCCGAGAATCCCCAGCCGCGCTATGACGATCCCGGCGTCGGGCTGCGGAATCGTAGCTGGCGTGTGCTGACCTACGGGGCGCTTCGGCGGCTCGATGCTGCATCGGCTTTGCGCGAACCCGATCGGGAAATCGAGCTCCATCTGACCGGCAACATGATGCGCTACATGTGGTCGATGGACGGCGTTCGCTTTTCCGATGCCGAGCCGATAGGACTTCGTCTCGGCGAGCGGGTCAGATTCTCGCTGATCAATGACACGATGATGAATCACCCGATTCATCTGCACGGACTGTGGAGCGATGTGCAAACCGGCACTGACGGTCAGCAGGCACGGATGCACACCGTGCTGATCCAGCCGGGCCAGAAGACACAGTACGACGTCACGGCCGATGCCGCAGGCCCCTGGGCGTATCACTGCCACCTGCTCTATCACATGGACGCAGGAATGTTTCGAGTCGTAGACGTCCATGCATGAGAGGTCCCTTCGAAGAACATCGATGCGTGAATTGATGCTCATCCGGCGAACCGCGATGCTTCTCGCCGCCATTCCGATCCTCGCCCAGGCACAGGACGGCGTGCGGACGATGGACACACGAGCTTTCGTCCATCTGATGGTGGACGAGCTGGAGCTCACCGACGACAGTGACGTCGCCTGGGATATCGACCTGTCAGTCGGCGGGGACCTGAACAAGTTCTGGACAAAGACGCGGGGCGAGCGCAGCGACGGTGATGACGATTCGACGGAGCTGCAGGCACTCTACAGCAAGTCGTTGCTTCCCTTCTGGAACCTGCAGACCGGCATTCGGCGCGACCTCGACCCGTCGCCTGCCCGCAACTGGGCAGTCGTCGCCATCAACGGGCTTGCGCCCTACTTCTTCGAGGTCGAGGCTGAGCTGTTCCTCGGGGAAGGCGGGCAGTCCAGCATGCGGGTCAGAGGTGAATACGAGCTACTGCTGACCCAGCGGCTGATCCTGAAACCGGAAATCGAGCTCGTCGGCTACGGCCGCGACGAGCCGCTGCACAGGATCGGCTCAGGCCTGAGCGAGGCCAGGTTGAATATCCGCCTGCGCCACGAATTCAGACGCGAGCTCGCGCCGTACATCGGTCTCGAGTGGCATCGCCTCTTCAATCGCACGAAAGCGTTCGCCAAAAGCGCCGGACACGACGATCGCGATCTTGCGCTGGTGATCGGCCTGCAGGCCTGGTACTAGCGGGCCGTTCCGCAGATCACGGCTGCTGAACCCCGCAGTCGTAGGGCTTCACTTCGAGCTCGGGTCGCCAAACCCAGTAACGCCCGAGCTCAAAGGGCTCGACAAAGCGCTCGGAGTCATCGACACGCAGCGTGTAATCGAGGCGTGCGCCGCCGGGCACCATGCTGAACGTTTCGACCAGCCGGGCCGCGTCGCTCATCGGCGTTCCTTCGGAATCGAGGTAGCCGGCGCCGAGTCCGACGGTCGTTACGATCAGGCGACCGTCCTCCCACCGGCCAAAGGATGATCCGAGCAGTGACGGCTCGACCGACTGGTCGGTCGGGGCCGAGCCAAGTCGAACGACGCGTTCGGCATCGTCCTCTTCGAAACGGATCAGAATCCGGTCGCCCTGATCGACGAATTCGATCGGATACGGCGTGATCATCAGCGAAGGCATGCCCTTGTCGAGACAGCCGAGCTGGACGGCATCGCTCGAGTCCCAGTTCGCCTTGATGGCCTGTGCCTCGGCAGTCAGCGGGTAGCCGCCCTTGAACAGCGGGAACGACTCGGGGTCGTCGAGAACGGTCGCCCAGACGCGGAAGATGCCCTCTGCGTTTTGAACTGCCGAGGATCTGACGTCTTCATCGAATTGCGCCTCGAGCATCTGCGCCGTTCCGGCACCGGTCCACCGCGGCTCGATGCCGATGCTGAGCATCACTTCCTCGCCGCTCGGGAGCAACATGTTGCGCGCATAGAGTCCGTTCTCACGGCGCAGCGCCGGCTCTCCGGCGATGCGAATCCGGTCACCCGGCTTAACGAATTCGCGATCGAACCCGCGAACACGAAGCACACCGACGCTGCCGGTCTCGACAACCCACGGTGTCGTGCCGCCGTCAGCATCGATGACGTCAACTTCGAGCGTGCCATGCGGGTTTCGCCACGAGGCGCTCCGCAGCACGCCTTCGATCTCGATGATCCGCGACTGGTCGTAGAAGCCCACGAACGAGTGATGCGCCCGCGCTGTGGGCATCAGGATGAGCACGAGCGCCGCGAGTGTTCCGATCTTTGGCACGATATCCTCTTACAGCGTCTTGCGCGCTTAGCGCGGAAGCGTCGGGTGACAGACGTTTCGCCCGAGCCAGCTTACGCGGAGCACTACTGGCGTGCGTCCTTGCGCACCACCCCGCCCTGCATCACGAACGTGACCTGCGTCATCAGGCTGATGTCCGCCAGCGGGTCGCCCGGCACGGCTATCAGATCGGCGATCTTGCCCACCTCGACCGTTCCGACTTCAGCCTCCATCTCGATGAGCCGAGCCGCCTGCAGCGTGGCGGACTGAATGGCTTCCATAGGTGGCATGCCCCCCTCGACCATGTAGATGAACTCTTTCGCATTCTCGCCATGGGGCGCGACGCCCTGGTCGGTGCCGAACGCGATCGGGACACCCGCCCGGTAGGCACGCGCAAACGTATCCTGAATCTGTGGGCCGATCGCCGCCGCCTTCGGGCGCACGATTTCCGGGAAGTAGCCGTCGACTTCCGCCTTCTCGGCCACGAACCGGCCGGCCGAGATCGTCGGCACGAACCAGGTTCCGCGCTCGCTCATTTCCTCCATGATTTCGTCGGTCATGAACGTGCCGTGCTCGATCGAATGCGCCCCGGCTCTGACGGCGCGCAGCATACCCTCCGCGCCGTGCGCGTGGACGGCAAGCCTCAACCCGTAGTCGCGCGCAGTAGACACGACGGCGTCGAGCTCCGCGTCCGTGAACAGCGGCGCGTCGCCGCTCTTCGAAAGGCTCAGCACGCCACCGGTGGCTGCAATCTTGATCAGGTCCGCGCCGTCTTTGTAGCGCTGGCGCACCGCGGCGCTCAGGGCATCGGGCCCGTCGGCCACACCGGGAAGCGTGGGCGAGAGCAATTCCTGCAATTCAGTGGCGAGCCCGTTGGTGCCGTCCCCGTGTCCGCCGGTCGTGCTGACGCCACCGGCGGCAAGAATTCTCGGCCCGAGCACCCAGCCCTTGGCGATCGCATCGCGCAGCGCCAGGTTCAGTTTGTGCCCGGCACCGACGTCCCGCACGGTCGTAAACCCCGCCATCAGCGTGCGCTCGGCATAGACTGTGGCACGCAGTGCCAGATCCGCGGGATTGAGGAAAAATTCCTCGGTGTAACTGTCGGGGGACTGCTCGCCCGTCAGATGCACGTGCATGTCCATCAGCCCCGGCATCAGCGTGGCGGTCGTCAGGTCGATGAGGACGTCGTTCGCGCCCGGCGCGGCGTACCCGTCGACGATATTTGCGATCCGCTCGCCACTGACCACTACGGTAACCGGACCGCGTGCATCATCCGCGCGGCCATCGATCAGCGCATTCGCGTGAATGAACGTGTCTGCCAGCAAAGTTCCGGGCAGTAACAGCGCCGACAACGCCGCCAGGTAGCAGCGCCCGACAATCGGTTTGACTATTTTCATTGTCTGAATTCCTCGAGTCGACAAGAGCCTTTCAGAGCGGCGAGATGCTCATGCTCCAGCATCTCGAACCACAGCCCTTACAATGGGACAGCGATCGATGTAGATGCCGCCGTATGAGACTGTTTGCATTTTTGCCGAACACCTGGCGCAGATTATTGCTGACACTCTCTATCTCCATCGAGCATTGCCGGCTTTGCGGCAGTAAATCACATCGGCACAGGCGCGGATACCGCGGGATGGTGCGAAACCATCGGTTCTGCCTGTGACCCACGCCCGCCAAACCCCGCCACCACTCGCAGCGCGCCGCGCGGGCGTCTGCCTTCACCTGACATCGCTAGCGGGTCCGCGGGGTATCGGGGAGCTCGGCGCAAGCGCGGTCCGGTTTCTGGACTGGATGACGGCGCACGGCCTGAGTGTCTGGCAGTTCCTGCCACTCGGCCCGACCGGCTTTGGGGACTCCCCCTACCAACCGTTGTCGGCATTCGCAGGGAACCCGCTGCTGATTAATCTGGACGACCTGGTCGGCTGGGATCTGTTGAAGTCGGACGAGCTGCCCGACACCGCGCACGGCGACAGCCCGTCCGTGGACTACAGCCGCGTCGCGGAGAGCAAGGCGGCGCCGTTGAGATTGGCCGCACAAAGGCTGGCTGATACCACCGACAAAGGCCTTCGCGAGGAGTTCGAGCGGTTCTGCGAAGAGCACGGTACGACGTGGCTCAATGATTTCGCCGCTTTCGTGGTCCTGAAGTCGGCCAATCACGGCAGGTCCTGGCTGGAGTGGGCGCCTGCCGACAGAAAACACAGCCGAAGTATCGTCGACTCATTCCGTGCCCATTCATCCGAATGGCAGCTCACTCGATGCATTCAGTTTCTTTTCTTCCGGCAATGGGACGCACTACGTGACGCAGCCTCGAAGCGAGACATCCTGTTGTTCGGAGACGTTCCGATCTATCTCGCGCTCGACTGCGCCGAAGCGTGGTCGAGGACCGACCTGCTGGAGTTCGACGATCGGCTCGTACCTCGAGAAGTCGCCGGCGTGCCGCCGGATTACTTCAGCGACGACGGCCAGCTTTGGGGTAATCCGGTCTACCGCTGGTCGGCGCATGCCGAGCACGACTACGAATGGTGGATTGGCCGCATCCGCAACGCGCTCAGAATCGCCGACATGGTGCGCCTGGACCACTTTCGCGGCTTCGAAGCGTTCTGGTCGGTCCGTTACGGTGCTGCGACGGCGCGCGAGGGGCGATGGAATCGCGGCCCGGGTCACGCTCTGTTCGATGCGCTGATGGCCGAGCTCGAATCTCCGGCACTCGTCGCGGAGGACCTGGGCTTGATCACGGAAGCCGTGACAGACTTGCGCAACGCCTACTCGTTGCCCGGTATGCAGGTGCTACAGTTCGCGGTCGACAGCGTCGACTTCGACGCCGAAACGATCGAGGAAAACTGCGTTTGCTATACCGGCACTCACGACAACGATACATCGGAGGGCTGGTTTACCGGTAGCGCCGGGCGGGTTGCCGGCCGTGCATTGGCGTCGATGCAGAGCGCCGTTCGCCGCAGCCTGAAGGATCACTCATGGGTGGTACATAAAGGTATGATTTCCCTGTGCTTTAGTTCGAGAGCGCGTTTCGCGATTGCCCCAATGCAGGATTTCCTGGGCCTCGGGTCCGAAAGCCGACTGAATACGCCGGGCAAGCCGGAGGGCAATTGGCGATGGCGCATCATGCCGGCCGATCTCGAGCGTGACGACCTCGGCTTCATCCGTATTCTGGCCACCGAGCACGGTCGCGCATGAGGGTGGACGAACCGCGGCATATCAGCCGTTACACACGAGACACGCTTGCGCTGGTCCTGGCAGGTGGCGCAGGCGCACGGTTGTATGAACTGACCCGCTGGCGAGCGAAACCATCCGTCTATTTCGGCGGGCACTTCAGACTCATCGACTTTCCGCTTTCAAACTGCGTCAATTCGGGGATTCGCCGAATCGGTGTACTGACTCAATACAAGGCTCACTCACTGATCCGGCATCTGATTCAGGGTTGGGCCTGGCGTCTTCAGACGGGCCGGGCCTTTCTCGAGATATTGCCCGCCTCGCAGCGCACCGGCGGCGAGTGGTACCGCGGCACAGCCGACGCCGTCTATCAGAACCTCGACATCATCCGGACGCACAAGCCCGAATTCGTCTTGATTCTCGGCGGTGATCACGTCTACAAGATGGACTATGGCCCGATGATTGCGGCGCACGCGCTTCACGAAGCGGACGTTACCGTCGCCTGTCTCGAGGTGCCGCTTGCGGAGGCGGCCGGTGCCCTCGGGGTCATGACCGTCGATGAATCAGGGCGCATCACCAGATTCAGCGAAAAGCCCGCGCAGCCCGATGCGATACCGGGGAAGCCGGGCCTGTGTCTCGCATCGATGGGCAACTATGTGTTCAACACGTCATTCCTGTATGAGCAGATCATTCGCGATTCGGACGAGCCGCACTCGCAACATGACTTCGGCAAGAACGTCATTCCTCATTGCGTAGACCGCTATCGCGCCTATGCCTACCCGTTTCGCGACCCAGAGAGCGACCGCCAGGTCTATTGGCGCGATGTCGGCACGCTCGATGCGTTCTGGCAGGCCAACATGGAGCTGACATCGGTCGTGCCGCAGTTGAATCTCTATGACGAAGTCTGGCCAATCCTTACGAATCAGACCTTGGCTCCACCGGCAAAGTTTGTCTTCAATGACGACGATCGGCGCGGCCAGGCCCTGGACTCCATGGTCAGCGCCGGCAGTATAGTTTCGGGCGGAACGGTCGTTCGCAGTCTGCTGTCATGCAATGTCCGCGTAGGCTCGCATTCGCGCGTCGAGGAAACTGTAGTCCTGCCGGAGGTCGTCATCGGCAAGAACTGCCGAATTCGCCGCGCGATCATTGATCGGGGAACGCAGATTCCGGACAACACGGTGGCGGGCGAGAACCTCGAGGAAGACCGCAGCCGTGGATTCCGCGCTACCGATAGCGGTCTGGTCCTGATTACTCCGGACATGCTCGGCCAAGAGCTTCACATGACGCGCTAGATCGGATGAAGCAAGGCAATCCGGCGAAACACGTCGTCATGCTCGCTGCCGAAAACGGCGCCCTGCCGGGTGGCAAGATCGGCGGCATGGGGGACGTGATCCGTGAGCTTCCACCGCAACTCGCACGTCTGGGCTACCGGGTTTCCGTTGTCACGCCGGCCTATGGATTCCTGACGCGGCTACCCGGGGTCCGCAAGCTGGGCACGATCGAGGTTTGGTTTGCAGGCGGAATGGAAACCTGCAACTGGCTCGAAGTCCCATCGGCGTCCGGCAACGTCAGTTACCAGCTGATCGATCATCCGCAATTCACGCCGCATGGTGCCGAGCGGATCTACCATGATGACGGTGCCGAAGCGCCCTTCGCCACTGACGCGACGAAGTTCGCGTTCTTCAGCGCTGCCGCTGCACGCCTCGTTGCCGCGATTCAGCCAGCGCCGGACGTTGCTCACCTGCACGACTGGCATCCGGGCTTATTCGCCGTAATCCGGCAATGTGACCCCGAATCTCGCGCCCTGCGATCCGTTCGGACCGTTTTGACGATCCACAATCTTGCCCTGCAGGGCATTCGTCCGCTGAATAAGGCGGATTCGTCGTTCCGGCAGTGGTTTCCGTCAATCGATGCGCCGATCGAGCTGATCGGCGACCCGCGCTACGCGGATTGTGTCAACCCGCTCGCCAGTGCGATCAGACTGTGCGATGCGGTGGCGACCGTCTCGCCGACCTATGCCGAAGAGATCCTCCTGCCCAACGACACTACGACCGGCAGGCATGGCGGCGAGGGCCTGGAAGAATTACTGGCCAGGCGGCGCCGCGAAGGGGTGCTTACCGGCATCCTGAACGGCTGCGAGTATCCGGCTCAGCTCACTGCCAGACCCGGCTGGAAACACCTGCTTACAGACATCGAGGCGGAGTTGGAAAGCTGGATCGCGGCCGGAACCGGGATCGATTCTGCTGCATGGCTGGCGCTGCGACGCCTGGAAGCTCTTCCGGACCGCAGGCCGGGCATCGTTGCCACCAGCGTCGGACGCATCACGGGGCAGAAGCTCGCGTTGTTGCGAGAGCGATCGTCCGACGGTACGCCCGTGATCGACCATGTCCTGAAAGCACTGGGCAGCGGCGTGCTGATCATGATCGGCACCGGTGAAACCGAGTATGAGCTGTTCCTTCAGCAGGCCATGGCGCGCAACCGCAATTTTCTCTTCCTGAAAGGCTACTCGGACCGTCTGGCCGGGAGTCTTTACGCGGCAGGCGATCTGTTTCTGATGCCGAGTTCGTTCGAGCCTTGCGGCATCAGTCAGATGCTCGCGATGCGTTCCGGCCAGCCGTGTGTCGTGCATGCGGTCGGTGGCCTGAAGGACACTGTCAGCGCAGCGACGGGCTTCCCGTTCAGCGGCGACTCGACGCAGCGACAGGCGACCGAGCTGATCGCAGCCGTCAAGCGGGCGATCGACCTGAAGCAGCAAGAACCGGAACAGTGGGAGAACATTCGCACCGCGGCGAGGCAGCAGCGATTCACGTGGGATGCGGCTTCCCAGCACTACAGCCGGGATGTGTACTTTCCGACCGGGGAAGAGTCACCGTGACCGGAATGCTCGGCGAGCTCGATCTGCATCTGATCGGCGAAGGCGCGCATCATCGGCTGTACGAGAAGCTGGGTGCTCATTACGTCTCCGATGGGCAGGCTGCCGGTACCCGTTTCGCGGTCTGGGCACCGAATGCGAGCCGGGTCAGCGTCGTTGGCGACTTCAACGCCTGGGACGGCAACCGAAACGTCATGCAGAACCACGATTCGGTCGGCATCTGGGAGACGTTCGTTGCCGGTGTAGCACCGGGAACGCTTTATAAGTTTGAGCTGATCGACGCGCAAGGCCAACTGCTACCGCTCAAATCGGACCCTTTCGCGTTCGCCTGCGAAGCGGCACCGGGTAACGCGTCTATCGTATACGAGAGCCGCTATCGCTGGAGCGACCAGAGCTGGCGAAACCGCCATGGCCACGATCTCGGCTTCGAGCGGCCAATCAGCATCTACGAAGTGCACGTCGGCAGCTGGCGCCGCCGACCGGCAGACGGCAATCGCCGGCTGAGCTTCCTCGAACTGGCCGATGAGCTCATTTCGTATGTCGTCGAGATGGGTTTCACGCACATCGAGCTGCTTCCGGTCAGCGAGCATCCGTTCGGCGGCTCGTGGGGTTACCAACCAATCGGATTGTTCGCGCCGACCCATCGCTATGGCGAACCTGACGATTTCCGCGCCTTCGTCGATCGCTGCCATGAGCATGGCGTGGGCGTGATTCTGGACTGGGTCGCTGCGCACTTTCCGGCTGATCAGCACGGCCTCGGTCGCTTCGATGGCTCAGCCTTGTACGAGCACGAAGACCCGCGCCGCGGCGTGCATCCGGACTGGGATACACTCGTATTCAACTACGGCCGGACAGAGGTCGCGAACTACCTGCTCGCGAACGCGCTCTACTGGGTGCGTGAGTTTCATATCGATGCTCTGCGCATCGATGCCGTCGCGTCGATGCTCTACCTCGATTACTCACGCGAACATGGCGAATGGACGCCGAATCAGTATGGTGGCAACGAGAATCTCGAAGCGATCGAATTTCTGAAGAGACTGAACACGCTCGTGCATGCCGAAGGGGCCGTGACGATCGCGGAGGAATCGACAGCCTGGCCGAAGGTGTCACGGCCAATCGAATGGGGCGGGCTGGGCTTCAGCTACAAGTGGAATATGGGCTGGATGAACGACACGCTGCGCTATGTCGCGGAAGATCCGGTCCACCGGCGCTACCACCACGACGGAATGACATTCAGCATGGTCTATGCCTACGACGAGAATTTCATTCTGCCTCTGTCGCACGACGAAGTCGTGCATGGCAAGCGCTCGTTGCTGGGCCGAATGCCCGGTGACGACTGGCAGCGATTCGCGAATCTTCGCGCGTACTACGGCTACATGTTTGCTCATCCGGGCAAGAAGCTGCTATTCATGGGCGGCGAGTTCGGGCAGGCAGGCGAGTGGCGTCACGATCATTCGCTCGACTGGCACCTGCTCGACGGCCGTGGCCATGCGGGCCTTGCCGCGCTCGTTCGGGACCTGAACCGGCTCTACCGGGAGATCCCCGCGCTGCATCAGCTGGATCATGAGCCGGCCGGGTTCCGATGGCTGAACGCGGACGACCGCGAGGGCAGCATATTCGCGTTCGCGCGCTTCGACCGCCGCGGCGACTTTGTGGTCGCACTGTGTAATTTCACCCCGGTCATCCGCGATGGCTACCGCGTGGGAGTGCCCGTGCCCGGCGAATACACGGAGATCATGAACACCGACGCGGAGTGCTACGGCGGATCGAATGTCGGCAACCTCGGCCGCGTTACCGCTGTCCCGGAACCGAGGGACTGGCTGCCGGCAACGCTCACGTTGAGGCTGCCACCACTCGCAACGGTGTATCTTCGGGCGCCGCTGAGTCAGGAATAAAGAGCGCGAGGCGGACGCCGGGTGAGAAATACAGGAACTGAATCGACTGTCGCGAGCAGGCTGCTGACGGTACCGCCGCTCGACATGGACGCTGACGGCATCATCCGCGATTTCCTGCACTACTTCAGGCATACACTGGGAAGGCAGGTTGTCGCACACGACTCGCCGTTCGTCTACCGCGCCCTGGCTCTGGTAATCAGAGACCGCTTGATTGAGCGGCTCAACAACACGGCGGCCGCAACAGAGGCCGCGGACTCTCGTCAGGCCTGCTATCTCTCGCTGGAATACCTGATGGGGCGCCTGCTCCGCAACGCCGCCCTGAACATCGACCTCGAGGACGCATGCGTCGAGGCGCTCGGCAGAATAGGGCTGAACTATGCCGATGTGCTCGAAGCCGAGCATGACGCAGGACTCGGAAACGGCGGTCTCGGACGCCTTGCCGCGTGCTTTCTCGACAGTTGTGCGACGTTACGGCTGCCGGTCATCGGGTACGGCATCCGCTATCGCTACGGCATGTTCCGTCAGATCATTGCCGACGGGCAGCAGATCGAAGAGCCCGACAACTGGCTTCAGAACGACGGCTTCCCCTGGGAGATTGGCCGCTACGAGCTCGCGCAGCGCATCCGTTTCGGCGGACGCGAAGAGCAATTCCACGACGCCGAGGGTACCCCGCGCTACCGGTGGGTAGACACACATGACGTGCTGGCCGTTCCGTTCGATGTGCCGATACCGGGGTACCGTAACGGGCACGTCAACACGCTGCGGCTATGGCAGGCGCAGGCAACCGCAGGCTTCGACCTCGATGAGTTTCATGCCGGCAGCTACGTTGAATCGGTCGCGGCTGAGAACGCAGCCGAGAATATCTCGATGGTGCTCTATCCGAACGCGGAGAGTGAAAACGGTCGCGAGCTGCGTTTGCGCCAGCAGTATTTTCTGGCTTCCGCGAGCCTGCAGGACTGCCTGCGTCAGTGGACTGCAAAGAACGGGCGAAGTTTGAAGGGATTCGCGGACAAGTTCTGCTTCCAGCTCAACGACACGCACCCGGCAATCGCCATCGCGGAGATGATGCGCCTGCTGCTCGACGATTTCGGACTCGAGTGGGACGAGGCTTGGTCGATCACTACCGGCACAATGGCGTACACGAACCACACTCTGCTGCCGGAAGCTCTGGAAACATGGCCTGTCGCCATGTTCGAGCGCCTGCTGCCGCGACCCTTGCAGATCATTCGCGAGATCAACGCGCGGTTCCTGCACGAAGTTGATCTGCGCTGGCCTGGCGATGTCGAGCGCGCGCGCGCGATGTCCCTGATCGACGATGGTCCCTACCCGAGCGTGCGGATGGCTTACCTGGCAATCGTTGGTAGCTATTCCGTCAACGGTGTAGCACGGCTGCATTCGGAGCTGCTCCGAAACGGCCTTTTCCGCAACTTTTCAGAGCTCTGGCCACGGAGATTCAACTCGAAGACCAACGGCGTGACGCCACGCCGCTGGCTTGCGGCCTGTAATCCGGAGCTTGCCGGTTTGATCACCGAGACGATTGGTGACCGATGGGTCGTGGATCTCGAGTCATTGAGCGGGCTCGCAGCGTATGCAGAAGATGCCGAATTCGGCGAGCGATGGCGAGGTATACGCTCGTGGAACAAGACGAGATTGAGTCAACTCATCGAATCCGGAACCGGTATCGAAATCGATACGCGAATGATCTTCGACGTGCAGGTCAAGCGGATCCACGAGTACAAGCGACAGGCAATGAACGTACTGCACGTCATTCATCTGTATGACAGGATCCTGCGCGGCGAGACCTCTGGATTCGTGCCACGCGCCGTAATCATCGGCGGCAAGTCTGCGCCGGGCTATGCCATGGCGAAAACTATCATTCGCTTCGCAAACAACGTGGCCAAGGTCGTAAATGAGGATTCCGCCACCGAGGGTCTGCTACGTTGCGTGTTCGTTCCGGATTACAATGTATCGGCGATGGAGGTCATCTGTCCGGCAGCCGACATTTCCGCGCAGATTTCGACGGCCGGCAAGGAAGCCTCCGGTACCGGCAACATGAAGCTCATGATGAACGGCGCGCTGACTGTCGGCACACTGGACGGGGCGAACGTAGAGATTCGGGAAGCGGTCGGGGCGGAGAACTTCTTTCTGTTCGGATTGACGGTCGATGAGATAGAGCAGCTCCGTGGCGCCTATGACCCTGACGCGATCATCAGCGCGAACGAGACGCTCGGTCGCGTAATCGGCCTGATCGATGCAGGCACTTTCGACCTCGGGGAACCGGGTGTCTTCGCCGATCTGGTCGGCGCCATGCGACACCCGTCCGACCCCTGGATGACTCTCGCCGATGCTGCAAGCTACTTCGCGGCACAGGAACGCGCGGCGGCCGCATACGGCAACACGGAAAACTGGACACGGATGAGTATCCTGAATACCGCCGCATCCGGCCGATTCTCCTCCGATCACACGATCAGAGCCTACAACGACGACATCTGGCGGCTCGAGCCGCTCGACCATTGATCGAAACCGGTTCGGCCGAAAGTCTCGGCTCCGAATGCAGGGACGGCGGCGTCAATTTCGCGGTCTATTCGCCGCGAGCGGCACGCGTCGAGCTGTGCCTCTTCGACAGTCGAGGATTGGAAAAAAAAATCGACCTGCCAGGGAATACGAACGATGTCTGGCACGGCTTCGTGCCTGGCCTCCGGCCCGGCCAGCGGTATGGTTACCGCGTGCATGGCGACTATGCCCCGAAGTCGGGTGCTAGGTTCAATCCGGCGAAATTGCTGATCGATCCCTACGCGCGCGAGCTGGCAGGCGACGTCCTATGGGCCGACGCGATCTTCGACCATGAACGGCGGCACAAGGACGGGCGACTGCTGCCGAATTTTGCGGACAGCGCGCCCTGCGTTCCAAAGTCTGTCGTGATTCGCGCGGACGAGGAACCGGCCGGCCATTGCCGGATCCCCTGGCGCGACACGCTGCTATACGAGTTGAACGTGCGCGGCTACACGATGAGGCATCCGGCGATAGACCGTCGGCAGCGCGGCCGGCTGAACGCGCTCGGTAGCCGGGCCGTCGTCGAGCATCTTAAGGCTCTGGGCATCACTTCGGTCGAGCTGATGCCTATCCACGCATTCGTCGACGAGGAATTTCTAACGCGAAGGAAGCTCAGGAATTTCTGGGGGTACAACACGATCAATTTTTTCGCTATCGCACCGCGCTACGTCGGGCCCGATGGACTGGCCGGCGTGCGTCGGACGATCGACACACTGCACGATGCCGGGATCGAGGTAATACTCGACGTCGTATACAACCATACCGCCGAAGGCGGGCGTGACGGACCGACCCTCAGCTTCCGGGGGCTGGCGAACGACGTTTACTATCGCCTGCTGCCCGACGACCGTGCCGAGTACATCAATGACACCGGCTGCGGGAACACAGTCAATACCAGCGAGGCAGTAGTCAGGCGCCTGATCGTGGACAGCCTGGCATATTGCGTGGACGCGCTCGGCATCGACGGCTTTCGCTTCGATCTCGCTTCGTCGCTTGCGCGTACTCCCGACGGATTCGACGGAAGCCATCCGTTGTTCAATGACATTCGGCGACATCCGGCCCTGGCTTGCGCGAAACTGATCGCCGAGCCCTGGGACATTGGACCGGGCGGTTACCGTCTTGGCGCCTTTCCGGAAGACTGGGGTGAATGGAACGACCAGTATCGCGACACGGTCCGCAGTTTCTGGCGCCAGGATCCGGGCTCGGCACCGGATTTCGCGCGGCGGGTTCACGGCTCGTCCGACATCTTCGAAACCAGTAACCGCGGCCCCGAAGCGAGTATCAACTTCGTCACGAGTCATGACGGATTTACGCTGGCTGACGTCGTCAGTTACAACGACAAGCACAACGAAGCCAACGGTGAGGAGAACCGGGACGGCCATCGGCACAACCTGAGCTCCAACCACGGTGTGGAGGGCCCGTCGGACGATCCGGCAATCAATGCGGCACGGCGAAGACACAGGCTGAACATCCTCGCCACGCTCGCGTTCTCGCAGGGCACGCCGATGCTGCTCGCAGGGGACGAGTTCGGAAATTCGCAATCGGGCAACAATAACGCGTATGCCCAGGACAATCCCACCGGCTGGCTGGACTGGGCGGGCGTGGCGGACGATCCCGAGTTTGTCGCGCAGGCCCGCCGGTTGATCGCAATCCGTCGCGAAATCGGGTTATTGCGCCAGGCCGACTATCGGCATGCACGGCTATCCGGGCTCACGGGTCAGCCCGAGGTGCTCTGGTTCGGTACCGACGGCCGGCTGATCCCGGAGCAGGCGTGGCATGATGCGAGGCTCATCGGCATGCTGCTTTCCGAACCCGAGGCGGAATCGAGCAGGCCTGAGCGAATCAGCGCCGCGGCCATACTCTTCAATTCGAGCGACGCTGACCTGGCTGTGCGGCTGCCGACGATCCGTTCGGCCGGCCAGTGGAATGTGCGCTACTCGACGGCCGGCAATGCAGAGCCAAGGCTCGACAAGGTCGACTCCGACGGTGCGAGCCTCGACATGCCCGCATTCAGCGTCGCCTGCCTCACTCACGAGGCTGAACAGGGAATCGCAAACCGGGAGCGCTAACCGGCATCCGCAGGGCACCGGTCCCGGCAATGTGGGCGTTTTCCCGAAGAAATCACAAGATCTTGTTACGAGAAACCCCTAAGGCCACAAGATATTGTGTTATCGATGCTGAGCCTCTACACTATCACCGTCCTGAAGTCCAGTCGTGTCGCATGGCGGCCTGAGGCCGCTGCCACCGTAGCGAGGATATCGGGCCAGTGGGGTGATCGCCTTAGCGGGTGCAGACAGTCTGCACAAGATCTTCGTACTGAACCCCAAAGGGGGCTCCGGCAAGACTACGCTCGCGACCAATCTCGCCAGTTGCTTCGCTCAGCGCGGCGATTCGCCGATCATCGTCGATCTCGACCCGAACGGCTACTGCATACGGTGGCTGCAACGGCGTCCCATCAATCGGCCCGAGATTTTCGGTCTTCAGCCGGAGCGCGACGAGGCTACCGGCGAGATGCAGGACGCGGTCGAGCTGCCGACGCAGGCTAACGTAGTCATCGTCGATCTGCCCGCCGCCATTCCACTCACGAAGCTGCATCACTATACGTATATCGCCGATACGGTCTTGCTGCCGATCGCACCCTCGGAAATCGACGTGTACGCGGCGACGCGGTTCATCGCAGAGCTGCTGCTCGACGTTCAGCTCGACCGCCGCGAGCAAAAGCTCGCGATCGTCGCCAATCGTGTGCGCAGCAGGACGAAGAGCTACGGCATGTTGATGCGGTTTCTTACGAGTCTGCGGATTCCGCTGATCGCGACGCTCCGCGACAGCCAGAATTTCGTCGCGGCGTCCGCTCTCGGCGTCGGCATCTGCGAGCTACCACGCTCGCGCGTTGCGCCGGACGTAGAGCAGCTCGAGAAGATCCTCGGCTGGATCGACCGGCGCCGCGCGGTAACGCGCGAGCGGCAGGCGCTGATTGCGCGTGCGGCACACAGCCGGGCACAGGAGGCGCGCTCGGTTCCTGCCGGCGGCGACTCGAAAGCGCGTCCGAATCATGGCTGAGGATATCGATTGCTGGGACGGTGGGCTCTGACCCGCCGATGTTTTTCGGGCCCTTTGCCCGTTCATCACGGAGGAAGCAAGCATGGCGACCGCAGTTAGCAGCAGAAGCGTCGGGACCGACACCGTCGACACCCCACGCAAATCATCGGTGCGCAAGAGTCAATCGAAGGCACGCAAGCCAAGTGCGCCAAGTGAAGACGACATTCGCGTTCTGGCCTACAGTCTTTACGAGCAGCGAATCGCAGACGGATCCGACGGCAATGCGGAGTCCGACTGGATCGAGGCCGAGTTCCGCCTTCAAGTCGACGCAGAAACGACGGATCGAGACTGAGCTGCGTATTGGGACGCTAATGCCGATTCACTGCGCCTGCTGCCGCACGTAGTGGCGAATCGATAGCAGCTCAGCGTCCGTGATCTCGGCGTACTGCGGCATGCCGTTCGCCTGTCGGCTGCCGCCCCGGACAATCTGCTCGAACTCGAGCGCCGAGATCAGAATCGGCGAGGCGCGCAGATCCGGCGCCATGCCGGCCGAGATGGCGCCGGGCCCATGACAGGAGGCGCAGCGGCCGTATTCGATGGCGCCCTGAGTTGCCTGCACTTCGTCGACCTCGAAGTCGAGTGCGATCGGCTGTGTCACCACCGGCGCCGGCTGGGCCGGTAGTTCCGCCGTCCCGTTCAGGGAGAAAGTAACGAGTCGGCGCGTATGCACGCCGTAGGCCCAGCCGTTTCGCACCTGCGTGTCGCCGCCGAGTCCGGATGCTCCGCCACCCCAGCCGACGAGCAGTGCCACGTATTGCTTGCCGTCGACTGCATAGGTGATCGGCGGCGCCGAGATACCGAGCCCCAAATCGAACGACCACAGGTCGTTGCCGTTGCTCGCGTCATAGGCAATGAACTCGCCGGTGACGCGCCCCTGAAACACGAGATTCCCGGCCGTTGTCATCGTACCCGGGTTCCACATTCCCGGCAGCGGTATCTCCCAGCGCGCCCGCTTCGCGACGGGATCCCAGGCCTGCAGCGTGCTTAGCACGTCGTGCGGCTCCTCGGAAATTTCGACTGCAACGGCGAGCGTATCTCCGAAGAATGAGGACGACTCCCAGGACGCAAGATCGATGCCCGCATCGGAGAATTCGTTCGACAAATGAATCGTTGGAATGTAAGCGAGTCCGGTTTGCGGGTTGTACGACATCGCGTGCCAGTTATGAGCGCCCCATGCCGATGGGGTGATCCGCTGCGCGCCGTCCTCGTAGCGAGCTCCGGGAACTTCCACGGGCCGGCCGGTCTCGAGGTCGACGTGCGATGCCCAGGACGTCTCGACGAACGGGTCGGCCGAGACGAGCTCGCCGGTCTCGCGATCTATGACGTAATAGAAGCCATTCTTTGGCGCCTGCATCAGCGCTTTGACGGTGCGCCCCTCGATCTCGAGGTCCGCCAGCACGATATCCATCGTCGAGGTGTAGTCCCAGGTATCGCCGGGTGTCGTCTGGTAGTGCCACAGATACTCGCCGGTATCCGGATCGAGCGCGACGATCGAGCTCAGGAACAGATTATCTCCGCCGTCCGGACTTCTAACCTTGCGGTTCCATGGCGCACCGTTGCCCGTGCCGATATACAGCTGATCGAGATCGGAGTCGTAGGTAAAACCATGCCACGCGTTACCGCCGCCACCGAAACGCCACCACTCCCCGGTCCAGGTCTCGGCTGCCATGCGCATCGCATCGTTCTCGAACCCGTCGGCCGGGTTTCCCGGCACGATCCAGAAACGCCAGGCCAGCTCGCCGGTCTCCGCATCGTAGGCTGTAACGTAGCCGCGGTTCGGACCGTTCTCGGTGCCGCCATTGCCGATCAGCACCTTCCCTTTGAAGACCTTGGTTTCACCGGTAATGTACAGCGGCGCATCCGGCTCGAAGGTTCGGACACTCCACACGAGCTCCCCGGTCTCGGCGTCGACTGCGTTCAGTCGCCCGTCCCAGGTTGCTCCGTACAGCTTGCCGTTCCAGAAGCTGATGCCGCGACTATGCTCCCAGCCGGCGCGCAGCCCGTTACCGTCATTGTCGCTGACGTGCGGATCGAATTCCCAAAGCAACTCACCGGTGACAGCGTCGACCGAGCGAATACGGTTCATGCTTCCGACGAAATACATGATCCCGTCGACGACGAGCGGCGGCGAGATCAGTCCACGATCGTTCGGCAGATCGAGATACCAGTCGACGCGTAGATCCGCTACGTTACCGACATCGATCTGATCGAGCGGGCTGAATCGCTGCTCGGAGTACGTCCGTCCGAACCCGAGCCAGTTCTCGCCCTGTGTTTCGTCGGCGAGCGCCGCATCGTCGACGATCGTGCCCGCGGCCGGCATTTCATCAACGGCGGATTCGGGTCCCGAGCAGGATAAAGTCAGGCAGCAAAGACAAAGCACTGTGAATCGGATCGTCGACATGACTTCTCCCCAATGCAGTCTCTTGCAGCCGGCGTCCGTGCCGGCTGCTCCGTGGTACGCAGGATGTACGGCTAGCTAGTCGGCGTCGGGCGTCCAGGTGCGCATGCGGAACGCCTGGGCACGCCACGTCAGGCTTCTGTCAGAGCCCACGGCATCGACGAAATCGGCGAAGTCGTCGCTTGCGAAGAGCTCGTCCAGAGACGTATTGAGCCCCGCGAACGTGTCGGCGCCCACCGCAACGAGGTGAGTATCGCCGCTGATGCCAGCCCGATTCTCGAACAGCACCGTCACCAGCGGGAAGTCGTCGCCCCTCGCCTCGACCAGGTCTCCGAGGGCTTCGGCATAGCCGGCACCGTCGGTCGTCGCAACCCCGTAAACCTGCCAGTAGATGGGCGTTACCTCTTCGCTGCCCCACGCGCCGCGCAGAATCGAAAGCCCGTCCGTCTGACACTCGGTCGCGTTTTCGAAGCTGTCCCCGGCCTGCATCGCAGCTGCGGGATTGCTCGCGATGCTGGCTCGGAACGCCTCGAAAGCCGCATAGTCCTGATGGCCGACAATGATGCGATGGGTCGGTTCGAACTCTCCGTTCCACATCCACTGGTCCAGATACACAATCGGCCTTACGTTGCTGTCGAGCGAATCGTAGAAGCTCGAAATGGCGGCTTCGACGGACGGCACATCGTCCACGACACAATCGGAATACGTCAGCACCTGTGAGTTGGCAGCGTGCGCGGCAAACAGCAGAGAAACCGGCAGCATCGACTTCGGTATCGACATCTTCATTGGACTCCCCCTTGGTTTTCGGGCGCCGAGCCGTTTGAAGTATTTCTGTGTTGGCTCGGAGGCCCAGCTCTAGCATAGGGTTCCGTATCCGCGATTGCCAGCCGCGCCAAGGCGTGCCGGCGGGGCCAGGCACTCATCCCGGCCGTTCGCTGCGGGCCGGATCGACGGGTCGCCCGCACCGGAAAAACCGTGATTCAAGGTCTCGCCGGACCGGCCGACATATGAATCAGCGGACCGTTAGGATCGAACGCCCTTGACTACCGATACCAGCACTTTGGCGCCGGACCTCGAGCAGCGCCTCATCGCCTGTGATGAGCTGCCGACGCTGCCCTCCGTAGCAGCCAAGATCATCGACCTGCTGCGCAGCGACGACTACGGGCTTGACGACATCGCAGCAGTCGTCGAGCTCGACCCGGCGATCAACACGAAGCTCGTCAGGCTTGCGAATTCTGCCACTTACCGACGGGGTCCCCCGATCGGCGACGTTCGGCAGGCAGTCATGCGCCTGGGTCAGCAGGCGACCGTGATGACGGCATTGAGCTTTTCACTGGGATCGAAAGATAGTGCCGGCGGCAAGAGCAATCTCGATTACGAGACGTACTGGCGGCGCTCACTCCTGGCAGCCGCCGCGGGGCGTGCCGTCGCGTATCACGTCAACTACAGCAATCCGGAGGAAGTCTTCCTGGCCTCGATGGTCCAGGATATCGGCCAGATCGTGCTCGATCGGGTTGACCCGTCGCTCTATGCCGACCTGCCTGCCGGGGATTCGCAGCATGCGCGCGCCATCGAGCGCGAGGTCGAGCGCCTCTCTGTCGATCACAGCGCGGTAGGCGCCTGGCTCCTGGAGCAATGGCATTTCCCGAGCAACATCACGGATGCGGTCGCGATCAGTCACGACTTCGCGGAATCGCAGGCGTCGTCGGAACCGGTCAGCACGGCGACGTGCGTCCTCTACTCGGGCGCGCTGGCCGACGCCTTGTGCGCCGGCAGTGAAGTGTGGCTCGTGCGAGCGAGCTCGCTCGTCGCCAACCTGCTCGAGACGTCGGATGCCGATCCACGCAGGCTGCTGGACGAGTTGATGGAACAGGTCGACGAGCTGTCCGAGTTGTTCGATACGACGCTCGTGCCCGATTCCGAAACACTGCAGAACGAGTCCAAACAGCTCCTTTTCGACCGCATGATGCAGTCGCCGGCCGCACCCGGCAGTGAGTGCATCGAGCAGATGGAGGAAAGGCTCACGACGCTCGAGTCCAAGAGTCAGACGGACCCGCTGACGGGACTCTACAATCGCGCCGAGTTCGATGCGCGGTTCGCGGCCGCGCTCGAGCAAGCGCTGGCAGCCGACAAACGGCTGAGCCTGATGTTCATCGACGTCGACCATTTCAAGTCTATCAACGACCAATACGGCCACATGGCCGGCGACGAGGTCCTGAAGTGGGCGGCCGACGCGCTGAAGAGCGCCGTGCGCGATACCGACATCGTCGCGCGCTACGGCGGCGAGGAGTTCGTCATCGTCCTGCCCGAGCTATCCGAAGAGCAGGCGCAGAAGCTCGGAGAACGGGTCCTCAGCCGCTTTCGCGACGAAAGCGTGAAAGTCGGCGATGACCAGATCAACGTAACGGTATCGATCGGTGTTGCCTGCTGCGACACTCACGACTCGGCGCAGAAATTGCTGATCGCCGCCGACCAGGCGATGTACTTCGTAAAGCAGACGGGGCGCGACAACTGCGTTGGCGCCACGAGAACCAAAGCAGCCTGATGGCAGCAGCGCCGGCGTTCGATCCTGAACGCGGACGGCGCAACGGGACGAGCGCGAACGCGGGTGTCTCCGGCGCGGTGATTTCCGTGCGTTGATCGAAACCACTGTCGTCATCCGAAGCTACTGGAGCGTAGAATGCTGTGCCACCTATCAGTGTGAGGTGAGCATGAGCACGAGACCCGCTGCGTCGGCCAGACTTGCTGCCCTGAAGTCACTCGCTACCTTACCGGCACTGGCGTTGCTCCTCGGCCTTCCCGATGCATCGTTTGCCCAGCAACCTCGGAGTGATGCGCCGTCCGCGCAGCGAACGGCCCGATCGCCGGTCGCAGAGCCGGTAGGCACGCAGCGGCCGATTCCGCAGTTCCTGGTCGATCCGTTCTGGCCGAAACCGCTGCCTAACGACTGGATATTGGGGCAGGTTGCAGGCGTCGACGTCGATGCGGACGATCACGTATGGATCGTGCAGCGGCCGCGCTCATTGAGCGACCGCGAGATCGGCGCGAGTCAGGACCCGCCGATCAGCAAGTGCTGCACGGCTGCGCCGCCCGTTATCGAGTTCGACCCGAGCGGCAACGTGCTGCGAGCCTGGGGCGGCCCCGGAAACGGTTACGAGTGGCCGAACTCGGAGCACGGCATCCACGTCGTCGACGGCTTCGTCTGGCTTGCCGGCAACGGCGAGGGCGACAGCCAGGTGCTGAAGTTCACGGTCGACGGCGAGTTCGTCATGCAGATCGGACGGGCCAACCGAGGTAGCGGCAACAATGACCTCGACGACCTCGGGCGCCCCGCAGAGATTTACGTCGATGGCGAGGCTCGCGAGGTCTACGTCGCGGATGGATACGGAAATCGCCGCATAATCGTATTTGACAGCCAGACCGGCGAATACAAGCGCCACTGGGGTGCATACGGGAACCGCCCGCACGACGATGCCATGCCGCCCTACGATCCGGCGCGGCCGCCATCGGACCAGTTCGCAAGCCCGGTCCATTGCATTGAAATGTCCAACGAGGGACTGCTCTATGTATGCGACCGCGCAAACAACCGGTTTCAGGTATTCGAGAAAGACGGCACGTTCGTTGCCGAAGCCTTCTTCGAGCCGGGCACGTTACTGTCGGGCTCCGTGTCCGATCTCGCGCTATCGACGGATCCTGACCAGCGCCTCATCTACATGGTCGACGGTACGAACAACGAGCTCAGGATCGTCGACAGAAGCTCTGCAAGCCAGCTCGCGCGTATGGGCCGCCCGGGACGCTACGCCGGCCAGTTTCACGTCGTGCACAACATCGCGATCGACTCGGCCGGCAACCTCTACACGACGGAGGTCAACACGGGGCAGCGCGTGCAGAAGTTCCGGCGGCTCGATCAATAGCCGCCGTGTCGGGGCCGCGCTGGACGCCGCAAAAGGGCTGCCGCTAACATCTGCGGGCGACGATACGGCGGACGAGCCCCGGTTCGGGCGCCAGGACATATCCGGGACGAGCAGAAGAGAGATGCAACTGCGAACAAGCGGTCTGATCATTGTCGCTGCGGTCTTGCTGTCGGCGTGTGGCGGCAGCGGCGGCGACGGCAGCGGCGGCGACGGCGGCGACGGCACGGCTCCGACCGCAACGACGAGCCCGTTGCGCTTCGCCGATGCAACGTCCGCGTCCGGTATTTCTTACGAGATCGGCTATCTCAATACGCCGGACCAGTGGGAAGTCGAGCAAATCGCAACGGGCGGGGCTGCGGCCGGCGACTACGACGCCGACGGTGACATCGATTTGTTCATCACCCGTGGTGATATTGGGCCAAACCTGCTGTACAGGAATATCGGGAATCTGACGTTCGAGGACGTTGCGTCGGCGGCCGGCATTGCATTCACCAGGTCGGCCACGGAAAACTATCGCCATAGCGGGCCGACGTTCGCCGACATGGATGGCGACGGCGATCTCGATCTCTTCCTGGGCGGCCTGTTCGGAGATCCGTCGCTGATCTTCGCGAACAATGGCGACGGCACATTCAGTGACGTCACATCGGGTTCAGGCATCGACACGATGACTGCCGAGCACACGATGTCGGCTGCATTCGGCGATTACGATCTCGACGGCCGGGTCGATCTGTTCCTCGCCCACTGGGGATCGCCGCGTGATCAGACGAATCCTGGAGACACGGAGCATTTGTGGCATAACGACAGCGACTCGACCAAGATCCGGTTTTCGAGCGTCAGCGTCCCGGCCGGAATCTCGCCGAGTATCATGACGATACCGGATCCGAACGCAGCCCCGGTCAGCAGCGACCGGACATTCGCGCAGAGCTTCGCGCGCATCGACGACGACATGTTTCCGGATATCCTGAGCGTCGCCGATTTCAACTACTCGCAGGTGTTCATAAACAACCGCGATGGCACCTTTACCAATGCCACCGACACTGACGTGCTGATCGATTGCAACGGCATGGGCTCAGCGGTCGGCGACTACGACGGGGACGGAGATCTCGACTGGTTCGTAACCAGTATTTTCGATGGATGCAGCACCGACCCCACGCTGAACGGTATCGGCAACCGCCTCTACAGAAACACCAATGGCGTCTTCGACGACGTTACCGATGTCGCCGGCGTCGCAGATGGTGGCTGGGGCTGGGCGGCCTGCTTCCTCGACTTCGACAATGACGGCGACCTGGACATTTACCACACGAACGGCTGGTCGGCTCCCGGGCAACCCGATGACGAGAGCCGCGCGTTCGTGTCAGACGGCGACGGGCGGTTTACCGAGCAGGCGGCCGAAATCGGCCTGCTCGACTCGGAGCAGGGCCGCGGTATCGTCTGCGCCGACTTCGATAACGACGGCGACGTCGACATTCTGCTATTGCACCGTGCCACGCCCGTTTCGGCGACGTTGTGGCGCAACGACGTGACCGCGAACAACTACCTCCGTGTCCAGCTCAACGGCCTGCCTCCTAATACGGAGGCGAGCGGAGCCCGCGTGGTGGTGACCATTGGTACCGAGCAGCAGATGCGCGAGGTGACGATCGGCACGAACTTCCTGACCCAGAATCCGACGGTGCAGATCTTCGGTCTCGGTCCGGCTTCACTCGTGGACGAGCTCAGCGTCGAATGGCCAGACGGTCAGGTGACGACGATGACGAGCGTTGCGGCCGGGCAGACCGTGGTTGTCGATCACCCCGCGCTTTAAGCGCCGACGGAAGCACGCTACCCGGATGCACTGCTCGTGAATATGTTTCCCCGAGCGACGAGCGAACGGCCGCGCGCCCGGAGAGATTATTCGCCCGCTCTGCGGGCTCACCCCTCGAGGGGGCCGCTCGCTCACTCCGTTCGCTGCGCGTTCCCTGCGGCGACTGCGTCGCCTCCGGGTCGAACTGCGGAGTTCTCACCTTGCCCCGAGCACTGATGAGAAAAAAAACGGGCCCGGCGGGCCCATTTCTTTCTCATTGGCGCGCCCGGAGAGATTCGAACTCCCGACTTCCGGCTTCGTAGGCCGGCGTTCTATCCAGCTGAACTACGGGCGCTTATGTGATGGGCCGCACATTGTACTGGTGGCAGGGCGCTGCGCCTACCCCGCGGCGGGACAGGCCGACCGTCGACGAAGATTCAGAACAACGAAAGCTCGCGATGCCCGTCCACGTATCGCTCGATGTACCGTCGGTAAAGCTGCATCACGCGGCGCGTCTGCTCGCCGCCGTCGGCGGCATAGGCGTGCACACCACCGTCCTCGCCGCGGACGCTCGCGACCGGCATCACTTCGCGCGTAGCGCTCGACAGAAAGCACTCGGTCGTGCGGGCTATGTCCTCGTCGGCGATCTCGATCTCGGCGGTCTCGAGGCCGGCGGCGGCACAGGCGTCGTGGATCGCTGCCTTCGTCAGTCCCTTCAGGTTGCCGGCCGACTGTGAGGGCGTGACGAGCCGCCCGTCGAGCACGAAGAACACGTTGCTATTCGACGCCTCGGTCACGAACCCGGACTCGCTCAGCATCAGGCAGTCGTCGGCGCCGCGGCTGTTCGCTTCGATGACGCCGAGCACGTTGTTCAGATAATTGCCGCCCTTGATGTTCGGATCCAGTGCAGCGCTGGGATTGCGGCGCACGCGGACGACGGCGAGCTCGGCGCCGCGGGTATAGTGGATTTCGGGCCAGACCGGTACTTCCTTGACGATGACGATCAGTCGGTTCCTGACGTGCTCGCGCGGCAGCAGGTCGAGCGGCCCCTCGCCACGAGTGACGATGAACCGAACGTACACGTCCTTGCCTGCCGCACCGGCATTCGTTGCACGGACGGTTGCGCGTATCTGCTCGAAGAGCTCCGACTCGGAAATGCCGATGTCCATCCCGATGAGCCGCGCCGAATTCTCCAGGCGCGCACGATGCTCCTCGTAGAAAAGCGGAATACCCGAGTACGTCCGGAAGACCTCATAAATGGAATCGCCATAGAGAAACCCGCGGTCGAGCACCGGCACCCGGGCTTCCGCGAGCGGCGTAACATCGCCGTCGACGCTGGCCATCGGCCTGAAGTCACTCATCCCTGAACCTGTCGGTCTGCAACTCAGTCAACTTCTTTCCCTCCACCAACATAGCGCCGCTCGACACGCGGCCCGATACCGGTCAGCAACTCGTAGCTGATCGTGCCTGCAGCGCCTGCTGCTTCATCGACCGACACCACGTCACCGAAGAGCTCCACCGGCGTGCCCTCCTCGACCGTGCCGGCCGGCAAGGCCGTCACGTCGACGCAGATCAGATCCATCGACACGCGTCCAATGACCGGCACGCGATGACCGGCAATCGCTACGATGCCGCAATTGCCGAGCGCACGGGGATACCCGTCGGCGTATCCGATCGCAACCGTCGCAATCAGCGTGCCGGCATCGGCAACGAAACTTGCACCGTAGCCAACCGGCTCCGACTCCGGCAGGCGCCGCACGCGTATAACGGGGGCACGCAACTTCACGACGGGCTCGACCGGGCTCTCCCGATCGATGAACGGGTTGCCCCCATAGAGCGCGATACCGGCACGAACGACGTCCCCGCAGTTCGCTCCGCCGCTCAGTGCGCCGGCGGAATTGCCGATCGAGGTGGTCAGACCGGGAAAGCGCGCCGCGACGCGCGCGAACCGTTCGAGCTGCACTGCATTCAAAGCGTGGGTCGGCTCGTCGGCGCAGGCGAGATGTGTCATCAGCAACGCGAGCCGGCCGGGCCCGCCGGGCGGATAGAGCTCGTCGACCTCGGCAACGGCGAGGCCAAGCCGATTCATGCCGGTGTCGACATGGAGCGCCGCCCGCCCGGCATCGGCCCAGCGCTGCACCTGGCCGCGTGTACTCAAGACCGGCACGAGGCCATGCCGAACGAACTCGTCGGTGTCGGACCCCAGCAGCCCGTCCAGCACGAAGATGTCCGCGGACTCTAGGCCCGCCGCGTTACGCAGCGCTACGCCTTCCCCCACCGTAGCCACGAAGAACCGCTCACAGCCGACTTTGGCCAGCGTTGACGCTACCGGTCCGGCACCGAGTCCGTAGCCGTCGGCCTTGACGACGGCCGCAACGCTCGCGGGGGCCGCCGCGTCCGCGATCCGGCGGAAGTTTCGAACGAGCGCGTCGAGATCGATCTCTGCGTGTGCGGTCGACATCATAATTAAGGTCACTGTCCCCTAATTCCACTGTCCCCTAATTCGGGAGGGTGACGCAAACGATGTGGGCGGGGGCCGTCGATGTGACGCCGCCACCGCGGAAGCCGACTGGCGCGAGGGCCGACTCGCCGCGCGCGAGCGTGCCGCGGGCGCTGCCGTCGGCCGCGACCAGCGTGACCGCCCCGTCGAGCGCGTGCAGGCACCAGGGCCCGACCCCGGCGAGCTCGCAGGACGTCCCCGCGGTCGGGCGCAGGTGCTCGACCCGAAAGAAGTCCGAGTCGATCGAACAGGTCACTCCGTCTCTGTTCGGGTCGGGAATTTCGCGGGCGACGAATTCCGCCGGTGCCGTGGCGCGGAGATTCAGCGCGCGCAGCGCGGCACGGACATCGACGTCGCGCCGTGGGAAGCGCACATTGTCCCAGGCCCGGAACGTCGGGCCCGGCAGGCGGACTTCGAGCGCCAGCACTTCCTTGCCGGCTGGATTGCCCAGGGCATGGACCTCGGCGGCCGGCAGGCCACCATCGGCCACGAGCCGCGCGGGCGTCGCATTGTGAATCACCTGCCCGGCCGTCACCTCGATATGGTTCAACGTATCGAGTGCGTCCCAGTAGCGCTGTTTCAGGACCCCGGCGAGGCGGTCCGCGCGCTGCCGCGCAGCGCCGGCCGGGACAAAGCGCTCGAGCAGCGCACTGTCGGGGGCCGGGCCCGCGCCCCGGTCGGCGAACCAGCGCGTCAGGACATTATGTAAAGAATGAGCGTCGGCGTCGGTCGCGAGCAGCGCCGCGAATGCCGCCTGCTCGTCGAGCCCGTCGCTGAGCCGCCGACCCAGATCGGCCGCGTCGACGTCGTGGCGAAACCCGAGCGCGATCGTCGCGCCGGGGTCTGCATCGATCACGACGTAGACTTCGGTATGGCCCGCCGGATGCCCCTGCACGGACAGCAACTCACGAACACTCAGCGTCTTTGGCAACAGCGGCAGGCAGGCGCCATGCCGGTCGACAAACGCGTCGCCGAGCACTCGTGGACCGAACATCCGCAGCAGCTGGCGCAGCTCGAGCGAGGAGCCGTCGTCGAACAGCACGTGGCTGGGGTGCCGGGCCGACTCATCGTCGGCGTCGAATGCGGCGAGCTCGAACGCCTCACCGATACCGAGTCCCGAATCACGGACCTGATCCGGCAGCGGATGCAGCCGCTTGAACTCGCGCAGCCGCACGCCCCCCCAGGGACGCTCGACGAAATTGTTGCGGGCAACGCGCAGCGGGCCGGCAACGATCTCGGCAACCAGACCCGGGTCGCTCTTAAGCAGAGCGTCGGCCACGGTAGTTGAAGCGCTCAAACGGGAAAACTCCAGCAAGGACAGCGCGGCAGGCAGGCCAGATTATGTCAGAACGTGACTGAGTACCTCGTCCACCGCCGGCAAAACCGCTACGCTCCAGCGAATCTCCATTTCAAGAGCCCGCAACGGACAGCAATGGCTAGCTCAAAGGACTTGGCCGAGCAGGCATTCTCCCTTCTGAACGATGCGCTTCGCAACAGCGAGCAGCGGGTTGCCGAGCTCGATGCCGAGCTGCGCCGCAGCAACGCGCCGCGCAATCGTGTCGAGGAACGGGCCGAAGTGCTCGCGCACCGGCTCGAAAGCGTCGAGGCAGATCGCCTCAAGTGGCAACAGGAAGCCGAGGGCCTCGAGGAACTGCTCGAAAACGAGCGGGCACGCTATGCGAAGCTGAGAAAGAAGCTGATCCTCGCGGAATCGGGTCCCGACAAGGTCGCGAAGAAGGAACTCAACTTCTGGCGTGAGCGCGCCGAGCAGTTCGACACGGACGTTCGCAAGTACAAGAAGCGAATCGCCGATCTGCGCAAAGAGCTGCGCGCGCATCAGGTCGGTGAGCCCGACCTGCAGACCGATATCGAAATGAGCGAAGCGCTCGAGTCGGCCCGCCAGGAAATCGCCGAGCTGACGGAAAGGCTGACCTCGGGCGGTGACGCTTTCGAGTCCGCTGTCGAGAAGGCACGCGAAAGCGAAGCATCCGCCGAGCAGCTGCGGGCGACGATTCAGGAGCGCGACAGCCGCATTTCCGAAGTGTCGGCGGAGCTCGAGAAGACCCGGGCTGCGTTGACCGGCAACGACCAGAAGCAGGAATCTCTGCAGCGGGAGGTCGACGAGGCCAACTCACGTGTTGCGGCGCTCGAGACCGAGCTCGCTGACAGCCGCTCGGCGGCCGAGTCGTTGGAAAGCCAGCTGTCCGGCGAGCGCTCGCGGACCGCAGCGTTCGAGACCGAGCTCGGCGAAGCTCGCGGCAAAGCCGGCCGGATCGAATCCGAACTGGCAGCAGCCCGCTCGAGGGCCGAAAGCCTGGAAGCCGAGCTCTCCAGTGCGCGTGCGAAGACCGACGCATTCGAAAGCGAGCTTGCGAGCACCGGCTCGCGTGTCGACGAGATACGGTCGGAACTGAGCGATGCGACGGCCCGTGCAGACTCCCTTCGCGCGGAAATCGACGCCGCAGCCGAACGCGCGGAAGCGCTGGAGGCAGCACTGATCGATGCTCGGTCCGCGCGGGAAACCCTGCAGGCCGAATACGACGACGCGGCCGAGCAACTGAGCGCAGCGCGCGAGGAACTGTCGAGCAGCGAGCAGAAGCTTACGGAACTCGAGAGCGCCCAGGCCGATTCGGGCGTGCGCGTTGCGGATCTGGAATCGAGGCTCGAAACACTTACCGCCGAGCTGGGAGGCAAGGACCGCGAACTCGAGGAAGTACGCACCGAATTGTCCGGCTTGCGTGACTCGCGAGCCGATGTCGACGCGGAAATCGAGAACCTCAGGAATCAGGCCAGAACCCTCGAAGAGCAGCTCGAGCAGTCGCGTGGCGCGGCGAGCGAGCAGAAATCCGAGCAGGCGCGGGTCATCGAGACGCTCAATGACCTGTTGTCGAAGCGGGACGAGAAGATTCTCGACCTCGAGAAGTCGCTGGAGGCGTTCGAGTCGAAGGAATCCGAGCTCGGCTCGGCATCGGACGAGCTCAATGCGCAGATCGAGGAGCTCAAGGCCAGCCTGGCCGAAGAGCGCGAGTGCACGATCAACGTCAATGAGATCGCAAACGAGCGGGCGCAGGAAATCGAGAGCCTGGTCGAGAAGCTCGAAGAGATGGAGGAGCGCTACGAGGAAGCGAAATGGCGGCTCGGCAAGGCCGCGTATTTCGAGAGACTCGTCATCAAGCGCAAGTCCCTCATTCGCGCACTGATCGAGGCATACCGCGGCAAGATGAAGGCCAACACGGCTCTGAAAGCCGGTATCGACGGTCTTCGCAACTTCAAGGCCGCGGCCGAGAAGAACCAGCAGCGGCTGCTCGCACGAAACGAGAAGCTGTCGCGCGATCTCCGCGAAATGCGCGAGCGACTTGCGGCCGCGGGGCAAAAGGGCAGCGATACGCAGCATACAGGCGACACGACCATCGCCGAGCCGGACGAAGATCTGCAGAAGGATCTGCAAAAGCTCGCTGAGCTCGAGCAGCGTTGCGCGTCGCAGGCTGAAGTCATCCAGAACCTGGAACAGGAACTGAAGGAAGCCAGGGTCACGGCGCCATCCGACGACGAATTCGCCTCACTGCAGAGCGAGGTCGAAAACCTCCGCGCCGAGATCGAGCGCAAGAACACCGCCATTTCCGCGCTCGAAGCCGACGCCGATGAGCAGCAGAAGAAGGTGGCGCAACTGCGCGCGAGCGAGTCGGAGACGCAGCAGTTGAAGGCACTGCAGGAAAACGGCCAGCAGGAAGTCGAGAAGCTCGAGAGCGAAGTGCGTTCGCTACAGGAACAGCTGGCAGCCGCGGAAGCGAGCAAGGCCGAGCCCGACGCCGCGGCCGCAGCCGCCGTTCGGGAAAAGGAGCGCGAGGTCGCACAGCTGAAACGCGAAATCGGCGAGCAGTCGAAAGAGATCCAGACACTCAAGGACTCGGTCAGCGCCTGGCAGAAGAAGTACGAGTTCGTCTCGGCCGAAGCGCCGTCGGCCTACCAGGCCGTCGAGAACTGACGCCCGGCGCGCAGCCGATCAGGGCTCAGCGACGAAAGCGCGTTTGAGCTCGAGCTCGAGCACGGGCCGGTAAGCGTCCAGACTGTCAAAGTCCGAGAAATCTGCGAGCTGCGTAACCGGCAAGCCCTCGAAGCCACAGGGATTGATCCGCCCGAAAGGCTCGAGATCCATCGCGACGTTGACGGCCAGCCCGTGAAAAGTGCAGCCGCGCCTGACGCGTAGGCCAAGCGCCGCGAACTTGGCACCGTCCACATAAACTCCGGGCGCATCCCTGCGACCGTACGCCGCGGCGCCGGATGACTTCACCGACCGGATAACCGCCTGCTCGAGCGCGACGACCAGCGAACGGATGTCGAGCCCGCGCCGCCGGAGATCCACCAGGACGTAAGCGACGAGCTGCCCCGGCCCGTGATAGGTGACCTGGCCGCCCCGATCACTCGCGAGCACTTCGATGTCCCCGGCATCGAGCACATGCGAGCGGTCTGCTTTGGTGCCGAGCGTAAAAACCGGGGGATGCTCGGTGAACCAGATCTCATCGGGGGTGTCGGAGTGGCGGCTGTCGGTAAAGGCCCGCATCCGATCCCATACGGTGACGAAAGGCTGTAGTCCGAGCGAACGGAATCGAACCGCGCTCACAGCACCATCATGATGTGCTCGTGCGCCGACAGGTCGCGGTAGCAGGCGTCGATCTGGCTTCTCGATTCGGCCAGAACGGTGGCAGTGATTCCGAGCCAGTTGTCCTTCCGGCTCAGTCGCTCCTTGAGCGCCTCGTCCGCGACGCCTGCGAAATGCTTCCCGATGACTTCCCTGACGGCGGCTCGGAACGTGTCGTCGTTCCTGCCGAGAATTTTGATCGGTATCTCGCACGGAAAATCCAGTGACGGCTCGTCCGGCATTCAGAACTCTGCGGTGACGAGGCGTGACCCGTGCAGTCCGAGGTCCGACAGCGCCGACTGCACGTCGTCGAAGCCGCCGGCGTCGGCGAACGGCCCGATGCGCACGCGGTAGAGCTCATCGTTGCCGCCGGCGAGCACGAACGTATTGTCGAAACCCGATCGCTTGAGCCGCGCCACGAGGCCGAGCGCGTTGTCGCGATCGGAGAACGCGCCGACCTGGACATAGAGCCCGTCGTCGACGCTGCGGTCGGCAGCATGCGCCGAGCTGATCAGCGAGAAGCGCTGCCCGGGCTCGCGGGCCGGGCGCGAGTCTGAGCCGGATGGTCGACCGGCACTACGGTCGGCGCCAACCGATGGCTGGGGCGCAGCCGCAACCGCAGCCTCCGCCGCAACCGCAACCGCAACCGCCGCCTCCGCCGCCGCCTCCGTCGCCTCCGCCGCCGCAGCACGGCGGCCGCGACGGCCGGATTCGCCCGAGTCCGACGGCGACTCGAGTGCCCGTACGTGCACGCGCGCCGTTCCGTTGCCGACGATGTCGAGCTCCTGGGCCGCGCGATAGGACAGATCGATTATTCGATCGTGCACGAACGGTCCGCGGTCATTGATCCGGACGACGATCCTGCGATCGTTCTCGAGATTCGTGACTTCGACCCAGCTCGGTATCGGCAGGGTTTTGTGCGCCGCCGTCATCCCGTGCATGTCGTACGTCTCGCCGCCCGAGGTTCGCTTGCCGTGAAACTTGGGGCCGTACCAGGACGCGATACCGCGCTCACGGTAACCGCTCGACGTCGGCAGCACGTGATAGCGTCGCCCGAAGACTTCATAGAACCGCGGGTTGCCCGGCGTGCCGAACACCGTTTCCGCACTGCCGGAACCGACGACCTGCGGTGCCGGCTGATATTCCGGCAGACCGTTACGCGAACAGCCGGTCACAACGCCGAGCAACAGCGCCGTAACCAGACATCGACGCGGCAGACCGCGACCGAAATCGAGCATCAGTGATTTTCCCCTGCCGCCATACGATAAGCGTCCGCAATCGCCTCACTGAGCTGGCAAACAGCCAGCGCGTATTTGACGCTGCGGTTATAGCGTGTAATGACCCTGAAATTGTGCAGCCCTACCCAGTGGCCCACTGCATCCGGCCCGGTCTCGAGCCCGATCAGCATCGCCGGCGTGTCGTCTGCCAGCGCCGACTCGAAACGAAAACCCGCCGCCCGGATCGAACCGACCGTCCGGTCGAGGTCGAGCCCCTCGACCAGCTCGCCCTGCCCGGCCGCAGCAGACCCGGCGGGCATCACGACCGGCTCGCCTTCGCGCCATCCGTGCCGGGCGAAATAGTTCGCGACGCTCGCCAGAATATCGGGCCAGCTCTGCCACAGATCGCGCCGGCCATCGCCGTCGCCATCGACGGCATAAGCCTCGTAGCTCGACGAGATGAACTGACCGGCACCCATCGCGCCAGCGTAAGAGCCGAGCACATCGAGATGCACTTCGCCCTCCCGCCGCGACGTCAGCAGAAACTGCTCGAGCTCGGACGCGAAGAAGCGGGCGCGGGGTGGATAGGCAAAAGCCAGCGTCGCGAGAGAATCGAGCACACGAAAGGTCCCCATGCGCTCGCCGTAGAGGCTCTCGACGCCGACGATCGCAACGATGATTTGCGGGTCGACGCCGTACTCCGACGCCACGTCGGCCACCAGCGCCTCGTGCTCGCGCCAGAAAGCGGCGCCTGCCGAGATGCGCGAGTCGGTCAGAAAAATCTGCCGGTATTCGTGCCAGGCGATGACGCGCTCCGCCGGCCGGGATATCCGATCAAGAATCGTCTGATCGATGACGGCCCCGGCAAGCAGCGTGTCGAGCTCGTCCCGATCGAAGCCGTGCTCGGCAACCATCGCGGTCACGAACGCCGTCCGCGCTTCGGCAACGGCCGGGTCGTCCGGCGACAGGGCCTGAGCGAACGCGACGGGGCCCGCAAGGATCGCGGCAAAGCCCGTAACCGAGGCCCGCACGATCGCGGACGCAACTAAGCGACGAATCTTCATGATGCGAGCAACTTCCGGTTACCGGCGATCGATGCAAGCATGCCGAATCCGGCCATCAGCGTCACCATCGACGTGCCGCCCGCGCTGACGAGCGGCAGTGGCACGCCTACCACCGGCAGCAGCCCCGACACCATGCCCGCATTGACGAACACGTAGAAGAAGAAGGTGAGACTCAGACTGCCGGCGAGCAGCCGCGTGAAAGTGTCCTGGGCGAGCGCCGCGATGTAGAGCCCGCGGCCGACGAGCACGAGGTAGAGAATCAACAGCAGCCCGAGCCCCATCAGGCCGAACTCCTCACCCATTACCGCGAATATGAAGTCGGTGGACCGCTCCGGCAGAAACTCGAGGTGCGCCTGGGTACCGTTGAGCCAACCCTTGCCGAAGAGCCCCCCCGAACCGATCGCGATCTTCGACTGGATGATGTTGTAGCCGGTGCCCAGCGGGTCGGACTCGGGATTCAGGAAAGTCAGCACGCGTGCGCGCTGGTAATCGAGCATGAACTGCCACAGCACCGGTGCCGAGACGAGCCCGCCGACGATGGCAACGGCAATCAGTCGCCAGCTGATGCCGGCCAGCAGTATCGTTAGTGAACCGGCAGCCAGCACCAGCAGCGCCGTGCCGAGGTCCGGCTGCCGCGCGATCAGCACGGCCGGCACGGCGACGACCAGCAGCACGACGACGATCTGCCACAGTTTCGGCGGCAACGGCCGGTCGTGGAGATACCAGGCAACCATCATCGGCACTGCGAGTTTCATCAGCTCCGATGGCTGAAAACGGACGATGCCGAGGTCGAGCCAGCGCTGCGCGCCCTTGCCGATCTCACCGTTGAGCATGACCAGCAGCAACAGCCCGAGCACCGCGACGAAGACCCACGGCGTCCAGGTTCTGAGCAATCGCGGCGAGAGCTGCGAGAAGAAGAGGAATGCCGCCAGGCCGGCGCCGATTCTGACGCCCTGGCGAACCATCAGGCTCGACGACTGATCGGCGGCGCTGTACAGCACGATTGCGCCGATGGCCATGACGGCGAGAATGCAGAGCAGCAGCGTATAGTCGATCGACAGCTGGCCGAAGCGGAACGGCGAGATCTGCCGCCGCGGCGCCTGTCCGAACTCAATCGCGCCGAGCGACATACTCTTCCGTCCCGAAATAGGCGTCGAGAATCCTGCGCGCGATCGGCACCGGCGGATTCGCATCGCCGCCGTTCTCGATGACGATGGACAGGGCGATCGTCGGCGCCTCGGCAGGCGCATAAGCGACGAACAGGCGATGGTCCCGCAGGCGTTCGTCGACGCCTTCCTCGTCGTACTCCTCTTCCTGTGCAATGGTGAACACCTGGGCGGTGCCGGTCTTGCCGGCAACCGTGTAGTTGGCCCCGACCATTGCCGTCCGCCCGGTGCCCCGCAGCTCGGTCGTTACCCCGACCATGGCTTCGTGGACGTACTGCCAGTGCTCGGCATCGACCGGCGGCATCCCGGGCATCGCCTGCGGCGCCACATACTCGACGTCGCGGGTAGCCGAATCTTCCGTGCCGATCAGCAACCGCGGCCGGAACCTCTCACCGCGGGCGGCCATCACGGCGGTGGCGTGCGCGAGCTGCACCGGCGTGACCTGAGTAAAGCCCTGCCCGATGCCGGTGATCACCGTCTCACCCGGAAACCACACCTGATCCTCGCGCCGGGAGAATCGCGTGCGCTTCCATTCGCGTGACGGGACGAGGCCGCTGCCCTCACCGCTGATATCGATGCCGGTTGCAGCGCCGAAGCCGAACGACTTCAGGAACGCCTCCATCTGATCGATGCCGAGCTCGACGGCGAGCTTGTAGAAATAGACGTCGCACGACTCGACGATGGCAGCATGCAATGTCATGTCGCCGTGGCCCTGTGGACGCCAGTCCCGGTATCTGTGGGAGTTGCCGGGGAGCGTGAAGAAACCCGGGCAGAAATGCTCGTCGATTCCGGTTGCCGCCTCGGCGTGGAGCCCCGCAACGCCCAGAAACGGCTTGACCGTCGAACCCGGCGGATAGCGGCCCGCCAGCGCGCGGTTGAACAGCGGCCGGTCGATGTTCGTATTCAGGCTGACGAACTCCGCGCGGCTGAGGCCCGACGCGAATCTGTTCGGATCGAACGAGGGTGTCGAAACGAGGGCCAGCACATCGCCGTTCTGCGGATCGATCGCCACGACGGCGCCGCGCAAGTCCTGCAGCGCATCCTGCGCCGCGAGTTGCAACTTCATGTCGAGCGCGAGCACCAGATGCCGGCCAGGCTCCGGCCACTGCGTTTCGATCTCGAGGCCGAGGCTCGCGACGGCATCGCCGTCGGCATCGACGGCGGGATCGAGCAGCACCCGGCCCTGCGCGTTGACGACCTGCTGGCGATACCCCGCGTTACCGTGCAACAGGTGCTCGTAGCTTCGCTCGACGCCCGACTTGCCGATCTGCGAAGTCGCCGAGTAATTGCGGCGGTCGATCTGCTCCATGTCCGTGGCGCTGATGCTGCCGACATAGCCGATCGCATGGGCGACGGCCTCGCCGTACGGGTAGTAGCGGATCAGGCCTTCCTGAATGTCGATACCGGGGAATCGATGCCGGCGCGCTGCGAACCGCGCCGCCTGGACCTCGTTCAGGTTCGTCAGCGTGACTCTCTGGAAACGGCGACTCGAGTTGATCAGCTCGACGTGCAGCGGCCGGTCGCCCGGGTCGAGCAACTCGAGCGTCTCGAGCTCGGTCAGCATCGCGTCGAGATCCCCGATCTGCTCCGGCACCGCGACGAGCTGCCACGTCGGCACGTTCTCGGCCAGAATCAGCCCGTTGCGATCGAAGATCAGCCCGCGCGTCGGCGCGAGCGGCTCGATCTTCAGCTGGTTGCCCTGCGAGAGCTCGCTGAAGCGCTGATAGTCGAAGACCTGCAGCTGCACCAGCCGCGCAACCAGCAGACCGCTCAGCAGCAGAACAACGATTGCGGATGCGATGACGCGCGACAGAAAGAGCCGCTGCTCGCCGCCGTGGTCCTTGAAATGCGTCGGGCGGCCGGCCATGGCGTCAGGACACCCTCGTCGATGCGACGCTGCGCGTCCGCTCGAGACCCACGAGCACCGTCAGCCACAGAACGGCACCGCTGACGACGGGCCCCCAGCGCTCGTGCAACGGCACCGAGCGCCCGGCAACGCCGTCGATCCAGAACAGCACGAACTCGTAGAGCGCGAGCAATGCGACCGCGATCATCACGACCTGTGAGGCCGGAAAGGCACGGATCCGGAAATGAAACCGCTGGCTGAGATAGACGATGATCAGCAGCGCGAGCGCATGCTGCCCAAGCAACGCGCCAGTCAGCGTGTCGAGCGCGATACCCATGGCCATGGCCGTGAGCAGGCTGAAACGCTGCGGCTCGACCAGCGACCAGTACAACAGAGCCATCGCCACCCAGTCCGGACGGAACGATTCGATCGCCCCCGGCAGCGGGAATACCGAAAACATCAGCCCGAGCAGCAGGCTCACGACCGGCGCACCCCAGTGGCGGCTCTCGCTGCTCACTCGGTGCTCCCGTTGTCGGCCGTGGCCGAAGAGCCGAAGCCGCTCGCGGCCGCAGCCGCGGCTTCGTTGTCGTCGGCGGCGAAGACGAGCAGCAGCGCCTGATCCCTGTCGAGCGCGGAAACCGGCTCGGCGATGACCTCTGCGAAGGACTGCCCCGGTCGGATTCGCACCTCGGTCACCTCGGCAACCGGGCGGCCGGCCGGAAAGATACCGCCGAGCCCGGACGAGACGAGCAGGTCGCCGACCTTGACGTCGGCGCTGTTCGGCACGTACGGCAGGCGCAGCCTCGCGCTGTCGCCGGTGCCGACGGCGATCGTTCTGAGGCCGTTCCGATTGACCGAAACCGGCACGCCGTGATCGGCGTCGGTTATCAGCACGGCCTCGGAGGAACGCGCGCCCACTTCGACAATCTGGCCGACGACGCCGCGCGCATCGAGCAGCGGCTGGCCGGCGAAGACGCCGTCCTCGAGGCCGCGATTGACGACGAGGCGCTGCCGGTACGGGTCGAGATCCACGGCAAGGATCTCGGCGATCAGCACCCGGCCTTCGAGGCGCGCCGAGGAATCGAGCAATTCACGCAGCCGGGCGTTCTCGATCTCGAGTGCCGCGAGCCGCTGGAGCCGGTATTCCGCGCTGAACTGCTCGCGCTTCAGACGTTCGTTCTCGAGCAGCAGCTGCTCGCGATCCGTCATCGCCGTGGCGGCCCGCCGCCAGATCGTCACCGGGAAATCGACGGCGAGCTGGATCGGGTAGACGATCCAGGACACCCCCTGACGGAAACGCGTCAGATGGCCCTGCTGATGGTCGAGCAGCATCAGCGCGAACGACACGATGGCAAGGAGCGTAAATCGGGCGCCAAGCGAACCGTATCCCCGAAACGAGACATCGGCATACTGTCCGTTGCTGGCATTCATCTTGTGTCGAGCCTTCCCTGTCCCCTTTTCTGACGGCCCGGATGCTCGCGGCCCTGAGGCCTGTTACTGACGGCCCGTCACCAGTGGCCTGTAACGGCCTAGTCCACCGAAAAAGCCGTTGGACCGTACTCGTCGAGCAGTTCCAGCACGCGGCCACCGCCGCGCGCAACGCAGGTGAGCGGATCGTCGGCCACGACGACCGGCAGACCCGTCTCCTCGGTCAGCAATTTGTCGATGTCGGTCAGCAACGCGCCGCCGCCGGTAAGCACGATGCCGCGCTCCGCGACATCGGCGCCGAGCTCGGGCGGCGTCTGCTCCAGTGCCACCTTGACGGCGCCGACGATACCCTGCAGAGGTTCCTGCAGCGCCTCGAGGATCTCATTGCTGTTGAGCGTGAAGCTGCGCGGTACGCCCTCGGAAAGATTCCGGCCCTTGACCGAAATCTCCTTCACGTCCTTGCCCGGAAACGCGGAGCCGACTTCGTGCTTGATGCGCTCTGCCGTCGTCTCGCCGATCAGGATTCCGTAGTTGCGCCGCACGTAATTCGTGATCGCCTCGTCGAAGCGATCGCCGCCGATACGAACGGACGCTGCGTAGACGATGCCGTTCAGCGAAATGACGGCGACCTCGGATGTTCCGCCGCCGATGTCGAGCACCATCGAGCCGCGCGCCTCGTGCACCGGCATGCCGGCGCCGATCGCAGCCGCCATCGGTTCCTCGACCAGGAATACCTTGCGCGCCCCTGCCCCTTCGGCCGATTCCTTGATCGCGCGCCTTTCGACCTGTGTGGAGCCGTACGGGACACAGACGAGCACTCGCGGGCTCGGCCGGAAATACCGCGAGCCGTCGGCCTTCTTGATGAAGTACTGCAGCATCTTCTCGGTGACCGCAAAATCGGCGATGACGCCGTCCTTCAGCGGCCGGATTGCCGTGATGTGCCCCGGCGTGCGCCCGAGCATGTTTTTCGCCTCGGCGCCGACGGCCTCGATCATCTTGCCGCGACCCGGATCCTCCCGGATCGCGACCACCGACGGCTCGTCCAGAACGATGCCTCTGCCCCGAACGTAGATCAGTGTATTGGCCGTACCGAGGTCGATGGACAAATCATTGGAGAAATGCCCAAGAAAGCTCTTTAACATTTGGGGGCAGGTCGCTGAATAGAAGCTATCGAGCGACTGTAGCAACGGGTAGGACAATCGGCAAGGCGCGTGTATAGTTTAATGAGAACCAGATCACTCGCTCACACCCGTGTCGCTGAACCCTGACGACATTCAGAAGCTCGCCGACCTCGCCCGGCTCGATATCGAAGCGGACGAAACCGATGAAGTGACGGAAAAGCTCTCCGGCATCGTCGCGTTCGTCGCTCAGCTTCAGGCTGCCGATACCGACGGTGTCGACCCGATGGCGCACCCGCTCGATGCCACACAGCGGCTGCGTGCCGACCAGGTCACGGAAACGGATCGACATGCGGACTTCCAGGCCGTTGCGCCGCTCGTCGAACGTGATCTGTATCTCGTTCCCAAAGTCATCGAGTGAGACACCGGTACGATAATCCGCCGGCAGCCCCGCGGGCCTGCCGGCCAGCGGCGTGAACCCTCCGCAGATGAACGATAAACCCTTGCACGATCAGTCGATTACGGAGCTGTCCGCGGCGCTGCACGCAGGCAGTGTCTCGAGCGTCGAGCTGACCGGCTCTTACCTCGATCGGATCGGCAGGTTCGACGCGGATCTGAACGCCTACATCACGGTTACGCCGGAGCGGGCGCTGGCCCAGGCGGCAGCGGCCGATGCCCGTCTCGCGAGCGGCGACGCGGGGCCGCTGTGCGGCATCCCGATCGCCCACAAGGACATCTTCTGCACGGCCGGTGTGCGGACGACCTGCGGCTCGCGAATGCTCGACCAATTCGTATCGCCTTACGACGCGACGATCGTCGAGCGCCTCGAAAGTGCAGGCGTCGTTACGATCGGCAAGACGAACATGGACGAGTTTGCGATGGGCTCGTCGAACGAAACGAGCTACTACGGCCCGGTTCGGAATCCGTGGGACGGCACGCGCGTACCCGGCGGCTCGTCCGGGGGATCGTCGGCGGCAGTCGCTGCAAGCTTGTGCGCCGCGGCCACCGGGACCGACACCGGCGGCTCGATTCGTCAGCCCGCTGCGCTGAGCGGCATCACCGGCATCAAGCCGACGTACGGGCGCGTCTCCCGCTACGGGATGATCGCGTTCGCGTCGAGCCTCGATCAGGCCGGCGTGCTGACGAAGTCGGCAGCTGACGCTGCGCTCCTGCTCGAGACGATGGCCGGCTTCGACGATCGCGATTCGACATCGATCGACCGACCCGTGCCGACGTGGTCGAAACAGCTCGATATGGACCTCGCGGGCATGACGATCGGCCTGCCGGAGAGCTTCTTCGATGCCGGCCTCGACACCGACAACGCAGCAGCCGTCGAGGCGGCACTTGCCGAGTACGAGAAGCTCGGTGCGAAACTCGAATCGATCCGGCTGCCGAACGTCCATCTGTCGGTGCCGGTCTACTACGTCGTCGCGCCCGCCGAAGCGTCATCGAATCTGTCGCGCTTCGACGGCGTTCGCTTCGGCCACCGCAGCGCGAATGCGATGGATCTCGACCTCACCGGTTTCTACAAGCGCAACCGCACGGAAGGCTTCGGCGCCGAGGTCAAACGGCGAATACTGACCGGCACCTACGTGCTGTCGGCCGGATACTTCGACGCTTACTATCTGAAGGCCCAGAAAGTCCGGCGCGCGATCAGCGACGACTTCCGGCAGGCTTTCGAGTCGGTCGACCTGATCGCGGGCCCCACGACACCGACGCCGGCGTTCGGCATCGGCCAGAAGACCGGCGACCCGATTCAGATGTATCTGAACGACATCTACACGATCGGCGCGAACCTCGCCGGCCTGCCCGGCATCTCGATACCCTGCGGATTCGTCGACGGTCTGCCGGTCGGCCTCCAGCTCATCGCGCCGCATCTCGAAGAAGCGCGGTTGCTCGGCGCCGCGCACGCATTCCAGCAGCAGACCGACTGGCACCGGCGGACGGCGCCCGGGTACGCGTGAGGACCGCACGATGAACTGGGAAGTCGTGATCGGCCTCGAGATCCACACGCAGCTCGCGACGAAGAGCAAGATCTTCTCCGGCTCGTCGACCGAGTACGGCGCTCCGCCGAATACGCAGGCGAATCTGGTCGACCTCGGCTTTCCGGGCGTGCTGCCGGTGCTGAACGCGGAAGCCGTGAACATGGCGATTCGATTCGGGCTGGCCACCGGCTGCACGATCGCCCGACGGTCCGTTTTCGCCCGCAAGAACTACTTCTATCCGGATCTGCCCAAGGGCTACCAGATCTCGCAATACGAGCTGCCGATCGTCCATGACGGGCATCTCGATCTGGTGCTGGAAGACGGCTCGACGAAGCGAATCGGCATTACCCGCGCGCACCTGGAAGAGGACGCCGGCAAGTCGCTCCACGAGGATTTCGACGGCATGTCGGGCATCGATCTGAACAGGGCCGGCACGCCGCTGCTCGAGATCGTCTCGGAGCCCGATCTGCGCTCGTCCTCGGAAGCGGGTGCATACATGCGCAAGGTCCACACCCTGGTTCGATACCTCGGAATTTCCGACGGCAACATGCAGGAAGGCTCGTTCCGATGCGACGCGAACGTGTCGGTTCGACCGCAGGGGACGACGGAGCTCGGGACGCGAACGGAGCTCAAGAACCTGAACTCGTTCCGGTTTCTCGAGAAAGCGATCGAGATCGAGATCGAGCGGCAGATCGAATTGATCGAGGACGGCGGCAGGGTCGTGCAGGAAACCCGCCTGTACGATCCGGAGCGCAACGAGACGCGCACGATGCGCTCCAAAGAGGAAGCGAACGACTACCGGTATTTCCCGGATCCGGATCTGCTGCCGGTCGACGTTCCGGAGGCGCAGGTGGCGGCGATCGCGGCCAGCCTGCCGGAGCTTCCGGACGACAAGCGCCGACGCTTCATGGAGACCCACGGGCTGCCGGCCTACGACGCCGACATTCTGGTCTCCGATCGGGCGCTGGCCGACTACTACGACGCGCTGACCACAGCCACCCGGGCGCCCGCGAAGACGGCAGCGAACTGGGTCATCGGCGACGTCATGGCGGCACTGAACCGGGACGATGCGGAGATAGGAACGAGCAAACTGACGCCTGCCCTGCTCGGCAGCCTGCTCGACCGCATCGAGGACGGGACTATCTCCGGCAAGATCGCGAAGGAGATATTCGAGACGCTCTGGACCGACGGCGGCGACGTCGCAACGATCATTCGTGAGCGCGGTCTCGAGCAGATTTCGGATGAGGCGGCCATCGAGGCCATGGTCGCCGAAGTTCTCGCAGCCAACGAAGCACAGGTTGCGCAATATCGCGAGGGCAAGACCCAGGTGATCGGCTTCTTTGTCGGGCAGGTGATGAAAGCATCGCGCGGTAAGGCCAACCCCAAACAGGTCAACACGATTCTGAAGCGGATGCTGGACGCTCAATGACCTCGAACGAAGTGCGGGGTTTCGTGCTCGAGGATCTGGGCGTCCGCGGTGCACTGGTTCGACTCAACGAGACCTGGACCAGCATCATCGCGCAGCACAGCTACCCGCCCGACGTGCGCGAGATGCTGGGTCGCGGCGTCGCGGCGACGGTCCTGCTCGCGACCGGGCTCAAGGGACGCCCGAAGGTCGCAATGCAGCTGCAGGGCGAAGGACCGGTTTCTCTGCTCGTGATCCAGTGCTCGAGAGAGCTGCGCGTGCGCGGCATGGCGCAGTGGCGCGAAGCCGCGCCGGGGGAGCGCCTGCTCGGCGAAGGGCGCCTGTCGGTCATGCTCGATACGGCCGACGAGCGCGGCATATTCCAGGGAATCGTGCCGCTGGTCAGCGACGAGATCGATGGCTGTCTCGAGGCCTACTTTCGCCAGTCCGAGCAACTGCCGACGCAACTGGTGTCGACGGCAACGGAGCGAAGCGTCGCCGGTCTGCTGCTGCAGATGCTGCCCGGGGCCAATGCCGACGACGACGGATTCGAGGCAATGGCCGCGCGCGCACGCACGGTCGACCCCGCAGCGCTTCGCGGCCGAGACGTCGAGACGTTACTGCCGGCGTTGTTTCCGGAGCAGTCTATCCGCCTGTTCGCGGCCCGGCCGGTGCTGCACGATTGCCGCTGCACGTCGGAACATCTGGCCGGCGTCGCTCGAATGCTTGGCAGCGAAGAGTTGCGGGAAATCCTGGCCGAGCGCGGCAACGTCGAGCTGACCTGCGAGTTCTGCAATCGTGCATTTCGCTTCGACGCGAAAGACGTCGACACGATCGTCGATGGCGGCACGCCGGATGTGTCAGTGCATTAGGCTCGTGGCCGGGCCACCGTCGACCATGAAAGGCCGCGCCGAAGAGTAACGGCTGAGATCGTACTTCGCGCGGCGGTTGGCGGGCCGGTTCGGGCCGCGTCGCACGAAGGACTCGAGCCTGCGTTTGAGCGTCCACGGATCGAGCACGGCGGTGTCGATATCGTTGCCCGGCAGTTCGATCGCGATTTCCTGCGTGGAGCTGTTGCCGACGACCCGCCAGCCGAGCGCGGGCAGGTCGAGCTCGTAGTCGCCCTGCTCGATCGGTAGCCGCACCGGTGCGCTCTGCCAGAACGGGCTGTCCGGCGCATTCAGAAACGCGAGAGTCAGAGACCGCAGGCCCCAGTGGCAACTGCCGGAGCCCGAGTAGTTGTCGAGGATGCGCGGATCGGCAACGAAGTATCCCTGCGTCAGCGCACCACCGGCGAGCGCGCCACGAGCGACGAAGTACCGCCAGGTTGCGTCGAGCGCGCGGCGGCCACGACCCGGCGCCCCGCGATCGAGCAGCTCGGCGGCGATGACAGGCACCGGCACGGCCGTTCGGTAGCAAAGGCTCCGGCCGAGAATCGGAATCCCGTCCGGGCTGATCAGGTGCGCGGTCAGATCCGCCGACTCGGCGAGCGTGTCGCGAATGAAGCCCGAATCGATGTGGGGCGCTACGCGGACGATCCAGAAGAGCTCATAGCTGATGCTCCAGGCGTTGTAGTAATCGACGCCCCGCGGGTCGTCCGAGAACCAGCCGTTGCCGAGATAGTGATCGGCGCGATAACTGTCGAGCGCATCGCGCGCCGCTGCGGAACGCTCGCCGGGCGCACCGAGCCCTTCCAGAATCAGGTCCACGATGACCGGAAACAGCCGCCAGTTTCCGGCGCGACCATTGTGATGGCGGACGGCGTCGAGCCAGCTGACCGCGCGCGCCCGGTCGTCAGCCGACCAGTGCGACCAGATCCGGTCGCGCGTCATCCAGAGCAAACGCGCCACGTCCGTCGCCTCGACGACGCGTTGATCCTCGGGGTCTTCGATGGCGCCCCAGTAGCCGTCCGCCGACGGGTTCAGTCCTTCCCTGAGGCCCTCGTCGAGCACTGCGAGCAGGTCGACCTGCCTGCCGTCGGGCAGCGTCACGCGCTGTGGACGCCCGCCCGCGACCCAGGCCGCGAGCAGCGGCGCCGTCCGCGCAAAACCCTCGAGCCCGTCGCTGGCGTAGCCCGAGCGGCTGCCGAGCCCCGGATACTGAACACGGGATCCGCCCGCGGCGGAATGCGTCACGAAGCCGTCGACGAAATAGAGAAACAGGGCTTCGTACCGGTCGGCCACCGCATCGTCGGACAGGAATCTGTGCGCGAGCGCCGACTCGCTGCTGCCCGGCGCTGCCGGCGCGTCATAGCGCGACCATCCGGTCCGCGCATCGCGCATCGCAAAGACCGCGACCACGAGCAAGGCACCGAGCGCGACGATGGCGAGCAGCAGCCCGGCAATGCCGCCGAGCTGGCTCCGGCGTGGACTGGCAGTCCTGGCGGTCGTGGCGGTGGCGGTCACTTTCGGTCGGGTCCGGCAGCTCGCGGTCGTTCGCAAACCGCCAGCTTAGGCCAGCCGCCGAATCGCGACCGTGCGCCAGTCGATAAAGCCGCGACCCGGTTCAGCCCGGGCGGGCCCGGGTACAGACCGGGCAGTCAGGGTCCTGGCGCAGATCGAGTGTCTGCCAGCTGCCGTGGCGGCCGTCCCATAGCTGCAGACGACCGGCCAGCGGCGCCGATCCCGTCGCCAGCAACTGCAGGGCCTCGTTGGCCATCAGCGTGCCGACGACACCGGGCACCGGCGCGAGCACTCCATTGCCCTGACACGTTCCGAGCAACTCGTCGGCCTCGCTGTAGAGACACCGGTAACAGGGGCCCCGGCCGGCGTTCGGGAAGACCGCGATCTGACCCTCGAATCGCAGCGCCGCTCCGGACACGAGCGGCACACCGGCCTCAACGGCCGCCGCATTGATCGCCAGCCGAGCGGTAAAGTTGTCGACGCAGTCGAGCACGACATCGACACGGGCAATTGCGGCGGCAAGCCCGTCGGCGTCGAGGCGCGCCGGCAGCGCATCGAAGGTGACATCGGGATTTGCAGCGGCCAGCCGTGCAACGGCAGCCTCGGCCTTGCGCGCACCGACGTCGTCCCCGGTAAAGAGAACCTGACGCGGTAGGTTCGTGACGTCGACGGTATCGAAATCGTTCAACAGCAACGTGCCGATACCGCTCCCGGCAAGGTACTGCGCCGCCGGACAGCCGAGGCCGCCGACGCCGACAATCAGTGCGCTGCCTGCCGCGATCCGCGCCTGACCCGCTTCGCCGATGCCGTCGAGCGCGACATGGCGCGCATACCGCGGTCCGATCGTCGTCACGCCGGTCTCCGTCGCAGCACCATGACGCGCGGCAGACCGGCCGCATCGTCGACCGTCTCGGCCACGAGGTAGCCCGCCTCCCGGGCGATCGCGGCGAGCGGCTCGCGCTGATCGTAGCCGTGCTCGAGCAGGACCTGCGCCCCGGGGGCGAGGTGCCGCGGCAGCGACGCAAGTATTCGCCGGCAGGCGTCGAGACCGTCCGGTCCGCCGTCGAGCGCAAGCCGCGGCTCGAATCGCAGCGGCCCGTCGAAGTGCGGATCGTCCGAGCGAACGTACGGCGGGTTGCTGACGACGAGATCGAAGACCCGGTCGCCGAGCGCTGCAGTCCAGTCCGACTCGAGACAGCGAATCGCGGCCCCGAGATCGGCCCCATTGCGGCAAGCGAGCGCGAGCGCAGCGGGATCGACATCGACGGCGGTCACGTCGAGCGTCGGGCGGCTCTTCGCGAGCGCGATCGCAATCGCGCCGCTACCGGTGCCAAGGTCCAGAACGCGGGCGCTGTCGGTTTCGAGCCGCCGCAGCGCCACATCGACGAGCAGCTCGGTTTCGGCGCGCGGCACGAGCGCCGCCGGCGTGACCGTGAGCCCAAGCGACCAGAACTCGCGCCTGCCGGTAATGTAGGCGAGCGGTTCGCCAGCCTCGCGACGCCGGATGGCCTGCTCGAACCGGTCGCGCAGGGAACCATCGAGCGTGTCGCGCTGACGGGCGAGAATCTGCGCTCGGGTGAGGCCTGCGACGTTGCCGAGCAGGGCTGTCGAGTCGATACGCGGCACGCCGCTGACAGCCTCGAGCCGTCGCGCTGCGGTTCGCAATGCCGCACCGATGGTGTTGTCGTCGCCGGGAATCACATCAGCTCGCAATACCGAGTGCGGCGAGACTCTCGGCCTGATGTTCCCGCTGCAACGCATCGATCAGCTCGTCGAGCTCGCCTTCGAGAATTCGATCGAGCTTGTAGAGAACGAGGTTGATCCGGTGGTCCGTGACGCGCCGCTCCGGAAAGTTGTAGGTGCGGATTCGCTCGGATCGATCGCCGGAACCGACGAGGCTGCGGCGCATTTGCGCGGTCTCGCTCTCCCGGCGGGACACTTCGGCATCGCGCAACCGTGACGCGAGCAGCGACATCGCCCGTGCGCGATTCTTGTGCTGTGAGCGCTCGTCCTGACACTCGACGACGATGCCGGACGGCAGATGCGTGATGCGAACGGCGGAATCCGTCTTGTTGACGTGCTGCCCGCCGGCACCTGAAGCGCGGTAGGTGTCGATGCGCAGCTCGGCCTGGTTGATGTCGACGTCCTCGACGTCGTCGAGCTCGGGGAGAACCGCCACGGTGCAGGCCGATGTATGAATTCTTCCCTGCGCCTCCGTTTCCGGCACACGCTGCACGCGGTGCGCGCCCGACTCGAATTTGAGCGTCGCATAGACGCCGTTGCCGACGACGCGGCTGATGATCTCCCGGTAGCCGCCGTGCTCGCCCTCGTTCGCGCTCAGCACCTCGACCTGCCAGCCGCGCGCCTCCGCGAAGCGGCTGTACATCCGAAAGAGGTCGCCGGCGAAGAGCGCCGCCTCGTCACCGCCGGTGCCGGCGCGAATCTCGAGAAACAGATTCGCGTCGTCGTCCGGATCCTTCGGCACGAGGTGCAGATAGAGCGATTCCTCGAGCTCGCCGATGCGCGCGCGCAAGCCCTCCGCTTCCGCTTCGGCGAGCTCGCGCATCTCCGGATCCTCGCTTCCGATGAGTTCCTCGGCAGCCCTGAGCTCACCGTCCGCGCGCGTGTAATCCTCGAAGCCGCGGGCCACCGACTCGAGCCGCGCGTACTCCATCGACAGCTCGCGAAACCGCTTCTGGTCCGCAATGACGTCCGGCTCGCTCAACAGGCGAGCGACTTCTTCGTAGCGCTCGGACAGCGCTGCGAGGCGATCGCGAATCGAGGCTTTCACGCGGCGGCATTCACCCGTTCGACGACATGCAGGTCGCGCTGTGGATAAGGTATCGACAGACCCGCTCCCTCGAGCGCTGCCTTGATGCGCTCGAGCAGCTCGGCGCGAACGACCCAGTAGTCCTTCGTTGCCACCCACGGTCGCACCGCGATATTGACGCTCGAATCGGCAAGATCCATCAACAGAACGACCGGTGCGGGCTCTTGCATAACGCGATCGTGGCTCTGCAGCACCTCGCTGATCAGCTCCCTGGCGCGGGCGATATCGTCGTCGTAGCTGATCCCGATGAGCATGTCGATTCGCCGCGTGTCTTCAGCCGAAAAGTTGGTGATCGTGTCGCTGAAGATGAGGCTGTTGGGAACCGTCACGACGCGATTGTCGCCGGTCTTGATGATCGTATTGAAGATGCGAATCGTATCGACGGTGCCGCTGACACCGGCCGTCTCCACGAAATCACCCGATTTGAACGGCCTGAAGAAGACCAGCATGACGCCGGCGGAAAAGTTCGACAGCGAGTCCTTGACGGCAAGGCCAATCGCGAGACCCGCCGCGCCGAATATGGCGAGAAAGTTCGTCGTCTCGACGCCGAGCGTGCCGAGTGCGGTCAACGCGACCATGACGATCAACGTCATGAAGATCAGGCTGCGCAGGAAGTTCGACAGCGTATCGTCGATCCCGCCCCGATCGAGTGCCCTCTCGGCCGAGTTCGCGAGCCAGCCGGCAATGATTCGGCCGATGACGAAGATCAGCAGCGCCGCCAGGAACCGCCCCCCCCACTGCACCGCGAGCGGGCCGATGACCGATGGGTCCAGCCATCCCGACAGATTTTCCAGCATTGCATCCATACTCAACGTCTCCTGACTGCAGCCGTAGCCCGCAACATAATATTAGAATCGAGTGCCGCGCGAGGTGCCGATCGAGTGGGTTATAGTGCCGCCATGATCCGCACCCGGTTCACCCGCCTCGCCTGCCTGCTCGCCGCCGCGATCCTGTCGGCCTGCGCGACAACCGGTGGCGGGCCACGCGAATCGGCGCCGGAAGACCGCATCGACGTAGACTCACACGTCGTGCTCGGCGAGATTGCGCTCGAGCAGCAGCGTCAGGAAGACGCCGTTCGCCATTACCTCGACGCAGCCACGGCATCGGATTCGCCGGTGTATGCGGAGCGCGCAGCCCGGATGGCCTACCGTCTGTCGATGAGCAATCTCGGCCGGCGTGCGACGGCGCGCTGGCTCACGCTCGCACCGGACGACGAACGCGCCCATTACTTCGATGGCATCTTCGAGTTTCGCTCCGGCAGGTACGAGCAGTCGATCGACGCTTTCGCCGCGCTGCTCGCGGAGATGAACGAGACCACGCTGCCGTCCGGAATCGCGCTCGTGCTCGAGGCGCTGAGCATGGAGCCGGCCGCGCTTGCTGCAACCGCCGTCATGTCGGAGATCGTCGACCGGTTCCCCGGCACGCCGGAGGGCTTTTACGGACTGGCGCGTCTGGCGCTGCGGTCCGGCAACTTCGAGATGGCGCTCGAAAACGCGGAGCAGGCAGTCGAAGAAGTGCCGGACTGGCTCGATGCACGACTGCTGCTTGCACGCGCGTTGCTGGTCAGCGGGCGGACCGACGAAAGCCTCGCGATGGCGGAGGCGCTCGCTGCCGAGAATGACGGCGTCGAGGTTCGCCTGCAGCATGCCGAGCTGTTGCTGTCGGCCGGCGAGACGGACACGGCGCGAGCGTTGCTCGACGAGATCCTGACGGACAACCCGGGCATGCCGGAAGCCGAGCGCGCCCTCGCGTTCCTTGCGCTGACCCAGGACGATCTCGACGCGGCAACCGAGCATTTCGAGGTCCTGCGCGGCACGCCCGCGTATCGGAACGAAGCCTTCTACTACCTCGGGCGGATCGATGAGCAGGAGGAAGAGTTCCTGCAGGCGACCCGCTCCTACGCGCGCGTGACCGAAGGCACGCATGCCATCGAGGCGCAGATCCGCACGAGCATGATCATCTACGAGCAGATGTCGGACGCCGACGGGGCGCTTCGGCACCTGCGTGAGTTCGGCAGCGCTAACCCGCGTTTCGAATCGGAGATGCTGCTCGCCCGCGGCCGCCTGCTGCTGCAGATGGGCGAGCCCGAACGCGCGATCGCGCTGCTCGACGACGCCATCGGCGACGATCCGGAGGACGCCAATCCGGCGCTCGCTGACGCGCATGTCAGGTTCTACGTGGCGCTCGCCCAGGACGCCACGGACCGTGCCGATCTCGACCGGGCGCGCGCCTGGCTCGACGAAGGTCTCGACCGCTACCCGGGCGACCCGTCGCTGCGTTACTCGCTCGCGCTGCTGCTGCAGAACCAGGGCCGAGATCGCCAGGCCGTCGGTGTGCTCGAAGGGCTGGTCGAGGATGAGCCGGACAACCCGGCCTGGCTGAACGCACTCGGCTACCTGCTGACGGACAAGTTCGACCGGCATACCGAAGCGCGGGGCTACATTCAGCGCGCGCTCGCGATGAACCCGGACAGCGCGGCGATCATCGACAGCATGGGCTGGGTCCTGTTTCGCCTCGGCGAATACGAGGCCGCCCTCGACTATCTCGAGCGCGCCTACCGGCTGATGGACGATCCGGAAGTCATCGCGCATCTCGTCGACGTGCACTGGGCCCTCGGGGATCGCGATCGGGCGCTCGAGCTGCTGGAGCAGGGGCTGAGCGATCGGCCTGACGACGCGCACCTGCTCGACGTCAGCGAACGCATCGGCCGATGAAACCCCTGCTCGTCGTGGCGGCCCTGCTCGCGGCGGGCTGCACGCGACTGCCCGATGTCTCCGACGGGCTCGACTTCGCGCAGCGCGCGTCCCACCTCAGAGCTCTGGCGGACTGGACGATGCGTGGACGCCTCTCTATCGATACCGGGGAACAGACGCACGGCGCCCGGTTCCGCTGGTTGCAGTCCGGCCAGGACCAGACACTCGTCATCAGCGGTCCGCTGAACGTCGGGGGCGTGCGAATCGCCGGCGATCGCGAGCAGCTGACGGTGCTCGCGCGCGGCGACGAGCGCGTGCTCAGCGACCCGGAAAACGAATTGTCGGCCATGCTTGGCTGGTGGCTACCCGTCACGAGCCTGCCGGACTGGCTGCGCGGGCTGCCGGACACACGCTTTGCCGCCGACACCGACTTCGGCACGGCCGGCACGCTGCGCCGGCTCGCGCAGCGGGAGTGGATCGTCGACTACGCCGAGTACCAGCTCCGGGACGGCGTGCTGATGCCGCGCCGCGCCGTGTTTGCACACGAATCGCTCAGGCTCGAGATGCTCGTCGACGACTGGCAGACGAGTGGAGCGAGCGAAGCCGCGGCGACCTTGAACTGAGTCGCGGCGCGCCAGACAATACCGCCTCCGCGGGCGACTGGGGTGTAGCCAAGCGGTAAGGCAACGGGTTTTGATCCCGTGATTCGCAGGTTCGAATCCTGCCACCCCAGCCATCAGCACCGATCTGCACCGGGGTAGCCAGCTTGGAACCACAGAACATCACGCTCTTCTCGGGCAACGCGCACCCGGCGCTCGCCAGCGCCATCGCCCGCCACCTGGGATTGCCCGACGGGCGCATCAACGTCGGCCGTTTCAGTGACGGTGAAGTCAGCGTCGAGATCATGGAAAACGTCCGCGGCCGTGACGTCGTCATCGTGCAGCCGACGTGCCCGCCCACGAACGACAATCTGATGGAGCTGCTGATCATGGCCGACGCCTGCCGGCGGGCATCGGCGGCGAACGTCGTGGCACTGATCCCTTACTTCGGATACTCGCGACAGGATCGCCGACCGCGCGCCGCCCGCGTCCCGATCACTTCCAAGCTCGTCGCCGACCTGCTGGCGAAGGCCGGGATCAGTCGCGTGATCACGGTCGACATTCACGCCGACCAGATTCAGGGCTTCTTCGACATCGCGTTCGACAATGTCTATGCCTCACCGGTGCTGCTCGGCGACGTCTGGAAGCAGAAATACGACGACATGGTCGTCGTCTCGCCCGATGTCGGCGGTGTCGTCAGGGCGCGTGCCCTCGCGAAGCGGCTCGACGACGCGGACCTCGCGATCATCGACAAACGCCGGCCGCAGGCCAATATGGCCGAGATCATGAACATCATCGGTGAAGTCGAGGGCAAATCCTGCGTCATGATCGACGACATCGTCGATACGGCCGGCACTCTCTGCCAGGCCGCGGCAGCGCTGAAGAGCCGCGGCGCAACCCGGGTCGCCGCCTACATCACCCATCCGGTGCTGTCGGGACCCGCCGTGCAGCGCATCACCGACTCGGAGCTCGACGAAATCGTCGTGACCGACACGATTCCGCTGAGCCAGGCCGCCGTCGCCTGCGACCGGATCCGCCAGCTGAGCGTCGCCGAGCTGCTGGCCGAAACCCTCCGCCGCATCGGTTCGTCGGAATCCGTTAGCTCGCTCTACCTGGATTAGATTGTCTCCAGTTCGGGCCTTGCCGGTGCTTGGCGGATACGAGACACGCCGTGAATACGTCCCTGTAGGCTCGCGGCCGCCATCCCTGGCGGCCGACGGTCTCTTTATCAGCCAAGCACCGGCAAGGCCCGAACTGGAGACACCTGACGCCCCTTTTAGTATGATCCCCGCCCTCCCGGGAGGTAACGACTCGTGACATTCGAAATACGCGGCGAAGACCGCAGCGGCACCGGCAGGGCGGCCAATCGCCAGTTGCGTGGCTCGGGGCGCGTGCCTGCGATCATCTATGGTGGCGGCAAGGACCCGAAGTCAGTCTCACTCGACGGCAACAGCCTGGCGCACGAGATGGAGCGCGAGGCGTTCTACACGAGCATTCTGACCGTCACTGTCGGCAGCGAGACGCACTCGGTCGTCGTCAAGGACGTGCAACGTCATCCGGCCCGTAACGAGGTCGTCCACCTGGATTTTCAGCGCATCGTCGAGGACGAGGAAATCACGCTGAATGTGCCGCTGCGCCTCGTCGGCGAGGAGAGCGCCCGCGGCGTCAAAGAGCAGGGCGGTGTCATCGAGCACGCGATGACCGACGTCGAGATCTCGTGCCTGCCGAAAGACCTGCCGGAATTCATTGAGGTCGATGTCTCCGAGCTCGGCCTCAACGAGAATCTCCACCTGTCCGATGTCAGGTTTCCCGATGGCGTCACTTGTGTTGCACTGGCGCATGACCAGGACCCGTCGGTCGTGTCGATCCACCCGCCGCGTCGCGAGGAAGTCGACGAGCCGGAGGTCGAAGGCGAGGCAGCCGGGGAAGAAGCAGCAACGGAGGCCGCCGAGGCGAAGGGCGACGACGACGAGCGCGAAAGCGACGGCGACTGATCGCTCGTCCCGGCTGTCCGGGTAGCGATATGACCGTGCCGCGGCCAGGCCGACCGGCGCGCTTCGGTTTGCAGCAATGGGACAGCCGATCGACATGATTGCAGGCCTCGGGAACCCCGGGGCCGAGCATGCAGCAACCCGACACAATGCGGGCTTCTGGTTCGCCGATGCCCTCGCCGGGCGATCCGGGACCGGCTTTCGCTCCGACCGCAAGCTCGAAGCCGACATCGCGGACGCGACGATCGGCGGCCGCCGCGTCCGCCTGTTGAAACCCATGACATACATGAATCACTCGGGACGTGCCGTCGCGAAGGCCCTGAACTACTTTCGCATCCCGGCCGAAAACCTGCTCTGCGTCTACGACGAGCTCGACCTGCCCCCGGGGCGGGCGAAGCTCAAGTTCGGCGGCGGGCATGCAGGGCACAACGGCATGCGCAGCCTGATCGAGCATGTGGGGCCTGATTTCTGGCGAATCCGGATCGGCGTCGGCCATCCGGGCGACAAGTCCCGGGTCGTCGGTCATGTTCTCCGACGGGCCGCACCGGACGAAGAGCAGCTGATTATCGAGGCGATCGATGCCGCGCTCGACGCGGCGGCGCTGCTGATCGAAAAGGACGAGCAGGCCGCGAAGAACGTGCTGCACACGATACGGCCGGAAACCGGCGCATCGTCGTAATGGGCATCAAGTGCGGCATCGTCGGCCTGCCGAATGTCGGCAAATCGACGTTGTTCAATGCCCTGACCGCAGCGGAAATTCCGGCCGAAAACTATCCCTTCTGCACGATCGATCCGAACGTCGGCGTCGTCAACGTTCCCGACCCGCGGCTCGACGCGCTGGCGGCAATCGCCAAGCCGCAGAAGGTCCTGCCGACGGTCGTCGAGTTCGTCGACATCGCGGGCCTCGTCGCCGGCGCTTCGAAGGGCGAGGGTCTCGGCAACCAGTTTCTGGCGCACATCCGCGAGACGCACGCGATAGCGCATCTCGTCCGTTGCTTCGAGGACGACGACATCACTCACGTGGCAGGCCGTATCGATCCGCTCGACGACATCGAGACGATCGAGACCGAGCTACTGCTGGCCGATCTCGAGTCCGTCGAGAAGAGCCTGGCGAAAGCCGAACGCAACGCCAAATCGAACGAGAAGACCGCGGTGCTGCGCAGAGACGTGCTGCGACGCCTGGCCGCAGCGCTCGAATCGGGGCAGCCGGTGCGCGGGCTTGAGCTCGACGACCGGGACGTACCGATCGTCGGCGAGCTCAATCTGATCTCCGCGAAGCCGGTCATGTACATCGCAAACGTCAACGAGAACGAGCTGACCGACAATCCGCTGGTCGAGCGGGTCCGCACGCTCGCGACCGAGCGCGGCGCCGAGGTCGTCGTGATCTCTGCGAGCATCGAGGCTGAGCTCGCACGGCTCGACGGCGACGAGCAGGCCGAGTTCCTCGAATCGCTCGGCCTCGAGGAGCCGGGCCTCAATCGGGTCATCCGCTCGGCTTATCGGCTGCTGGGACTCAAGACTTTCTTCACCGCCGGCCCGAAAGAAGTTCGCGCGTGGACCGTCAGACAGGCCGCTACGGCGCCGGAAGCAGCCGGCGCCATTCACACGGATTTTCAGCGCGGCTTCATCCGCGCCGAGGTCATCGGCTACGACCAGTACATCGCACACGGCGGCGAAGCCGGCGCGCGCGAAGCCGGCCAGCTTCGACTAGAGGGTAAGACGTACGTCGTGCACGAGGGCGACGTCATTCATTTCCGCTTCAACGTTTGAGGTAAACGCCGATGCGACAGCAATACGGATGGCTTTCAGTCGGGATTTGCCTGCTCGTCGCCGGCTGCGGCGGCGATTCCACCGAGTCGGAGGCGGCGGCAATGACGCTGCCCGACGGCTTCCGCGCGACGCTGTTTGCGGACGGCCTGCCGACGCCCCGGCACATCGCCGTGACACCGGAGGGCCGTGTCTATGTGACGCTGCGATCAGGCCAGGCGAAGTTTCAGCCGACCGACGAGGCCGGTGGCATCGCAGGCTTCGAGGACAACGACGGCGACGGCGTCGCCGACATCACGCGCACGTTCGGGCGTGACAGCGCGGATACCGGCCTCGCCCTCAACGACGATTATCTCTTTTACTCGACGATGACCGGCATCTACGCGTTTCCGCTCGGCGATCAGTTGCTGCCTGCGGGGCCGGAGGAGCCGGTCGTGACCGAGATGCCGCAATCCGGCAGCGGCCATCGCACGAAAGCCATTACGTTCGACGACGAAGGCCATCTCTACACCCAGGTCGGCGCGCCGTCGAACAGCTGTCAGGTCGAGCCCGGCGTGCCCGGGTCGCCAGGCATGACGCCCTGCTCGCTGCTCGACGAGCACGGGGGCGTCTTTCGCTTTCTCGGTGACAGCCGGAACCAGTTGCACGCGGAATACGGCATCCGCTACTCGGGCGGCCACCGCAACATCGTCGCGCTCGAATGGAACCGGTCGGCCGGCGCGCTGTATGCGCTGATGCATGGTCGCGACGGGCTCAACAACCTGTGGCCCGAGCATTTCTCGGCCGAGGCCGACATCGAAATCCCGGCCGAGGAGTTTCACCGGCTCGATCAGGGCAGCGACCTCGGCTGGCCGTATACCTACTGGGACCCGCTCCGCGGCGAACGCATGGTGAGCCCCGAATACGGCGGCGACGGAACGACAGCTACCGACTCGACCGACTATGCCGAGCCGCTGATTGCTTTCCCCGGCCACTGGGCACCGAACGATCTCGTCTTCTACGACCACGATGCATTCCCCGAGCGCTACCGATACGGCGCGTTTATCGCGTTTCATGGCGCGGTCAGCCCACGGCGCCCCGATCGCGGCGGCTACGCGGTTGCCTTTGTGCCGATGAATGCCGCGGGCGACGTCACCGGCGACTGGGAGCTGTTTGCAGACGACTTCGAGCTGCCCGCGGCAGCGGGCGGCACCGCCGGCCGGCCGACCGGTCTTGCGGTCGGGCCGGATGGCGCACTGTACGTCGTCGACGACGCCGGCGGGCGCATCTGGAAGATCGCTTACGACGATCGATGACCGGGGCACCCAACCGGGGCTGCCCAACCGGATCTCCCACCGCTCACACCGGCTCGCGCGTGCCCCTTGTTCGCCCCGCGGCAAACCAGCCGAGCACGAGCGCAGCCACGGCCACCAGCAGCGTCGGAATCACCGCGAGTTGCACGGCGTTCCAGCCGAAAGCATTGAGCAGCATGCCTGAGCTGAACGACGCGAGCGCCACGAATCCGAACACCAGAAAGTCGTTGACGCCCTGCACCTTCGCCCGCTCGGCATCAGTGTGCGTCGTCGCAAGCAGGCTGGTCGCGCCAATGAAGCCGAAGTTCCAGCCGAAGCCGAGCAGTATCAGCGCCAGGTAGAAGTGGTGCAGGTCGACGCCCGACAGCGCGATCAGAGAGCAGACGCCGATCAATGCGAGCCCGGTGCCGATGACCGGCACGTGCCCGAGGCGGGCGATGATCGGCCCGGTCACGAAGCTCGGCGCAAACATCGCAAACACGTGCCAGCGAACGACGTCGGCGGCGTGATTGGTCGTAAAGCCGTTGCCGACCATTGCCAGTGGCGTCGAGGTCATCACGAGATTCATCGCCGCATAGCTGACCATCGCGCAGACGACGGCCGTGACGACCCGCGGCTCGCGCAGGATCCGGACCATGGTTCGGCCGCGGTAGTCGCCGGGTTGCGGCCGTGCCGGGAGCGGAATGCGCAGGAATACCAGTACCCCTGCACCGACCAGGTTGAGGACCGCGGCCGCTGCATAGGCGCCGGCGTAGGGCACCGGATCGAGCGCGTCGCTGAAGAGCCGCACCAGCTCGGGCCCGAGCAGCGCGCTGACCAGCCCGCCGGCCAGCACCCACGAGATGGCCTTCGGTCGGAAGGCCGCATCGGCCGTATCGGCAGCCGCGAATCGAAAGAAGCCCTGAAACGACTGGTATATGCCGATGCAGACCGAGCCGAGAAGCAGCAGCCCGAAGCTCGACACGAGCAGCGCTGCCGCCGCCAGCGCTCCGCCGATAGCGCCCGCTGCCGTGCCGAGCAGAAAACCGAAGCGACGCCCGCAGCGCCCCATCAGCAGCGATGCGACCGGCGCCGAGAACATCGAGACGAGCACCGTGATCGAGATTGGCAGCGTCGCGAGCGCGCGACTGTCGGCGAGCTCGGCACCGGACAGGCCGCCGACAATGATGTGCACCGGCATCTGCGAGCCGAGTATGCCCTGCGCAAGAAACAGGACGAGCACATTGCGGCGGGCGTCGGTCATCGGCGCTGCGAGCGGCGGGCGGGCTGCCATGCTAAGCGAAAACACGCGCTGGTCGCGGTGCCCGAGCGCAGCCGGGCGGTCCGGCCGCGTGCCGGCCCGGCCGCTTGATTTTCACCCCGCCCGTCCTGTATCAAATTCACAACGATAATGGTTGAACCGGACCGATACCGGTATTAGTATTACCCTGCTAGAAGAACCGTTCATGTCGCGAAAAAGCGGCAATTTGCACCGTCAGGGGGGCTCTATGAACAAGGGTAAGAGTGTCAGCTATTCGCGGCTGGCGTCAGCGATAGCGTTTGCCTGCGCCGCGGGTACATCGATGAGTGGGTACGCGCAGGATCAAACCCAAAACGTCCTCGAAGAAATCACAGTCACTGGCTCCTTTATCTCCCGCCCGGCCGATCGGCCGCAGCCGGTATCGGTCATGGATGCGGAAGAGATTCGCGCGAATCAGCGCGTGACGCTGGCAGAGGTCGTTCGCGACATGCCACAGGTCACGAGCGCCAACACGACGGCGAATTGGCAGGCAGCGACAAACAGTCTCAACTTGCGCGGTCTGGGCGCGCGCTCGACGCTGGTGCTCTTGAACGGCCAGCGAATGACCATCGACGCGAACGCGGGTTCGGCCGTCGACATCAATAACCTGGCACCGACGATCATGGTCGAGCGCCTCGAGCTGCTGCTCGATGGCGCCTCCGCTCTTTACGGCTCGGACGCGGTCGCTGGCGTGGCGAACTTCATCACGCGCGATACTTTCGAGGGTTTCGAGTTCAATCTCTCCAGCCAATGGGCCGACACTCAAACCGACGTTCCGGAGATTGTCGCCAGCGGTATTTTCGGCACCGGTGACGACGACTCGCACCTGGTCTTTGCCGTCGAGCTTCAGCGCCGCGACGACAAGCTGCAGGAAGAGGACCGCTTCAGCCCGCAGCGCCTGTCGAACGGTCTGATCACCGGCCTGTGGAATCCGGGTTCGTATCTCGCGGGGGCCGGGGCGGATGTGCCCGGCTGGCACGTCGATCCGCTGTGTAACAGTGCCGAGATTGGCGGCACGCCGAATGAGAACGAAATCTGGGATCCGGCCGGATTCCGAAGTGGGCCGTTCTGCCGAGGCCTGTTGAGCCTGCAGCGGACGAATACACCTGAGTACACGAATCTACTCAGCATGGCGGTATTCACGCAGGACTTCGATTCCGGTGGCATCGAACAACTGCGAGTTGAGGCCGGCTTCGCACGGGCGGACTCGCAGTCGAGCTTTGGCACGGGTGTGCCGTTGCTCGCATTACCGACCGTCTCGGGTCAATTGCCCATCCTGCCGAGCGCGAACCCGGGCGTGTACGACGCCTGGTTCCGGAGCGGCGGTACGGGTACGCCGATCGGCGGGACACTCGGCGCCGACTACACGAACGGCACGTTCCCCTATCAGGATTTCGGCCGTATCTTCAGCCGGCAGCTCTCGCCGCTCGACGGTGACGATGCGTCGCTCGACAGTTCCTCGGTTCAGAACACCTATCGTGTCGCTGCGTCGATCGAGGGTGTGTTCGGCGAGAGCACATGGGACTGGCGCGTCACGGGAACGTTCTCGCAGAACGACCAGAAGAACAACGCCAACGACACCATCACGGACCGCTACATGCGGGCTGTGCAGGGTTTTGGCGGACCGGCCTGTAAATTCAACTTCGTCCAGGGCGCGCTGAACGACCCGAACGTGCAACCAGGCGTCGGCTCGTGCCAGTACTGGAACCCGTTTGCGAGCCGCCTGATCTCGGGCCCGGACGATACGACGCCGATCAACCCGGCCGATCCGAATTCTCCTCTCGTGCGCGATCTGTACAACTCGCCTGAGCTGCTCGACTGGATGATGTTCGGTGGACAGGACTTGAACGAGTCGAGGTTCACGTCGTTCGAGGCCATCATAACCGGCGAGCTCTGGGAGATGGGCGGCGGTGCAACCGGTATCGCCATCGGTGCCCAACAGCGCAAGCAGGAGCTCGTCGCCACCGTCAGCCCGATCGAGAAGGACGGTGGTCTCGGCTTCAACCCCCAGATCCTCAGAAACTGGAGCGCAAACCGGGACACGGACGCGATCTTTGCCGAACTCGTGATGTTCCCGACGGAGACATTCGAGATCGATATCGCAGCACGTTGGGAAGAGACTTTGGGTACGAGCTCGACGGAACCGAAGATCTCGATGCTCTGGACACCTACGGACAGTCTCTTCTTCCGCGCGACGGCCGGCTCGTCGTTCCGCCTGGCTTCGGAGAATCAACTGTTCGGCATCGGTCCCGGCTCAGTCGGTCGTGACACGCTCGGTGGCGAAGTGACTCAGGCCGTCGGTATCGCAGTCGGTAATACGGCACTGGTACCAGAACAGTCGGACAACTGGACGCTCGGATTTACCTGGGACATCACCGATAACTTCACGATCGACCTGACTTACTGGGATTACGAGTTCACGAATCTCGTGACGTCAAGCGACGCTGAGGACACATTGCGTGCCGACCTGCTCGACGGTTGGGTGAATGCGGGTCCGAACAATTCCAACCCCGTACCGAACGCGCTCAGCCCGCACCCACTCTTCCCGGGGCGACCGAACGAGTACTGCGATCCACCGAACGACGTTCCGGGCGACGGCATCAACGATGACTTCGTACCGGGCGGAACCGGCCGCTGGGACGGTGTTGGTCCGCTTCCGGCCGGCTGCGTCACCGGGTTCGACTTCGAGATCTTCCGTTCGAGCTGGATCAACCAGGACGTCATCATCACGAACGGTTACGACCTGACACTCGACTGGCGTAAGGATCTATCCGGCGGCGGTATATTCGGCGCCCGCTTCATCGGTTCGTTCACCGAGGAGTACGCGGGTATCGACAATATCACGGGCCAGATCCGCGACGTGGTCGGCACGACGGGTGACGGGGTCGCCGGTATTGGCACGAACCCGGACCTCAGGGCAAACCTGATCTTCACGTACGGTAAGGGCAACCACAACTTCCGCGCGACAATGCGTCACACGGCGGGTTCGCTGAATCTCGACCCGAACATCCTCGAGGCTGCGTTCGACGAGGGCGACTATAACCAGTGGGATCTCGTCTACAACTGGGACGTTCCGACGCGTAATCCCGCTACGTTGTCGTTTACGCTCCTGAACGCGACCGACGAAGAGCCGCCGCTCGACCCGAACGGCCTGGTGACCTACAACCAGGGCCTGTACGACGGTCGCGGCCGGATGTTCCGGTTGATGTGGAACCAGGCTTTCTGATCGGTATTCAGCCAATATGACGTAATCAGGGCCAGCAGGCCCGAACCGGCCCCGCTGCTCCGGCAGCGGGGCCTTTTTTTCGCGGTTCAGCCGCCAGTCATGCCGGCGGCGGCAAAATCACCCGGAATCAGAACCTTTTCTTTTGGTGCTGGTCCTATCTGGCGCTGGTCACGCGTACCGGCGCGACTTAGAATTCGGACCGATAACACCAACGATGATGGGGAGCCTCGAATGCGAGCTGTTGCACGCCTGCTAATCCTCGCCGCCGCCTTTTCGGTGCCGGCATTCGCCCAGGAAGGCCATCCGGTCAAGGGATCGTGGATCGGCGTCTGGGAATCGAACGAGACGCATGGCGAAAACGTGCTCGTCATCCTCAACTGGGACGGCAGCCGGATCAGCGGGATGATCAACCCGGGCACCCATAACATCGAGATCACCGACGCGTCGCTAAACCCGGACGGCTGGGTCGTCACGATCGCAGCGAGCGGCCAGAACGGCGACGGCGAAGAGGTCAACTACACGATAGAAGGCAGCATCATGGACCTGGAGCTGCCGAATCGCTATATCGTCGGCACCTGGCGCAGCAACGAAGGCCGGGGCGACTTCGAGATTCGAAGGCAATAACGCGATGCCGGCTCGCTATCCCACTTTCTCGGCAACGGCAGCAGTTGCGCTCACGGCGCTCGCCCTTCCAGCCGCCGCGCACCACCCGATCACCGGCAAGTTCGACGGCAATGCCCGCCGCACACTCGAAGGCGTCGTCACCTACGTCGACTGGCGTAACCCGCACGCGCACATCTTCATGAACGTGGACGGCCCCGAGGAGATGCTGAACTGGGCCGTCGAATTGCAAAGCCCGCCCGAGCTGGTGGCGAACGGCTGGTCGAGCGAGACCGTCGTGCCGGGCGACACGATCGTCGTCGACGGCATCACGGCGCGCGACGGCACGCGGCAGATCTGGGGCGAGCACGTCGCACTGTCGAACGGCCGGCGCGTCTTCGCGACCGGCAATGCCGCGCCGGTCAGACCGCTCGCAACGCGCCCGGCGCCCCGCTGGCCTGACGGTCAGGCCGCACTCGGCGCAGTGACGGGCTCCGCATCCGGCTACTGGTCTTATCCGAGCAGCCCCGCGCTGGTAGAAGATGGTGTCGAGGTCCGGATGAACGAGTACGGCCTGCTCGACAATGTCGATGACGCCGCCCGGGTCGCGCCATTGCAGGACTGGGCGCTCGCGCTCTATCGTCATCGCCAGGAACGATCGCTGCGCGACGACCCGATGTACATCAATTGCAAGCCGCCCGGCGGTCCGCGCCAGTACCAGTCGAACCTCGGCTTCCAGCTGATCGAGGATCACGCCCGCGACCGGGTCTTCGTCCTGCTCGGCAGCGGGAACGCCAACTACCGCATCATCTACCTCGACGAGCGCGACCAGGTCGGCCAGGTTACCGGGGACGACGACAACCCGCTGTATTACGGGCGCTCCGTCGGCCGCTGGGACGGCGAGACACTCGTCGTCGATACGACCGGTTTCAACGAGGACTTCTGGTTCACACAGGGCGGTCTGCCGCACACGAACCGGCTATCGATGGAGGAGCGTTTCACGCGCCTCAATCACGACACTCTCGAGTATCAGGTCACGATCGACGATCCGGGCGCGTATACGCGACCGTGGACAGCTACCTGGACGTTGCAATGGGTCGGCGGCCAGGAACTCACTCAGCATCTTTGCCAGGAAAACCGCCCCTGATGGCGCGGCGACAGGAGACAAGCTCATGAGGACACGAGTTATCGCAGCATTGATCGGCTTCGGCCTCGGAATCGGCGCACTTCAGTCACAGGCGCATCATTCGTTCGCTGCCGAGTTCGACGCGGATCAGCCGATCAAGCTGACCGGCATCGTCACGAAGGTCGAGTGGACGAATCCGCACGTCTGGTTCTACATCAACGTCATGGACGAAGAAACCGGCGAAGTGACGAACTGGGGCGCCGAGCTCGGACCGCCGCATGGCTTGCAGCGCCGCGGCTGGCGCCGAAACACGCTCGCGATCGGCGAGCAGGTCACCGTCGAGGGTTTTCTGGCCCGCAACGGCTCGCCGCGCGTCAACGCGCGTAACGTCACACTGACGGCCACCGGCGGCGCGCCGGGCGAGACGCTGGACGCCGACTCGAGCATCAACCAGTAGTGCACCACTAGCTCCGGGGGAAGAACGCATGCGTCTGCTTCGCTACGCGCTGGCCGGTACCTGCATTGCTGCGGTGCTCGCCATCGATCCGACACTCGCGCAGCGACGCGAGCTGAATGAAGATATCGAAACCGGCCCGACGCCGCGCGACGCCGCCGGCAAGGTCCTGCTCGGTGGCGTAACGCCGGACGACAGAGGCGTCTGGACGCCGCTCTTCAGCATCTTCGATCCGATCGCGGATTACGAAACGGTGCCGTTCCAGCCGTGGGCGAAAGCGCTTTACGATGCCCGCCAGATCCACGAGCTCGAGCCGCACGCGCGCTGCAAGGCGTCGGGTGCGTCAAGGCAGTTCCTGACCCCGTACGGTGTCGAGTTCGTCGAGATTCCGGAGCTCGAGCGCATGCTGATCTTCGACATCGGCGGCCCGCATACGTATCGCACGGTCCATATGGACGGGAGATCGCATCCGGCGAATCCCGAGCCCTCGAATTACGGCCACTCGATCGGCTGGTGGGAAGGCGACACGCTCGTCATCGACACGATCGGCTACAACGAGGACTTCTGGTTCGAGCGCCGCGGCCTGCCGCACACCGACCAGCTGCACACGATCGAGCGTTTCACGCGCGTGAACTCGCATCTGATCGAGTTCGAGATGACGATCGACGATCCCGGTGCCTACACGGAGCCCTATGTCGGCTGGTTCGACCTGCAGTGGAACCCGGACGTCGAGCTGTTCGAATACATCTGTCAGCAGGCCAATTACGCCCACGAGCTGATGGTCGGCGGCGAGTCGGACTCGGTGGACCGCAGCAGCCCGATCGTCCCCTAGAACCGCCGCAAGACGGCCGAGAGGCGTTGATCCGGCGTTGCGCGGCCGGCCTCAGATTTCGCGCCAGCGGTGGCAGGCAACCGCCTGATCCTCGTCGACCTGCTCCCACGGCGGCGACTCGGCACTGCACTTGTCGATCGCATACGGGCAGCGCGTGTGAAAGCGGCAGCCCGTGGGCGGATTGATCGGCGACGGCACATCGCCCTCGAGCACGATTCGTGAGCGCTCAGCATCGGGGTCCGGCACCGGAATTGCCGACAGCAAGGCCTTCGTATACGGGTGCGCCGGTCGCTCGTAGATATCGCTTGCCGGTGCCAGCTCGACGATCTTGCCGAGATACATGACGGCGACCTGATCCGACACGTGCCGGACGATCGACAGATCGTGCGCGATAAAGAGCAGCGCGAGCTTCATCTCCCGCTGCAGCTCGAGCAGCAGGTTGACGATCTGCGCGCGTACCGATACGTCGAGGGCCGAGACGGCCTCATCGCAAACGATCAGCTTCGGGTTCAGCGCAATGGCGCGGGCAATCCCGATACGCTGCCGTTGGCCCCCGGAGAATTCGTGCGGGAAACGATTCAGCGCCTCCCGCGGCAATCCGACTTTGACCAGCAGGTCGCCGGCCCAGGTGGTGCGTTCTTCCGGTGTGCCGATTCGATGGATCACGAACGGCTCTTCGAGAATCTTGCCGACCGTGTGCCGGGCGTTCAGCGACTCCATCGGATCCTGAAAAACGATCTGCATCTCGCGCCGCAGCGAACGCCATTCCGCCCGACTCAGTGAGCCGAGGTCGCGGCCCTCGAAGAACACCTGACCGCTCGTGGCCGGCAGCAGATTCAGCAATGTCCTGCCGACCGTGCTCTTGCCGCAACCGGATTCTCCGACGAGCCCGAGCGTCTCACCCGGATTCAGCGTGAACGACACCTCGTCGACCGCGTGAACGTCGCCGACCTTACGCAACAGGATCCCGGCCCGCACCGGAAAGTACTTTTTCAGCGACCGGACTTCGAGCAGCGGCGCGCTCATGCAACCAGCGTCCGCCAGTGATGGCAGGCAACGACGTGATCTTCGGCGGCCTGGTCCGGCGGCGGCTCCTCCTGCCTGCATCTATCGTCTGCATGGCGACAGCGATTCGAAAAGCGACAACCGGCCGGCATCTCGGTCAGCTTCGGAACGACGCCTTCGATGACGGGCAGCATCGTCTTGGCCGCCGTGTCCGGCGTCGGCAACGAGCCGATCAGGCCGTTCGTATAAGGATGACGCGGCGCGTTGAACAGCGTGCGAACCGGAGCCTCCTCCGCGATCCGCCCGGCGTACATGACGATGACGTCGTCGCAAAGTTCGGCGACGACACCCAGATCATGGGTGATGAAGATCATGGCCATGCCGTGCTCGCGCTGCAGCGCACGCAACAGGTCCAGAATCTGCGCCTGCACTGTCACGTCGAGAGCCGTGGTCGGCTCATCGGCGATCAGCACCTCGGGCCGCCCGGCCAGTGCCATCGCAATCATCACCCGTTGCCGCATGCCGCCCGACAGCTGGTGCGGATAATCCCGCAGGCGCTGGCGCGCGGCGGGGATCCCGACCTGGTCGAGCAGCTCGACCGCACGGTCCGTCCTGTCACGGTCGCTGGTGCCCGGCTCGTACAAGGCGAGAGCCTCGAGCAGCTGCCGGCCGACCCGGTGCACCGGATTCAGTGCGGTCATCGGCTCCTGAAAGATCATGCCGATCCGCCTTCCGCGCACACGGCGCATTGCGACACCGTCGGCCGCCGCGAGGTCATCGCCATGAAACAGGATGCGGCCACTTTCGACAATGCCGGCAGGCTTCGGCAGGAGGCCCATGACGGCGAGTGCCGACACGGTCTTGCCGCAACCGGACTCGCCGACGAGACCGAGCGTCTCACCGGCAGCCAGCCGATAGCTGATGCCATCGACGACGCGAACATAGCCTTCTTCGGTCTCGAAGCCGCAGCGCAGGCCCTCGACCTGCAGAACCGGTTCTGCCACGAAGTCGTCTACTGCGCCGAGTCGGCGCGCCACGTGGTGTCGACAATGTCGACCGGCTCGAACGCCCGCCCGGCCTCGCGGGCAGCCAGCGTTTCGGCCTTGATGTCCTCGTCGATCCAGTAGAGCCCCCCGACGAACGGATAGCTGCCGATCGGATCGATCACCTTGTTGGCAGTCCGGACCGAGTGATGCTCCGGCAGTCGCAACCAGCGCCAGTAGGTCTCGCGAATGAACGGAATCTTGTAGAGCGGCACGACCGGTGCATGCTCATGCAGCATCTGCTGAATCTGATGCGCCAGCGGAACGCGCTCATCGAGCGTGGTCGCCGCGTCGTAGGCGTCGATCAACCGGTCGAGTTCCGGGATATCGGTATTCGTGATGTTGTTCGTGTTCGGTATGTGCGCGTTCGTCGAGTAATAGCCCTGCCAGAATTGCGGCGTCAGCGAGTTCGGACGAAACGTGAGCACCAGCGCCTGAAACGTTTTCTCACCGACCTGAGTGCCCCAGGTCGCAGCATCGAGCAGCTGCAGCTGCAACTCGATGCCGGCCTTGCGAGCCTCCTCCCGGACCACGACGAGCCAGGGTGTGTGGTCGTCCGTGCCGTAAGCAATACGCACGGACAACCGCTGGCCGTTCCTCGTTCTGATCCCGTCCGGCCCGTACTCGGCCCAGCCGGCCGTGTCGAAGTATTCGCCGGCCAGGTCGATATCGAACTCGCGCGCGCGGATCGATGTATCGATCGTCCCGAAGAAAAAGCCCTCGTACTGCTGCCGCATCCGCTGGTAGTCGTTGCGGAATACGGTACGGAGCGCCCGATCGAGATTGAAAGCGTGGGAGAGCCCCTTGCGCACGTTGATATCCGAGAGAACGGGATCGGCCGTGTTCAGCCACAGGCCGCGCTGTTCTCGGGGCTGATCCGTGTAGTACTCGATGCGGTGGATATAGCCGCGGTCGAAATCGGGGCCGCGCGCCCGCTCATGCCACCGCGCCGGCAGTGTATCGAACAGGTAGTGATCGAGTTCGCCGCGCAGAAAGTACTCGTACGCAACGTCTTCGTCGCGAATGATCTCGAGCCGAATCCGGTCGACGTTGAAGCGGTTACGGTTGTACTTCAGCGCATCGCCCCACCAGTCTTGCTTGCGGGTGAATTCGACAAAGCGGCCGTTTTCGACCGCCGTGATGTCGTAGGGGCCGGTGGTCGGCTCGATGCGCCAGTTGTAGTCGGTCACCCAGTTCTCGTCGAGCTTGTGGAAGTGCCGCGGCAAGGGTTTGGCCGTATTGAACTTCAGCAGAATCTCTGCCGGCGGTTGGGCCTCGCCGGCCACGATCGAGATCGTGTGATCGTCGTGCTTGCGAATATCGACAATCTCCTCGGTGAAGTAGTTCGCGTAATACGGTGCCACCGCATGCTCGGATATCAGCAGCTCGCGAGCGAACAGATAGTCGTCCGCGACGACCGGCTCGCCGTCGGACCAGCGCGCCCGCGGGTCGAGACGGTAATAGACCGTGCGGCCGTCCGGATCGAATGCCCAATGCGTCGCGAGGGACGGCACGTAGTTGATCGTGTTCGGGTGCAACTCGGTCAGGCTCAGCTGCATCGACCGCTTCTGCGCGGTGAAGCGCCCGGTGTTGGAATCGGGCCCGTAGGTTCTGAGCGTCAGTGGAAAGCCGGTGAGATAGGTATTGAGCGTCCCTCCACGCTTCGCATCCGGGGACGTGAAGACCGGATCGTCCTCATTCGTGACCCATTCGATGCCCTCCGGCAGCAGCGTCGCTTCGTAGACGGGCGGCTCGGCAACGAAGCGCGTCTGGCCGAATTCGATGTCGGCCGCAGCGCCGGCGACGGACGCTTCGTTGCCTGCATCCGACGAATCGCCGCCGCTGCAGGCCGCGAAGAAGGCCGCCAAGACAAGACAGCAGAGGGAAAGCGCGGAGGCTCTCATGATTCTGACTCCGGTTGCCAAACGTAAAGAAGCTAGTCCACACGAAACGTCGTGTCGACGACGTCAATCGGCTCAAAGTTTCTGCCCTCGCTGCGGGCAGCGAGAACGTCGGCTTTCGCCTGCTCGTCGATCCAGAAAAGGCCCGAGCCCTCGAACGGCGCAATCGGGTCGAAAATCTCCTCGGCAATTCTGCTCGCGGGCGGATCCGGATACCGGAGCCAGCGCCAGAAGGCTTCACGCCGGTACGGTATCTTGAACGTCGGCACGAACGACGCCGTGTCGTGAACGATCTGCTGAATCTCGTGAGCCAGCCTGACACGATCCTCCAGATTCGTGCCTGCATCGTATTCCTCGATCAACGCATCGAGCGCCGGATCCGCGGTGTTGGTCAGATTGTTCGTCTGCAGCTTGTCGGCGTTCGCCGAATGCCATGGCGACCAGAATCCGGGCGCCAGATAAGTGGAAATCGAGACATAGGTCGCCTGGTGCGTCTTCTCGCCGATCTGTTTGCCCCAGGCGGCCGGGTCCATCAACTGGAGTGCGAGCTCGATGCCCGCCTTCTTCGCTTCTTCCCTCAGTACGACCAGCCAGGGCGTATGCTCATCCGTTGCGTATGAGATACGTATCGACAGGCGGCTCCCGTCCTTCGTTCGAATCCCGTCCGCGTCTCGTATGAGCCAGCCGGCTTCGTCGAGGTACCGGTCGGCCTCGGCAAGATCGAACTCACGGGCTTCGATAGCCGGGTTGCTGTAGCCCCAGTAGTAACCCTCGTAGGCGTGATTCAGTCTCTCGTAGTCGCCCCGGAAAATCGTGCTGAGCACACGGTCGAAATTCATTGCATGTGCGAGCCCGAGGCGCACCCGGTCGTCGGCGAGTACCGGATCGGCCCGATTGAGCCAGATTCCGCGCATACGCTGCGGCAGATCGACATAGTGCTGCAGCTTGCCGATATAGCCCGCCTGGAAAGGTTCGCCGGTCGTCCGGTCGTACCACCGCGCCGGCAGGCCGTCGAACAGATAGCGATCGAGCTCACCCCGCAGAAAGTATTCGTAGGCGACGTCATCGTCGCGAATCACCTCGTACCGGAGCGTGGTGGGGTTGTACCGATTCCGGTAGTACTTCAGGTCGTCGGCCCACCAGTCGTCCTTGCGCGTGAGCTCGATGAATCGACCTTTTTCGATCGCCGAAATCTGGTACGCCCCGGTGTTCGGGATCACGCGCCAGTCGTAGTCGGTGACCCAGTTCTCGTCGAGCTTGTGAAAGTGGCGCGGTGCCGGGCTGATCGTCGTTGAGTAGATCAGCTCGTCTCCGGGCGCCGCCGTCGCGCTCGTGACCGAGATCGTATGATCGTCGTACTTGGAAACGTCGGTGATTTCGTTCGAGTAATAGTTCGCACCGTACGGCTCGACCGTGAACTCGGAACGCTGAAAATCCCGCTGGAACAGATAGTCGTCGGCGACGACCGGAACGCCATCCGACCACCGTGCTCTCGGATCGAGCTTGTAGAAGACAGTCTTGCCGTCCTCGGCGAAAGCCCAGTGCGTTGCCAACGACGGCAAAATGCGGATCGTATTCGGATGAAGATCGACCAGGCTCAGCGCCATCCCGCGCTTCACCTGGGTGAAACGCCCGGTGGCTGCGTCGGGCCCGTAGACGCGCAACGTCAACGGAAAGCTGAGGATATAGTCGGTAAACGTGCCGCCGCGCGTCGCTTCCGGAGAAGCGAACACCGGGTCCTCGTCGTTCGTCAACCAGACCAGGCCCTCCGGCAGCGGCTTGCTCTCGTACACCGGCGGGTCGTCGACGAGAAACGTGTCATCGAATATGACATCGTCGGATCCGGTTGAGGCAGCCGCCACATCGTCAGGCGATGCAGCATCACCGGGCGCCGCTGCGTCGCCGGACGACGAGCCGCCCCCACAGGACACGACCAGCAGCGGCAGAACGAGCGCGAGATATTTCATTGCAGTCTCCGCTTCACAGACTCGAATCTACTCATAGAAAGAGAACTTCTTTGGATCGAAAGCCTCACGAATCGCCTCGCCGATATAGGCGACCATCAGCAGCACGACGGTCATCGCAACCACTACCGATGTGACGATCCAGGGCGACTGCAGATTTGCAGTTCCCTGAGCCAGCAATTCGCCCCAACTCGGCGTTGGCGGTGGCAGGCCGAACCCGAGATAGTCCAGTGCCGTCAGCGCCGTAACGCCGGTGGCAACCGCGAAAGGGATGAACGTGACGATGATCGAAATCGTGTTCGGCAGAATGTGCCGGAACACGATTCTGGTGTTCGAGCTGCCGAGCGCCCTCGCAGCCGCCACATACTCGCGCGCCTTTTCCTTGTAGGTAGACGTCCGCATGTACCACGTCATCGTCATCCAGCCGAAGATAACCATCACCAGAACCAGCGTCCAGAAATTCGGCACGATGACCGAGGCGACGATCATGATTACGTAAAGGAACGGGACATTCGACCAGACCTCGATCAGGCGCTGGAAGAACAGGTCGAACACGCCGCCCCAAAACCCCATCGCACAACCGATCGCGATGCCGATGATGTAGTTGCACAGCAGCAAAATGACCGCGAATGCCATCGCCAGACGGAAGCCGTATATCAGCCTCGCGGCAATATCCCGCCCGGTTATATCGGTGCCGAGATAGTGCCGATACTTGAGGCTTGGTGGATAGGGCGGAAACGCGTCGTCACGAAAGTCCGTCTCGTACGGATTGAATGGTATCGGCGGCAGCAGCAGCCAGTTGCCGGGCGGCGACTGCCCGGCCGCTTCGGCTTCCGCCTCGGCCCGCTCGAAGGCATCGGCCAGCTCCCGGTAGTTGGTCTCGTAGCCGTAGTCGAGGCCGAAAGTGCGGCCGGGAATGAACGCGCTGTAAGTCGGAAAGTAGAATTCGCCTTCGTACCTGACGACGATCGCCCTGCTGTTGACCAGCAATTCCGCGATCAGCGTCAGAACGAGCATCGAGGCCAGGATCAGCAGCGACCAGTAACCGCGCTTGATCGACTGAAATCGCCGCCACTGCTTGACTGTTTGTGGATTGATTCGCATCCGTGGCTCGCTACTGGCCGAACTTCACGCGCGGATCGACGATCGCGACACAGATGTCCGAGAGAATATTGCCGACCAGGAACAGCAGCGACGAGATGACCAGAATTCCCATGACGACCGGATAGTCGCGCTCCACCAGAGACTCGAAGCCGAGCAGGCCGAACCCGTCGATGTTGTAGATTCGCTCGATCAGGAATGATCCGGTCAGGATTACTGTGATGTTGTTGCCGAAAGACGTCGCAATCGGAATGAGACTGTTGCGCATCGCATGCCGATAGACAGCCTGTTTGAAAGTCAGGCCTTTCGCAATCGCCGTTCGCACGTACTCGGCGGACAGATTGTCCATCAGCGCGTTCTTCATCATGAACGTCGTGACCGCGAAGCTGCCGGCCATGTAGGACATCAGCGGCAACACGGCGTGATAAATGACGTCCTTCGTCTTGCCCCACCAGTCGAGGCTCTGGTAGTTGTCGCTGACGAAGCCGCCGAGCGGAAACCACTCGAGCTGCGACGCGAATAGCGTCAGCAGCGCAATGCCGACGACATAGCTGGGAATCGCGTAGCCGAAGAAAACCGCGCCTGATGTCAGGTTATCGAACTGCGTGTTGTGGCGAATCGCTTTCGCGATCCCCAGCGGAATACAAACCGCATAGGTCAGAAACAACGTCGTCAGGCCGTAGAAGATGGAGATCGGAAATCTGCCCTTGATGGTCTCCCATACCGGCTCGTTGTAGCGCGTCGAACGGCCGAGGTCGAGCACCAGGACCTTGCCGAGCCAGTCCACGTAGCTAACGAAGATCGGCTTGTCGAAGCCGTAGTACGCCCGCAGCTGATCGAGCTGGGCCTCCGACAGGACGCTGCCGCCGACGCCACGACCGGTGCTGTCGCCACCGGACAGCATCGCCTCCGTCATCATCCTCTCGATCGGCCCGCCGGGGACGACACGCGTTACCGCGAAAACCAGCAGCGTGACCCCGATGAAGGTCGGGATGATCAGCAGGAAGCGACGGATGAAATAGCTGGTCGTGTCCACGAGACAACGGCGGGCTAACTGAGGCCGGGGACCCGGGCGTCGGCGAAAGCCGCCAACGGCATCATGTCAGCGACGCAAGCACGGTGTTGAACGTTTCGCTGGGCCGCATCGCGGCCGCCGTCAAGCGATCATCGGGACGATAGTAGCCCTGAACATCGACCGGCACACCCTGCACGGCGATGAGCTCCGTCACGATCTGCTCTTCGTTCGCGGCCAGCGACTCCGCGACGGGCCCGAAGAGCGCACTGAGCTCCGCATCGGCTTCCTGTGCCGCCAACGCCTCCGCCCAGTAGAGCGCCAGATAGAAATGGCTGCCGCGGTTATCGAGCTCATTGACCTTGCGTGACGGTGCCTTGTCGCTCCTCAGCCACTTGCCGTTGGCGGCATCGAGTGCCTGTGCGACGACCATCGCCCTGTCGTTACCGGTCTTCCTCGCGAGATCCTCGATCGATACCGCAAGCGCGAGAAACTCACCCAGCGAATCCCAGCGCAGATGGTTCTCGGCCACAAACTGCTGAACGTGCTTCGGCGCCGAGCCGCCCGCCCCGGTTTCGTACAGCCCGCCGCCGGCGAGCAAAGGCACGATCGACAGCATTTTCGCGCTGGTACCGAGCTCGAGAATCGGAAACAGGTCGGTCAGATAGTCCCTGAGCACATTGCCGGTAACCGAAATCGTGTCTTCGCCCGCGCGTACGCGAGCGAGCGTCTGGCGCATCGCCTCGACCGGCGACAGCACACGAATGTCGAGCCCTTCGGTGTCGTGGTCGCGAAGATAGACGTTGACCTTCGCAATCAGATTGCGGTCGTGCGCCCGGTCTTCGTCGAGCCAGAATATCGCGGCCGAGCCCGTGTTGCGGGCACGCTCGACACCGAGCCTGACCCAGTCGCGAATCGGCAGATCCTTGGTCTGACACATCCGCCAGATATCCCCTTCCGCAACTTCGTGCTCGAGCAGCACGCTGCCATCACCGGCGACGACGCGAACGATGCCGTCGCTCGCGATCTCGAAAGTCTTGTCGTGCGACCCGTATTCCTCGGCCTTCTGCGCCATCAGGCCGACGTTGCTGACATTGCCCATCGTCGGCACGTCGAACGCGCCGTGCTGCCGGCAGTCCTCGATGACTTCCTGGTAGATGCCGGCGTAGCTGCGATCGGGAATCATCGCGCACATGTCGTGCAGCCTGCCGTCAGGCCCCCACATCTGCCCCGACGACCGGATCGCCGCAGGCATCGACGCGTCGATGATCACGTTGCTCGGCACGTGCAGGTTCGTGATGCCTTTGTCGGAGTCGACCATTGCAAGCGGCGGGCGCGTCTCGTAAACGGCGGCTATATCGGCTTCGATAGCCGTTCTTTGCTGATCCGGCAGATCGGCGATTCTCTGATAGACGTCGCCGATGCCGTTGTTGATCTCGACGCCCAGCTCTTCGAACAGCGCGGCATGTTTTCGCAGCACGTCGCCGTAATAGATATCGACTGCATGGCCGAAGATGATCGGATCGGACACCTTCATCATCGTCGCCTTGACGTGCAGCGACAGCAGCACACCCTGCTCTTTCGCGGCCCCGATCTGGTGCTCGTAGAACGCTCGGAGCTGCCGGCGGCTCATGACCGCCGCATCGATGACCTCTCCGTCGGTAACGGCCGTGCTCGCCTTCAGTGTGGTTTTTCTGCCGGCCCGATCCTGATGCTCAATGACGACGTTGCCGGACTCCGCAATGACGGTCGAGCGCTCGGACCCGTAGAAGTCCCCGCCACCCATATGCGCGACGTGGCTGCGGGAATCGGCCGCCCATGCGCCCATCGAATGCGGGTTCTCCTTCGCGTACTGCTTGACGGGTGCTGCAACCCGCCGGTCGGAATTGCCCTCCCTCAGCACCGGGTTGACGGCGCTGCCCAGCACCTTCGAATAACGGGCGCGGACATCCTGCTCGTCGTCCGTCTCCGGGTCGTCGGGGTAGTCGGGCAGGTCGTAGCCCTGCGACTTGAGTTCGGCGATCGCAGCCTTGAGCTGAGGAACCGATGCGCTGATGTTCGGCAGCTTGATGATATTGGCGGCAGGGGTCTTCGCGAGCTCGCCGAGCTCAGCCAGATCGTCCGGCTGACGCTGCGCGTCGGTCAGCCGCTCGGGGAAATTAGCAATGATCCGGCCGGCAAGTGAGATATCTCGGGTTTCGATCTGGATACCGGCGGGTGCCGTGAAAGCCTGAATGATGGGAAGCAGCGAATGGGTCGCGAGTGCCGGCGCTTCGTCGGTCTTCGTATAGATAATCTTCGGCTGAGTCATCGTGTTCCTTGTGCCGGCCTCGCCCGGCCCTGAGCGCGGGCGCGATTATAGCCCGTTTGGCTATAATTCCCCGGCCGAATTCGGCATTCCGTCAATAACAACAAAGGCTTAGCCATGCAGGGAAAGATCGCCTTCGAAGAGCACTTCGCGATTCCGGAAACACTCGAGGAGACACGCAGCTTCGCCGGCGACTCCGGCCAGTGGGACGACTTCACGCGCCGAATTCTCGATATCGACGACGAGCGCCTGGCAAAGATGGATGCCACCGGCATCGAATTCGCGATCCTGTCGCTGAATTCACCGGGCGTACAGAAGATTCTCGACCCCGACGAGGCGCTGGATGTCGCCCGCAAGGCGAACGACCGGATGGCCGAGGCCTGTCGAGAGCATCCGCAACGCTACGCCGCGCTCGCCGCGTTGCCGATGCACGACCCGGCCGCCGCCGGCGAGGAGCTGACGCGCTGCGTCCGTGATCTCGGCTTCAAGGGCTGCATGGTCAACGGCTTCCAGCAGATCGGCGACAAGGACAACGTTAAATACTATGACCTGCCGGAATATCGGCCGTTCTGGGAAGTCGTCGCCGCGCTCGACGTGCCGTTCTATCTGCATCCGCGCATGCAGATTCCTTCGCGCGCACAAAACTACGAAGGCCACCCGTGGCTGATGAGCGCACCCTGGGGCTTCGCGGTCGAAACGTCGATCCATTCGCTCAGACTGTGCGGCTCGGGGCTGTTCGACGATTTCCCGAATCTCAAGGTCTGCATCGGGCATCTCGGCGAGAACATTCCTTTCGGCCTGTGGCGCATCGACGCCCGCATGCGCTTTTCGCGCCGCGACTATCGCGGCAAAAAGCCGCTCGGTGACTACTTCCGCGAGCATTTCCACATCACGACCAGCGGCAACTACAACGACCCGGCGTTCCGCTGCACGCTCGACGTGCTCGACAACGACAAGGTCTATTTCAGCGCGGACTATCCGTTCGAGACGATGGAGGATGCCGCCGGCTGGTTCGATGCGACCAACGAGATCAGCGACGCGGAGAAGCTCAAGATCGGCCGGACAAATGCGATCCGGTTATTTGGGCTGGACCTGGATTAGGGCCGCCACCGGGCCGAGCACGCCTGCACTGCCTAGGCGCCCTGCAGCTACCCGGCTGGCCGCCGGCTCTGCCTGGCCGCCCGTCTCGGGCCGGTTCAGGCGGCTCGGCTGCGCGGCTCCACAGAACCGGAAGTTTCTCCGCACGACTCCGTAGCGTTCGGTTATTCTGCAGGTACGCCTGATACGGGGTTTGCCGTGGGACGAACCGCCTCAATACGAGCGCTCGCACTGACCGGCCTGGCCGGCCTGGCTTGCTGCCTGGCCAGCGGGATCGCGTTCGGGCAGTTCTTCCGCCAGTCGCAGCCGAATCCGGTAAGCCTGCCGGAGGCCGAGTTCCACATGGCCCGGCTCGCGTACGGCACGCGCGGCTGCGCCGGCTCACGCGGCTACTGCAATTCCTGGTGGGCGATCGACTATCCGCATGCGGAGTTGCACTTCCTGCCCGCCGTCGAGCGCATGACGCGCATCGAGGTATCGGAAGACAGCGCCCACGTGCAGATTCACGAAGACAGCCTGTACGATTACCCGTGGCTCTTTGCCCAGCAGATCGGCCAGGGCTACTGGAACCCGACCGCCGAGGACGTCACAAGGCTGCGTGAATACCTGCTGCGTGGCGGCTTCCTCGTCGTCGACGACTTTCACGGCGAAAACGAGTGGCTGCATTTCGAGCAGATCATGAACCAGATCCTGCCGCGACGGCCGATCGTCGAGATCCCCGAAGACGACATGCTGATCCACATCCTGTTCGATCTCGACAAGCGCACGCAGATCCCCGGCGAGCGGCACCTCGGCTGGCAGCGCATGGAAGGCCCGCCGCACTGGCGCGGCATCTACGACGAGGACGGCCGGCTGATGGTCGCGATCAATCACAACATCGACATGGGCGATGCCTGGGAGCACGCCGACGACGCGCACTATCCGGCACCGATGACCGCGACGGCGTACCGCTTCGGCATCAACTATGTGATCTACGCGATGACGCATTGAGAATGCGTCGTCCCATCGGCCGCGCGGGCGCAGACGTTCAACTCGAGACACGCCGTGAATACATCCATGTAGGCTCGCGGCCGCCATCCGACCGCCATGGATGGCGGAAGTGCCGGAACGGCAGGAGCAAGTTCCGGCCCTGGCGGCGGACGGTCTCTCGTTCGAATGTCTGCGCCCGCGCGGCCGATGGGACGACGAGTTCTTCTTCGCCGCCTTCGCTACGCGGCGTTGTCAGTGACCGACTTCGGGTCGCGTTCGCTCTCTCGCCCAAAGCAACCCGTCGATCACCAGGCTCGAGTCCATACGGTCGCCATTCCAGCCCGGCGGTCGGCGAACTGAGATGCCACGTCGAGCGTTAAGGTCGGCGATGTTTCCGCGGAAGCGCCGGTTGGACTGCAGCGCCGCCGCCTGAACGGCCTGGCCGTCCGGCGTGCTGAACACGAACTCCGCGTCGTCCGTTACCTGTAGCCGGAAGCCGCCTTCGTGCAGCAACCGGTGGTGGAAGTGACAAAGCGTAATCAGGTTCGATAGCTTCGTCTCTCCGCCGTCGGCCCAGTGGCGGACGTGATGACCTTCGGTGAAGCGAGTCCGGTCGCAGCCCGGGAACCGGCAGCCGCCGTCGCGTTCCTTCAGCGCCCGCTCGAGCGCCGCCGGAATCGCACGGGTCTTGCGGCCGACGTCGAGCGGATTGCCGGCGCCGTCGTGGACGATACCGACGAGGCTGCTGTGGCAGGCAAGGCGACGGGCCGTATCGATCGCCAGCGCCGGGCCGTGTTCGAGCTCGCAACAGCCGGAGACGGAATCGTGGGCTTCTCTTACTGGCACCGAATCCAGGCGCCGAGCCTCGCCCAGCGCGTGGCTCAGCAAAGACTGGTCGATACGCACGACCACCTGATAGCGTGGTGAGGAGGACGGACAGCGCTCGGCCGCCGAATCGAGATAGCACCGTGACAGGTGAAACAGCGCGTCGGCCCGCCGCGCCGCCAGCGGCCGCCGTGATTCGGTCCGTGGATCGTTGGAGGTGTCGGGGTCGTCGCGCAGAAACCGTGGGCGTGGATATCCGGGCCCGGGCGATTCCGCGGAAGCGCCAGCAGCTCGGTTGCCTGATGCCGCTGAGTCTGCACCCGTGTCCACCTCCGCTTCCGACCCCGGCTCTTCCAGCGACTGCATCGCGGCCTCGAGCGCCTGGCGAATCACCTCGCCCTGCTCGGCCGGCAGCCGCGCATGGATCACGATCATGCCGTCGTCGTCGTGGGAATGTCGACGAACCGCTGCCGGTGCTGCTCGAGCGCCTGCGCCGCCTCCTCGAGGCGCTCGACGCGCCGGTACTGCCGGACGATCCGTTCGACGTGCGTGGCCGTCCCGTGCAGGGCGATCTGCAGCAGGATGGTTTCGTTTTCGGGCGTGGCAACCCGAGTCATGGCCCGGACCTTCGAGTACGAGATCCGGCCTTCCCGGAAGGCATCGGTAATCGCAGGCAGCGACTCGAGCGCACGGGCCACGCGCACCTTCTCGCGCGCCGCGACCGTGCCGATCCCGCACTTCAGCGTCAGCCAGTGCGCGCAGCTCGAACAACCCTGCGGCACCCAGCCTTCGATCCGATCGAACCGCGCAACCAGTGACAGAAAACGGGCAGTCGCTGCATTCAGGTGGCCCCACAGCTCAGACATCTCCTCGATCAGGGCATCGATCGCGGCAAAGTCCGTGGTCGGCATTCGGCCGCCTGGTGAGGCAGACGGCGAGGCAGACGGCGACGGCGCGACCGGGTTTCGGCTGGCTTCAGAGGTCGCGATCGCTGGTGTGAGCGGGCCTTCCATGGCGAATCCTCATAACTGTACGCATGAACAGTATTATGGAGGAAAGATAAATAATTTCAAGTGCTTATATATATCTTTATGCTGATTTCTCGCTCAGGTGCGGCCAACTCGTCATGGGCGAAATATCGGCATGCCTGTGCACCGCCGCATCCACTGCGTGTGCAAGACTTGCTGGATACAGCCCCTTTACTGATTTCCAATATTCCATGGCTCCCGGACACCTGACGTATGCGGCGAGGACTTTCTCGCCGTCCAGCAGCATCTGGTGATCGATCAGACCTCGACGGTCGAGATCGAGAATTTCCTCGAACGCCGATGTGATGTCCAGCATGAACGCGCTGAATCGGCCTCTTTCTGCTGCCGTCAAACTGCCAAAGTCATCCAAAGCGCGGCAGAGAAATTCTGAATCAGCCTGTGTACGAAAGCTGGCTGTTTGAGCATCAATCCAGCGCCTGATGGTTGCCTGCGTATTGTCGGCGCGAGCCTGATTGGTGCTTTGTCGCAACTGAATCGCAAGATATGCAAGCGTTACGATTATCCCCGCGGCTCCGACTACTTCAACGACCAGAGTCCAAAGCTCAATCGTCACAAGCACTCTCGCTTCCGGGGATGATCACATCCTCAATGTAGTCTCGGAAGCTGACCACTCCGTACCAACTACTCCGTACCACCCACGCACGAAAAGCTCTCCGCGACATTCGAGTCACCAGTGCCGTCATATTCCGGCAACGCCGGATACGCGCATAGCGGTCGCGTCAGGTCGCTGTCCGCTTTCGTTGCGATCATCCGTTCCGGCGCATCACCGTTCTCGACCCAGGCCTCCAGCGCGCTCAACGCGTCGAATTGGTCGGGGCCGGCACCGCCGCGGCAGTGCAGCACGCCGGGCGCCAGGAACAGGCGGACGCCGTCTGCCGCGCCGGGCGTTTCGCGCTTGACGGCCTCGAAGTACTCGATCGTCGACAGGGGGCTCGGTCCCGGGTCGTTGAAGCCGTGCCATAGCAACAGCTTGCCGCCACCGTCGACGAAGTCCGCGATGTCGGGGTCCTGTTGATGCACCTCAGCGCCCGCCAGGCCGCCGTTCAATCGCGCCATATCCCGATCCGGATCGAACGACAGGATGTCGTAATCCGGATCGGCGAGCGCGATGTAGGACATGAACGGTGCGCCGAGCAGCGCGTTGAGCCCGAGCGGCATCTGTTCGTTGCCGATCATCCGGCGCGCCCAGTCGCTCTCGCCACCGCGCATCAGCGGCATCGCAGCGAACTCGCCATCGCTCGTGCGAACGCCGTCGTAAACACGGCGTACAGTAACGACCTGTGACGCCGTCAGGCAGGAGTCGGACCCCGCCGCATCGTCGGTGCACTCGAGTTCAGCCGGATCCCACTCGCAAGCCCGCGGATCGGTGATGATGCCGTCCTCGACCCCGTCGTCTGCATCGCAGGCCGACATCACTGCCGCACTGATCAAAGGTATGTGCGCGGGATCCAGGTTGCTGCCCGGCGCACCGTGAAAAGCCTGCACGCGAAGAATCGCATTCGAATACGTCACCGGTGTGTACACCGGGGCGCCTGCGATTACGCCGTCGTAGTCGTCCGGATAACGCTGCACCTCGGCGAGACCCTGACGCCCGCCCGTCGAGCATCCCTGCCAGTACGCCCGCTCCGGTGGCTCGCCATAGACCCGCTCGGCGACAGCTTTGCCGGCGACCGTGGCGAGATGTGTCGCGCGATGTCCGAAGTCGACGACTCCGGGCACGTTCGGCGAACCGTCCGGCAGGATCGCGAACGCCGGATCGAGCGCGCTGGTCGTCGCGTGACCCATATCGTTCTGGATCACGGCATAGCCGCGGGAGAGCCCGTCGGCGGCCGCTTCCGGACTCAGGTTTCCGGCGAATCCGCCGCCGCCGATCCCGAGAACCTTGCCGTTCCACTGCTCGGGCAAGCGAAAGATTGCGCCGATCCGCGAGCCGGGCTCCGGCCTGATTTCCGCCTCGACTGCGCAATACGCCGGCGTTGCATCCGCCTGCGCTGCATCTGCCGGCGTCGCATCTGCCGGCGTCGCGTCTGTCGACGTGGCGCCTGGCGGCATAACGTTTACCGACGTGACGACCGCATCGCCGAAGCGCTCACCGGTGGCGAGCGGTCCGCACAGCTCCTGGGCGCCGGCGAGCGCGACGCAACCGGCATAGGTGACGAGGCTGCTCGCGGCCGCGCGGATCAATCCCCGGGCCATAGCACACCCTGAAAATCGGCGGTCGCCGGGCCGAGCCCCTGGTAGACGAATTTCTGCAGGCGCTTGCCCTCGTAGGTCTCGGTCGTATAGAGATTGCCGGCCGAGTCGACCGCGACGTTGTGTATGCCGAAGAACTGACCCGGCTGCCGGCCGCCTTCACCGAAAGCCGTCAGCACGTCGAGCGTCTCGCGCTCGATGATCCAGATTTTCTCGTTCAGCCCGTCGGCGAGATAGATATAGGTCTGCTCCGGATCGCGCGAAAACGCGATGTCCCAGACGGACCCGTCACCGAGCGTCTGTGGCGCAATTAGCAGCTCGTCGACGAACGTGCCGTCCTTCTGAAACACCTGCAGCCGGTCGTTCGCGCGGTCGCAAACATAAACCAGTCCGTCGTTCGAAGGCTGCGCACAGTGCACCGGATTGCGGAACTGTTGCGCACGCGGTGCATCCGGATCGTAGTTACCAAGATCAGTGTCGTCGGGTTCGTTGCCGTACGCGCCCCAGTAACGCTTCAGCTCGCCGGAATCCATGTCGATCACGGCGACACGCTTGTTGCGATAGCCGTCGGCGACATATGCCTCGTTCGCTTCGGCGTCGATCGAGACCTCCGCCACGCGACCGAAGTTCTCGAGGCTGGCGCTGCCCTCGTAGCCACCGGCGCTGCCGAGCTGCAGCAGGAAATCGCCGCCGCGCGTGAACTTCAGAAGATGCGCGTCGTCCTCGCCGTTACCCCCAATCCAGATGTTGTCGAGATGATCGACGGTGATGCCGTGGTTCGAGCTCGGCCACTCGTAGCCATCGGCCGGGCCACCCCATGAGCCGACCAGGTTGCCCTCCGGATCGAACTCGAGAACCGGCGGTGCAGCCGAGCAGCACGAGCCTTCAGGCGTGTTGATACCGGCACTCGCTTCCGTGCGCTGATTCAGGGATCCGGCGCGGTGAATGATCCAGACGTGATCGCGCGAATCGACTGAAACGCCGATCGTCGAGCCGAGCAGCCAGCCGTTCGGCAGCGGCTTCGGCCAGAACGGGTCGACCTCGAATTGCGGCACCTGTCGGGTCTGGGCGGAAACTTCGGCAACGGCGCCGGACGGGCCGCCGTCGGAGCATGCGGAGAGCGTGACTGCGCTTGCGGCCACGAGAAACGGCAGGACGGTCTTCATCGGGCTCCCTCTTCGTCCGTGGCACGGTGATTTGAAGATTGTAGCGAAAACGTTAGGCTCGGCCAGCGGGGCGCGAACGAGATCCGATTAGCGTGCAATTCAACATCGATCCGGCCGGATTCCTGCCGGTCATTTTCACCTTCGTGGCGGTTATCGCGGCCGCTCCGGCGGCAGCACATGAGATCCCGAGCGACGTTACCGTCAGGTTGATCGTAAGGCCCGAGCCGGGCCGCGTGAACGTCCTCGTCCGTGTTCCGGTCGAAGCCATGCAGGAAGCGAATCTGCCCGCGACCGCGGACGGCTTTCTCGACGCCGCGCGCGCCGAAGCTGCCTTGCGGGACGCCGCCCGGCTGTGGCTCGGTAACGATCTGACGCTGTTCGCGAACGGCGCGGAGATCGAGTCGTTGTCACTCGAACGTGTCCGGGCCTCGATACCGAGCGACCGCTCGTTCACCGATTTCGCGTCGGCCGCGGCCCATATCAGCGGCCCGCCGATTGCGCCGGGTACGCCGCTGGTCGCGCAACAGGCCCTGCTCGATGCGTGGTTCGCCGCCCGCGCTGACGATCCGGACGCCGATCTCGCTCTGCTTGCCGACCTCGATCGGCTGGGGCTCGCGGTCACGACCGTCGTGCGTTTCGAGCCCGCGAACGGCCCGGCCAGGCTCTACCAGCTGACCGGTGAGCCGGCCCTGCTCGATCTCGACCCGCGCTGGTCGCGCGCAGCGCTCCGTTTCATCGCACTCGGCTTCGAGCACATCCTCGGGGGCCTCGATCATCTGTTGTTTCTGCTGTGCCTGGTGTTGCCGTTTCGTAGCGAGCTGCGCTCGTTACTGATCATCGTCACGGCGTTCACCGTTGCCCACTCGATCACGCTGATCGGCTCGGCGTTCGGCCTGGCACCGGCCGGGCTGTGGTTCCCGCCGCTGGTCGAAACGCTGATCGCCGCGTCGATCCTCTACATGTGCATCGAGAATGTTCTTTCCCCGGCCGTCAGGATGCGCTGGGCGCTCGCGTTCGGCTTCGGGCTGGTGCACGGGTTCGGCTTCTCGTTCGCGCTGAGCGACACGCTGCAGTTCGCGGGCGACCACGTGCTGACCTCGCTGCTCGGTTTCAACATCGGCGTCGAGCTCGGGCAGATCGCGGTACTCGCCGTGCTTATCCCGCTGCTGGTAATCGCGCTGCGCTTCCTGCCGGAACGCAGCGTCGTCATTCTGATTTCAGTGCTGGTCGGCCATACCGCCTGGCACTGGATGGCGGACCGCTACACGGAACTCGCGCAGTACCCGGCTGTCCGGGACACGCTGCCGAGCTGACCCGGACCGGGCGGCCTGTTCCGGGCGGCCTCTCCCGAACGGCCTTTTCCTCGCGGCCTGTTCCGGACGGCGCCGCCGGATCGATCGGCGGCTGGTTGGCGGCTGGTCGCCGGCTACATCGACGAATCGAACGTCAGCACGACGCTGACCGGGACGGCCGGACTGATGCTCGGCAACCCGGCTACCTCACGCAACTCCTCGACGCCGTCGGCAAGATCTACCTGAGCGGCCGTGATGACGACCGGCTGCAGACTCGAGGCGACGACACGCGAGTCGCTCAGCTTCGAGACGAGAAACTCGAACGTCACGGGCTGCGTCTGGCCGCGCATCGACAACGAGGCCTCGACACTCATCGTCGTCGTGTCGCCGTCGGCGAGCGCCTCGATTGCGGCTGCATCGACCTTGCCCGTCAGCTCGGCTTCCGGAAACTGCACGGTCTGAAACAGGATGTCCCGCATGCGCTCGTCGCGGATCGGAATGAGCGTGTCGACGCTCGCAAGGTCGATCGTGACCGCCACGTTGCCGTCCGCATCGATCGTGCCCGACAGGGAAGTGAACTTGTGCACCTCGGCGACCAGACCTGCCTTTGTCGAGACGAAGCTGACGCGCGATGCGTCGTTAGAGAGCTTCCAGTCGGCATGGGCGGGCGCGGCCAGCATTGCCGCCATCGATGCCACTGCGAGAATTCTGATCATCATTGATTCCCCTGCTATTTTTCGTTGCCTGCCGCAACTGTGCTGCAGCCAGGCGCCGGTTTAGTGTAATCGAGATTCCGCCGGAATCGGGACCTGTGCGCGGCCCGGCATCGTTTCCTATACTGTCCGAAACAACGATAAGTTCCCTCGATGCCCCCCGATGTCCCCTGATGCCCCGCCGGCCACAACGCTGAGCCACCTGGAGTGCTCGTCCTGCGGCGCCCCCGTGCCGGCCGACACGCCCGCGAGCCTTTGCCCGACCTGCAAGCTGCCGCTGCTTGCGCGCTATGAGCTTTCCCGAGCGGCGCGAACGCTCTCGCTGGCTGCCCTCGAGGCGCGCAGCGACTCGATGTGGCGGTATGCGGAAGTCATGCCGACGGCGACACCGGTATCGCTCGGTGAAGGCACGACCCCGCTGATCGAGGCGCGCCGTTATGGCGCGGAAATCGGGCTGCCGAAGCTCTGGATCAAGGACGAGGGGCTGAATCCGACCGGCTCGTTCAAGGCCCGCGGGCTATCGGCCGCGGTCAGCATGGCGAAACAGCACGGGATTGGTGCGATCGCCCTGCCGACTGCCGGCAATGCCGGCGGCGCTGCGGCGGCATACGCGGCTGCTGCCGGTCTCGATTGCGTGATCGCGATGCCGGCCGACACGCCGGCGGCGAACGTAACCGAGGCGCGGGCCTTCGGGGCCGACGTGCGGCTGATCGACGGACTGATCTCCGACTGCGGGAAGTTCATTGCCGAGCGCGCAGCGAACCACGGCTGGTTCGAGGTGTCGACGCTGAAGGAGCCGTATCGGATCGAAGGCAAGAAGACGATGGGCTACGAGCTCTGGGAGAACTTCGGCGGAACGCTGCCGGATGTCATCGTCTATCCGACCGGCGGCGGGGTCGGCCTGATCGGGATGTGCAAGGCCTTCGACGAGCTCGAAGCGATGGGCCTGACCGGTTCCGCAAGACCCAGGATGATCGCAGTGCAGGCAGAAGGCTGCGCGCCTGTCGTCGCCGCCTGGGAGCGCGGCGCCGACAAATCCGAGTTCTGGAACGACGCCGCGACCGTCGCGTCCGGGCTGCGCGTCCCGAAAGCGCTCGGCGATTTCATCATCCTCAGAGACCTGCGCCGAACGAACGGCATCGCCGTTGCCGTCAGCGATTCCGCGCTGATGGAAGCCGCGGCCGGGCTTGCGCGCGCCGAGGGAATTTTCGCAGCGCCCGAGGGCGGCGCGGGTCTTGCCGCGATCGCGAAACTCCGCAGCGACGGTCGCATCGCCCCGGAAGAAACAGTCGTCGTTTTCAACACCGGCAGCGGTTACAAGTATCTGGAAGCCTGGCAGACAGCTCTCGGCGACGGTTCGGCGTCGACGAACCGGGCCGAAGCATGAACGACAACGTGACCGACTCATGAGCGACGCCGGGGCCGGCCGGGCGTTGCACCTCGCCATCGGCCCGCTGGCGTTTCTGGCGCTGATACTGCTGCCGCTACCCGAAACCACGTACGCGATTCGCGGCAGCATCGGACTGCTGCTCTGGATGTCCTGGTGGTGGATCTTCCAGCCGGTGCATCTTGCGGTTACGGGTTTCCTGCCGCTCGGCGTGCTGGCCGTGTTCGGCTTCCATCCGGTAACCGAGATCCTGCCTGCCTATGCGCAGCAGCTCGTGATACTGATCCTCGGCGCAAACATGATCGGCGTGCTCTGGGGCCGTTGCGGTCTCGATCGCCGCATCGCGCTCGTTTCGCTGCTCGGCATCGGTACCGGCACGCGCCAGCAGTTGCTGGCCTGGTTCACGATCGCCGCGGTCCTGAGCACACTGCTGCCGAATGCCGTCGTGGCCGCGGCAATGATCCCGATCGTCGTCTCGATGCTGAAATTCATCGGCATCGAGGATCTGCGCGGCAGTGCGTTCGGCACGGCGCTGCTGATCGCCGTCGCCTGGGGTACCAGCATCGGCGGCGCAGGCACGCCGATCGGCGGTGCACCGAATCTGCTGACCGTGCAGTTCCTGGAACAGCAGGTGCTGGACCACGAGTTCCTGTTCGCCACCTGGCTCACCCGCATGCTGCCGCTGACGCTGCTGGCCGGCATCGTGACTTTCTGCTTTCTGCGGTTCGCGTTTCGTCCGGAGCTCGAGCGCGTCGACGGCACGCGCGAATACTTCCGGACCGAGCTCGGCGCGCTCGGCAGGCTCAGCGTTCCGGAACGCTGGGGTCTGCTGCTGTTCTCGACGGCTACTCTGCTCGCGTTCAGCAGGCAGTGGTACGCGGACTGGCTCCCGGGGCTCACGCCCGCATTCGCTTTCCTGGTTTGCGGCCTGCTGTGCTTCATGGTCCGGCACGAAGGCGTTCCGCTGATTACCTGGCAATACGCGCAGCAGCGTCTGGTCTGGGGGCTGATCTATCTGTTCGCCGGCGGCTCGGCGCTCGGCCAGACGCTGAGCCAGACCGGCACGGCGCAGTTTCTCGCCGACCGGCTGATCCCGCTGTCTCAGGCCGGCGGCATAACTGCAGTTGCCGTATTCGTCGTCCTGACTTTGCTGCTGACGCAGATCACCAGCAACACGGCCGCAATCGCGATCGTCGTGCCGATCACGATCAGCACGTTCGAGACGATGGGCGTCAATGCCGTGCCGATGGTCTTCATCGTAGCGGCAACCGGCAATTTCGGCATCGCGCTGCCGTCCTCGTCGGCAGGCCCGGCCATTGCCGCCGGCTACGGGATCGACCTCAAGACGATGTTCAGGACCGGCCTCGTGCTCGCGCTGATGCTGGTCGTCACGATGGTTCTGGGCGGCTATCTGCTGTCGACGCTCTGGCCCGGGTTCGGCCGCGCATGAGGGAAAACAACGTATGACACTGGACGTCGCTCTGCACCACCGAACGCTTTACGACTACGACCGCCGCGTGCAGATGGGTCCGCAGGTGATTCGCCTGCGGCCTGCCCCGCACAGCCGCACGCCTGTTCTGAGTTATGCGCTCCGGATCGAGCCGGAAGGCTACTTCCTGAACTGGCAGCAGGATCCGCACGGCAACTTCATGGCGCGTGTCGTCTACCCCGAGCCGACCGATCATTTTCACGTCGACGTCGACCTCGTCGCGGACCTGACGATTTACAACCCGTTCGACTTTTTCCTCGAACCGCAGGCCGAGACCTTCCCGTTCAGCTATGCGGACGCGGCGCTCGACGACCTCGAGCCCTTTCTGCAAACCGAGCCGCAGACACCGAAGCTCGCCGAATGGATCGCGAGCATCGATACGCAAACGCCGCGGCAGACGATCGATTTCCTGGTCGACGTGAATCAGCGGCTCCAATCCGAGATTCGCTATCTGGTGCGGATGGAGCCCGGTGTGCAGACGCCGGAAGAAACACTGACGAAAGCGTCGGGCTCGTGCCGGGATTCCGGCTGGCTGCTCGTGCAGATCCTGCGGCATCTCGGCATCGCGAGCCGGTTCGCCTCCGGTTATCTGATTCAGCTGAAACCGGACGTCGAATCGCTGGACGGTCCGTCCGGCGCGAGCGAAGACTTCACCGACCTGCATGCCTGGGCGGAGGCCTATCTGCCGGGGGCCGGCTGGATCGGGCTCGACCCGACCTCGGGCCTGCTCGCCGGCGAAGGGCACATTCCGCTCGCCTGCGCGCCGCATCCAACGAGCGCGGCGCCGATTACCGGTGCGATCGAGGAGTGCGAAACGACGTTCCGCCACGATATGCGCGTCACTCGCATCCGCGAATCCCGCCGGGTGACGAAGCCGTACTCGCCCGAGCAGTGGCAGGCCATCGATGCATTCGGCCGCGCGCTCGACGCGGAGCTTCGCGCCGGTGACGTGCGGCTCACGATAGGCGGCGAACCGACCTTCGTATCGCGCGACGATCCGGATGGTGAGGAATGGAACACGGCCGCAACGGGACCGACGAAGCGCGCCCTGGCGGCCGATCTGATTCAGCGACTTCGCCAGCGATTCGCGCCGGACGGGCTGCTGCATTTCGGCCAGGGAAAATGGTATCCGGGCGAGCAGCTGCCGCGCTGGGCCTACTCGCTCTACTGGCGGCGCGACGGCCAGCCGCTATGGTCGAACCCGGCGCTGGTGGCCGGCGAGGACACCGACTATCAGGCGTCCCCGGCGGTGGCCGCCGAGTTTCTGCGCGGCGTCGCCGACCGACTCGAGGTGGACAGCGAGTGCGTCGCCGAGGCCTACGAAGATCCGTGGCACTTCCTCGCGGCCGAGCGCAAGCTGCCGGAAAACCTGACGGCCGAAACGAACGAGCTCGACGACCCGATGGCGCGCGAGCGCCTCGCCCGCGTCTTCGAGCGGGGTCTCGGTCAGCCGGTCGGCTGCGTGCTGCCGCTGCAGCGTTGGAATGCGCGCGACGGCTCGCGGCGGTGGATCAGCGATCGCTGGCAGACGCGACCGGGCAAGCTGTTTCTGGTACCTGGCGACTCGCCGCTGGGCTACCGGCTGCCGGTCCCGTCGCTGCCGCACATCGCGCCGATCGACTACCCGTACATCGTGCCGTCCGACCCGACGGCCGAGCGGCCCGACCTGCCGCCGCCCGACCCGGCGCGGCAGCCGTACCGGCGCGCGCAAGGCGCGTCCGGCAACGACGCGCCGCCTCAGGCAGTCACCGGCCAGGTCCCGATCGGTGCCGCCGGCAGCGGTACCGCGGCACGCGCCGCGCTCGGTGCCGAACCACGTGACGGGCACCTGTGCATCTTCATGCCGCCGGTCGAGGAGCTCGAGGACTACGTCGACCTCGTCACGGCCATCGACGACACGGCCGCGGAGCTCGGCGTGCCGATCCGGATCGAGGGTTACGACCCGCCAAAGGATCCGCGGCTCAATGTCATAAAGGTGACACCCGACCCCGGAGTGATCGAGGTCAACGTGCACCCCGCCTCGGGCTGGCAGGAAATGGTCGACATCACCGAAGGTATTTACGCGGACGCGCATCAGGCGCGGCTCGTCACCGAGAAGTTCATGCTCGACGGCCGGCACACCGGCACCGGTGGCGGCAATCACGTCGTGCTCGGCGGCGCTCGGCCGACCGACTCGCCGTTTCTCCGCCGCCCCGACCTGCTGCGGAGCCTCATCACGTACTGGCAGCACCATCCGTCGCTGTCGTATCTGTTCTCGGGCCTCTTCATCGGCCCGACCAGCCAGGCCCCGCGCATCGACGAAGCGCGGCTCGACGCGCTGCGCGAGCTCGAGCTCGCGTTCACGCAGATGCCGGCCGGCGAACCGGTGCCGCCCTGGCTCGTGGACCGGTTGCTACGGAACCTGCTCGTGGACGTAACGGGCAACACGCATCGTTCCGAAATCTGCATCGACAAACTCTACTCGCCCGACGGCCCGACCGGCCGCCTCGGTCTCGTCGAGTTCCGGGCGTTCGAAATGCCGCCTCATCCGCAGATGAGCCTGGCCCAGCAATTGCTGTTGCTGGCGCTGATCGCGCGTTTCTGGAAGACGCCCTATACGCACGACCTCGTGCGCTGGGGAACGTCGCTGCACGACCGCTTCCTGCTGCCGCATTTCGTTCACGGTGATCTGACTGACGTGATCGAGGACATGCAGCGGGCCGGTTATGGCCTCGACCCCGGCTGGTTCGAGCCGCACTTCGAATTCCGGTTCCCGCTTTACGGCAGCGTCGACTACGGCACGATCCGCATCGAGCTGCGACAGGCGCTCGAGCCCTGGCACGTGCTCGGGGAGGAAGGCTCGATCGGCGGCACGGTCCGCTTCGTCGACTCGTCGGTCGAGCGGCTGCAGGTGAGCACCACGGGGCTCAATCCCGATCGCTACCTGATCGCCTGCAACGGCCACGCGCTGCCTCTGACCGGGACGGGCCGGGAAGGTGAATTCGTCAGCGGCGTCCGCTACCGCGCCTGGCAGCCGGCGTCGGCCCTGCACCCGACGATTCCCGTCGATGCACCGCTGATAGTCGACCTCTACGACCGCTGGAACGGCCGGGCCGTTGCCGGCTGCACCTACCACGTCGCGCATCCGGGCGGCCGCAATTTCGAGACGTTCCCGGTCAACGCTTACGAGGCAGAAAGCCGCCGCAAGTCGCGTTTTTCGCCTTTCGGCCACACGCCGGGCCCGACACGCGAACCGCGGCCACTGAACAATCCGGAATTTCCCTGTACGCTCGACCTCCGCTGGACACACCCAGTTAAGGGACAGTGACCCTAATGTCCGCATCGCAAGACGTGCCTGCGCTGAATCCGCAACTGGCCGAGTTCCTCGCGAACTACCGGCCGGCGCCGGGCGTCTATGACGAGCTGGTTGCACCCGATGGCAGCGTGCGCCCGGCCTGGCTGCCGGTGCTCGAGCAGCTCGCGGGCATGACCGAAGAAGATCGTCGCCGGCTGCACGAGACGGCCGACCGCCTGTTTCGCGAGAACGGCGTCACGTTCGTCGCGCAGAACGATCGGAAGAGCACGAGCCGGCCGTGGCAGTACGACCCGTTCCCGATGCTGATCTCGGCCGCGGAATGGCAGAGCATCGAAGCCGGGCTGATTCAGCGGGCTACGCTGCTCGACCGCGCCCTCGCAGACCTCTACGGGCCGCAGACGTTGCTCCGCGACGGCGTGCTCGCGCCCGGAGCAGTCTTCGGCAACCCACAGTTCCTGCGGCCCTGCAGCGGCGAATCCTCGACGAGCACCGCTTTCCTGCACCTGATCGCTTTCGATCTTGCGCGCGCGCCGGATGGCAACTGGTGGGTGCTCAGCGACCGCACTGAAGCGCCGTCCGGCGCCGGCTACGCGCTCGAAAACCGTATCGTTGCGTCACGCTGTCTGCCGCGGCTTTTCGAGAGCCAGAACGTCCGCAGACAGGCCGCATTCTTCCGCGACTTCAACGAGCACTTCCTGAGCCTCAGCGCAAAAGAGGAGCCGCTCGCGATCTTCCTCTCCCGCGGGCCGAGCAAGCGCACTTTTTTCGAACATGCCTACCTGTCCCGTTACCTCGGCTACAACCTGGTCGAGGGACAGGACCTCACGATGCGCGACAACAAGGTCTATCTGAAGTCCGTCGAAGGCCTGCAGCCGGTGGACCTGATTCTTCGGACGATCCGGTCCGACATGGCGGATCCGCTGGAGCTGCGCGGTGACTCGATGGTCGGCGTGCCGGGACTGCTGCAGGCGGTCCGGGCGAACAACGCGATCGTCGGGAACGCGATCGGCAGCGGCCTGATCGAGAGCGCCGCATTTCTGAGTTTTCTGCCGGCGATGAGCCGTCACCTGCTGGGCGAGGATCTGAAGATTCCGAGTGTCGCGACCTGGTGGTGCGGGCAGCCCGGCGAGCGACAATACGTGCTCGACAATATCGAGCGTCTTGCGATCAGCTCGGTGTCGTCGACCCGTAGCCTTCTGATCGGCAACAGCAACGGCCGGATTGATCATCACGACGAGCTGGCAGCGCAAATTCGTGAGCGCGGCCACGACTTCGTCGGCCAGGAAGAAGTCGAGCTTTCGACGGCGCCGGTCTGGGGCGTCGACGGTCGCCTGACGCCCGCACCGGTTACCGTGCGTTTCTATGTCGCGGCAACCGCAGACGGCTACCGAGTCATGCCGGGCGGCCTCGCGCGCGTGTCCGGCGACCCGAATCCGCATACGCAATGGCTTGCCGCGGGCGACATCAGCAAGGACACGTGGGTATTGTCCGAGGAACCGGTCGAGACCTACAGCCTGCTCGCGCGCAGAAACGACGACGGTCGCCTGCGAAGAAGCGGCCGCGACCTGCCGTCACGCGCGGCCGACAACATGTTCTGGCTCGGCCGTTACGCGGAGCGCGCCGAGTCGGCCGTAAGGCTGCTGCGGAGCCTGGTGATCAGGATCGACGGCGAAGTGGGCGGGCACCGGAGTCTCGTATCTCCGGAACGAATCGCGGGCCTGCTGGTCGCGCAAAAGCACCTGTCGTCACGCCGCGGCAAACGGGCGACCCAGGCGGGCCGCGATGCCGTCGTCACCGAGCTCTGGTCGATTCTGTTCGACGAGGAATCGAGAGACGGGCTCGCGAAGGTGCTCGGCAACGTGCGTCGGACGGCGGACGCGGTCCGGGAGCGCCTTTCTTACGATACCTACCGGATACTGCTCGAGCTCTCCGAAGTGCCGCGCAGCGATGAGCAGAATGCGGAGCGCGATACCGATCGCGCGCTGCGGATCCTCAACCGGCTGATCCAGTATCTCGCCGCACTGAGCGGCATGATCATGGAGAACATGACTCGCGGATACGGCTGGCGGTTTCTGGACATGGGGCGCCGCATCGAACGGATAAGGGAAACCGCGCAACTCCTGCAACACCTGTCGGTCAACGGCGAGCCGGAGCAGGACGGCGGACTAGAGCTGCTGCTGGAGCTGGCCGACAGCACGATGACCTATCGACGGCGCTATCACGCGGCGCCACAAGTGGCCCGCACGCTCGATTTGCTCGTCGCGGACGAGACGAACCCGCGGTCCGTCGTGTTCCAGTTACGCGCGATCATGGAACACCTCGACGACCTGCCGCAGACCGACGACAGCGGACTGCCGAGCGAGGCGCAGCGCAGTGCGAAAGCGCTCGAATCGGAGCTGAGCCTCGCGAACTGGCAGGAGCTCAGCGAAGCAACGAATCGCTTCCAGACCCGCACGCGTCTGGACCGCCGGATGCGTGAGACATTAAACGCGGTCGGCAGCCTGTCCGACTGCCTGTCGCGCCAGTTCTTCAGCCACTCGACGCTCGAGCGGCTGGCCGGCAGATAGCACGCAGATGCGTTACGACGTTCGGCACCGGACGACCTTCACCTACGAAGACACGGTGTCGATCGCGCAGCACATGGTTCACCTTAAGCCGCGCGCGACGGCCGCGCAGCAACGCCTCAGCTTCTTGCTGACGACCGAGCCTGAAGCCTCGCAGCTGACCGAGAGAACGGACTATTACGGCAACGAGGTCCACTACATCACGCTGCAGCAGCCCCACGAGACGTTCGTCGTGGAATCGAAATCGCTGGTCGAGATCACGACCGGGAGCGGTCTCGATCTGTCGGCGAGCCCGCCGTGGGAGGCGCTGGCGGCCGACACCAATGCGTTGCTGGCCGCGGGCGCGCTCGAGTTCGCGTTCCCGTCGCAGTTCATCGTGCCGGGAGAGGAGCCGCGACAGTATGCGGCCGAATCGTTCACGGCCGGACGCCCGGTGCTCGATGCATCGATGGACCTGACCGCGCGGATCTACCGCGACTTCGAGTACCGCGGCGGCGTCTCGGACGTGTCGACGCCCATCGAACAGGTCCTGGCGACGCGCCAGGGCGTCTGCCAGGACTTCGCACACCTGCAGATCGCATGTCTCAGAAGCCTCGGCCTGCCGGCGCGCTACGTCAGCGGCTACCTGCTGACGCATCCGCCCGAAGGGCAGGAGCGGCTCGTGGGCGCCGACGCCTCGCACGCGTGGATCGCGGTATGGTCGGGCACGGAATGGGTCGATTTCGATCCTACGAACAATCAGATACCGTCCGGCGAGCACATAACGGTCGGCTGGGGCCGCGACTACGGCGACGTCAGCCCGACGACCGGCTTCATTCTCGGCGGCGGCGGCCACGAGGTCCTGGTCGCCGTCGATGTCACGCCGGCGGTCGCGTAGCGCTGGCTCGACCTCAGACGTCCTCGTCCTCATCGTAGCGCGACGGGAAAAACGTCGCTTCGATCTGCTCGCCGAGCGCTATCAGCGTCAACTGCACCTGATCGAGGTACTCGTGCAGGCCATGGGAAATCACCGCATCCGCCGGCCAGTCGGCGAGCCCGGTCAACGCGTCGATGCTGTCGAAATCGAAACCGACCGAGGTCATCTCCTCGCGAGCCAGCAACCGGTCGAGCGTCGACCTCAACTCGCGGGCACAACTGGTAACCGATCGGGGAAAGCCGGGGTCGAGAAGAATGAATCCTGCCACCGATGACGGCGTCATCATCTGTGGATAGATGCGGCGATAACCGTGGTAGGCGGCGGCCGAGCGTAGCAGGGCGTTCCATTGCGCAACGTCGATCGGCTTGCCGACATCGCTCGCACTCGGCAGCAGCGCGTGGTACTTCATGTCGACCAGCCGCGTTACCTGGTCGCACAGCTCGAGGAACGTGCCGAGACGATAGAACAGCCACACCTGATCCCGATACATCGTATCGCTGACGATGCCGAAGTGGAGCTGACACCCTTCCTTGATTTTTCCGCAGATCCGCGACAACTCGGTCAGCGGGATCGAGCGGTTCTTCAAGCCGGCGAGCCAGTTGTAGAAGACATTCAGCTGCGTCCAGCTCTCGAGGCTGATCAGATGCCGGATCGAGCGCGCGTTCTCCCTGGCCGCACGAATGGCGAAGCGGATCGAATTCGGATTCGACGAATCGATGATGTAGAAGCGCGTGACGCTCGCCGCATCGACTGAGCGATAACGCTCGTCGAACGCCTCTTCGTCGCAGTGTAGCTTGAGCATCGGCAACCAGTCGTTAGCGCCATGGCGATCGCGCGCGAACGTCTCGTTGACGTCGAGGATTCTCGCGAGATTCGCCGCACGCTCCACATAGCGCGCCATCCAGAAGCTGTTCTCGGCGAAACGTGACAGTAACGTATACATCGCCTACTCGAGCACCCAGGTGTCTTTCGTGCCGCCGCCCTGCGAGGAATTGACGACCAGCGAGCCGCGCCTGAGCGCTACGCGCGTCAGCCCTCCGGGGAGAACCCAGCTGCTCTTGCCGGTGATGATGTAGGGCCGCAAATCGACATGCCGCGGCTCGACGCCCCCATCGACCAGCGTCGGCGACACGGACAGACCGACGACCGGCTGGCTGATGTACTTCTCGGGCTCATCCTCGATACGGTGGCGGCATTCCTCTAGCTCGGCCTTCGATGCTTTCGGCCCGACGACCACGCCGTAACCACCCGACTCGCCGACCGGCTTAACGACAAGTTTGTCGAGATTCGCGAGCGTGTATCTGAGACCCTCGTCCTCGCGACACAGATGCGTCTCGACGTTTTGCAGAATCGGATCCTGGTCGAGGTAGTACTTGATGATTCGCGGCATGTAGGCATAGATCGCCTTGTCGTCCGCAACACCGGTGCCGACCGAGTTTGCCAGAGCCACCCGGCCTTCCCGGTAGACGGAAAAGAGACCCTTGACACCCAGCATGCTAGATGGATTGAAGGCGTCCGGATCGATGAAATCGTCGTCGATTCGCCGGTAGATCACGTCAACGCGCCGCAGTCCGCTGGTCGTGCGCATGTGGACTGAGCCGTCGGTGACGACGAGGTCTCTGCCCTCTACCAGCGGAACGCCCATCTCCCGCGCGAGGAACACGTGCTCGAAATACGCCGAGTTGTAGACGCCCGGCGACATCAGCACGATCCGCGGGTCGAGATTGCCGAGCGGCGCGAGCTCGGCGAGCGCGTCGCGGAGCCGCATGCCGTAGTTCGAGACCTGCCTGAGCCCGATCTGGTCGGCGAGGTCGGGGAAAGCCCGCAACATGAGATGCCGGTTCTCGACGACGTAAGAGACGCCAGAAGGCGTGCGGGCATTGTCCTCGAGAACCCGGAACACGCCCTGCTCGTCACGAACGATGTCCGTGCCGCAGACGTTGACGTAGGCATCGTACGGCACGGTGTGGCCGGTCATCTGGCGCTGAAAGTTCGGATTGCCGTGGATCAGGTCGGCCGGCACGACACCGTCCTTGATAATGCGCTGATCGTGGTAGACGTCGCGGATGAACTGGTTGATCGCAGTGACGCGCTGAATGCAGCCCGATTCGATGTGCGCCCAGTCGGTCGGCGAGATGACGCGCGGAATCACGTCGAATGGCAGCACGCGGTCGATCGCGTCCTTGTCGGAGTAGACCGTGAACGTGATGCCGAGATTGAAGAGCTCGCGGTCGGTTGCCTTCGCGCGGCGACGGAGCGTCGCGGGGCTGAGCCGCTCGAGGCGGGACCGAATTTCGCGGCTCAGATCCTCATGCGGAGAGTCGGGACTGCCGAACAATTCGCAAAAAAACTCTCCCTGATCGTAGTTTGCGAAGAGTCCTTTTCTTTCGGCTTGCATTGCGTGTCACGATACTTCAACCGCAACCCGCTTGCCAGAGTGTACCGGCTCAGTTGCCCTCGGCTTCGGTGTTCGACAGATAGCCCTGCTCGAGCCAGCCTTTCCACTTCTCGATATTGGCGTCGTTGCCGTTGCAGCCGCCATCGCTCGGATTGACGAACCTGCCGTCGCCGAGCAGCGCCCAGCCGAGATGCCCGCCGGGGCGACCGTCCACCATCGGGCAGTACATGAACGTTACCGTGTCGCCGGGCTCGAACGTGCTGCCGGTGATGCCGCGCTGAATCAGCGATGGCGGCGCCGAGCCCTCGAAGCTCCACAGCGTTTCCTCGCCATCCTCGCCTTCGATGTTCAGGTAGAGCCAGGAATGCGGATTATTGAACGCCCAGCGAACGACGGTTCCAGTCTTGACCATTTCCGTGTCGCGGTCGAACTGGGTGAACGAATGGTGGGCGACAGCCCCGCCGGTCGCGAAGGCGGCTGACAGGGCGACAATGGGTGCAAACGGAAGTTTGCGGTTCATTCTGATCATCTCGGGTCTCCTGCGCGACCGATTCATTCGGCCGTCAGCGTCGTGTTGTAAATCGGGTCGCGGGTCTGTCCCGGCAGATCCGGAAACAGTGTGGTGCCGCGCGGATCGACGTATCCCTCTTCGCCGGGCAGCCGGTAATCGGTCCCGCCTTCCTCGTCGCGGTAGGCATTGTTGGTCGACTCGCACTCCCAGTGCTGCACGCGATAGCCGGCATCTTCGAGCTCCGTTGCGCGCCGATAGGCGTAGACCGCATGCACCGGCTTCTGGAACGCGAACGAGTCGTAGAACGTCACCTGAACTTCGAGCCTGGCCGTACCGTCGTCGTACTCCTTGTACTCCCAGACCTCGACGGACTCGAACTGGTTGCTGGTCATCGGTGCCCAGCGCGTGAAGTCGACCGGCAGCAGATCGACCGTATGCGTGACCAGCTTGTCGCCGTCCCAGAAGCCGACCGTGTCGCCGAACCAGGTGTGCGTCCCAAGCAGATTCACGTGCTCGCCGCCGATGTAGATCCGCCGGACCGCGCTGTCGAAATCGTTGATGAAGTACGACTGATCGGGCAGATTGATGAATTCGTGCGAATACGGCTCGAGCAGAATTCGCGGATAGCCCTGCGGCTCGCAGTGCGTCAGCCTGTCGTACTGCACCTGACCGAGCTCGACCTGCTCGCGCCAGCGCTCCTTGAAAGCCGCCTCGTACGGCGGTGTCAGCACGCCTTCACGCACGTTGCCGCTGAAGCCCGGCGCATCGACGAACGCATCCATCGAAGTGTTGCCCGCGGTCACCCATAGGCCGTCCCAGCGAGGCAGTGTGTCGAACGTGTGCTCGGTGCCGCCGTCGGCCTGCTCGAGCAGCCAGGCGTAATGCGCTTCCGAGGTCTCGAATTCCATCGGCGGCGGCTCGTTGACGAGCTCCGGCCCGTAGCCACGGCCGAACTGCGCGAAAGCGGCGGGTGCCATGCCGCAAAGCCCGGCACAAACGATTCCGGCACCGAACCGGGTCCATGTCGTTGTCATTATCTTCCCCCGTCCTGTCGCCTCAATATAGGTGGCGGTCGCGACCGTGGTCAACGGCGATAGACGGATACAGAAACTACCAGTCTAGGCCGACGTAATGGCCGCGCTCGTCGAGAAGGCGCATCTGGCCGGCGATCTCTGCGGCGCGGGTTTGGACATAAGCCGACGGCGCATCGGCGCGCATGCGCTTCGGGCTCGGCAGCACGGCCGCCAGCGTCGCGGCATCCTGGACCGAGAGATCGGCCGACGCCAGGCCGAACATCGACCGGGCCGCCGCCTCGACGCCGAATACGCCCCGCCCGAACTCCGCAATGTTGAGGTAGACCTCGAGTATCCGCTGCTTGGGCACGGTCAGCTCGATCAGCAGCGCGAACCAGGCTTCGAGTGCCTTGCGAACGAGACTTCGGCCGTTCCAGAGGAACACGTTCTTCGCGACCTGCTGCGTGATCGTCGAGGCGCCGCGCAGCGGCTCGCCGCGGCGATAGTCCCGCAACGCGGTCGACATCTGATCGAGGTCGATGCCGTGGTGCTCGAGAAAACGCTGATCTTCCGCCGCAATGACTGCACGCGCGGCGGCAGCGGATATTCGGGACCGGTCGACCCAGCGATAGTCGATATCCGCAACCGGCCCCGGCTCGAGCAGCATGACAACCGTCGTCGGCGGATCGATCGCGCGCAGGCTCGCCGCCGCCGCGACACTCAGGACGATGCCGGCGACCGTGACGATCAGGGCGTAGCGAACAAGGCGGCGCAGCGCTCGACGGAAAAGACAAGTGGAGGTCAAGCTGCTTACCGACTGACCTCGACGAATGCGTCGTATGCCGACTGCCCGACGGTAAACGGATAGATCGTGGTCGCTTCATCGGCCACCGCGGCGCCGCCGTCGGTCAGCGTGTTGAGACCGGGCCAGCCGTCGTGAATCCAGACCGTGCCAGCGGGCACTCGGTCGGTCACGCGCGCATCAGCGTCGCAACTGCCGCGCGCGTTGTGAATGCGGATCGGCTCGCCGTCTGCGATTCCGCGCGCCTCGGCATCGGCCGGCGAGATCCACAGCCGCGGCGCCTTGTCGCGGCGCACCAGCGACGGCAACGCGCGGCCGGAATCGTAGAAGCTGTGAAAGTGGTTGATCGAGCGGCCCATTCGCAGCTCGAGCGGGAACTTGTCTTTCGCTCTGGGCGTGAAGCTCGGCAGTGCCGGTAGCGCGTGGCGTTCCGCCGTTTCCGAAAGAAACTCGATCTTGCCGGACGGCGTCGCAAACTTCAGATCCGGGTGCGCAACCGGCGAAACGTCGAGCGGCATGATGCCGCCGTTCGCCCGCAGCGCCTCGATCGACGCATACCCGGTTGACGGATGATCGAGCACGGCGTCGATATGGCCGTGCGGCTCGGCCCACGGATAGAGGTCCTCGACGCCCAGCCGCTCGGCAAGCGATCGGACGATCGATGTCATCGAGCGTGATTCGCCGGCCGGCGGGAGTATCCGGTCCATCAGGTAGAGGTGCGTCGCCGTCCGCTTGCAGCCGACGTCCTCGAGCCATGACGTTGCAGGCAGAACGATGTCGGCGCAACGCCGCATCGTATCGTTCATGAAGAGGTCCTGACAGACGAGCAGCGACATGCTGTCGAAGCCTTTCGCGACACGTCCCGCGTCGGCGAACGACGACAGGAAATTCGACCCGAAAACGAGCATCGTCTGCACTGCGCCGCTCTCGATCGCATCGATGATCGACGACATCTGGCTCGGCACGTAGTTGCCCGGCGGGCGATCGGCCGGGTTCAGAATCGGCATGAGCCCCGCGCCGTGCGGCTCGGCGGCATGGCGGGGACCGAGGCCTGCCCCAGGCTTGCCGAGCTTGCCCGTCAGCGCCGGCAGGCAGGAAATCGCCCGGCTCGCCTCCCAGCCGTGGCGGTTCTTGTACATAGAGCTCCCGCTCAGGAGAATCATCGCCCGGTCGGTCGCGGCATAGCTGCGCGCAAGCTGCTCGATCCTTTTGACGGACAGCCCGGTGATCGGCGCGGCCCACTCCGGCGAGTGCGCCTTCACATGTTCGCCGAGTTCGTCGATGCCGATCGTGTTCGCCGCTATGAACGCCCGGTCCTCGAGGCCGTCCCGGAGGATCACGTGCATCAGCGCGAGCGCAAGAGCAGCGTCGGTGCCGGGCCGGACGATGTATGACTCGTGGGCGGAGCGGCATGCCTGACTCGTTCGCACATCGATCGCGATCACCCGTGCGCCGCGCTTCTTGGCCTCGGCGATACAGCGCGCCGTGTTCGGCTGGCTCGCGAGATTCGCGCCCCAGAGCACGATCAGATCGGCATTGGCGGCCATGTCTTCCTTGGTGTTGACCTCCATCGCGCCGGTGAGACCGACGCCGAGCCCGCCGAGGCCCCAGCAGATCATCGACGGCTCCCACCACTGACAGCCGTACAGGTTCGCGAAGCGCATCGCGAGCTGGCCGTGGGCGAAGACACCGAAATCGTTCGCGACCGACCCATGGCCCGGCCAGAGCGCCACGCGCTCGCGCCCGACCGCCTGCATGCTTTCGACAATGCGGTCGAGCGCCTCGTCCCAGCCGATCCGCTGCCAGTCATCGTTGCCGCGGCGACTGCGCGCCATCGGGTACAGCAGACGATCCGGGTTGTGCACGATCTCTTCGGCCGCCCGGCCGCGAACGCAGAGGAAGCCGCGGCTGTCCGGGTTATCGTCGTCTCCGGCGACGCCGACGAGCCGGTCGTCCTCGGTCGTAACCTGCATGCCGCAGAAGGTCGGGTGGCAGTTCATCGGACACATGGTCCGGGAAGTGGTTTGCGGCATTTGCGTTCTCTGCTAGACGGTCGGAACGATGTTGGCGTTGAGCCTCAGCAGGTTGCCGGGATCGTAGCGATTCTTGAGGGCAAGCAAACGGTCGAAGTTGCCGAGGTAGTTGGCGTCGACCTCGTCCTGCGTCTCGTCGACGACGTCGTTCGTATAGAAGCCCTTCGTGTGCGGCTCGATCGTGTCCCAGTATGCCTGCAGCCAGTCGATATGGTGGGTGGGATCGTCGTTGACCGGCCAGTCGACGAGCAGCAGGCCGGTGTAGTTGACGTCGCGATGCGGAAACGCGGTCGCCTCCGGCGCGATGCGCGTAATTGCACCGCCGCCGTGCTGGAAACCGATCGTCGTCGTGCGACCCGGATCCTCGACCAGGCCCGTGACGATGGCATCGATCATCCCCGGTGAAATCTGCGAGGCGAACCCGGTCTTCGTATAAGAACCGATTGCGCGCGGATCGCTGACATCGCCCGACTGCTGCAGGGCCGTGTAATCGGCCGGCCCGACGTCGTCGAGCACGACTGTGCCGATGCTCCTGATCCTGTCGAGCACCGGTTCCGCCGCCGCATGGTCGCCGCTCCAGCACAGGTTGAATGCAGCGAACTGCGCGCCGGCGCGCGGATTGCTGAGCAACACGCAGTCGAGATAGAGCTCATCGGGTGCTTCGAGACCGTATTCGGCGTAAAACTCGAGGACCTGACGCGCCTCGGAGATAGGGAATGCGATGTTCCCGCCGATGACCCGCCGATTCATCTCGTGCAGTCCGAACTCGAACGAGGTCACGACGCCGAAGTTGCCGCCGCCGCCACGGAGTCCCCAATAAAGCTCCGCGTTCTCATCCGGGCTCACGTGTCGAAGCACACCGTCTGCGGTAACGATGTCGAGGCTCCGCACGTTGTCGAGCGCGAGCCCGAAGCGACGGGCGACACGCCCGAAGCCGCCGCCGAGCGTCAGTCCGCCGACGCCGGTATGCGAAACGGTGCCGGCGGTAGTGACGAGGCCGAAAGCCATCGTCTCGTGGTCCATGTCGCCGAGCAGGCTGCCGCCTGAAACGTGCGCGACGCGGGCCACAGGATCGACCCGCACGCTGCGCAACCTGCTGAGGTCGATCATCAGGCCGTCATCGCAGGTGGACTTGCCGGACGGGCTGTGTCCACCGCACTTGACGGCAACCAGCAGATCCGACTCGCGTGCGAAATCGATCGCGTTCTTCACGTCAGCCGACCCGAAGGGCTGGACGATCAGAGCCGGATGCCGCTGAATCGAGGCGTTCAGCACCTGCCGTGCATCCTCGTAGGCGCCATGGCCGGGTAGCAGCAGATTGCCTCGCAGGCTTTCGCCGAGCTCCTGAACCGCGGCGCGCGGGAGTGTGACGCCGCGGCCGGCACCGGTTACCGCATCGACATCGCGTTCGACACTCATCGTCGGACTCAAAATCGCTGCGTTTGTCGAAGTGCGTGGTAACGCGAAAGCAACGGCCGTAGCAAGAGAAGACTGAACGAAGCTGCGTCTGTTCATACTGCACCTCCCCATGCGAGTATGAGTTGCTCTTCTTGTCGCCGCCCGAGTCTAGTTCAAAAGAACAGGTGGCGCGACAGCGCCGCGGAGCTTGTCCGATTTCCGAGCTTCGACTATGGTCGGATGAATGTCGGGTATCGCCCGGCGAAGAAGCGGAACGGGAATTGTCGAGGATCGTCAGAGGCTTGCATGAACTCTTCGCGTCCGACCCGGAACGGGCCGACTCGTTGTTTCGGGACGGGCTGCTTCGGGATGCCCGGCCCGGTATCGCGAGCCGCCGTCGCTTTGTCGGCGCCGCGAGTGCCGCGCTGCTGGGCGCGATACCTTATGCACGGTTCTTCCCGGGCGGCATGGTGCCGGCAGCTCTGGCCCAGAGCGACGCCGAGTTCGAGATCCCCGGCAAGGACGGCCGGCTGATACTTCTGAATGACCGGCCGATCAATGCCGAAACGCCGGCCCACCTGCTCGACGACGCCGTCACGCCGGCAGATAGGATGTTCGTCAGAAACAACGGCACGCCGCCGATCGTCGACCTCGACGACATCGATAACTGGGCGCTGACCATCGACGGCGAAGCCTGCGTCACTCCGCGCACGTTCACTCTGGGCGAGCTCGGACGTGAGTTCGAGCAGCACACGCTGCAACTGCAGCTCGAATGTGCCGGCAACGGGCGCAGCGAGTTTCTGCCGCCGGCGTCCGGCAACCAGTGGTCGATCGGCGCGGTGGCATGCCCCGAATGGACCGGCGTACGATTGCGCGACGTGCTGGAGCGTTGCGGCATCGCACCGGGCGCGGTGTATGTCGCGTTCCACGGCGCCGACCGGCATCTGAGCGGGGATCCGAATCTCGAGCCGATCTCGCGCGGCGTGCCGATGCACAAGGCGCTCGAAGACGAATCGCTGATCGCCTGGGCGATGAACGGCGCACCGCTCCCGGCACTGCACGGTTACCCGCTTAGGCTCGTCTTCGGCGGCTGGCCCGGGTCCGTATCGGGCAAATGGCTGCAGGGCGTTTCGATTCGCGACCGCGTGCATGACGGCGAAAAGATGCTCGGCCAGTCTTACCGCGTGCCGTGCGAGAGCGTCGCGCCCGGCACGGAGGTCGCAGACGACGACATGTGCATCATCGAGTCGATGCCGGTCAAGTCGCTGGTCACCTCACCAAGGTCGGGCATCGAGCACGCCATCGCCGAGCCGCTGCCGATTCGCGGCCATGCCTGGGCCGGCGACCTGGCCGTCGAGCGGGTGCAGACATCGATCGACTTCGGGCAGACGTGGATCGACGCGAACGTCACGCCGCCCGCGAATCGGCTCGCCTGGCAACACTGGGACGCGACGCTGCGATTTCCGGCCCGCGGCTACTTCGAGGTCTGGGCCCGGGCCACCGACACGCTCGGCCGTGCCCAACCGATGGTGCTGCCCGCGTGGAATCCGCGCGGGTATCTGAACAATGCCTGCCATCGCATCGCGGTGCAGGTCGCATGATCCGCGCGAGCGCTCTGCTGCTTGCTTCGCTGCTCACGCTCGCGCGGCCGGCCGCCGCACAGGACGCCGGTCTGCTCGCCGACGATACGGATCGCGAGCTGATTCAGGCCCACTGCTCGGCCTGCCATTCGCTGCGACTCGTGACAAATCAGCGCGGTGACCGTGCGACCTGGCTCAGACTGATCCGCTGGATGCAGGCCACGCAGAATCTGTGGGAGTTCGCGCCGGAAACCGAGCAGCGGATTCTGGATTACCTCGAGCGCAACTATCCGCCTGAAGCATGGACACGCCGCGCCCCGCTGCCGCCACACCTGCTGCCCCCCAATCAGGGGCACAATTAAGGGACACAATTGAGGGACAGTGACCCTAATTCGGACAACCGGGGGACAGTGACCTGCAAGCCACACTGAACTATCTCGCGCCGGAGGAAACCGCCCCGGTCGTCTATCTGTTCGAGCCACCGGCCGGCAAGCGCCGGCAGTTCCGCACTGTCGAGCGGCGAATGGAGGTCATCGACGGTCGCGGCGACTCGGACGCGTTCACGCTCGAAAACCACGGCTTCGTATTTCGCCGCCACCCGGACAGCGTGTTGCCCGATTTTCACGACGCGGATGCGATCACACACGATTACTATCCGGCGGTCGCCGAGCTTATCCGCAGCGAGACCGGCGCAGCACGGGTCGTCGTCTTCGATCACACCTATCGGTCGTCACGTAAACTGCGGCCGGGCGAGTCGGATGCGAACCAGCCCGTCGTCAACGTGCACAGCGACTACACAGAAGGTTCCGGACCGGAACGCGCGCGCAGGGCGGTCGACGAGGCGGCGGTTGAAGAAGCGGGGGCAGACAAGGCGGCAGCGAACGCGATCAGCGAGCAGCGCTACCGGATCATCAATGTCTGGCGTCCGATCCGCGGCCCGGTCGAGCAGAAGCCGCTGGCCGTCTGCGATGCCGGGAGCATGAGCGCGGACGATTTCGTCCCGACCAACATTCATTTTCCGGACGGCCGCCTCGGACACGTCATGGCAATCCGCCATGCCGACTCCCACCGCTGGCACTACTTCCCGCAGATGACGGTCGATGAAGGGCTGCTGTTCAACACGTTCGACCCGCGCGCCGACGGAGCGCGGCGCTACGGCGCGCATTGCGCCGTCGACGAGCAACACGGACCGCCGGACCCGGCGATCCGCGAAAGCATCGAAATCCGCGCGCTCGCGCTGTTCGACGGCCACCAATCGGGGACAGCAACGTGATTCTGACCGACAGCCGCGCGCTGCGTTTCGCCACCTTCACGATCCTCTACGTCGCTCAGGGGCTGCCTTTCGGCCTGGTCTCGATCGCGCTGCCGGCGTATCTGGCGGAAACGGGCGCGAGCGCCGGCACGATCGGATCTTTCATCGCGATAGCCTCGCTGCCGTGGAGTTTCAAGCTCCTCGCCGGGCCGATCATGGACCGCTGGACCTATCTCGCAATGGGCCGGCGCCGGCCGTGGGTCATCATCGCGCAGGTCTGCCTCGTGCTGACTGGCATCGCGTTCGCGTTCTACCCGGATGGCCTGCAGGATGTCACGGTACTCACCGTTCTCTGTTTCACCCTGAATCTCTTCGCGGCAAGCCAGGATGTCGCGGTCGACGGCATGGCGATAGACGTATTGCCGGTCGAGGAACATGGCCGCGCAAACTCATTCATGGCATTTGGCCAGGTCGCCGGCATCTCGGGATCTGCGACGATCGCGGCATATACCATCACCAGCTTCGGCATACTCGGCATCGCGGTGCTGCTGGCCGGCGGCTTCGGGCTCATTCTCGCGGTCGCGATCGCGGTCCGGGAGCGGCCTGGCGAGAAGCTGCTGCCGTGGACCGAAGGTCAGGCCACAGCGCGCTCGATGCAGCTTAAGCCAGAGGGCTGGAAAGACATCGCGCTCGACCTGTCGAAGGTACTGTTTCTGCCGGCGAGCCTGCTGATGCTCGGCGTCGCGTTCATCTTCCGTTTTGCGGACGGCCTCTGGGTGGCGCTCGCGCCGGCCGTCGTCGTAGGAGAACTCGAATTCGACCGAGAAATCTTTTCCCTCTTCCTTTCAGTCGCAGGCTTCATCGCTGCGATGGGCGGCCTCGCGCTCGGGGTCTTCATCGACCGGAAAGGAATCCGGTTCTTCTACGGAATCGCGCTCTCTCTTTACGGTGCGATCGCGCTGGTCGTCGGACTCACCGAATTCGCCTGGTCGTCACCGCAGTACCTGATGGCGATCGGCTTCGTGCAGGCGTTCATCTATCAGGGTGTATTCATCAGCTTCATCGCGAGCAGCATGAACCTCTGCTGGGTCAAGGTTTCGGCAACGCAATTCGCGATCTACATGGCCTGGGCCAATCTCGGACGTTCCGCCGGTACCGGTGCAGTCGCCGGGCTCGAGGACTCACTGACGTTTCGCGAGATGTACTTCGTGGTCGCCGGCACGTTCTTCATCGGCGTGCTGCTAGTCTGGCTGACCAGTTTCCGGCGCCACCGCGAGCGCGTGGCTACGCTCGGACACGCCGACGAGATGGGTGACTTCGCGCCGCAGGCCTGAAGTTGAACAGCGCCTCCCGCGATGCAACGCCGCGCTATCTCGTCGGCCTGATCGGCCGCGGCATCGGCGCCTCTCGCTCGCCACGGATGCACGAAGTCGAGGGCGACGCGCAGGGGCTTCGCCTGGTCTACAAGCGCTTCGACTTCTCAGCGCTCGGCCTTGACCACAAGGACCTGCCACGTGTTCTCGCCGCGCTGGAACTCGCGGGCTTCGCCGGCACGAACGTGACGCACCCGTTCAAACAGGCCGTCGCCGACGAGCTCGACGAGTTGTCCGACGAAGCCGCCCGCATCGGTGCCGTGAACACCGTCTTGTTCAGTGGCGGCAAACGTATCGGCCACAACACCGACGTTACCGGTTTCGGGCAGGCGTTTCGCGAACAACGGGCCGATGCTGCGACGAACGATGTCGTGCAGATCGGCGCGGGCGGTGGCGGTTCGGCCGTGGCGCATGCCCTGCTCGCAAACGGCATCGGAACACTCACTATCCACGACGCGGCGCAGACCCGCGCCGAGGCCCTCGCAGAATCGCTGACGTCACACTATCCCGGCGCAACGGTCGCCGCCGGCACCGCGGAGCCGGCAGCGATCGCCGCGGACCTCGCAGCCGCCGACGGCCTCGTAAACGCGACCCCGATGGGCATGGCCGAACACCCCGGCATGTCGGCCCCGGAAACTGCGCTGCACGCCGGGCTATGGGTTGCCGACATCGTCTACTTCCCGCTGGAAACGGCACTGCTCGCGGCGGCGCGCCGCGCCGGCTGCCGCGTGATGAACGGCAGCGGGATGGCGATCCTGCAGGCGGCGGGAGCTTTCGAGATTTTCACGGGACGACCGGCGGATGCCGAGCGGATGCGCGCGACGTTCGAGAGCTTCGACTGAGCAGTCGGCGACCGCCGGCTCGGACCAGCGCGCCACGATTCAGCGCAGCGCGAGTCAGCACAGCGCCAGTCAGCGAACCTCAGCGCAGGTCCGTATCCCGGATCATCAGGCAGAGCACGGCTGCGATTGCCGCCGGCACAGTGTAGATCGCAAAGATTCCCGCGATCGAAACGCCGGCACCGACCAGCATGCCGCCGACGATCGGCCCGAGCACGGCGCCGATGCGGCCGACACCGAGCGCCCAGCCAATGCCGGTGCCACGCATCTCGGCCGGATAGATCCTGGCGGCCAGCGGCCAGAAGCCGTTGAACGCGCCCTGCACCGTGATACCGACCGCCGCAGCGACGAGCAGCGTCAACGGCACCGGCATGCTGAAGCCGCCGAAAACGAGCATCGCGACGACGGCCATGCCGAAGAAGAGCGCGATAACCCGATTCAGTCGAAAACCGATGGCGAGCCAGGCGACCAGCGTCGTGCCGGCGAACGCGCCCGCGTTGTAGGTCGCGCCGGCATAGATCGCGTCTTCGACGGCGAGCCCGGCGTTGGTTGCGAGAGTCGGAATCCAGGAAATCACGAAATAGAGCACGAAGTAGCCGAATGCGACCGCGATCCACAACAGGACGCTCGCGCGGAGCCGGCCACCGCGAAAGAGCTCGGCGACGTTCAGCGCAGCGCCCTCGCCTGCCGGCGGCGGCAACACGGCGATCGCATCGCTGCCGAGCCTCCGCCTGATCCGGTTGACGCGTTCGAGCGCCCGCACCGGCTGCCGTCTGAGCAGAAACGCGACCGATTCCGGCAACGACATCGCGACGATCACCAGTAACGCAAGGCTCAGGCAGCCGATCCCGATCAGGAGCGCCTGCCAGCCGACTTCGGCGATCAGCTCGGCTGCGATCAGCGCCGTGATGATCGAGCCGACCGGCCAGCCGGCCTGCACGACGCCGGCCGCGAAGTTCGCGTGCTTTTTCGGTGCAAACTCGCTCGCCATCGCGGTCATCGAGACACCGATCGTCCCGACACCGATACCGACGAGTAGCCGCATCAGCATCAGTTGCTCGACGCTGGTGACGTAGCCCGATGCGATCATCGAGCAGGCGACGAGAACCAGCGCGCCGAGGATCATCGTGCGGCGCCCCAAGCGATCGGCCAGCGGCGCGATGAACAGACAGCCGATTGCCATGCCGGCAAGGCTTGCGCTGAAGACAACGCCCAGCTGCTCGGGATTTACCTGCCACTCCTCGGACAGCACCGGTGCGACGAACGACATGATGAGCAGATCCGCGCCATCGAGCATGTTCAGCACGAAACAAAGGGCGACGACGACGATGCGCAGAGGCTGCCAGGACTCGGCCGGCTCCAGTGCCGGCGGCGGGACCTGCGCTGCGGCGGCGGTCGGCGCGGCGCCCTCTGCCGGGCTCATGCGCCGACCCTGACGATCGCCGTGGTCATCCCGGGGCCTGGAAGCTCAGCGGCCGGGCGCTTCGCACTCGAACGAATCCGCCGACCGGGGATCCGTGCCGGTATACCTCGCAACAGCCGGCCACGGGCAGAGCTTGCGAGCGGCGCCTCGCAACGCGGCCGGTGCCGCCTCACGGTCTTCGCGCACCCTGGCAACGAGCGCCGCCGGCGCACGGCCCTGCTCCACCCAGTCGACCAGCGCGGTCAACGGATCGAACAAGTCCGGGGCCACGCCACCGGGACCGTGGGGCATCCCCGGCACTGCATAGAGTCGAGCGAAGTCCGTGGCATCCGGATTGTTCACGACGAGCTTCTCGTACCAGCTCACGGTATCGAGAAACGAGAACACCGGGTCGGACACGCCGTGATAGACGAGCAGCTTGCCGCCCTCGGCCTCGAGACCGTCGAGCGTCGGTGCGTCGGAATCGGGCGGCGACATCAGCGCCATTGCGGATTCGGGAAACGCGTCGTTCGTCGCGTCGATCTTCGGCGCGTCGCGATCGAAATCGAATGCGAGCAGGAATTGCTCGAGCGCCGCCGGGTCCCCTGGCAGCGGCGTCGGCGGCGTCGTGAATACCTGTGCGAGCGACCCGGCACCCATCACGGCGATGATCGGCTGATGGTTCCATGGCGGCACGCCGCTTTCGACCTTCCAGTTGCGCCAGTTCTCGGACGCGAGGCCGGTATCCCAGGCCCATTCGCTGTAGAGCTGCTCACCTGCGCTGTTGCGCGGACCGCCGAGCATTCGGGACAAGGCGGTCACCTTGGCCGGCGCCAGGCAGCCGGCGGACTCGCCGGCGCTGCACGCCATCGAAGCGGGATCGAACTCTGCCTGGCAGCCGACAATGTCGAAGACGAGGCCGTCCTCGAGCCCGTCGAGCGCATCGCACGTCGCAAGCACGCGTTCGGCCACGACGCCCAGCTCATCCCGTCTGAGCGCCGCCGGCATGCTCTCGCCGACCGACCTCAGATTCTGTGCATCCCAGGCATGCTGCACGGCAGCGCGGGGCAGATGGAACCCCGGATAGCCGGCCACCAGCCCGTCGAAACCGTCCGGCATCCGACTCGCCGCGATCATCGCGTGACGGCCGCCGTTCGAGCCGCCCATGCCATAAACGTAGTCCGGCGCAGCACCGTAGTAAGCCGCGGTCAGCGCGAGCGCCGCGGGATGGAGATCGGCGACCGCATCGTAGCCGTAGTCCTTGCGCGCCTCGAACTCGAGGCCGAAAACATTGCCGCCGGAGAGGCCGGCTTCGGGATGCGCCGAGCCGTCGTGCCCGGCGTCGCTCGAGACGACCGCGAAACCGCGCGCGAGCGCACTGTCGTTGCCGGGCATGACCCCACGGCTGCCGATCGCCGGCACCACCGCGCCATCGTTGCCGCCATTGAACTGATGCAGAAAGCGGCCCGACCAGTCGTCCGGCAGCCGCAGCTCGAACGAGATTGCATACGCATTGCCGTCGGTGCCGGTGCGTTCGTCAATGCGCCCGTGGACGACGCAGTGCGCGACGGGAATCTCGTCGGTCGCCGCAAGCGGCTCGGCGGCGGTGATCGTCATGCCGTCGGGCGCGAGCTCGGCGACACTACCGCAGTCCGCGGCGGCGCAGGCCACCGACGATGCCGACGCCAGCGCGATCACCGACGCACGATTGAAGACGTGCTTCATCAACTTCCCCCGAGCCTTGTGAGCCGGGTCAGTTTAGCTCAAGTGCGTAGCCCCGAAAGAACGCCCACATCTCCGCGGTCGCATCGACCTCGTCACGCGCCCACTCGTGGCGCAGCCCGTCGATACGGACGAGCCTGACGTCGACGTCATCCCGGCAATTCGTATAGAGAATCGTCGACAGCGGGCCTGCCGGATCCTCGAAGATCGACTCGCCATCGCAACCGTTGTAGCCCGCCCAGCCTGCGAGCGCGTCGGGCACGCTCTCGCGCCACTCGGCGCCTCGGGATGCAACGCCCCCAGCGTAGGTATTCTGCGGATCGTCGAGGCCGTGGAACGTCAGCACCGGAATCGGGCGGCCGTCGCACGGCGCCGGCCAGCGTAACCCGGCCATCGGCGCGATTGCCGCGATGCGCGAGTTGAGCCGACAGGCGAGCAGCGACGACATGCGCGCGCCGCCGGAAAAGCCGGTTGCATAGACACGCGAAAGGTCGGCACAGACGAGTGCCGCGATATCGTCGATGACGTCGGAGACATACTCGACGTCGTCCGGTCGATCAGCCGTTACCGGCACGTTCCAGCGGTTGCCGGTTGCGGCCGGCGCCTGCAAAGAGGCAACGAGGAAACCTTCGCTGGCCGCAAGCGTCCTGAGACCGCTCGTGCGCGCCTGCCCTTCCGCGTTGCCACCGCTGCCATGCAGCTCGAGCACGACCGGCAGCCGCGTGCTGCCGTCGTACTGCGGCGGCACGAACAGCCGGTACGAGCGCTCGCCGCCGGCCGACGTCAGTTGCCGACCGCTGACGCCGGAGTCGAATGGCCGTGCGCACGCAGCCTGGGGCGGCGCGGAAGAAGGCACCACCGACTGAGGAGCGGCCGACTGGGAGGCGGACGTTTGCGAAGCGGCCGGCGGTACCGCCGTCGCGCCGAGCCACAGGCTGCCGGACAGCAGCGCGCCGAGCAATGGCCTGAGCTGCCGGCCGAGCAGTGGCCTGAGCAGCCAGCTGAGCCGCGGGCCGGCGATGCCCTGCACCGAAACCCTCATCGCACCACGACCGCCTCGGCGATACCGACGCCGCCTCGGTTCACCGAGAAGCCGGGCCCGGTGAACCTCGTACTGCCGATCCGGGTGCTCTCGACATCGACGATCATGCGCTCCGCTGCCGCGCGCCCCGCCGGATCCCGGATGTGTTCAGCAACCATCTGCCGGGCGCGGCCCGGATCGGAACGGGCGATCTGGCTGATGACGTTGTTCACTGCGCGATCCCGCGCGCCGTTATCCGAAAACATCCCCAGCACGGACGAATCGGGTATCTCCTGTCGGTAGCTGATCGCACCGACCAGGGCATGATCGCGCGCCTCGGATCGGGGCAGGGAAGTGATCCAGTTGCGCGCCGACGCCCAGTCCTGGGCGGCCCAGCTCCCCCCGACCATCTCAGCCAGCCGGAGTCGCTGGCCGCTGTCCGCGAAATCGTGCGATTGCCAGCGTGTTGCCGCTACGGCCGGGTCGACGCTGGTACCGGCCATGATGATCTGACCGAGCGCCGCCTCGTAGCCGGGATCGTCGCGAAACTGCTCGAGCCAGGCGCTGGCGCCGTTCATATCGACCCGGGCGTAGTTTTGGGCGACGGCCCCTATCCATTCGCTGCGAAGCTCCGGCAGCACGCGCGTCGTATAAGCGGCAATCGCCTGCGGGTTCTGCTGAACGAGGCGCTGCGCGGCGTCGGCCAGTGCGCCGGCGCCAAGCTCCTGCTGGTTGTTCAGTATCCAGTTCAACGCGCCGTCGAAATCGCTGCTCGCCCACATCTGCACGGCCATCTGCAGCGCGTTTTCCCGCGTCTGCCGGTTCTCGAGCGACAGCACGCGTGCCGCGAGCGACTCATGTTCGATCAGCCCACTGCTTGCCGCCGCGGCGAGGACGTTCATCATCGCCGGGAATCTCGAGCCGGGGGCCGTCAGGCGCGCGTCGTCGAAGGCGAGGTCCATCGCCCGTTCCGGGTCCACCGCTGCCAGGCCGGCCAGCACGCCGGACCAGGCCTGCGCCTGACCTGACGGCAGCGACCGGGCCCAGGCCAGCGCGGCATCGGGATCGGTCCGGCCGTAGGCCTGCGCAATCTGCTGCAGTGCCTGGATGCGCTGGTCGCCGGCCGGCAGCGTATCGATGTACGCGAGCGCCGCTACCGGGTCGGTCTGCGCCCACTGCTGCAGTGCCGCGGTCCGACCGACCTGCGCAAGCTGGCCCTGCATGCGATCCGCGTACATCAGCGCCTGCTGCGGATCGCGTGCGGCAAGCGCCATCATCGCGGTATGAACCGCCGAGTAGCGCCGCGGGTCCGGTCCGCCGGTGGATTCGAGATAGCGCAGCACCAGCTCGGGATCGGTCTGGGCCACGGTGTTCAGCACGGCCTGCGAAAAGGCGTCGCGCTCCGCGCGTCCGGCGATCGTGTCGATCGCTGCGATCGCCATCGCGGGATCGCGTTCCGCCCAGACCGTGCCGACCCCCATCAGACTTCGCATGCCCTGTCGTGCAACGGGCCCGAAACCCAGTGCAAAGGCGGCCATGCCAGTGTCGACCTGGTCGGCCAGAGCAAGCGTCAAAGCCTGCCGTGGATCGGTGCCCGCGAGTCGCTGGATCGCAGCGAGCCGGAACCGGTCGCGATCGAGCCCGGGAAGCGCATCCAGCACGGTCCGCACCGTCGACTCGTCCGTGCCGATCCGGTCGAGCACGCCCAGCGCGACATCGTGCTGCAGTGCCGGGGCGACGCCGTGATCGCGAACGAACGTCAACGCGGCGTCCGGATCGATCTCGATCAGCCGCGCCAGAATCGCGTCGAGCTCGAAGCGCCGACCGGGCCGGTCGAGAGTCGCCAGCGCGTCGGCAGCCATCGACTGCAGCTCGCGGCGATCGGCACCGGCAACTTCGCGATAAACGCGGGCGCGCTCGGCGACGTCGGGCGCCGACGCATCGAGCGGATCATGGTCGGAGACGCCCACCACAGGAGTTACCGCCGTGGCCGGCGCCGCGGCTCTCGAGTCGGCCGCAAAGTCGGCGACCGATGGCTCGTCCGACAGCATCGTGTAACCGAGCCCCGCGCCGGCGGCGAAGCTTACGAGCGAAGCGAGGAATATGCGTTTCATCAGCAGATCTCCTCAGTGTGCGCAGTCGGGCTGCGTTCTCTTGATCTATTACGTGACAGTGACCTCAATTTCCCCCAGGCCCTCGATGCCGACGCGGATCACGTCGCCGCGGACGACGAGGCCGACGTTTTCCGGCGTGCCGGTCAGAATGATGTCGCCGCCGGTGAGCTCGTAGTGTCGCGACAGGATCGCGATCGCCTCCGGCACTGACCAACGCTGGCGCGCAAGGTCAGAGTCCTGACGGATCTCGCCATTGACGCTGAGCCAGATCCGGCCGTCGATCGCGTGACCATGGGTTTCGACGGGATGCAGCGGGCCGCACGGCGCGGACTTGTCGAACGACTTGCTGATCGCCCACGGCCGCGACAGCTCCTGTGCGACGTGCTGCAGGTCCTCGCGGGTCATATCGAGCCCGATACCGTAACCGAAGACGTGATCGAGCGCGTCGGCCGGGTCGATGTCGGCGCCGCCGCTCTTCAATGCCACGACCATCTCGCCTTCGTAGCGCAGCGCCTGAGTCATCGGCGGATACGGGAAGCCTTCGCGATAGTCGACGACGGCATCCCGCGGCTTGATGAAGAAGAACGGTGGCGTCTCGTCCGGATTGTCACCGCTTTCGATCGCGTGCGCGCGGTAGTTCCGTCCGAGGCAGAACACGCGCCGCACCGGGAAACGCTGGTCCGACCCGACGATTTCCATCGACACGACACCAGGGGGCGGAATGACATAGCGGCCGCTCTGCGCAGAGCCGCGAGCCGAAACGAGAGCGGCACCGGCCGCCGCAGCGGTGACCCCGAGGAACCGGCGACGATTTGCCGTTTTGCCGTAACCCATTTCGACACTCCTGGCAGATGAATTTGGGGACAGTGACCCTAACTCCGAGGCGACCAATCGACCTGACTCGGACTCCGGGCCGGTCTGGCGCGGAGTTAGGGTCACTGTCCCCAAACTCTAGCAGATCAGACGACGACGCGGTCGCGTCCCCGGTTCTTGGCCTCGTAGAGCCTGACGTCGGCTGCCTGGATGAGTCCACTTGCGGTGACGCGGCCGCTTCCCTCGGCGAGGCCGAAACTGATCGTGACCCGCTTCTCGAGGCCGATCGACGGCCAGTCGTGCCCGGCGATCGCCACCCTGAGCCCCTCGCAGATTTCTCGAGCCTGCCCCGCACCGGTGTTCGGAAAGCAGATCAGAAACTCCTCGCCGCCGTAGCGAGCGATCATGTCCGAGTCCCGGCAATTCGCAGTGAGCAGTCCGGCGACACGCTGCAGCACTTGGTCGCCCATCGCGTGCGAGTAGCGATCGTTGATGTCCTTGAACCAGTCGAGATCGCCGAGGGCGACGGCGCAGGGACCGCGGTCGCGCGTCCGGTAGTCGAGCTGCTTCAGCAAAAAGTCGTCGGCATAGCGACGATTGAACAACCCGGTGAGCTTGTCGCGAGTGGCCTGTTGCTCGAGTTGACGCGTCTTCTCTTCCAGGCTGCGCGTGCGCTCGGCGACGATTTCCTCGAGGCGCTGCCGGACCTGCGCGAAGCGCCGCATCGCGAGCATGCCGGCACTCATGACGACCAGCAGAAGAATGAACGTCTCGATGGACTGCGAGTTGAACACGAGCGCGACGAGCACTGCCGCGATGCCGGAGCCGAGCTCGAGCGCGATCGCAAAGGGCTCGAAGAAACCGCTGAGGCGGCTGCCGCCGAGCCTCAGCCAGACGAGCATCCCGAGATCGTTCAGCAGCTGCATCAGGAACACCAGGCCGATCAACAACAGAGGGGTCCAGCCATCGATTCCGATCAGAGGAATCTGCCCACCGAGGGCTTCGTATAGCAGTCCGGTGACGAGCACGATCGTCGACATCAGTCCCGCGTTGCCGAGCGATGCCAGCAGCACCTCGCGCGCTGCAACTCCCTTCAGCAGTCGATGCCACGGATACAACAGTGACGCCAGACCGCAAACGAGCGCCGCGCCCACCGGGCCGAGCACCAGGACGGCAGCAACCTGTGCGACCCGGTCGAACGAATAATGACCGAAGGTCGGGTGCTGGTAGCCGATCGAAATCGTGAACAAGCCGAATAGCAGGAAGAACAGCGCCGTGCCCGGCGCATCCGTGAGCATGGCGGCGCCCGTCCTCGCCAACACGGCGCCGACCACAACGACCGCGAGCGCGAACAGGCCAACCGCCCAGGCAGCCTCCGCCCGCGACCAGACCTTCTCCGCCGGCGGACCGTCTGACGTTTCCGAAGTGCTCATCGCGCCGACGTTAGCACGGCGGCCGTCGTCGTCGGGACGTCCCGGGGCAGTCCGATTCCCTTTGCGTCGCCAGCCGTATGCTGGCAACCTGATCTTTCCGGCCCGGCCGTGCCAGGCGCGGAGGGACAGATTATGAAAAAAAGAAGATTCGTGGCCCGGCTGACAGGCGCGGGTGTCATTGCCGCGGCCTGCCTGGCATCGCTGTCCGCGTGGTCCGGAACGGCGACGCTGACCGCGACCGCACCCACGACCAATCAGGACGGGACGCCGCTCGAAGATCTGGCCAGCTATCGAATCAGGTGGGGTTGCCGCCAGAGCGGTCACTACGAGCACATCGATACCTTTCCTGCAGCCGGCAATCTGGTCAGGTCCCTGGACGATCTTCCCGACTTCGGCACGTGCTACTTCACCGCGACGGCCATCGACGCGTCGGGCAACGAGAGCAGCTTCTCGAACGAAGCCTCGAAAGTCATGGGGCCGCCGCGCGAGCCCGACCCACGGCCCGACCCGCGGCCCAGCCAACGGCCCAACCAGCGGCCGGACCAGCGGCCCGGGACACGGCCGGAGCCGGTCAGCCGGGCTGGCGGCGACCCGGCGGCGTCGGGCTTCGCCTACATCGTCTGCCCCGACCCGAACGCGACCGACTATCCGAGCTGCCCCGAGTCAACATGGGTCAACGCCGAATCGGTCGAACCGAACTCGATGGTGTTCTTCACGACCTCGTTCTCCGGCAGCTATAAACCACCGGGGCCGACCGAGAACAATCACCTGAGCGGCCCCGGGGTCACCGGCACCCGCGGCTGGCGGCCGTACGACGAGGTTCCGCGAAACGCCTGGATTGCCGTACGCATCGACGGCTGGATCCACTACGAAAACAAGTAAGCGCGATCGCCCGGCGATCACGGAATTCGCGCCGGCACCGGGGCGGCCGCTCTCGACGCCATGAAACCCATCAGAGACAAGGTAATGACCGCCCTGCGCTGGTCCGCCACGATGCGGATCGCGGGCCAGGTCACCTCCTGGGCGCTGACCCTATTTGTCATAAGACTCCTGGCTCCGGAGGACTACGGCCTGATGGCCATGGCGATGTTGGTATTGGCCTTCCTTTCGCTGTTTAATTCAGCAGGAGTAGATACAGTACTCGTACAAAAACAAGAAGTATCTGGAGATGAGATCGCATGCGCGTCCGGCGTAATGCTCGTCACGAACCTGACTTCGCTCCTGGTTGCCGTGCTCTGCGCACCCCTGTTGAGCGAGTTTTTCGGTGCGCCGGATCTCGCCCTGGTCGTGACCGTCGGCAGCCTGTGGTTCGTCTTTCAGGCCTTCTCGATCGTACCCGCCGCCCTGTTGACGCGGCGAATGGACTTTCGCGCCAAGTCGATCATCGATTTCGTCTCGAACCTGTGCGGAGGCATCGTGAGCTTCACGCTGGCGCTGTTCGACGCCGGCGTATGGGCGCTGGTCGGGGGAATGCTGACGACCGCTGCCGGTCAGGCGCTGGGGGTGAATTTCGTTGCGTGGCCGGGTTCGTTGCCAAGGTTTTCTCTGGCACGCAGCCGCGCCCTGATACGCGTGGGTGGCGCCGTAACGGTGGACCGCTGCGCCTGGTTCCTCTATTCACGGGCCGACGTGTTCCTGCTGGGGCGCGCCTTTGGCGCGGAAATCGTCGGCCTCTACGAAGTCGCCACGCGGCTCGCTTCGTTGCCGGCCGAGAAACTGAATCCGCTGTTGAACGAGATCGCGCTGCCCGCATTCGCGAGGATCAGCGACAAGTCGGACGAGGTCAGCAGAAATCTGCGCCTCGTGCTGCGGGTCATCGGCTTCGCCGTCATGCCGATATTTTTCGGGATGGCGGCGATTGCACCGGAGTTCGTCGAGCTGTTGCTCGGCCCTCGATGGGAACCCGTCATTGGCGCGTTCGCGATTCTGTGTATCGCGATGCCGCTGCGAATTCTCAGCAGCCTGCTCACATCGGCGCTTCAGGGCGTGCGCCGTGTCTACATGGCAGCGGTGAATCAGGTCCTGACGCTGATCGTTCTGCTGCCGGGTTTCCTGCTGGCCGCGCAGCATGGCATCGAGGCGATGGCGGTCGCCTGGCTGGTCGGCTATCCGATCGCGCTCGCGATCGAAGTGACCCGGTCACGCCGCGTCACGGGCATCGCCGTCACGACGCTGGGTGGGATACTCGGCAGGACCGCGGTGGTGTCCGTCGTGATGTATGCAGCCGTTCAGGCAGTACGCCCATTTCTCGCAACGGTCGAGCTTCCCGGGCTGGCTCTGGTCGCACTGATCGGCACCGGGGTCGCGACATACTGGATCGCGTCCATCGTGATCAATCGGGAAACCTGGCGATTTGCGCTGAAACTGTGCCGCGATCTGCTGCGGGTGCGCAGATGAAGTGGCCGCGCAGAACAGTGAGCTAGTCATGTGTGGGTTCGTCGCCATCTTCAGTCCCGAGCGAATCCGCTCGTCGGGGCTGTCCGTGGAAACGATGACCCGAACGCTCGTTCATCGCGGGCCCGACAGTGAAGGGTTCTTCGCGGATGACCACGTCAGCATGGGTTTCAGGCGGCTCTCGATTCTCGATCTGTCGACCGCGGGCGATCAGCCCATGATCGATCAGGACGGGCGCTTCGTGCTCGTGTTCAATGGCGAGGTCTACAACTACGTCGAGCTGAGGAAGGAACTCGCCGGCTTCGGTCACCGGTTTCGGTCGAGCGGCGATGCCGAGGTCCTTCTCAATGCATACAAGCAGTGGGGACCGCGGTGCGTCGATCGCTTCAACGGCATGTTCGCCTTTCTCATTTACGACAAGGTTGAACGGCGGGTATTCGGCGCCAGGGACCGCTTCGGCATCAAGCCGCTCTACTACACGGAAGCCGACGGGCATGTGATTTTCGCCTCTGAAATCAAGGCATTGAGAGCCTCCGGCCTGTGCGGTAAATCGATCAACTACGCCACCGTGCAGAGATACCTGATCGACGGCCTGATCGACGAATCCGACGAGACGTTCTTCTCGGATATCAGGAAAGTACCAGCCGGAACGCGATTCGAGCTTGACGACTCGCGCGTCGTGCGGTTCGAGCCGTATTGGGATCTCGAATGCGAGACCGAAACGATTGTCGGCGATCCTGTGGAACGCTTTCGGGATCTGTTCGACAGCGCCGTGCAACTCAGAATGCGAAGCGACGTCCCGGTCGGCGTGTCGTTGTCCGGGGGCCTGGATTCCACGTCGATTCTCTGTGCCATGGCGTCCCAGTTACGATCCGCCGGCGGAGTCGATTCGGACCGGTTGATGGCATTCTCCTTTCACTCGAACGACTTCGACGAGCGCTCGTTCGTGGAAGAGACGCTGGCGGAGACCGGCGCGCAGCTGCACCGGATCAGCGACGACGGCCTGGCCTTCTGGGGCCAGTTCGCGGACGTGCTCAGGATGCACGACGAGCCCGTTCATTCGATGACACCGATCGCCGGATACAAGGTGATGGCGACGGCGGCAGCCAACGGGGTGAAGGTCGTGCTCGGCGGGCAGGGCGCCGACGAGGTATTCGGCGGCTACTCGAGCTATTTCGGAAGCAAGCGTCAAAGCCTGATACAGCAGTCGCGCTACGCGCAGTTCTACAAGGAAACGCAGGCGTACGCCCGGCAGTCCGGCGACGATTTGCATTCGTTGCTAATGAGCGACCTGCTGCTGAACCTCAAGTTGCGCTTCAAGCGTTTCCGTCCTTACCGCAATCTGTCGCAACGCCGCCGGTACGCTGCGCTGAAGAGCAACGAATGGTTCAGCGATGATTTCAAGGAGGGCGTTTGCGTCGACGATCAGGAGTCACCCGACAAGGATCTTCAAAGCGTTCTTCTCGCGGAGACTACGAAGTACCCGTTGCCGCTTTATCTCCGGATCGAGGATCGAAACTCGATGGCCCACTCCGTCGAAGCGCGGCTCCCGTTCCTCGATTACCGGTTGGTGAAGTTCGCCTTCAGCTTGCCCGACGACTGGCGGGTAGGCGCGACGAAAGGAAAGATACTGCTGCGCGAAGCCGGCCGCGGCCGAATCCCCGAGGTGGTCCGGTCCCGGGCAGAAAAGATGGGATTTCCGACCCCCTGGACCCGGTGGTTCAGAGAGGACCTCTACGAGCCGATCGGCGACCTGCTGTCGACGCAACGCATGCGGGAGAGCGGCATGTTCAATGCCGACTTCGTCCGCTGTGCGCTGGAAAAGCACCGCAGCGGCGAAGCCGATTTCGCCGAGCCGCTCTTTCGCATCGCCCAATTCGAGCTCTGGTCGGACCTGTTTAGCGAGGCTTAGGCTTGCGGGAAGCCCACTGAGGGATTGCGCTAGAATACGTCGCCCGGTCCAATCGTGGTGATGTAGCTCAGCTGGTTAGAGCGGCGGATTCATAACCCGCAGGTCGGTGGTTCAAGTCCACCCATCACCACCAACTCCTAGCAGTCCGTGTGCAGCACGGCCCCCGTTTCCACCATTCGGGCGTTGTCGAGCTCGACCAGCACCCCGACGTTGTCACCGGTTTCGGCGCGGTCCAGAACCTGCCGAAACAGCTCGATGCCAGTCACCGGCAATGGGCTGCGTTCACCGTTAGTCAGCGGCACGCAAACCACGTCACCGACGACCAGCGAGCCGGACCTGACCTGCCCCGTCAGCACGACACCCCGCCCGGAAATCGTGAACGCATCCTGGATCACCATCGTGAAGTCCGCGCCGTCGCTATCCTGAGCGTTCGGCGCCGAACCGACGACAAAGCATGCGACGGCGGTAACAATGAGGCTTTCGAGTTTCGGAATCTGTCTGAACATTGCTGTTCGAGTGTACACGAGAGCCTGCTACTGCATCCCCCTGTCCCGCTCCCAGAGCATGCTTTGAATGGCCTGGTTGTAGTCCATGCGCTCGCCATGCCAGCCGGGCGGCGGCCGCAGCTCGCGGTCGTGCTGCCGGCGCAACTCAGAAATGTTTCCGCGGAATCGCGTCGGTTGCCGCTGGCCTCGGATCACGGGATCGGAAACGTGCTACATCCGGGCATTGCGGAACAGCGGCCGGCCCGGTCCGGACTCATATCCGACTCCCAAAAATCAGCTTCCGCGGCACCTTCGAGAAGTCGAAACCTTCGAGGCATCGGGTATTGACGGCCCATCCGAAGAACGGTTCGACGCCTTCGCTGCGCTCCTTCTCCGTGGGATAGCTCGGGCGACGGAAGGGGAGGATTCCGCACGTGGGACAGAAGTAGTCTTTCGCCGTCCGGCTGCCCCATTCGTAGAGCGTCAGTTCTTCCAACAGAGTGAGGATGCGCAGATCGTCGTTGTTGACGCGGTGAATCAGGGCGCCCCGCATCCGGCAGATCGAACAATCGCAGACGCGCACATGGTCGATATCCGCGTCCACCTCGAACCTGACGCGACCACAATGGCAGGACCCCGAATACGTCGTCTTGATTCCGCTCACCTCGACTCGATAATCGCCTCGCCATCGCGGAGTGCCCGCCGCCTGACGAAACCCGCTGGTTATGGTAAATCCCGGACTTTGGGCCCCAATGAAACCGTATCGTTCACGGGTTCGTAAATATTTATGTGAAATTCACCCGGATCGCCAGTGAGCGGCACAACAGTTCTTGCGGAATCGCTCCCTCCGCATATTCGCCTGATTCAGCTGGCGACCGCCATTTGGCCTTCGAAGGCGATCTACGTGGCGGCAAAGCTCGCGATCGCCGACCAGCTCGTAGATGGACCGCTGTCGATCGACGAGCTGGCCCGACGACTGAAGAGACCGCCCGATCAGCTGGCGGGCCTGTGCTTCAGCCTGGTCAGCCTTGGCCTCTTTGCCGTGACACGGAACGGTCATTACGCACTGACCAAACTCGGGCGCGCCCTGGTCACCGGATCGCCCGGTTCGGCGCGCGCCATTGTGCTGCTGATGGCGCGTCAACGGCTGCCGGCACGCGCCGTGCTGGAGGCCGCCCGAACCGAGCCGGGGCCGCCACCGCCGACGGAAAATCCCGTTCGTTCCGCCACGGCACTGACCGGCAGTCTCGGCGTACGAGCGAGACGACGCACCGGCTAGCTTGGCTCAGGCCGCAGCTACGTGGAGGCAGCTACGAGGAAGCGGACTGCCGCCGCCCGGACAGATGCATCCGCAGGACTATGTAGCCGACAATACCGGACAGCAATGAGCCGGCGATGATCCCGAGCCGCTCGTCGAAGAGCAGGTTCACTCCGGTCTCCTCGAACGCCAGCGAACCGATGAAGAGGCTCATCGTGAATCCCACGCCGCACAGCAGGCCCGCGCCATAAAGGCTGACGAAGTCCAGCCCGTCCGTGAGGCGCGCCATCCCGAGCTTTACGCCGAGCCAGCAAAACAGAAACACGCCGACCTGCTTGCCGACGAAAAGGCCGGCGGCAATGCCGATCGGGACCGGGTGCAGCAGCGAGTCCAGCGTCACGCCGCCGAGTGCGACGCCCGAGTTCACGAAAGCGAACAGCGGCAGAATCAGGAAGGCCACGCCGGTATGAAGGTCGTGCTCGAATTCGCGCAGCGGCGAGCGCTCGCCGGACCGGTCCCGATTCGGGATGAACATCGCCAGCAACACGCCGGCGAGCGTTGCATGAACGCCGGACTTCAGGACAGCCGCCCACATGAGGATGCCGACCAGGATATACGGCGTGCGAACGATGACGTGAAACCGATTGAGCGCAAACAGCACCGGCAGACATGCCGCGGCAACCGCGAGTGCGGGCAACGAAAGATTGTTCGTGTAGAACAGCGCGATGATGATGATCGCCCCCAGATCGTCGAAGATCGCGACCGATACCAGAAAGACCCTGAGCACCATCGGCACGCGCTCGCCGAGCAACGCGAGAATTGCGAGCACGAATGCGATATCGGTCGCGGCCGGTATCGCCCAGCCTTCCAGAGCGACCGGGTTATCGCGATTGAGCCAGGCGTAGATTCCCGCCGGGACGAGCATTCCGCCGGTCGCGCCGAGCGCCGGCAGCGCAATCTGCCTTACAGACGAAAGCTCCCCGTCGAGAAACTCCCGTTTGAGCTCGAGGCCGACCAGCAGGAAGAACACGGCCATCAGGCCATCGTTGATCCACAGCAGCAGCGCTTTTGCGATCTCGAAGTCGCCGATGCGTATTGCGACCGGCAAATCGATCAGCCGGTCGTAGAGGAACGCCAATGGCGAGTTCGCCACCACCATCGCCGCGACGGCGGCCGCCACGAGAACGATTCCGCCCGCCGCCTCGAGCCTCAGAAAGTCACGGATTGCGCTCAGCACTCGATCACTTACCTCATGCGTGGTCACTGGCCGTCATGCCAGGCCCACCGGAGCAGCCCGACGCACACGGCGCAGAGAAGAACCGGCGGAATCAGCAACGCGAGATACTGCTCCGACGGCAGCGTAAATCGCGCCAGCACCAGCCCTCCGGCAAGCGGCGCAAGCACGGCACCGGCCCGGCCGGCCGCGCTGGCCCAGCCGGCACCGGTTGCCCGAATGGCAGCAGGATAAAAGATCGCAGACAGGGCCGTCAGTGCCGCCTGTGTCCCGGACACGCCGGCGCCGACGATCAGCAGCAGCACCGTCCAGACCGGCAGGCTGGCCGGCAGCAGCAGAAACAGCGCGAACGCAATGGCAACCGCGACGTAAGCCCCCGCCATCGTCGGTATCGTCCGGCCGCGATCGACGAGCCGCGCCACGACCAGCGCGCCGACGATGCCGCCCGCCTGGATCAGCACGGCACCGCGCAGCGCCTGCGCCCGCGTCCAGCCGGCGTCGGTAAGAATCGTCGGGAGCCAGCTGATCAGCATGAAGAGGACAAACAGGTTCAGCGCAAATATCGCCCACAGCAGCACGGTGCGCGCGCGATAGGCCGGCGCGAACAGCGCGAAGACGTTCGGGCGCCCGGACGGCGACGGCCGCACCGGCTCCAACGCGCGCTGCCCCGGGCCGGCGCCCGGCCCCGACCCCGACGCCGGCTCCTGCTCCAGCCCCGGCCCTGACGCCGGCTCCGGCCCCGATCCCGGCCGGACCAGTATTGCCGGATCCACGTCCGGAAAGTAGCGGCGGACGATTGCCGGTATCCGCGGATCATCGGGACGCGCGCTGAGCAACAGCCGAACCGACTCCGGCACGTAGACGACGAGCAGCACGGTCACGAGCAGCGGCACGATGCCACCGACCAGAAAGATCGACCGCCAGCCGAAAGCACCGATCAGCGTCGGCGCGGTGAAACCGGCAATGAGCGCACCGAAAGCGATGCTGATGTACATCGCCGAAATTAGGAAAGCACGGGTTTTCTTCGGCACGTACTCGGACGTCAGCGCCGTCGCATTCGGCAGGCTCATTCCGAGACCGATGCCGGTAAGCAGGCGCCAGAGCACGAGATGCACCGGCGTCGCCGAGAAGGCCGTCGCCACCGAGGCGGCGCCGACCAGCGCCATGCCCCAGATCAGCACCGGTCTGCGGCCGAACCGATCGCCGGCCGGCGCGACGATGGCCGTGCCGACCAGCATCCCGAACACCGATGCCGAGAGCGCCAGCGAAAAGGCCGCCGACTCGAGGCCCCACTGCTCGGCGAGCGACGGCACTGCCAGCGCCATCGTCTGGATGTCGTAGCCATCCATCAGCACCACGAGCGCGCAGAGGACGACGATGAGCAGGCGCGATCTCGACAGCGGGCTCGCGTCGATCAGCTCGCCGATGTCGACCGGGCGCGGGCCGGCGGCCGGTTCGCCGATCGCCTGCTGGTCGCTCATCGGTCAGCGGACCCGGTCATCGCGGTCATCGCGGTTGGCGCGGTTGGCGCGGTTGTCGCGGTTGTCGCGGTTGTCGCGGTCGCAACGACGGTATCAGCGCCCGCGCGTTGTCCGCGTAGATTCTCTGGCGCACACCCGCTTCGAGCTGGTCGATCAGACGCATGCCCTCGCGAATCAGATGTGCGCCGCCGGTCGGGTCGAACGGCGCGTCGGACGCGAAAACGCAATGCGCAGCACCAAAGAACTCGAGGCCGCAATCGAGTGCCCGGTCGATGCCGTTGACGGCCGTGTCGCCGTAGAACATCCGGAAGTAGTCGGCCGGTGCCTTTTGCAGGCCGGCTTCGACCGCCACCGGGTTCGTCTCGAGGTCGCCCTCCCCGGCCTGCCTGAAGCCCATCCGGACCTTGCCCTCCAGATACGGCACGAGACCGCCGAGATGATGCGTGATGATCCTGATGCCGGGCAGCCGGTCGAATAGCCCCGCATAGACGAGCCGACCCATCGCGAGCGCCGTCTCGTACGGCCAGCCGAACGTGAACCACAACTCGTGCGGCGACTGCTGCTCGGTCGCGTAATCCGGGTGATCCGGTCCGCGAATCGGGTGCAGCCAGATCGGATGATCGAGCTCGGCCATCTTCTCGAACACCGGCAGAAAGCGCGGCTCGCTGAGCGGCACGCCGAGCACGTTCGTATAGACGAGGCAGCCGGCCGCGCCGAGTTCACCCACGGCGCGCTCTGCCTCATCGACCGAGGCTGCCGGATTGTTCATCGGCAGGCTCGCGACGAAGCTCGGGAACCGGTCCGGATGCGCCGCGCAAAGCTCAGCCATTGCATCGTTCGCGCGCCTTGCGAATTCACGCGTCTGCTCCGGCGAGCCGTAAGCCTCGATGGCCGGGTTCGCGATCGATGGCACCTGCACATAGTCGTCGAACTGGTCCATCACCCGGAAGTGCGCGTCGAGGTCGATCAATGCCGGAATGTTTCGCCAGCGCGACGACGCCAGCCGGCCGAGCTCGTTCGACTGCAGGAACTCCGTGAATTCCGGCGGCACAAAGTGGGTGAAGAGATCGATTTTCGTCATGGTTAAGGCAGGCGCGGCCGGGGCGCGACTCAGACCACCGGCCAGCGCAGATTGACGAGCTTGTCGAGATCGAGCTTCCCGCCGAGCCGTTGCACCGAGTCGCGCACGCGGTCGATCACTTCCGCTTCGTCGATACCGGTCAGATGCCCCTGCTCGACGACCCGCGTGCCGCGCACGAACACATCGGCCACCGAATTGCCGGTGGCCGAATAGACCAGGTTCGAGACCGGATTGTAGAGCGGCTGCCACTCGGGACAATCGGTGTCGAACAGCACTAGATCCGCCTCCTTGCCGACCTCGATACTGCCGAGACGATCGCCGAGCCCTGCGCAGCGCGCGCCGTTGATCGTCGCCATCTCGACGACGTGCTCGGGCGGAACGACACGCGGGTTCATCTGCACTTCCTTGTGCGTGCCGGCAAAGAGCAGCATCTCCTGCACGATGTCGGTGATGCCGGAGCAGGCGTGATCGGAGCCTATACCCACGTTGACGCCGAGCGCCATCAGCTCCGGCAGGCGGCCCTCGCGCAGGTTACCGTAGCCGTTGTGCAGGCTCGAACTCGGCGCCGACACGATGTTCGCGCGCCGGCGCGCGACGATTTCGACCTCGCGCGGCTCGAGCCAACCGGAATGCGCGAGCAGCATCCGGTCGTCGAGCACGCCGAGGCTGTCGAGCCGCTCGATCTCGGGCAGGCCGAAGTTCGCGAGGCAATCGTCGCGGGTCGAGTAGTTGAAGCAGGCGTGCGTCTGCAGCACGCAACCCGCGTCATCAGCGATCGCCTTGCAGCCTGTGATCAGCTCGTCGGTCGAGTTGCTCAGCCCACGGAATGACACGCTCGCGGTCAGACGCGGGTCCCTTTCGGCGGCAACGGTTTCGACGAGCTCGCGGTTCCGGTCGAGCGCCTCGCCGGTCGTCTCGATCATCGTCTCCGGCAGTATGCCGAGCACGGCCTTGGTCCGGTCGAACGCGCTCCGGCCGAGCACGGTGCGCATGCCGGCTGCCAGCGCGGCGCGCGCCGTCGCCATCGGATGGTAGTTTCCCGGATCGACGAAGCACGTTACTCCGCAGCGAAGCAGCGACATCGCAGTGAACAGGGAACTCAGGTAGACGTCGTCTTCCGTCAGCACGCCCTCGAACGGAAACATGTGCTCGAACAGAAACGGCCGCGTGCCGACCTCGTCGGCAAGGCCGCGCGAGAGCTGGAACGACGAATGCAGATGCGCATCGGTGAACCCGGGCAGCGCGACACGGCGGCCGGCGTCGATGCTTTGCCCCGCCGTCCACGCGTTTTCGATCTCCGCCGACTTGCCGACGTCCACGAATCGTCCGTCGAGAACGGCAATACCGGCATCCCGGATGACGCGGCGTTCCGAATCGACCGTGACGGCCCAGTCGATATTCCGGATCAGCAGGTCTGCTTGCATCGTTGCGGTCAGCGTTGCGGCTGGTGTGGCGGTTGGCGTGGCGGCTTAATGCGCGGCGAAACTTTCGACATAGGCGCCCGCCGCTTCCGCGCTTCCGAGGTTCCGCCACTGCCGCTCGGGCTCGGTGAACCCCTCGGTGAAGTCGTCGGAGAGATCCGGATTCGCCGACATTGCCCCGATCACGTCGAACAGATGCGACTGTGGCTTCAGCATGAAGTTCGTGAAGTCGAATGAGCCGAGAATCAGCGGCAGCCGTCGCTCGTCGACGGAACGGCAAAACGCCGCGTCCAGCGAATTGCCTTCGAGGATGGCCTCGCCGAGCGCGAAGGCGGCCGCCGATGCAGCGTTGGCGCCCTGGCCGCAGACCGGGTCTATCGTCACGTGCGCGTCGCCCAGTGCAATCGCGTACGTGCCCGCGTCGATTTCCGTGTGCGAGTTGCGAACGACCGGTGTTACCGCGCCCTGCAGCACGTTGTTCGGCCCGAGCGCCCCGAAAGCGGCCGGATCGATCCGTTCGTACAGCACGGGGTTGTATTCCCGAACGAGCTCGAGGACGCCACGATCGTGCGCTACCGGATCGTCCGCATAGCGTGTTCGGGCGACGGCTTCGAGCGCCCCGCCGGGCACGCTCTCGAACAGCAGCACGGAAACGTTGCCGTCGAAGGTGTGCATCGGGGCCTCGATAAACTCGCCTTCCCGCGACAGCGAGAGCGTGACGAAATGCTCGTCGCGGTCGTGGCTGATTCCGTCGTAGAGCCCGGCCGAGATGTAGCGCGCCGGCGCATCGAACGGTGAGCGCCCGTCTATCGCAGGGAACAGGTCGCCGAAACCGCCGCGACCGGTACAGATGACCACGAGATCGTGCCGCGAGCCGAGCGAGCCGACGTCGTCCGCGCTCACGGGCCCGTATTCGACCCGACCGCCGCGATTCTCGAAATCCTCGAGCAGAACCGACTGATAGAGGCGATAGTCGACACCCAGGCTGGCGCCTTCGAAGTACCCGGGGAACGACAGCGGCGCTTCGCCATTGACGTAGTGCCAATGCCCCTTGATTTCGAGACCCGCGTCGTCCCAGTGATTGACGCCGAGATTCCGCTCGCGCGAACGGGTGCGGTAGTTGTGGATCACCGTGTTCGGCAGCCGCCCGCTGCGGATGTCGTCACTGGTGCGCTCCGCATAAAGCGTCGGCTCGATGCCGTTCTGTTGCAGCATCAGCGCCAGCTGCAGCCCGGCCGTGCCCGCCCCGACGATCGCGATGTTTCCCATGAGTTCTTCTCGTCTTTAGTGATACAAGCTGTCGATGAAGCCGCTTTTGTCCAGCTCCCGCACCAGAGAATCGTCGTAGAAGTCCTCCGGGGTGTGCTGCCGCATTGCGTACGAATCGTACAGCTTCATCGTGTTTCTTATCCCCTCGACGCACGGATAAGGTTTGCGCCGGACGTAGTCTGCCCGCTGATAACGGCCTTCCGCGATCGGACCGGGCATGCCATGCCATCGCTCCAGCACATCGAGCACGAGTTCCCGGTCTTCGTGGAACCGGGCCGTAGCCGCAATGAGCGCCTGCAGAAACCGGCGGGCGGCATCCCTGTTTTCGGCCACACTCCACCACTCCGGGTCGACGAGGACGCTGTTGCCGGCGACCTCTTCGTTCCAGCTGCGCGTGTCCGCGAGAATCGGGAAGCCTTCGAGTTGCGCCGCCTCGAAATCACCGTCCCCGCCGACGATGGCGTCGAGCACGCCGTCTCGCAACAGGCTGGTCTCCGCCCCAGCCTCTGCAGGCGTCACTATCGAGATGTCTTCGAGCGGGCTCCAGCCCATTCTTTCGATCAGGCGCAGCGTGGTGAAACCGGTCGTGGTGCCGTCGAAACCGACACCGAGGCGCCCGCCTTTCAGGTCCTCGAGGCTCTCAACTCCCGGGCGCCCGATGACGTAGTAACGAACGGAGCAGTCGGTCGACGCTATCGCGACGCTTTCCGAGGCAGGCACCTGTCGCATGTTGCGGACCATCGTCGGCGTCAGCCCGTTGACGGTGATATCCGCGGGCGGCGGCTCATGAGCCCCCAGCTTTCTCAGCACCCGGTCCAAAAACCGGGGCTGCGGCTCTATCCCGTCCTCGAATTCGGGCGGCGACAGGCGCAGCTCAACGTCGAGGCCGTACTCCCGATAGAGGCCCTGGTCGGCGGCAATGACGAACGGCAGCTTGCTCATGCTCCTGCCGGGCACCGAGACGACCAGTGAGGTCAGCTCCTGATCGGCCATGCTGCAGCCGGCGCCGGCCAGGGCCCCGGCCAGGGCCCCGGTTCCGGCGAGCAGCAAGAATCCCTGTCTCAGCGCGCTACGAATACCCTGGGCTGCCGCCGCTACGGCTATCGGCACTGGTGCTGGCTGGCCGCGGTCGATCGTATTCATTCTGGTTCTCGAATCGACTGAACCGACCCGATTCTAGCCTGCATCGGCCCCGAGCCACGAGCCCGAAGCCAACCAGCCAGAGCAGCAGCCACGGGCCGAACGCACCGCCTCCGCCCGAACCGCCGCCGGAACCACCGCCGGAGCCGCCGCCCGTGCCACCGCCACCGCCACCGGTGCCGCCACCGCCGGTGCCGCCACCGCCCGTGCCACCGCCCGTGCCAGCCGCCTCGTAGGTCCAGGCGCCGTCGAGCGAACTCTCGAGGTCATCCGGGTTCACGACCTTGACGGACACGACGCCGGCCGGCTGTGCAGGCGTCAGCACCGTCAGCGTCTCGCTGTCGACGACGCGAACCTGCGTACCGGGCTTGCCGCCGAAGTAGACGCGCATGCCGCGCTCGAAGTTGCTGCCCTCGAGCGTCACCTCGGTGTAGCCGTCCGGCTCGCCGGTGTCGGGCGAGAGCGAGCTCAGCTGCGGCGCCGCACCGGCAGCAGCCACCTCGATCTGGCCGGCACCGAGTGCCGGCGAGCGGCTGCCGAGCCAGTCCGCGTCGATCGCGATGCCCTGCTGCGACCGGCCGGGGGCCACCGATGACAGCACCGTCGATGCGACGATCGTCGCTTCCTCGCCGTAACCGAGGGTCGCGATCTCGCAGCCGAAAGTCACGTCGTCAATCGGCGTGCAGATGCCGTCCGGGCTCGTCACCGTGTCGAGCGCCAGATGCGGCGTCAGCTCGGCGCTGACGATCAGCGCGATGATGTCGATGCCGTTTGCCGGCAGCTCGGCGAAACGCGGATCGGCGGCGTCAAGATCGAATTCGAGGTTCTTCAGCACGATCTCGAACTGGACGTCCGAGCCCGGTTCCACGGGGTCTTCCGGTGCCGTCGTCTCGATGCCGAGCTCGGCCGAATCGACCACGTCGACGGCCGTTACCGCGCAGGCTTCCTTCGACGCGCCGGTCAGGAATTTCTGCTGCGTCTGAGGATCCACCTCGGCCTTGTCGAAAACGCAGCTGGTCACGTTGTACATGCCGGGCTGCGTGTAGACGTGGTCCGCAAGCAGGATCGCCCGACCGATCGGATCCATGTTCAGAATCGGGCCGGTTGTCTCGACGTCATCGCGAATAGTGCCGTCGGCATTCATCGCTTCGTCTGCCGGGATCGGCGAGCCGTCGAGCTCGAAGTGGCCTTCCTGCGTTGCGAGACCGTCGCCCCAGTCGATAGTGACGAGCAGCGTCTCGTCGGCATCGGGATCGAATGCATCGATCCGGTGCGTCAGACGAAAGCCGGTGCTGACGTCGCGCTCGGCTTCGGCTTCGATCGTCGGCCGATCCTCGACCGGCTGGATGTCGAACGACACGTTCCCGACCTCGTCGGAGCTCTCCAGGCCGTCGAATACCCGGTAACTGAAGCTGTCCGGACCGACGTAATTGGCATCCGGCGTATAGGTCGCTTCGAGACCGTCGAACGTGACCTCCCCATGGGACGGCCCGTCGATAAGAACCACGGTCAGCGTATCGAAGTCGCCGTCGGGGTCCGTGCCCGGCAACAGCACGAACACCGGCGTATCCTCGAGCGAGGGACCGACCTCGAGGTCCTGCCCTTCGACCGGCACCTCCGGCGGCCGGAAGTTGCGCGTGATGTTGAGCGTCACGTCGGCCTCACCCGAGTCGAGCCCGTCGGTCACGCCGAAGCGGAACGAATCAATGCCGACGTAATTCGAGTTCGAACGATAGACCACGCTCGCGCTCGCATCGTCGATCGGTGTGATCGGCGTCGTCTCGAAGATGTGCAGCAGCCTGGCGCTGTTGTTGAGAATGTAGAAGTTGTTCGCATTGACCTCGATGTCGTCGGGTCGGCCGAAATCGCCAAGCAGGAAGCCGTAACCTACGCCCTCGGACTTCGCTTCACCGGCGAAGAGCCCATCCGGCGTGAAGCGCTGCACGCGCGAATTGCCCCAATCGCTGACGTAGAGCACGTCGTTCGGGTCGATCTGTATGCCTCGCAGCGAATTGAACTGCCCGGGCTGGTCGCCGGTCGTGCTCGCGCGCTCGCAAAGCGCATCGGTACACGCAAACCCGACGCTGCGCTGATTCGGTGTATCGCAGGCGTATTCACTCGTCAGGTTCGCCGAACACGCGCCTAGCCAGCCGACGTACTCGCCGGGCTGGTAAAGGCCGAGGCCATCGAAGCCACCGGCAGCGACTTTCTCGACCCGGCTGCGCGTGCTGATGTAGAGCGTGCCCTCGCTGTCGGCCGTCAGCGACTCGATCTGGTCGACCGGGTCGTAGACATCGGCAAGGAATGTGTCGTCGGCAGTCGGCGTGCCGCCGACCACCTGGCGGTAGGCCTTGATCCGCGTCGAGTCGGCGACGTACATGACGCCCTGGCCGTCGACTGTAATCGACTTCAGGCGGCCGCTCAGCACGGTGTCGAACGATCCACGGCTGAGCTCGTAGGTCTGGATACGCACCAGCTGATCGTCGTAGACGATGACCCGATCGGGCCCCTGCGAATCGCTGACGACGATGTAGATCCAGCCCGTGTCGTAGTGCCAGTAGATGTCCTCGACAACCTGACCCTGCCCCGGCGCACTGGTGGACCGAACGAGATCCTGGTTCGCGTCGAAGATCACGAGCCGCGGCTGCTGCGACAGGTCGCCGCTGCTGCCGCCGACGCACTGCATCGTGCCGGTGTCGTAAACGACCGTGTTACCGTCGTCGTCGACGGCCATCCAGGTCGCGTTGTACGGATAGCCCATTTCCCACTGGCGCGGCTCGCCCGGATCGAAGTTGCCACCCTGATCACGGCAATATTGCGACGGATCCTGCTGCCAGGGCTGATCCTCGAAACGCAGTGCGCCGGCCTCGAGCCGATAGTCGTCGATGAAGTACGGCAGCAGCGGCGCGACGAAGAAGCCGTTGTCCGGATTGTCGACGATGCTGAAAGTCAGCGGATCGTAGCGGTCGACGCTCGGATGGTAATCGGCGTCCGCGCCGGTCAGCACGATTTCGACCTCCTCGTCGGTCAGCACATCGACCGTCTGCGGGTCGGCCGTCGGCACCGTGTTCGTGCCCTCCTCCTTGATGTTGATCAGCTGCACGGCCTCACTGGTATTGAAGCCGTCCGACGCCATCCAGGTGACCTCGGTCAGGCCGAGATCGAACTGATCGTCGGCCGCATCGTTCATCACATCCGGCGTCAGGTCGGCGAGATCGAAGACGCGCGGCGAGCCGATATCGACCGTTGCCTGGCTCTGTCCGCCCGGCACCTCGATGACCTGGCTCGGCGGTGCCAGCAGCACCGGTGGATAGCTGTCGCGAATCTCGATGTTGTGAACCAGCGAGACCGTGTTGACGCCGCCGCTGGCATCGACCGGACCGGGATCGCTGGCAGTCCACTGGACGGCGACACTCGAACCGGTTGCCCAGAAGTCACTGTCACCGCCGCCATCGGTGCCGATCTGGACGCGGCGATTGCAGTGGTCGTGATAGTCGAGCAGCCGGCGCATGAAACCGAGGCCGGTCGGCTGCTTGATGCCGCCCGGGTGGATCGCTTCGAGATAGTAGACGTCGCGAGCTGCGTCGTACTGCAGCACTGCCTGCACGTTGGCGGGCTGTGTCGAGATGTCGGTCTCGGACGTCAGCACCGGCGGAATGTCGTCGTAGACCCAGACCTCCTGCCGGTCCTGATTCCAGATGTCGTCGATGACCCCGAGCTGCCCGTGGCGGTAGCTCAAGCCGACGACCTCGTCGAGCACGGCGCCGCCGATCGGGTTGTTCACGACCTGGACGGCACCGGCGAACGCCTGGTAGCCCTGAATCGCCACCCGCCGGAACTTGCCGGAGTTCTCGATCAGCTCCTTGTAGGCCTTGCTGCCCGACGGCAGTTTCGGAATGTAGATGAACGGGAAGTCGAGGATCGAAACGAGCGTGTCGGCGCGATAGGTCAGCGTGTTGCGGCCCACCGGAATTCGCACTATGTCGCGGCCTTGCGAATCGCGATCCGTGCGCAGATGGTCCTCTAGCGATTCGTCGCCCGGCGTGGACGGATCGTCACTCGGCCGGCCGCCGAGAATGCGAATGTCGGCGGACGTATTGAAGTGATAGATCTCGGGCGTGCCGAGACCGCCCCAGTCGGGCATCGTGAACGGGATGCCGAGCAGGTTGTCGTACTCGTGCTTCGTCGTCGACTGCCGGACGGTGGCGTAGCAGTTCGGGTCGTCCGTGAACGGGTTCGGCAGCTCCGGATCTTCCGATGTCGCGTCGCTCGCATCCGGGTCGAGCTTCAGCTCGTCGGGCGCGACCACCTGCGGCGGACAGAGCCTGAGCGCCCAGTTGCCGGCATAGGCACCGAGCGAGGGCGGCAGATCGAACGGCACCGGCAACGCGTAGGACAGCACCTCATTGGCCACGTAACCGGCGCCGGCAACGCCCTGGCAGACGGCCGGCAGCGTGTTGTGCTCACCCTCGAGTGCCGCCGCGCTCTGCGGTGCGCTCAGCGTGAGCAGGACCCAGGCGGCACCGGTCGCCGCCGACACTAACCGCTTCAATCGATTGAACATAATCTTGCCTCGATATCGTTTTCCTCGTTCTCATGGAAACAAGCGACATCGGGCCGGGAATCGTTCAGAAGTTTTTTTCGGACCGGTGGCCCGGCCAGGCGGCAGGCCACCGTTCGGACGGACGATCAGCTCATCGCCTTCCTGAGCCAGGCCCTGGCGAATTTCAGATCCTGATAGACGGCGGTCCGCGAGATCCCGACCAGACCCGCGACCTCGTCATAGGAGAGTCCGCCGAAGAATGTCAGCTCGACGATCTCGGCGCTGCGGGGATCGAAGTCCGCAAGCTTCGTCAGCGCATCGTCGAGCTCGAGCAGCGATGCGGTTTCGGGCCCGTCCCCGCCGTCGGCCGCGCGCTGCTCGCCGACATCGAGTGACAACAGCGGCTCCCCGCGGCCGCGCTTTTCTCGCCGTTTGCCGCGGGCGTGGTCGACCAGAATACGCCGCATCATTCGGGCCGCGAGTGCGAAGAAGTGCTGCCGGCCGCTGTAGTCGACATCCGCATCGACGAGACGCACGAATGCCTCGTGAACCAGCGCGGTCGTCTGCAGCGTGTGACCGGCCGCCTCGCCGGCCATCGCGTTCGAGGCCAGGCGCTTCAGCTCCTCGTAGACATAAGGTGACAATCGGTCGAGCGCCGACTCGTCGCCCTGCTGCCAGGCGGCAAGCAGGCCCGTTACCTGATCCTTCGGTTGATCGTCCATCGAGAAGTCGCGTCGTGCCGAGCCCGGTGCACAGAATAACCTGCGCACGCGACAGGCCGGCGAACTGGCCGCTGACCGGGCCGCCTGACGGCCGGCTGTATAGTGGAACGATCGAGATCGATTCGCCGCGATGACCGAAAGCCACCCCGACAAGCTGAAGTCTTTGTTCCACGCGGCGCTGCGCGAGCCAGCCGAAGACCGGCAGGCGTTCATCGACCGCGCATGCCAGGATGAACCAGGGCTCAGGGCCGAGCTCGAGGCCCTGCTCGCCGCCGACGCCCGCGCCGACGACGTTGGCGACGAGGTCGCGGCGGCCGCACGCGAGCTGCTTGCCGCGCGCGACGAACCGGATATCGAAGGACGCCGGATCGGGGCATACCGGATCGTTCGTGAGATCGGTCGCGGCGGCATGGGCCGCGTTTGCATGGCGGAGCGCGACGACGACCAGTACGCGAGCCGGGTCGCCATAAAATTGCTCGAGAGCGCGCGCGGACGTGGGTCGCAGGAGCGCTTCCGCACGGAATGCCAGCTGTTGGCCGATCTCGAGCACCCGGGGATCGCGCGCCTGCTCGATGCGGGCATTTCCGACGACGGCGAGCCCTACCTGGTCATGGAATACGTCGACGGCCAGCCGATCGACCGGTACTGCGAGGCCGCGAACCTGTCCGTCGAGCAGAGGCTGCGGTTGTTCATTCGCCTCTGCGACGCCGTCGAGCACGCCCATCGGAACCTGATCGTGCATCGCGACATCAAGGCGTCGAACGTCCTCGTCACCGCCGACGGCGAGCCGAAACTGCTCGACTTCGGCATCGCTAAGCTTCTCGACACCGACCGGGCACGGTCGCTCGACCTGCATCTGACGATGGACGCGAACCGGCTCCTGACCCCGGCGTCCGCGAGCCCGGAGCAGCTGCGCGGCGAACCGGTGACGACCGCGACGGACGTCTATGCGCTCGGCTACCTGCTCTTTCGGCTGCTGACCGGCACAAGCCCTTACGGCTCGGCCGCGGAAGACCGGTTCACGCTGCCGGAGGCGATCGTGAGCCGCGAGCCGCTGCGCGCGTCGGCTGCCGTTCGTAGCGCACCGCGCGACGCCCGCTCGTCGCCAGGCGATGCGCCGCAATCCGACGCGAACCGGAACCGGCTCGCGCGACGACTTACAGGGGATCTGGACGCGATCCTGCTAAAGGCGCTGCGCAAGCAACCGGACCAGCGTTATGCGACACCCCGCCAGCTCGCCGACGACATCGAACGGCACCTCGAGCATCGCCCGGTGGCGGCCCGCGGAGATGCGCTCGGCTACATCGCGCGACGCTTCTTCGCGCGTTATCGATTGCCGTTCGCCGTCGCCGCAACGGTGCTCGTCGTCGTCGTCGGGCTCGTTACCTTCTATACCGCACAGCTCACGATCGAGCGCGACCGGGCGCGGACCGAAGCCCGGCGCGCGGAAGAAGTCGCCGCCTTCCTGTCCGAGCTCTTCGAGATCGCAACGCCGGAGCAAAGCCGCGGCGCAGAAGTGACCGCGCGCGAGATGCTCGACCGCGGCGCCGCACGCATCGGTAGCGAGCTTGCCGGCGAGCCCCTGGTCCAGGCGCAGATGATGCGCGTCATCGGCTCGGCGTACGGGAGTCTCGGGCTCTACGACGCGGCCACCGAAATGCTCGAGCGTGCGCTCGCGACAGGCGAAGGGATCGGGGATGCTGACGACGGCGTGCTCGGCGACGCGCTGCAGGCACTCGGCACAGTGCTCGTCGCGCAGGCGCGTTACCCCGAAGCCCGCGCCGTGCTCGAACGCGCGCTCGTCCTGCGTGGCACGCGCGCTGCATCCGATCCCGAGGCACTCGCCGCCACCCACCGGGCGATGTCGGAAGTCGAATTCAGCGTGGCCGACTTCGAGGCGGCGGCCAGCCATCTCGACCAGGCGGAGAGCGCGATTCGAACGGTCGATCCCCTCGACGAGGCCGGGCTCGCCGACATCCTGCTTGCACGGGGAACGCTTCGAAAGCGGCTTGGCGAGTACGACGCTGCGATTGAAATCGAGCGCGAGGCCATTGAGCTGCGCACCCGCGCGTCGGGACCCGATCACCCGGCAACGCTCGAGGCGCGCGATGCGCTGGCCGACGCGCTCAACGACGCCGGCCGGATGGACGAAGCGCGCGACGTCCTGAGTGACCTGCTCGACATCCGGCGCCGTGTTCTGCCGGCCGGACATCCGGACATCGCGCGATCGCTGACGAATCTCGCGTCTTCGTTCAAGCTGCAGGGCCGCCCGGAGGAAGCACTACCGCTGCAGGCCGAGGCGCTCGCGCTTCTCCAGGCCGCGCATGATGGCGGCGATCATCCCGACATCGCGACAGCACTGAACAATCTCGCGAATCTCCGCCACGACGTGCGCGATCTCGACGCGGCCGTCAGCCTGCACGAAGAGTCGCTCGCAATGAACACACGTCTGTTCGGCGAGGACCATCCGTCGCTCGCGGACAGCTACAACAATCTGGGCACCGTGCTGATGGACCGCGAGGACTATACCGGTGCGCTGTTGATGTTCCGCCGCACGCTTGCGCTCGACGCGAGCGGTCTCGGCGAGGACCATCCCTACGTAAGCCAGGACAGGCAGGCGATCGGCGTAGCTCTCGGCCTGCTCGATCGCCTTGACGAAGCAGAAACGTGGATTCGCGAGGCGCTCGACGGGATGCGGGCCTCACTGGGCGCCGACCATCCGCAGACGCTGAACGCGATGCGCGAGCTCGGCATCATCCGTCGGCGTCAGGGTGAATGCGTGGAAGCGATCGAGCTGCTGGGCGCGGCGCTGCCGGGACTCGAGCGCGCGTTCCCGGGTGAGCCGTGGCAGGTGGCGACCGCCCGCGTCAATCTCGGCGCCTGTCGTGCCGAAAGCGATGCCGAGGAAGGCGAACGCCTGATGCGGCGCGGCTACGAGCGCCTCGAAATCGTCCAGGGCAGCGACGGCCGACTGACGCGCGACGCGCGCGAGCTGCTCGCGAGCTTCCTGCGCGCTCGCGGCCGCATCGACGAAGCCCGCGCCCTCGGCGCTCCTCTAGACTGAACCTTGCCGCGGTTTCCTAATCCTGTGGGGCGACGTCGCGCGACTTGATCAGCCACTCGCCGTCCACCTTGACGAGGACGTCGATTCCGCGCCCGGCAGCGGCGACACGCGGCAGCTCGCCGGGCGCCGGCGCGCCGAACACCGTCATCCAGTAGGAGTGGAAGTGCGCCTCGGAATCGCTGACGAACTCGAGATTCGAGTTCGCAATCACATGATGCATCGAACCCCTGGGCTCGCCGTCGGCAGCCCGTTGCTCGCTCGCGGACTTGAGGGCTTCGACCATTGCCGCGAGCGCCGCCCGGCCTTTCGTCGCGTTCGGACCGGTGCCGAACTGACCATCCTCGGTGAACGCGCTGGCATAGGCTTCGGCGTCGTAGGTGTCGAGCGCGCGAACGTACCGCCAGAGCAGCGCCTCGATCGCCACGCGATCCTCGAGCCTCGTCTGGTCGCCGTCGCTTGCCTGGACGCCGCCGGCCAGCAGACCGAAAGCGACGAGAGCCGTACAGAATCTCTTCATCTGCGCTTCCCCTATGCGAAGTAGATCGTCTTCAACTCGAAATACAGGTCGAGCCCTTCGATGCCGCCTTCACGACCGATGCCGGACTGCTTGAATCCGCCGAACGGCATCTTCGGATCGACGACCATCCCGTTGACCGTGATGCTGCCCGAACGCATGCGGCGGGCGACCTCGTAGCCATGCTCCGCGTCCTCCGTGTAGACGGCACCGTGGAGGCCGTAAATCGTGTCGTTCGCTTTGGCGACTGCATCGTCGATATCGGAATAGCTGATGAACGACACGACCGGGCCGAAGATTTCTTCCTTCGCGATCGTCATGTCCGTGTTGACGTCGCTGAAGACCGTAGGCTGGATGAAATAGCCGCGCGGCAACTCGCTCGGGCGGCTGCCGCCGACGACCAGACGCGCGCCTTCCTCTACGCCCTTCGCGATGTAGCCCTGGACGCGATCGAGCTGCCGTGACATCGCGAGCGGGCCCATCTGCGTGGGTTCGTCCTGAGGATCGCCGACCTTGATGCCCTGCACGGCGCCGACGTAGGCGTCGAGCAGCTCGTCGCGTCGCGATTCGGGGACCAGCACGCGCGTCAGCGAGAAACAGACCTGCCCCGTAATCGGCATCGAATACGGCACGAGGCTCGGCAAGACCTTGCCGACATCGGCGTCCTCGAGGATGACCGCGGCCGACTTGCCGCCGAGCTCGAAGCTGGTGCGCGTGAGCCGTGACGCTGCGACGCTCGCTATGTGACGTCCGGCGGCAGTGCTGCCGGTAAAGCTGATCTTGTCGATCCCGGGATGCCGAATCAGATAGTCGCCGGTCTCGCGGCCGGCCGGAATCACATTGAAGACGCCCGGCGGCAGGCCGGCGGCCTCGATGCACTCGGCCAGAATGTAGGCATCCATCGGCGTCTCCGGCGATGGCTTCGATACGAGTGTGCAGCCCGCTGCAAGCGCAGCAGACACCTTGTAACAGAGCAGCACGAGCGGCGCGTTCCACGGTGTGATCGCGGCGACGACACCGACCGGTTCCTTGACGACGCGCACGAGGTCGCCGTTGTCGCGCGTGCGTTCGTCGACGAGCGGATAGTCCTTGATCAGCGTGCCGTAATACTCGAACAAATCCGGCGACTGGCCAGCCACGTAACGGGTAAAGCTGATCGGCGCGCCCACCTGCGAGGTCCAGGCCTGCGACAACTCCGGCAGGCGCTCGCGAAGCAGCTCGGCCACGCGGATCAGCTTCTCGCCCCGCTCGGCGGCCGACATTCGCGGCCACGGGCCGTTGTCGAAAGCCTCGCGGGCCGCCGCGACCGCCTTGTCGACGTCCGCCGGCGACGCCTCGGCGAAAGTCATGATCGTCTCTTCGGTGACTGGCGAGATCACGTGCAGCTCGCCGCTGCCGACCGGCGCCTCCCAGCGTCCGCCGATGAAGAATTTTTCAGGTGCCTTGATCGACAGTCCGGCTACGGCTTCTGCGGCGGCGCTCATCGTTGTTTCCCCCGATTCTGGTTGTTCTGCCCGCTAGTATGGTCGCGCGGGTCCCGGCGCTTCAAGCACCGGGCCCCGCTGCGCTCAGCCGCCGTCCGGTGTCGCCCAGTAGGGCTTCGGCATTTCCCGCGCTCCGCTCAGCACTGTGGTCGCCTGCTCCGCAGCGAGCGAAACGCTGGCGGCCGGCACGTCGAACGCGACCTCCGCCACAGGCGTCATCGTCCCGCTGCCGCTGTCGCCGCTCGCGTCGAGCAGCAGCTCGATGACGGTATATGGCAGTGCGGCGCCTGCGCCGACGCCCGGAAACTCCCAGGCGCGAAAGCTGTAGGCGTCGAGCGGCTTGTCGGTCACGACGGTGATGCGCCGGCGGCCGTCCGGAGCAGTCTGCTCGTGCGCGTACTTGATCGAATGACCGACGGCGCTGCCGTCGCGCCAGACCACGCCGACGGTCGGCAGCCCCGTCAGTCCGTCGTCGATCTCCGCGCCACCCGTTTCCTCCTCGTCGAGCTCGAGGCTGCCGAACTCGGTCTCGACGACCAGGCCTCCATCGCCTTCGTCGGCCTCGGACGCGTCGCTCGTATCTTCCGCGGCTGCCATCATCGCTGCCATGACGGCGGTGCGGGCAGCGTCACTCGACCATTCGAGCACGTCGATCCTGAGCCTGACACCGTCCGGCGTCATGCCTGTCGTCGTCGTCTCGAAGGTATCCGGTACCGGCCTCTCCTGCGCGCCTGCCAGTGCGGCCAATGCGGCCAATGCGGCCAATGCGGCCAGCGTGATCGATGCGCGGATCGCGCGCGCCTTGCTCCCCGACATGCCAGGGAACGCGGCATCCTGTTGTTGCAGCATGATGCGTTTCCTCCAAGTATCGTCACAGCATCGCAGATAGGCACGAATCGGCCGATTTCAAGGCCCCGCCGGTGGGTAATCGACGATCGACTGGTAGACCAGCGTTCTGAGCTTCGCCTGATCGTCGACGCCGGTAGCAGGGATCAGCTGCGTCAGGTGGACGACGACGAGCGCCTCGACGGGATCGATCCAGTAGGTGCTGTGGTAGGCCCCGCCCCAGCCGAGCTCGCCCGGCGACCCGGGCGTGCCGCGCGCACCGACGTCGCCGAGCACATAGAAACCGAGCCCGAAGCCCTCCCCCGGACGAAACGCAATGTCGTGGAGGTGGTTGGAGCCCATCAGCTCGACGGTCTTGGGCCCGAGGATCCGGACGCCGTCGAGCTCACCGCCGTTCAGGATCATCTGCAGGAATCGCGCGTAATCGCGGGCCGTCGACAGCAGTCCGGCACCGCCCGAGAAGCTCCGCCGCGGACCGTCGACGAAGGCGCCCTGTCCGGCCGAGCCCTCCTCGGGCGCCCGCACCAGCGCACCGTCGTCGATCGCGTACACGGTCGCGAGACGATCGCGCTCGCCGCGCGGCAGATAGAACTGCGTATCGTTCATGCCGAGCGGGGCGAATATCTTCTCGTCCAGAAAACGGTCGAGCGGCATATCGGACACGACTTCGACCAGCGCGCCGAGAATGTCGGTGTTGTAGCCGTAGATCCAGCGCCGCCCCGGATGCTCGCTTGCCGGCAGTGCCGCCATGCGCCTGACCGTGTCGAGAATCGGCTCGCTTCGGTCCGAGAAGTAGTAGCCCTGAATGCCGGCTTCTTCCCACAGATCCGCCGCGACCCCGGTGCCGTAGTCGTAGCCTGAAGTGTGTGTCAGCAGATCGCGGATCGTGATGGCCCGCGCGGCCGGAACGATTTCGTAGCTGCCGTCGTCGCGCGGCTCGGCAACCGTCGTTGCCATGAATTCGGGTATGTAGTCGCCCAGCGGATCGCCGATCAGCAGCAGGCCTTCTTCCTGCAGAATCATCACGGCCGCGCTGACGATCGCCTTCGTCTGCGAAGCGATCCGGAAGATCGTATCCGTCTGCATCGGCAAATCGCTGGCGACGTCGCGGCGGCCGTGGGCCTCGAGGAACGCGAGCTTGCCGGCGCGGGCGACCAGCGTGACGGAGCCTGCCAGACGGTCGTCATCGACATAGCCTTCGAGCGCAGCCGAAAGGCGCGCGAGGCGGTCCGCCGAGAGGCCAACGGCTTCGGGAGCGGTTGGTTCGAGCGCGTCCGCGAGGGCGCCGGTGGCCGTGAGCGCCAGAACAGCAAGACACAGCCGGGCCCTCATTCCGACACCTCCCAGCTGCAGCCCGGGCAGTCAGGCGAAACGCCGTGCGACTCGAGCACGCCGAATATGAAGTCGCGCCAGATTTCGTTTGGCTCCCAGACCGAGTTCATATCCGCTTTCGCCTCGGCGACCGGCACGTCTTCGTACAGGACCCGATAGAGAAAACTGAAGGCCGACGCGCGAAAATTGACCTGGCAGTGCAGCAACGTCTTCCTGTCCGGCGCCTGTTGCATGATCGCGGCGAATGAACCGAAGTCGTCGGCGCGCGGTTCGTTCCAGACGACCGGGATGTGCACGTAATCCATGCCGAGGTCACGGACGATCTGGTCTTCCTCCGGCAACGCATCCCCGCTGTTCGAGAACGCGATATAGACGACGCGCTCGAATCCGGCATCCCGCACCTCGGCGAGTTGATCCTCGCTCGGCTGACCGGCGCTTGCGAACTGTTCCGAATACTCGCGGTAGTTCGGGATATCGGCGAGCTCGGCCCGGGCGCCGGCGGCAAGCGTTAGCGCAAGGAAAGCACCGAGCAATCGGCCCGACGGTGAAATCTTCATCTGAACGTTCCTTTCGTGCGGTCCGCGATGCCCGCCTGCGGGCACCAGACAGCAGTGTACTGCGCTGTTCGCGGGCGTCCAAACGGCACTATGATCGGGTCGAGTGCGACGCCAAGCCCAAATCGCCACAGCAGCCACGATTATCGCCGGGAGCATTGCGGCTTTCGCGTTTCGGGAGCGGCTTGCCGCCGATTCGCTGACGGTCTGGGTCGCATCTTTCGGCCTCGCCGCACCGCTCGCATTCATCGCCGCCCGGGCACTCGGGGCGATCGTTCTGGTGCCGGGCAGCGTGATGGGCATCGCGGCGGGAGCCGCCTTCGGTGTTGCTGGCGGGGCGGTCTACAACCTCGTCGCTTCGACGATCGGCGCCGTCGCCGCGTTCGCGATCGCGCGGTTTCTCGCCGGCGACAGCATCTCGCGCCGGATCAGAAAGAACGGAATGCTCGACCGGCTCGTGTCAGGCGTCGAGCAGGAGGGCTGGCGTTTCGTCGCTTTCGTCCGGCTCGTCCCGCTCTTCCCGTACAACGTCGTCAACTATGCATTCGGCCTGACGCGCATCGGGCTATGGCCGTACACGATAGCGACGTTCGTCTGCATGATCCCGGGCGATCTGGCATACGTCTATATGGGCTACGCCGCCCGCGAGGCGCTCGCCGGAAACGAGCGCGCCTGGAGACTCGCGCTGACCGCGCTCGCAGGGCTGGCTGCGCTGGCGCTGTTGCCGTCGCTCGTGAGGCGGCTCAGCCGACGGTAGGGTGCAGCGCCCGGACGCCTGCACGGTCGCCGGTGGCGTCATCGGAGCACGAAGCACAGAGGGTCCGGGGCGCATGGTGGCGCGACACGACCTGCGCGATCGTCATCCGGCGACCGCGCCGGAAGCATCGGCTGCACAGAATCGATCGGGTCAAATGCTTCAGAAACCGCCGATCGACCGACGAAGGCGGGCTGCCGCTCATCACGCACGTTTCTCTGCGCCCCAAATGGGCCGAAGCGACGATTGTCCGCAGCCGAACGCTGCGAGGACGTGTGTGCTGCACAGTTTTCGCATCTGCCCCGGAGACACCGGAGACTCCGGCGCTCGATCCCGATGCGAACGCGATGCTATCCTCTGCAGCCAGTTTCGTTCACCGGGGTCCCGATATGTCACTTGCAACCGCCCGCCACATTCTCGTCGACAGCGAGGAGAACTGCGCCGCCCTGAAAGCCGAGATCGAAGCGGGGACCGATTTCGCCGAGGCCGCGCGACAGCATTCGAGCTGCCCATCGGGTCAGCGCGGCGGCGATCTGGGCCAGTTCGGTCGCGGCATGATGGTGCCGGAATTCGACGAGGTCGTCTTCAGCGCGCCGGTCGGTGAGGTGCAGGGGCCGGTCAAGACGCAGTTCGGCTATCACCTGATCGAAGTCACGTCGCGCAATCCCTGAGCAGATCCGGCGATGGCTGACGACCGCCTCGTCTTCAGCTCGAAAATAGACACGTGGCTGCTGATCGTGTTGCTCGCATCGGCGTCGGTCAGCCTCGCGATCATCACGCGGCTCTGGGATCAGATGTCGGGCTCGCTGTGGTGGCTGGCAGTCATTCTGGCGCTGGTCGTGATCTTCCCCGTCTGGATTCTCGTGTCGACCCGTTATGCGATGTCGGACGACACGCTCTACGTCCGCTGCGGGCCGATGTCCTGGCAGATTCCGATCGCGTCGATCAGCGAGATCGAAAAAACCTCGAGCCCGCTGTCGAGCCCGGCTTTGTCGCTCGACCGGCTGCGCGTCCACTACGACGGCGGCCGCCGCATCATGATTTCACCGGAACCACGCGAGCCGTTCGTGCGCCAGCTCGAGTTCCGCCGCCAGCAGCTCGGCGGCGATCCGGCGCCGGACTAGAATCGCACCATCGTCCGTCCGGATACAGGAGGGCAGGCATCATGCAAAGGACACAGCAGCAACGGCCTCTGATTCTTCGGGCCCTGGCCTTTCTGGCCGGCCTGCCACTGTTCGCCCTGGCGGCAACCGGCGCGCTCGCACATCACTCTTTTGCCGCGGAATTCGACGAGAACGACTGCCGCGACTTCAACGGTGTAATGACGGAGCTCGACTGGCAGAACCCGCACGCATACTTCTATATGGACGTGACGACGGCGGACGGCTCGGTGGAACAGTGGTCGTTCCAGACCTATGCGCTGATCACGCTGAAGCGCAACGGCACCGACCGCAGCGTGCTGATGCAGAATATCGGCGAGGAAATCTGGGTTCGCGGCTGTGTCGCGAAGAACGGCCGCGAACGCTATGCGGCAGCCGGCCTGATCCGGCTCCGCGACGGCGTACTGCGTCAGATCGGTCAGATCCAGAACTGAGCCTGCTGCGAGACAGACCAATGCCATCCAGATACATCCGCAATCGCGCCGTCATCCTGCGCGCATTCCCGGCGCTCGCGATAGCAATCGTCGGCCTCGGCACTGGCGCCGGCTTGACGGGAGAAGCCGCAGCTCAGCCGGCAGCGCCCGGCGAGCCCGAGGAATATCTCGTCACGGTGCTGCCGCCCGGCGGACCGACACCCCGGTTGCCGAACGGCAAGCCGGACTTCACCGGCATGTGGCTGCCGAACAGCGCCGGGCAGGGCGTCAGCGGGCGTTTCGGGGTCGACCCGGCAGCACGCCGCCAGTTCGACCCGGACGAGACGCCGGAAGCACCGCCGGCGTTTCAGGACTGGGCGCGGGAGCGCATCGATGCGATGACGCCGACGGAGCTCGAGCTCTCGAAGTCGTCGGTCAACTGCATGCCGCGCGGCGTGCCGGCGATCTGGCTGCAGAATCCCTACGGCACGATGCTCGTCCACAAGGAAGGCGTCTTCGCGCAGCTCTATGAGGTGCTGAACAACTTCCGCGTGATCTATACCGACGGGCGGCCGATTCCGGAATATCCGGAGCCGCTTTTCCACGGCAACAGCACCGCGCGCTGGGAAGGCGACACGCTAGTGGTCGAGTCCACCGATTTCGACGAGCGTACTTATATCCTGCCGAACGGCTGGTTTCACAGCGACGAGCTGAAAGTGACCGAGCGCTACACGCGCCCGTCCGAGAACTATCTGATCGTCGAGGTCACCGTCGACGATCCGCAGGTGCTGACGGAACCGTGGCAATCCGCACCGCGGCGCTGGACGCTGACGGATCTGCCGATCAACGAATTCTATTGCACGAACAATCGCGACCTGGCCGAGCTCCAGCATCTGCGGGAGCAGGAGCTGGCCGAGCAGGCCGGCGAATAATCGCGTTCCGGTTCCACTATCGCTGACCCGCGTCCGCGTCGTAAACGCTGAAGAAATTGCCGGCGTTCGGCATCTCGATTGCCGGCAGGCTCGCGGCATCCACGACGTCGTCATCTGCGATGATGCCGTTCAGCGCCAGCAGGTATGCAGTGACAGCGTAGACCTCGTCATCGCTCAGCGACTGCGGCTCGGTGAACGGCATCGCCCGGCGCACGTAGTCGAACAATGTCGTCGCGTACGGCCAGTAGCTGCCGACTGTCTTATCCGGCGCCGGGTCGCCTATCGTGCCGTGGCCGCCGACGAGTCTGTCGTTCAGGCCATCCCGACCCTCCGGACCGTGGCAGGCAAGGCATTTGCTCGCATAGACCGACGCCCCCTCCACCGCCGTGCCGGACCCGGGCGGCAGGCCGGTCCCGTCGGGCATGATCGTCAGCGCCCAGCCGGCGATCTCGTCCGCGCTCGCCTCGACGCCGAGCTCCGGCTGCAGCTGTGCGCGTGCCTCGAAAGCAAGGCCGCCGACCGCGACGACGGCCGGCACCAGGAGCACCAACGTCCGACCTGCAGACATTCCGGGAAAGCGGCGTTCAGACGTAGACATTGCCGACCTCCCCGTCGTCACCGACGGCCCAGCTCTGAATCGCGTGATAGTGATACCGGTAGTTCAGACCGCGCTCGCCGAGCAGCGAATCCCTTGTCGGCTGAACGGCGCCGGTGTCGTCGATCGCGCGGCTCGCGAGCACGGCCGGGCCGCCGTCCCAGCGCCAGGGCAAACGGAAGCGGACCAGCGCTTTCGGCAGCACCGGCCCGGAGATCTCGGCGTCGGCCCAGGATTGACCGCCGTCGGCGGATACCTCGACACGGCGAATGCTGCCGGCGCCGGACCAGGCGATACCGGAGATCTGGTACACACCCGGCCCGCGCATGCGGCCCTGCCCTCCCGGCGACGTGATTACCGACTTGACGCCCATCGGAAACGTGAAGAGGCTCGCCGAGCCGTCGGGCATCACATCGGAGTACTTCGATGTCTCGTCCTTCGTCATCGCCGGCCCCGCGGTGACCTGAATACGGCGCAGCCACTTTACGCTCATGTTCCCTTCCCAGCCGGGCAGAAACAGGCGCATCGGATAACCGTTGCTCGGGCGCAGCCGCTCGCCGTTCTGGTAGAGCGCGACGATCGCGTCGTCCATGATCTTGTCCAGCGGCACGCTGCGCGACATCGCGGCCGCGTCCGCGCCCTCGGCGACGATCCAGCGTGCGGTCGGGGCGACACCCGCTTCGTCGAGCAGCAGCCGCAGCGGCACGCCGGTCCAGTCGCTGCAGGAAATGAGGCCGTGAATGCCGCCGGGCGAAAGCTGCGGCGGCTCGGGGGCGTTGTTGCCGCCGCTGTTGCCCGAGCACTCGAGGAAACGAATCGCCGTCGTCATCGGGTAGCGCGCCAGCGTGTCGAGATCGAAGATCAGCGGCCTGTCGACGAGCCCGTGAATCAACAAGCGATGGACGTCGGGATCGATCGCCGGAATGCCGTTGTGATGGCGTTCGAAATGCAGCGCATTCGGCGTGATGATGCCTTCCAGATGCTCGAGCGGCGTCCGCGACGAGCCGGCGCCCACGGTCCCGGGTGCAGCGCGGGCATCGCGCAGAACGTGTGCTTCGAATTCCGATCGCGTGCCGTAGTCGCCGACGCCGGCACCCGGCGTACGCATCCAGGCCGGCACATCGGGCGGCGCGGCCCTGGCCGGTTCGGCGCTCAGCAGGGCCGCCCCCGTCGCGAAGGCACCGCCTGCCAGAAAGGTTCGCCGGTGTAACAGGCCGTTACCCGCCGCCGGCTGCAAATCGTCGTTACCAGGCATCGCTCCCCCTGCCGCCAGGCGGCATTGTTGTCAGCGCCAAGTTAAGACGCACTGCAGCGGATAGCAAGGCGCGCGCCGATGCCGGCACACAACTCGTCTATCATCGGCGCATGGAACAACGTATCGGATTCATCGGCCTCGGCGTCATGGGAATGCCGATGGCCGGCCATATCGCCAAGGCCGGTTACGGCATGACAGTGCTCGACATCGACACCCGCCGGGTCGGCGCCATGGTCGATGGCTACCAGACGGTCGTCGCAGCGGGGACTGCCGCGGAGGTTGCGGCGAATTCCGACATCGTGCTGACGATGCTGCCGGATGGCGAGCATGTCCGCGACGTGGCACTCGGGGCCGATGGCCTCGCGAGCGGCTTTTCCGGCGGCGAGCTGCTGATCGACACCTCGTCGTCGGAGCCCTGGCTCACGCTCGATACCGCCGCCGGGCTCGCGGAATCGGGCGTCGCGGTCGTCGATGCGCCGACGTCCGGCGCCGAGTGGGGCGCGATCGCGGCGGAGCTGGTCTTCATGACCGGCGGCGACGACGACAGCGTTGCGCGTGCTCGCCCGCTGCTCGAGCTAATGGGTCGAGAGGTCTTTCACCTCGGCGCGGTCGGTGCCGGCCATACGATGAAGTCGATCAACAACCTGATCACGGCGATGACTTTTCTCGCGACGGCCGAAGGCCTCGCGCTCGGCACGAAGCTCGGTCTCGACCCGGAAGTGATGACCGACGTGCTGAACGTTGCGACCGGCATGTCATGGGTCAGCCAGACGCATATCAAGCAGCGGATCACGAGCCGCGCGTTCGACGACCCGTTCAAGCTCGAGCTGATGGTCAAGGACGTTCGCATCGCGCTCGATCTTGCGAAGGAGGCCGGGGTCGACGTGCCGTTCAGCGCCTCCGGCCAGGCGCTCTACAAAGCCGCGGACGAGTCTGCCGGTCCGGGCGCAAGCGTCAGCGAGCTCGTCCGCTGGGTGGAGCAAAGCACCGGAGTCGAGATACGGCGCGACCGTGCCGACGCAAACGACCGGGCGTGAGCTTGCGCTACTGCGGCAAACGCACCGTCGTTGCCGGACCGATCCCCTTGATCTCGACGATGACCTCTTCGTCCTTCGCACCGTCGTAGTGGATCGCCCCGGCCGGGTGCATCATGTAGCTGCCCGGGCCGAGTGCGACAGTGTTGTCGCGGTCGAAACTGTCGTCGGTGCCGGTGTACCACGTGCCCTTGATGACGGTCACGTGGCGATCGGTCGAGTGATAGTGCGGTGTCGAGAACACGCCGGGGCGAAATCTCGCGCGCAGCAGGTAGAAGCCTTCCTGCTCCGGGTCGCCTGCCAGCACGACGATCTCGGGCCCGGCCGACTCGCCGATCTCGAACACGACCTCGTCCGGCATGATCCGCACGAAACCGTTCTCGTCGACGGCGGCGTAGGTGACCGGCAGGCACAGCACGGCCAGTATCAGGAGTCTGGATGGGCGCATGGACTTATCCCCCTCGGCTCGTCAGTTGTCGTCCCGCGCTTCCGCGCGGGGCTCTTGGTCGGGCGCCAGCTCGGCGCGAATCGCATCGAACTTCGCCAGCATTTCGGCGTCCGGCTCCGGGTAACGGTAGCCGAGACTCTCGATCGATTCGGCAACCGTCCTCGCCACACAATAGCGCATGTACGGCTTGTCGTCCGCCGGAATCACATACCAGGGCGCCCACGGCCGCGACGTTGCATTGAGCGCCTGCTCGTAGGCCTGCATATATCTGGGCCAGAACCTCGACTCCTCGACATCGCGCAGCGAAAACTTCCAGTTCTTGTCGGGATTGTCGAGCCTGGCCAGAAAGCGCTTTCGCTGGGTCGCGCGCGAAACGTTCAGAAAGAACTTCAGTATCACGACACCGTTGCGGGCGAGATGCAGCTCCTGGTCGCGGATCGACGCGAGGCGGTGTGACCAGATCTCGTCGTGATGATGCTCCTTCGGCAGATTCTGGGCGGCCAGAAACTTCTCGTGCACCCGCACGACGAGTACCTCTTCGTACTGGCTGCGGTTGAATATCCCGATCTTGCCGCGCGGCGGCAGCGCTTTTGTCGTCCGCCAGAGGAAGTCGTGATCGAGCTCGAGCGCGCTCGGCTTCTTGAACGAGACGACGTGGCAGCCGGCCGGATTGACGCCGCGCGTCACCGCGCGAATCGTGCCGTCCTTACCGGCCGCATCCATCGCCTGGAAGACGAGCAGCACGGCGTAACGGTCATGCGCGTAGAGCACCTCCTGCGCCGCTGCGATGCGCCTGACCTCGGCACGTAGCTTCTTCTTCCCGATATGCGTGCCGTCCGGCGGCGCCGTTGCCGCATCGGCGATGCGGAACGAGTCGTCGTAAGGGACCCTGTGCGCCTCGACGGTTGCGTCGAACATCGCTTACCGGCGCAACGTCATCGGGTCATGCCCGTATAGGCCCTGTTGACGACCTGCGAAGGGTCGCCCATCTGCTCGTCCCACTCGGCCGTCGGCCGGGCCGCGACGACCTGCTCGAGCGTGGCGCCCGAATCGACCAGCGCCTGAATCCGGTCCCGGATCGTGCTCAGCATCGCGACGTAATTGCTGAGGCCGCGATAGTCGGAAACCTGGCCGTGGCCGGCGACGACGATGGCCGAAGGGTCGATCCGATCGAGCACGGCCTGACAGAAATCGACGATGCCTCCCAGCGACCCACCGTTGTCCGCATCGATGAACGGATAGCCCGAATTATTGAATACGTCCCCGAGATGCACCACGTTCGCTTCGGTGAATATCACGGCCGTATCGCCTTCGGTATGCGCGGGCCCGAAGTGCAGCAGGTCGATCGTATGCCCGTTGAAGTGCATACGCATGCTGCTGTCGTAGGTGAACGTCGGCCACGCGTCCGGCGGGAAGGCGGGTTGCGGAATGACCTGACTGACGAGATTGATCGGATTGTCCCGCATCATCATCCTGCGCGACTCGGCGTGCGCGATAATCGGCACGCCTTCCGGGCCGAGCAGCTTGTTGCCGTCCGCGTGATCGAAATGCCAGTGCGTGTTGACGACGTAATCGATGTCGCCGCCGCCCGCATCGTTGATAGCCTGCTTGTATTTCGGCGCGATCTCCGGGAACTGATCGTCGACGATCAGTACGCCATCCTCGCCGATCGACGCGAGGATGTTGCCGGCGATTACGCCCTCGCCGACACCGAACAGCACGTAGAGGCCGTTACCGATGTCCTGAGTTTCGACGCGCGCAGCGGCGAAGTCCTGGGCGGCAATCGGCCCGGCACTCAGGGCGGCACCCAGAGCCGCCGCCATGGCCGCAACGGTCGAAACGCTCGAAACGCTCGAAGTTCGTGACGCTCTCATGTTGTTCGCTCCTACTGAACCTTTACGACCTGATGCGCGGCCGCCGATTGCACGATGGCTTCGGTCACGGCCGCCCCGTGGATCATCTCTTCGTGCGGAATCATGAACGGCTTGCCGCCCGCGGCCGCGTCCGCGAAGTCCTCCAGCGTCGCCTTGACGATGTCGAGCGTCGCTGCCTCCCAGACCTCGGCCGGCCCCTTGACGGGCTTGAACGTGCAGCGGCCGAAGAGCCGCGTCCGCCGCTCCTCGGACGGCGCGCCGGCGACGTGCGTCATGCCCTCGAGCTTGACGAAACCCTTCGAGCCGTAGACCTGGAAGTTGAAGCCGCCGCCGGTCGCGGTCATCGTTCCGAGGTAACCGGACATGCCGTCTTTCATGCGCAGCAGGATCGAGGTCGTGTCGTCAGCGTCGATCGCCACCGCCCGCCGAAAGCTTTGGCAATAGACCTCGTCGATCAGCCCGCACAGGTCGATCATCCCGTCGATCGCGTGCACGCCCATCGGCGTCAGGCCACCGCAGGGCGTCTCCTCCCTGTTGGCGCGCCACGCCTCGGGCTTCAGCATCAGTGCGTTCGGGAAGGTCATCGTCGCCTCGACGTGCAGAACGACGCCGAGGTCGCCGGAATGGACTTGGTCGCGAAGCTTCGTCATCTCCGGGTGCCACCGGCGGTTGTAGCCGAGGCCGAGCGCGATACCCGCCTGTTTTGCCGCGGCGACGGCCGTCTCGGCCTCCGCCTTCGTCAGTGCGAAAGGCTTTTCGCAATAAACGTGCTTACCCTTCGCCGCGGCGGCCACAACCTGGTCCGAATGCATCGAGTGCGGCGTGGCGAGCACCACGGCATCGATCTTCGGATCGTCGATCAGCTCGTCGAAGCTCTGCCGGACGTCGAACTTGTGCTCTTCCGCGAATGCCTTGACGTCGTCGTTTATGGTGCGCGTCGTACCCGCGACGAACTGCATCTTGTCGCTGCCACCGGACACCGCCTCGACCAGCGTCTTGCCCCACCACCCGAGGCCTACGATTCCCGCCTTGATCATTACCTGCTTCTCCACCCGCGGCGCATCGGCGCGCCGCAATTCGATCGAATCAATCGATGCCGCTGGCCCGCCCGCGAACGCGCGCGATGACGGCCCAGTCCATATCCCCTTCGCCGTGCGCCATCGCATCGAGCAGACTGTCGCGATAGACGTTCACGCTCGGCAGAGGAACGTTCGCAACTTCCGCAGCCGCCAGCACAAGGTTTGAATCCTTGAACCCGAGCTTCGTCGTGAAACCGGCCTGGTCGTAAGACTCGTTGACCATGATCGTGCCGTAGGCCTTGTACGAGGGCGACGCGAACAGACCGTCAGTCATGACGTCGCAGAAGTCGGCGGGCTTTACACCGAACTTGCGCGTGAGCGCGAAAGCTTCCGCCATCGCCTCGATCGCGCAGCCGAGAACCATGTTGTTCGCCAGCTTGACGGCAGCTGCGCCTGCCGGATTCGTGCCGCCATCGAACGTGCGCCGGCCAGTCACATCCCAGATCGGCCGCAGCTTCTCGATGGCCTCGGGCGGGCCGGCTGGAACGAGGCCGAGCGTCGCCGCGGCCGCGGCGTCGGGCCGGCCGAGCACCGGGCAGGCAACGAGTATCTGGCCGGCTGCCTCGTGCTTCGCGTCGATTTCGGCGAGCGCCGACACACTGTGTGTGCCCATCGGCACGTGGATCGCTCCTTGCGGCAACTCGTCGAGCATGCCGTTTGCGAGCACCTCGTGCAGCGCCTTGTCATCGGTCAGCATCGTAAACACGACTTCGCGCCCGGCACAGGCGGCGCCTATGGAATCGGCAACGGTCGCGCCGTTCTTCTCGAGCTCATCCGCCTTGGAGCGTGTACGGTTGTAGACGATCAGGTCGTGACCGTTCTTCAGAATGTTTCCGGCAATGGCCTGGCCCATACGGCCGAGGCCGATAAATCCCACCTGCATGATTTCTCGCTCCTGAATTATCCGGACTTGCCGAGCAGCTGCTCGCGTACCCACTCGAGCTCCATGACGACGTAGTCGATGATGTCACCCGTCTTCAGATGATCCGGCAAGACGTCCCATGTATAGGTTTCGATCTCGAGCTGCGGCGAAAGCTTGTTCTTCTTGTGAAACGCCAGCGCATCCTCGATGGCGAACCGCGTCGTCTTGAAGTCGCCGAGATCATCGAGGAAGACCGGCACGTGGAAGTGCGTGCGCCACTCTCTGGGGCCAGGGTCTTTTTCCCAGGCATCGAACGCGTCTTCGAGATTGAGGTAGCGCGTGATTTCGCCGTTCCGCTGCTCGACCGTCTGCGTCAGATACACGGTATCGGCGAAACGCCGCAGCGCATCGACCTTCTCCTGCGTGACTTCCGGCGTTCGAATCGCTGCGGCTTCCTGCAGCTTGAACACGGGAATTCCCTCGTCTGCAAGGGCCTGCAGTGACGCACCGATATCTTCGTATTCGACCGCCTGATGGCAGATGTCGTAGACCATGCCGAGATGCTCACGAAGCGCGGTCTCGGTCTGTGCCCTGCTGAGCCCGGTCTGGGCCACGAGCGTATCGACGGCCGATTTCGAATACAGATGCTCGCGAAAATACTCGATGGCCTCGTCGGTGGTTTCGAGATAACAGTATGGCTCGGGCTCGAGCGCGAGCCTTACCTTGCGGCCGGTTGACTGGTGCAGCGAAATCAGGTGCGCGGTGACACGCAGCACCTGATGCGTCAGCTCCTCGACGTGACTCGGGCGATAGATGTTCGGCTTGAATGCGAGCGGCGGGCTTTGGATCGTCGGGTCGATACCCTCGTTCGTCACTTCGGAAAGAATGTTCGCAACTTCCATCGTGTAGACGGCCCGCTCGTCCGTTCGCCAGTCGGGCTCGTAGACGTCTTCCTTGACGATCTTGCCCTTGAACGCGCCATACGGAAACGCATTGACCGTGTAGAGATAAAGATCGTGCTCGTCGAGAAATGCCTTGAGGCGTTTGCGCTCACGCGCATCGTTCGTCAGCGACTTGGCAGACGATGCCGACAGCCGCAACGACACTCCGAAAGGCGCATCGGGACACACGCGCGCTTTCACCTTCGGAACGTAAGTCGTCAGGCTGTTCCACATTTCCGGCCACGTGTCGCCCGGATGAACGAGTGTCGAATACGTCAGGTGACCGAGGTCTTGGCCCAAGTCCATTCAGTTCTCCTTCTTTCAGCTTCCGCTTCAGATCAGCCGGCCGGCGAGTCGGATTCCGTGATCGCTTCTCTTCGGGACCTGGAAGCTTCGCCGCGCCCCGTTTCCGTTGTTCGGCTTGTCGCATCGGGGACTGTCCACTATTGTAGCGTCCCTGAATTCGATTTGCGGGAGCAAGAAGAAAAATGCTGGGCGCCACCAAAGACAAGATCCTGCCGACCACGATCACCGGTTCGCTGCCGCGACCGAGCTGGTATACGGAAAATCTGGGCCTTCGCTCGTTCGTCGAGGCGATGGTCGAGACCAAGTTCCGCGAGCAGTACGAGGACGCGCTTGCCGTCTACCTGAACCAGCAGACGATCGCCGGGCTCGACATCCTGAGCGACGGTGACGCCCGCTTCACGCAGGACATCGGCGGCCAGAGCTGGACCAGCTATCCGCCTTCGCACATGGGCGGCTTCGACGGCAAACCGAAGCCGGCGCCGATCGGCGGCGGGGGCATCGGCTTTCCGCGCGGCCACATCCTGCACGACTATATAGAAGCGCGAGTAATGCCGAGTATCGTCGGCCCCGTCACCCGCGGCGACATGCAATACGCGACGATGTGGAAGTCGGCCCAGCGCATGACCCACAAGCCGGTAAAGTTCGGCACGGTAACGCCCGAGCTCGTCGCGTTCGCCGTTCAGGACTACCACTACAAGGACGTTCGCGAGCGCATCTGGGCCATCTCCGACGCGTTCAACGAAGAGCTTCACGAGCTCGCCGATGCCGGTTGCCCCGTCATCCAGATGGAAGAGCCGCAGGTGCATCTGCTCGCCGCCCGCGGTGTCGTCGACGACAAGATCAACCCGGAGTTCATGCTCGAGGTCTTCAACAACACGGTGAAGGGCCTGCGCGACAAGACCGAGGTCTGGTGCCACACGTGCTGGGGCAACCCGTCGCAGCAGCGCATGTTCGCAGAGGTCCAGACCTACAAGCCGGCGCTCGAAATCCTGAACCGCGTCGATGCCGACGTCATCACGTTCGAATCCGTCAGCTCCGACGGCATGGATCTCGAAGCAATCGGTCAGCACATTACCGACATGAAGGTCACGATCGGCGTCATCGACCATCATTCGCTACAGGTAGAGAGAGTCGATGCCGTCGCCGACCACATCCGGCTCGCGATGAAGCACATCCCGGTCGAGCGTCTGGTAATTTCCTCGGACTGCGGCATGGGCCGCGAGGGCATGAGCCGGCGTCACGCGCTCTACAAGATGGGTGCGCTGGTCCAGGGCACGAACATCGTTCGCAAGGAAGTGGGTGCGCCGGAAGCCGAGTGCCTGCTGGCCGATCCGAAGTATTCGTTGACGTTTACGAAGTAAGCGAGCTGCTCGCTAAGGCGAGGGCATTTCGCTTTCGTCGACGACCAGTGGCCAGTGGTGGCCGCGTCTGAGTACCACCGCGCGGAAGTGTCGGAAGTCCCAGGTCAGGATTCGGGCTCGTCGCCGAGACGCCATTGCCATCGCGACGAGGTCCGGCAGGTCTGCACCGCTGTCGGGATAACGTTTGGCGAGCTTCAGCGCGAGCGCCAATTCCTCCGCGGTCGGCGCATCCAGGCGATGAACGCCGGCAGCCAGACTCTCGGCGAAAGCGATTGCTGCCTGCACATGCCCTCTCGATCGCAGTAACAAATCGACTTCGACCAGGGCGGGCCATGGCACCACCACATTTCGCCCCAGTCGGGCGAGCAGTTCAGCGGCGAACAGGTGCCTTCGACCCTCGGCACGGTTAAGTGCAGAGACGATCGGACCCGTGTCGCAGATGATCAGCGGCAGATGATCGATCTCAGGTGACTATTCCCAGGTGACTAGTTGGGGATCCGCGCAAGGATGTCTGCGACCCGTTGCGACAAGTCCTCGTCGTCCTCGATCAGTCCGGCGTAGGGCAGCGGCTCGGGCTGCTGCTGAACGAGCTCCGTCACGATGGCCGACACCGATTTACGGCGCCGTTTCGCTTCCTTGTCGAGGCGCGCGGCGATCGCGGCCGGCAGGGAAACGGTTTTTCTTACTGTAGTCATAGCACTCAGTATGAACATCGAAGTATGAAAACGCAAGGTGCCGGAACTCGAATTGGCTCTCCGCCAACGATTGACGCAAACGTCCGTCGCCGACTATTTCCGCTACTCTGGCTCGACAACCTCGCGATCTTCAACGCCAATAATCATCGAGCGGGCTTAGTTACAAGAACAATGGACCGCGGGCCACGGCCACCGCTTGCCCATGCAGAACCGCTTGACCGGGCAGCACCGCTTGACCGTGCAGCACCCGCATTTACCGGCTACCGACTCCACTGTTGGCTCGGGCAGGTGGGGACTCGTGGCAGATTTCGCGCTGCCGTTGCTCTCTCGCCCAGAGCAGCCCATCGATCACCAGGCTCGAGTCCATACGGTCGCCATTCCAGCCGGGCGGTCGGCAAACTGATATGCCGCACCGCGCGTGCAGGTGGGCGATGTTTCCGCGGAAGCGCCGATCGGACTGCAGCGCCGCCGCCTGAACGGCCTGGCCGTCCGGCGTGCTGAACGCAAATTCGCCGTCGTCGGTTGCCCTTAGCCCGAAACCGCCTTCGTGCAGCAGCCGGTGGTGGAAGTGGCAGAGCGTAATCAGGTTCGAAAGCTTCGTCTCGCCGCCATCGGCCCAGTGGCGAACATGATGCCCTTCGGTAAAACGCGTGCGGTCGCAGCCCGGAAACCGGCAGCCGCCGTCGCGTTCCTTCAGCGCCCGCTCGAGCGCCGTCGGAATCGCGCGGGTTCTGCGGCCGACGTCGAGCGGATTGCCGGCCCCAGCTCGGCGAGTTCAGCGCGAGCAGCATGGTCAGCGGAAGAGCGTGGTTTGTTGTTCTTGTCCGGATCAAAGAGCAGCGGAAGATTTTGTTCTTCCATGTTCTTATCGATCAGCGGGAACAGATCATCGTCCGAAGTCAGTTCGCCCTCGGGGAAAACGCAGTCTGGCGTATTCCAGCAATGAATGACTCCGTGAATCATCTCAAGTGTCTCAGGACTGCTCTCGTCAGGGTTCAGGTGGGCGTTGACTTCCATCGTGTTGAAATTGTGCACGACGTCGTCGCCCCCGTTTCCGCCAGTTGACCACGAGGAGAAATAGACGTTGTCCGCGACCTTCGATATCTGTGGTGTGACTTCGCGAACGATCCCGAGAAAGTATCGGTCTACGCCGCGCCATCGGATCTTATTGTCAAGCACTGCGAACTGAAATCCCGAGAAACCACCATATGCGTAGTTGATGAGTGTGCCCTCGAGATCCTCATAACCGGAGCCCGACATACTTGGATTGTCTGATTTGTTAGTCATACGCTCCAGCCCTTCGAATGACCGCCATATCGGTGACCGCTACCGCTCAAGCCACCCCGTGCATCCACCGCTTGAGCCACGGCGACAACACAAACAGCAGCGTGCCGACGGCGAGCGGCAATATGACCAGCAACAGATAGAACCCGGCCAGGCCTTCGATGAACAGTGTCGATTCGCCGGATTCGAGGCGCACCGAGTAGCGGGCCAGCAGGCCGGCGGCCAGGTTCGCGATCGAGAACGAGAAGTACCAGACGCCCATGAAGAACGATTGCAGGTGAGCGGGCGCGAGCTTGGTCACCATCGACAGTCCCACCGGCGACAGACACAACTCGCCCCACGTGTAAACCACATAGGTGATCAGCAACCAGTGCGCGCCGGCCAGTCCGCCGCCACGCGTCTCGAGCGCGCCGAATACCATCGCGAGAAACGCAAGCCCGAGCAGCCAGAGGCCAATCGCGAACTTGACCGGCGCCGACGGATCGCGGCCGCGGCGGCCGAGCCTGACCCAGAGCAGCGCGAGCAGCGGCCCGAAGACAATCACGACGGCCGGGTTTACCGATTGATACCAGGTGGCCGGAAATTCGCCATCGAGCATGCCGCCGAGTGTGCGGTCCGTAAGCTCGGCGGCGAACACGTTCATCGAGCTGCCGGCCTGCTCGAATGCAGTCCAGAACATCGTGCTGCCGATGAACGTCAAGATCAGAATCACGACGATTCGCTGCCATTCGACACGTGACAGGTTCCAGTCCGAGCGAGTCGTATCGGGCGGGCTGGCTTCCGTCGTCTCCGACCGGCTCGCTTGCGCCGGCGCGAGGCCGATATCGCCCAGATAGCGCGGCCTCAGCCACTGGTACGACAACATCCCGAACACCATGCCGACGGCGGCCGCGCCGAAGCCCCAGTGCCAGCCGACGGTTTCGCCGAGCGTGCCTGCGATCAGCGGCGCCAGCACTGAGCCTACGTTGATGCCGATATAGAAGATCGTGAAGCCGCCGTCGCGGCGCGGATCGCCTTCCTCGTAGAGCTGGCCGACCATGACGGCGACGCAGGGTTTGAAGAAGCCGGTGCCGATCACGACCAGCACGAGTCCGCCGAGAAAACTCAGCAGTGCGCCCGGCCCGGTCTGCAGCGTGACGACCTCGCCAGCCGTGCCGCCGAACAACTCGGTGGCTGCCAGCAGGCAATGGCCGGCGACGATGATCCAGCCGCCGATGACCATCGAGCGGTGCGTACCGAGAAAACGATCGGCCAGCCAGCCGCCGAAGATCGGCGTCAGATAGACAGCCCAGGTGTAAAGCCCGTAAAGCAGATAAGCCGATTCTTCGGACCAGCCGAAGCCGGGATTGCCATCGGAAAATTCGTCGCGCGTGGACGCGATCAGATACAGCACGAGCAGCGCGCGCATGCCGTAGTAGCTGAAGCGCTCCCACATCTCGGCGACGAACAGCACGCGAATGCCGGGCGGCTGACGTTGCGTCCGATCCGTCGCGTTGGCCATCGCAGTCATCGGTAGTTACGGCGCCGCGGCGCCGGCTGGCTTGAGATGTCGATTCAGAAACCGCAGCGTCGTCATGTCCGAGTGCAATCGCGCACCGCGATGGCTGATGAAATGCGTCTCGCCGGGGTAAGTCATCAGCTCGAATGGCACATTGGCCCGTTGCAGCGACTGCATCAGCCGCGTCGAGTTCGTGAAGAACACGTTGTCGTCGGCCATGCCGTGAATCAGCAGCAACGGCCCGCGAATGCCTTCGAGATACGGGAACACGCTGGTGCGCTGATAAACGTCGCGGCCATCGTCGGGCAGGCCGAGATAACGCTCCGTGTAGTGCGTGTCGTAGAGCCGCCAGTCCGTAACCGGCGCGCCGGCGACGGCGGCCGCAATCCGGTCGCCGCCTTTCGCGAGCAGCATCATCGCCATGTAGCCGCCGTAACTCCAGCCCGAGACGCCGATCCGATCCGCATCGACATACGGCTGCGATGCGAGCAACCGGATGCCGGCGAGTTGATCGCGAACTTCAATGGCGCCCATGTCGTCACTGATCGGCGCCTCGAAGGCCACACCGCGCCGCGACGAACCGCGATTGTCGAGTGCGAAGACGACATACCCTGCATCGGCCAGCGCCTGAACCGTCAGCGAACCGAAACTGCGGCGCACGGTCTGCAAGCCCGGCCCGCCATAGACGCGAACGACGGCCGGATAGCGACGCGCCGGATCGAAGTCGGCCGGCTTGTGAATGCTGTAATAGAGCGTCGCGCCGTCGTCGGTGCCGAGCGTGCCGAACTCGGGCAGCACATGCGTATCGAGGAAAGGCGCGTACGGATGATCGGCATCCAGCTCGTTCTCGAAGAGCCAGGCGACCCGCTCACCATTGCGATCGTGCAGACTGACCTGCGGCGGCCGATCCGGCGCCGAGAAGGTATCGACATACAGCGAGCAGTCTGCCGCGGCCGCAATCGAGTGATAGCCGTCGCGCCGGCTGATCCGCTCCGGCGGACCGGGCGCGTCGATGGCAACGCGATAAAGGTTCGCGGTCAGCGGGTCGTCGATCCAGCCGGTGAAATACACCTGGCCCGCGTCCGCATCGACGCAGGCGATCTCGTCAACGAGCCAGTCGCCACCGGTCAGCGCGCGCACTTCGCTGCCATCGGCAGCATGCAGATACAGATGCCGAAAGCCGCTCTGCTCCGATGACCACAGAAGCCGACCGTCCGGCAACGGCCGCAGATCGTCGTGCAGGTTGATCCAGTCGGCCGCCGCATCGGAGACCAGCACGCGCGCGCTGCCGTTCGTCGGGCTGACAGCGAGCAGATCCAGCTGCGCCTGCGAGCGCGGCTGACGCTGCACATAAACGCGCGAGCCATCGTCGCTCCAGCCGACCCGCGCGAGATAGATGTCCGCCTCGTCACCGAGATCGGCCCACACCGTGCGGCGACCGTCGAGATCGACGATGCCGACGCGCACCGTCACGTTATCGGTACCGGCCAGCGGATAGCGCTGCTCGCTCAGCGTCGTGCCATCGCCGTTGATCGCAACGCGCTCGAGCAACGTGACATTCGATTCGTCATATTCGATGAATGCAATCCGCCGGCCGTCGGGGCTCCACCAGAACCCGTCGACGCGACCCATTTCTTCCTGCGCGATGAATTCGGCCAGGCCGTTGACGACCGTTTCGCTGCCGGTATCGGTCAGCGCGACTTCGTTGCCGGACTCGAGCTCGCGAACCCAGAGATTGCGATCGCGAACGAAGGCCACGGCATCGCCGGTCGGCGCGAGCCTTGGACTGCTGCGCGCGACGCCATCGTCGATGGCGCTGACGTTGCCGCTCTCGAAGTCGTAAACGTAGAGGCTGCCGGCCAGCGGGATCAGCAACCGCTGACCCGTGTCGTCGTAGGCATAGCTCGTGATGCCGCCAGCGCGAATCCGCAGCCGCTGGCGAAGCGCGATTTCCTCGTCGGTCAGCGCGACCGGACCTGCGACCAGGTCTTCCTGCCGCAGCAACAGGGCCGGCTCACCGCCGGCACGCTCGATCTGCCAGAGATCGAGCGCGTCCTGATTGTCGGCCCGCGGCTGCAGCCAGGTGACGCGGGCGCCGTCCGGCGCGACCTCGATGCCGCGGGGCACGGTGCCGGTCAGCGGCGGATCGGCATGCAGGCGTTCGAAGCTGAGCTTGTCGGCGTTGGCCGGGCCGCTGGCGAGACCGAGCGACGCGACGATGGAAGCGAGGCCGATACCCGCCCGCCGCAAGCCCAGCCACACAGGGCGAGGCGCCGCGCGCGGCTGCGGCTGCAAGCGCCTCACAGGGAGCTGCTCCGGAACGCGCTTATTGCAGCATCCACCCCCCGTCGACGACGAGATTGACGCCGTTGACGCCCTTGTTGTTGAACAGGAATTTGCAGGCGTCGACGACATCCTCGGTCGTCGCGAGCCGGCCGCCCGGTGTACGCGCCGCAATGGCCTTCAGCGCATCCGGCTTGTCCCGCCAGGCCGGCGTGTCGCCGATCACGCCCGGATGAATCGCGTTGAACCGGATCGGCGCAAGCTCGACGGCCATCGTTTTGATCATGCTTCGGACAGCGCCGTTGACCATCGTCACGGTCGTCGAGCCGGGATACGGCCGCTCGGCGGCGAGCCCGCCGAAGATCACGACCGAAGCTTCGTCGCTGAAGCGATCGAGCAGCGCGTGCACGACTTCGGTGTAGCCGACCAGCTTGACCGTGACCGCACGCTTCGCTTTGGCGATGTCGTAGTCGCGCACCGTGTTGTGATCGCGTTCGATCGCGACGATCAGCAACCGGTCGAGCTCGCCGACATCGCTCAGCATCCCGGCGATTCTCTCCGGTTCCGCAATGTCTAGCGCGATGCCGCGGACATTCGGGCCGATCTCGGCCGCGGCGGCCTGGGCGCGGCCGGCGTCGCGGCTCGTCAGGATCACGTCGCAGCCGAGTGACGCGTAACGTTCGGCGAGGGCCCGGCCGATACCGCCCGTGCCGCCGACGATCAACACGCGCGCATCGAGCGTCTCGACGGGTTTTTCGGGATCCATCAGGCCCTCTTCCGCTTCGCGTCGGCGTCGGCTTCGCTTTGCTGCTGCTGCAACTGCTCGGCAAAGTACTCCCAATCGCGGGCGAAACGGTAGGAATTGCGGGCCGGCGGTTGCGGCGACTGCGTCTCGAGCCAGCGCACCGTGCTGTTGCTGCGGTTGTAGAACGCATGCGTGCAGCCGACACCCGCCCACAGGAAGTCGCCGGGCTGCATCAGGTACTTCTCGCCATCGGCCCAGGTCTCGACCTCGCCGTGCATGATGTAGTAGGCCTCCTCGAGCGGGTGGTCGTGCGGCATCGCGGTGCCGCTCGGCTCGTACTCGACCATGAACATCGTGTGCAGAGCGGCGTCGAGCCGCTCGTCGACGAGCATCTTCAGCGAGATGCCGCTGTAGACGAGCAACGCCGTCGCCATGCTTGCCGAGACTTTCGGCGCGTCCTTGCGCATTCCGGTCCTGAGCGCATCGACCTTGATGTCGTCATCGGCCATCCGGAACAGGTGCCGGGAGGACGGATCGCGGATATCGAGCGCCTGGATCTCGACATCGGGCGGTGGACCGAGAAAGTAGGTGTCGTCGGCAAAATTCTCGCCTTTCGGTACCGGCGCGTTCATGTCTATCCAGCGCGCGGTGCCCGATTCCGGTCCCAGCCAGGCCTGCTTCATGCCGACCGGTATCAGCCCGCAGGCGCCCGGCCCGAGCCGGAAAGCGCGGCCGTCGAGGACCAGCACCGGCTCGCCTTCGAGCACGTAAAAGCTTTTCTCGAACGACTGCAGATGCGCGTCGACGTGGCCGCCGGCATCGAGCTCGGCCAGACCCCAGCCGGAATGGACGGCGCCGCAATCTCGGTCGGACAGCGCGAAGCGTCGATAGCCCGCGGCATTGCGGGGGAAGGCGTCAGTCGGCCGAATGTCGCCGGCCGCGATGAAGTGGTGCATCGGGTTCTCCCGTTTTTTCTGGTGCGCGACGAGTGCGCCAGGCTGAAATTGTATACGCTCGGCCGTCGCCGGTTGCTACCGTCGCCGCGGGACGCTAAAACGTCTGCGGGGTGCGTGGGGTTCCGGGACACCGACAGGCACCGGGGGGGAAACGATGTCAGCAACAGACCAGGCAGGCTCTCTCGCGCTGGCAGCCGGCTCTCTCGCGCTGGCGGCCGGCTTTCTCGCGCTGGCGGCCGCGCCTGCGTTTGCTCAGCTCGATCTGTCCGGCACCTGGAACACGGTACGCCACGAGGATCTGCCTGACCGCGGGCCAGGCGTCGGCCTCGGCGACTACACCGGCATACCGCTGACCGACGCGGCGCGGCAGTGGGCCGAGAGCTGGGATGCCGCGCGGCTCTCGATGCCGGAGCAGCAATGTCGGGTACACGTCGGCCACTACATTCTGCGCGGCCCGCAGAACCTGCGGATCTGGGAGGAGAAGGACCCGAAGACGCAGCAGGTCATCGCGATCGCCCAATACATCAGCACCTACGAGCAGACGCGGATGATCTGGATGGACGGGCGCCCGCATCCACCGCCATGGGCGCGTCATACCTGGATGGGATTTTCGACCGGCCGCTGGGTCGGCGACCGCCTCGTCGTCGAGACGACGCACATGAAGCAGGGCTGGCACCGTCGCAACGGTGTGCCGGCCAGTGACTGGACGACGATGACGGAGCACTACATCCGGCACGGCGACCGGTTGACCCAGATCGAGGTGATCCACGATCCTGTCTTCCTCACCGAATCGATGGTAAAGAGCCAGCACTTTCGGCTGAATACGCGCGCGCTGCCGTCCAACAACTGGCTGTGGCCGTGCACACCGGTCGAGGAAGTCGCGCGCGAACCGCATGACGTGCCGCACTATCTGCCGGGTGAGAATCCTCATCTGCGCCCGACCCGGGCCGAAGCCAACCTGCTGGTCCCCGGTGTCGAGGGCGGCGCCGTCACGACCTATCCCGAGTGGCTCGCGCGCATGGGCGGGGCCGATAACGAAAGTATTGCCGCAACCGGCCGCACCGGGCCGGGCCGGCGCGCCGCGGCGACCGGCCGCGCCGAGCCGGTCGCCGCCGTCCGGCCGGCCGTCGTCTCTTCGGCCGACGACGAGATCCACGTGCTGCACGTTCGCGGTGACATCTGGATGCTGGTCGGTGCCGGCGGCAACTCGACGTTGCAGATCGGCGCCGACGGCGTACTCATCGTCGACACGAAAATGCCGGGCGCGGCCGCGAATCTGCTCGCGGCGATCCACTCCGTCACCGACCGCCAAATTCGGCTGATCGTCAACACGCATGCACATGCCGACCACCTCGGCGGCAACGCGGAAGTCGCCGCTGCCGGGCAGACGCGCACCGGCGGTGTCGTCGTCGCGCAGGCCGGCGGCAGCATCACCGAAACGGCGTCGATTCTGGCCCACGAAAACGTTTTGCATCGCGTCGGCGCGCCGACCGGTGAAGACGCCGAGTTGCCGTATGCGGCGTGGCCCACCGATACATTCTTCATGCCGCGACGCGACTTTGCGTTCAACGGGGAAGGCATCGAGCTGCTACATCAGCCGGCAGCGCATACCAACGGCGACATATTCGTTTTCTTCCGCCGCTCGGACGTCATCGCGGCCGGCGACATCTTCAGCACGACGCAGTACCCGGTAATCGACGTCGACGGCGGCGGCACGATCGACGGCGTGCTGGCCGCGCTGAACCGCCTGATCGATCTCGCGATACCGGACGTCGATCAGCAGGGCGGGACGCTGATCGTCCCGGGTCACGGGCGGCTCAGCGACGAGATGGATGTGGTCGAGTACCGCGACATGGTAGCGATCGTGCGCGACCGGATCGCCGGGATGCGCGCGCGCGGATTATCGCTGCGTGCCGTGCAGTCCGCCCGCCCCACGTTCGACTGGGATGCGCGCTACGGCCGCGAGTCCGGCGACTGGACGACCGCCGACTTCGTCGCAGCCGTGTATCGAACGTTGCCGGATTCGGCCGAATGAGGATCGCGGGGAAAACGGCCGCCCTGCTGCTCGCACTCGCTGCGCTGCCGGGCACGCTGCTGGCGCCGCGGCCGGTGGCCGCACAGGCCGAAGACGCGGCGGAATCGAGCGCGCGGGCCGTTGCGCCGGTCGACCTGACCGGCAACTGGGTGTCGGTCATCTCCGAGGACTGGGCATGGCGCATGCGCACGCCGCCGAAGGGCGATTATGCGAGCGTCCCGCTGAACGAGGCCGGCATCGCGGCAGCCGATGCCTGGGATGAGGCCACTGACGGATCCTGCCTCGCTCACGGCGCGGCAGCGCTGTTGCGAATGCCGACTCGGGTGCGTATCTCCTGGGCCGATGACGATACGCTCGAGATTCAGGCCGACAACGGCATGCAGCTGCGCTGGCTGCACTTCGATCCGCAGGCAATCGACGAGAATGTCCGCTCGCTGCAGGGGCATACCCGCGCCCGCTGGGTCGTCGAAGACAGCGTGACAGCGAGCGGGGCTACCGGCGGCATTCTGACATCGGCCCTGAACCGCGCGCCCTGGGCATCGCTCGAAGCGATCACGACGAACATGACGGCGGCCTGGCTCAGGCCGAACGGCGTGCCGCACAGCAGTGAGGCGACGATGACCGAGCACTTCGACTGGTTCGCCGACGGCGACGACGAGTGGTTCACCGTCACGACGATCGTCGACGACCCGCAGTATCTGACGGAGCCGTTCGTCATCAGCTCGAATTTCCGTCGCGAGCCGGACGCGTCGGGATGGAGCCCGCGGCCCTGCATCGAATAGCTCGCCGCCGTTCTTTGCCGGCTGCCCGATTCCCTCAGCGCAACAGCGCCTGAATGCGTACCTGCTGATCGCGAATTCGGTCGGCGAGCGCCGCCGTTCTCTCCGCCGGCACGTCGAGATCGAGCAGCCGCACGCGCATCGCAAGCAGGCGACGGAACATCGAGTCGAGCTGCGCCGGTGTCGGCGCCGGGGCGCCGTCCGCCACGGAGTCGAGTTGCTCACTGACGAGATTCGCTGCATAGCGGGCGGATTCGACGAAGCGATCCGCATCGTTCATCAGATCCGCGGCGGCCGCGCGCAAGACGAGCAGGTCGAGATCCGGCTGCACGGCGAGCGCCCGGTCGATGATGCGCGTCGCTGTCAGTGCCGCATCGAACGCACCGTCGCCGGCTACTTTGGTGCGCCAGTCGGCGCGCAGCCGCGCCGACGCCGGAAACCAGAGATCGGTCGGCATTGCGCGCGCAAGACTGAGATCGAGCTCGGCTAGGCCCTGCCAGTCCTCCTCGAAGGCCAGCCGCCAGCCATCGACGACGGCCCGCGCCGAGCCGCGCAGCCCACTCGCGATACGCGCCGCCTCCGGGCTCGCAACACCGGTGGCAAGCGCTGCCAGACGCGGTTCGATCAGCGCAAACCGCGCGGTCTGGTTCGCCGGATCAGCCTCGAGTGCGGCACGGAACGCGTCGGCTGCCTCGCGAATCAGGCCGCGTGCACCAAATATCAGGCCCGCAATCAGTTCTGCGTCGGCCGGGTCGGCTACCGCGGTACGCAGACGTTCGGCTCGATCCAGTCGGCCATCGGCAACCAGGCGCGAGCCGACGTAGGTCCAGTCGATCGCGGCCGCCAGCGCCGGTGGCAGCCGACCGGGGGCTGCGAGCGGATCCCAGCGAGCCAGCAACGCGTCGAGCGCCTCGCCGGACAGGCCATCGGCCCGGGCGCGACTGGCCGTCGCCATCAGGTTACGGTCGTCGGTCGAGAGCGCCGCCCCGGCGGCGAAGCCAACGACGCCCGCTTCGTCGAGCAGCAGGGCCGCCATCAGATCGGCAGGGCCGTTCAATCTCATGTTGCCGAACCAGAGCGGGTCGCCGGCAATCGGGCGCCCCGACTCGGCCAGCCCGGCCGCGGGATTCAGAGCGCCGTCCGATGCGAGGAACAGCAGTACTGACGGCTCGGGCTCATAGAGTCGCACGTGGGTGAAGACGTCAGCCAGCGTTGCCGCCAGGCTGCGAAGCAATTCGGCATCGATGAACGCGCTGCTCATCCATTGCAGAAATACGCCGTCGGCCTGCAGGTGATCGTGTGCGGCGGCGAAAAATTCGCGCGTAAACAGGTGAGAGGCGCCGGCCGTCCAGGGATGCGATGGCTGTGACACGATGACATCGAAGCGCTTGTCGGACAGCCGCAGCGCGTTGCGCGCATCGTTGTGAACGATCCGCACCCGGTCATCGCGCAGCGGATCGGTCAATCGACGGTCGGCAATTGCGCGATTGGCGGCCGTCACTTCCGGTTCGAGCTCGACGACGTCGACCTCCCGCACGCTTGCCGGCAGGTTTTCGAGCGCGACGCCACCGCCGAGACCCACGAGCAACAGGCGTTCCGCATCCGGCCGCGCAATCAGCGGCAGAGCCACGAGCCATTGCTGCGTCTGTCCGACCGGCGCGGCGCCGACCGGCAGGATCGACGCTTCCGGCAACCCGTTGGTCCGCAGCTCGAAGAAGCCGTCGCTTTCGGTCATCAGCACGGTCGCGGAACGCCCGACCGAGAAGAAGCGCTCGGCACCGCCACGGACAGCCGGCAGGTCGAACGCCGCGTTCGTCACGACGGCCACCGGCCGGCCCGGGTGATAAGCGAGCAGCGCAGCGGCCGCGAGCACGGCTGAAATCGGCACTAGCCGCGGCCAGACCGTTGGCAACCTTGCCGCCGCGAGCAATGCGAGTCCGGCGCTTGCCGCTACCGCGAGCGTCATCGAGCCGCCGAAACCGAGCGCCGGGATCAGCCAGAACGCGGCCAGCACGGAGCCTGCGATGGCGCCGGCCGTGTTCCAGCCATAGACGCGTGCCGTCGCGGTGCCGGCTTCGCGTTCGTCGCCGACGAGAATGCGCACTGCCAGGGGGAACGTGGCACCGATGCATGTGGTAGCCGGGAGCAGAACGGCGAACGCCCAGGCCGCCAGCGCCACCGGCTCACGACTCTCCGGAACGAAGAGCTGCAGTGACGTATAGGCCGCGACGGACGCGACCCCGATCGCAAGCTGCGTCAGAACGAACGCCGTTGCGGACCGGCTTGCGCGCGTTGCGACCTGCCCGCCGGCGGCACCGCCGAGTGCAATGCCCGCCAGGAACGCGGCCAGCATCGTCGCAAATGCATAGATGCTGCTGCCGAGCACGTGCGACAGCAGTCGTGTGTAGAGCACCTCGTAATGGAAGGCGACCGCGCCGGAGAGCAGCATCAGCGGCAGGATCCATTGCCTGCCGGGGTGGAAAACAACGGCAGCCGCGGATGTCCCGGTCGCCGGCGCCGATTCTGCCGCTGCCGATTCTGCGGCAGGCGACGGACCTGCCGGAGCGGCCGACCGCGCGATGGCGGCCGCAATCAGAAACGCAGCCGCATTGCCGGCGACACCGGCCCAGACGGTCGCAGCAAGGCCGAAACGCGGCAGCAGCACGAATGCCGCGGCCAGCGTCCCCACCACGGCACCGAGCGTGTTGACTGAATAGAGCCAGCCGACTCGGGGCCCCACGTCGTCGTCGGCGCGAACGACGTGCCGGACCAGCAGCGGCAGCGTGGCGCCCATCAGAACGGTCGGCAACGCGAGCACGATGAATCCGGCCAGCAGGTAGAAAACCGGCTGCCCGATTTGCCAGGCATCGGGCAACTCGGCGCGTCCCCCGAGCAGCATCGCGTAGACGGCGCCGGCCGCGCCCAGCAGCAGCGGCACGCACAGCGCGGAGACGGCGATCCCTGCTTCGAGCCCTGCATAAGCGCGGACCGGCCGAACGATTCGGTCGGCGAGCTTCGCAGCGAGCGCTGCGCCGGCCGCCAGGCCGCCCATGTATGCGGCAAGCACGGTGGCTACGGCAAGCTCACTCGTACCGAAGACCAGCGAAAACTCGCGCAGCCACGCGGTCTGATAAACGAGCGCCGAGAACCCGGAAACGAAGAAACACAGGAGCAGCAGGCCGAACGCGCGATCGCGCGCGTCCGCCTGCTCCGCGCCGCTATGCTTCGGGCTGCCCGCGGGTTGACTTCCCGTTGCCCGTGCCGGGCGGCTCATCTACTCCCGACTGCAGCCCCGAAGTTGTACTGGAACTGCACGCCATATTCGCGTGGACGGCCCATCGTATTGCCGAGCGCCGAGCGATCGGGTGCGCGCAGACCGAAAGGTGCGGGACTCGCCTCCCAGAAACCGCCGCCGAAGCGGCTCGCGAAGTTCGCGTAGACCTCGTCGGTCAAGTTGTTGCCGAACAGTGTCAGTGTCCAGGTGCCGTCGGCGCTGGTCAGGCTGACACGGCCGTTCAGCAGCCCGTAGTCCGGGTTGCGATACGCCGAGTCGGTGAACCAGCTCGACACCGGCGACGGGCAGTTGAGGTTCGCGACGCCGGCGGAACCGGGGTGCGTCTCCTGCTCGCCGACGTGGCCGTAACTTATGGCCCAGCTCAGATCCCTGCCACCGCCGATCTCACTGAAACCGCGCAGGCCGAGCGTGTAGCTGTCCTCGACCGGCCCGGGGAACAGATTGGCACCGTTGTTGCCGCAGACGTCGGCCAGCTCGAAGTCGACGGCACCTGCGGAGAAGTCGAAGAACACGTTGTCGGTGATTGCGACCTGGCCGTCGAGCTCGAAGCCGTCGAGATCGACGTCGCCCGAATCGCGAACCGTGATGAAGAAACCGACCGGTGACGAAGGGTCGACGACCGCGACGGGCGCCTGGCGGTCGCCGTAGATCATGTCGTAGAGCGTGAAGTTGAGCCTGACGCGACCGTCGGCCCACTCGGTGCGAATGCCGATCTCACGGTTCTCGACCGACTCGGGCAACGTGAACGGCGGCGCGACGTCCCACTGCGCCTGCAGCGGCGCCGGATCGGCCGGCACACCGCCCATCGGCAGGATCACGCCGGCGCCGGCGCGGAACGACTTCGACTGCGTGACGTAGACCATATGGCTGTCGCCGATGTCATAGTCGAGCGTCAGGCGGTAGTCCGTTTCGTCGCTGGTGGTACCGGCCCGCATCGTTGACGACGTGCCTACTGCAGCCACGAAGTCGTCAGAGTTGACGCGGGTCAGCACCGCTGACTTCTCGTCGTCGGAAAAGCGCACGCCCGGCGTCAGCGACAGTCGGTCGTTGATGTTCCAGGTCAGGTTGGCGAACAGGCCGTATGACTCCGAGTCCTGCCACGTCGTCGTGTTGTTCAACAGGCGGATGCCGTTCGGCCCCGATCCGACCAGCGCGCCGTTACCATTCGGCTGATCCGGAAAGATGCTCGTGCCGCGCCGCTCCTGCGTCACGCCCCAGCTCATCGAGTCTTCCTGGAAGTACGACATGCCGGCGACGAGCTCGACGCGGCCGTCGGCGAACGACGTGTTGAGCTGCAGCTCCTGGTACGTCACGTCGGATTCGACGTTCGTCGGCCGCAGCTCCTGACCGAGCATGACCCAGTCGGTGACACCTTGACTCCTGAAGTCGGAAATGCCCGTAATCGACATGAGACTCAGATTCTCTGCAATCTGCCATTCGATGCGCGCATCGAGCTGATCGAATTCGCCATCGTTGAACTGCGCACAGGCGGGATCCCAGTCCGGATCGAGATCGTCGATGAAGCACCAGTCGGGCATCGTGTACGAGTCGAGCACGATCCGCGGATCGCCCGGCACCGCGGTCCCGTCGATGCGCGGCTCACCGGCCGCCTCGAGCCAGTCGGAGATCCAGTCGGCCTGCCCGCCTTCGAAGATCAGCCCCGGCAGCATGTCGAAAGTCGCGAGATCCTGCGGATTGCCCTCGGACTCGGACTCCGATGTCGAATAACCGAAAGTCAGGCGCAGATCGTCATTCGGCTCTACCGCGAGCTGCAGCCTCACCATGGTGTCCTCGGAACCGCCGAGCTCCTGGCCGCCACGCTGCACGAAGCCGTCCTGCTCGAGCGACGCGACCTGCGCCCGCAAAAAGACCGAGTCGCTGAGTGGCACGTTGTAGGCGATGTTGATGTCCTGCCGCCCGAAGTTGCCGGCGCCGAGCTCGATGTAGCCTTCCTGCTCGGGGCCGGGCTGCTTCGTGAAGACGCGGATCGCGCCGCCGGTGCTATTGCGGCCGAACAGCGTCCCCTGAGGCCCGCGCAGCACCTCGATGCGCTCGATGTCGAGCACGTTCATGAATGGCCCGGTTGTGCGCGGCATGTAGATCCAGTCGACATACATGCCGACGGCGCGCTCGCCGGTCGCGCCGCCGCCGCCGGACAACCCGCGGATCTGATAAGTCGGTGAAACGTTGCCGGTGCCGCGCGAACCCTTGATATCGAGGTTCGGCGTGAACACGGCGACCTCGTCCATCGTCTCGATGCCCCTGACCTCGAGCGCCTCGGCCGTAAAGGCGGCGATCGAGATTGGTGTCTGCTGCAAAGACGTCTCGCGCCGCTCGGCGGTGACGACGACCTCCTCGAGCTGGGCGTAGAGCGGCGTCGCAAGGCCGGCGATCACGGCTGCAAAGGCAACCCGCGTGACGTACGGGCATCGTGTTTCCATGGCGTCCCCCCCGGAGCTCGGTCGTTGATGTGGATGCCGATTCTACACACTAAAAGCCGCACGGGATTGGCCGCGTAGCGATTTGGGTTTACCCTCCGACGATCAACCGTCCGAGGACAAAACAATGGCGCGAAGCAGGCATCACGACCACCATGCAGTCGATCGACGGACTTTCCTCGGCACGTCCGGTCTCGCGACGGCCGGGCTCGCGCTCGGCGGCCTCGGCACCGGCGCGTGGGCGCAGGACATGCGCCTCACTACCGTCGGCGGCACGGCGCGAACCCGCTACGGTCGCGTTCGCGGGCTGCTGAAGGACGGTGTTCAGCAGTTCTGGTGCGTGCCTTACGGCGCGCCAGCCGGCGGAGAGAACCGCTTCATGCCGCCGCGCGCGCCTGCAGAGTGGAGCGGCGTCAACGATCACTTTCAGGTCACGTACTCGGCCGTGAACGAGCCGGGAGCGGTCGAGCCTGCGCCTGTCGTCACGGCGCTCAACCGGCAGTCGCCGAAGAGCGAAGACTGCCTGACGGTCAACGTCTTCACGCCGGGGCTCGACAATCGGCAGCGCCCGGTCATGGTCTGGATGCACGGCGGCGGCTTCCGCACCGGCTCCGGCAACTACCTGCTCTACGACGGAACGAATCTCGCAAAGAAGGAAGACGTCGTCGTCGTTGCCGTCAATCACCGGCTGAACATCTACGGGTTTCTGCACCTGGCGGATCTCGGCGGTGAGCAGTGGGCGCAGTCGACGAATGTCGGACTGCAGGACCTGGTAGCGACGCTCCAGTGGATTCAGGACAACATCGAGAATTTCGGCGGCGACCCGGACCGCGTGACGATATTCGGGCAGTCGGGTGGTGGCGGCAAGACGACGTCGGTAATGGCGATGCCGTCGGCCGAGGGGCTCTTTCACCGCTCGATCGCGATGAGTGGCTATGCCTTTCGCGGGCAGAACGCGTCCCAGGCAACCGAGCAGGCCGAGCGCTTCCTGGCCCGCCTCGAGATCCGGCCCAACCAGCTCGACCGTCTGCACTCGCTGACGACGCAGCAGATTCAGGACGCCTATTACGCGGAGCCGAGGATGCCCGGCTTCGGTCTCGGCCCGGTGATCGACGGGAACATCCTGCCGCGCAATCAATGGGAGCCCACGGCGCCGGCCTATTCGGCCAACGTCCCCCTGATGGTCGGGTCGACGGAAACCGAGGACGGCTGGATCGGCCCCCCGCCCTACGACATGGCCGAGGACGACATGCTCGAGCAGTTCACGAGCCGGATCGCCAACGGCGACGAGGCCGCGGGCAGGGAACTCGTCGCGCTCTATCGTCGGACCTACCCGGATCGCCGCAATCGCATGTTGTGGCTCACCGCCGACTCGGACGACACACGCCGCTGGAGCGCGCAGCAGCTGTCGCGGCTGAAGCACGAGCAGGATGCCGCGCCCGCGTACCTCTACTTCTTCGACTGGTGGTCACCGGTGCACAACGACCGGATGGGTGCCTATCACACGCTCGACATCCCGTTCGTGTTCTACAACATGGATATCGGCGCGTCGATGACCGGCTCGGCGCAGGCGCGCTACGAGATCTCGCACGTGATGAGCGCGGCATGGGCGGCGTTTGCCCGCTCCGGCGATCCGAACCATTCCGACATGCCGACCTGGCCGACGTTCAACCCGGATGAGTATCCGACGATGATGTTCGGCGACACGGTGCGTGTCGCGAACGACCCGAATCGGGAAACCCGGCTCGCGATCGAGGAACAGCGCCGCAATCGGCCGAGCTGACGGCAGCCGCCGGCGGCGGCGACACGAGTTCGAGCTTCGAGTGCGATTGAGAACGCGGGCGGCCCGACCGGCTCCCAGGAGACTGTGATGGCAGACAACGTACTCGTGATCCCGGCAACGATCTGTGTCGGCAAGGACTTCCCGCCATACCTGCCTACGGCGAACGGCGACATCCGGCCAACCGGTGAGTGCACGAGGGAGCAGGTCGCCGAAGCCGTCGACGAGTGCCGGGAGCTGGTCAGGGCGAGTCGCGAGAGGCTGGAGCAGGCCTATCAGGAACACCTGCAGGACATCGAGCTGCTCGCGCAGGTATCTGCGTACCTGCAGAGATTCGAGCAGTGGTCCGCGGTTCGCGAAGGCGGCGAGCCGGACGAGATCCTCTGGGAGGTGGAGCGCTGAGTCAGGAGCTTCGAAGCGACGATACCCGGAACTGCAGCGACACGCGTAACTGCAACTGTGACACGCCCTACTGCCGGCGGGCTTCGAACTCGATGATGATCGAGACCTCGTCACCCACCCAGCCGTTGTCGACCGCGTAGGTCATCCCGAAGTCGCTCCGATCGAGCACTGTGCGCGCCGACACGCCCATCGCGTATATGTTGCGCCCGATCGGGTAATCGCCGCTGCCGTTCCAGGTGGCTTCGAGCATCAACGGCCGCGTGGCACCGAGCAGTGTGAGCTCGCCATCGATCTCGAATGTCCTGTCCCCGGTGCGGCGCGCACCGGTCGCGACGAATGACATTTCCGGATGCGCACCGCTGTCGAGAAAGTCGTCGCTGCGCAGGTGCTCGTCGCGAGTCGCGTCGTCGGTGGACACGCTGCCGGTAGCGACGGTTATTGAGATGTCTCCGACTTCACCGGTCTCCTCGTCGAAGAGATAACTGCCTTCGACCTCACCGAAGGTACCCAGCACGCGCGCGAAACCCAGATGGTCGACCAGAAAAGCGACGACGACATGCGCCGGGTCGATCTCGTAGCGCGCCGGCTCCGCGGCAACGAAGGTCGGCGACAACAGCAGAGCAGGCAGCGCGAACATACGCAGTGGCGGCGAGCGGTGGTTGTTTCGCATTGGCAGTGCCTCGAGCGCTTCCCGGACGAGCGTGGTGGGTCAAAACTATCCCAGCGCCGCGGCCGATGCCAGTGGCGGCTCGCTCCATGGAGTAAGATCTGAAGACCTGAAGGACTGATTCTGCCGCGACGACGAATGGATGCGCTCCCCGTACTGACGACCGAGATGGCGATCGTTCTCGCGATTGTCGTTCTCGCCGTGTTCCTGTTCGCGACCGAGCTGTTGCGAGTCGACGTCGTCGCGATTTTGATAATGACGTTGCTCGGCCTGCTGATTTTCATTCCGGGTTTCGAGCAACTCGTCGAGGCCGATCTGCTGTTCTCGGGCCTGTCGAGCAATGCCGTCGTATCCATCATCGCCGTGATGATTCTCGGCGGCGGCCTCGACAAAACCGGCGTCATGGAGCGCCTCGCCGCCGCCATCATGCGCGTCGGCGGCGCAACCGAGAAGCGCATGCTCGCGCTGACATCAGGAACGGTCGCGCTGATCTCGTCGTTCATGCAGAACGTCGGGGCGGCCGCGCTCTTCATCCCCGTTGTCGCACGGATTTCGAACAAGACGCACGTGCCGATGTCGCAGCTCGTGATGCCGGTCGGCTTCTGCGCGATTCTCGGCGGCACGATCACGATGGTGGCGTCGAGCCCGCTGATCATGCTGAACGACCTGCTCGACAACGCAAACCGGTCACTGCCGCCCGGCGACGCGATGCCGGACTTTGGCCTGTTCGCCGTCACGCCGATCGGCTTCGCGCTCGTCGCGACCGGCCTGGTCTATTTCCTCGTCTTTGGCCGCTTCGTGCTGCCCGAATCGACACGCCGCGCGACGCCGCGCAGGGCCGGCACCGTGCGTTACATGCGACGGATACACGGCGTCGATGCCGCGATACGCGAGCTCGAAGTGCCGGTCGGCAGCCCCCTGATCGGCAAGGACATCAGCACGATCCAGCAGGAGTACGAAGCGAAGATTGTGGCGTCTCACTACGCTGGAAAAACGACCGTCTCACCGCCGATGAACGCACCGATTGCCGCGCCGGCGACGCTCGCGGTAATCGCGCAGACCGACGACATGCGCCGGTTCATCACCGCTGGCGAGCTGATCCCGCGCCCGAAGCTCAAGGATTTCCGCTACCTGCTTGCGCGCGCCGTCGCCGGTGTCGCGGAAGTCGTCGTGCCGCCAGATTCGTCGCTGATCGGCAAGAGCGTGCGGGAACTGCGCCTGCGGGCAACCTACGGCCTGAGCCTGCTCAGCATCCTGCGGGGCGGCAAGACCGTAACGAGCGGGCTGGGCGAGATACCGCTGCAGGCAGGCGACACGCTGATCTGTCACACACGCTGGCAGGACCTCGCGCGGCTCGAACAGGACCGCGACTTCGTCGTCGTAACGGCCGATTACCCCCGCGAGCCGCGGAGCCCGTACAAAGTTGCGCTGGCACTCGCTTTTCTCGGCATCTCGCTCGGCATGATCGTTTTCACGAACATCCTGCTGCCGGTCGCGCTGATGACCGGTGCCGTCGGCATGATTGTTTTCGGCGTTCTGACGATCGACGAGGCCTATCGATCGGTCAGCTGGAAGACCGTGTTTCTGCTGGCGGGACTGCTGCCGCTCGGGCAAGCAGTCGAAAGCTCGGGCGCGGCGAATTACATCGCCCTGCATCTTATCGACGCACTCGGTGCCGTGCCCGTCTGGGCGCTACAGTCGCTGGTCGCCATCATGGCCACCGCTTTCACGCTGATCATGTCGAACGTCGGCGCTACCGCGCTGCTCGTGCCAATCGCAATCAACATCGCTGTCGCGTCCGGCGCTGATCCGGCGATGTTCGCTCTGACTGTCGCGCTTGCCACTTCGAACTCGTTCATGCTTCCGACGCATCAGGTCAACGCGCTGATCATGGGCCCCGGCGATTACTCGGTCAGAGACTTTCTGCGTGCCGGGTCGATCATGACAGTGTTGTTCCTGATCGTTTCGCTGCTGATGCTGAACCTGATCTTCTGAAATGGACTGGTGGGTCTATATCGTCCGCTGCTCGGACGGCACGCTCTACACGGGTATCGCACGCGATCGCGACGCCCGGGTCGAGGCGCACAATGCCGGCATCGGCGCCCGTTACACGCGGCCGCGCCGTCCGGTGCGGCTGGTCTGGTCCGAGGCAGCCGAGACCCGGGCGGCCGCCCAGCAACGCGAGCACGCCATCAAGCAACTCCCCCGCGCGGCGAAGCTGGCGCTGATCGGCGGGCCGAGGCGTTAACGGATGGCCAGCGGCCGTAGCGGTGACCCGGTCGCGCCTTTAATGCGCAGCGGATTGGCAAGAAACAGAAACTCGTAAACCTCGTCGGCTGCCAGCGCCTCGAACGTCATGTTCTCGATGTTGAAGATTCCGTTCTTCATCATCAGCTCCTGATGGACCGGAATCACGAGCGCGGCATCCGGGTTCGGCGCGACTTCGGTATTCGACGTGTCGCTGCCGATAATCGTCACCTGCTTGTCGACCAGCCAGGCTGCGACCTCGAGGCCGATGCCGGGCGTGCTGCCGCCGTATTCGGCAGGCTCGCCCCAGAGCTGCGCCCAGCCGTAGCGGAACAGCACGGCGTCACCTGGCGTCAGTGAATCCTCGTCGACGCCCTGCCGCGAGAGCGCGCCCCGCACGTCGGCAAGCGTGACCTCGTAACCACGTTCCAGGCGGCCGACCCCTTTGTAGCCCGGCAGGTCTATCAACACGCCGCGCGTCATGATGGGTTTGATCTGCTCGATGCCGAGCTCAACCAGGCCGCTGCTCGCGTTCATCTCGGCGGCGGTGTAGCCGTTGTAGAAAACGCGCTCGACCCGACCGTCCGGAAACTCGACCTCGCCCCCGACGTGCCCCAGGCCGTCGAACTGCGTACCGACCTGGCCGATCTCGGTGGCCAGAAACTCGTCGTTGTAGACGACCCGGTTCTCACCGGCAGCGCCTGCCGCGGCCAGCAGCTTCATCCCGAAAGTTCGAGTGCCGACGAGCGGCATGCCGTCTTCGTAGACCTGCCCGATCTCGTAGACCTCGCCCTCACGCACCAGCGAAAACGCCTGCACGATCTTCGCCGGCGTGATCCGGTTCGATGCCCCGGCCTGATCGTCCGGCCCCCATTCCGCGTTCGGCCACCACGGGCCTGCCGAGCGGGTCTGCGCAGCCGCCGGCAGCACTTGCGATGCGCTGACGACTGCGAGCGCCAGGGACGAAGCGAGCACGCGGATACCGAACGGACGACGGTCGAATTTCATTGATCTCTTCCTCTTGCCGCAGCTGCCGGCGGGCGGAGCGCCACCGAACCCACGCTGCTGGACATTGACCGACACGAGCGTAGCATGCGGCGCTCCTGCCGGACCTGCCACGCAATGACCTCAGCCGACCGGACACCGCCGCCGTACCGATGGGCAATGCTGCTCGGCGTCTGGCTGGTCTATACCTGCTTCGGCATGGCCGTCTATTCGACAGCGCCGCTGGTCGAGCCGATCGCAACCGAGCTCGGCCTCAGCCTCGGCGCGATGGGCACGGTCATGGGCGCGTGGCCCCTGCTCTATATCGCGATGGCCGTACCGGCAGGCGCGCTGCTCGATCGGATCGGCGTACGCCACGGCCTGTTGATCGCGGCCGCAATCATCACGCTGTCCGTGGCTCTGCGCTCCTCGGCGAGCAGCTTTTCTATGCTGTTCTTCGCGGTTGCGCTGTTCGGCATCGGCGGGCCGCTCGTTTCGGTCGGCGCGCCGAAGCTGATTTCCGCCTGGTTCGAAGGCAGGGAGCGGGGCCTTGCGATCGGCATCTACTCGACAGGACCGACGATCGGCGCGATCGCCGTGCTGTCGCTGACCAATGCCGTAATCATGCCGATGACCGGCCAGAGCTGGCGGGCGACACTGCTGGTATTTGCGGTGACAGCCGCGATCGCCGGGCTCATCTGGCTTGCGATCAGCGGCCGTCCGGCAGCGAAGCAGCACGACCCCGACGGCCCGGGCCGCGGCTCGCTTCGGGAGCAGGCCGGTGTCTTCGCGGGATTGCTCCGGCTGCCGGCAGTCAGACTCGTGCTCGGCGTCGCCGTCGGCATCTTCATGTTCAATCACGCGCTGAACAACTGGCTGCCTGAGATCCTGAAGTCCGGCGGCATGACGGCGCGCGAATCCGGCTTCTGGGCCTCTTTGCCGAGTCTCGTCGGCACGGCGGCGGCACTGACGCTGCCCCGCTACGCGACCGGCTCGCGGCGGATTCCACTGTTGCTGCTGACGATCGTGTTCGCCGCACTTGCGACGCTGTTCATTGCGTATGCGAGCGGTGCTCTGCTCGCCTTCGGACTCGTTCTTCAGGGGATTGCGCGCGGTTCGATGATTCCGATCGCGATGTTCGTGCTGATGGAGACTCGGAACGTCGATTCGAAGGTGATGGGCGCCGCAGGCGGGCTTTTCTTCGCGGCCGCGGAGACGGGGGGTGTGATCGGGCCGACGATGACCGGGCTGCTGGCAGACTCCACCGGCGGTTTCGAGACCCCGTTGCTGACGCTGACGGCCGTCTGCGTCGTCTGCGCTGCGCTCGTCGTGCTGCTCGGCAGGCTGACCGCCCGGGAGGGCTGACGTCACGCGGCGACGACAATCTCCGCCGCTGCGCCAACGCCCTCGGCGTCGTTGCGGTCGACCCGCGACATCACGCCATCGAACAGCGGATCGTTGTCGTTGAACACGGTTCGCTTGCCTGCGTGCTCGCGATACGGGTCCCAGCTGGCGAAGACATCGCGGCTGATCTCGTCCGGGAAGAACACCTGGCTTGCGACGAGCTCGCCGTCGCCGGTCAGCACCTTGAAGTGCACGTGCGGTGTGCGACCGCCATACCAACTCGGGAAGATCGTGCGAAACCGGACGATGCCATCGGCATCGGCGACCTGGGTACCGCGCAGATACTGCTTGCCGACCGCCGACTCCGTCGAGATGCCGACCCCGGGCTGGTTCGCGTAGCCCGAGTAGAGACCGAGACCGTCGGCCTGCCAGATATCGACGCGCACGCCGCCGAGCGGACTGCAGCCCTCGCTGCGCAACACCTGAAGCTCCAGATCGAGCGGCGCACCGGGCATCGCGTCCACGACGTCGGAGCGATTCAGCGAAGGATCGAAGTAGAACGGCCCTTCGCCGGGGTCCGGGGTCAGCACGCAGGTAGCGGCCTGAGCCAGCAGGCGCCCCGGACCCAGACTACCGGCGACGCAGGCCGACGCGGCTAGCAGCTGCCGGCGTGGCAGCAACGCACCGTGCATGCCCCTGCGCGCGCTCACAGCCGCGACGCCATCAGCTCGACGTCGGCCAGCGCCCAGGCCTCGTCGAACCGCGCGCGCACGTCGGCGGCTTCCTCGGCGAGTTCCTGCGCTTCCAGGCTCTGCATCAAACCGAACATCGACCAGCCATTGCGCGGATAGTCCTCGAGGTCCTGCCGGTAGACGGCCTCTGCGTCGGCGTATCTGCCGGCCCGGTAGAGCGCGACGCCCAGCGACTGGCGATTCGGGTAATACCAGAACGGCGGCTCCATGTACGGCAGCGCATCCTGGATCTCGACCGCGCGCTCGAAGTGGCCGACAGCGGCAGGGTAATCCTCGGCAGCCATCGCTATCTCGCCCTGCAGCAACTCGTCGGCGATCTCGATCAGGTCCGTTGCCGGATAGGCGAGCGACACGAGGAAGTCGAGCTGCTCGCTGTCACGCAGGGCCGCAAGCGCTGCGCGCTCGGCCTGCGCCGCGTCGGCATCGCCGGTGTTGGCGAGCGCGGTGCCGCGCGCGTAGTGCCAGATCGCATTGGAATAATCGAGATTGTCCGCCGGCTGCGGCTCGGCCATCACCTCGTCCCAGCGACCGAACTGCGTGAGCGCAAGCAGCGGAATCGTATGGAAGAACTCGACCATCGGAAACTCGGCGATCTGTTCGAGCCTGACGTTCGCCGCGACGCGCCGCGCTGCATCGATCGCCACTGCCGACCGGCCCTCCATCGACGATGCCGCCCAGAGAAAGTGGATGTTGTGCGGATAGTAGAGCGCCGGATAGAAGCCCTGCGCGTTGCACTGCGCGATGTACTCCTCGTCGACCGTTGCGGCGCGCACGTTCGCCTGCGACGCGTCGTTGTACCTGCCGATTCGCCAGTAGATATGCGACGGCATATGTACGAGGTGCCCCGAGCCCGGCACCAGGTCCGCCAGGACGTCGGCGGCACGTTCGGCGCGATCCGGCCGCGACGACGCCTCGACGGCGTGGATGTACAGGTGCAGCGCCAGCGCGTGGTTTTCGTTGCGCGCGAGTATCGACTCGAGCGCCTCGATCACCGGTACCGTTTCCGGTCGCGGCGTCTCGCCATCGGACCAGTAATCCCATGGCATCGTGTTCATCCAGGCTTCGGCGAACATGGCCGCGATGTCGTCGTCTTCCGGATAGCGCTCGTTCAGCGTGCCCATCGCCGCCGCGTAGGCCCGGTCGTAGGGATCGCGGTCCTCGACCGGCTCAGGCGCGTAGCGCTCCGCCTGCGCGGCAATCAGCTCGCGCTCGACCGCCGTTGCGTTGTCGCCGAGCTCGGCGGCGCGACTGATCGCCGCATAGGCATCGGTCTGCTGCTCGGGCGTCATGATCGCCTTGCCGTCTGCGGTCACATTGATGTTCGGACCCGTCGCCATCGCCTCGCCCCAGAAGCACATGGCGCAGTCTGGGTCCAGGCGCTGCGCCGCGCGGAACGACCGCACCGACTCGGCGTGATTGAAGCCGAACGCGAGCACCATGCCCTGATCGAAGTAGCGCTGCGCACCGGGCGAGTCGGTCGTGATCGTTCGATGGTACGGTCCCATGCCCGCGAACAGCGGCGCGCCGGCCCGCGCGACGAGCTCGGCGTCGGTGGTCGGCTCGGCTGCCTCAGCAGGAGTCGCCGAGGCGCCGTCGGCACTGTCTGCGTTTCCTGCAGTCCCCGAATCGCGCTGCGAGCAGGCGATCAGGAACAGACAGATGAGCGGGAGGCAGGAGAGTCTGTAGAGCATTGCGGTACCTCACTCCGGTGCATCGAAACCCGGATCGGGCGATGAGCGCCGTGCCGGCTAGCCTACTGCCGCGTAACCTGATATTTCAACCGCAAGCCAGTGCTGGTGTTACGATCGTCGGTGCTTGTGCCCCCAGGAAGCGAATCTGCGGACGTCTCGCAAACAACTAACGAAAGGAAGCGAGCTGATGATCAGATCACGAATCGTTTTGTCTCTGATGCTGGCGGTTCTCGCCGGCAGCGTTCACGTACTTGTCGCCGCACAGGATCGCGAGACGCTGACGCCCACGAGCAACTCGACGAACGCGGAGACCGGGGAGAGTGTGCTGTCGGCGGCGGACCCGTCCGGTGTAATCGAGGACGAGCTGTCGGCACGCGAGCGGCGTGCGTTGCGCCGGAACCAGCGTCGCGAGGAACGTATCGCAGCGGCGGCCGCTCGTGACGCCGAGCAACAGGATGCGACTACCGTGTCAGGGGATGATGACGGCGTAATTTGTCGACGCGAGGTCGTAACGGGCAGCCATCGTCGCGTTCGCGTCTGCACGACGCGGGCGCAGCGCGAAGCAGCGCGCGATTCCAACAGATCCGTGATCACCGAAGTGATGCGCTCGGGCGGGGACTTCGGGCGGGAAGGCCTGGAAGCGGGTCAGTAAAGGCCGGGGCAGCGCCGGGTCAGTTTCTGATATCGATCATCGAGGCGGCGGTGGCGGCAGGCCGGGTGGCGGCGTCATATCGAAGCGCTGCCTGCCGGTGGCCGGGTCCAGCGAGCGGTCGTCTTCCCGGCACCACGAGATCTCGTTTGCCATCGTCTTTGCGAGTCGGCTGTAGAGCTGCGACCTCCGGTCGGGCTCCGAAAAGATTGCCGGCGCAACGGTCTCGACATCGAATCGAAGCGTGTCGTCGTCAACGAGATAGACGCGCTCCCGGATGACGACGCCCGCACCGAAAGGCACGCCGCCGGCGGCACGTTCCGGATAGTAGATCCCGGGATCGATGCCGGTCGTTTCGATGACAAGCGTGTCGCCTTCCCAGCGCCCGATCGACGTGCCGGTGTTCGTGTAGTCCGGATTCGGCGGCATCGGGCGGCCGTCGGTATACACGCGCCGCAACAAGCCGCGCTCCGTGGTCAGCGTCACCCGGCCGGGCGTAAAAAGAATCTCAAGCGCCTCGGTAAAACCGCCGCTTTGCCCGGTGAACTCCCGCGGGCGGCAGTAGGCCATCGGTACCGGCTCGGCCGCGGCCAGCGATGCTTCCCGCTCGGCGGCAGCCTCCGGAGTGAACGGCGGCGGCTCGCTCGCGAACTCCTCCTCGGTGGTCCTGGCGGCATCGGCAAGCCACCAGCCGCTCCAGTCGGGCAGCTCCGCAAGCGAGGCGTAGGTGCTGCCCGCGGCCGTGCTTCCAGGCGGTGCCGTGCTGCCCGGCGAACTGCTCTGCGCAATGCAGGCTGCGCCGGACAGCCCGCAGGCGATGGCGACCATGGCCGGCAGCGGTCCTCCCGAGGGCATCGCGCCGCGAATCATGGCGCCGACTCGGCCGGTGCCGCTGGCGGCGGTACCGCTCTGCCGGCATCGGGGCTCCCACCCGGTCCGCCGGCGCCGTAGATCACGGTGCCGTCCGGGCGCGTCGCAACGGCGAAATGCCCGCCGTTCCGGCCATCGATCACGGGCCAGAAGCTAACGGCAATCGTCTCGCCTGCCTCGAAGAAAGTGCTCGACCAGCCGCGCTCGCGCAGCACGTTCGGCGAGCCGTTCTCGAGCGCATAGAGGTCGTAGCCGGACTCGCTGTCCGGGTTGCTGACGTAGACCCACAGGAACACGTGCGGATTGACCCATTCGAGCTGCGCCACGGTCCCGACGATCGTCCGCGTCCGGGTGCCGTCGAACATCGCGTACGAATGATGCGCAGAGCCGTTCGTCGAGCACAGCAGCAGGGCGAGCGCCACGAGCGTGCCCTTCGCCGGACCGGATATCCGCATCGACTTCTCCATTCTCAGGTTTTGGTCACTGTCCCCAAATTCTCTAGGTTTGGGTCACTGTCCCCAAATTCTGTTGCCGCAACGCGGCGACGGCGGCAAGACCGAGAGCTGCCGTCGCGGCGTTCAGAATCGACGTAGCGCCGAACCAGATCGTGCTGCCGCCGACCAGAATCGCGCCGAGCATGAACGCCGGCGTCTGTAGCTGCAACAGAGGCGACCGGGCGTTGTCGGCCTTACCCGCTCCCTGCATGCCCTGTGCGATCAGCAAGGCCGCCACCAGCGCAGTCCCGATGGCATAGACGATCTCGAGCGGCGTCCCGTCCATGATCAGCGCCGGATTGAACGCCCACAGAAACGGCAGCAGGTACGCGATCGTCGCGAGTTTCACGCCTTCCCACGAGGTCTCCCACATGCCGCTGCCGGCGAGACCTGCAGCAACATAGCTCGCCACCGCCACCGGCGGCGTCAGGAACGACAACAGACCGAAATAGAAAATGAACAGGTGCGCGGCCATCGGCGTCAGGCCCATGTTCACGAGCGCCGGTGCCAGCACGACGGACAGCACGACATAGATGGCCGTGGTCGGCATCCCCATGCCGAGCACGATCGAGATCAGTGCCGTCAGCACGAGCATTATGAAGATTCCCGAATTCTCGCCGATCTGGCTGAGCACGAGCGAAAGCGAGAAGCCGAGACCGGTGATGTTCATGACGCCGATCACGATGCCGGCGCCGCCGGCGATCATCAGCAGCGGCAGCATGCTCATGCCACCATCGACGACCATCGACTTCAGATTGTCGGTCGTCACGAACTTTCGCTGTTTCAGTGTCGGCAGAATCGGCAGCATCAGCGCCGCGAGAATTGCGGCCCACAAGAGACCGAGATCGCGAAACTCGAAGAAGTAGAAAAACGCGACGAGCGGAAACACATACGCGAGCCGTGTGGACAGAACCAGCAGCACGACAGCCGCGGCAAGCGCCGAGAGCGCCGGGTCGAAGCCGAGCCCGAACAGCAGGTCGATCAGCACGGCAAGCGGCATGAGAAAGACCCAGCCGGTGCGCATCAACGGACCCGCTCGCGGCAGCTCGGCCTTAGGAATCCCCTTGAGACCGAGGCGTGCCGCGATGGCATCGACCTGCAGGAAGAGGCACACGTAATAGAGCAGCGCCGGCACGAGCGCCGCCAGCACGACCTCCGCATAGCCTATCTGCAGAAACTCGGCGATCAGGAACGCAGTGGCGCCCATGACCGGCGGCGCGATCTGTCCGCCGTTCGATGCCACCGCCTCGATGGCGGCGGCGAACCGCGCCTTGAAGCCGCTCTCTTTCATCAGCGGAATCGTCACGATGCCGGTCGACATGATGTTGCCGACCGCAGTGCCGTTGATCGAGCCGAAGATGCTCGATGCCACGACCGCCACTTTGGCCGGGCCGCCGCGGCGGCTGCCCATGACCGACAACGCAAGGTCGGTGAAGAACTTGATCGCGCCGCTCGCTTCCATCAGGCGGCCGAGCACGATGAATGCGAGCACGAGCTTGCCGACGACCGCCATCACCAGGCCCGGCACGCCGTTCGTGTCGGCATAGAGATACATGATGAAGCTCGGCGGCCCCAGTTGCTCGGCCTGAAACGGCTGCGGCAACAGGTAGCCGAAAAACCCGTACGCGATCAGCAACCAGACGAGTATCGTGATCGGCAATCCGCCTGCCTTGCGCAGCCCCTCCATCAGCAGCAGGATCGCGACGATGCCGGGCAAATACTTGACCGGTGTGTAGCCGGAGATGTCGACGATCCAGTCGTTGTAGTTGATCGACATCCAGGTCCACGACGCGATTGCGAGAAGGCCAAGCGCCGCGTCGAACAGCCGGAAGCGTTCGTTGTACGGGTACCGGATGAGGGCCGCTGCGATCCCGATGCCGAGCAGCGGACCGATCCACTCGGCTTCGACCAGCGAGACGTCGGCGAAGCGCAGCAGATTCGCGAGCCAGCCGAGGCCGGCGCCGTCGGCCCAGCGGACGAAGTCGCCGACGTAGCGCGGCAGATCGACGATCCAGGCGATCCCGACGACGATGATCGCAACGAGGTACGACTTCTCCAGGCGATCGAGAAACGCGCTCACGACGGACGCACTTCCGGCATGGACCGGTCGAACAAGCCGCGCGACCGCTCGATCAGCTCAGGTGAGCCTCGAAGAAGCCGAGCGTCCTCCGCCAGGCTGCCTCGGCCGAGGCTTCGTCGAATCGCGGCGTCGTGTCGTTGTTGAAGCCGTGATTGGCGCCGTCGTAGAAGTACGCGACGAAGTCCTTCTCGTTGGCCGTGAGCGCTGCTTCGTATTCGGGCCAGCCCGCGTTGACGCGCTCGTCGTTGCCCGCGTAATGCAGCATCAGCGGCGCGCGAATCTGCGGTACCTGATCTGCCGGCACCTGACCGCCGTAAAACGCGACACCGGCCGCCAGGCTCGGCAGCCGGACCGCAAGCTGGTTGACCATGCCGCCACCGAAACAGAACCCGACGGCACCAATGCTCCCGGTACAGCCATCGTGTTCGCGGAGGTGACCGAATGCAGCGACGAAGTCATCGACGAGGCTCGCCCGATCGAGCTGCGAGAAAAGCGCCCGGGCATCGTCTTCGTTGCCGGGATAACCGCCGAGCGGAGTCAGGGCATCCGGCGCAAACGCGAGATACCCCTCGAGTGCGAAGCGCCGCGCGATGTCCTCGATGTGCGGATTCAGGCCGCGATTTTCGTGGATGACCAGAACACCCGGCAGCGCTTCGTCGCGATCGGCCGGCCGTGCAAGGTAACCGCGCATCTCGCCGGCCCCGTCCGGCGACGCGAAATCCTCGAACGTCGTCGTCAATCGCGCGTCGTCCTCGGCGATGACCTGGCCGTGGGCGAAGTCTGGCTCGAGACTCTTCAGTAAAGCTGCCGCGCTGCCGCCGGCAACGACGAATGCGCCCGCCCGGTCCAGGAACTGCCGCCGGGAAATGTCCCCATGCACGAACAGATCGAAAAGCTTCAGAATTTCAGGACTGTAATCACTGGCCTTTCTGCGTGTCATTCTGGTCTCCCCCGGGGTGCATCGCCGAACAGGACGCAGAATACCTCATCGGTCGCGGGCCGCGAGAAATGCCGACGCCATGCGGCCGATCGAGACCTCCGCGCCCTCGAGATGCAGATGATGGCCGCCGGGAACCCGGTGCAGGTCCATCGTGCGAAACTCGGGCAGCAGCGCAACGAACGCCGGATGCGTGCAGAACGGCCCCTGTTCCGCCTGGAATGCGAGTATCGGCGCCGACACGGCCGCGATGAATGCCGAGGTGAGCTCGCGTGTCAGTCTGACTTCGGACCTCGCTTTGAGACGTTGATCCGCACGCCACTGCCAGCCGCCTTCGACTTGGAACAGCGAGCGAACGGCGAGGTCCTCGGCCGCTGAGGCGCTGACCTTCGTGAAACCGTTCATTCGCTCGGCGATCGCGGCATCTCGCGTCGGGAAGACCCGACCGGACTTCTGCCGGCGACTGCGCGAATCGATGACCGACGCCGCCAGATTGCCCGGTGCATCGTCCGACTCGCCGACGATCGGCAGGCCGCCATCAACGAACACCATGCGGTCGACGCGCTCGGGAAACGCGGCGGCGAACAGCATCGCAACGCCCGCACCGCGCGAATGCCCGATGATGCTGAAGCGGTCCCAGCCGAGCTCGGCGGCGACGTCGTGGACGTCGCCGACTTCCTGCCAGATGTTGTAGGCGGAGTCGATCGAGCGATTGCCGCTGAGTCCGTGCCCGGCGGCATCGAAGGCGACGATGTGGCAGCCGGTGATCAGCGGCGCCAGCCGCGTGAACGTGCCGGCGTTATCGAGCCAGCCATGCAGAGCCAGCAGCGGCCGCCCCTCGCCCCATTCGAGCGCGGCAAGCCGGTAACCCGGCAGATCGAAGACCCGCTCGCCTGGCGTCACGTGCCGACTGGCCCTAATTGCTCACCGAGTCGAGGATCGAACACGCTAGCTGGCTGGCCCGGAACTCAGTGGCTCCGCATGAAGGGGCGCGCCGCTTCCAGCACCTGATCGGCCGGCAGGCGAACCCGTATGTCGGGGTTCGAATACGCGAACGCCACGTCGCCATCGGTGTCCACGATGAACACCGCCGGTAGTGGCAATGCGCTGTGCAGCGCAATGGACGAGCTGCCCATGTCACGGCCGCGCGACTCGTAGGTCTCGAGAGTATCGTCCGGCACGCGGTAGGCAATGCCGAGCGCGCGCGCGGCATCCAGGTTCGCGTCCGACAGAATGTGGTAGGCGAGCCCGTCGATGCTGTCCTGCGTGTCCTGCTGCAGACTCGAGTACAGAATCTCCGGGCGGTCCGCGCTCAGAAACAGCACGTCGATGCCGCCATCGCGAATCTCCGGTAACACCTCGCGCAGCCCGGCCAGCTGACCGTTGCAGTACGGGCACCACCCGCCGCGAAACGTGATCAGCAGCACGGGATTCTCGAGCGCGGCAGGATCGAAGTCGAAGTCGGTCCCGTCTACCTCGCGGACCGTGAACGCAGGCGCAGCATCGCCGACGCCGACCGGATCGACCTCACCGGGGCCGGCGGCAAAGCCGGCCGTCTGCGCATGCGCGCCGGCCGCAAAGAGCAACGCGGAAAACAGGATCGGACAACGACGGTAACGTCTTTGCATTTTTCTCAAATCCCCTGCTGGTTCGCGACTGCGGCGGCCGCGCGACCCTGCAATCGAGGATCGGACGGAACCGACGCTGTCGTTGTTATTCGGCGGCGCGACTCAGGCGCCGATAGTACTCGGCAACGACATCCTCGAAGCCTTCGGTGATCGGCGGCGGCGCCTCGGTCCGCACGGCCGTGTCGACCTGATCCTGGCCGGCCTGCAATCTGAGCTCGACCTGCTCGGCAAGATTCACCAGATTGCGGAACTCGGCTTCGACCAGCTCCGGATTGCCGCGAAGCCCCGCGCGCAGCCGGTCGCCGAGCTCGCGAACGGCCTGCAGGTCCTCGTCGGTCAGGCCCTCGGCCGCCCTGAGACGCGCCGCGAGGCTGATCAGGTCGCTGCCGGCATCGCCGAGCTGCTCGCGCATCGCCTCGACGGCTTCCTGGTCCTGCCAGACGCCGGTATTCAGCGGGTCCCAGACGCCGTCGCGCACGGGATCGTAAAAGCCACCGCCGCGAGCGCCGAATCGCTGACCGCCGAATGCACCGCCGCCGGCCTGCTGGCCGCCCTGCTGCGGGCCCCCGGCCTGTTGTCCACCCTGCTGCTGGCTGCCCGGCTGCTGACCGCCCTGCTCACCGGCCTGCCCCTGCTGGCCGTTCTGACCCGGCTGCCCGTTCTGACCCTGCGACAGCTCGGCCAGCTGCCGCCGCAACGACTGGATTTCGGCGACGAGCTCCTCGTTCGGGTCGACGTCCTCGACCTCACCACGCACCGCCTCGCGGTTCGCGAGCGTTTCGGCCCGCTCGGCGGCACGCTCGAGATCCCGTAGCGCCGAGGTAACGACCGCGTCGGTCGCCGCGACCTGCGCCGCACCGCCGCGGCGAATGTAGTCGCCGCCGATACCGAGCCGCGCACCCGCCTGCCGCTCCTGCAGATCGGCCAGACCTTCGTTCAGTGCCTCGCTGGCGCCGGGTGTCTGCGAGCGGAACTGCTGCGCAACGCGCTGCATGTCCTGCTCGAGCGATTCGAGCCCCGACTGCAGATCGTAACGCTGCTCACTCAAATCCCTCGCCGTGTCCGGATCGAGACGCCCACGCGTCGAATCGTCGCCGGCCACGCGGTCGTTCATCGCCTCCTCGAGCGCGTTCTGTAACGCAGACGCCGAGCGCAGCTGGTCGGCGTAGAGCGACGACGCGCGTTCGGCGAGATCCGAATAGGCCTCACCGACGGCCTGCTGCCGCTCGGCGGTCATCTGATCGAGCGCCTCGTCGAGCTGCCGCCGCGCCTGTTCGATCGCGCGCCGCGCTTCGGCCGGATCGACGTTCTGGCCCGCCGCCCCGGCCCGGTTCATCGCTTCGAGCGCGCGTTCGAGCTGCTCGATCGTCTCGGCGGTCTGCTGCTCGAGCGACCCGGGACCGCCGGCCTGGGCCTGCTGCCCCGGCTGACCGGACTGTCCCGGCTGACCGGGTTGTCCCTGCTGACCCGACTGGCCCTGCTGGCCCTGCTGGCCCTGCTCGCCGGACTCGCCCTGCTGGCCCTGCTGGCCCTGCTGGTTCTGACGAGCCTGCTGCATCTGCTGCTGCAGACGTTCGAGCTCGCGCTTGAGCTCCTCGGTTTCGCGCCGCAGCGACTGCTGCTCCCAGCGCTCCTGCTCGGTCAGTTGATTCCGCCGCGCCGCCTGCCGGGCCAGCTCTTCCTGACGGCGCGCGAGTTCCTGCAGCCTCTGTATCGCCTCGTCGACCTGCTGCTGCTCGGCAGCGCCGCCCTGCTGATCGAAGTCGACCGGCGTTTCAGTCTCGTACTGATTACGCTCCAGATCCATTTCGAGCTCGAACAGCTCGCTCAGGTCGCGGCCGGCGAGACCGCCGCCGCCACCACCGCCGCCGCTCTGCATCGACACCTGAATATCGGTGAACACAGCTTCGGCCCGCAGCAGGTACTGCAGTGCCGTCTGCTCCGGCGTCACGGCTTCGTTCAGTTGCAGGTTCGTGAGTTGCTCGGCGGCTGGCTCCATCGCCTCGACGGCCAGCTCGAGGTTCTCGACGAACCGTGCGATGCGCTCGTCGGAGCCGGTCAGCTGCCGCGCTTTGGTGCGATCGGCGAGTGTTTGCGCCTGCTCGGCGAGCGTGCGTTGCAGCTCGGCAAGCATCCGGGCGTTGTCCTCGAACGCCTGCTCGTCGAGGAAGCTTTGCTCCTCTTCCTGCTGCTCGCGGATCAGGTTCCAGGTCGCCACGAGAATTTCTTTCTGGCGCCGGGAAATTTCGTCCTGCGGACCGCCGCCACCGCCGCCGCCACCGCCACCACCGGCGTTGCCCTGCGTGAAGCGCCGGTCGAACGGCTGCACCTCGATGAAAAAGAGATCCGTCTGCACGGACTGGCCGCGATCCTCGGCCAGCGCGTAATAAGAGATCAGGTCGCCGGGCTCGAGCGATCGCTCGGCCGGCACAGGCGGCACGTCCTCGTCCACGCCGTCGAGATCCGGGGCGGCATTCTCCTCCTGCAGTTGCCGGCGCAGCGCACGCAGCTCCTCCAGCGTGAGCGGTTGCGAGAAATCGATCTCGCCAACCGACTGCGGCGTCCGGTTCCTGATCGGCTGACGCAGATCTTCGAGATAGATGATGGCCTCGTCTGTCGCGGCCAGGCCATCGACCTCGACCGGCAGCGTCGTCCACTCACCGCCGTTCACGGAGTAACGCAACTCGACGTTCGACAGCCCGAAATCGTCGGTCGCCTCGATACCGATCGTGACTTCCTCGATCGCGCTCGCGCGCCAGTCGCGCCCCGGACGCACGACTTTGACAGCCGGCTCTTCGTCATCGACCTCGGTTATGAAGTAGTCGTCGCTCAGCTGCACCGAATCGCCATTGAAGAGCGTAGCGATGAAATACTCGCCGTCTTCTCTGACGGTAATCGTTGCGGTTGCCGAGTTGCCGTTCATGCGCATCTCGACCGGCTCTTCGTAAACGACGAGCGATGCCGTCGGCAGCGGCTCGTCGGTCTCGATTTCGATCCTGACGCGCGTATCGCGCACGGCCCGGATGTCGGCACCCGGATCCTCGAACTCGGGCTCGAGCCCCGTCCATTGCGGGTACTCGTAGGTGAGACGAATGCCGGTGACTTCCGGCAGATCGACGACGTCGATCGAGTATTCCTGAGAGCGGACGCCGGCGGCCGACACGTAGTAGCGAATCGGCTCGCGGACTGCAAAGAACGTGAACTCGAACTCGCCGTCCGACACCTCGGACATCGTCGCGCTCTGCCAGTCGCTGGCCGTATCGAACAGCGCGTAGACTTCCATTGTCGTCGGATCGAAGCCCTCGGCCATCCCTGCAACGGTAATGTCGCCACCGCGCCGCACGGCGCCGTCGCCAGGCTCGACCGCCACGCGCTGCGGCGGCAGCGTGTCGTCGAGCAGCCAGCCGGCCCACAGATGACGCATGCCATAGCGCCAGTTGTCCGGACCCACGGCAGCGACCAGCACGATGGCAAGCACTGACACGACGGCAGCCGCCATCGGTACATTGATCTCGCGTCGGCTGACGGCGAAGGTGGCCGGCACGCGGCGCGCGACGTTCATCGCGTCCTCGGCGAGCAGGCTCAGAAAGGGTGATTTGTCGGGTGCCCGTGAGACGCTGTCCCAGGTCTCGATGCGACCGTCGAAGGCCGCGCCGCGGCGCTCGATCTCGTCGACGCCGCGGGTGCGCCTGAGCAGCTTCATCGGCCAGTAAATCATGCCGGCGGCGGCGGCGATGATCACGACGAGCAGCAGCAGCCGGGCCGTGACGATCAGCTCGGCAGCGAATGCCTGACGGATGCCGAAATAGACCGCGACGAGACTGACCGCGAGTGCGGTGACGGCGAGCACGGCGGCGCCACGCGCGACGACGAGCCGTTTCAGGCGATCGCGAAACTCGCGCAGATAGGCTTCAAGCTGCGACTGTGCGCTCATGCGGCTATCCCTCTTCGCACCCTAAGATGCCAGTTTCCTGCCAAGGATTCCATGACGACTGCCGCAAGCAACACAAGCAGCAGCCAGCGTCCGAACGGCGTCAGCACCGGCTCCCCGGCCACCGCGTTCCCGGCCGCCCCCTCGATGGCCTGACCGAGCCCCTCCCAGCGACCGATCGTGTCCGGGTCGAGGACGGCCAGGTCGGACTCGCGACTGTCGAAATTGACCGCGACCAGTGCTGAACGGCCGCCGCCGGCCAGCTCGTAGAAGCCGGTCTGATCGAGCAGCACGTCGTCCGTGCCGCCGAGCCCGAGCGCCGGCTCGCCGGTCGGATCGAAAATCTGCCCGCCCTGCAGCCCCATAGCCCGGAGCGCGAGCGTCGTACCGAGCCCGGCCTCGTTGCTGAAACCCGCGCCACCGAGCAGGTGGTCGGCGAGCCCGGCTGCGAACGGCACGAAGACCGGCTGCAGCGGCAGATCATTCCACTCCCGGCCGAGCGACGATGTGACGATCAGCACGCGCCCGGCGCTGAGCCCGCTTTCGATCAGATACGGCGCGCCGTTCTCGAACGCCGCCAGCACGCGGTCCTCAGGCCCCGGCTCGATGCCGTTGTAGCGGCTGAAGCGGGCCGACCGCAGCGCCTCGAGGCCGCGCAGCGCGGAGTGACTCGTGTCGATGACCCCGATCGCCGTGAACTCTGCGTCGCGTGACAGCGCCTGCGTCGCCGTCGCGAACGTCTGCCCGGTCACCGGCACGGCCGCGAGCGCGGTCGACCGGGGACCGACACCGAGCAAGAGGCCGCCGCCTGATTCAACATAATCTGTGAGCTGCGCTTCGGCGGCCGGATCGAGCACGGCCGCATCGGCAACGACGATGAAGGCGTAGTCGGCGGCATCCTCGTCCGCGAGCGCACCCGGCTGAACCGTCGTCACGGACAGCGCGAGCGCCTCGAGCGTCTCGAGTGCCGACGCGACGAACAGCGCATCGTTGCCGCGCAGCGAGCCGGCAACGACCAGCACCGGTCGCGGCGTCGGGCGTCTGAGTGCCAGCAGGCGCTGGTCGTCGGCCTCGAAACGGTCCGCGCCGTCGAGGCTGACCCGCACGCGGTTCGAGCCTTCGGCGAGAGTCAGCGGCGGGAACTCCACCGCCGCCGTCGCGCCCGGCTCGACCGACGCCGACTCGCGGGCGATGACGCGACCATTGAGCTCGAGACTCAGGTCGAGCTCGCGTGCCTCGTCGGCATAACTCGTGACGGCGGCCGTCAGCTCACCGGTCACTGCGGAACCGACCAGACTCTCGACGGCCCAGTTCGGCTCGTCGCGGTCGCCGACCTGATGAATCACGATCGCGGCCGGCGCAGTGGGCGCGAGCTCGGCAAAACGCGCCGGCAAACCCGACGCCTGCGCGTCGGTGACGAAGTGCAACACGACGGGCAGCTCGGCATTTCTGACTAGGCCGTCGAGCGCCCGTGTGAGCTGCCCGTAGTCCGCGTGAAAGAGTCCCGGCTCGAGCCCCGCCAGGCCCTGCCGCAGGACAGCCGGGTCGTTCGTCGCGGCCGTGATCAGCTCCAGCGTGCGCCCGGCACCGACGATCTGACCGGCATCGCCGAGCGGCATGTCGTCGATCAGGTCGCCGGCGGCATCGAGCGCCTGATCCCAGCGGTCAGCCGCAGCCATCGATGCCGAGCGGTCGACGACGATGACGTTCATCCGGGCGCCGTCTTCGCCGGCCGGCGGCGGCGTCCGCCAGAGCGCCGGCTGGATGAAGGCCAGCACGAGCAGCACGAGCAGCGCGATACGCAACGCGAGCAGCAGCAGATACTGCACGTTCTTCGCGAGCACGCGCTGCGGCTCGCCGGCTTCGAGGAACATCAGCGAGCTGAACTGCTTCCGATTCGGATTCTCCGACGACAGGCGGTGCAGCCAGATCGGCAGCGCGATCGCGAGCAGCCCTGCCAGGAAGGCGGGGGCGAGCAGCGTCACGAACCCACCCCGGCCGCTATGCAGACCGATGGCGGCATCGGCTCACTCCCGGCGGGATCAGCCACGCCGCTGCCTGAACAGCAGGTAGCCGCGGAGCGCTTCGTCGAGCGGCTTCGAGACGTCGACGAGCACGTGGTCCGCGCCCGCGCCCGTCGCGGCACGCTTCAGATCGCCGACGTGCGACTCGATCTTGTTGCGGTACTTCGAGCGCATGAATATCGGCGACACTTCCATCGTCTCACCGGACTCCATGTCCTCGAGCAGCGCCGACTCCCGCAATTGCGGGTCCAGCTCTTCCGGGTCGAGCAATTGAAACAGCACGACGTCCTGACCCTGGTACGCGAGCGGCTGCACGCCTTTGACGAACGCCTCCGGATCGCAATAGAAATCCGAGATCACGGCAACGAGCCCGCGGCCCTTTTCGAACTCTCTGAACCGCTCGATCGGTCGGGAGAGGTCCGTGCCCTTGCCGCCGCCGGCGGCGTCGATCGTATGCAGCACACCCTGCAGGTGTCCGGGCCTCGACGACGGCGGCCGGTGATCGCGGACGTCGTCGTCGAAAACGATCAGGCCGACGGCATCGTGCTGGCGTGTCGCGAGATACGCGAGCGTGGCGGCAAGAAACTTCGCGTATTGGAGCTTCGTGACGGCACCCGAGCCGTAGCTCATCGAGGCGCTCGCGTCGAGCAGAATGACGAGTCGGGTATTCGTTTCGCCGATGAAACGCTTGATATAGGTGCGCTCGGTGCGTGCGTAGACGTTCCAGTCGACGAAGCGCGGATCGTCGCCCTCGGCGTATGCCTTGTATTCGGCGAACTCCTGGCTGAAACCGAAAAACGGCGAGCGATGCATGCCGGTCAGGAACCCTTCGACGACGGCTCGCGCGACGAGATCGAGATTCGCGAGCCGCGCGAGCGTCCCGGGCTCGAGCAGCTCCCGCGGATCCCTCGCGCCGGCAACCGACATACGCGCTTCAGCTCGCCCGTGCGCTCACGCCGCCCGTGTCGAGGGCGTCGAGAAGCTGCACGAGGATCTTGTCGACCGACATGCCGTCCGATTCGGCGTAGTAGTTGGCGAGAACGCGGTGCCGCAGCACCGGCAACGCCAGTGCCCGAATGTCCTCACGGGTCACGTGGTAGCGGCCCTCCATCAGTGCCCGCGCCTTGGCCGCCAGCGTCACGAACATCGTCGCCCGCACGCTCGCGCCGTACTGGATGTACTTTCTGACGATGTCCGGCGCGCCCGGGTCCTCGGGGCGCGTCGCACGCACGAGGTCGACCGCGTAACGGTTGACCGACTCGGCAATCGGCACCTGCCGCACTAGCCACTGAAACTTCAGTATCTCGTCCGGCGTCGTGCAGGCCTCGACCGCGGGCATATCCATCCGCGTCGTGAACCGGTTGACGACATCGACCTCGTGCTCCGCCGACAGGTAGTCGAGCACGACGTTGAACAGGAACCGGTCGAGCTGCGCCTCCGGCAAGGGATACGTGCCTTCGAGCTCGATGGGATTCTGTGTTGCAAGCACGAAGAACGGCGGGTCGATGCTGTGAAACTGACCGCGCACCGTAACCGAGAGTTCCTGCATGGCCTCGAGGAGCGCCGACTGCGTCTTCGGCGGAGTGCGATTGATCTCGTCAGCAAGCAGCACGTTCGTGAAGAGCGGTCCGGGCACGAACGTCCACGTGCGGCGCCCCGTCGTGTCTTCCTCGATGATGTCCGTGCCGGTAACGTCGGTCGGCATCAGGTCCGGCGTGAACTGAATGCGCTTGAACGTGAGACCGAGCGCCTGCGCGAGCGTTCTGACGAGCAGCGTCTTCGCAGTGCCGGGCATACCGGTAATGAGGCAGTGACCGCCGACCAGCAGCGTCAGCAACAGATGATCGACAACCTCGTCCTGGCCGACGATGACTTTGCGGACCTCGACTCGAATCCGGTCGAAAGCGGTTTTGAACGACGTGACGAGCGCGCGCGTCTCGTCTGATTCGAAATCGGACTCGGTCTCACTCAATTGATCATCTCCAGCAGCAGACGCTGCGCTTCGCGATAGTGGGGTGCGATCTCCAGAGCATACAACAAATGCTCGTTTGCCAGATCGCGCTCACCGGACTCCAGATACGCGCGCGCAAGACCGAAATGCGCCGCTGCCATGTCGTGCGGCTCGAGCGCATGAAGCGCCTCGAACTCGCGCACTGCTTGCGTCGCGGAACCGGTCTCGAGCAACAGGTCGCCGTACTCGGCATGCACGTCCTCGGTCAGCGGCGCAACCAGCAACAGGTCGTCGTAAACGGCCAGCGCCGCATCGGTGTCTCCGGCCTCGCGATGCCAGCGCCCGAGCTGCAGCAGCGAGCCCGGATCGTAGCCGCCGCGCCGGTGATACTCGGCGAGCGTGTCGCGGGCGCCGGCCTGATCGTCAGACTCGAGCCTCGCCTTCGCGAGAATCAGATACGGGCTGCCCTCATCGACGTAGTCCGGATAAAGGCCGATGGCCTGCTCGGCTGCCGCGCCGGCTGCGCTCCAGTCGCCGCCCGCGGCCTGCTCGTGCGCCCTGCCCTGCGCTTCCGTCCACTCGTCGAAATTCTCGAGCACGGGACCGAACAAGGCTGCAACGCGCTCCGCGAACAGTCGGTCGAAGGCGGCGGCCTCGATCTCGAGCGAAGACTCGAGCGCCGCCCGCGTATCCATGCCGTCGCGGAAACCGTCGAGCATCGCGACGAGCGCCTGCTGACCCCAGCGTTCGGCAATGAACTCGCAGATCATGCCCGCCTGCATGTACGAGACGATGACCTGTTCCGGATAGCTCGGCCGAATGAAACCGCTGTCGAGCTCGACGATGGGCAGAAACTTGTCCTCGCTCATGGCCGCGATGACGCTGCTCGGAATGTGCCGACCCGGCAGCGGCCCGGTCGCCCATTCCTCGAAGACCGACACGCCCTCCGAAAACCACCGCGGCACCAGATGGCCGGTGGCCTCGAGCGTGAACACGTGCGCCATCTCGTGCCAGAGCGTCGTGCCCCAATGAAAATCGCCCTCCGGGCGCCCGGACGGGCTGTCCATCGCCACCAGATAACCGAAAGTGACGCCGAGCAGCCCGATGCCCGGCAATCCCGCGGTACGGACCGCAAAGTCGTCGTGCTCGGGATAGAACTCGACGATGACCGGCTCTTCCAGATCGAATTCGTACCGCGCCGCGAACGCATCGATGCTGTCGTCGATCAGCTCGACGAGATAGGGCTTCAGAACCTCGGCTTCGTCCTCGTGCAGGCGCAGCAGCATCGGGTGGCGCGCACCGGTCTCGGGTCCGTGGGCCTCAACCTCGAAGCGGTCGAGGCTGTCGATCAGCCGCAGCGTGTTGACCGTGCGCCGGCTGTAGGGGTCGCCGCGATACGCGAGCGCCAGATGGGTCTGCGCGTCGTCGATACGATTCTCGCGCAGCAGATTGACGCCGAGCTCTGCGTGCGCCTCGTAGTCATCGGGCTGGATCGCCACGGCCTTTTCGTAGAGCTCTATTGCCTCACGGTACCGACGCGTAATCACGTAGTAGTAAGCCGGCGTCGCATAGATGCCGCCATAGCTGCCGTTGTACGCCAGCGAGCGATCGGTCCAGTCGCTGTCGGTGATGCCGCGCAGCAGATCGAGCGACGCCCGCAATGCATAGACCTCGAGCGGGGCGATGCCGCGCGCATCGACCAGCGCGGCGGCTCTGTCGAGCGATGCCTCGGCCTCGTCGAGATTGCCGATCTCGAGCTCGATTCTCGTCAGCAGCAGATGTGCGGCGATCGAGTCCGCGTCGAGCTCGAGGGCGTCGTCGACCCACTCGCGCGCCCGGTCCTCGAAACGTCCTGCCGCAATCTCGGCCAGCCCGACGACCGCCGGCGCGTAACCCGGGTCGATGGCGAGTGCTTCCTGATACAGCTTGACTGCTTCGTTGTCTTCGTGCGTTTCGGTGAAAAGCCTTCCCCAGCGAGTTCGGAGCGCGGCGTCTTCGGCATATTCCCCGATCGCGGTCTGGAAGAAACTGTTGGCGGATTCGACGTCGCCGAGCGCCCACGCCGCCTCGCCGCGCAGCCTGGCGTCCGTCTCGTTGACCAGCAGGTTCGAGTAACAGTCGGTCGCCGCCGTCCGCTCACCGCGGAACCGCTGCACATCGCAGGCAGCGAGCGCGTCAGGGCGATCGGCCGAATACTCGATTCGGTAGCCCGCTGCAGCCGGCAGACTCAGGACCAGGGTCAGCGCCGCCAGGATCAGCGCCGCCGCGCAGCACGCCGGGCCCGCGCCGCGCGTCAGTCGCCGACGCGGGTGGCGCATCAGTCGGCCTCCGCCTCGTCGATCTGCTGCTGAACGCGCGCGAGCTCGACCAGCAACGCCTGCAACTGCGGCAGATAATCGTCACCGAGCTCTTCGCGACGCGTCTGCAGCTCGGCAATCCGGCCTTCGACGTCCGCGAGCTGCTCATTCAGGGAAACGAGCTCCGGCGTATCGAGCCGGCGTGCGGTCAGACGCGCGACCTCGAAAGCCGCGGCGCCGTCACCGGCAAGCTGCGGATGCTCGGTTGCCAGCGCGCCGTCGGTTTCGAAGCTCTCGGCGACGCGCCGATCGGCGAAATCGAACGCCTCCTGCGCGGAGATGCTGCCGTTCTTGTTCAGGTCGGCCTCGTCGGCCGACAGCGCGTCGGCCCAGTGCGTGCCGAAGCGTGTGGCATTCCGCTCGGCGCCGCTGCGCGTGGCGGTGATCAAAGTCCTGCCTTCCGCGGCCCAGGATTCGAGTGCAGCGCCGCTCGCGCTGGTCGCATTGACGACGAGCTGCGTTCGCGCCGGATTCGCGTCGAGCAACAATGCGAGTTCGGTATCGTCTATGTCCGGGCCTTTCAGGTTCAACTTGTACTGCTCGCCGTCGTAGCTGCCGTGCCCGAGCAGAAACACGGCCAGCCGGTCGGCCTCGACCATCGTTTCGGTCATCGACGCAAGGCGTTCGCGCAGCGCCTCGAGTGTGGCGTTGTCGCCGGCGAGCACGTTCACCCGCGACTCGGCACCGGTCGTGCGCCGCGCAGCCGCCGCCAGCGACTCGACCTGATCGGCGAACTCCTCCGTGTACTCGGGCTCGCCGCCTATGCCGCCGACGATCAGATAGTAGAGCTCCGCGCGCGCGGTCAGCGGTGCGGCGATCAGCAGCAGGCCGAGCGGCACCAGGCAACGCTGCATCACAGCCGTCCCCAGCGCAGCCGCAGCAGCCACTCGCCGGCCTTCAACAGCAACAACAGCAGAAACAGCGCCGGCATGTTCCACAAATCGAGAATCTGCCGCTCGACGATGCCGGCTTCGGAAAACTGCACGGCTTCCGGGATGCCGTCGCTGTCGGCCAGCGCGAAATAGCTGCCGCCGGTCGCGACGGCCAGCCGCTCGAGCAGCGGCCGGTTTTGCTGCACGCGAAAATGCTCGGCAACGCCATCCTGCCGACGAACCGCGACACGCGAATTGCCGAGTGGCGCGCCGTCGAGGCTCGCGGTTGCCTCGAAGCGGTAAATGCCAACGTCGTCGGCATCGACGGAAGCGGCGTAGCGGCCGGGTTCACCGGGCACCGGCAACATCGTGATCGTCCGGCGCGGCGCGTTGGGCTCGTCGACTGCGAGCGTTACCTCGGCCGCCTGGGCCGGCTCGAAATCGTTGTCGCGCACGTCTGCGCGCAGCTCGACCGTGCGCTGATCGCCGTAAAACGAGCGTTCGCTGGTCAGCATCACGCGCTCCGGCGCACTCGCCGCAAGCGCGCGCAGCAGCTGCTGCCAGAAGACTTCGTGTTTCTGGTCCTCGTGCGGCAGCTGCATCTGCCAGCGCCAGGTACCGCCGGTCGCGAGTATGTAGGCGTTGCCGAGCCCGTAGCGATGCTGCACCAGCAACGGCCATGCCTGGCCGTCGATATCGGCCTCGAGCAGCGTCGCGGCGGCCGGCTTCAGCGACTCCAGGTACTGGAAATCGGCCAGTTCGGGCAACCCGGCCCATGCGAGCGCATTGGCCTCGGTGTCGGCTTCGAGGCGCGTGACCAGCGAGCGGGTGCCGAGCTCGGTCAGCATTGCCCGCGCCGGATAACGAATGAAGCTCGGCGCCTCTACGACCGGCAGGTTCGCCGGCAGGACCTCGGCAACCGGCGAAGCGCCCCAGCCGCCGTCGGCGAGACCGCGACGGCCGCCGAGCATCAGCAGACTGCCGCCCCGCCGGCTCACGAACTCACGCAACATCTCCTGCTGCGCCTCGGAGAGCGCAGCCGCCTCGAAGCTGCCGATGATGACGGCATCGTAGGCGAACAGGTCCTGCTCTTCGGTCGGAAAACCGTCTGCCAGCTCTTCGGCATTCTCGACGCCCTGACGATAGAACTTGTTCGGCGTCGTCCGAAGCAGGCTTGCAACACGGATCGGCCCGGCCTCGTCGATCGCGCGGCGGATGAACTTGTACTCCCAGCGCGGCTCACCCTCCATATATAAGATGTGGCGCCGCGTCTCGGGCACTTCCATCGGCCGGAGCTGGGTGTTGTTGACCAGATTGGTTTCGGTGGCGGCAGCGTCCAGCGAAAACCTCAGATCGCGGATGCCCGAGTCGCCGACGTCTATGTCGACCGTCCTGGTCGTGACGCCGTCCGCTGCCGGCAGCGACACCTCCTGCGACGCGACGATGGCATCCCCGTCGTAGACCTTGAGCTGGGCGATCGCGGGTCCCGAGTGACGGATGCTGACCTGGGCGCTGACGGTCGACCCGGGCGCGCTCTGTGCCGCGAGCACCACGTCCTCGAGCTCGAGATCCTCAGGCAGCGTTTCGCGACCCACCCCGACTGTATGGACCGGGATGCCGAAGCTCGCGATCTCGGCGATTGCCGCGGCGTCGAGGCCATCGGCATTTTCGGCACCGTCGGTGACGAGCACGACCGCAGCCAGTGCCCCGGCACCGCTGCCACGCAAGACGGACAGCAGCGCGTCACCGATACGGGTCGTGGGTCCCGGTGCGGGCACGGCGCTCAGCGAATCGAGCGCGACGATCTCGTCGGCGAAAGCATGCAGCTGCACGCCGAAATTCTGTTCGAGTGCCGGCAACGCGCCGGCCGACAGCGTTTCGACGGCCGCCTGGAGACGCGAACGACCCTCCTCGCCATAACCCATGCTGGCCGACGTATCGACCAGAACGGCGACGTTGTTTTCCTGCGGCCGGAGCGTCTGGGTCAGCAGCGCTGGCTGCCAGAGCATGACGAGAACCGTCGCGACGAGCAGCACCTGACAGAGCCCGACGCAGGCGGCACGCAGCGGGTGCAGATCCTGGCGGTAGCGGCTGACGCTGAAGCCGATTGCGAGGGCAGCAACGATCGCGAGCGCGACGAGTAACCAGAGCGGCCAGCCGCTCGCGAACAGGAACTCACTCCTGGCGAACGTCTCGCGTGAGTACTTGAATAAAAACTCGAACAACGCGCGTCCTGTCTGCTCGACTCAATACTCGTCAACGGCCGGATCGGTGCCGCGAGGGCCCTTCCCGTATGACCATCCTTGCACGGACAAGTGCCCACAAAGCCTGAACGGCTGGGCCGATAGTAACACCTTGTGGAAGGCGGAGGATCGGGCTCGCGCGCCGCGGCAGCCCGGGCCCGGCCGCTGGTGCGGGTCGGTCCGGGTCCGGGATAATGCCGGCCGGGACCGACCGGCGCGGAGCCATCGTATGGATATCGTCGAACGCAAGTCCATCGTTGCGAGATTTCTCAGGCAGTGCAATGCCTATGCCGATGGCAAGCTGGCCGAGTACGCGGCGCGGGCGCCCGCGAGCGGCACCGAAGAAACCGCGAGGCTCGAGAAGATCGCGCAGTGGCAGTCCTACAAGGCCTTCAACGAGCACGCGCTCGGCGAGCTCGAAACCGACCGGCTGGACCACTGGTTCGTCGAGTGAGTTTGGGGACAGTGACCCTAATTGGGGCCCTTTTCTGCGGCTCGGGCGCTTGCAAGAACCCGCCGATACGCTGAATATCGGGCCATCGATCCGCGGCCCGGCAGCAGGCAATGCGACACTCGAGACTGAAAATCGGCGGTGCCGCGCTCGCGGCGATGCTGGTCGTAGCGGCCGCAGCGGACGAGCTGTCGCCGGGCCGGGGCTGGTTCAGCCACGAGCTCGAGTTCTCGCGGCTGCGCTACTCGGACGGCGGTGTCGGATGGCGCGGCGGCAGCTGGCGGGTCGATTACCCGGATGCGGAATACCACTTCACCGAGGGTGTGAGCCGGCTGACGCGCGTCGATATCGGGCGCAATGGCGTCATCGTCGACCTCGCGGGCGACGACATATTCAACTATCCGTTCCTCTATGCCGTCGAGGTCGGTTACTGGCGACTCAGCCAGTACGACGCCGATCGGCTGCGCGAATATCTGCTGCGCGGCGGGTTCATGATGGTCGACGACTTTCACGGCTCGAACGAATGGCTCGGCTTCACCGATTCGCTGAACCGCGTCTTTCCGAACCGCCCGATCGTCGACATCCCCGATGACGACGAGATCATGCATGCGCTCTACGACCTCGACTCCAAGATCCAGATCCCCGGCATTGCCGCTTTGTCGAGCGGCCGGACATACGAGAAGGATGGCCGGGAGCCGAAGTGGCGCGGCATTTACGATGACGACGGGCGGCTGATGATGGTCATCAACTGGAACATGGATCTGGGCGATGCCTGGGAGCACGCGGACGATCCGTACTATCCGGAGCCGATGACAGGGCGTGCTTATCGGTTCGCCGTCAACTACGTCATTTATGCGATGACCCACTAGGCGAGTCCGTGGGGGTTCGTGTCTGACGTTCAATGCGGCGCTCAAGACACGCCATAAATACGTCCATGTAGGCTCGCAGCCGCCATCCCTGGCGGCCGACGGTCTTTCGCCGCCGCATTGAACGGCAGACACGAGCCCCCACGGACAGTGCGTCTATCGGTGGCACCGCCTAGAATGAGGTAGTCGACCAGGGGCGAAAGAAGAAAGAAGGTGTAGACGAATGGACGGGGCACGACAGACTCAGACGACGATTGCGGAAGCGCTGCTTCGGAGCCTCAAGTCCCACGGCATCGACTACGTCTTTGCGAACGCCGGCACGGATTTCGCGCCAATCATCGAATCGCTCGTGCGCATCGGTGCGGACTCGAGCGACGTCCCGCGCTTCATCACAGTGCCGCACGAAAATCTCGCCGTGTCGATGGCGCATGGGTACTACCTGGTCTCCGGGAAACCGGCTGCCGCGATGGTTCACGTGACCGTTGGCACCGGCAACACGGTCTGTGCGCTGATGAACGCGTGTCGCGATCAGGTGCCGCTGCTGCTGATGGCCGGTCGAACGCCGCATACCGAGCTCGGCCACATCGCTTCGCGCTCGTTCCCGATCCACTGGGGTCAGGAGAACTTCGACCAGGCAGGGATGGTCCGCGAGTACACGAAGTGGGACTACGAGCTGCGGGCCGGCCAGAATCCGGACGCGATCGTCAGCCGGGCGCTCGAGATCGCGTTCGCCGATGCCCGCGGGCCGGTTTATCTGACGCTGCCGCGCGAGGTTCTGGCCGACACCGACAGAACGCCTGCCGCGCAGGCGGCGGACACCGGGCGCCGAGCGGCCGGGATGCCGACGGCCGCGCGCACGCGCCCGCAGCCGGACCAGCGGGCCACCGCCACTGTCGCCGAATGGGTGGCCGCCGCGAAGTTTCCGCTGATCGTCACGTCGCACGTTGGCCGTGACCAAGAGGCAGCCGCCACGCTTGCCACGCTCAGCGAGCGTTTCACGATTCCAGTTGCTCAGGCCGGCGCTACCTGCGTGAATCTGCCGGCCAGTCACCCGATGAATCTCGGACAGGCCGGCGGCGCGCTGCTCGACGAGGCCGACTGCATCGTCGTCGTCGACAGCGAAGTGCCGTGGTTTCCAATCCACTTCACGCCAGCGGCAGAAACTCGTGTGGTCCATATCGGCGTCGACCCGGCCTATCAACGCTACCCGATTCGCTCGTTTCCGTCGGACCTGCTCGTTCCGGGCGCTACCGATGCCGCGCTCACGCAGCTCGCGACCGCGCTCGAAGCATGCGAATTCGACGCGCAGGCCGTTGCCGCCCGCAAGTCGCGAATCGACAAGTTCATCGAGGGACGTAACGCCACGGCGGCCGCGGCGGTAGAGACCGGCAAGGCCGCGAAGCCGATCAGTTACGCATTTCTCGGCCAGTGCATCCGCGAACAGTTGCCCGCCGGCGGCATCGTCATCACAGAACTCGGCGTCGCCGCCGACCAGCTCGGGCTCGAAGAACCCGGCAGCCTGATCGGCATCGGCCTCGGCGGCGGTCTCGGCTTTGGCCTCGGTGCATCGCTCGGCGCGAAGCTCGCCGCCGGCGACCGCGTCGTCGTCGCAACGGTCGGCGACGGCAGCTACATGTTCGGTGGGCCGACGCCGTTTCATTTCGTTGCACGCGCGGCCGATCTGCCGGTGCTGACGATCGTCTGCAACAACTGCCGCTGGCACGCCGTCGATGCATCGACGCGCGGCGTCTACCCTGACGGCGCTGCCGCTGCCGCCGATCCGATGCCGCTCGTCGATCTGACGCCGTCGCCGGAGTTCTCGAAGGTGGCCGAAGCGTCGGACGCGTTCGCCCGGCGCGTGGACGACCCGGCGGAGCTCAAGCAGGCAATCGCCGATGCGCTCGCCGCCGTCGAGTCCGGTCGCCAGGCACTGCTCGATGTGCGCATGGAGTGGAGCGAGCGCTCGAAGGGCTGAGGTTCGGCCGGCGGAAAATCGGCGACTCGCGGCGGCCGGCAGCGCGCCGCTAGAGACTTTTTTGACAGCCAGCTAGTCCGCGGGCGTGACCGACATGATCGCGAGCGGCCTTCCCTCAGGGTCGTTGAAGAAGGCCATCCATTCCTCGGCGCCGTTCGCATGGCGGTGAATCATGTGCGGCGCGGATACGAACTCGACCCCGCGCCCTTCGAGCACGGCGTGGGCGTCGCGCACGTCATCGACGCGCAGATAGAGGATAGACTCGGCCGCCTGCAACGCCTCGCCCTGCGACAACATCAACCGCGTTCCGCCACAATCGAAAAACGCGAGCTTGTCGAACGTGTAGAGATGACTCAGGCCGAGCACGTCACGGTACCAACTCTCGGCTTGCGCAATATCGGTCACGGAACGTGAGACCTGGCCGAGACCGGCAATTCTGAAGTCATTGCTCATCGTTCTTCCTTTTTTCAAACCCGCCGAACCACTCGACAATCGGCTGCCTCTCGGTACGCCGCTCCAGACCCTCAGCGCCCGGCGATCGCGCAGGCCGAGCTTGCCGAGTGCGTTGGCGACATGGAACTTGATCGCATCGATGCTGACACCGCGTCGCGACGCGATCTGCCGGTTCGACAGACCGTGCCTGACCGCATCGACCACCTGCCACTCGGTCGGCGTGAGCACATCATCGTGCCGTGGTCTGCCGCGACGCCCTGCCATTCGAGCGATGGTAGCGACGATCGGGGCGATTTTCCCTACCCATCTTCGGCACGGGCGCGTCGCGTTGCACGGACGGGCAACTCCCCTGGCGGCTCAGTCGCCGCGCGTAAAGGTCATCAGGACCTCGGTCATCACGTCGACACCCTGCTCGAAGCTCGCGACCGGGATTCGCTCGTTGTTCCCGTGCACGGTCCTTGCGACTTCCTCGGTGACGACATACGGCGCGTAGCCATAGCTGACTATGCCGAGATCCCGGAAAAAGTGGCTGTCGGTGAATCCGGTCATTACGGCCGGCACGACACCGGCGTTCGGGAAGTAGCTCGTGGTAACGGACTCGAGAATGCTGAAGAGCCCGGTATCCGAACTCGAGTCGGCGGGGCTGAACAGCATGATCTCCTCGACCGCGATCTGGTCGTCGTCGATCCGGGCCGAGATCCTCTGGAGAAACTCAGCGGCGTCCTGCGTCGGCAGGATGCGGCAATCGAGCTCTGCCGACGCCATCGGCGGCACCACGTTGATCTTGTCGCTGCCGGTGAGCATCGTTATCGAGCACGTATTTCGGAGCAGCGCGTGAAGCCCCGGCTGCTCGGCCTGAAGTTGCGCCAGGAACGCCGGGTCCTGAACAGCCGACTCGATGTTCGCTAGCGCGTCCTGCCACTGCTCGTCCGAATAAGGCGCGATGCCTTCGAACATGTTGCGGACCTGAGGAATGACCTCGGGCTCGAATGGCTGGTCCTGAATGCGCTGGAGCGCGGCGATGAGCCGCGTGGTCGCGGACGTGGGCAGCGGGCGTGAGCCATGGCCCGGTTCGTCGGTCGCGGTCAGCCGCAGCCAGTAAGGCCGCTTCTGCGCGACCTCCACCTGAAAATACGTTCGTTCATCGGCCCGAACGCCCCGGCCGCCTTCGTTCAGCACGAAGCCCACGCCGTCGAAGATCTCCGGCCGGTTTTCCACCAGCCAGCCGGCGCCGAACAGACCCCCGGCCTCCTCGTCCGCGGTGGCCATAAAGATCACGTCGCGATCGGGCACCCGCCCGCTTGCGTGCAGGGCGAGGAACGCTTCCAGATGGAGAATCCCTAGCGATTTGGTGTCGAGCGTTCCCCGTCCGATCAGCATGCCGTCTCTGATTACGGGTTCCAAAGGGTCAGTGTCCCAGGCCTCGGGCGTCGCGGGGACGACATCGGTGTGATGCAGCAGCACGAGCCCCGGCGCATCTCCGCCTTCGAGCTTCGCCCAGATGTTGCCGCGTCCCGGAGCCGACTCCGCGGTTTCGTAGGCGATGCCTGCTGCCTCGAGTATCGCCGCGAAGAACTCGACCGCGCGAGACTCATTGCCCGGCGGGTTCGTCGTATCGATGGCGATGTATTCCCGGAGGCGCTCCAGAGGCTGCGCTTCCGCCAGCGAAGCGCCGGCAGCGGCGAGCATTGCCGTCAGCGCCAGGAAACCCGTCCGCATGTCAATCTCCCGTCTGCGCGAATGTAGCGATTCGCGCTTGCGGAATCATGCTAGCACCAACGGGGGAGCTCTTCGTTCGCTCGCAGCCTCTTCGTTCGCCAGCAGCGCTAGCCGTAGCCGTCCCGGTAGTCGAGCCCGAGCGACGGATGGCCCGCGTTCAACCAGTCGCGACCTGAATTCGCTTACGTCTGCTCGAAAGCCAGATCAGGTGGAACGTCGTCAAAACCGGGAGGCCGCCGATCAGGAACAGCTCGCGCCACCCGCCGGCAGCCGCCGTTCCTTTCGAGAGCAGGAACGCGCTGTAAGCCACCAGCGCCCATGCGGCCGTTATCGAAAGCGCCAGGGTCATTCCGCGGCTCAGCGGCCCGGGATCGAAGAAAACGAACCTGATTCCGATCCAGGTGCCGACCGGACCGACGATGCTCATCGAAACGAAGAAGAACCAGTCCGGCTTCGGCACGAGCGCCTGCCCGAACGGCGACAACAGCCAAAGAAAAGACCAGGCCAGCACACCGAATCCGAGCAGTATTTCGAGCGTCAGCACGGGGCGGGAAGGTTCGGCAGTTCCTGATTCCATGGAAGTCAGCCTCTCTTTGTAACTGGCGAGTACGCAACCGAGGGCCCAAATCAGCGCGGACCGTCCGGTCGGAAGATAGTGCGTTTCGTTACGCATCGCCTGCGCCCAGGCGGCGCGCCCGCGCGGCAGCGCACGAGCTGCATGGGCCGCGATGCGGAATGCGATCCGCCGCAACGGGGATGCCCGGCCACTCACGCGTGACTCCCGAGCAGACCGTCGAGATCGCCAACCGTTTCGTCATCGAGCACCGTATTCGCGAATTCGACGCCCGCGGCCGTGAGACGATACATGTGACGGGGCGGACGCCCGGGCTGTTTCGACGGTTCCCACTTCGAATCCAGCAGTCCGCGCTTCGACAGGCGCATCAGAATCGGATAGAGCGTGCCCGACTGCAGCCCGGTCTCTCCGGAGATGTCGTAGCCGTGCTGCCACTCCGCAGGCTGCCGAGCCATGACGGCGAGGACCATCAGGGTCTGGCGCGAAGGTTTGCGTGTGCGTTTGCCTGCCATGGCAGATAACCCTACATATATGGATTTGTGTGTCCAGTCGGGCTGCCGAAAGTGTGACGAGCGTCGCACCGCGACCGCGGTCGCCGCCAGTTCTTAGAGCTCCAGCGACATCGCAAGGTCACAGCGACAGCTGAACTGCTCCCTGGTCGTTTCGCGAAAGCCGTATTTTCTGTACAGGCCAAGCGCCTCGATCAGCAGCCGATTGGTTTCGAGAGCGAGCGTCCTGAAACCGGCATCTCGCGCAATCCGAATGGCGTCTTCCAGGAGCCGCTTGCCGTGCCCCTGGCCTTTGCGATCGGGATCGAGGTACATCTTTCTCAGCTCTGCGATGTCGTCCCCGGCGTTAAAGAGCCCATACATGCCGATAACGCGCCGGCCTTCTTCCAGAACACGGAAGCGACCGCCGTTGCGCAGATAGGACGCGGGCACGTCCAGCAGGTCCCGGTCCGTCGTTTGCGCGTCGGGCACGAGCCCGTAGACTGCCAGGCCCCGCTCGAGCAGCGGCCAAAGCGCGTCTGCATCGCCATCGAGGTAATCGCGGATTCTCGGCATGTCGTCAGTGGATGCGGTCGTCTGAGCGAGTCAGGATTCTCTGCCCGCATCGACAGTAGCAAATTCCCTGGCGTCGGCAGGCCAGTCCGGCGCTTCCAGTAGTGCGGCCGGAACATCGTCGGGTGACGAGACGACGCTCCACATCTGGAGGTGCCGTCCATCCATGAAACGTTCCGCGATCACATGCTTCAGGAACACGAGAAGCGGATCAAAGAATCCGTGCGTATTCACGAGCACGATTGGGTGCGTGTAGATTCCGAGTCGCTTGAGCGTGATCGCTTCAAACAACTCCTCGAGAGTTCCCGACCCGCCCGGCAGTGCGACCAACCCCTGACTCTCCGACAACATCATGTGCTTTCGTACGCGCATGTCTTCGACGACCCGCAGCTCGCTGAGTCGCGTATGCCCCCACTCCAGCTTCATCATGAACTCTGGCATCACGCCGACGATCCGGCCGCCTTCCGATAGCGCACCCTCGGCGAGCGCGCCCATCGAGCCGATCGCGCCTCCCCCGTAAATCAGCGAATAGCCGTTGCGGACGAGGATTACTCCGAGTTCCCGGGCAGCGGCATGGTAGTCAGGACTACAACCCCTGCTGGACGCACAATAGACACAGATGCTCTTTTCAGAAGTCATTTCTTGCGATCTTGGGGCAGTAGTATTGGGTCGAACCCGATGCTTCCTAGGCGCTAATTCTCGGCGTCCCGGCCGAAACGCCGGATAACCTCCATCTCGAAATCCTCGGGCGCAAATGCTCCGTCCGGAGCGTCCGCTTGCGACAATTCGGCCGCGGCGCCCAGGATTACAACTCCGTCGAACTGTTCCTGCAGCAGACCGGAACGCTCGGGGTCGGGAGCAACCCTTTCGACATGAAATCCGCCGCCCTCTTCATCGGGCACGACCAATCCTCCAACATCATCCTCTGCCCCAAAGCCTTCGAAGGTAGCGAATGGCTCGAGTCCCAATCTCGTCCCTTCGACAACGGTTATCGACGGCATCGCCCAATCCTCTATGTCCGGTTGTACGGCGATGAACGGATCGCTTGCCAATGGCTTTAGCGAGAAGACGGAAATTCCCGCTGCCTCGAGATGCGAAACAGTGGACACGCTATCGGGGTGCTCGAACCAATAGGCCATCCATTCCTGATCGCTGATCGGATACCACAGAGGCCTTCGATTCAGATGGCCGGCCCCGAAAATCACCAAGGCACTGCGGCCAAGATCGGTGACCTGTCGCATGATGTGCCAGGCCTCGCCTTCCATGGTTTCATACCCACCGTCTCCCAATACCACGCGAAGTCGTTGTCCTTCGGGCAAGCTGGCGTTTACCTCACGCACTGTGCGGTAGAACTCGAATGTGTCGTGACGATCCCAGCCAAGCGGATCGACCAGTGAAGGGGCCTCCAGCCAAACCGTGCGGAGAACGTCGTACGGCACGGCTTCACCGTTTACGTAGCCGTCAATAATGGCCTGGTGCTGTGATGCACCGAACTCGACGACGATGTCATCGACCACGTCGGGTAAACGGGGGTCGCGAAGCAGATCCAGGCGCAGCTCGTGAAGCTGAAGATTGTGATGCATATCCCCGAGCGCGACGATTTGATGCGACTCCAGCGCATCGATGATGGCCGCGACGGGATCGAGTCGAATTGCGGGTGGCGGTTCGTCTCGTGTGCAACTCCCGCACAAAGCGGCCATCAGAAGGGCAGTGGCCAGACTTGTCGTGGGATGCGAGACGGGCATTGGACGGATTCTAGCGCCGATAGACCGCCACCGGCGCGCTGCAGACGGGGCCAATGGCGACAACGTAGGGACCACGGCGAGAACGGCGCTATTTCGCCATCAATGTAGTCGCACTACGCGAATCGCAGCACCGAGTTCGGCTCCACTCGCAGCACGCCTTTAACGGACAGATAGATCGAGAGCAGCACGGTCGACGACACGACCAGCACGACGATTCCGCCGATCATCGCCAGCGCACGGCCGTCGAGCGAGAAGCCCTGGCTGACGAGGGCCAGCACCAGGACGGAGAGCAGGACACTGAACACGAGACCCACGGCAAGCTGTCGAACGCCCTGTACCACGAATATCCGGAGGACATTGCGATCGCTCGCTCCGAGCGCTCGCCGCAGCCCGATCTCGTGGCGGCGCAATACCACGCCATTGCTGCTCATGCCGTAAATACCCGTGATAGCCAGCAGGACCGCGAATGCTCCGCAGCCGGCGAATAGCGTCGTAATCGTTCGGCCAAAGCGCGTTACCTGATCGGTCGCCTCCGTGTAGGTCGTAAGCTGCCTGGGTGTGATCATCGGATCGACGCGGGCGATTGCCTCGTATGCCGCGATCCTCGCCCGCGCTTCGTTCCCCCGGTGCCTTGCGAGAATTCGAGCCGTCGGCAGAACGAGTTGTGTCGATGGAATGTAGACGGCATACGCGCCGTTGGGCGTCATGCCGGCCGGATCGAAGCTGATGTCGCTCATCACGCCGACGACCACGCGCGACTCCATCTCGCCGTCACCGTTCGAGACGTCGATTCGCCTGCCCAGCGGGGACGTGCCCGGCCAGTGGCTCCGCGCAATCGATTCGCTGACCATCGCCGTCGGCAGGCTCGTTTGCGAATCACGAGAGTCGAACTTCCGTCCTTCGATGAGCGACGGACCGATCGGGTCATCCGTCGTGGACATGACGATTCGCCATGCGCTCGGATAGCCCTCGGGCGTCGCATTCTCCGTGCCATCAGCGGAGAAACGCAGGAAGTCGGACTCGTGGAGAATCGCAGCCGCCTCGAATTCCGGCGCGGCCCGCAGCTCTTCGAGAATGCGCTCGTAGGTCCGAAGCCGCGCCTGCGCCGTTGGCGGCGTTTGCTCCGAAGGCGCGATGGTCATCACGAGCATGTTGTCGATATTCATGCCCAAATCGAAGCTCGCAACACGCTGTGCGATCACGGTCGCGATGCTGCCGACGAGCATCAGCGCAGAGACCAGCGTCACCTGCAACGTGACCAGTGCGCGCGAGATGCGGCCCATGCTCAATCCTCCACCGTGGGAGCCTTCGCGGAGCAGCTGGTTGGGGTCGGCGCGGCTGACGCTGACAGCGGGAAGCACCGAAACTATGGTGAGCGTAAGGACCAGGCTCGAGAGCGACACGAGCAGCACGTCGCCATCGAGTCGCCAAACCCACCAGAACGGCATCTGGTCGCCGAGGAGCTGCCGCATGAACCCATCGGTCAGAGACAGCGCCCTCGCAGCGAGCCAGACTGCGATCACGCCGCCCAGCGCGCAGAGCACGAAGTTCTCGAGCAGGACCTGCGCGACCAGGCGCGCTCGCGGCGCGCCCAGCGCAATGCGGACACCAACCTCCCGGATTCGCCGGTTCGTTCTCGCAAGCAGCAAATTGCCGACGTTGACGGCTGCCAGCAACAGAATCGCCAGTGCCAGCAGATTCAGCACACCGAACACGACATCGCCGAACATGCCGAACGACTCCTCCTGAAACGACAGCAGCGAAACGGTTTGGGGCGCGTGCCTGTCGCCGTCTGCGTCTTGAGCTGCGTATCGAGCCCGGACGCGCTGAAGTATGGTCGTCAGCTCAGCTTCGACGGTGGCAGCGGGTACATCTGAACGCAGGCGTGCATAGGCTCGCAGGACGTCGCCGGCAGGACCCGGCGGTTCCAATACCGACCGGCTGAGCGGCAGCCATAGCTCGGTGTTGCGCGGAAAAAAATACCCGTCCGGCATGATGCCGACGATCCGGACCATTGAGCCTTTGACACGGACGAGACGACCGAGGACGGTGGGATCGCCGGCGAACGCAGATTGCCAGAAGCCGAAGCCGACAACGGCAACAGGTTCCGCACCCGGCGCACTGTCGTCCTCGACAAACCGCCGTCCGTACAGCGCCTGCGTGCCGGTGAAATCGAATATTCGCCAGTCGGACTCCACGGCGCGAACGCTCAGCGCCGAGCCGGGCTCACCGATCACGGCCGGCGTCGACCGATAGGCACCGAGCTCGGCCAGCCCCTCGGCTTCGTTACCGATCTGCGCCAGCTCGTATGCATCGAGCGGCCCGAAATTCGGCCAGCGGCCCGCGCGAACACTGACGATCGACGCGCCGTTGGCCACCGGAAGGTCACCGTAGACCAACGTCTTTAGCGCACCGAAAGCATAAAGGCTGATGCTGAAACCGCCCGATAACACGAGCACTGTCAGGAAGGTGAAGCCCGGTCGCTTCAGTATCAATCTCAACGCAAGCCTGACGTCACCGAGACTCAGCATCGACCGGCGCCCTCCCCTGCGTTTTCGCCGTGGCCGTTCACTGAAGGCTCAGCCAGCAAGAACCACGCCAGCCCCGGGCTCGCCGGCCGTAAGGGACTGTCCGCAGCGGAGCGTGCTCGTTGTCCCGGTCGCGAGACTGCTGTGTCGGAAATGGGATCGCGCGACGCGGGCGCACTCGGCCGTAAATCACGTCGCCTGCGGCCGCTCCTGCCACAATCTGATGAGCTCGCCCGGGTCGTCCGGCTGTGTCTCGTACACCTTGCTGTCTTCATCGAAAGTTACCCACGGCTGCGCGCTCCTCGTCCAGAAGTGCGCAACCGGGCGAATCGCCGACGTGTCGTGGAGCGTTCCGGGTTTGACGAATGCGAGTCCGGGTGCCCGGGTTCCGACGCTCCAAAGCCGTGTTCCGCACGTGGCGCAGCGATGGTGCTCGACGTCGCCGGAGGGGCGTGATTCGATATGTGTCGAACAGTCGCCCGACTTCACCGAGAGCGATGGCAGGGGAACGATCATTGACATCGAAAACGCCGAGCCGGATTGAGTCTGGCAGTCGGTACAGTGGCAGGCGTAGCAAGTGATCGGCTCGGCGACGACCTCGTACTCGACGAAACCACAATGGCAGCTTCCGGTCATGCCCTCACCCCTGTCGGAAAGTTGGCTTCTTCAAGGCAGCCTTCGCGGTGCGTCTCAATAACCATATACCTTGTCATCGCGCAGCAGACGATAGGCCTGCGGCCAACGAACGGCAAGTTCTGAGTTGCAACGCATACCCCGCAGGTACGACACTCCGTACAACTGCTCGGAGAATCGCATGACCACCGCCCGCAGAACCCCGACCCCCGCGCTGCTCTCGGCCTGTTGCGTCTGCCTTTCGTTCAGTGCCTCAGCGCTTGCACAGACGAATGTTCCGATCACGCCGGCGCCCGATTTCGTCCCTGAGGTGATGACATCGCTGCCGCGTGAGGGCTGGCCAACCAATGGCGGCGACTATTACAACCGCCGCTATTCGCCGCTGACGACGATCAATCGCGACAACGTCGGCGAGCTGAAAGCCGTCTGGCGCGCGCGGCTGGGCGGATCGGGCCTCGGCCCGCGGTATTCCGGCGAAGCTCAGCCGATCGTCTACGAAGGCGTCATCTACGTCGTTACCGGCGCCAACGATGTCTTTGCCATTGGCGTTGAGACCGGCGAAATCCTCTGGGAGTACGAGGCGCAGCTGGACCCGGAAATCAGCACGGTGTGCTGCGGCTGGACCAGTCGCGGTGTAGCGCTCGGCGATGGCAAGATCTTCGCCGGTCAGCTCGACGGCCGACTCGTGGCACTCGATCAGACAACCGGCGAGGTCGCGTGGTCGGTGCAGGCCGAGCGCTGGGAAGAGGGCTACACGATCACCAGCGCACCGCTTTATTACGATGGCCTCGTCATCACCGGGTTCGCGGGTGCCGAGTTCGCAACGCGCGGTCGCGTCAAGGCCTTCGACGCCGACGATGGCGAGCTCGTCTGGACTTTCTACACGATCCCGGGGCCGGATGAGCCCGGACACGACACCTGGCCTGACGACAACGATGTCTGGATGCACGGTGGCGGCTCGGTATGGCAGACCCCTGCCGTCGACCCCGATCTCGACATAATTTACTTCTCGACCGGCAATCCGGGACCGGACCTCAACGGAGCCGTGCGGCGCGGCGACAACCTCTATACGGCGTCGATCGTTGCGGTCGACGCGCACACCGGGGAGTACCGCTGGCACTTCCAGCAGGTGCACCACGATCTCTGGGACTTCGACTCGTCCAATCCGGTCGTGCTCTTCGATATCCCGATGGATGGCGAGCTGCGGCGGGCGGTCGCCGAAGTCGGCAAGACGGGCTGGGTCTACATTCTCGATCGCGTTACCGGCGAGCCGCTGATCGGCATCGAGGAGACACCGGTGCCGCAGGAGCCCCGTCAGTTCACATCACCGACCCAACCGATTCCGGTCGGTCAACCTATCGGACCGCGCACGATCGACATTCCCGTCGAGGGCTACGAGCTAACGAACGAAGGCCACGTCTACACGCCATTCTGGACGGACCCGGTGCTCGCGAAGCGCGTCGGCGCGAACTGGCCGCCGAGCGCGTACGATCCTCGCACGCAGACCCTCTTCGTCTGCGGCAACGAGCGGACTTTCTTCTACAGCGTGGACGCCGAGGCGACCGATGACCCTGCCGAAGGCACGAACTACATGGCCGGCTCGTTCGGCACTGCGGAGCTGCCGCCTTTCGGCTTGCTGACGGCGATGGACATGAACACCAATACGGTCGTCTGGCAGCAAAGATGGGCAAATCGATGTTTCAGCGGAATCGCAGCGACTGCCGGCGACCTGATCTTCGTCGGCCGTAACGACGGTCGACTAACAGCCCTCGACTCGACGAACGGCATGCGCCTCTGGGAGTTTCAGACGGGCGCCGGCATGAACGCACCGGCCAGCGTGTTCGAGCACGAAGGCGAGCAGTATGTCGTGGCGCTGTCGGCCGGCAACCTGTTCGCGGGCACACCGCGCGGCGACAGTGTCTGGCTCTTCGGGCTCTCGGGCACGCTGGACGAAGCGGCACCGGCCGACTCGACCACGGCGCTTGCGCCGACCGCCGCGGGTGATGAAACGGGAGCCCTCGACGGTCCTGCCGTCTACCTGCAGGCCTGCCAGTTCTGCCACGGACGTGACGGTCAGGGGGGCGAGAACGGGATGGCTCTGACGACCTCCGAGCTCACCGACCTCGCCGCCATCGCGCGCGTGGTCCGCGAGGGGCGGAACACGATGCCGGCCTTCGGACAGCTGCTGGCCGAGGAGCAACTCGAAGCGGTTTCACGGCACGTGCTCGAGATCATCGGACGCTGACGGGAGGCGGTTTGCGTCGAGCCGCTGCTCATGAACCTAAGCTTTTGATCCCATGTAAGTTTCACGAAATTCGGCAATGTGCCAGAATCCTCCGGAGCGGAGCGAACGACAATACGCAGTAGTTTTTCCTGATGCCATCGACCGAACCCAACAACGCCTTCCGATTCGGGCAGTTCATGCTGGATCTCGACCGAGGAACAGTGCGTGCCGGTTCCGAGGAGCTGGAGCTGCGACCCCAGTCGTTCCTGGTGCTGAAGATGCTGGTCGAAAACCATGGCCGGCTCGTTTCCAAGGAACAACTGCACGCGAATGTCTGGAAGGGTGCAGCCGTTACCAATGATTCACTAACGCACTGTATCGCCGACATTCGCAAGGCTTTGGGCGACTCGGACAGAAGGCTGATCCGTACGCTGCCGCGCCGTGGTTATATGCTGGATGCGACTGTCGAAGCAGTCGAACCAAGTGATCTCGGGAGCCAGTCGTCTCCGAGAACGTTCTCGTGGTCTCGCGCCAGCATGGCAGTCGCTGCGGTCACGCTCGTTTTCGTCATACTAGTGAGCGTGATCGATTCCTCCGGGCCCCGTTCGGCGGTCGATGTTTCGAGACTCGAGCCACCAGCCAACTCTATCGCCGTATTGCCTTTTATCGATCTGAGTGAACAGCAGGACCTGCGTTACCTGGGTGAGTCGATCTCCGAAGAAGTCATCACGCTATTGTCGCAATCGCCGCAGCTGCATGTGATTGCCCGCACGTCCTCGTTTTCTGTGCAACTCGAGAATTCGGACGTGAGCTCGATTGCGCAGCGGTTAAATGCGCAATTTGTCGTCGAAGGAAGTGTTCGATATGTGGGGCAGACGGTTCGGGCGATCGCGCAGCTGATCGATACTCGCGCCGACAAGCTAGTTTGGTCAAATACCTTCGATCTGCCCTCTGGTGCGCTTGTCGACCTGCAATTGGACATCGCACTTGCTGTTGCCGGCGAACTTGGCGTCGACCCCCGTGCCTTTACACCGGCTGTGCGATTTACCGACCCGAGCACATTCAGCTTGTTCAGCCATGCTCGTCATCTGATCAACAGTCGCGACCCCAAGCAGCTATCAATTGCCATTGATCTGCTGAGGCAGGCCCTTGAACGCGATCCGAATTTCGTCCGCGCCATGACCGAGCTAGCCAGAGCCTATTACAACCAGGGCAACTTGAATCAGGTCATCTGGGATGAGGCGCTCGAAAATTCGCTCCACCATACCGAGAGGGCACTCGCACTTGCCCCTTACGATGCGGTCGCCAATGCGTGGATCGGCTGGCGAGTCATGTTTCACGGCAAAGATTACGCCGAGGCTGCTCGCCGGTACCGTCGAGCGTTCGACGCAGACCCACGGAACATGGATATCATTCGAGGATTCATCGGCGTGCTTCTGACGGCGGGGAGAACTGCAGAAGCAGTCGAGTTTGCAGACTTTCTGATCGCCCACGACCCGCTTTGCACGATTTGCCAGCGCTACCGCAACATGGCCTATCTGTTCTCCGGCCGCTATGCGGAAGCCGCCGCGCATGTACGAACGCTGGTGGCCTTGTATCCGGAGTCCGCCACTTACGCGATCATGCTTGCAGAAGCGCTTGTGCTGCAGGGGTTGAGCAGCGAGGCATTGACCGTCCTGCAGAGCCTCGACATCGTAACGGCCGAATCCCAAATGCTGATTTCGATTGCCTATCATCGTGCCGGGCAGCAACAGGCGTCCGAGTCGTCGCTGAGGATGCTCGAAGAGATCGCCGAGCAGTCACGCCTAGTATCGCCCATACACGGTGCGCCGGATGCGGTGACGCTGGCAACTGCCTACGCCGCGACCGGCAATCACGATGCCGCTTTCCTCTGGCTCGAACGCTGCTATCAGGCCGGAAGGTTTTATGGTCCGGCATTCCGCCATCCGCTGCTCGCGCGACTTCGCGACGATGCGCGCTGGAAAGAGTTTCTGGCCAGCCACGGCTTGACGGACGCGCAATTCTCGGCGTTCGACATGGTTGTAGATGTGCCTCACTAAGCTAGGGCAGGTTCACCGAAAACGATATCGCCTCGCGCGAATCCTCGGGCCAGAGACCGATGCGGCTTCCGAGTTCCGGCCAGTTCGGATGATCTTTCAAGTCTCGTAGGCTAGCGTCAAAAAATCGTTGCAGGATGCGATCCGTCGGCAGCGAATTGATAGCCTCGAAGGCGGCATCGAGATCGCCGATTTGCGCATAAACCTGCGCGATCGTCTGGGTGCTGGCGCCCAACTGCCGCAGCCCTTCGATTGCCTCCTGAGCTTCTTCGAAACGACCCAGATGGTGCAGGGCGATAGCCGAGCCGCCGAGCGAAGAGAGGCGAAGTCCCAGTCGACCGGAGGTAAAATCCGATGATTGAAGAACTTTCAGCGCCGCTTCAGCCTGTCCGAGAAATACCAGCGCAATCGGGTAAAACGGCGCCACAATCGTCGGGTCCAACGTGTTTGCGACCTCGTAGTTTTCAACGGCGGCCTCGTACTGATCCAGACGCATCAATACCTCCGCTAACGCCAGATAGCAGACGGCGCACAGCGGGTCACGCGCAACGGTAAACTTGCCGATCTCAAGCGCGAGCGCCGGGCGATTGAGCAATGTCGCAAGATTCGAAGCAGTAGCCAGATAGTCGACGTTGGCCGGGTCGGCGCCAAGCGCATATTCGATGCGCCGGGCCGCGCTTTCCCATCGCTGGCTTCGAATATCCAGACGGGCCTGCCAGACGCGTACTTCCGGACGATCAGGCCAGCGGGCCGCAACAGCTTCGACCAGCGGCCCCAACGCCTCATCTGAAGTTTCGCCTTCCAGCATGCCGTTCAATAGCATCTGTTCATTAACATCGACGCGGGCAATATGCGCCGGAAAGTAGTCCGGATCCCGTCTGATCGCGTCATCGAGCCAGGCAAGGGCCCGGGTTAGCGCATCGGCGGAATGGCTGGCGCTTTGCAGCACCTGTTTGGCCTGGAGATAGAGCTGGTAGGCCTGCGGGTCGGCCGCGATATCAGTCTCGCTGATGATATTCAGCGCTCCGCTGGTCAGCTGAAAGACCACGTTCGAGGCGATGTCATCCTGTATTTCAAAGACATTGCCCAGGCCTTGCGTGTAGTCCTCCGACCACAATCGCGCTTCGGTGGACCCGTCGACGAGCTGCACCGAGACTCTGATCTGATCCCCCGCAGTTCGCACCGTCCCCTCGAGTACGTAACTGACGTTGAGGCGATCTGCGATTTCACTGACTCTTGTATCGGTACCTCGAAACGAGAAGGTCGATGTGCGCGCAATGACATGAAGTTGCCAGACAGACGTCAGCGCGTTCAGGACGGATTCGGCGACGCCATCGGCGAAGTACTGCTGATCGCCATCTTCAGAGATGTCTTCGAACGGCAATACCGCGACCGAATTTGGCAGTCGGTATGCGTTGGCGGGATTCTGGCCTGCCATCGTCGCGTCAGTGGTCGCGTTCACAGTGCGGGAAGGCCGCCCGTCTCGATCGAAAAAATAGTTCTCTACGAACATGAAGATGACTGTAAAAGCGAGCAATGCGATCGTGGCGATATTGAGCCGCGAGTGTGCGGCTTGTGCGGATTCCTCAGCAGGCTCGGAGCTGCTCGCCAGCCGCACTCCCTCGGGGGTCAGGTCGAACGCCCAGGCAAGAACGAACGCCACCGGAAATCCGAGAAACAGCGATACGGTAAAGGCCTGCATGATCCAGGCCGGTGCTTCGAATGTTGGCAGAATGACGCTTGCGATCTGCAGCAGCAGCCACGCAACGACTGAATAGGCGGCTGCGACCCTGAATACGCTGCGTTGCTTGAGATCCTGGAAAAACGACATTGCGCCAATCGCCGAAATTCGCCGCCTCGGCCGACGATCCGTACGGCCGCGCAGCCGGGTGCCGGTGCGTTTCAGTTCAGCCGGTACTGGAAACCGATTCCGATTTCACGGGGCCGCCCGATCGTCGCAAAGTCGTAGCCCCAGAACAGACCCGTGTTCAGACCGCCATTCACATACCATTCGTCAGTCAGATTTGTGCCGAATAACGTGAACTGCCATTTCGAGCCTTGCGGCTCGAACCCAACTCGTGCATTGAGCAGGCCGTATGCGGGTTCCGGTGTGCTGCGCCCGTTTGCGTCTTTGGTCTGAAACTCACTCGCACTATCGCGTTGATACTCATCCATCCAACCGTAATTCAGTGCGACGAGCCAGCGGTTGCCGTTGGGCGCGGGTCGCTGATAGCGAAGCCCGAATGCGAAACTGAGCTCCGGCGCATACGCGAACGGAATGCCCGGCTGCAGGCCCGATCCGTTCGCCGCCGGATCGCCGATATCGAGGTATTCCGTATCCAGTATTCCGACCGCGAGGTCGAATTGCCAATAATCGAATGGCAGCCAGGACAGCTCGATCTCCAGGCCGCTCGACGCTGCCAAACCATCGCTCGTGGGAATCCCGAAGGGTGACAACCCGCCGGGGCTGGTCGGATCCGGGATGCGGCGCGCGACGCGAAGCCCGTCCCATTTGGAGTCAAAATACGTTGCGTTGAGCCGCAGACGACTTTCCAGCCAGTCCGAGCGAAGCCCGATTTCCTTGGTTTTGACGACCTCGGGTTCGAGCGTGATCGGGTCCGGCACGACCGGACTCACAACGATCTCACCTTGTGTGAATCCTTCGGCATAGCTGGCATAGAAATAGAGTGAATCGTTGAGCGTGTAGCCCAGCGAAACTCGCGGCGTCGATACCGATCCCAGATCGGGCAGAGCCTGCCTGAAGATCTCAGCAGCGACCGCGCGTCGGTCGCCAGACGGAAAACCGCCCGGGTCGGATGTTCGAAGCGCATCTGCTGGAACGTAAGACGCGTTGCTGCCTTCGTCGTCGCCGGTGCGGCGAAGACCGAGCGTCAGATCGAGTGCGTCGGTAACACGAAACCTCATCTCACCGAAGATGGCCTGCTCCTGCGATCTCACCTGCGACAGGCGATCGACCGACGCACGTACCGGCGGTGTAATACCGGCCACTGCATTGTTTCCAACCGTTGCGCCCCAGGCGCGCACATAGTCAATCGCCGCAACGTTGAGTTGTGGTGGATTCGGTCCGGTATTTGGCGTCACGAAATCCCAGAAGAGCCATTGATACAGGCGGTCCCATCGATCAAAACGCCAATGCCATAGACCGACGAGTGTCTGCAAACGACCGCCAAAATGGTCACCGCGCAGATGAAATTCCTGACTGGTGGCTTGACCATCCGAATTGCCGACCCGCGTAGTGAAGGTAAATTCGGATGCGTCATAGTCGGAAACCGCTCTGTTCTCGTAGCGGGTATGCGACGTCAGTGAACGCAGCGACCAATGGTCGTTTATTTCCCAGTCGACGGTCATTGTCGTCAACAACGTGTCACTGACTGCCGTTGGGCCGGGAGTATCCGAGCGTGTCTGCCATCGTCCGAGTGATCCGCCCGGGAATCCCGATTCGTGCGTTTGGGCCGTGAAGCGGTCGGTCGCCAGTGTTTCCGGAGGCTCCGGAAAATTCGGATCTATTCCACGCGCCTGACTCTGGAACTCCGGATTGCCCGCCAATACGTTGTAGGCGATATAGAACGGGTTTTGCGGATTCGATATCCGGACGACGCGCGGATCTGAGCCGAGCCTGTTCTCATCGTTTACCGTGAAACGGAGCGACAGTTTGTCGGTCGGCATCCACAGAACGTCGCCGCGAAACAGGGTGCCGTCTTCATCGCCCAGTGCGAATGGACCAGACTGGTTGTCGAGAAAGCCGTCGTTCGAAAAGTGGCCGGCGGTCCACCGGGTCAGCAGGCGCTCTGACACCGGCGCGTCTACGCCGACGCTGATTTCGCGCCGACCGAATTCACCCAGTTGCATGCCGAAGCGTGTGTCAAAGCGTTCAGCCGGCTTGCGTGTGACCAATTGGATAGCGCCGCCGTTGGAGTTACGTCCGAAATGGGTACCCTGCGGCCCACGCATTACCTCGACTCGGTCGAGGTCGACGAATCCACGTTGCAGAAAGCCGTTTCGGTTGGTCGCAAAGCCATCGAGATAGGTCGCAACCCCCGGCAGGCCGCGAATGATCATTCTTGTCTCACGCTCACCATTGTTGCCGGGGTTGATGACCGCGTTCGGAATCATGATGCCGAGATCGCGGCCGGCATCGATTCCCGCGAGTGCCAGGCTTTCACCGGTGATCGAGTGCACCGACATCGGCGTCGATTGCAGATCCGTCTCGACGCGCGTCGCCGTTACGATAATTTCTTCGAGAAAGTCCTGGCCTCGTGCCTGATTGGCCGTTGCAAACGCACATACCGCGACCGGATACAAGAATTTCGACGACGGCATGGGCGTTACCCTTCGGGGCGCTACTTTGGAGACGATACCGAGTTGGTTGCCCAATCCCGTAAGGTGTGAGCCTAACCATCCGCGCAGATTCAGTCATGAATATAGGCTGCCAAAGACATGAAAGTTTCATGAAAACGGCTCTATATCAGAGTTTCAGCCCTCCTTCGCCGATTCCGCCAATATCGTAAGGCCCTCAGCTCAGGTACGAACTATCTGCTTCTCACACTCTCCCCTGGGCTGAGTCGCAGCACCGATCAACGGGGCCAGATTCTGCTCAGGCCGGCGCAGCGAATACTATTGCCGGCCATGAGCACCGCACCTTGTCCGGACGACGGGTGTCAGCAGCCACTCCGGTCGCTAAGGTAGGTGCGTTGCATCAGGAGGAGCATGCCGGCACCGGGTGATGAAACGGGAGCCCTCGACGGTCCTGCCGTCTACCTGCAGGCCTGCCAGTTCTGCCACGGACGTGACGGTCAGGGGGGCGAGAACGGGATGGCTCTGACGACCTCCGAGCTCACCGACCTCGCCGCCATCGCGCGCGTGGTCCGCGAGGGGCGGAACACGATGCCGGCCTTCGGACAGCTGCTGGCCGAGGAGCAACTCGAAGCGGTTTCACGGCACGTGCTCGAGATCATCGGCCGCTGACGGGAGGCGGGTACTTCGAGCCGCTGCTCTCTATGCTCGGGCACACCCTTCCGGCCTCAGCACGCGCTCCGTGGAAGCGGGAAACCTCTCGAGCGCTGGTGCTGGTCGAATAGGCCTTTCGACAAGATTTCCGCCGCAGTTCGGGCAAATGAAATTCAATTTCGTTCCAGCGCATGACTCACAGAAAGTGCACTCGAACGTGCAAATCCTCGCGTCCTTTGCGTCTGGCGGCAAATCCTTGTCGCAGCACTCACAGTTGGGTCTCAGCTCAAGCACAGTTCTTCTCCGACTACCAGGGTCCCGAAAGGCATCATTGAGCCGACTCGTCCCGGCCGTTCTGATCATAGCACCGGGCAACAGACGCGCCGAAGACTGCGGCTGGAGACTTCTGGCAGAGCCGGCAGAACGACGACTTCAGGGCGCTGTTTGGCGCCCTAAGGCACTTCGACGACAATCTCCTGGCGCGGGTCTTCGGTAACCGTCGCCTGGAACGCAAACGCGCTGCCGTTTCGCTGTACGTGAACGCCGAGACTTCCCGCCGGAACGCTCACGAACTCGGCCCTGCCGCGCGCATTGGTACTTGCGATTCTCTGAAATCCCCGATCGTTCGATATCGCGACTTCGGCCCCGACAACCGGCCTGCGGGTATTCGCTTGCGTGACGGAAACTGCCACAACGACGCGCTCGCTTCGACCAGTACGGCCGCGCGCCAGCGCGAGGGCCATCTCGTCAAGCAGCCTGGCGCTGAGCAGTCCGTCAACCTGAAGGCCCTTGTCTCTCTGAAACGCCTCGATAGCTGCCCGAGTCTTCGCTCCGTAAGCGCCGTCACTGACGCCCGGGTCGTAGCCCAGCGTCGAAAGCAGCTCCTGTGCCCGGATCGCCGTCAGCGGAACTGTCTCGTTTACTTGGCGGATCTCCTCGAGCGCGGCAGCCACGATCGAATCCCGCGATGCGGCGACGGCCGATACGACCCGATCTCGCGCGTCCTCGTCGGGATTTCCTCGCCCGCCACAACGACGATTGAAGTCGTCGGCAACGCGGTTGTAGTGATCGATCCCGGGGCGCGTGGCGAGGTGCGGCTGCATCGCTTCCAACCGAACGCCCTCGGTGATGCACCAGCGCAGCTCTGCCGCTGAAAGCGGCGCGTTCTCTGTCCTGGTGGGTCTGACGGCCGCGGGAGTTCTTCGACGGGCAGATCGATCTCGGCAGAGACCGTAGATCGGCGCGGCGCATCGACGTCCGTCACGCCGCTCAGAAACCAAACGAGCGCAGCAATTCCGGCAAGCCCTGAAATCCACCTGGTCGCGGTCATAGAACAGAGTGAACGGCATCCGACTTCCCTATACCTTTAGTTAAAAGGTATAGGTTGTCAAGGCCTCAAATGATGGCGCCGTCAGACGCGATTCCGGCTGCTCAGCAGGATCCGAATGCGCGATACGAACATGCCCCAGGCAACGAGCATCAGAAACGTTATCCCGACCGAACCGCCTCCGCCGCCGCCTACGCCTTCACGAGGGACAATCTCGACCGTTCGCGTCAGTGAGCTCGTATTTCCGGCGCTGTCGACCACGTCGTAGGTCACGCTGTAGCGGCCTATGATGCTGGTATCGACCGGATTATCGACGACTATCTTGCTGGTCAGATTGCCGTCCTTGTCATCGATCGCGGTGGCCCCCGGATCCTCGTACGGGTCACCGACGAGAACAGTGATGAACGCGAGGCCGTTCAGCGTCAGCACCGGAAACTCGTCGTCGGCGACGACCGGACTCTCGGAAACCTGCAGAACGACGGTTGCGCTGTCGTTCGCTGCGTTGCTGTCGCTCGGGACCGCATCCACGATGGACACGCCTGCGACGGCAAGGATGTCACCGGCGCCAATGGCTGTACCGCGGACGCGGGCGGATCTCGATGCGCCGGTCGCGAACGGCGACCACCGGCATACGACTGCGGTCAGATTTCCGCGAGGCTCGATCGAGCAGGCTGAGTCGTCGACCTGATCGATGCTGAACGCGGCGTCACCGAAGAATGACGTTTCCAGCACGATGTTCGCGACATCGGCATCTGCCAGATTTCGCGCGGTCGCCGTCCAGCTGACGGGATCTCCCGGAGACGCCAGCGGAGGTGTCACTGAAATGGACGCTGCGAGATCTGCGCCAACGGGCGGCGGGGCGCCTGGCGCTGCCTCGACACGGACCTGGAACTCCTGATCGTCATGATCGTCGTCGGCTCTGGCACGAAGCCTGACACGGTGCTCACCAACGTCTTCCTGCCGCGGCGTTCCGAAGATCGTGTCCTCACCATCAAATTCGAGCCAGGGCGGTAACGCACGCGCGATGAACGTGATGTCTCCGCCGTCGCGGTCGTCGTCGTCATCGTACTCATCGCAATCGAACGGCGGCGGCTGCTGGCCGGGCGGCTGCCCCGGATACCAGATGCGGCATTGTCCGGCCGGTGGGTGCTGCCCCGACGGCACGCCGGCATCATCGCAGTCCGCGGCGGGAGGCTGTTCTCCCTCAGGGATATCCGGCGACCAGATCAGGCATTGGCCGTCACCGTCGTCGTCTTCGTCGTCGCGGTCGTCTTCCTCGTCGGAAACGAAGACCGCTGTCATCCTGTACGAATAGGTCCGACCGACCGATGCGCTGGTCGGGGGCTGACTCGTGAACTCGACATCCGCAAGTGCCGGTGCGTTCCAGATTACGACGACCGCAGTCACGGCGGCGAGGCCGAGAGACTTCGAGGTGGTCAGCGTTCTCATTCTTCTGATCACGATTCTACACCCCGGCCTCGTGCAGCCATCACCGGGCCTTGACCGTCACCAAGTCTCGCGATATATTTTAATAATTGTTTAAATATCTAATTGCAGTGGCAACGACGCGGCCCAAATCGAGAGAACCGTCATGCAGGCAGTATTCAAGGCTCTATCGGACCCGACCAGGCGCGAGATCCTGAATCAGCTGAGTCATGGCTCACTGAGCGCAGGAGAAATTGCCGGGCAGTTCCCGATCACGCGTGCTGCTCTGTCACACCATTTCAACATTCTGAAGTCTGCGGACCTCGTTCGAACGGAGCGCCGGGGCCAGTCCATCGTCTATTCGCTGAACACGTCCATCGTCGACGATGTGCTCACGCTCGTTGCCGACGTATTCGATACGAAGGAAAGCAAACGTCTCAGCAGTCGCGCGGAGTCCGCCTCATGAAAATCTCAACTCACGACACGCTGCCCATCGTCTCGATCGCTGCGCTCTGCGCCTTCGCGTGGTACCTCTATCCGAGCATTCCGGAGCCGATGGCCATCCATTGGAGCCTCGACGGCAGCCCGAACGGCTTTTCGAGCAGGGGCACCGGAATCGCCATTTTCGTCGCAATCCCGGCGATCGCGTTTCTCTGCCTGAGGCTTCTTCCTCTCATATCGCCGTCGGGCTACCGGATGACGCAATCGCGACACACATACGCCCTCGTAATTGGCGCAGTCACGGTCGTCCTGGCCGGCATCTCTGCAAGTGCGCTCGTCAGCGCAACGGATGGCACCTTGCGCGCCGGCCTTGCCGGGCCTGTGCTGCTGGGTAGCCTGTTCGTCGTCTTCGGCAACTACATGGGCAAGGTCGAGCGCAACTGGATCTTCGGAATTCGGACGCCGTGGACACTGGCGAGCGAGGAAGTGTGGTTCAGAACGCATCGGGCCGGACGCTGGATCTGGCTCGCGGCCGGGCTGATCCTGCTCGTCACCCCGTTGCTGGGCTTACCGCCGCTGAAGACCGTGGTTCAGGTGACGATTGTGGCCACCATCGTATCGGTGCTCTATTCGCTTGCGGTGTACATCAGGCTGCACGGCCTGAGCGACCCGTAACGAGAACCTGCCGTCAGCGCTCGGGCACTCGATAGCGAACGGTGACACGAGACGAACGCGTCAGCCGACCATCGACTACCTGCGGCCTGAATTGACTACTCGCGATCGTTCGGAACAACCAGTCCCTGTCATCGTCGGTCGCGCCCTCCGATGAGCCGAGAATCTCGATCTTCCTGCTCTTTCCATACCGCGTGATCTCGAATGCGGCCTCTACGTAGTCAGCCGACCCACCGGCTTCCAGTGGCTCCAGATCGTTCGGCAGAAAGGTGGGAAGCACGACGGGCACGGTCGGCGAAAAAATGTCCGCGACAGCTTCCGGCAGATCCCGGACAACCAGATCGTACGCCCGACGGTATGCGTCGAAAGCGAAGGATCTGCGATCGAACAGCAGGTCCCAATCGGCGACATCGATCAGCGACGAGAGCCGCGTCGACAGCGACTCCGACCTGGCCGTATCGTAGCTGAGAAGCCGCAGCAGGCTTGCCCTTCCCGCCAGCCAGTCTCCGAGCCGGTAGCTCGCTCGGACGTAGTCCGATTCGAGACTGCGGAGTTCGTCGCCTGTAAAGAGCTCGTTGTCGACCAACGCTTCGATGGCATGCCCGTAGTACTGTCTCGCTTCGAGCAGAAGGCCGCGAACGGCCGTCTGTTTGCTTCCGGATCGGCAGCTGTCAGGCGGAACAACGGGAGACTTCCCCCACGCGTAGTAGCAACCGAGAACGATTTGCGGCAGATACTCCCCCGCTTCGTAACGCCTGAGAATCTCCATCCGCCGATCGGCGATCTCGCGAAAAATCGGCGCCGAGTGCGGGTCGTCGAGATTCCGCCGGGCAAGCTCGAGCAACTCGAGCTCGAGCTTCCAGACAGCTTCGACGTCTTCCCGCGCTTCGTTCTCCTGAATCAACAACTGCATCAGCGGAGCCTGATCCAGTGACGTGAGACCGTAGTTGAAACGCACGATGCCGAGTGCGCGCTCGAATGCCGCGATCGCAAAAAAGTGGTCGCCGCCTTCGCGATAGCTCAGCCCCAGACTCATCAGCGCTTCGATCAACGCCGGCGAATTGGGGCCTTCCCGTGACTCGATCTCTTCGACCCGCTCAGCCACCGGCTGTTGTGAGTCGTCCGCGAGACCCGGCACCACTTTCGGCACGGCGGTGAAAGGCATCGCAAGGGCAGCGATTGCGAAGACCCGAGTCGCTACGCTCATTGCCGCTCCTTCGTTGCCGGTTCCAGCATGCGCTGGTTATGGATCAGTTACGTGCCGTCGACAGTCGCTTCGATCAATGCGTCCCGCAGTCGTAGGACCCGAATTCCTCACCGAGAGCCAGCCAGTAATACTCGAACGTGGCCGGCTCGGTGAACACGTCCGGATCGGTCACGGAGATATGATAGTCGAGTCGCGTCTGGTCTTCGCTCAACGTGTATCTCTCGACGACTTCGGCGTCCGCGGTCAGAAGGACCCCGCCCTCGCTCGGGATCGCGGAATCTATCCGTGACGTACGAATTATCAGTGTGCGCTCGTCCTGCCACCGCCCGACCGACAGACCCTGCCGACTAATCGGGACCACCGATTCATCCGGCGAGTCGGTCATGTGTACCCTACGTTCCACGTCGCCCTCGTAGCCGCGAATCCTGATCGTGTCACCTTCGTCGATGAACTCATACGGGTTTGGCGTAATCATGCTCTGCGGCATTGCCTTTTGCTCGCACCGCATGACGAAGTTATTGACGGCATCGACGTCTATCCGGGCTGCCGCGGCTGCGTCGGTCAGGGGCAGATTCGCCTCCGTCGCGTAATTGGGCGTCGGGTAACTCCAGACCCGAAAAATTCCACGATTCTCCGCGGCGGCATCGACCACGGCTGCCGCCGTTTCCTCTCGCCAGTTGTCCGCCCCGCCGAATGTCGCCGACTCGTTGAAGTGCGGCGCTCCTTCGCGCCGCAATACGGCCTCCGCACCGTCAGGCAGCAATACGTGCGTCGCTAGTAGCCTGCCGGGGCGCCGCTCCGACGGTAGCCCGAAGACCCGGAGCGTATCGCCGATACGAAACCGGTCCCTCGTGATACCGGCGCGGTCGAAGCCGTTGAGAGAACTCCAGCCCTCTACGGTCCAGGAGGTCGTCCCGCCGCCTTCATCCACCTCGATGGTGAATCCGGGGTGCGGATTGCGCCAGAGGATGTCGACCAGCCTGCCCTCGATCTCTATCGCGCCGGCAAACTCGGCCCGTGAATGATGCGCCCATGCCGACGGCAGCAGCAACAGGAAACTCAACGCCGCTGCAAATCGCTCTTGCTTCTCAATAACTCTCGTCATCCGTTGGGAAGGATCGATCCTTGACATCGGCCCGGTAGCTGCGAAACGCCGATTCCATTGTCTCTCGCAGCTCGGCGTAGCGGCGCACGAACCGCGGTCTGAATTTCGTGAAGACGCCGAGCATATCCTGCGTCACCAGGATCTGGCCATCGCATTCGGCGCCGGCGCCGATGCCGATCGTCGGAATTCGCAACGAGCCTGTAATGCTCTTTGCGAGGTCCGATGGAACCTTTTCGAGCACCAGCGCAAATACGCCCGCTTCCTCCAGCGCCCTGGCGTCCGCCTCGATCTGCTTCGCCTCGGCATCGTCTGCACCACGCGCTTTGTAGCTGCCGAAACGATGGATGGACTGAGGCGTAAGGCCGAGATGCCCCATGACCGGAATACCCGCGTTCACGATGCGCTTTACGGTCTCGCAGACGCTCTCACCGCCTTCGAGCTTCACGGCTTCCGCCAGTGACTCCTTGATGAACCTGCCGGCGTTTCGTAATGCGTCTTCCTCGCTGACCTGATAAGACATGAAGGGAAGATCGGCGACGACCAAGGCACGGGTCACTGCGCGAGCGACCACTTCCGCGTGGTAGAGCATCTGCTCCATCGTCATCGGAATGGTCGTATCGTGCCCGGCAAAGACGTTTCCCGCGGAATCTCCTACCAGGATGACGTCGACACCGGCTTCGTCGATTATCGTTGCCGTCAGATAGTCATATGCAGTGAGGCAGGCGATCGGCTCGCCGGCCGCTTTCATCTCGGTCAGCCGACGCGTGGTGACTTTGCGAGCGGATTGTGTGGTCATGCGTCGTGCACCCGGAGTCCGAAATGCACACTAGCACGGTCTACTTCAATACGCCTCGCCGGCTCATTGCCCACGAATAGACGAGCTGAAGCGTCGCGATGATTACTACAGTCACAGTCAGAATGATCGCGTCCTGGCTGACGAGCATCCGCGACACCCCGGCGAGAAGCTCGTATGCGTTGCTCAGGAGGATCGCAATGAGGGAGATGGCGAACAGCCAGAGCGCCGCACGACGACGCAACAGCAGAGCGAATCCGGCAGCCACAGCGCAAAACAAGGCGGTATCCGTGGAAACTACCGCCCACATCGGCTGAGCCGCGTAATAGGCAACCTGTTCGGCGCTGAGTCCCGAGAGCATGCCCAATTGCGCCATGACAAAGGTATACGTCCCCGAGCCGTTCCAGAGGAGCGTCAGGATTCCCACGGCCCATAAGTGCCACGGCGCCTTGCCTGATTCAGCGCCGTTCATCGACTGATAGCTCATCGGCCCTTATTCGGAGCCGTCGGCGATGGGCCAGTAGACCTCCGTGCGCCAATCGATCGGGTTCGGGTGATCACCCGGATCCGTGACGTATACCTCCCACGGTGGACCAGCTACCGCGAGGCCCTCGTCCTGGATCCAACGCTCCACCGCAGCGTAGGTGTCTTTGAGCTGGTCGTATGGTCCCGCATGGACGGCTACTGCTGCGGGGCCTGACTGCAGAAGGCCGGCTTCGATCTCGCCGTCGCCGGGCGCAGCCGCTGCGAGCGGACACCCGGCTTCGAGCGTAACCAACCCGGGTCCGGACGACGGGTATCGTGTGAATGGTTGGCCCGCCACAGCGTGGCCGGCCTTCTGGCAATAGCCGAAGACCATGCCGAGACACTGGCCGAGCACATCGGCAATTTCCGATTGGGCCACCTGCCGTCGAACGAACAGGACGGGCTGGGCGACGAGCTCACGCCGCTCTATCGAGATCATTGGCATTCTGGTGCTCCGTTCTGCCTGGTCGAACGATCGTAGAAACAATCCGATGCATGGTCCCACCGACCCGGTGATCGCGACATGCCGTGCACGCTCAGCTTCGCTTGCAGCTGCGAGGGCGAAAGATCGGTATTGCGAAGGCGAGCAATCGTATCGCCGGCGGAATGCGCGCGTGAACGTCTCGTGACTCGCGAACCCGGACGACAATGCGATAGCAAGCACTGACTCTCGGGTCGCGGCGAGCCGCGCCGCCGCCCGCTCGAGCCGCAGACGCTGCGTATACTGCTTCGGCGTCTCTCCGACGAGCTTGCTAAATTTTCGTTGAACATCGAACGGCGATCGTTCGACCTGTCGACTGAGAGCATCAAGCGATACATCGCCGTCGAGGCATCGCAATATCTCAGGCAGCAGGTAGCGCAATCTGTCGTTGGTTTGCACCGTTGGCGGAGTATGCGCAATCAGTAATTCGCGTTCTTGACGTTTCTTGCGCCGCATGAAGTCACTCGACCAGCGTCATCGGTAACTGGCGGCTGTTATGAATTGGCTGAACGACTCGCACCAGATGATCACCGCTGAGAAGCTCGCCGGATCGACGGACTCGGGGACGGCTACGACGAAATTCTCGAATGTCCGCACTGGCCCCACCTGCACCATGCTCGACTTCAGCAGCTCGAACTCAGCCTCCGTCTCAACGAATTCGGGCGAGAGATAGAGCCGGTAATCGGGACCGGGCGCCAGGCGACCCTCGAGTGCAATGCTGTCCGGCGTGACGAAGACGGTGCCTTCGCCCCAATGAAACGCGTCGCTGTCGGCAAGCTCGCGCTTAAACTCACCGGTGAATTGCGCGGTGGCAGCCATCGATCGCAACACTTCCGGGTCCGGGCCTGCCGGCGCGATCAGTATCGGCAGCAGGTAGATTCCGGCCGCAAAACCGGCGCCTGCGGCTGCCAGATGCGTGCAGGCGAACAACAGCATTCGAGTCGAGCGGCTCATTCCACCTCACCCCCGGCACGCGCCGGAAAATACCGCAGTATGCAGTCCGAACGGGCGCTCCTGGTGCCGCGACATGATTGCCACGTAATCGCCCGAGCCATCGATGAGGTTGAACAGACTGACCAATATGAAGTTCCCGCGGGGAGTAGGCCCGGAAAAATGCAGGCCATCCGGCGTGGTATCGACGCGCAGCTCGCTCTCGCCGGTCAGCGAACTGGTCGCTCCGACCGTTCCTCGCATTACCACTTTGCCGGGGATGCCGGAGTTGTCGAAATCGATGCGCCCGCCCGCCCACTCGGCCTCAATCGTCGGCACCGACTGTACGCCACCGGAGAGGCCCGGCCCGAACTCGCACGTGATGCGCGCTACCGAATCGGGGTCCGGCAATCCACCGCCGGTGGGGTCGTCGAAGTGGTTCGGCGGCTCGTCGCCGGTGTTGCCGGACCTCGCTTCCGCCGTCGCGCGCACCCAGGGCGCATCCGCGGCCGGCGAACCCGCCGATGTCGAGTCGCCGACCTGAACAGCGGGCGGCACGGGCGCCGGGACGGCAGGCTCTTCGATCGCTGCCGCGAGGGGCTCCGCCGCGCTGTCGGGCGCCGGGCCCTCATCCGATCCCGAAAGTGCCTCCTGCCGACCCGACTCATCCTGCGTCAGAGCCGCGTCTGCTACAGCGGGGCCCTCAGGCGCCGCTACCCGCCGCGCCGTCGAGGCAGACAGGAAATCCCCCTGCCGTGAGCTCGCCGAAACCGGATCGGCAGCCTCTTCCGGGGTCTTCACCAGCAAGACGCTTGCCAGCCACGCGAGACTCATTCCAACAACGGCAAACAACGCGAGCTTCAGTATTCGCATGAAAACGCGCCTCCCGCGACATCCGCAAGTCGCTTGAACCCCTTGAAACACATGCCGAATCAGTCCGCCGACGTTTCGTTCGAATAGATGTCGGAGTCACATGCCACTTCCCACAGGTGACCGTCGGGATCCGCGAAATATCCGGAGAATCCGCCCCAGAAGACGGGTTGGCCTTCCTTCACCAGCGTTCCGCCGGCATTCACCGCCTGCTTCAGCAACGCTGTGACCGCTCTCGAAGACGCGAGATTCTGCGCGAGCGTAATGCCAGTGAAGCCGCGACCCTGAGGGTCGACGCGGGCATCGTCGGCAAGGGCATCTCGCGGGTAGAGCGCGAGCCTCGGACCTCCGGCCTCGAAGAAGGCAATGTCGTCCGAATCGTACGCGACCCGCTCGAAACCAAGCCCTTCTTCGTAAAAACGTATCGAGCGTCCGAGATCCGAGACGCCCAGAGTGATCATGCTGACAACCGGCTTCATCCCACGCGACCTCGCTTTGATGACTGTCTCTCGTCGACCCGGTGCCTGTCGTCCTGCGAATGAGCGCGTCCGATCAGCGCCGTTGCGCGATGACGACCACGTGCCGCTCGGGATGCTGGTCGTATTCGAGGTGTCGGCAGCTACAGTTCGCCGCGGCGACCAGGGCCAGTATCCGCGGCACGCCGATGGTGCTGTAGTACATGTCGGGACCCATCTCGGAATCGACATGTTCGGCCGGCGAATCGTCCCCGCCGCAGGTGAATATCAGCACACCACCCGGCGCAAGGCCACCGAGGAGCTTCGTCAGCAGAGCCTCCTGCGCCGCCAGCGGCACGTGCCAGATGCTGTCCCAGGCCGAAATCAGGTCGTATCGTCTCGGCAGCGCCCACTCGCAGATATCCGCCTGATGAAATCTGACGGTCGGGTTGGTCTGCCGCGCAAGCCGCAGCATTTCCCCGGAAACGTCGATCCCTTCGGTGTCGAATCCTCGCTCGGCGAGCAATTGTGCGATTCTGCCGGCGCCACAACCGACGTCGAGCGCCCGGCGCTTTGCCTGCAGAAAGCCGATGGCCCGTTCGTGGGCATCGATGCCAATCCGCTTTGCGAGCCACTCGCCGTCGACCCAGCGCTGCGCGATACGGTCATAGGCCTTGCCGACTTCGGTGGGTGTCATCGCGCCGGAGTCCGAGGGTCGCCGCCCGCAAAGCGTCGCTGACTGCCCGCGCCCACTACAGCTGCACGAGCGTGAAACCCGTGCCCGGCGCTCCGATCACCTCGAGCTCGCAAGAACCGGAGTTCTCCGAGACGCTGTACTGAATCTCCGGATCGAACTCGAAAAAGACATAACCGCGCTGGCAGCGGAGCTTCAGCTCGTCGACAGCCCCAGTCAGATCGTCCAGGTAAAAACGATTCTTGAGCAGAATGATCGACCAGCCGCCGTTGGCTTCGATCTGCCCCGCTACCGGGTAAGGAGCATCGTTGGCCTCGAGCTCGGCCAGCTGGTCGAGGGCATCCCCGAACATCCGGACGCCTTCCTCATCGCCGTTCAGGCGCATCAGCTCGAGCGTTTCGCGTACTTCGGCGAAACGGAAGTTGAAGAACTGGAGCTGCGCCAGGGCGCGGCGTGCCTCTGCCGTGCCCTCCTGGAGATAACTGTCGTACTCCGGGTTTGCCATGCTCTCGGAGAGCGCCGCTGCGAGGTATTTCATCTGCTCGGCCTGCGTGCCGTACTTCTGCGCAAACGAATAGCGTGCGAGATTCAGGTAGGCGTACTCGTAGTTGTTCCGCGTCTCGGCCTCTTCGAGCTCGGTCAGCGCTTCTGCCGCCTCGTCTTCCGATGTCTCGGAGAGCGCAGCCATGAAATCGCGGTAGCGAGATGCGAATCGCCGCCCGGCACCGCCGGCGTTTTCAAGCTCGAACCGATAGACCGTCCTGTAGCTCGCGTCGACGGGTGTGCCCCGGAACGTTGCCGGCGTGAACATCGTCTCTTCCAGCGTTGCGATCGCAGCGTCGATGAACTCATCGTCGCCGGCACTCGCCGTCGCATGGATTTCATAGGGCGTGCCGTCGGTGTCCACCATGAAGCTGAGCTCGGCCCAGCCTTCGGCCCCGCGCCTGGCCGCGCGCGGCGGATACAGCGGAAGCGGCCGCGGCTCGACCGGAACGGGCGCCGCGTAGACATCGAGCTCTGCATCCGCTTCCGTTCCAGGCTGAGCAGAAGCCTCGCTGGCCACCTGGAAGAAAAGAGCAGCAGCCAGGATTTTCGACGTCGAACGTTTCATTCGTTGTTACCCCGCATTCCGCCTTAGCGCAACAAAGACCCCAGCACGCCGCGGATGAATTTCTGGCCGAGAGACCGGCCGACCGTGCGCGCCGCGCTCTTGAGCAACGCCTCGCCGACGGTCTGCCGATTGCTGCGTCGACGGGTGGACTTGCGCCGCTCGCGCTCCAGCGCCTCCTGCTCCTCCTGTTGTCGCTGCCGCTCGGCAGCGAGCTGCGCGCGCTGGGCCAGCATCTCGTACGCGGAGTCACGATCGAGGCTCTGGTCGTAACGATTCTTCATCGGCGAGCGCGCGAGCATTTCGGTCCGCTCGGCATCGTCTATCGGACCGATTCGCGATTCCGGCGGACACACCAGCGTTCGGCGGACCGGGCTCGGTGCACCGTCCTCGAGCAGCGTCGAGACGACAGCCTCGCCCACGCCGACGGTCGTAACTGCCTCGGCGACATCGAAAGATCCGTCGCTCCGAAACCCGCTGACGACCGCCCGAATGGCCTTCTGATCCTTCGGCGTGAACGACCGCAACGCATGCTGGACTTTCATGCCGATCTGACCGAGCACGGGCTGCGGGATATCGAGCGGACTCTGCGTGACGAAATAGACGCCGACTCCCTTCGACCGTATCAGCCGCACGACCTGCTCGACCTTCTCGAGCAGCGGCTTCTGCATCCCTTTGAACATCAGATGCGCCTCGTCGAAAAAGAGCACGAGCTTCGGCGCCGCTACCTCACCGGCCTCGGGCAACTCCTCGGACAGCTCGCTCAGCAACCACATCAGGAACGCGGCGTACAGGCGCGGTGACTCACGCAGCAGTCGATCACCGGCCAGCAGGCTGATCACACCGTTGCCGTTGAAATCGTGCTGCATGAAGTCCGAGAGCGAGAGCGCCGGTTCACCGAAGAAGAGATCAGCGCCCTGCTCCTCGAGCACCAGCAATCGCCGCTGAATCGCACCGATCGACGCTGGCGCCAGATTGCCGTAGGTTGGCTGCAGCTCACGGCGATTCGCGCCGACCCAGGCCAGCATCGAGCGGAGATCCTTCAGGTCCAGCAACAACAGGCCTTCATCGTCGGCAACGGCAAAGCAGACGTAGAGCACCCCGGTCTGCGTCTCGTTGAGCTCGAGCAGATTCGAGAGAATCAGCGGGCCCATCTCGGAGACGGTGGTCCTCACCGGATGCCCCTGCTCGGCGAAGATGTCCCAGAGCACGGTCGGGTAGCCGCGCTGGGTATAACCCTCGATCGGGATGAGCCCGAGGCGTCGATCGATTTCCTTATGCGGCTTGCCGGCCTTTGCGATGCCGCTCAGGTCGCCTTTCACGTCCACCGCGAACACCGGCGTGCCCATTCTGGCGAAACCTTCGGCGATCACCTGCAGGGAGACCGTCTTGCCCGTCCCGGTTGCGCCGGTGATCAGCCCGTGCCGGTTGCTCATCGCGCCGAGCTGCTCGATCAGCGTCCCGCCGCTGCCCCCGATGACTATGCTTTTTTCACTCATTGTTATCCTGACTTTCCACGCTAGCACCCGTGACGGGCCGTGTCCGGCTACCGCACGACTCGTCAAAATACCGCATGCCCCGTACCGGGCCTACCCCGCGCACGCTCAACGCCGCGCCAGCCGCCTCGTCAGCCGCCGCGCCAACCGCCGCGCCCCGCCTCGCCATCCGGTTCGCCAACCGGCCGGGATGCATGCGACCGACGGTCATCACGGCGCATCGCCCAGCTGTCGCTCGGCCTCTGCGAGCCGTTCCGGCGAACCGACGTCGAGCCAGAGCCCGTCGTGCACGATACCGCGCAGCCGGCCGGCAGCGATCTCGACATCGAGAACGGACTTCAGCGACCTGGGTCCCGGATCGAGCCCGGCGAACATTCCCGTGTCGAGCATCGATAAGCCGCTGAACGTCCGCCGATCCCCGCCATCGACGATCAGTCCGTCCGCGGCCAGCCCGAAATCGCCGCCCGGGTGGTGCGGCGGGTTCGGCACCAGCACGAGCGTGCGGCGATGCGCCGCAAGCCTGTCGAAGTCGAGGTCGGCAACGACATCGGCATTGACGAGCATGAATGGACCCTCACCGAGCAGCGGCAACGCATGGACGATGCCGCCACCCGTCTCAAGCGGCGGCTCAGGCTCCTGACTGAAGCGAATATCGACACCGGGCCACGCGCCGTTACCGACAGCCTCGCGGATCTGGTCTCCGCGGTACGAGAGGTTGACGACGAAGTCGCGCAATCCCGCCGCAACGAGGGCGTCGATGTTGCGCTCGATCAGCGATCGTCCCGCTACCTCGATCAGCGGCTTCGGTAACTCACTGGTCAGCGCGCCCATGCGCTTGCCGTAGCCGGCAGCGAGCAGCATCACCTTCATCGGGTTGATTTCGGCAAGCAATTGAAGGACATAGTGAACTGTGCCATTGTAGCCGCCTTTATATCGGCTGACCGCGTGCCTGTCGTCCGAACGAAGCATTTCATCCCCGTGTTTGCAGCAATCTGCGTCGTGCCAAAGGTCGGCGCACAGGGGATCTGCCTGCCTGCGCGGCTGACGGCGCAGGTCGAGTCGCAGGCACTAGGCCCGCCGGCCGCCGCAAGCGATGCGGCAGGCGTCACGGGGGCGCGCGACCCGCTGATCATCGACGCCGGCAGGTTCTCCGCCGACGGCGACGGCACGACGCAGCTCAGCGATGGCATCCGGTTCAGGTACCGGGACGGCACGGTCACGGCCGAGCAGGCCCGGGTCGACCCGGGAGAAGAATCGGTCGACGTCATTGGCCGGGTAACGTTCGAGAACGACGACTTCACCGTCTTCGCCGACGATGCCCGCTTCGACCGGGAAGCGGAGCTGCTGAGTTTCGGCGCCGCCGGCTTCAATGTTCCGGCGCGCCCTGCCCGCGGTCGTGCCGAGAGCATCGAGGTGAGCTCGGCCCAAACGCTGTCGCTCGCGAATCTGACGTTCACGACATGCCCGGAAGACGATGTCGACTGGGAGCTGCTCGCGCGCGAGCTGGAGCTAGACACGGAGCTCGGCTTCGGCACGGCGAGAGGCGTGAAGCTGCGCTTCAAGAACGTGCCGATCCTGTACACGCCTTACTTCACGTTCCCGATCGACGATCGCCGCAAGAGCGGGTTCCTCACGCCGCACATCGCGGAGCGTGACCGCACCGGTTTGGACATCACGGTGCCGTACTACCTGAACCTGGCGCCGAACTACGACCTGACGCTCGAGCCGCGCTACATGAGCCGCCGTGGCGTGCAGATCAGCGGCGACTTCCGGTATCTCATGGAGCGTTCGGAAGGAACGTTTGCACTCGAATTCCTGCCGGACGACGACGTGACCGAGACGGCACGGCGCTATGTCAATCTGCAGCACCGCACACAGTTCGGCGGAAACTGGCAGCTGCTGACCGGCATCCAGGAAGTATCGGATCCCGCATACTTCGAGGATCTGGGCGACAGCATCAGCGTCACGAGCCTGACGCACCTCAACCGGTTTCTCGACATCGGCTATTTCGGTCAGCGCTGGTCCCTGAACACGCGATTCCAGAACTACCAGACGATCGACGCCCTGATTCCGCAAATCAACGAGCCGTACGAGCGCGTCCCGCAATTCCTGTTCGAGGGTGACTGGGGGCAGGGAATCTTCGGCTATACGGCCGAAACGGAGCTCGTCAATTTCGATCGCGACGTCGGCACGACCGGCTGGCGCTTCGACTCGACGCATGAAGTTGCGCTCCGCTTCGGCGGCGCCGGCGCCTGGATCACGCCAGCCGTTGCGTTGCGCCAGACGAACTACTGGCTCGACAATCAGGGACCGGGCGTCGACGACATGCTGACCCGACAGGTCCCGATTTCGTCCGTGGATACGGGGCTGCGCTTCGAGCGCGGCGCCGGCGATTCGGGAACGTGGATCCAGACGCTCGAACCGCGGATGCTCTACGTTCGTATCCCGTTCGAGGACCAGAGCCAGCTGCCGGTGTTCGACACGATCCTGCCCGACTTCAATCTCGTGCAGCTGTTTCGGAAGTATCAGTTCGTCGGTCCCGACCGCATCGCCGATACCGACCAGCTGAGCGTCGGGCTGACGACCCGACTGATCAACGGCAGCACGGGACAGGAGCGGCTCTCCGCCACGATCGGTCAGACGCGCTACCAGGATCCCCAGCGCGTCACGCTGCCCAACCAGACTGCGCAGATTCGGGACCGCTCCGACTATGTGGCTGAGCTCGTCCTCAATCTCAGCGCGAAGTGGAATCTCGATCTGGGTTACCAGTGGAGCGACGTCACGAACTCCACCGTGCGCGCCGAAACGCGCATCGAGTACCGGCCGCGCAACGACCGGCTGTTCGGTTTCGGCTATCGCCAGAGGGAAGGGATTCTCGAGCAGGGCGACCTGTCGATGGTCTGGCCGATCGGCGAGAGCTGGCGGGTCATCGGCCAGTACAGCTACTCGCTGCTCGAGGAAGAGCCGCTGGAGCAGTTCTTCGGTCTCGAGTATGAGGCCTGCTGCTGGCGGGCCCGGATCGTCGGGCGCCGCTACATCATCCGGAGCACGGGCGAGACAGACAGCGCCATCTCCGTACAGCTGGAGCTCAAGGGCCTGTCCCAGCGGGCGACGGCGCCGGAGGACCTGCTGGACCGTGGTATTCTTGGCTACCGCCGTCTGGCGACGCCCACGGCGCAGTGATGCGCCCGCCGGGGCGACACGGCCACCATCTGAGCGATGCGGCGACCATCTGACTATGGACGAGACGATGAATCACAGAACGATCGGGCTACCCGCCCTCGCCCTGCTGGCGTGCGCGAGCCTCGCCTTGCTGCAATTCGGAACCGCCACGGCCCAGACTCGCGAGCTCGGGTCCAGCGGTGATCTGATCGACGGGATTGCCGCACTCGTCAACGAAGGCGTCGTGCTGAAGAGCGAAGTGCAGGAGCGGATCGGCTTCGTCGTCGAGAACTTCCGCGTGCAGCAGGAGCAGTTGCCAGCCGAGCAGCGTGGGTCACTGCCGCCGATGTCCGTGCTCGAACGCCAGGTGCTCGATCAGCTCGTGCTCGAGCAGATTCAGCTGCAACGCGCCGAGCGGCTCGGCATCATCATCGGCGACGATGTGCTGAACGAAGTCATGTCGGACATTGCCGGAAATCTTGGTATCTCGCTCGATCAGCTGCCGGCGGCTCTCGCCAGCGAAGGCATCGATTACGACACATTTCGCGACCAGCAACGCCAGGAGGTGACGATCAGTCAGCTCGAGCGCCGCGACGTCGTCGCACGGATCGCCGTTACTCCGCGTGAGATGGACCTTTGCCTGGTGCGGCTCGAGGACAATCAATCGAGCGAGTTCGACTACAACGTTTCGCACATCCTGATCGGCTTCGCACCGAATGCGCCGCCGGAAGAAATCGGCGCCGCCGAAGAACGGATCGAGGAAATTCGTGCCGAGCTCGAGGACGGTGCAGATTTCGCCGAGCTCGCCGTGTCGTACTCGGAGAGCCAGACGGCGCTGCAAGGCGGCTCCCTCGGCTGGCGCAAGGGTGCCGAGCTGCCGTCGATCTTCACGAACGTGGTGCAGACCCTCGCCATCGGCGAGGTTTCGGAGCCCGTAGAGACAGGCAGCGGTTTCCACCTGGTTCGGCTCAACGACATGCGCGGCGCGGAGCGAGTCGTCGTCGGCCAGGTCCACGCGCGGCACATCCTGATAAGCACGAACGAGGTGATGGACGACGATGCCACTGAACAGCGGCTGATCGGCATCCGTAACGGCATCCTCGACGGCGACGATTTCGCCGATGTCGCGTCGGCTGTCTCCGAGGACGCAGGATCCGCGGTCGAGGGTGGAGATCTGGGCTGGACGGAGCCGGACTCCTATGTCGACGAGTTCCGGGCAACGCTCGAGTCGCTCGAGCCCGGCACGATCAGCGAACCGTTTCAAACGCGCTTCGGCTGGCACATCGTCGAGGTGCTCGAGCGGCGCGACTACGACATGACGGAAGACCTGAAGGAGCAGCGCTGCCGCGGCGAAATCGGCAACGGCAAAATGCAGGAAGAGCGTGACCTGTGGGTCCGGCGCCTGCGCGATGAGGCGTTCGTCGAATACAAGCTCTAGCCGCGCGGCGCCCGGAGGCGGCTTGCTCCGCATCGTCCTGACCACAGGCGAGCCGGCCGGCATCGGCCCGGACGTCAGCCTCGCACTCGCTACGGAAACATTGCACTGTGAGCTCGTCGCGATCGGGGATCCAGACGTCCTGACGGCGCGGGCGTTTCAACTCGGCTATCCGGTTCGCATCGAGTCCATTGCCGATCTGGCCGCGAGCCGGGCGCATGAGCCGGGCACGCTGCAGGTCCTGCCGGTGCCGGTGGCCGCGCCCGTTACACCGGGAAAGCTCGATCCGGCAAATGCCGCCTACGTCATCGCCACACTGCGCCGGGCTGCTGCCCTGTGTATGTCCGGCGACGCGCACGCCGTCGTGACCGCGCCGGTTCAGAAGAGCGTGATCAACGACGCGGGCATAGCTTTCAGCGGTCACACCGAATTTTTCGCCGCGGAAACCGGCGCGCCGTTACCGGTGATGATGCTCGCGACGGCCCGCCTGCGCGTCGCGCTCGCAACCACTCACCTGCCACTGCGCGCCGTCGCCGACGCGCTCGATGCCGGCAAGCTCGAAACACTGATCCGGATTCTCGACGCCGAGCTGCGCGACAAACTCGGTATCGATGCGCCCCGAATTCTCGTTCTGGGACTCAATCCACACGCCGGGGAAAGCGGTGTGCTCGGCGACGAAGAGCGACGTGTGATCGCCCCGGTCGTGACCAGACTGGCAGGCGAAGGACTCGCAGTGACGGGTCCGGTGCCGGCGGATACGGCATTCACCGAGGAATCGCTGAGGCGCGCCGACCTGATACTGGCGATGTATCACGATCAGGGGCTGCCGGTGATCAAAGCCGCAGGCTTCGGCGAGACGGTCAATGTCACGCTCGGACTGCCGATCGTTCGCACCTCGGTCGACCACGGCACGGCGCTCGATCTGGCCGGTAGCGGGCTGGCCCGGCATGCTAGCCTCCGGGCCGCCGTCGATACCGCCCTCGAACTCTGCGGGGCGGCGGCAACACGGTGAGGCCGCAAGCCCGCAAGCGCCTCGGACAACACTTTCTCCACGACCCTGGCGTCATCGCGCGGATCGTTGCGGCAATCGACCCGCAGCCCGACGACCGGCTGGTCGAGATTGGCGGCGGCGAGGGCGCGCTGACGCTGCCGCTGCTGGACCGGACCGGACGCATCGACGTCGTCGAGGTCGACCAGCGACTGGCGTCGACACTCGGCGAGCATGCGGGCGTTACGGTGCACGCTGGCGACGCGCTCGAATTCGACTTCGGCTCGCTGGCGGGATCGGGGCGACTCAGGGTCGCCGGCAATCTGCCCTACAACATATCGACGCCACTATTGTTTCACCTGCTCGACTTCGCCCCCCGAATCGACGACATGCATCTCATGCTTCAGAAGGAAGTGGTAACCCGCATGTGCGCCGCACCCGGAGGCCGGGACTACGGCAGGCTGACCGTAATGCTGTCACGGTGGCTCGAAATCGAGCGGCTCTTCGACGTCGGGCCCGGCGCGTTCAGGCCGCCGCCGCGCGTCCGGTCCAGCGTCGTACGGATCCGCGTGCTACGAGAGCCGCGTTTTGACGTGGTCGATGCCGATGCATTTTCGAATCTCGTTGCCGCCTGTTTCTCGATGCGCAGGAAGACGCTTGGCCGCATTCTCCGGAATCGACTGGATACAGCCGACATCGAAGCCGCCGGTATCGATCCGCGCGCGCGGCCCGAAACGTTGCGGCCGGAACAATTCGCGCTACTCGCAGACATGACCCTAGGCCACTAGAATGCGCGCATCGCTCCAGGACGACGTGCGGAAACGATGACGCTTTATGCGGTTGGCGACGTACAAGGCTGCGCGCGAACGCTGAACCGCCTGCTGAAGAAGATCGAATTCAGACCGGGCCGCGATCGCCTGTGGTTTGTCGGCGACCTCGTGAACCGCGGGCCGGCGTCACGAAAAGTGCTGCGTGACGTCATCGCGCTCGGTGACAGCGCGATTTGCGTCCTCGGAAATCACGACCTCCATCTGCTGGCGACGGCGGCCGGCGCCCGGCGCGCTACGCCGGGAGACACGTTTCAGGACGTGCTCAATGCCGACGATGCAGCAGATCTGATCGACTGGCTGCGCCAACGCCCGCTGCTGCACCTCGACGCGTCGAACAAATCGCTGCTCGTGCATGCCGGGCTCTATCCGCTGTGGCGACCTCGGGAAGCGCAGGAGTTCGCCGGCGAGGTCGAGGCCGCGCTCCGCGGGCGGAAGTGGCGTGACTTCCTGACGGATATGTATGGATCCACGCCGGATTTGTGGTCGCCGAAGCTGCGTCGCGCGGACCGGCTGCGCTTCACTGTCAACGCGCTGACCCGAATGCGTTTCTGCGACTCTGAGGCGCGCCTCGACTTCGCCGAATCCGGCGCGCCGGGCTCGCAACCACGCCATTTGCTGCCCTGGTTCGACTTTCCGGCCAGGCGGGGACGAAAATGGCGCATCGTGTTCGGCCATTGGTCGGCGCTCGGCTTCGTGCAACGCAAAGGAATCGTCGCGACAGACACAGGCTGTGTCTGGGGCCGGCGCCTGACGGCGGCCGTTCTCGAGCCACAGGGTGAGCCGATCGCGGTCAGATCGGCGGAGAAGTACTGAAGGAAGGACGAACGCATGTCGACGAGCCTGACGATGCCATTCAATCTGATGCAGTGGATCGACGACAACAGGGACGAGCTCACGCCACCTGTCTGCAATAAGCAGATCTTTGTCGGCAGCGAGTTCATCGTGATGATCGTCGGTGGTCCGAACTCGAGAAAAGACTTTCACCACGACGTCGCGCCGGAGCTCTTTTACCAGCTCCGCGGCGACATGGTGCTCCATGTGATCGACGAAGGGCAGCGCAAGTCGATCGATATCCGGGAAGGCGACATTTTCATGCTGCCTGCCGGCATGCCGCATTCGCCGCAGCGCTTTCCGGGAACCGTCGGGCTCGTGGTCGAACGGCAACGTAAACCCGACGAGCTCGACGGCTTCATGTGGTTTTGCGAACGCTGCGACACGAAGCTCCACGAAGAATTTCTGCACGTCGCCGATATCGTCGAGGACCTGCCACCGGTCTTCGAGCGGTTTTACGGCAACGCCGATGCGCGCACCTGCAAGCACTGCGGAGCGACACTCGATGCCGACTGAGCCGGTACGCCGTGAGCCGTGACGCGTCCGGCGTGGCGCCGGCGGTCGAGACATCGGTCGACTTCGCACGTGAGCTCGACCGGCATGATCCGCTCGCGCCGCTGCGTGAGCGCTTCGAGATTCCGGGCGGCCCGAATAGCGAGATCGCGTATCTTTGCGGCCATTCTCTCGGGCTGATGCCGCGCGCCGCGCGCGCTGCAATCACGGCCGAGCTCGACGCCTGGGGCCGCGAGGCCGTCGGCGCGCATTTCGCCGACGACGGTGGCTGGTATGCCTATCACGAGCGCTTCGCCGACCCGCTCGCCCGGCTGCTCGGCGTCGCGCCCGAAAGCGTCGTCGCGATGAACTCACTGACGACGAACCTCCACCTGATGCTCGTGAGCTTCTTTCGTCCCTCGGGCCGACGGCGCCGGATCGTGATCGAGGCAGGCGCGTTTCCATCCGATCGCTACGCCGTCCAATCTCAGCTGCGCTGGCACGGTATCGATCCGGCCGAAGGACTGCTCGAGCTCGGGCCGCAGGCGGGTGGCACGATACTCGACCCGGCCGCGCTCGACGCGCTGCTCGGCCGGTATCCCGGCGAGGTCGCGCTCGTGCTGCTGCCAGGCGTGCAGTTTCTGACGGGACAATCGCTCGACACCGCCGCATACACGCGCATTGCCCGGTCGCATGGCGCCATCGTGGGCCTCGACCTTGCGCATTCGATCGGCAACCTGCCGGCGCCGCTGCATAGGCCCAACGAACGGCGCGAGACCGAGGCAGGCACAGAAACCGACACTGGAACCAGGACCGAAACGGGAACCGGAACGAGAACAGGCGCGGGAACCGAAACCGAAACCGGAGCGGGCACGGGAACCCGCACCGATGTCGCGACCCGAACCACCGCGAAGATCGGCGCGGACGTCGACGGCACGCCGGACTTCGCGGTCTGGTGCAGCTACAAGTATCTGAACGGCGGCCCGGGCGGCATCGGCGGCTGCTACGTGCACCCGCGCTGGCACGATGCCGATCTGCCCCGGTTCGAAGGCTGGTGGGGGCACGACAAGTCGCGCCGATTCGGGCTCGAGCCCGAGTTCCGCGGCATCGGCACGGCCGAGTCCTGGCAGCTCAGCAATCCGCCGATCTTCGCGATGGCACCGCTGGCAGCATCACTGGCACTGTTCCTGGAGGCAGGAAGCGAGCGGCTGCACGCAAAGGCCGTCCGGCTGACGGGCTATCTCGAGGCCCTGCTCGAAGATCGCCTCGGTGACAGGATCGAGCTGCTGACGCCGCGCTCACCGACAGCACGCGGCAGCCAGCTATCGGTCAGGCTCAGGCCTGGCGGGATCGACGGTGGCAACCTGGTCGGGCGCCTCGCCGCCGACGGCGTCGTGGTCGACTGGCGTGAACCGGACATCCTGAGAATAGCGCCGGTACCGCTCTACAATCGCTTCGAAGACGTCCACCGCGCAGTCGCGGCGCTGCACCGAATACTCGCAGCATGAGCGCATCGACTCGCGAGGATCGGCCCACTATCGTCGGTGGCGGCCTGGCAGGCAGCCTGGCTGCGATCATGCTCGCGAGACGCGGCCTGCAGCCAACGATTTACGAGCGCGGCGCGGCGTACGACACAGCCGAGGCGACCGGGGGTCGGACCATCAATCTGGCGCTTGCGGCTCGCGGCCTCGTTGCACTCGAGTCTGCCGGCGTCCGCGATGCGATCGAGCCGCTGCTGCTGCCGATGTCGGGCCGCATCGTCCACGATGCGAGCGGCAATGTCAGACGGCTTCCGTACGGACAATGGCCGGACGAAAAAATCTGGTCGGTTTCGCGCGCAGAGCTGAATCGCGTGCTCTGCGACGTCGCGGTTTCCCGCCACGGCGTCGAATACCGGTTCGGCTCCGAGTGCGTCGCCTACGATCCCGCAAGCGGCACTGCCTCGTTTCGAGCGGCCTCGAAAGATGCAGGGGACAGCGCCGGAAACGCGCGACTACCCTTGGGCAAACGCGCGGAGACTACGGAATTCGACCTGCAAAGCCGTTTTCTGCTTGCAGCCGACGGCGCCGGATCGATCGTCCGTCGGACACTGGCGAGCCATGGTCTGCTCGCGAACGATGAGGACGTGCTCGATCACGGCTACAGGGAACTGACGATCCCGCCGATCGGCGGCATAGCCCACGCGCTCGACGCCGACGGCCTGCACATCTGGCCGCGCGGCGGCTTCATGCTGATCGCGCTCCCGAATACCGACGGCAGCTTTACAGCGACGCTGTTCCTCGCGAATGAGGGTGACGTCAGCTTCGCCACCGTTGCCGGCGACCCGATGGGGTTCTTCGAGCGCGAGTTTGCCGACGTCGTGGGTCTGATCCCCGACCTCGACAGCCAGATGGCTGCGAACCCGATCGGGATCCTCGGCACGGTTCGCTGCGCGCCATGGCATCACGGTTCGGCGGGACACCAATGTCTGCTATTCGGTGACGCAGCGCACGCGATCGTGCCGTTTCACGGTCAGGGGCTCAATGCCTGTTTCGAGGACTGCCTCGAGCTCGACGGGCTCGTCGCCGCGGCGATTGCCGAGACACGCGCAACCAGCAGCGCGCGGGGCGAAGCTGCGGCAGCGCCCGGCCGCGGTGCGGCACTCGACTGGGCGGCGATCGCGGGGGAATTCGAACAACGGCGTTCGCACAACGCCCGCGCGATCGCCTCTATGGCGCTCGAAAACTATGTCGAGATGCGCGACCGCGTTCGCGACGAAGGCTTCGATCGACGCAAGCGGCTCGCATTCGAGCTCGAGCGGCGCACGAACGGTCGTTTCATTCCGCGCTACTCGATGGTGATGTTTCACCCGGAGATCAGCTACGCGGAAGCCGAAAGGCGGGGCCGGATTCAGTCCGAAATCCTGCGCAGGGCGACCGCAGGACCGACGGACGATGTGAGCCTTGCGCTCGAGCTGATCGAAACGAAACTCTGATCAGGCCGCACCGGTGACGAGCAATGCCGCCGTCGCGGCCAGCACGCCTGCGACCGGCAGGGTGACGACCCAGGCGAGCAGAATCTCGCGGATCGTCCGCCAGCGGGCCTGACGGGAGGCCGCGCCGATTCCGAACAACGATCCGCAGGAAACGTGCGTCGTCGATACCGGCATCCCGAGATTCGACGCACCGATGACGAGCAGCGCGGTAATCGTGTTCGCCGTGAATCCCTGCCCCGGATTCATGTCCGTGATCCGCAAGGCCATCGTTTCGGCAACGCGGCGCGCACTGAGCCAGCCGCCCAGTGCGATCGCGGCACCGGTTCCGAGGATCGCGTGACTCGGCGCGAGCAGATTGCCGACGAGAAGCAGCGCGGCGATCTTCGGCGTGTCATTCAGCCCGCGGGCAAAGCTCACCATGCCGGCCGTCAGGAAATGCGCGACATCGAGCGCTCGGCGGGCGCTGATCCCTATGACGGCCCCCCGGTAGCGCACACGGCAGGTCGCCGCATCGCCGACGGTAACGGTCGGCAACGTCACCGCCTCGAGCGCCTGCGCTGCGCTCAGCCGTCCCGGCACGACGCCGACAATCTCGTCACCGATGCAGACGCACGTCTCATGCGTTACGCCGAGCCGGCGACGAAGTCTCGCGAGCAGCGGGTAGGTCAGGATCGTGAGCCCGATCGCGATGAACGGACTCGTCAACAGCGGCAGCAGAAAACCGCGCAGCAGCGTCCCGCCGTCTACACCAACGGGCGATGCGACGAGACCGGCGCCGACGAGCGCACCGATCAGCGAATGTGTCGTCGAAATCGGAAATCCGAGCCAGGTCGCGAGGAGCACGGTGCCGGCCGCGGCCAGGGCAACGGACATCCCGAAAGGCACGGAACCCGCGACTGCAGCCGGCACGAGGCCATTGCCGCTGAATGCACTGAGCAGTTTGCCGGCAAGCACCAGCGCTGCTGCAGAACCGAGCGCGGTGGCGAAGGTCGCCCAGAGCAGCGAGCCCCGGTACGAGGCCGTGCCGCTGCCGAAAAGGGTCGCGACGCCCTTGAAATTGTCGTTGGCGCCGTTCGCGTACGCGAGCAGCAGCCCGATCGCGACCACGATGCCCAATGTCATTGCTGCTTCCCCGACCGCGGGACCCGCCCTCGATGGCCGGCCCTCTGGCAGGCGACCCGCCCGGCGGACGGAACATTACGTGCCCGCGCACACCGCCGCTTCGGGGTGGTCGTCCCGCTCCGATGCCCAGCTGTGAACACAGTCACAGACGACCAGCCGATTATGTAAGAGATTGAGGCGGTCGTCCGGAGCGGGCGGCGACGGATTCCTGCAGGAAAGCTACCGGGATGGATCCCAGGTCAACGGGGCGGTGCGCGCTGCGGCGTGTGCTCGTCACGATCGCATTGATGGCGATGGCGACAGCCGCTGCTCCCCAGCCGAGCAGCGGCACGAAATCCCTGTATCTGTTCGACGAGGACACACCGGATCCGAACGGCTTCGGTCAGGCACCGCTGCCGGTGTTGTCGAGAACGCCGCCGCCGGCAGCTCAGGTCAACGTTCGCCTCTCGAAGACAGAGCCGCCGGTCGTCTGGACCATGACCCCGGAGCTGCAGGCGCCGCTTACGATCGACGCGGGGGTCATTCGGGTCGTGCTGAATCTCTCCAAAGGTGAATCGAGTGCAGCGCTGGTCGCACGGCGCCTCGAGCTGGCACTCGCGAGCATCGGCACGACGACCGGCCCGATCGGCAGTCCCGTGACGCAGAGCTTCTCCGCACCATCGCGGGATACGCCGATGACACTGACGGTCGATGTGCCGCTCAGCGCGCCGCTCGTGCTGCAAGCCGGATCGCAGATCACATTGACGATTACGAACACGACGAACGGCGGGGGCTCCCGTGTGTTCTTCGTCTGGCCCGTCTCGGGCGGCACGTTTTCCCGAATCGATTTGCCCGCGCTGACCGTGATCAACGTTGATGCGGTCGGCACCTGGAACGCACCGTGGCCGGGCGGACTGCCGATGACTACCTTTTCGAGCAGCTCCACCGTCTCGATTCGCTCCACCGTCAGCGACCCTTTCGGTGCCTTCGACATCTCCGCCGTGAGAGCCGACGCGACCGATGCCGACGGCATTCCCGTTCTGGTCGATGTGCCGATGACGCTCACCTCGCAACCGGGCGGCGCCACCGGAGAGTACGAATACCTGCTGTCGCTGCCGTCGGGCTCGACGCCTGGCACGTGGAACTACGCCGTCACCGCACTCGAAGGCACCGAGGGCGCGATAACCCATACGGCAGGTGGCAGCTTCGTCGTCGGCGGCCCCGAGCTGCTGCTGACCAAGTCGGTCGCGACTCTGAGCGACCCGATCAACGGCACGACGAATCCGAAGGCCATCCCGACGGCAACGATGCTATATACGCTCACCGTCGCGAACCTGGGGCTCGATCCCACCGACGCCGACTCCGTCGAGGTCGTCGATCGCCTGCCGCCGGAAGTCGCGCTGTTCGTCGACTCAGCCGGCGGCGATCCGATCACGTTCATCGACGGCAGCCCGGCGAGCGGGCTGCTCTACGACTACTCGGCCGACGTCAGCTTCTCGTCGCAGCCGGGCGGCGGCGCGCCTTACAACTATGTGCCGTCGCCGGACGCCAGCGGCTTCGATGCGGCCGTCACAGGCTTCCGGATCACACCGCGCGGCTCGTTCGCAGGCACCGGCCTCGGCACGGCCCCGGAATTCGAGATCCGCTACCGCGTGCGAATCGACTGAGCGCAAAGTTCGGCTGCGCGCTGTCGTGGCGACCCTGCGATCCGCGACGCACGGGGCCGGGCGGCGAAAATCAAACGGCGATCGGCGCGCGGATGGATGGCAGCGGATCGTAATCGCGGATCTCGAAATCCTCGAAGCGGTACTCGAATATCGACGGCGGCCGCCGCAGCAGCTCGAGCGTCGGCAGCGCACGCGGCTCGCGCTCGAGCTGCGTTCGGCACTGCTGCAGATGATTAAGGTAGAGGTGGCAGTCGCCACCCGTCCAGATGAAGTCACCGGGTGACAGATCCGTCTGCTGCGCGACCATGCAGGTCAGAAGCGCATAGGACGCGATGTTGAAGGGTACGCCGAGAAACACATCGGCGCTGCGCTGGTACAGCTGGCAGGACAGCCGCCCGTCCGCCACGTAGAACTGAAAGAGCGCATGACAGGGTGACAACGCCATCGACGGCAGCTCGGCGACGTTCCAGGCGCTGACGATGATGCGGCGCGAATCGGGCTCGTTTCGCAGCAACTCGATTGCGCGCTCGATCTGATCGATCTCTCCGCCACCGGGCGCCGGCCATGAGCGCCATTGCGCACCGTATACCGGACCGAGGTTGCCGTCGGCATCGGCCCACTCGTCCCAGATCGTGACGCCATGCTCGCGCAGGTAGGCGATATTCGTATCGCCGCGCAGGAACCAGAGCAGCTCGTGAATGATCGACCGCAGATGCAGCTGCTTCGTCGTCACCAGCGGAAACCCGGCAGAAAGATCGAAGCGCATCTGATGGCCGAAGACGCTCAGCGTGCCGGTGCCCGTACGGTCGTCCTTACGGGCGCCTTCGTCAACGATGCGCTGCAACAGATAGAGGTAGGCCTTCATGCGCTCGCCACGGTAGGCGATTCGCCGCCGCTCCGGTAGGCGAGCAATATCAGGACGATGCCGGCAACCACCATCGGAATCGACAGGGCCTGGCCCTTGGTGAACCAGCCCCAGGCCAGATAAATACCGTCGTCGGGCAGACGAATGAACTCGGCGGCGCAGCGAAAAACGCCGTAGCCGACCAGGAAGACGCCCGATACGGCCATCGTCGGCCGCGGCCGGGCGGAATAGATGTAGAGGATCAGGAACAGCACGACACCTTCGAGGAACGCCTCGTAGAGCTGGCTCGGATGCCGCGCCACTCCCTCGTAGACGACGGACCAGGGTGCATCGGCACTGGTTTCCTTACCCCACAGCTCGCCGTTGATGAAGTTGCCGACGCGTACGAACGCGATACCGGGCGGGAACCACGGTGCGATGAAATCCGTCACCGTGAAATACGCGAGTCCGGCGCGGCGCGCGAAGAGCCCCATCGCGACCAGCACGCCGAGCAGGCCGCCGTGAAACGACATGCCGCCTTCCCAGACCCGGAACACGAGCAGCGGGTCGCCCAGCAGGCTGCCGATGCCTTCAGACGGAATGTGATAGAAGAGCAGGTAGCCGAGACGGCCGCCGATAAAAACGCCGAGCGCACCGAAAAAGATCAGGTCTTCGACCTGTGCCACGCTGATTGCGCTGTCCGGGCGCCGGGCACGCCCCCGCATTCCCCACCACGCCGCGAAGAAGCCGAAGACATACATCAGGCCGTACCAGTGGATGTCCAGCGGGCCGATCGAAATCGCGACTGGATCGATGTCCGGATACTGAAACAGAACGCTGGCCCCGGTTTTTCGGCTACTTCGGAAGAAGGCGCAGTGTAGCAACCCGGGGCCGCAAATTGGCCGTCCTCACGCGGCAGCCGGCGGGAAACGTATACTGCGCCGGAACCATCCGTCCGCCCATCGAGTTCAGTACGTCCGCATGTCGAATCGCCTGAGCGGGGAAGCGAGCCCCTACCTGAAGCAGCACGCCGACAACCCGGTCGACTGGCAGCCGTGGGACGATGCGGCCCTGGCTGATGCCCGCGACAACGACAAGCCGATCCTGCTGTCGGTCGGCTACTCCGCGTGCCACTGGTGTCACGTCATGGCGCACGAGTCGTTCGAAGATCCGGAAACGGCACGGCTGATGAACGACCTGTACGTCAACGTCAAGGTCGACCGCGAAGAGCGCCCCGATATAGACCGAATCTACCAGGCCGCCCAGCAGATGTTCACGGGCCGCCCGGGTGGCTGGCCGCTGACGGTCTTTCTCACGCCCGACACGCATCTGCCGATCTTCGCCGGAACCTACTTTCCGAAGACTGCGAGCTACGGCATGCCGGCGTTCTCGACCGTGCTCACTCGCGTCGAGTCCTACTACAGAACACACGGTGACGAGGTCGCGGCGAACGGGCAGCGCATTCTCGAGCGGTTCGGCCGGCTCGACACGCGCGGCGATGCGGACGGCGTCGAGCTCACCGGCGACCCGATCGCGAACGCCCGCCAAAACCTGGGCGAAGTGTTCGACGCGCACTACGGCGGCTTCGGCACCGCGCCCAAGTTTCCGCATCCGAGCTATCTGGATTTTCTGCTCGCGGGCGCTCACCCGGCCGACGCAGCGCGCGCGACCGGCACGAACAGAATCGTTACCGTCACGCTCGACGCGATGGCCGGCGGCGGCCTTTACGACCATATCAACGGCGGCTTCTTCCGCTATTGCGTCGATCGGGAATGGCAGATTCCGCATTTCGAGAAAATGCTCTACGACAACGCCGCCCTTCTGGGCACATATGCCGATGCCCTCGCCGCGACCGGACAGAGCGACTATGCGCGTATCGCCGAGGAAACTGCCCGGTGGCTCGTCGACGAAATGCAGGCGCCCGACGGGGCTTTCTACGCGACCCTCGACGCCGATTCCGAAGGGGAGGAAGGGCGCTACTACGTCTTCACGGCCGAGGAGATCGATGCAGCCCTCGATGCCGAAGACGAATTCTCCAGACGCGCTTTCGGTTTCTCCGGCCCGCCGAATTTCGAAGCGCAGGCATGGCATGCGCAAACACGGTCGCGTGATCCCTGGCGCTCTGCCGATGCCGGCGAATCGGCAGAGCTCGAACGGGCCAGACGCGCACTGCGGGCATTACGGGAAACCCGCGTCCGCCCGGGTCTCGACGACAAGATCCTGACAGGCTGGAATGGCCTGGCCATCGCATCGCTCGCGAAAGCAGGCCGCCGGCTCGGCCGCCCCGAGCTGGTGGCGCAGGCTCGCCGTGCCTGCGACTTCATTCGGGAGCGACTCTGGGACGGCGAACGCCTGTCGGCCGTCTTTGCAGCGGACACCGCTCGATTCACAGCCTATCTCGACGACTATGCCTTCGTCCTGGCCGGCGTCATCGAGCTGCTGCAGGCGGATTTCCAGCCGGCCGAGCTCGCATTCGCGAGGTCGCTGGCGGAGACGGTCATGCACCACTATCGTGATCCGGCCGGCGGCTTCTTCTTCACTGCCGACGATCATGAGCAGCTGATCCATCGCCCCCGACCGCTGACCGACGACGCAACCCCATCCGGTAACGCGACGCTCGCCATCGCGCTGAACACCCTCGGCCATCTGCTCGCCGACAGCGACTACCTCGACGCTGCGGAGAACTCCGTGCGAGCGGCCTGGCGCGCGATCGCCAGCTACCCGGAAGCCCATGCCACGTATCTGCTTGCGCTCGGCAGACAGCTGGCGCCGCCGGAGCTGATCATCGTGCGGGCCGATCCGCCGGCGCTCGCGGAATGGCGCAAAGCCCTGGATGGCGGCTTCGCACCCGGGCGGCTCGCGTTCTTTGTCGATGCAGCGGAATCGGCGCTGCCGGCAGGCCTTGCGCGCCATGCGGCCGGCAGCGGACCCCGTGCCTACGTTTGCGTCGGCACCGCGTGCCACGCGCCGGTGACGTCGATCGCCGAGCTGGAAACTCTGCTCGGGTCGAAGCCCGACTCGCCCGTGGAACGTCAGTAGGCGACGATGTCGTCACCGGTTCGAAGCGAGATGCTGCGGCCACCGGACATCGCGAATTCGACCGGCACGGAAGCGACCTCGCCGCCGGCGTTGATCTGAACGACGAAGTGCAGGTGCGGACCTGAGCTGAACCCGGTGTTCCCGGAGTCTGCGATGTATTCGCCCCGTCCCACGCGCTGGCCCGGCACGACGCGTATCGTGTTCCAATTCAGATGGGCGTACAGCGCAATCGTGCCGTCTTCATGCAGGATGCGAATCTGGTTCGCGCGCTGAACGAGGTTCGCTTCGGTGCCGCCCTCGAAATAGTCGCTCGCGACATCGAGCACGAGTCCTTCACGCGCGGCGAAGACATTCGTACCCACCGGCATTTCGAAGTCGACTGCGTGGGCGTTGGCAGGATCCGCATGTGTCAATTCATCCGGATAGGCCTGCGACACGCGAAAGTGCCTGGCCAGAGCATACGGCAGCCGATACGGCGCATCCGGCTCGTGACGTGCGGCCGGCGAGCCATGGATGTACTGATACTCGAAACGGGCAGCGACCGGCTCGTCATCGATGTTCGGCAGCAGCGCCAGCAGAACCGAATCGCTTCGCGGGCCGAGAATGCGATTGCCCCGCACGGGGGTATCGGACGAAAGATTGTCTGCCGCGACAATCCGGAAAGCGACCTGCACCGGTCCGTGGAAGGAGTTTTCGGCGGCCAGCAGAGTCCTGCCATCCTCGTCTTCAAACTGGTAGAGGCGGACGAGCCCGGGTGTCTCCGCCTCGAACCCGAAGTCGATGCGCTCGAATGCCTCTCCACCCGCCGGTTGCCGGTCGCTGAACACCCAGTTACCGCCGGCGTCCGCGTATCGGTAAAGGGTTTGGGCACCGACCGGCGCGGCAGCGACAGCCGCGATGGCGGAAAGGGCCAGCGTCGCCGCAGTCACGGCGGCATCGGACAACGGCTGTGCGATTCGGGCGAGCATGGCGGACCCGTAGCGTTGCTGCACTCCGGCTCGATGCGCGGTGACCTTCTTAGCCGACGTCGTCCACGTCGTCGATGTCGGCCTGTCCCGACCAGCGCCGGCGCAAGTGCGACCAGGACATGCCGGCGGTCAGAATCGCGGCAATCAGCAACATGGCCGTCCACTTGATCAGATTGGCGTCGCCCTGACCGATCAGGCCGTAGAACCAGAGGACCCAGAACAGCGCACCGGCGATTCCGCAGGCGAGAACGATGCCGACGGGACCGAGCGAACGCATCGTTGCGCGCACGAACACGATCCAGCCTACGAGCAGAATCAGCCCGAACAGGATTACGACAGGCGTCATGTTCTGCCACTGGTTCATCGCCCAGTTCACATAGTTGTACGGAGTGGGATTCCACGTCACGGCGACCATCAGGAACGCGATGATGTATCGCGTCCCCACACCGCTCAGACTTATAGATCGCACGTGATTGTCGCCTCCTGTTCGTTGTACCGGCGGCTGGCGCCGACGATCGTCGCTCTGCGGCTCAATCGTCGAGCGGCGATCGGACCCAGGCGGTGCCCTCACGCGTCAGCTCGTAGCTCGGCCAGTAACGCTCGTCGAGCTCGAGCGTAATGACTTCAGGCACGTTGTTCCAGGTTACGGTGTTCAGCCGGACGGAGCTGCCGTCTTCGAGACCGTTGACGGCGGCCACGAACTGGTCGAGATCGGCAGTCGGCCTGCCATCGACGGCAACGATCCGGCGCCCGGCGAACAGCTGCGAACGACTCGCCGGCGAGCCGAAATTGAAGAACGAGACGTACACGCCGCCGCGATTGATGCCGCGCTGCGCGGCGAGCTCCCGGTGCGGCGTCTGCAGCAGTGCCCCGGCCCACAGAACGATCCGATCGATCCCTTGCCCGTCGAGAGCGACGGTCGGCACCTCCACCTCGAGCTCAAGGCCGTCACGGAGAACCGTCAGCCCGACAGCCTCGCGCTGCGTTGCCCGCTCCATCTCGTGAAACGTATTGAGGATGCGTCCGTCGATACTGAGCAGGATGTCGCCGGTCCTGAGCAGCGTCTCGGCCGGTGCGCCGGCGACCACGCTCGAGACGGCAAGCAGTTGCCGCCGACCGTCGCCTTCGTAACGCCTGGCCCACTCCTCCGGCAGATTCAGCTTGCGCGCGGCCGCCATCGGCGTCTGCAGCCACTCGACTTCGAGCGAGCGCAACGCGACGCCGTCGCGCAGGTTATCGAGCATGTCGCCGACCACCACCGCCGGAATACCGAGGTTGACCTGAGTCATGTCGCGGCCGGTCTGATAAGCGAAGCTCGACCACAGCGCCAGCGCGCGGCCCTGCGTGTCGACGATGACGCCGTCGAAATCGGCTGGCCCGTTGACGAGCGAGATTGTCTCCAGATTCGACTCCCGGAAACGCACGGTGCGCGACAACGGGAAACTGGCGGGCGTCAGAGCGGCGACCTCGGCCCTCTGTGACATGACCCGATGGTCCGGGGCGAGACCGACGACAGCCACATCGTTGCCGGGGCGAACCGGATCGGTAGCGAGGCGCGCGGCCCTGACCGGCGTCGAGCCGATCAACGCCGGATCGTAAGAGACGACCGCCAGATTGTGCAGCGGGTGGATGTACTCGACCTGCCCGGGCACTTCCAGCGATCCGGCAAACGTAATCCGGACATCGCCGATCGCGACGGGAACGGTATTGCGGTCGACGACGACCCAGCCGCGCTCGGCGTCGACGATCATGCCGGTGCCGTAGTAGTAGCGATCGGACACGCCGGACACGGTGTACGGCATGCTGAAATTGACGAGCACCAGCGCCGGCGTGATCTGCTGAACGTAGCGCTCGCCGTCGAGCTCGAAGGTCGTCATCTGCGCTTCCGGCCGCGCCACCTCGGCCGTCAGCTCGAGGTCTTTGCAGGGCCAGCCGCCGCTCGAATCGTCCCGGACACAGCGCACGCTGCGAAACCACTCACGATCGTTGATGATCACGCGCTGCTTCTCGCTCTGCGGATCGTCGATCGTCACGAAGCGGACGCTGACCTGCGCGCCGGCGGGTGTCCGGCTCAGCGCAGCTTCGAGGTCGTCAAGATTGCGGATCGGCTGGCGGTCGAACTCGACAATCAGGCTGGCGCGGGGAATCGCCGCCGTCCCGAGAACGTAGCCCGGATTGGCGACATACACGCCCGCAATCGGCCGATAGTAGTGTCGGGCCTGCTGGTACGAAAGATCGTGCAGAATCCCGTCGCCATACTCGATGAACTCCCGCGGCGTAATCGCATGCAGATCATCGACGACGATTCGGTGCCGGACCTGCTCACCGCCGCGTTCGATCAGGATCTCTATTTCTTCGCCGACCGACGAATCGAGCAGCTCCGCCACTCGGACGAACTCGGGCACGAGCACGCCGTTGGCCTCGACCAGAATGTCACCGGGCCGCAGCAGACCCGCTGCGCGCGATCCCGGAATGACCTGCTCGACGACGAGCAGCCCGGTCTGATCCGGATGGGCCTCGCGGAATCTGGCCTCGGTATCGCGGTGCAGGCCGAGTCGTCTGAGCTCTGCGTATGAGGTATGCACAAACTCGGTCTGTAGCGTGCCGCGCGATACGGATTGCCCGTCGCGAATCGCGGCGAGCGCGACCTGAACGCGATGCAGCGGCAGGAAGAAACTCGATGCCGCCTGATTCGCAGCGCCGGCATTCAACGCGACGACGCGGCCCTCGATATCGATCACCGGCGATCCGGACGATCCGCCGGAGGTGCCGGATGCCGCCTGCAGATAGAACGTGTTGAAGTCGTTGTAATTGCCGCGGCCATAGTTCGGGGCCTGGCGGTCGGTTCTTGCGATCGTGCCCGCGAGGATCGAGAGCTGCTCGCCGGCATCGTTGCCGATCACTCTGATATCCCTGCCGATCTGGGCGGCTTCCGGCACGAGCGGCAGCTCGGCCGGCTGTATGAACTGCAGGTCGCGCGGGTTGTAGCGGAAGAATCCGAAGTCGTGTACCGGGTCGCGATAAACCGGCTGCAGGTCGACTTCTTCCTGGTTCAGAAAAATCGCCTGCGCCTTCACCGGCCCGGGTGTCACGACGTGGCGATTGGTCAGTATCAACCCGCTCTCGGCATCGACGACGAAGCCGGTTGCCTGGGAAGACTGGTTCCTCTCGGTGTCGAAGGCACGTGTGCTGTCGACCCGGATCGAGACGACGGCCGAGGAAATACGGTCGAGCGTGGCGTTCCAGCTCTGGGCCTGAGCGCTGCCGGCACCGAATGCGGCGGCGGCAGCCAGCAGCGAAATCGTTTTCTTCATGGGCACCATTCTATGTCGCGTCCGATCACTGTGACCACGGAAGGGTCCGGAATATTCCCGAACGGCGCATTAAGACAGATTCAGACAGCGGCCCGCGCGTCGGCCGGGCCGCGGGCGAGGCCCATCGCCTGCTCGATCAGCAGGCGCTTTGCGGGCGGCAGCGAATCGATCATCAGCATCCCGGCGGCCCGCAGCGGCCACAGCGCATCCCCGGCCCGGAACAGTCTGTCGATGCCGTCGAAGGCGAGTTGCATCCTGAAGTTGTCGGCCCGGCGCGCGCGCGCGTAGCGGTCCAGAACGTAGCGATCGCCGATGTGCTCGCCGGATGCCGCTGCGGCGCCGATCACCTCGGCCAGCGCCGCCGCATCGAGCAGGCCGAGGTTCATTCCCTGCCCGGCCAGCGGATGGACGGCGTGTGCTGCGTCACCGGCGAGAACGACCGACTGCTTCGTGTAGCGCAGCGCATGCATCAGGCCGAGCGGAAAGCTGACGCGCGGCGAGGCGGTCTCGACGCGGCCGAGCACCGCCACGGTCGCGGCCTCCACCTCTGCCGCGAATGCCCCGTCATCGAGCGCACTGAGCCGGTCCGCCTCGGCGTCCGATACGGACCAGACGATGGAGCTACGGCCGTCGACGAGCGGCAACAGCGCGATCGGGCCTCGTCGGCCGAACCGCTGCCAGGCGGTTTCCGCATGCGGTTTCGCGGTCCGCACGTGCGCAACGACGGCACGTTGTCGATACGGGCGCTCGATTGCAGCGATTCCGGTCAAACGCCGGACGACGGATCTGGCGCCGTCCGCGCCGACAAGCAGGTCGACCCGCAGAGATTCGCCGTTGGAGAGCCCGATCCGGCAACCACCGCTCCCGTTTGTGCAGCTGTCGAGCGCCGTCCCGTGCTGAAGCTCGACGCGCGGTCGGCCGGACAGGTACTCGGTCAATACCTGCCGCAAGAGCCGGTCCTCGACGATATGCCCGAGATCCGCCGTTCCGATCGATTCGGCCGTGAACTGCACCGAGGCAACGCCGTCGGGATCGCGTCCCTGCCATACGCACATCGTTCGGTACGGCGAGCATCGCCGTGCCAGGATTCGTTCCCAGAGCCCGAGACGGTCGAACAGCAGCTGCGAGGCGCGCGACAACGCGTAGACTCTGAGGTCGATCTGGTCTTCCCGCCAATGCGCCTTTGCCTCACCGGCAACGACGCGGACGCTTACGTCCCGGCACCTCTCGTCCGATGCAATCAGCGCCGCGACCATCAGACCGACTGGCCCGCCGCCGGCAATGACGATTCGCGGCGCGGTTGCGCTCATGACAGCGGCAGCCCCCGTGCGAGCCGGGGAACGCGCCCGGCAAGCCCCATCGTGTGCCTCGCGAGCACGCGCTTCGCACCGGGCAGCAGATCGAAAGCGATCAGACCGAGATCGCGGAACGCAGCGGCCCCGGGCAGCGACAGATTCATGCCGGTCACCAGATTGTGGGTGAACCAGGCCACCTTACGCTGATCCGATTGCCGCCACTGACGATAGCTCGCGAGCACTGCCGGCGCTCCGATGTCGGTGCCGTCGTCAAGCGCTGTAGCGATCAATTCGGCGAGCGTCGCGATATCGCGTACCGCAAGGTTGAAGCTCTGGCCTGCAACCGGGTGCATGCTGACCGCCGCATTGCCGATCAGAGCGCTGCGCTCGGCGGTGACGGCAATGCTGCGCGATCGGAACAGCGGGTGCGACGCGCGACGCCCGACTCGCCGCACGCGGCCGAGCCGCAGCCCGAACCGGCGCTCGAGCGCCGCAGCGAACGCGTCGTCCGAGGCCTCTTCCAGCGACCGGGCAGCGGCCTCCGCAAGTGTCCAGACGACGGCCACCCGGCCGCCGGTCAGCGGAAGCACGGCCAGCGGGCCCTCTCCCGTGAACCGCTCGTACGCCCATCCCGGTTGTGGCCGCTGCATCGCACAATTCGCAATGACCGCGCGTTGTCCGTATTCGTCGGCACGGACGTCGATCCCGAGCGCATCGCGCACGGTGGAGCGCGCCCCGTCGGCGGCGACCAGCAGCCGACCGTGCAGACACTGCGTGCCGGTCTCGGTCTCGAGCCTCGCTGCAACACCGGCGCCGGTGGCATCGACACCGGTAACCGTCGCCGGCGAGAAACAGCGGAAGCCATCGCGGTCGAGACGGGCCCACAACGCGGCGCCGAGAACGCGGTTCTCGATCGTGTAGCCGAGCGCCTCGACGCCCTCCTCGTCCGCATGAATGCGGGCAGCGCCGAAACGCCCCGCCTGCCCGATGTGAATGTGCCGAATCGCCTCGGCCTCCGGGCTAATCGACGGCCAGATACCGAGTGTGTCGAGCACGCGTACGCTGCCGTTGGCGAGCGCGGTCGCGCGGCCGTCGAAACTGGGTTGCTCGAGCGCGCTCACGTCGCGGGCCTCGATCAGCGCAACCCGCAACGGCAGCGCAAGCAGGGCTTCGGCAAGCAGCGTACCCGCAAGCCCGCCGCCGACCACGATGACATCGGTCTCGAGGCCCGCTTCCGTCATGCAGCTGCCATCAGGCGTTCGACCTCATCGGCTTCCGACGGCAGGCCGGCCGTCAGGACCCGCGGTCCCTGCCGCGTGATTACCACATCGTCCTCGATTCGTATGCCGGTACCACGCCAGCGCCTGGCCTTGCCGCCGGCGGACGGCCCGATGTAGATCCCGGGCTCGATCGTCATCGCCATACCCGGCTCGAGCAGCCGCCACTGGTCGTCGACCTTGTAATCGCCGACGTCGTGGACATCCATGCCGAGCCAGTGGCCGGTCCGGTGCATGAAGTATTTCCGGTAAGCCTGCTCCTTTAATAAGGAGGGCAGGCGCCCGGACAAGAGCCCGAGCGACCGCAGACCCTTCGTCACGACGCGAACGGCGGCAGTGTGCGGGTCGTCCCAGTGATTCCCGTGAACGGCCGCCGCCGTGGCGGCCTGATTCGCCTCGTAGACGATCTCGTAGAGCTCGCGTTGCGCCGCCGAGAACGTGCCGTTGACGGGAAAAGTCCGCGTGATGTCGGAAGCGTAAAGCTCGAATTCGCAGCCGGCATCGATCAGGACCAGGTCGCCATCGTTCAGCGCCGCGTCGTTTTCCGTGTAGTGAAGGACACAGGCGTTCGCGCCACCGGCGACGATCGGCGCATAGGAACAGCCCGCCCCGTTACGCCGAAATTCGTGCAGAAACTCGGCTTCCAGCTGGTATTCCATCATGCCGGGCTCGCACACCTGCATCGCCCGCTTGTGCGCCGCAACGGCAATCAGTGCCGAGCGCCGCATCAGCGACGCCTCGGCGCGACTCTTGAACAACCGCATTTCATGCAGCAGGTGGTCGAGCGCCACGACCTCACCGGGCGCGTGCCCGCTGTGCCGCTTCGCATTCAGCGCATTGAGCCAGCCGAGCAGGCGCTGGTCGAAGTCGTGATCGACACCCATCGAGTAAAACACGCGCTCGCATGGCTCCATCAGATTCGGGAGGATCTCGTCGATATCGGAAATAGGGTACGCGTCGTCGCAGCCGTAGTCGGTGACGACACCTTCAGGCCCGGCACGGCTGCCGTCCCACAATTCCCGCTCGGGATCGCGCTCTCTGCAGAACATCAGAAACTGGCCCTGCGCCCGCCCGGGAATGAGCACGCCGACGGCCTCGGGCTCCGGGAAGGCCGTCAGATAGAACAGGTCGCTATCGGGTCGGTAGTCGAACAGCGTGTCGCGGCTGCGCACACGCTCCGGCGCCGACGGCAGAACGACGATTCCGCCCGCACCGACGAGCTCCATCAGATGTCTGCGCCGACGCGCGAACTCCCGCATATTCAACTGCGCACCTCTCGGACTGGCGACTAATGGATGGTGGGGCTCTCTTCGTGGGCAGCGAGCGATTCGAACACGAGCTGTGCGCCGACACGGACGTACTCGGCCAGCTCGAAGAATGACGTCTCGCCCGCGTCGCCGTCATCGTCCGTCGCCGCGATTCCGACGTTGCTGATCGCACTGAAGTCGCCGACTATCTCGAGCACATCGGGGTCGCAATGCTCGCCATCGGTCCAGCCGCCGAGCACCAGTCCGCCGACGAAGCCGTGGCACCACTGACCGAGCGCTGCAGCGCGTTCACCGAGATCCGAGTCGTCGTCGGGGAGCACGGGCTCGAACTGGAGCTGGCTGCCATTGAGTGCCGACCAGGTCTTGCCCTCGAGCTCATCGAGAGCCGCAACCGTCGCTTCCACATCGACGCCCGGTCCGCTGAAGGTGGCAGCCTGTTGTGCGATCCAGTCTGCAGCCGCCTCGCGACCGGACGCGCAGATCAGGCCGCAAACGACACCGTGCAGCTCGGCCGGCGCGATAGCCGCACCGGCCGCACGCAATTGTTCATCGAGAATCGCGTAATCGGGCAACGTGCCAGGCATCGCCTCAGGTTCCGAACACGGTCGCCGCAATGCTACCACCCGGCAACGATTTGTTGACCCCCGAGGGCGACGCACTCTATATTGGCCCACCTATGGAACGGCACGAAAACGAACGCTTCGACGTTGAGCTCAAACGCCTGGAAAAGCGGCTGGACGAGCTCGTGGTCATCTGCCGTCAGTTGCAGGACGAGAACAAGTCGCTGAAACAGCGTCAGGATCTGCTGATGAACGAGCGTGCCTCGCTGCTGCAAAAGAACGAACAGGTGCGCGGCCGCGTCGAAGCGATGATTACACGCCTCAAGGCAATGGAGCAGGGCTCGTGAGTGAGACCTTCGAGAAAGTCACGGTTCGCATTCTGGAGAAGGACTACCATGTAGCCTGTCCGACGGCCGAAAAGCGAGACCTGCTCGCCTCGGTCGACATGCTGAACCGGAAGATGCGAGAAATTCGGGATAGCGGCAAGGTCGTTGGGCTCGACCGCGTAGCGGTAATGGCTGCGCTTAATCTCGCGAATGAGCTGATCAAGACCCAGGGCCAGGGTGAGGAGTTGAAAGACATTGTCGGTGGACGTGTCAGATCGATGCGTGAGCGTCTCGACGACGCCCTCGGGCCCGCCAAGCAGCTCACGCTGTAGTCAAGGCTTGGTGCCTCCTGTTGTGTTCGATGCGGATTGGATAGTCTTTCGACCCTAATCTATGACCTCGGGGTTGTGCCCTGTAGGTGGCGTTGTGCAGATCCGGTCTTCCGGGAAGCCTGCAACTACCACGGCTTACCCCACCTTTTGCTCCGGTTCGAGAGCAACCATTCGTGACGGCACCTGCGGGAGGCGCCTCTTTCCCAGAACGACGCGGTGCTACCCGACAACACGATGACCCCATCGGCACCGCCGGATTCCTCGACTGACCGGCTCGCGATCCGTCGCAGGATCCGCGCCGAGCGGCGCTCGCTGCCGGAAGACTACCGAACTACCGCAGTCGCCCGGATCACCGGTTGCATCCGTCGCGTGCCGGCTTTTCAGCGCGCGGTCCGGATCGGGGCGTTCATCGCGTTCGACGGCGAGCCCGATCTGTCGACGCTCTTCGGCATACAGGGCGACAGGCGCTTCTTCGTACCGGTGATCAACGCTGCGGATATGCGGTTTGCGCGGCACGATCCGGCCGCTGCGCAGCGCCGCAACCGCTTCGGGATCGCCGAGCCGCGCGATCCGCGCTTCGTGCCTGCGTCAACGCTGGATCTCGTTCTGACACCGCTCGTGGCATTCGACCGGCGAGGCGTTCGCATCGGTGTCGGCAGGGGTTATTACGATCGGTGCTTCGCCTTTCTCGCCGGAAGGCGCTGCTGGTTTCGCCCGCGGCTGCTGGGGGTCGCCTTCGACTGTCAGCGACTGGACGCGATACCCGCCAATCCGTGGGACGTTCCGTTATGGGGGGTCGTCACCGAATCCGGTTTTCGCCGCTTTTCCTGAGGACAAGACATGCGCTATTGGCTGCTCAAATCCGAACCCGGCACGTTCAGTATCGACGATCTGCGGGAGAGCCCGGGTCGCCGGACCTACTGGGACGGAGTGCGCAATTACCAGGCGCGCAACTTCATGCGTGACGACATGCAGGTCGGCGACCTCGCCTTCTTCTACCACTCGAACAGCCCGGAAACCGGAATTGCCGGTATCGTCGAAATCGTTCGGGCCGGCTATCCCGATCACACCGCTCTGGATCCGAACGATCCGCATTACGACCCGAAAGAGAACGCGGACTCGCCGCGTTGGTACATGGTCGACGTTCGCCTGAAACGCAAGTGCCGGCGCATCATCACTCTGCGCGAGCTTAAAGAGGACGGTAACCCTGCACTTTCGGAATTTCGGTTACTGAAAAGAGGCAACCGGCTTTCCGTGCTGCCGGTTTCGAAGAAAGAATGGAATTACATTCTGAAGCTCGAATAGAAACGAAAGCGAAAACTGTGCGTTCAATCACATGTTGTTTCGCGCACACGTTCACAAACATGCGCAAAACTCTTTAACACGCTGGAAATTTTGATCCTTTTATATATACTCAACGCCGTTGTTCATCCCGACACGGAGACTACCCATGGCAACTGCGAAGAAGTCCTCTAAGAAAAAGTCGTCTAAACGCAAGACGACTAAGCGCAAAGTGGCGAAGAAAGCCGCGAAGAAGCGCAAAGTAACGAAGCGAAAGGTCGCGAAACGCAAGACGGCCAAGAAGAAAACTGCGAAGAAGAAAGCCAAGCGCAAGACGAAGCGCAAGACCGCCAAGAAGAAGGCGAAGCGCAAAACGAAGCGCAAGACCGCCAAGAAGAAAGTAGCGAAGCGCAAGACTGCGAAGAAGAAAGCCAAGAAGAAAGCCAAGAAAAAGGCCAAGAGAAAGACCGTTCGCAAAAAACGCTGATCTGTCAGCGCGTTACTAAGGCTTTGGCCTAAGAACGGATACGGTGCCCGCAAACGCGGGCACCGTTTTTTTTGAGGAGCGAAAAAGATGAGCCAGGACGACCGGAAACGCGAAGCAGCCCGAGCCGCAGTGCCATTCCTGAACGACGGAATCGTTCTTGGCGTAGGCACAGGCAGCACGGTCGACCTTTTCATTGACGAAATCGCCGACCAACGCGACCGTTTCGAGGCCGTGATATCGAGCTCCGAGCGGTCTACGAACAAGCTCGTCTCACTCGGCTTCGAGGTCCTTGAGCTGAGCGATGTGGCGGCGATCGATACCTATGTCGACGGCGCGGACGAGCTCACCAAGCATCGCCATCTGATCAAGGGCGGCGGCGGCGCGCTGACGCGCGAAAAGATACTGACAGGCGCCTCACGACGTTTCATCTGTATCGCCGATGACACGAAGCTCGTCGCGCGACTCGGCAAGTTTCCCTTACCTGTCGAGGTCATCCCGATGGCCCGTTCGTTCGTCAGTAAACAGATGGTACGCGCCGGCGGACAGCCGGTCTGGCGCGAAGGCTTCGAAACCGACAACGGGAACGACATTATCGATGTTCACAACCTGAACATCGCCAACCCGATCGAGATGGAAACGCGGTTCAACCAGATTCCGGGCGTCGTCACCGTCGGAATATTCGCGCAACGTCCGGCGGATACCGTCTTGCTCGCCGGCGCGGACGGCATCCGAACCATCGAATGAGGTCCGGGTAAAAGAAGTGGCTGGGGGACCTGGATTCGAACCAGGGTTCTCGGAGTCAGAGTCCGATGTCCTACCGCTAGACGATCCCCCAGCGGATGGCCACCAACAGAATCCGCGCCGGGTACTGGCGGCCGATCAGCGCTTCGAGAACTGGGTTGCGCGTCGCGCCTTGCGCAAACCGACTTTCTTGCGTTCCACCGCGCGCGCATCACGTGTGACGAAACCCGCCTTGCGCAAAGGCACTCGCAATGTCTCGTCGTACTGCAGCAAAGCCCGCGTGATGCCGTGCCGGATAGCGCCGGCCTGTCCGGTCGTGCCACCGCCGGTGACGTTGACCTGCACGTCGAATCGGTCGCCTAGCTCCGACACGGCGAGCGGCTGACGCACGATCATTCGTGCAGTCTCCCGGCCGAAGAACTCATCCAGCGGCCGGCCATTAATGACGATGTTGCCGGCGCCGGGCCGCAGATAGACGCGCGCAGCCGAAGTCTTTCGCCGCCCCGTTCCGTAGTACTGCTCCGTCGCCATGCGCTCAGATCTCCAGAGGCTGCGGCTGCTGTGCCTGATGCGGATGCTCCGCGCCACGCACGACCTTGAGTTTCCTGATCATCTGCCGCCCGAGCGGCGTCTTCGGAAGCATGCCCCGGACGGCGATCTGCAGGGCCCGCTCCGGCGCGCGCTGCAGCAGCTTTTCGAGCGGCTCGGTCTTCAGGTTGCCGACAAAACCCGTATGCCGATGATAGAGCTTGTCCTTGAGCTTGCGTCCCGTCACCCGGATCTTCTCGGCATTGACCACGACGATGAAATCCCCGGTATCGACGTGGGGCGTGAAATTCGGCTTGTGCTTGCCTCGCAGGCGGCGCGCGAGCTCGGACGCGAGGCGGCCGAGCGTCTTGCCGTCAGCGTCGACGAGGTACCAGTCGCGCCGGACTTCGGCCGGCTTGGCGGATTGGGTCTTCATAGCGATCGTTCGTGCAAGCGTGGGCGGCCCGCGGAGCGGGCGAAAGACGGCGAAGTCTAAAGGCCCGGGCGGCGCTCCGCAAGGTCTGGCGGCCGTCGCTGACCCGGGCGTGGCTTGCCTATAATGCCGCTCATGAGACGCCGACCCGGTCGCGCAGATTTGGCGATTGCCCTGATCGACGAAGGTCTCCGGGGCTGTTTCGCCCCGGGACCGGCAGCCCGCCCGTCGCCGGCGGCCGTCGGCGCACCGGACGAGTCAGCGCTGGCGGACGAGGAGCGGGCCGAGAGCCTGCGCCTGATGCGGGTCAATCGGGCCGGTGAGATCGCCGCGCAGGCGCTCTATCTCGGCCAGGCCCTGACCGCGTCGACTTCGGCCACCCGAACCGCGTTGCTCGAAGCAGCGGACGAGGAGCGCGATCACCTCGCCTGGTGCACGGACCGGATACGCGAGCTCGGCGGACGGCCGAGCCTGCTCGATCCGGTCTGGTTCGGCGGCAGCGCCTGTCTCGGCGCAGCCGTCGGGCTGGGCGGCGACGCCGTCAGCCTCGGCTTCGTCGCCGAGACGGAACGGCAGGTCGAATCCCATCTGGCTGACCACATCAGCCGACTGCCGGCCGCGGACCGGCGCAGCAATGCCGTGCTGCAGCAGATGGCGGCCGATGAGGCGCGGCACGGCAGCGCCGCTACCGCTGCGGGCGGCACGCCGCTGCCACGGTTGGCGACGAAGCTGATGGCGCTCGGCGGGGAGATTCTGCGCCGATGTGCGTACCGCATCTGATCCTACCTGTGACGTTCGTCACATCCTGAGCGTTTACTGATTTACGTAGTTCGCAGAATTGATTAACACTCGCATTACGTCAAACCGGAGAGATCCAGAAATGGAAGATGTGCTGAGACCCCTGAGCGATATCCCTGCTATCAATCGTTTTCTGAGTTACTGCCGAGTCCGGACGATTCCGGCCAAGACAGTGATGATTCATGCCGGCGACCTGCCGGACGTGTTGTATTACATCGTCGACGGTTCCGTCGAAGTCATGATCGAGGACGAGGACGGCAACGAAATGGTGCTGGCCTATCTGAACAAGGGCCAGTTCTTCGGCGAAATGGGGCTCTTCTATGAGCAGCCGACGCGCAGCGCCTGGGTCCGTACCCGGACCGAGAGCGAGATCGCGGAGATGACTTACCCGCGTTTCCGCCAGATCGCGTCCGAAAGCCCCGGCATCGTCTTCGAGCTCGCGACTCAGCTCGCCTCGCGCCTCGACAGGACGAACCGGAAACTCGGCGATCTCGCATTCGTCGACGTCACCGGCCGTGTCGCCCACGCCATCATGGATCTGTGCAAGGAACCGGACGCGATGACCCATCCGGACGGTATGCAAATAAAGGTTTCCCGTCAGGAGCTGTCGCGGCTCGTTGGCTGCTCTCGCGAGATGGCGGGACGCGTGCTGAAGGTTCTCGAGGAACAGGGTCTCGTCAAGGCCACCGGCAAGACGATCGTCGTTTACAACGCGCGACGGGATCCACCCCGCGCCCGCGTCCAGACGATGCGCCGTCGGGCCTGAACGCCGGCAACGATCGAGGAGACGGCGCCCGCGGGCGCCGTTTTCTTTGGTGCGTTCTGCGCCGTCAGGCTATCTGATATTCCGCTCGGAACGGATCCGTTCCCAGGCGGCCCGAATTTCGCGTGTCTTCTCTTCAGCTATCGCGGTCATCGAGGCAGGCAGACCGCGCGCAACGAGCTTGTCGGGATGATGCTGGCTCATCAGCCGCCGGTAGGCGGTCTTTACGGCCGAGTCGCTGGCGCTGCTGTCGACGCCGAGCACCTTATAGGCATCCCCGAGCGTCGGGCCGGTCTCATTCGCCGGCCCGCCCTGCTGCGCCCGCAACAACGCCTCGATCTGGGCAAGCTCCGCCCGCGACATGCCGAGAGACCGGGCGATCTGCCAGAGAAGGCGGCGCTTGCCGGCGTCGATCGGTCCGCCCCCGAGCGCGGCCTGGAGCTGGATCTCGACGAAGGCGCGGGCCAGATCGCGCCGGCCACCGATCCGCGAGGCGAGCTCCCGGACACGTTCGTCCATCGGATAACCGGGAGACTTCCCGGTCGTAAAAAACCCGATGGCGCTTTTCACCTGCTCCGGATTCAGGTGCATCGCATGCATGATCCGGCGGGCTATTCTGATCTCTTCCTCGGTGACGCGGCCGTCGACCTTCGCGAGGTGGCCCATGACTTCGAACGTGACGGCAAAGAACAGCCCCTGCGTGTCGGCGGCGCCACCGAATTGACGACCCACCCCCTCGTCGAACTGGTGGCCGAGCACGACCCCGAGCAGCGACCCCCAGGGCCCGGCCACAGCCAGGCCCAGAACGGCGCCGATCGCTTTTCCGAACCACTGCATCGGCGACCGGGCTCGTCAGCGCGTCTCCGCACGTCTGCCGGATGTCGGTTGCTCTTTGGGCACCACTCGCTCCATTATTCCGCCTCCGCTCGCGTGTGCTCAGGGATATGGACAGCTACGAGCCGTTGTACGAATCGAAACTCGAAGGGATACCGCTGATTGCCCGTGGCAAGGTTCGCGATATCTACAAGGTGGATGCCCGGCATCTCCTGATTGTCGCGACCGATCGTATCTCAGCCTTCGACGTCGTTCTACCTGACCCGATTCCGGGTAAGGGCGCCGTGCTCACGGCGATTTCGAACTTCTGGTTCACGCGGCTTGCCGGAATCGTTCCAAATCACCTGACGGACATCGATCCCGAAGACGTCGTCAGGACGGACGCCGACCGCAAGGCCGTGCGGGGTCGGGCGGTCGTCGTGCGCCGCCTGAACGCACTGCCCGTCGAGGCCGTCGTGCGCGGTTACCTGATAGGCTCCGGCTGGAAGGACTACTGCGCCACCGGGAAGATATCCGGGGTAGTTCTGCCGCCCGGCATGGACATCGCCGAGCAGCTCCGCGAGCCTATCTTCACGCCGAGCACGAAAGCCGAGCCCGGCGCGCACGATGAGAACATTTCCGCCGCCGATGTCGAAGCACTGATCGGCGAGGATCTGACGCGTCAGATCGAGGCACTGTCGCTGTCCATCTATTCCGCCGCGAACGACTATGCAACAGGCCGCGGCATCATCATCGCCGATACGAAGTTCGAGTTCGGGCTCGACGACAACGGTGACGTCATCCTGATGGACGAGGTGCTGACACCGGACTCGTCCCGGTTCTGGCCCGCCGAAAGCTACGAGCCGGGGGGCTCACCCCCCAGCTTCGACAAGCAGTACGTGCGTGACTACCTCGAGTCGATGGACTGGGACAAGAAGGCGCCGGGGCCGAAACTGCCCGACGTCGTCATCGATCGGACGCGTGAAAAATACGCGGAAGCGCTGCACCGATTGACGGACTGACCGGCCGTCACAACGGCAGGAGGAATGTTGGGCAGACTCCATACCCTGATTCGCGCCCGGCTGTGGTCCGCAGATCCGCCCCGCGGGTGGCTCGCCCGCAGCGCACTGATTGCCGGCAGATACGGTTACGGCCTGATCCGCGAGCTGGCGGTCGGTGAGATCAGCCTGCGGGCGACCGGGCTCGTGTACACGACGATGCTTGCAGTGGTGCCGCTGTTCGCCGTCAGTTTCTCCGTCGCCAAGGGCCTTGGCTATCACCGCCAGCTCGAGCCGCTGTTGCTCGAGTTTCTGCGCCCGGTCGGGCCGCGTGCCGCGGAAGTGACTGGCAACATCATCGGCTTCGTGGACAACATCAGCGGCTCGCTGCTGGTCGCATTGGGTATTCCGTTGCTGCTGTTCAATGTTCTGACGATGGCGCAAAAAGTCGAGAGCAGCTTCAACTACGTCTGGCGGGTGGACCGTCCCCGCAGCCTGAGCCGCCGTATCGGCGATTACACCAGCGTGATCGTCCTCGGCCCGATCGTCATGATCCTCGCGACGACCACGATTGCGGCCATCTCCAGCACGACGGTCGTACAGAGACTCGGCGAATTCGGTCCGCTCGCGAGCTGGCTGGAGCTGCTCGGTGAGCTCGTGCCGTACCTGTTCGTAATCGTGGCGTTCTGCGTGCTGTACGTGCTGATACCGAACACCCGCGTCCGTTTCCGTCCGGCGCTGATTGGCGCCGTAGTCGGCGGCGTTGTCTGGGTAACCGCCGGCAAGCTGTTCGCCCTGACGATCGTCTCCTCGACTAGATTCGAGGCGATCTACTCGGGTTTCGCGATCGTCCTCGTTCTGATGCTCTGGCTGCACCTGTCCTGGCTGATCCTGCTGTTCGGGTCACAGCTCTCGTACTTCGTACAGTACCCCTACCAGCTCTCCCAGGCACAGCATGCCGACACGATCAACGCGCGCATTCGCGAGGGGCTGGCCTTCGCGATAATGCGGCTGATAGGGCGCGACTTCGAGACGTCGGGCCATGGCTGGCGCGAGGAGAGCCTGGCCGCGGAGCTGCGGGTGCCACGTGCCGCAATCTCGGCAATGCTCGCTGACCTGCTCGACGACGGTCTGATTGCAGAGAGTGCGGACGGCCGTCTGCTGCCGGGGCGCGACCTCAGAAAGATTCTGCTGAGCGATATTCTGGCTGCAATTCGCGGCGGGACGATCGACGACGTGGTGCGCGACCCTCAGATCGATGCGGTCACCGCCGAGGTCGAAGCGGCAATTGCGACGGCGCTCGACGACCGCACGCTGGCCGATCTGCTCGACGACGCCCCGGCATTCGACGGCCGGCAGGGGCACGACACCAGGTAAACCCGGCTCACCGGGTTATCCGCCGCTGCGCGTACACCGCGCGCGCCCGCGTCACTCGCCGGCGACCGTCATGCCGTCGACGAGCACGCAGCCGCAACGAATCGCGCCGCGACGATCGATGTCCGACCCGACGGCCGCGATGCGCGCGAACATGTCCCGCAGGTTGCCCGCGATCGTAACTTCGCTGACCGGATGGACGATCTCGCCCTTTTCGACGCGGAAACCGGCGGCACCGCGGGAATAGTCGCCGGTCACGATATTGACGCCCTGGCCCAGCAGCTCGGTGACCAGAAACGCCTCGTCGCAGCCGGCAAGCACACTGTCGAGATCGCCCGCGGTTGGCGTAACGAGCAGCGCGTGCGCCCCACCCGCGTTGCCCGTCGTGTCGAGTCCGAGTCGACGAGCGGAGTAGCTCGACAACACGTAGCCGGTGACGACACCGCCGCTGATCAGATCACGGCGGCGGGTCGCCACTCCCTCCGAGTCGAACGGCGCGCTGCCGAACGCCTTCGGGATGTGCGGATCCTCGACGACATCGACGTTGTCGGCAAAGATCCGGTCGCCGGCCGCATCCAGCAGGAACGAGGCCTTGCGATACTGACTCGTGCCGCTCAGAGCGGACACGAGATGCCCGAAGAGGCTCCGAGCCAGCTCCGGCGCGAACAGCACCGGCATCGTTCCGGTTGCCATGCGGCGCGAGCCGAGTCGCCCGACTGCGCGACGGGCGGCCGACTCGCCGACCGATTCGGGTCCGTCGAGCTCGCCCGGATCGCGCGCGGCCGTGTACCAGTAGTCACGCTCCAGCGACTCGCCCTGGCGGGCGACGACGCTGACGCTGATCGAATGACTGCTCGTTGGATACGCGCCGACGAAACCGAGACTGTTCGCATAGGCACGAACGCCGCCACCGGTAGCTACCGTCGCGCCTTCGGAATTGTCGATACGCGAATCATGCCCCCTTGCCGCCGACTCGCCGGCAAGCGCAAGCTCTTCGGCGCGTGCGGCTTCGATCTCCCACGGATGCCACAACGCGAGATCGGGCGGATCGACGGCCAGGGCCGACTTTTCCGGCAGCCCCGAGTACGGATCGGCCGCGGTGAACGACGCGATGCTGGCAGCTTTCTCGACCGCCATGTCCACGCCGGCGCCGGTAAAGTCGCTGGTGGATGCGCTGCCCTTGCGACCGTCGCGGTAAACAGTGATGCCGAGACCCCGGTCCTGCTGGCGCTCGATCGATTCGAGTTCGCCCATGCGAACGGTGACGCTAAGCCCTTCGTCGTGGCTGACACCGACTTCGACTGCATCGGCGCCCAGGCGCTTACCTGACTGCACGACGCGCTCGGCCAATTCCGACAACTGCTCCGCGATCTGCGCTACGTCCAAAGCATGCTCCGGCTCGGATGAGATGCGAATTCTACCTGCTGTACAATGCCGTGATGAAACCACTGATCGGCGTCATCATGGGTTCCACCTCGGATTGGTCGACGCTGAGCCACACGGCAGCGACTCTCGATGCGCTCGCCATCGATTACGAAACGCGCGTGGTCTCCGCCCATCGAACCCCCGATCTGTTGTTCGAGTACGCCGCTTCGGCAGCCGCTCGTGGTTTGGAAGTGCTGGTCGCAGGTGCAGGTGGGGCAGCACACCTGCCCGGCATGGCCGCGGCGAAAACCCGTCTTCCCGTTCTCGGCGTTCCGGTGCAGTCGAAGGCCCTGAATGGCATCGATTCGCTGCTCTCTATCGCTCAGATGCCGGCTGGAATCCCGGTGGGAACGCTCGCGATCGGTCGCGCAGGCGCAATCAACGCCGCGTTGCTGGCAGCGTCGATTCTCGCTCTGCGACACGAATCGGTCGCCGCTGCGCTCGACGAATTTCGCGCCGGTCAGACAGCCAAGGTCCTCGCCAATCCCGATCCCCGCGAAACGGCCTGACCGGCCGCGCAAGCCTCCGCCGTGAACGCTCCCCGCGTAGGTATCGTCGGCGCCGGACAACTCGGCCGCATGATGGCGCTCGCGGCCTACCCGCTCGGTATCGAGTGCCGCTTCGTCGACACGGCGGAAGACTCACCGGGCGGCCAGGTCGGTCCGATCATCGTTGCCGCACTGGACGACGAGCGCGCACTCGCCGCACTCGCCCGCCAGGTGGACGTGATCACGTTCGATATCGAGAACGTGTCCGTCGACAGCCTGCGGGAGCTCGGCAGGATCGTGCCGGTACATCCGGGTCCGGACATCGTCGAGGTCGCTCAGGACCGTCTTTCCGAGAAGCGGCTGTTCGAGTCCATGGGCATCCCTGTCGGCCGATACGCGCCGGCAGATTCGGCGGAATCTCTGACCACGGCCGCCGAGCGCGTCGGCTTTCCGCTCGTGCTGAAGGCACGCCGGCTGGGTTACGACGGCCGCGGCCAGCGCATCGTCAGGCATGCCGCCGAGCTGAACGACGCCTGGCGGGCGATTGGCGAAGTCCCCGCGATCGCCGAAGCGTTCGTCGAGTTCGAGCGCGAAGTTTCGCTGATAGGGACACGCGGCTCCGACGGCGAGACGGTCTTCTACCCGCTGACCGAAAACGTCCACGTCGACGGCATCCTGCGGACGTCGATCTCCCCGTACCCGGATGCAACGCTGCACGCCCAGGCGAGCGAGCGAATGCGTGCGCTGATGCAGGACTTCGGTTACGTCGGCACACTCACGATCGAATTCTTCGAGCAGGATGGCCAACTGCTCGCCAACGAGATGGCTCCGCGCGTCCACAATTCGGGCCACTGGACCATCGAGGGCGCGGAGACCAGTCAGTTCGAGAATCACGTCCGTGCCGTTCTCGGCTTGCCTCTAGGCGCCACGGCCACTCGCGGCCATACCGCGATGGTGAATCTGCTCGGCGAGATGCCGGACCGCGACTCCGTGCTGGCGATCCCCGGCCTGCATCTGCACGACTATGGCAAGGCGCCGCGCCCGGCGCGAAAGCTGGGCCACTGCACACTCTGTGACGCGGACCGGAGTCGATTGCTGGGCAGGCTGGACACACTGGAAGCTGCACTCGCCAGCGTGCCACTCGCGGCACGGAAATAGACGTATCGGCAGTGTATTCTTCGGGAAGGTTGGACAGGCACGGAAATAATGTACTGCGAGCTTTTCGGACTCAGCGAAGCGCCGTTCCGGCTGACGCCGGATCCGCAGTTCCTGTTCGCCAGCAAGCAGCACTCGCGCGCGAAAGCCTACATGGAGTCGACGATCTGGCTCGCGGATGGCTTCGTGATCCTGACCGGCGAGATCGGTTCCGGCAAGACCACGCTGATCGAGAGCTTTCTGAACGAATTACCGGACAACGTCGTCCTCGCGCAGATCAACCAGACGCAGCTCACGCCTGTCGAGTTCCTGCAATCGCTGCTCGTCGAGTTCGGCTTCGAGCCCTGGGAGATGAAGAAGGTCGAGCTGCTCGCGAAACTGAAGGATTTCATGATCGAGCAGTACGCGGCCGGGAAGACACTGCTGCTCGTCATCGATGAGGCGCAGAATCTCTCCCGGCGCGTCCTCGAAGAAGTCCGGCTGCTATCCGGCATCGAATCGCAGAAGGAGAAGCTGCTGCGAATCGTTCTCGCCGGGCAGCCGGAGCTCGCAGACAAGCTGGACGCACCGGATCTGCAGCAGCTCAGTCAGCGCGTCAGGCTGCGGTTTCACCTCGGCGCGCTCTCGCGCGGGGAGACTCGTGAGTACATCGAGCACCGCCTGCGAATCGCCGGTGCCGGCGACCGGCAACTGATCGACGACGACGCCTACGACCTGATCTATCGATACGCCGGCGGCGTGCCGCGGCTGACGAACGTGCTATGCGACACGGCGATGCTCTGTGCGTTCGCCGAGGACGAAGCAAGAGTGGACGAGAAACTCGTTAGAACGGCAATCGAAGAGCTACAATGGGTACCGTTCGACCAGCGCCGGCAAACGAGCTCCCGTGCGCGGACCGACAGTAACGACGCGCATTCCGATTCTCCGGTGGCATACCTCGAGCTACGCTACGGAAACGAGCTCGTTTCACGACACGACCTGGACGCGGGTCGCATCGTCATCGGTCGCACGCCCGACAACGACATTCAGATTCCGAGTCGCTTCGTCTCCCGCCATCACGCGCAGATCACTGCCGACGCACAATCTGTGATGCTCGAGGACCTGAACAGCACGAACGGGATGTTCGTGGGATCCAACCGCATCAAGCAACACAGACTCAGGGATGGCGACGTCGTGCAGCTTGGCGAGCACCAGCTCGTCTTTCACGACCTCAGGGAGTCTACCGGCAGGCATGCTGCAAGCCACGCGGCAGAAGAGCAGGACGGCGACGCAGTAACTACTTGAGCCGGTTCTGGGCCGACAGCAGACGGCGTAACAGGGAAGGTTCCCAGGCATCCATCGAAATTCGCTTCCGCTCTTCGCGCGAGAGGCTGCGTATCGCCGTGTCCTCCGGTCTCGCAGCGGTTTGCTGATGCCTTTTGGGCACGTGCTGAAACGTCTTCGACTTCATCTGTCCGGGCTCGAATGGCTGGCTGATATCAAAAGGACTATCGCGATCGCGGTCCGAAGATGCCGAGTACGCGGGAAAGCAGGTTCGGCCGCAGACCTTCGACCTCGAGGTCGGGCTCCGGCCTCGCGAGCGCGGCCATCCACTCGTTGTCGGCGTTGCGGATTTCCTGCTGAAACTCAGGATCCGTATAGGTCTTGTCGAAGTTAACCATTGTCTTCGCCCCCGAAGGACGCGCGCAGACTAGCAACAGTCAGGTTCGATCGCAGTGAATGGAATCACAGCTACCGGTGAAGACGTTTGACTTAACGATGGAAAGGCGCAAGCTGCGAACCGCGTCGCAGACCGAATTTTCGCTAGGCCTGCGTGCCGCCGACGGTCAGCGCGTCGATCTTCAGCGTCGGCTGCCCGACGCCGACCGGTACCGACTGGCCGTCCTTGCCGCAAATGCCGATCCCGGGGTCGAGCGCCAGATCGTTGCCGACCATCGAGACACGCGTCAGCACCTCGGGCCCGTTGCCGATCAGCATCGCGCCCTTAATCGGCGTCGTCTTGCGGCCGTTTTCCACGAGCCACGCCTCGCTCGCCGAAAATACGAACTTGCCGGAAGTGATATCGACCTGGCCGCCGCCGAAGTTCGGCGCGTAAACGCCGCGCTCCACACTGGCGATAATTTCCTCCGGGTCGAATTCGCCGGGCAGCATGTAGGTGTTCGTCATGCGCGGCATGGGCACGTGCGCGTAGGACTCACGGCGGGCATTGCCGGTCGATCGACTGCCCATCAGCCGCGCGTTGAGCTTATCCTGCATGTAGCCGGTCAGAACGCCGTTCTCTATCAAGGTCGTGCACCGCGTGGGCGTCCCTTCGTCGTCGCAATTCAGCGAGCCCCGCCGCCCGGCCAGCGTACCGTCGTCGACGACCGTGCACTGCTCGGTAGCGACCCGCTCACCGATACGACCTGTGAAGGCCGATGTCCCCTTGCGATTGAAATCGCCTTCCAGGCCGTGGCCGATTGCTTCGTGCAGCAGCACACCCGGCCAACCTGCGCCGAGAACGACGGGCATGTTACCGGCGGGTGCCGGCACGGCGTCGAGATTCACGGCAGCCTGACGCACGGCTTCGGTGGCGAGCCTGGCCGGCACGTCCTCGTTCGCGATCAGGCTCAGGTCCGACCTGCCGCCGGTGCCGGCGAAGCCCTGCTCGCGCCGACCATCGTCCTCGAGAATCACCGAAACGTTGAGGCGCACGAGCGGTCGGACGTCGGCACCGAGCGTGCCGTCGGAGGCAAGCACCAGAATCACTTCGTACAGCGACGAGATGCCGGCATTGACCTGCACGATGCGGGGATCCATGGCCCTCGTCCGCTCGTCGAGCTTCGCCAACAACTCGACCTTGGCCTCGTCGCGAAGACTGACCAACGGATCGCCAAAGTCGTAAAGGCTCTCCTTGAGCGGCCGACTGACGAGTGCCGTGCGCCCGCCGTTGCCGCTGCGCGCAATCGCACGCGCAGCCTGCACGGCTTCGTCGAGTGCCGCGCGCTCGAGCTGTTCCGCATAGGCAAACCCGGTCTTCTCGCCGACGACGCCCCGCACGCCTACGCCGCGATCGATGCTGTACACGCCATCCTTGACGATACCGTCTTCGACCGACCAGCTTTCGTGGCGCGACAACTGAAAATACAGATCGCCGTAATCGAGCCCCCGGTCCATCAGCGCGTCCAGCGCGCGTTCCAGATCTGCAAACACGAGATCCGACGGGGCCAGCAGATCGCGCTCCGCGATGGCAAGCGCGTCGTCTCGTTCCAAAGCCTGTGCCTGTGTCATCTCATAACTCGCGGCGGTGATCGATACACGGAAACTGCCGGCGAACCCGGTCGAGGCGCATCATATCGAGATCCGCAACGGCGACACCAGTGCCGGTTTCGAGGCAGGCGAGCTCGGCGCCCCAGGGATCGATGATCATCGAGCGGCCCCAGGTCTGGCGGCCGCCGGCATGCTCCCCCCACTGTCCGCTCGCGATGACGAAACTCAACGACTCCACGGCCCGTGCCGTCAACAGCGGCTGCCAGTGAACCCGGCCAGTGGGCACCGTGAACGCGGCCGGCACGACCAGCACGTTCATCCCGAGCACGCCGAGCCGATGAAACAGCGCAGGAAACCTGAGGTCGTAGCAGATGCTCATGCCAATCCTGCACAGCGGCGTCTCGGCAACGACCGGCCGGGTCCCTGGTTCCGTACGGTCCGACTCACGATAGCTGTCTTTCGGCGACTCCGGGACGTCGACGTCGAACAGGTGAATCTTGTCGTAGCTTGCCGCAACGTCGCCGTCCGGATTCAGCAGCAGCGAACGCGACCGCGCCCGGTCCGTGCGGGCGGCGATCGGAATCGTGCCCCCAACGAGCCAGATGCCGTGACGGTGCGCCTGCGCGGCCAGGAAGTCCTGCGCCGGCCCGCCGCCGGACTGCTCGACGACGGCCATCCGGTCGGCATCGGTGGCGCCGAGAAACGAGAAGTTCTCCGGCAGCACGACGAGTTGCGCACCCTGGCGCGCGGCGTCGGCAATCAGAACGCCCGCCTGCGCAAAATTGGCCGCCACGTCGGTCGTGCTGGTCATCTGCACGGCGGCCGCCCGCAGGCCCCGGTCAGCCATCGCCGGCACCTGCCATCAGCGCCGGCAGCGACACGCACTGCGCGGCCTCGTCGGCGTCCTGTGACGTGATTCGTTCGACGCTCGGCGCGTCCCAGCTGCCGGTAACGCAATAGGACGCGCGACCGATACCCTTCAGCGGTTCCTTGAAAATACGCGTGAATATCAAAAGCGCGGCGCCAACGCCGGCACCTGCCAGCAGACCGCCGACGGTCGGCAGCACATTGCCAGGCTCCGTCGTCACGACTGCCTGTTGCTGGTAGTCGCGATCGCGAAGACCCGTGCGACCGATGATCCCGATCTCGGCCGCCGGACCGCTCAGCTTCAGATTGTCGGTGTACGCGTTGCCGTCGGATATCAGAAAGCTGCCGGTGATCTCGTCGAAAGAGAATCCCTTGTTGAAGACGTCGCGAAAATCGAGCAGCAGCCGCCTCGGCAGCGCGGCGATGCTCATCAGGCCGACGACGCGGCCGGCACCGGGATCGATCTCGATCAGGCTGCCGGTGCTGACGTTGAGGGCCACCTCGCCATTGAGATGATCGAGCCAGCCCGACGACGGAGCGCCGTCCCAGTAGATCTCGGCGCTGAGGCTCCCGGCCTCCGCCTCGACCACCGGATCGATGCCGAGCTGAGCGAGCGTCGCGGCGACGTCCTGACTCGATATTTCGGCGGTCACGCGGGACGTCGACCCGCCGGGACCGGCCAGCCAGCTGCCGGTCGCGTCGAGCGAGTAGTTCGATGTCGCGCTGGTGAAGGACTCGAGGCGCAGGCCGCGGGGGGTTGAGATGACTTCCGCCTCCACCCGGCCGAGCTCGCGCGTCCCGAAACCGAACTCCGCGGCCCGCAGGCGCAGTCCCGGAAAGCGCTGCGGATCGGCGTCACCGACGTCCGGCCGTTCGCCGTCACCGAGCGCGAGGTACACACGATCCATGTCGGCGATGACTTGCGCACGCGACTGCAGGTCAAGTGGCACTTCGACGGTGCCGGCAATCGCCGTGCTCTCGATATCTATGTTCCAGACGCGGTCACCGCGCCCGACCTCGAGGCGGGTTGCACCGAGCCGCTGGCCGAAGGCCTCGAAATCGTTGATGTCGAGCTCGGCGGAATTGAACAGTGGCCGCGCCCGACCGATGCTCGCGTGGCTCGAAACCTCGAGCCAGTCGTCGAGCCGCAGCCGCGGAATCCGGCCCTGGACGACCAGCCCGCCTCGCAGCGGCAGCAGCGGATCGTCGCCACCGAAAGCAACCGAGCCGCGGCTCAGCGCATAGGCACCATCGCGGCGGCCGAACAGCATCTCGAAGCGCCGCGTTGCACCGACGTTGCCGGTGACCGCCAGCGAATCTTCACCGTCGAAAGAGAACAAGGCACGCAGGTTCACAGGCTCGCCGGGCGGCTTCGCCATTGGCTCCGGCAGATCGAGCGCGACGCCCGACAGATTCGAGCTGATCTCTATCGTCAGCGGGCCGGCCTCGGCCGGATCGGCCTGCGGCAGCAAGAGCTGTCCTGACCAGAGCGTCTGGCCATCGATCAGATCGCGCAGCGGCAGCGCAAACGTGTCGAACACCGCATCGCTGGTCGTCTCACCCAGAAAATCGAGGACATATCGATAGCCGGCCAGCTCTGCCGGCCGCACGCTGACGTCGACCGGTCCGCCGAACAGCACCGCACGCAGCGAGTCTCCCGACACCGCGGCGTTCCTTAGCTCGAGGACGCCGGCGACATCCGTCGCATCGGCCCGAAAGCCGTCGAGCTCGAGTGTGCCGCCTTCGACTTCAACGGCGCCTGCCAGCGTGTAGTCGGCGAAGCTGAGCAACGGCAGGTCGAGATCGAGTGCCGTGGCGGCCGTCCCGTCCGGGGCATGCAGTCGCTCGAAGCCCGGCCCGAGATGCCGCGCGATCAGCGGCGCCGTCTGCACGAATTCGAGAACGTCGCCCAGCTGTCCGTTCAGCACTGCATCGATTTCGAGCACGGGTTCGCGCATGTCTCTGATCGCCACATCCAGACTCTCGGTGTGGCTCTCGAGAATCCGTCCGGAACCGCCCGCGGCAAAGCCTGCGTTGACGAACTCGACGCGACCGTTCAGCTCATCGGCTACCGGCCAGTCCGCAATGAACTCCATCGACGCGTCGTCAACCTCGGCGACGACGCTGAATCGCCCTTCGCCGTCGTCGAACGGAAAGTTCGCGAGCTCGCCAGTAAACTCGACGACGACGTCCCGGCCCGTGCCGCCGAGCAGCGCGCTTTGCAGCCAGTTCGATACGGACGGCGGCAAGCCCTCTTTCGGCAACAGCGTCTTGGCGTCGGTAATCGCAAGCTGCGTGATCGCGCCGTGAAGATCGAGATACGGGCCTCGATCCGCAGTCGGCGCGGCGAATTCGAAATTCGTGACGAATGGCTCACCGAAGAGATCGAAGCGCAGCGCATCGCTCAGGACACGCAGCCCGTCCTGCCCGCGTCGCCAGACGACGGTCCCGCCGAGCGTGCCCCCGCCGAGCGCGCCGTCGATCAGCGACGGCCACTCGACGGTGACGGCGCTTCCCGCCAGGCTGATCGTGCCCGCGCCGCGGCCCGCCCGGATCTCGCCGTCGAGGCCGTCGAAGCCGGGCAGCTCGTCGCTCGGCTCGATACCGACACCGCGAAACCGGCTCTCGAGCGTAAAGTCGTTGCTGCCGGCGATGCGAAGCTGCACGCCCTCCAGGTCGCCGCGCGGCGCGAAACGCCGCCAGCGCCGGATCAGATCGTCAGTGGCGAAGCGCGCCACGAACGGCGACAGATCCTCGAGCCGCAGAAAGTCCGCGCTGACCTCGGTGAACCGGCCGTCTCCGTCCAGCCGGAACGCGGCGGAAGACGCTGGCCAGCCGCGATCGTCGCGACTGACGTCGATGTCCGTCAGAGTGACTTCGTAGCCCGCCCCGTCGAGTGCAGCGAGGCGCCCGTCGAAAGCGACCCGCTCATAGTCGGCCGGCACTTGCCCGTCGACCGCAACGTCGGCCAGATCCGCCCGCAACGTGCCCGCGGTCAGCCTGGCACTCTGCCAGGTGCCGGAAAGCTCGAGATCGCCGCTACCGGCCAGTCCGTCCGGCAGCACGAAGGGCAGCATCGCAGCGGCAGCTTCAAGCGCGAGGCCCTCGATCGAAGCATCGACCTGCAGCGCTGCGCCGTTTTGCGCCGCGGTCGCACGGATTTCGCCCGCCAGCTCGACCGGTGGCTGCACGCTCAGCTCGGCGTCCAGATACTGCGGCTCGCGCAGAAACTCGACATCGAGGTCCGTGAATTCCCAGAGCCTGTCGGCCACGTGATCGAAATACGTTACCTCGCTGCGCCGGATCGCGAACTCGACCGATGCCGGCAACAGGACGAGCGGGTCGTCCCGACTCCCGGCGGGCAGTCGCAGGCCCCGCACCTGCAACGCCCCGTCGTCGGTGCGCTCGATAGAGAGGCTGCCGTTGTCCACGGTCAGCCGCGAGATGGATATGCGCCGCTGCAGCAGCTGCCAGGGGTCGAGAGTCAGCGTTGCGCGTTCCGCATCGAGGAACTGCTGCCCGGCGCCGGCAGCGCGCAGGCTGACGCTGCGCAGGTCGATCTCGGGGCCGCGAATCCCGAACCGGGCATCGATTGCGGCGAACGTTGCATCGACACCCAGCGTCTCGTTTACCCACGCGCGCAGCTCCTGCTGATAGCCCGGAATCTGCGCGATCAGCAGTCGCAGCGCGCCGACCAGCAGGGCCAGCACGATGACGAGCGCCCCCGCCACCGCGAACAGGCGCTTGACGATTCTGCCGAGCAGGCCTTTCATGCGCCGGGCCTCACATCAGCACCACGTCGAACTGATCCGGCGCGTACGAGCTTTCGCTCTGCAGACGGATCGGCGCACCTGTGATCTCCTCGAGCTCGCCGACACTCGCGGATTCCTCGTCGAGCAGCCGCTCGATGATGTCAGGCCGGGCCAGGATCAGCAGCTCCTGTAAATCGAACTGCCGATGCTGCCGGATGATTTCGCGAAAAATCTCGTAACACACGGTTTCCGCCGTCTTGACGAAGCCCCGTCCCTCACAGCTTGGACAGGACTCACACAGCACGTGTTCCAGACTCTCCCGGGTTCGCTTCCGGGTCATCTCGACGAGCCCCAGCGGCGAAACCTCGACGATCTGCGTCTTCGCATAGTCGCTGGCGAGCCGGTCGGTCAGTGCCTGCAGCACCTGAGTGCGGTGCTCCAGCTCCGTCATGTCGATGAAGTCGATGATGATGATGCCACCGAGATTGCGGAGCCTCAGCTGCCGCGCGATAGCGACCGCGGCTTCGAGATTCGTTCGGAAGATCGTCTCTTCCAGGTTGCGCCGTCCGACATACGCCCCGGTGTTGACGTCGATCGTCGTCATCGCTTCGGTCTGATCGAAAATCACGTAGCCGCCCGACTTTAGCGGCACCTTGCGCTTGATCGCCCTCTCTATCTCATCGTCGATGCCGTAGAGATCGAAGATCGGCCGATCGCCTTCGTATTGCTCGATCATACCGGTCATCGACGGTATGAACCGTTCGGCAAAGTCATGCATCCGGCGGAACATCGGCTCCGAATCGACGCGGATTCGCTCGATGTCCGGGCTCAGCAGATCCCGCAGCACCCGCAGGGGCAGCGGCAGGTCCTCGTGCACGAGCTCGCCGGGTTTCGCCGTCGACACGCCCTGCTCTATCGCATCCCACAATCGCTGCAGGAAAATCATGTCGGCGCGCAACGCCTCCATCGACGCACCCTCGGCCGCGGTCCGCACGATGTAACCGGCGCGCGAGTCCTCGGGCGTTACCGTCTCGACCAGCGTCCGCAGTCGCTCGCGCTCGGCCTCGTCCTCGATACGGGCCGAGACCCCCGTCGAGCCGGAATGCGGCAACATGACCAGAAAGCGCGACGGAATGGTGATGTAAGTCGTCAGCCGGGCCCCTTTCGTGCCGAGCGGATCCTTCAGCACCTGCACGAGCAGTTCGTCGCCCTCGCGAACGTAGTCGCGTATGTTTCCGCCCCCCTCGCGATCAGGCGCCTCCTCGTGCGGATTCCTGGCAATGTCGGAGGCATGCAGAAAAGCGGTCCGCTCGAGACCCACGTCGACGAATGCTGCCTGCATGCCGGGCAGGACACGCGAAACGCGTCCCTTGTAGATGTTGGAAATCAGCCCGCGGCGGCTGGCGCGCTCGATCAGCACTTCCTGCAATACGCCGTTCGCCACGAGCGCTGCGCGCACTTCGCGGGACGACACGTTGATCAGCAATTCCTCTTTCATGCAGCCCGATCCCCGCCTTCGAGCCAGGCCGGCAACCCGAATCGACGCAGCAGCGCAGCCGTCTCGAACAACGGAAGACCCATCACGGCGGAGTAACTCCCGGTCAGCGACTCGATGAACACCGCGCCGAAGCCCTGGATACCGTAGCCGCCCGCTTTGTCGAGCGGCTCCCGCGTTCGACAGTATGCCGAGCGCTCCTCGGCTGTCGTTGCCCGGAATCTCACTTCGCTACGCACCAGCGCGGCGCCTTCGGCGTCGGCGTGTCGGACGGCGACGGCGGTCAGCACCTCATGGCTGCGGCCGGAAAGCCGTTCCAGCATTGCGAGCGCCTCGCCCTCGTGCGCGGGCTTGCCGAGCGGATCGCCGTCGACGACCACGGTCGTATCGGCGGCAAGCACGGGTGCAACGGCCTCACCGGCCGCAATCCTGCCCCAGACCGCCGCCGCCTTCGCGCCGGCCAGGCGGCTGACCCAGGCGTCGACCGCTTCCGCCGCGCCTCTGGACTCGTCGATGCCGGCGGGGCGCACTTCGAACGCCACGCCGATCTGCGCCAGCAGCTCCCGACGCCGCGGCGAAGCCGACGCGAGATAGACGAAATTCCTTTTCATTCAAATCACTATACGGGGTACACGCGGGTCTTGATAGGCCCGCCACGCGATCCTCAGCCGCGGTGATAGGGATGTCCGCGGTTCAGGCTCCAGGCGCGATAGACCGCCTCGGCGATCAGGACGCGGACCAGCCCATGCGGCAGCGTCAGGGCCGACAGCGACCAGCTTTCACGGGCGGCCTGCCGACAGTCAGCGGAGAGGCCGTCGGGACCGCCGACCATCAGCGCAAGCGCCGAGCCGTCGGCCGACCAGCGGTCGAGTCGCCCCGCGAGATCGCGCGTCGTCCACGCTGCGCCGCGCTCGTCGAGCGCTACGAGGTGATCGGCGCCGGCGGCAGCGGTCAGAATTCGGCGGCCCTCGTCGGCCACCGCGCGGTCACGCGATACGGACGCACCGCGCCGCGCCAGCGGGACTTCGGTCAGACTCAGCGAATATCCGTCCCGCAGCCGCCTTGCGTAGTGGTCGAAGCCGGCCTCGACCCATGCCGGCTGCTTACCGGACGCGCAGACGATCGCGATTCGCATCGTCGGCGGGCCGTGAAATGTCCCAGAGCTTCTCGAGCTCGTAGAAGCTGCGCGTCTTCGGCAACATCACGTGAACGACAACGTCGATCAGATCGACCAGAATCCACTCGCCGGCCTCGTGACCCTCCCGGCTTGCGACGTGAATGCCAGCGGACTTGCATTGCTCGGCGAGCGCATCGGCAATGGCCCTGACGTGCCTGTCGGATCGGCCGCTTGCGACGATCATGACGTCCAGCAACGAGGTCAGGTGACGAACGTCGAGGCTGACCACATCGGTCGCCTTGAGCTCCTCGAGTGCCGCGTGCGCGACACCCACGATTCGTTCAGTAGCGTTATCGTCCGTGCTCATGAACTCCCTTCACTATAAATTCCTGTCTCGCGCATCACTTCCCAGACGGCATCGGGTACCAGATAGGCGGGGCTGATGCCGGCGGCAATCGACGCGCGCAGCGCCGTGGAAGAGATATCGAGCTGAGTCACCTCGATTGCAAGGAGGCAACCGCTGCCCCGGGCGCGCAACGCATCGACCGACTGCACCACGCGCTGCTCGACCGTTTCCCGCAGCTCCTGCTCAAGGGCGATCTGCCCGCCGGGCCGGCGGGCGATGATCAGGTGGGCCAGATCGAACAGCGATCGCCACTCGCGCCAGGAAGGTAACGTCAGAAACGCATCCAGTCCCAGAATCAGGCATAGCGTAGCGTCCGGAAAATCCCGCCGCAGCTCCCTGAGCGTGTCGATCGTGTACGATGGTCCGTCGCGATCGAGCTCACGGGAATCGACCGTGAAACCGTCGATGCCCGCCACGGCCGCCTCGACCATCTGCAGGCGCGTCGCCGGTGAGGCCAGCGCCGGTTCCCGGTGCGGCGGCACCGAATTCGGGATGAAACGGACTTCGGCCAGACCGAGTCGGATGCGACACTCGTGCGCCGTTCGGAGGTGGCCGACATGGATGGGGTCGAATGTCCCGCCGAAGACGCCGATCGCGGGCCATGTCACGGCCGCACCCATCACCCGGTGAGCCACCGCGAACGCGGCTCCACGGCCGCCAGAACGAGCCCGGTCAACGCGGGCCACGGCGGCCCGGCCAGCGCGCCCTTGATCTGGCGATCGACATTGCGTGCCTGATGCATCAGTTCACGCAGCTGGTCCGGGGCAATCCGCCCGGCCGCCCGTTTCAGCAGCGGCTGGCGCTTCCGCCAGACGTGCAGCCGGCCGAGTGTCGAGTCGAGACTCTCGCCGCGCGCCTGCGCGCCATGCAGCCGTGCGACGAGACCGAGCTCGCGTATCACGGCCCATGAGATCAGTGTCGGATGCGTGCCCTCCGTCCGCAGCCCCTCGAGCACCTGTATCGCCCGACGGGCATCGCCGGCGAGCACGGCATCACTGAGCCGGAACACGTCATAGCGGGCGCTCGCGGCCACACAATCGACGACCGTCGCCTCGTCGATCTGCGCGTCGGGCGCAAGAATCGAGAGCTTCTGCAACTCCTGATCCGCCGCCAGCAGGTTGCCCTCGACGCGCTCGGCAATCATCACGGCAGCGTCGCGGCTCAGCCTGAGACCGAGTCCGGCTGCCCTGTCGGCAAGCCACTGTGGCAACTGTGCGCGATCGACCGGCCATATGTCGACCAGGACACCGTGCTTCTCGATCGTTCGCAGCCAGACCGACCGCGATGCCGATGCGTCGAGCCGCGCGTTGATCGTGATCAGCACGAGGCGGTCCGGATCGTTTTCCTCCGCCAGGCTTCGCAGCACGCGAGCGCCGGCATCGCCCGGCCGCGGCGCGCTCATCCTGACTTCGACGATGCGGCGGCTCGCGAACAGCGACAGATTGTCGGCCTGCGATTCGAGCGCATCCCAGCGAAAACCGCGTTCCGCCGTGAAGACATTGCGCTCCTCGAAGCCCTGCCCGCGCGCCGCCGCGCGCACGGCGTCACCAGCTTCGGCGACGAGCAGCGGCTCGTCCGCGGCGATCAGGTAACAGCCGGCCAGGCCCTGCTCGAGGTGGCGACGCAGTTGGCGCAGGGGCAGCTTCAAGCGAAAACGATGCCGGCTCAGTCGAGCTGTCCGAGAAAGATGCCGTGATCCTCGAGCAGCACCGGGATGCCGTCGCGAACGGGATACGCGAGTCTGCCGTCGGCTGTCATCAGACCTTCGTCGAGCGCATCGGTAACGACCGCGTCGTCAACACTCCTCAGCAAACCGTCGGCGATGCGGGCGTTCAGTCGTTCCAGCAGATCGGCGGGTACCGGTTCGAGCGGCGATCGGGTGACCGGACAGCAGATGATGTCGAGCAGATGGCGGTCGAAGCTCACGGGCGCTGGCGGTGGATCCGGTGCGATTCGGGTACCGGATCATAACCCGACCCGCCCCAGGGATGACAACGCGCGATCCGCCGGACGGCGAGCCAGAGCCCGCGCAGCGCGCCGTGTCGCTCGATCGCCTCCACCGCGTAGGCCGAGCAAGACGGATGGTACCGGCAGGCGGTGCCGAGCCAGGGCGAGACGACGAACCGGTAGACGCGGATCAGGGCCAGCAGCGTGGCCGTCACGATGCCGGCCGGCGCCGCCCGCCAGCCCGACGTCACTCGCGCCGCCACCGGCTACCGTCGGCACCGTCTTCGATCACGATGCCATCGGCCGCGAGCTGGTCCCGAATGCGGTCCGCCGTCGCGAAGTCGCGGGTGCGTCGGGCTTCGTCGCGCTGCCGGACGAGCGCGTCGATCTCGTCCGCCGATGCTTCACCACGCTCGAGGCCCGCGCCGGCGAACCAGTGAACCGGATCCTGCTGCAGCAGGCCGAGCAGGCGTCCGCCGGCACGGAGCGCCGCGCCGAGCCGACGCTTCTCGTTGGGCGCGGTCGCGCGATTCGTGTCGCGTACCAGCTCCGCGAGGCACGCCAGCGCTTCCGGAGTGTTCAGATCGTCCTCGAGTGCCTGAATGACCCCGTCCGGAATCGGCGTCGGGTCCGATGCATCGGCCGCGCCGACGATCCGCGCGTCCCGCAACGCGCCGTACATCCGGTCCAGCCGACGTTTCGACTCGATCACGAGCTGCGACGACCAGTCGAGCGGCTGCCGATAGTGCGCACTGAGCAACGCCAGCCGGACCGCCTCACCGGGATGCTGCGTCAGAATGTCCCGGATCAGGAGCTGGTTGCCCAACGACTTCGACATCTTCTCCGTATCGACGCTGATCAGCCCGTTGTGCAGCCAGTAACGCGCGAACGGCCGGCCTTCGTGAGCACACGTGCTCTGGGCAATCTCATTCTCGTGATGCGGAAAAACGAGATCGAGCCCTCCTCCGTGAATGTCTATGGTCTCGCCAAGGTGCGTCGCCGCCATCGCGGAGCACTCGATATGCCAGCCGGGCCGCCCGCGTCCGAACGGGCTATCCCAACCGACCTCGTCCCCGGAGGCCGGCTTCCAGAGAACGAAGTCGCCGGGGTCGCGTTTGTACGGCGCTACTTCGACGCGCGCACCCGCAATCATGTCCTCCCGGCTGCGGCCGGAGAGCTGCCCGTAGCCCGGAAAGTCCGCCACCGAGAACAGGACGTGCCCGTCCGCCTCGTACGCCGTTCCGGTATCGAGCAGCCGCCGGATCATCGCGATGATCTCGTCCATGTGCTCGGTAACCCGCGGCTCGACGTCCGGTGGCAGCACGCCGAGCGCTGTGACGTCTTCGCGCAGATGTTGCGCATAGCGTGACGTCAGCGTCGCGATCGGCACGCCCTCTTCCCGCGCCGCCGCGTTGATCTTGTCGTCGACATCCGTGATGTTGCGAACGAATGTGAGCGCGTAGCTGCGCCTGAGCAGGCGGGCCAGCACATCGAAGACGACATAGGGTCGCGCGTTGCCGATGTGCGCAAAGCTGTAGACCGTGACACCGCAGACGTACATCGTGACCCGGCCGTCGACGGCCGGTTCGAAAGCCTGCCGTTCCCGCGTCAGAGTGTTGTACAGAGTCAGCACGGAAGCGTGGGTTCGTTCGAAGCCGGGCGCCATGATAGCAGCGCCATGTGCGGACAACTGGCTATAATTCACGGCCGAAACGCACACGGAATGTCGACATGTCGGGACTGTTCAAGAACCGCGTCAGCGTGGTTCAGGTCGAGGAAAGCGGCGACCTGGCGCCGAAATTCGACGAGTCGGGCCTGATCCCGGCCGTCACCACGGATTACGCGTCCGGCGAGCTGCTGATGGTCGGTTACATGAATGCCGAAGCGCTCGACCGCTCGATTCGTAGCGGCGAAGCGCACTACTTCAGCCGCAGCCGGCGGGCGATCTGGCACAAGGGCGCAACGAGCGGTCTCGTCCAGACGATCCGCGAACTGCTGATCGACGACGATCAGGACTGCGTCTGGCTGCGTGTCGACGTTGCCGGCAATGGTGCTAGCTGCCACGTCGGTTACCGCTCATGCTTCTACCGGCGCGTGCCGCTCGGCGACGCCGATTCCGTCGAGCTCGAGTTCACCGAAGACGAAAAGGTGTTCGACCCGGCCGAGGTTTACGGCGACGCGCCGAATCCGACCAAACTCTGACGCGGCCGACCCGGCCCCGCGGGCGCACGCAGCCGCCACGTCACCTCGCCGTCGGCATCGAGGAGCCCGTGTCGCTGCAGCCACGCCCGTGCATCGGCCCCGTCGCCGCAATACCAGGCCGCCGCCGACCCTTCCCTGAAGCTGTAGCCCCAGGCGTCCATGTCCGCGAGCGCCCGGCCGAGACCGAAACCGTCGATGTGCTCGGCCAGGCGAAGCTGCAGGTAACAGACCGCGCCTTCCTCGGCCGTCGTCCCGCCGGCATCCGTATGCAGCGCGCCGCGCCGATCGGCCGACATGCATACGTAGTGACAGAGCTCGTGCAACACGGAATGCAGCGGCGTATCGCCGCGCAGGAACAGGCAATTGCCGATCAGACCCGCTTCGGGCTCGCCCCAGTACGTCCCCGGGACAGACTCACCGGCAGCTACCTCGACCAGCCGGATACCGAAGCGCGCAGCCACGCGAACCAGCGCATCGGGGCACGTGTCGGCACAGCGGAGCACCGGGACCGCAGCGCCGTCGCCACGTGCCTCCTCAGCGGGCGCGCCCGCAATACCCGCGCCGCCGCCGGCGAACGCGACCGACAACGACACGTCGGCAGCGCGTCTGCGATCAGCCACCGGAAGCGGCAGCTTCGAGCCGCCGCACGACCTGCCGCGCCAGGTCCTCGGCGAGCGCACGGCGCAGGACACGCTCTTCGCGGGTCTTCGCCAGCACCTGATTCTCGTTGAACGTGTAGCTGCGCGTTGCGATCAGCGACGACGGCTCGATCAGCGTCTGGCCATCGGTCTCGAGCTCGAACGTTATCGTGTAGAAGATTTCGTACTCACGCGGAATGTTGCGTGCGGAAACGGACAGGACACGCTGCCCCGTCGAATCGTCGCTGACGATGATTCTGGCGCTCGACTGCGCGGGCGTGTCGACGATCTCGAGTCCGCGCTGACGCAGCGCGTCGCGCAGACTCTGCAGGAAATCGGAAGCCGGATTTTCGGCGTCGACGAACGTGCGGGTCATGCCGGCCGGCATCGGCGCGGAGCCCGCAAGCTGATAGCCGCAGCCGGAAAGCAACATCAGCGTCGCGCCCAGAGACCAGAGAGTGAACAAATGCAAATTCGATTTCATGCGCCCGGCCGCGGCCGCTTTCGAGGCGGAACCGCTTGATTCAGCGAACGTAAGCCAACATCATCCGCAAGCTTGGAGCAAGGGCGGCAAATTGACAACCGCCGGACCGGGGAACGCGCATGGCCGCCTATCCATTCAGGGAAATCGAAGCCAAATGGCAGCGCTACTGGCGCGATAACGAAACGTTTCGTCTGGACGACAATCTGGACCTGTCGAAGCCCAAGTACTACGTGCTCGACATGTTCCCGTATCCGAGCGGCGACGGGCTGCACGTCGGCCACCCCGAAGGCTATACCGCTTCGGACATCGTCGCGCGTTACAAGCGGATGCGCGGATTCAACGTGCTGCACCCGATCGGCTGGGACGCCTTCGGCCTGCCCGCGGAGCAATACGCGATTCGCACCGGCACACATCCGAGCGTGACTACCGCGCGCAACGTGGAGCGTTTTCGCGAGCAGCTGCAGGCGCTCGGGTTTTCCTACGACTGGTCCCGCGAAATCAACACGACGGACCCGAAGTACTACCGCTGGACGCAGTGGATATTCAAGCAGCTCTTCGAGCGTGGCCTGGCGTATCAGGAAGACAAGCCGGTCTGGTGGTGCGAGGCGCTCGGCACGACGCTCGCAAACGAGGAAGTCATCGAGGGCCGCTCCGAGATCGGCGGCTACCCCTGCGTTCGCCGTCCGCTCCGCCAATGGGTGCTGAAGATCACCGAGTATGCCGACCGGTTGCTCGAAGGCCTCGACGAGCTCGACTGGCCCGCCAGCACGAAGGAGATGCAGCGCAACTGGATCGGGCGCAGTGAAGGCGCGGAGATCGACTTCGCCGTGGCCGGCAGCGATGCCGGCATCCGGGTCTTTACGACGCGTCCCGATACATTGTTCGGCGCGACCTATATGGTGCTCGCGCCGGAACACGAGCTGGTCGAGCGATTGACGTCGGACGAGCAGTCGCTCGCGGTCGCTCGCTACCGCGAGCAGGCTGCGGCCAAGAGCGAGCTCGAGCGAACCGAGCTGCAAAAGGACAAGACGGGCGTGCCGATCGGTGCGAACGCGATCAATCCGGCCAACGGCGAATCTATTCCGATCTGGATCGCAGACTACGTGCTGGCAGGCTACGGGACCGGCGCGATCATGGCCGTGCCCGCGCAGGACCAGCGCGACTGGGAGTTCGCCGTGCGTCACGATCTGCCGATCGTCCGGACCGTCCAGCCGCCCGACGAGTTCGACGGTGAGGCTTATCTCGGTGACGGCCGCGCCATCAACAGCGGATTCCTGAACGGGCTGTCGGTCGAGGACGCGAAAGCACGGATGATCGGCTGGCTGGAGACCGAGGGCCACGGCGAACGACGGGTCAACTACAAGCTCCGGGACTGGCTCTTCTCGCGGCAGCGCTACTGGGGCGAGCCGTTCCCGATCGTCTTCGCCGATGGTCAGCCGGAAGCCGTCAGCGACGAGGATCTGCCGGTCGAGCTGCCTTCACTGACCGATTTCGAGCCGAGCGGTACGCCTGAAGGTCCGCTGTCGAAAGCAACCGACTGGCTGGCCGGCGGCCGCTCGGCCGACGGCCGCGCAGCCCGACGTGAAACCAACACGATGCCGCAGTGGGCCGGGTCGTGCTGGTACTACCTGCGCTACATCGATCCCGATAACGCGACGCAGATCGTCGATCCGGAACTCGAGAAATACTGGATGCCCGTCGATCTTTATATCGGCGGCGCAGAACACGCCGTGCTGCATCTTCTGTATGCGCGTTTCTGGCACAAGGTGCTGTTCGATGCCGGCGTCGTCTCGACCGCCGAGCCATTCGGGCGCCTGGTCCATCAGGGCATGATTCTGGGTGAGCTCGAATTTACGAAGTATGTCGACGACGACGGCAAAGCGGTGAGCGCCGAACAGGTTCGCAACGGCGTGCAGGTCGACACCGGCGCCGCCCTCGAGGCGGTTGCGGTCAGCGAAAGCGATCTGCGCAAGGATGGCGAGCGTTTCGTGTTACAGGATGACCCCGCGATCGCCGTCGACGCGCGTGCGCACAAGATGAGCAAGAGCCGCGGGAACGTCGTGAACCCGGACGACATCGTCGCGCGCTACGGTGCCGACGCATTTCGTCTCTACGAAATGTTCATGGGACCGCTGGAGCAGGTGAAGCCCTGGAGCACGCGCGGCGTCGATGGCACGCACCGTTTCCTGAACCGCGCCTGGCGGCTGCTGATCGACGACCGGCGCGACACGCTGGCAGCGACCATCGTCGATGATTCGCCCTCGGATGAGCAACAGCGCCTGATCCATCAGACGATCGCCAAGGTCACGGAAGACATCGAAGCGCTCAGATTCAACACCGCCATCGCCGCCTTGATGGAGTTCACCAACGCCGCAAACAAGTGGGAGATGTTGCCGCGCGAAATCGCCGACGCTTTCGTTCGCCTGCTGGCGCCTCTCGCGCCGCATATCGCCGAAGAGCTGTGGTCCCGCCTGGGCCATGCCGAATCGCTGGCCGCAGCGGACTGGCCGGAGCACGATGAGCGTTTCCTCGTCGCGGACACCGTCGAAATTCCCGTGCAGATCAACGGCCGCGTTCGCGCGCGCATCGTCGTTCCGGCCGACGCGCCCGAAGCCGACGTCCTCGATGCGGCGCGGGCGGACGAGAACGTCGCGCGGCACCTGAGCGATGCCGAAATTCGGCGCGAAATCTACGTGCCCGGGCGGATCGTCAATTTCGTCGTGGCCGCGTAGGCGAGAAGTGCGCCGCCGCACAAGAGCAGCACGGCATAGTTGCCCCAACGCACGTACGGTGTCGCACCCTCGTAGCCGCTGACAGTCGCTTCGAGGACGCCAATCTCGAACTGAGGCAGCCGCTCGACGACGCGCCCGATCGGATCGATGACGGCAGTAATGCCCGTATTGGTGGCGCGGAGCAGATATCGGCCGACCTCCGCGGCGCGCATGCGGGCGATCTGCAGATGCTGATCGCCGGCAAACGAGTCGCCGAACCAGGCATCGTTGCTGACGTTGACCAGCAGCGTCGAATCCGGAAACGAAGCGAGTTGCTCGGCGCCGAACACGTCCTCGTAGCAGATTGTGATCGCAATCTGCTGGCCCAGCAGGTCGAACGGGCGCTGTTCCGGCCCGCCCGGCACCGTATCCATGACCACGAGATTGATCGACGACAGCCAGGCACGAGCGAAATCGGGCAACGGAAAGTACTCGCCGTAAGGGACCAGATGACGCTTCGCGTAGACTGCTTCGGGATGGCCGAGCGCAAACACGGCATTCTGAATGCCGTCCGTCGCTGCGTGATGTCGTAGCATCCCGAGCACGACCGTGCTCCCGGCATCGGCCGCTACGCGCTCGATCTCGTCGAGATAGCGGTCCATGTTCTCGAAGAGCTGCGGAATCGCAGCTTCCGGCCAGACGATCAGGTCGGCGCCGAGTACGCGCTCGGTCTGGCTGCGGTAGAGCGCCATCGTGACCGGCAGTTGCTCCGGAATCCACTTCAGATCCTGCGGCACCGAGCCCTGAACGAGCGCCGCGGTCAGCGTTCCGGACTGCCGGTTGGTCCATTCCGTTCCGAGCAATCCGCGGCTGCCTGCAAGGACGATAACAGCGACGATGCCGGCGACGAGCCGCTCGCGGCTGCTGCCTGCGAACAGTGTTACCAGGGCACCCGCCAGCACGAGCACGGCCAGCGTGACACCGTGCACGCCCAACACAGGCGCCAACGCACCGAGCCAGGAATCGGTTTGCGAGTAGCCGACGGACAGCCAGCCGAAGCCGGTCAGCAACCACCCCCGCAGCCACTCGAACAGCACCCAGAGCGCCGGCAACGCCAGGAGCCAGGCGGCCGCGCTGCCGTTGCCGCAGCATCGGGCAGCGATGTAACCGACCAGGGCCGGGTAGATCGCCATCGCTGCAGCCAGCCCGACAGTCAGCGCAATGGCGAGCGCCGGCGGTGCCGGGCTGAAGACACCGACGCTGATGTAGATCCAGTGGACGCCGAGCAGAAAGCAGCCGAAGCCGAACAGAAAGCCGCAGATGGCCGCTTGCCGCGGCGATGCGTCCCGCCAGCTCACGAACAACGCGGCGAAACCGAGCACGGCGAGCCAGAACCAGTCGAAGGGCGCGAACGCGAACGGCAGGGACAGGCCCGCGGCCGATGCGAGCAGGTAGCGTCGGTGCGGCGCCCTCATCCGGGCTTCCGGAGGGGCATCACTCCCCGCCGGTCGACTCAATGCGCGTGACCTCTACGGTATGTACGCGGCGGCGATCGCCGCGCGTGACCTTGAAGGCGAACCCGCCGAAATTGAGTGTCTCGCCGTGGCGCGGCAGGCGCCCGAGCTCATGCATGACGAGCCCGCCGATCGTCTCGTACTCCTCGTCGTCGAGCGCCACGGCGAAATGCTCGTTGAAGTCCTCGACTCGCGTCAGCGCGAGCACGGCGGACCGGCCGTCACCAAGGTCCTGGATTTGTTCCACGCCTTCGGGATCGTGCTCGTCGTCGATCCGGCCGACGATCTGCTCGAGCACATCCTCGATCGTAGCAAGGCCCGCCACGCCACCGTACTCGTCGACGACGATCGCGAGATGCTGATGGCTCTCGCGAAACTCCTTCAGCAATGTGCTGAGACGCTTGCTTTCGGGAACGAAGACGGCCGGCCTGATCAAATCCTGGACGCGAAGGGGGATCGTGCTGCGATCCTGCAGGTGTCGCAGCAGATCCTTTGCCAGCAGGATGCCGACCACTTCGTCGCGATCTTCGCCAATTACCGGAAACCGCGAGTGCCCGGAATCGACGATGATCTTCAGTATCGTTTCCGTCGATTCGTCGACCGGCAGCACGACCATCCGCGAACGTGGGACCATGATTTCACGGACGTGCGTCTCGGAAACTTCGAGGACGCCCTGCAACATCTCGAACTCGTCCGCTTCGAGAATGGCGCGCGTGTGACATTCCCGCAGGAAGTCGGCGATTTCCTCGCGCGTGGCACCCTCTTCCTCGCGACCCTGAAAGAGTCGAACGAGCCAGCTCGTCAAGCCGTGCTGGGAACTGGTCGGGGAGTTTTCTTCGGACATCGAACTGCCCGTATCTTGAGGCCGGAGCCGGTGCCTTGCAAGCGTTCGCGCCACGGCGTCAGGGCGCGGCGGCGTGCGGATCGGGGTAGCCGAGCATCGTCAGCAGCCGGGTCTCCTCCCGCTCCATCGTGGCGGCATCCCGGTCCGTTTCGTGATCGTGGCCAAGCAGGTGCAACACGCCGTGAATGACGATGTGGGCCCAGTGTGCCTCGGCGTCCCGACCGGCTTCGGCGGCCTCCCGCTCGATCACCGGGGCACAGACGACCAGATCGCCCAGCGGCCGACGCTCACCGTCGATCTCCGGCCAGTCGTCGGCCCGAAACGACAAGACGTTGGTCGCATATTCCCTGCCGCGATAACGACGATTGAGCGCGGTCGACTCCGGCTCCCCGACGACGCGCAGGGTCAGCTCCATGCCGGTCTGCGGTCCTGCTGCGGTCACGATCCAGCGCGTCAGAAGCGCGTCCGCCGGATGCCGGCCCGCCGCGGTGCCGGTCTGAATCTCGACCGCGATCGCTTCGTCGCCCGCCGGACCTTCGGGCTTATCCGCCACCATCGCGCTCATACGCAGCAACGATGCGCTGCACGAGCGGGTGCCGAACGACATCACGCGCATCGAAATGGATGAACTCGATGCCCGACACCTCGCCCAGCACTCGCTGCACCTGATTGAGGCCGGACTCCTTGCCCGGGGGCAGGTCGGTCTGCGTCACATCCCCGGTTACGACAGCGCGCGAACCGAATCCGATGCGAGTGAGAAACATCTTCATCTGCTCGGGTGTCGTATTCTGCGCCTCGTCGAGAATGACGAACGACTCGTTCAACGTGCGGCCGCGCATGAATGCGAGCGGAGCGACCTCGATTACGTGGCGATCGATCAGCTTGCCGACTCTCTCGAAGCCGAGCATTTCATAAAGCGCGTCGTACATCGGCCGCAGATAGGGGTCGATCTTCTGTGCCATGTCGCCGGGCAGGAACCCGAGTCGCTCACCGGCCTCCACGGCCGGCCGAACGAGGACGAGGCGGCGCACCGTCTCCTGTGTCAGCGCCTCGACCGCGGCCGCAACGGCGAGATAGGTCTTGCCGGTACCGGCCGGCCCGATGCCGAATGTGAGGTCGAGCGTGCGCATGGCGCGCGCATAGGCAATTTGGTTCCGGCCGCGCGCACGAATCAGGCGGCGCCGCGCGCGTATCACGGCGTCATCGTCGCTCGCCGTCGCACCGGGGCCGTCGGCATGGGCCGCAAGCGCGATATGAACGCGCTCGCCGTCGATCTCACTGTTGGCCGTTTCGGCATAGAGCTCTTCGAGCACGCGCGCGCCCGCCGCGGCGGCATCGGCACTGCCGGAGATCTCGAAGTGGTTCCCGCGGCTGCGAATTGCGACGCCCAGGCGATCCTCGATCTGTCGGATGTTCTCGTCGAACTGCCCGCAGAGCATCGCCATGCGCCGATGGTCGTCCGGATCCAGGACGAGATCCAGCACGCGCCTGCCTTCGCCGACTTCAGGCAACGGATCGTGCTTCCGGCGCCGCCAGCCGGCGCCCGCGCAACGAGTTCGGCAGCGCCTCGGTGATCAGCACGTCGACGAACCGGCCGATCAACCGGCGGTCGCCGGCGAAGTTCACCCAGCGGTTGTTTTCGGTGCGACCGGCGACTTCACGCTCCGACTTCCTCGAGACGCGCTCGACGAGAACCCGCTGCACGCCGCCGACCATGCCGTCGGCAATCCGGGCAGCCTGTGCATTGATCAGCGACTGCAAACGTACGAGTCGCGATTGAGTGACCTCACGCGGCAGATGATCGTCGATTGCCGCGGCCGGTGTCCCCGGGCGCGCGCTGTAGATGAAACTGAACGACTGGTCGAAACCCACGGTGCGAATCAGATCCAGTGTGTCCTCGAAATCCGCCTCCGTCTCACCCGGAAAGCCCACGATGAAATCCGACGACAGCGAGATGCCGGGGCGCGCCGCCTTCAGGCGCCCCATCTTGTCGATGTACTGATCGCGCGTGTGGCCGCGCTTCATCGATGCCAATATGGCGTCCGAGCCGCTCTGCACCGGCAGATGCAGATAGGCAGCCAGGGCCGGGACGTCCCCGTAGGCTTCGATCAGCGCGTCGGTGAACTCGACCGGATGCGATGTCGTGAACCGGACGCGCTCGATACCGTCGATCGCGGCGATGTAGTGAATCAGCGTTGCCAGATCAGCAGTGCCGCCGCCGGCCAGCGGCCCGCGATACGCGTTGACGTTCTGACCGAGCAGATTGATTTCGCCGACGCCGAGCTCCGCGAGACGAACCGCCTCGGCAATCACGTCGTCGAACGGCCGGCTGATTTCCTCGCCGCGCGTGTACGGCACGACGCAGTAGGTGCAGTACTTGCTGCAGCCTTCCATGACCGACAGGAACGCGGTGCAATGCGACTTCACCGGCTCCGGAATCCGGTCGAACTTCTCGATCTCCGGGAAGCTGACATCGACGACGGCTGGCTGGCCGCCCCGGACCGCACCGATGAGCTCGGGCAGGCGATGCAGTGTCTGCGGACCGAAAACGATGTCGACGAAGGGCGCACGCCGCAGCAATGCCTCACCTTCCTGGCTTGCGACGCAACCGCCGACACCGATGATCGTGCCCGGTTCGGCTTCCTTGATGGCTCGCCAGCGGCCGAGCAACGAAAACACCTTTTCCTGGGCTTTTTCGCGAATCGAACAGGTATTGAGCAACAGGATCCGGGCGTCCTCCGGGCGCGCGGCAGGCTCAGCGCCGATCGAGTCGGCGAGCACGTCGGCCATCTTGGCCGAGTCGTACTCGTTCATCTGGCAGCCGAAAGTCTGAATGTAGTAGCGGTCGTTCACGCCGGATGGTCGATGGCCGGACTATTGGGTCGGTTCATGGCAGCCAACTGGTGTCGCAGACCATTTGTCTTTGTAATTCATGAACTTAATCTAATCAAGGCGATTTCGTGTGCTAAATCGCTGCGACTTCTTCCTGGTTCCGCGACCGATATTACACAGAATGGGTGACGGGTTGCCAAACGTTACTGTAAACCGCCGCGTAGTCGCCTCGGTCAGGTGCAATGGAGCATAGAAGGCGGAAATTCACGAGACTTTCGCGAATTCGGCAATGTTCTTTCATGCTCCATTCCAGGCGCATGGCTAGCCTCGTGGTTCGTGGCCGGGCACCGTCCCAGCCGATCGAATCACCTGAGGAGGAAAACCACTATGAGGAACGCAGTACTCACAATCGCCGCATCGCTCGCGGCCATCCATCTCGCTAGTCCGGACACAGCGCAAGCGCAGAAGCGGCGCTGGTCGTGCGACTCAGAACCTGTGCAGACCTTTTGGGAGGCCGAAATCACCGGCCAGGCCCTGGGCGGCCGCGCAAACGTCTGTTTGACTCGTGAATCGACGCGCTTTCTGGGCCGGGTTGATGGCCTTACCGTCGGCAACGCTTACACGCTCTGGTGGGTATACATTGACGATGCGAGTGCCTGTGATCCCACCTTTCTGGTCCCGGGCCCGGAGACACCGATCCCGGCACCCGAACCTCAGTTCTATGCCGGCAACTGCAGCATCATCGATTTCTTCGGTGAGAAGCCGCTCGCCGTATTTGGCCGCATGGACGGGGGCGTCCCGCAGAAGAACGAACCGCAGTACTTCAGCGGCGTGCTGAACGACTTCAAGCCCGCTCCCGGATCCCAAGTGTGGGCCTTCATCTTCGGCCACGGTCCGGCTGACGAGATGGACAACGCTCGTCGGGCCCGGCAATTGCTTACGCCCGAAGATCCCACCGCGGGCGTTCCGCATCTCGGCAACAACGTCGACGGTCCGGGTGGCTATCCGGCCGGCGTCATCGTCTTTGAGTATTGAGGCAAAGCGTAGGCAGGGGCGCGGACGCCGCGCCCCTCCTCCAAAACCGTCCGCGCCCCTCCCTACCCCCTGCCGAGGCCGAGGAATTCTGCGAAACTTCGAACTCCGGCCTAACGGGCGTTCAGTATGGGCTCTCGATGACCAGCGAGAAATCGGCGTCGCGCCGTTACCGGGCGGGAGACCTGATAGTCGATCAGGCGCAACACCGCGTCTGGCGCGGCTCGGAGGTCATCGAGCTCAGTAAGCTCTCCTTTCAAACGCTTCTGGTTCTGATCGATTCGGCGCCCAACTTGGTCGAGCATGAGCAGCTGATCACACGAGTTTGGGGCCCCCGGCGCATCGTGACGCCGGAAAATGTCGCAAAACGCGTCATGTTGCTGCGCAAAGCACTGGGTGACGACGCAGATCAACCGCGCTACATCGAGGGCGTGAGAGCGCTTGGCTACCGTTTCATCCCAAGCGTGACCGTGCAGGGCGCTCCCGATGAGGTGTCCGCCCGGCAACGTGTGGCGGGCACTAGCCAGCGGCACGGCGCCAGGGCCGCCCGTAAGACCGTCGGACGAGCTGCATTGGCCTTTGCTGCAGTGGCAGTGATGGTTGCAGTCTTGCTCAGCCGGCAACCCAGTTCCAACAGCGGTTCACAGTTGGCAACAATCGCCGTCTTACCGTTCGAAAACGGCGGCTCGAATCCGAACGATGCTTACCTGGGCGGCGCGTTTAGCGACGAACTGCGCGACCAAATCGGTCGTGTCGCGCGCTTGCAAGTGGCAGCGAGATCGTCGTCCCTAGCAGCGCAACTCGAATCCACCGATGCCCACACCAGGTCGGAGCTTCTCGGCGTGGCCTACCTGGTCGAGGGTCAACTTCGTCGTGACGGCGAGCGGCTATACGTGTCGGTCCAAGTGGTCGAGGGCTCGACCGGTCTCATGCGCTGGAACGAAGTTTTTGACGTCAACTTCGACGAGCTACTGAGCGTGCAGCAGACCGTCGCCGAAGAAATTACCGCAGCCGTGTTGCCAGGCACGGAGATTCCGGTCGGCGTGCCAACCACACGTGTCCCATCGGCCAACGAACTAATGTTGCTGGCAGGTTACTACGAGCGTGAAGTTCGGGAGGATGAGGAAGTCGACGAGGAGACGATACGCCGGGCCGTCGACCTATACCGCCGCGCGACGATCGCCGATCCAGACTCGGCCCTCGCGTTCAGCCGCCTTGCGGGCGCGCTTCTCTACCTCGGCGACTATTCGGCTGCCGAAGCCCCGATATTCCGTGCGCTGACCCTAAACCCGGAGCTCTCGGAAGTTCAAAACGTGCTCGGCCGCTACCACTGGGCCACTCGAGCACCCCAGGCTGGGCCAGCCCTGGAGCGGGCACACGAGTTGAATCCAAACAATGCCGATGCAATGGCGGACCTTGCGTATTGGTACTGGATGATCGGGCGCTTTCCGGAGGCGGAGCCATTGTATCGACGCGCGCTAGAACTCGACCGCCTTTCTCTTTCCCGATACGCCGCCTTCGGCGAGTATCTCGGTATGACTGGTCAGGCAGAAAAGGCGGTCGCCGTCGCAGGTGACATCGAGCAAATGTTTCGGTCGCCCGCCGCCTATAGCGCCATCGCGCGACTACACGAACTCGCAGGCAATCTGGATCTGGCAATGGGCTGGGTTTACCGGGCACAAGCGCTCGACCCCAGTGCCGAAATGCTTGATTGGCAACTGGCGGAGCTTTACGCCCAGATCGGTGATACGGAGACAGCACTCACGCTGGATCCGGATCCCGGTGTTGGCGTTCTCTTCCTCAGCCGCAGTTATGCGCAACTCATCGACAAGGCGGAGGCGCTGATATTCGAGGAACCCGATGACTTGCAGCTTCGCTATCTGCTCGGTTTCGCGTACGCGGCGACCGGCGATTACTCGGCTGCCATCGGCGTGCTCGAATCGACAGGATTACCCGACTCGATGTTCCCGGCCGCGCGTCAGTCGGAGGATTTCGAAGCTCTCGTCACATTGATTTCTGCCCTCCGCGCTGTGGATGATCCGCAGGCCGAACGACTGGCAACGGCACATCTCGATTACTCGATCTCGCTCGGAGGTGCGCCGGATCGCTGGGAAGGAAACCCGGATTGGTGGAACAAGATCCTTAATGGCTGCTCGCTGGCGGTCCTCGGCCGGGTCGACGAGGCGCTGCAGTCACTCGAAGCCACGGTAAACGCAGACCGGCTGCCGTGGGATCCGCTACTGAAAGATTTGCCCTGCTTCGGAGCTCTGCAAGAAGAGTCACGGTTTGTCGCGGTCGTCGACCACTTCGACGCTCGCCGAGCGGAGCTGCGTGAACGCCTTCCGACAACCCTCGCCCGGTTTGGCGTGCGTCGCTAACGCCGGCAAGATGGCGTACTAGCCGGACATCTGCGCACGCACCTTGTCCGAGATGATCTCCCTCGCAAGGTCCCTTTCAGCGCCCAATCCGAAAGAAATGAGTGAACCCGGCGGTCCAGGCGCGCTCTACTACGTTGACCTGCTCCGGATCGACCATCTTGTACCACGAGATCGCGAGTTGCCAGTCATCGCGAATAGCCCAGTCGAGGCCGATTCCTGCGTTTACGAAGTTGTGCTTGATCATTCGATCGTGGTTGTACCAGCGCTCGTCGTTCAGCGCGTTCACATCGTAGTCGTCCGGAAAATTGAGTCCGTCGGGAACCTCCTTTACGTTGAAGAAGAATTTCGGAACGAGGCGCGGTGTAGCGTAATAGCCAACGGCTCCGTAGACGAGAAAGTGACTGATATCGACGCCCAGAGTCTTTTCTGTAAAGACGTAGCTGAAGTCGCCTGCCACATACAACCGTCGCAGCGGCGGCTGATAGAGAAAAGATACTCCCACTGGGACGTGCCATATGTCGCGACCAAGCGCCGCATGCGCATAGACCTGGTAGTCCTGAACGGGCCGCCCATACGAGAGGTGCGGCTGAATCGTTAGCGGCTGTCCTTGTCTCAAGTGATAGCGAGCGCCCAAATAGATATCCTGCAGACCACTATGATAGCGCCCGTCGTCGATCAGCTCGAGGTTGGGCGCAGTCCAAGCGGTGATATCCAGAACCGGGTCATGCGGCAGCGCTCCCATGTGCCGCTTGCGAATCCATGGCAGGCTGGCCATTAGCGTCCAGCGATCGGTCAAAGCGTAGTCGAACGACGCGAGCAGCGTATGGCCATCGGTCACACCGATGTCGATGTCGCCGATCGAACTGTCGAACACACCGGTGCGGATGAACTGATACTCGAGGCGGAAGCTCGCGTCGCCGCGTTCCTGCGGCAAAGCTGGCGCCCAGCCGACCACGGCGGCTGTAAGAACGCTCAGCGAGATGTAGAAGCGGACTCGCGTGTGCAACGAATGCAGGTGGGTGCAGCGCTATGCCTAGGCGCGGGACTTCAATACTCGATGAATCGTCAGCAGGTGGCGGGGCAAGTCGTCAGTAGCTACGAGCACACGCTTGAACTGACGCTTTACCGATTTCGCTTCTGCGGAAGTCGCAGCGAACGGAACGAAGACCGCGCCGAGCCCCTGGGTCGCCGTGAAGGAATCGTCTAGCGACGTTACCACCACATCGTAGCCCCCACGGTTGAGTTCGGAACGCAACTCATCGAGATCCGCCACGATTCTCACTGAGTGCCCCGACTCTGCCATCGCGGTCGCGAGCGCCTCCGTCTCGGCCGAGTGCACATGAACGAGCAGATTGCCTGGCAGAGGAGCGCTGTAAGTGCGGTACGCGACGCCACGCCCGACTCGATACAGGCTGTCGCCACACGCCTGCACCTCTACGGCGCCAAAGATGCCTACAAGCGCCATCGACAATAAGTATTTCACGAGAACGACCCGCCCAACCTGCTAATGGCATATTGGATACCACAGTCTGCTCGGGAAGACAATCTACCCCGGCTGCAAGCCTTCAGCATCAGTGGCTGAAGCAGGCTAGAACGGGATGTCATCGTCCATGTCGTTCGGTGGTCCGGACATGGCCGGCGCGGCGCTGGCCGCACGCGCCGGTGCCGACGAATCCGGCCGGCCGCCGAGCATCTGCATCTCGTTCGCGACGATCTCGGTGGTCCAGCGATCGTTGCCGTCGCGGTCCTGCCATTTGCGGGTCCGCAGCCGGCCCTCGATATAGACCTGCGAACCCTTGCGCAGGTACTCCGCGGCAATCTCGGCCAGCCGCCCGAACATCGCGACGTTGTGCCATTCGGTGCGCTCCTGCTGGTCGCCCGTGTTCTTGTCCTTCCACGACTCGCTCGTTGCGAGGCGGAGATTCGTGACGGCGCCGCCGCTCGGCATGTAGCGCGTCTCCGGATCCTGTCCGAGATGACCGATGAGGATGACCTTGTTGATTCCGCGTGCCATGGAAGCTCCTGAGATGTTCGCTGGCGGCGTTTCCCGGGTCCCGATGCGCCGAAGCACCGGGCCGAACGCTCTGCCTGGCATTGTACGCATACCCACAGGGCTTGGCACCCGGGTTTGCGGCCGTCGCGACGAGATTCGGCCCGGACTTTGCGCCGTGAAATCCGCAGGACTTATAGTTCACGTTTGCCCCGAATTCGGACACCGGCCACCGATGAGCGTCCAGAGCATCCAGATCCGCGGCGCGCGGACCCACAATCTGAAGGGCGTCGACCTCGACCTGCCGCGCGACAAGCTGATCGTCTTTACCGGCCTGTCCGGCTCCGGCAAGTCGTCGCTCGCGTTCGACACGCTGTATGCCGAAGGCCAGCGGCGTTATGTCGAATCGCTGTCAGCCTATGCTCGGCAGTTCCTGTCGATGATGGACAAGCCGGACGTGGATCATATCGAAGGCCTGTCCCCGGCAATCTCGATCGAGCAGAAGTCGACGTCACACAACCCCCGCTCGACGGTCGGGACCGTGACCGAGATTCACGACTATCTGCGCCTGCTCTATGCGCGGGCCGGCGTGCCGCGCTGCCCCGACCACGGCACCACGCTCGAGGCACAGAGCGTGACCCAGATGGTCGATCAGATGCTCGCGCTCGAGGAAGGCACGCGCGTGATGCTGCTGGCGCCGATCGTCAAGGCGCGCAAGGGCGAGCACACGGACGTGCTGAAGGAGCTGCGCGCCGCCGGCTACGTCCGGGTCCGCATAGACGGCAACACGCACGAGCTGGACGACCCGCCGAAGCTGAATCCGCGAATCAAGCACGATATCGAGGCGATCGTCGACCGCCTGCGGATTCGCCCGGATGCGGCCCTCAGGCTCGCCGAGTCGTTCGAGACGGCGCTCGCGCTGGCCGACGGTGTCGCCGAAGCCGCCTTCATGGACGACGAGTCGCGGGCGCCGGTCGTCTTCTCGAACAAGTTCGCCTGCCCCAGCTGCGGCTACAGCATTTCCGAGCTCGAACCGCGGCTGTTCTCGTTCAACAGCCCGATCGGCGCCTGCCAGGCCTGCGACGGGCTCGGCGCCCGGCGCTTCTTCGACCCGGACCGTGTCGTCAGGAACGCCGATCTGTCGCTCGCCGGTGGCGCGATCCGCGGCTGGGATCGCCGGAACCCGTATTACTTCCAGATGATCCAGTCGCTGGCGCAGCACTATCGATTCGATATCGAGAAGCCGTTCCGCAAGCTGCCGAAAAAAGTCCGCGATGCGCTGCTGTACGGCAGCGGCGACGAGAAGATCCAGTTCCACTACGTCAATGCCCGCGGCAGCCAGAACCGCTGGAAGCATGCGTTCGAGGGCGTGATTCCGAACATGCAGCGCCGTTACCAGGAAACCGAGTCGAGCGCCGTGCGCGAGGAACTCGGCAAATACCAGAGCGTGCGCGCCTGCGTCGAATGCGAAGGCACGCGCCTGAACGTTGCGGCGCGCAACGTCTTCGTCGCCGATCATGCGTTGCCGGCAGTCAATTCGATGAGCGTGACGGCGGCGCTCGGGCTGATGTCGGACCTGCGCATCGAGGGTTGGCGCGGCGAAGTCGCCGACAAGATCGTCAAGGAGATCCTGAACCGCCTGCAGTTTCTGGCCGATGTCGGGCTCGGCTATCTGACGCTCGACCGCAGCGCCGAGACGCTGTCCGGCGGCGAGGCACAACGCATCCGGCTTGCGAGCCAGATCGGCTCCGGCCTCGTCGGCGTCATGTACATCCTCGACGAGCCCTCGATCGGCCTGCATCCGCGCGACCATGGGCGGCTGCTCGACACGCTGATTCATCTGCGCGATCTCGGCAACACGGTGCTCGTCGTCGAGCACGACCGCGATGCGATCCTCGCTGCCGATTACGTCGTCGACCTCGGGCCGGGCGCCGGCGTCCACGGCGGCAAGGTCGTCGCCTTCGGCACGCCGGACGAGATAAAGGCCGATCCGGCCTCGCTGACGGGGCAGTACCTGACCGGCCGGCGCGAGATCAGGCCACCGGACCAGCGGCTGCCGTTCGACGAGCAAACGGTGCTGTCCGTCACAGGCGCGCGGGCCAACAACCTGCAGAGCGTGGACGTCGAGATTCCGGCGGGCCTCTTTACCTGCGTAACCGGCGTATCCGGATCGGGCAAGAGCTCGCTGATCAACGATACTCTCTATCGCCTCGTCGCCCGCGAGCTGAACGGCAGCGGCGAGGAGCCGGCGCCTTGCGACGGGCTCGACGGCATCGAGCACTTCGACCGCGTCATCGATATCAGTCAGAGCCCGATCGGGCGAACGCCGCGCTCCAATCCGGCGACGTACACGGGCGTCTTCACACCGATCCGCGACCTGTTCGCGGCAACGCAGGAGGCGAGATCCCGCGGCTACCAGCCGGGGCGATTCAGCTTCAACGTGAAAGGCGGCCGCTGCGAAGCCTGCCAGGGTGACGGCGTCATCAAGGTCGAGATGCACTTCCTTCCCGACGTCTATGTCGCCTGCGATGTCTGCGAGGGCAGGCGCTACAACCGCGAAACGCTCGATATCCGTTACAAGGGGAAGAACATCTCAGAAGTCCTGGCAATGACGGTAGAGGACGGCGTCGAGTTCTTTCGTAACGTACCGCAGGTCGCACGCAAGCTCGAAACGCTGCTGGCCGTGGGTCTCGGCTACATCCGCCTCGGCCAGAACGCGACGACGCTGTCCGGCGGCGAGGCTCAGCGCGTCAAGCTCGCGAAGGAACTGTCGAAGCGCAGCACCGGATCGACGCTCTACATACTCGACGAGCCGACGACCGGATTGCACTTCCATGACGTTGCGCAATTGCTCGACGTGCTGTTTCGGCTCCGCGATCAGGGCAACACGATCGTCGTCATCGAGCACAATCTCGAGGTCATCAAGATGGCCGACTGGATTATCGATCTTGGGCCGGAAGGCGGCGCAGGCGGCGGACGTATCGTCGCGACCGGCAGTCCGGAAGAGATCGCGGCCCGCAAGGAGTCGCATACCGGCGTTGCACTGCGCGAGGTGCTGCCGACCGGACGGTCAGGGGATCGGCGCGGACGACGCGGGAAAAGGGCGAAACGCCGATAGGCAGCGCCCGGGTCCGCGGCGCGCGCGCCGCGCAGCATCGACCGAGCGCGGACGCGAGGTGCCGCAGGGAAGCGGAGCACCCCGGCTGCTCAGAGCAGGCTGACGATTTCCTGCTCGAACTGTTCCTTCGGCGCGAACCCGGTATGCGAAGTGCAGATGCGGCCCGAGCGATCGATGATGAACGACGTGGGGAAACCGACCGGCGGCCCGTAGGCATCCTTGACGTCGTCCCGCCCGTCGCCGAGCAGCACCGGGTAGTCCATGCTGAATTCGGCGGCAAACGACCGCAGCGCATCGATTGGGTCGTCGACCGAGATGCCGAGCACGACGAAACCCTCGGGGCCGTACTCGTCCAGCAGCTCGATGAAGCCCGGTATCTCGATCCGACAGGGCGCGCACCAGGTGGCCCAGAAGTCAAGCAATATGACGTTGCCGATGTAATCCGAGAGCCGGACGTCCTGACCGTCGATATCCTGGAGGACGAAGTCGAGATCGGCATCACCGGCGTCGGCATCGCATGTCACGTCCTGTGCCGAGGCCGGCACCTGCAGCAACAGCGCAACGACTGCGCAGCCGGCGGCGGCGAGCATGCGCGGCGGTGTGCGATCGGCGCTACTCACCATAGATTTCGGCTGCGGGGAAGGTCAGAGCGTAGCCGTACCAGCGCGTGAATATCTGCTGCGGCAACTCCGCCTCGATGCGCTCGCCGTCGGCGCCGTAAAGGAGCCCCGCCCGGATCACTGCACCGGTGTCGAGCCGGACCTCGCCGTCGCTCGCCGTCGCCACCGCCGCATCGGTGAAGAAAGCGGTCGGCGTGGCCGAGCTCGAATCGATGAAGACGACGAGTGGACGGCCGTCGACGCTGTCGACGAACGCGCCGCCACGCGCACGGATCTCGTCGAGCGGATAGTAGCGCTGCGTGCCGGCGGTCCAGATGCCGAGGCCCATGTCCATCCGCGGCCGGCGCTCGTCTTCCTCGCCCAGCGTCTCGACGAAAAAGCCCCGCAGCTCCGCATCGTCAGCCAGAAAGCCCGCGCCCGGCGCGTAGACGCGCCCGGCGTAGGGCCGGTCCGAGATCGCCACCTGAATCTCGGGGTCGAACTCGAGCGCTTCGCTGACGTTCATCTGCCGCAGATTGCCGACCGGGCCGAGCGAGCGCCCGACGTGCGGGCCGTATAGCGCCTCGCCGGTAATATGATTCCAGAGGGTCTTCGACTCCTGATCCTGCATGACGAACAAGCCGTCGTAGAGGCCCACGTTGTCGAAGTGCAGCATATCGCCGCCTTCCTCGATCACCGGAACCAGACTGGTCCCGCTATTGCAGACGGGTCAGAAGGTTGCAAGCCAGTGCTTGCCCTCCGATGTGCCCTGTGCGAGGTGGTGGTAAGCCATCTGGTCGGTCACGAATGCCAGATTCCCGCCTTCGGTGCGCAGGATCAGCATCCGGGTGTCCGGCTGCAGACGACCGCTGTCGAGAACGGCCTGCATCGGCTCGGTCTCGTCGACATAGAACGTCTCGAACCAGCCGTTGCCGGCATTGCTGAATCGCTCGATGTCGAAGCCGGCGCGCGCCGGGCCGTCGGGCAGCTCGACCGGCAGGCTTTCCGGCATCGGCGGTTGTGCAGCCAGTCCGCCGGCCAGACCGAGCCCCGTTACCGTCGCGATGAGCCGAATGCCTGCAGCCATGAGTCGTTCCGTGAGACTTCAGTCGACTATAGCCTGCATGACTGCCGTTTCAAAGTCGTCCATCAGCTGGAAACCCCCACGGAAACCAGTGACCTGCGTCATATAGATCCCGACGACGCGCTCCTGCGGATCGACGAAGAAGTGCGTATTGAACGCGCCACTCCAGCCGAAGCTGCCGTCCGAGAGCCAGGTATTGCCGGCCAACGCATCGGTAATCACCCTGACGCCGAGCCCGTAACCCTCGCCGGGACTGCGACCGGGCAGCTCATCCGGGATGAACGCCGAGCGCATCAGCTCGGCCGTGCGCCTGCCGAGCAGCCGCGTGCCGTCGAGCTCGCCGTCGTTCAGCAACACGAGTGCGAACCGCAGGTAGTCTTCGGCCGTGCTGAAAAGGCCCCCGCCACCCGAGAAATAGGTGCCGTTGATGAATGGCATCTCCGGATTCTCGACCAGCGTGTCGTTCTCGTTCCGATAGAGCGTGGCCAGGTTCGGGTGCGCCCCGTCACGATAGAAGTAGGTATCGTCCATGCCGAGCGGCGCGAAGATCCGCTCCTGCGTGAAGGTCCCGAAATCGACTCCGGCGCTGACTTCGACGATGCGCGCCAACGCGTCGAAGCCGAAGACGGGGCTGTAGGCCCAGCGTGATCCGGGCTGAAACTCCAGCGGTGCCGCCGCGAGATTCGGCAGGACACTCGCCAGCGTATCGCCGGGACCGAACTCGATCGACACCGCACCGCTGCTGACCTGACCGCTCATCAGTCCCGACGTGTGCGTCAGCAGGTCCCGGACCTGGATCTCGCGCGAGGCCTCCTCGCCATCCGGCGTGCTGGCCGCGGCCACTCGCAGCCCCTCGAGCTCGGGAATGAACCGCGACACCGGGTCCGTGAGCCGGACCTCGCCCGCCTCGACCATCATCAGGACGGCGAACGCAACGACCGGTTTCGTCATCGACATGATCCGGAACACGGCATCGGTCCGCATCGCCTGCTCCGACTCGATGTCCATCAGGCCCTGGGCATGCAGCCAGGCGATCTCGTCATTCCGGGCGACCAGCGTGACCGCGCCGGCGAAGCCGGCCGCGTCGATGTGGCGCTGCATCAGCGTCTCTATTCGCCCCAGGCGCTCGGGGGACAGGCCGACGCGCGCAGGGTCGACCGTCTGCGCAAATGCCTGCGCAGCCAGCATCGCAGCCGCGAACAGCAGAACCGCAGCCGACAGGGGGACACGAATGGTTCTCATTGTTCTCTCCAGGAATCGTCGTGCCAGGACCGGCCGTGACTATACGCCGAAGGCTGCGATCGGGGCTAATCCGTGCCGGGAATACGCTAGTATCCGGAGGCGCCATGCGGCGAAAAATCGGGCGCAGCCAACTCACCGGAGACGACCAATGATTCGAATATTCCGACTCCCGGCACTGATCCCCTTTCTGCTGATACTGGGCTGCGGCGGCAGCCAGAATGCGGCGCCGCCGCCCGCCTCGAATGCCGACAGCGCGGCGGAAACGGCGCCGCCAACGGCCGACAGCGTCCTCGCGGACACCGTCGCTGCGATGGGTACCGAGGGCCTCGACTCGATCACATACTCGGGCTGGGCCTGGCGCATTCGCAACAGCTTCATGCAGACCCCACATGCCGATCCACCGTGGCCATGGCGGGATGCGATCTGGGACTACGCGCGGACGATCGACCTCGGCGCCCCGGCCTCGCTCGCCACGGGCGACACGTTCGCGATGAATCTCTTCTTCAACCCGCCGGTCGAAGGAACGTACGTCCAGAGCGTTCCGGCCGACCAGGACGGCTGGGCGCAGCAGCTCGAAATCTGGCTGACGCCGTGGGGCTTCCTCGCCGGCGCGGCTGCCAACGGGGTCACGATGGACAGTGCCGACATCGACGGGATGGACTACACCGTGCTTTCCTGGCAATCGCCGGCCGACCAGACCGCGCCGTCCGGCATGCGTTACACGGTCAACGGCTACATCGGCGAAGACAACCTCATCGCGCGCACCGAGACCTGGGTCGAGCACCCGTTCATGGGCGATTTCCATGTCGTTCAGGTGTACGACGACTATCGCCGTTTCGACGGCGTGATGGTACCGACCGAGATTGAGCAACAGCGCGGCGGCGGCGGTGTCTTCGGCGTCGAGGTCAGCGACGCGAGCGCCAACCCGGCAAACCTGGCGGCGCTGCTGCAGCCACCTGAAACCGGGGGCGGCTTCGGCGGGCCCGGCGGCCCGCCGCCCGAAGACATCGTCGAGCAGGTCGCCGACGGCGTCTGGCTGATCACCGGCGGTTACGTCGCGCTCGTTGCCGAGTTCGACGACCATCTGCTGGTGTTCGAGGGTGGACAATCCGAAGCGCGCGGCGATCAGATCATCGCCGCGATCGAGTCCGACCTGCCGGACAAGCCGATTCGTTACATCGTCAACTCGCATCCGCACTCCGACCACACGGCCGGGCTCGTGCCGTTCATCCGCGCCGGCGCCACGCTGGTGACCCACGCCAACAACGTGGACTTCCTCGGAATGGCGTTGCGCACGCCGCGTTCCCTGCTCGGCGAAGACACGCTCGATGTCGAAGTCCAGGGCGTGGAAGGCGTCGGTGTCTACGCGGACGGCTCGATGCGCGTAGAGCTGCACTCGGTGCCGAACGGACATACCGACGGCATGCTGGTCGCCGTTCTACCGGCGCAGGGAATCCTGTTCCAGGCGGATTTCACGCTGCCACAGCCGGGCGCCGAGGCGAACCCGTTCGTCAAGACGCTCGCCACCTATGTTGCGGAGAACGACGTGCAGTTCGAGCGCTACCTGGCCGTGCACGCGGCACAGGTGCCGCAGACGCGCGACGACCTGCTGGCCGCGATCGAGGAATAGCCACGGTAATGCGCGCCGGGTCGGCCTGCCGGTCCCGGCGGGTCCGCGCGCGCGGAGAGTCCGTTGCGTCAGATCCGGTCGAGCGGACGCACGCCGACGCGCCGGCGAATCTCCTGCAGAAACGGGACGCTCACGGCCCGCGCCTTCTCCGCGCCCTGCCGCAGAATGGACTCGATGTGATCGGGCGATGCCAGCAACTTTTCGTACTCGGCGCGGGCAGGCGCGAGATGCGCGTCGATGTGCTCGAACAGCAGCTGCTTCATTTCGCCCCAGGCAATGCCGGCTGCGTAACGCTGCCGTATCTCTTCGACCTCTGCCTCGCCGGCAAACGCCGCGTAGATATCGAACAATGCACTGTCGCCCGGATCCTTCGGCTCACCGGGCTCCAGTGAATTCGTCTTGATCTTCATGATCAGCTTCCGCAGCTTTTTCGCCGGCGCGAACAGCGGAATCGTGTTGCCGTAGCTCTTGGACATTTTGCGTCCGTCGAGACCGGGCAGCACGGCGGTATTTTCCTTTATCACCGCTTCGGGCAGAACGAACGTCTCACCGAAGTGGTGATTGAAACGCTGCGCGATGTCCCTTGCCATCTCGACATGCTGCTTCTGGTCGCGCCCGACCGGTACTTTGTTGGCCTTGAACATCAGTATGTCGGCCGACATCAGGATCGGATAACAAAAGAGACCCATCGTAATGCCGCGGTCCGGATCCCTGGATTCGTTGGCCTCGTTCTCGGCAACGGCCGCTTTGTAGGCATGGGCGCGATTCATCAGGCCTTTCGCCGTCATGCACGTGAGAATCCAGGCGAGCTCCATGATCTCCGGCACATCTGATTGCCGGTAGAGAACCACCGTTTCCGGATCAAGGCCGGCAGCGAGCCAACTGGCAGCGATATCGAGCGTTGACTGCGCCATCTTCGTCGGATCACCGCTTTTCACGAGCGAGTGATAGTCCGCAAGAAACAGGAAGGAATTCACACCACTGTCGCGACTCGCCTCGACTGTCGGTCGGATCGCACCCACATAGTTGCCGATGTGCGACTCACCAGTGGTCGTAATGCCGGTCAGAACGGTGTCCATCATGGTCCCTTATCGAAATGCCCGGCGCGCGCCGTAGCTCGCAACCGGGCAGGCCCGTATTATTGCCGAGAATGAACGGTCAACCAACGTTGAACCCTGGTGCACTTCCGACGCAGGACGAGGTAGCCAGGCACTACTCGAGCCACCTCGAGACGCTCGACCGGCGGCTCACGGATGCTCTGACCCGGGCCAAACTCGACGGTCTCGTCATTCATGCCGGCACACCAGTGATGCCGGCCAGAGACGACCAGCCCTACCCGTTTCGTGTCGATCCGCTGTTCGCTCAATGGTGTCCGCAGCCGGAACCGGCCGGATCGGCGCTGGTTCTGCTGCCCGGCGAGCGACCGAGGCTGCTGTGGCATTGCCCGGACGACTTCTGGCATGCGCCACCGGAGCCTCCGGCCGGGAGTTGGGCACAGGCGTTCGACGTAGAAAGAGTTGCGACCGATGTCGAGCTCGACCGCGTGGTGAACGCGCTTCCGGGCCACATCGGCGAACTTGACTCCGCGGCAGATCCCAATGGCGTGACCGATGACGCACGAAGCGGCACCGACGAAGCAGCCGCAGGCGCTGCGACAGAGAGCGTTCCGGCTGATGTGGCACGCCACCACCTCGAACACCATCGGGCGATCAAGACCGAATACGAAATCCTGTGTATTGCGGTCGCCAATCGTATTGCGGCCACCGGCCATGCCGCGGCACAGACAGCGTTCGCCGAGGGGTGTTCCGAATTCGAGATCGACGCGCGCTACATGGCGGCCAGTCACCAGCGCTGCGAGGATCTGCCGTACCCGAACATCGTTGCACTGAACGAGCACGCTGCGACACTCCATTACCAGCGGCTGCAGCGGCGCCCGGTCCGTTCCGGCAACACGCTCCTGATAGATGCCGGCGCGCGTTTCCGCGGTTATGCGGCGGATATCACCCGCACCACGCTGCACCGCTCGTCGCCGCTGCGCGAACTGCGAATCTCCCTCGAAGCGATGCAGCAGAAGCTCTGCGGCAACGCGGTCGCCGGAGTCGAGTACGTCGCATTGAACGAACAGGCACACGAACTGCTCGCCGAAGTGCTCGTCGCGCACGGCATCGTCCGCGCGAGCGTCGGCACAGCCTTTGAGAGCGGAATAACACGCGTGTTCCTGCCGCATGGTCTGGGTCATCTGCTCGGTCTGCAGGTTCACGACGTCGGCGGCTGGCAGCGCGACCCGGACGGGCCACCATCCCGGCCACCGGAACTTCATCCGTTCCTGCGCCTGACCAGGCGCCTCGAACCGGGCTTCGTCGTCACGATTGAGCCGGGGATCTATTTCATCGAATCGCTGTATCAGGCACTGTCGGCGGAGAAGCGCGCGCTGATCGATCACGACCGCTTCGCGCTGCTGCAACCACACGGTGGCCTCAGAATCGAGGATGACGTCGCCGTGACGGAAAGCGACAATATCAACCTGACACGGGCCGCTTTCGCCGCGCTGAACACGCGGCACTGAACGCGCCGACATCGTCCGAGGATCCGCCAGTCATGTCACACCGCACCGCCGACCTGGAGCCGCTCACCGGCATCGCCCGCTTCATTCGCGAGCTTCGTTATCACGAGATCGCGCGTCAGGGCCTGGCCGTCGTGCTGATCCTGCTGTACGCGCTTACCGCAAACCCGACGCCGTTCTGGGCGTGGGTCGGACTGCCGCTCGCACTGCTCGGCATGGCCGTGCGCTTCCATGCCAGCGGCTTCATCATGAAGAACCGGGAACTCGCCACCGCCGGACCGTACGCGCTCGTTCGTCATCCGCTCTACACGGGCAATATCCTGCTGGTCGTCGGGTTTGCGCTCGCAAACGTCAGCCTCTGGGCGCTGCCGCTGGCGCTGGCGTTCTTCTGGTTCTACTACCCGCCGGCGATCGAATACGAAGACCGAAAGCTGCATCGGATTTTCGGCACGGTCTGGGAAGACTGGGCGCTCGAGACGCCGGCATTGCTACCGACGCTCGCCAACGCCAACCGCCTGCTCGACGGCGACTGGTCGTTCGAGAAGAGCACGATGAAGAACGGCGAGGCTTTCATCGTCGTGTTCGTGCTGATTTGCGCCTGGCTGGTCATCCGGGCCGTCTGACCGCAGCGGACGGCGCATCGCGGCACGCTACCCGGCGGCATCACGAACCGTGACGCTCAGCCCGCAACTCGAATCCTGGCTGCTCGTAAATGCCGATCGCCGCGGCCAGCCTCTCGGCGCCGGTTACCAGGCGAGCGTGATCCGTCTGGATTCGCCCGCAGGCGAGCTCGCAGTGAAGCGCGCACGGGATAGCCTGTTACTCGGCTGGCTGTGGCGGCGGATGCTGCGTCGCGAGTATGCGGCCTATCGTGCGCTCGCGGCAGTCCCGGGTGTGCCGGCGGCTGCGGGCCTGACGCGGAGCGGCTGGCTCGTCCTGCAATTCGTAGACGGCCGGTCGCTGCGCGACGCACAACACTCGATCGAAGACCGCGAGCAGTTCTACGGTCGGCTACTGGACACGATACAGGCGATGCATGCGGCCGGGGTTGCTCATGGCGACCTGAAACGTAAGGACAACGTCATCGTCGGTCCGGGCGACGAGCCATACCTGATCGATTTCGGCATCGCGCGCGTGCGCGGACGCAGTGCCGTCGATACCTGGCTGTTCAAGCTGACGCGCCAGCTCGATCTGAACGCCTGGATCAAGCTGAAGCACGGCCGCCGACCGAAGGATCTGCCGGCCGGCGATGCCGCGCTGCACCGGCCACTGCCAATCGAGCGCCTCGCGCGCTGGATACGGGTGCCGTGGCAAACCCTGACGCTGCGGCGACCGCGGCAAAGGCTCCGGGCCTGGCTCGCGGCCCGCCGCGGCGACTGAAGTTCGTCAGTGTACCGGTTGGCGCCAATCCCGGCCTAAGCCCCGGACAATTCAGAAGGAGGCGCGAAATTGCAGCATGTAACGGCGCGGCAGGTTGGCTTCGGCCAGGTACACTGACGAACCCGGACTGGCGAGCCCGAAAGTGCGATACGCTTCTTCGGTCAGGTTCCGGCCGACGAACCCGATGCGGTAGCGATCGCCTGGGCTCGTGAACCAGATCGCCGCATTGTAGATCTCGTAGCTTTTCTGGAAGACGCCGGGACTCAATGGCGTCTCGGTGTAGTAGTCGTCCGAATAGGTCATGTCGGCCCGGGCCAGCAGCTCCCAGCCTCCCGCCATCGACATCGAGTACTGGGCGAACAAGGTGCCCTTCCATTCCGGGGCGAAAATCAGGGTCCGGTTCTTCAGATCCTGAGTGCAGCCTGGTCCGGCGAGCGCCGCCTGCCCCGGCGTGCAGTCGGCATTCGGAAATCTGTCGTAGTACGCATCGGTATAGGCGAGATTGCCGCCGAGCAGCCACGCATCGCCCAACGACCACCGACCGTCCATCTCGATGCCCTGGCTCACTGCCTCGGCTGCATTCTGCACCTGAAACGCGACCGTCCCCGGTATTGACGAAGATACCTGCAGATCATCTATCTGCATGTGAAAAACGGCCAGGTTGTACTCGAGAGAGCCATCCAGAAACAGGCCCTTCAACCCGAACTCTATCGCGTCGTTAACCTCCTCCTCGAATTGAATTGAATCAGCGGGGTCATCTGAGATCCGATCGCTGAACCCACCGGCCTTGTAGCCCTACGCAATCGTGCCGTAAATCAGCAGATCGTCGGAGATGTCGTACTCCAGATTGACCGATGGCGTAAACCGTGACTCGGAGCGGACCTCGCGCGGCCTGTCGATCGCGGCGTCCAGCGGACCAAAAGGTCCGGCCGGGAACGGGATGCGATTATTCGGATCGTAAGGCGTCGCAAACGGCTCGTAAAACCGGTCGAACTTGAAGGTCTTCTCCTCGTCGGTGAGCCGCCCACCGAGCGAAATCGTCAACCGCTCGCCGAGCTGCCGCCGATACTGCCCGAACAACGCAATCGTTTCGGTATCCTGATCGAACACTTCGTTTTGCTGTAGCTGTAGCGGCAGGCCCGGAAACGTCGTCAGATCGAAATCGGTATTGCTGTAGCGAAACAGATTCGAATCCTCGAAATACAGTCCAACGATGTAATCGGAGCGGTCGTTGAGGTCCGAAGTGAATCGAAGCTCCTGCGTGAACGAGTCGTAGTCTTCGTCACGCAGCGCGTTGTAGGCCCCACCCGCGATGCCCATGTCGATTGCGTAAAAGCGATCGAGAAACTCGTACTGCTGGAGTGCCGTGATCGACAAGAGCTGGCCTGCATTCGTATCGTGTGACACGCGCACGACGCCGGCCTGCACGTCCTGATCCCGGTCGGGACAGAAGCCGGGCAGACTATGCGTAACCGGTGGATCGTCGGCGCAGGCATAGTCGGCCTCCCAGTCGAGATCGCCACTCCATCCTGGCGAGAGCAGGCCGAACAGATTGGCGATCCCAGGATTGCTTTCCGGAGGACCGATGATCTCGAGCGACGTATTGCCTTGTGCCTCGAACTCACCATGCTCGAGTTTGACCTGCACCTTCGTGCGCTCGCCAATGTCCTGCTCCAGCTTGAAGCGAACACCGAAGTCTTCGCGGATACCACCGCTCGGCCCATTGAGGCGATTGAGGACGTAGCCGTCACTGTCCGCATAGCGGATGGCGAGCCGCGCTCGGGTTGTATCGCCCAACGCACCGGAGACGAAGCCGTCGATCTCGGTGAAGTTTCCGTCGGTACTGTATGTCCCATAGCCGACATTGAGTTCGCTCTGGAACTCGTCGGTCGGGTCGCCGGTGCGGACGACCATTGCGCCCGCGAGCGTGTTCTTGCCGAACAAGGTGCCCTGCGGTCCACGCAGCACTTCGACCGCCTGAACGTCCAGAAAGCTCAGCATGCTGGCTGCACCGCGTCCGATATAGACGTCATCGACGAATCGACCGACCGGCTGCTCGATCGAATGCGACGTACCTGTCCCGAGGCCGCGGACGTAGAGATTGGGCAATATCGTCGAAATCGAGGCCTGAAAGTTCGGGATATAGAGCGAAACTTCCTCCATATCGACGACCCCCATGTACTCGATCGTATCGCGACTAATCGCTGCAACCGAGACGGGCACATCCTGGAGACTTTCCTCCCGCCGAGTCGCCGTGACAACGACCTCTTCGAGCGGTTGAGCGTGGCCGACTGTGACAAGCCCGGGAACAAGAGATAGCCCGAGGAAGGGCGCTGCCATTCCGTAAAGAATCCTATTACGCATTGCTCCCCCGACTGTGAACCACGGTGCTACGAATGGACAGCGAATTCAGATCTTCGAGCCGTTCAGGTACAGCGTCGTGTTCGTTGGCGTCGCGTTCATGATCGCCTGCATGGCCATACAGGCGTTCTCGGATGCCTGTGCGAGCTGTCGGATATCGTCCGCATCGTGCTCGCCCTCGACAACGATATGGGTCTCCACGCCTTCGCACACGCCACGAAAATCCCCTTCGTCTTCGGCGTCAGTGACAAGCGTTGTCGCGAATTTCGTTCGCTGCTCGATCTTCAGGTGCCGTATGTCGAGGCCCTTCGAACGAATGAAGGCGCTCAAATGAGTCAACAGGCAAAACGCTATGCCCGCCGACAGATATCCGAGCGGCGGAGGCGCGGTATCGGTCCCGCCGAGCGCGCCGCCTTCGTCGCAGCGGATCTCGAACGAGCCCCACGTCGGCAGGTTCGGCTCGACGACCGCCTTCTTCTTCATACCATCGAGCGATTCCGCGACCAGGTTGACCTCGAACTTCATCTGCTCGCCGTGGCGAGGCTTGACGAACTCGGTCACGTCGATCTTTTCGAGGGCGGGACTCGCCTGCAGTTTCGATACGATTTCTTGCTTGACTGCGTTCACAACATTCTCTCCGTGTCTCGGGCGTCGCCGTCGGCGCCTGCTCGCGGCCGACGGCCTTCCGCTAGTCGCTCTTGACGTCCTGCGCCTGAACGTAGGCCGCCACCTGCTCTTTGACCGTCCCCTGGCCCTCCACGAGCGGCACGCCGCACACCTCCCGAGCGAATGCCGTCATCGGCCCGTTCGGTTGAAACTCCGTGCGCATCATCGTCAGCATGCGAATCGTGTTGAGCGGCGTGCCGTTGAACTGATCGAACATGCGGCCGCGCTCGCCCCAGTCGCTGAGGAACATGTCGCGAATCGTGCGAAATACCTTAAGCCGTTCCTTGCCATCGGCCCATGCGCCACGCAGCATCGGATTCAACACGTCGCCGAATTCCTCGAAATCGGCTGCGGCCGGCTGAATGATCGCGCTGCGACCGCTCAGGTCGACGAGCTCGTGGATGATGTCTTTCGCGTGTTGCTGATAGTAGGCGCGGCCGAAGTCGAGCAAAATGTTGTTCGGTTTGTACATGCCGCCCGGTGTCGTAAAGCCGGTCGCGTCGGCTGCGACATTGAAGGCACGAATCGTCTCTCGGAACCGAATGATGTCCGCAATGCGGCTCGCCGTCGCCGGAATCTTCAACAGCCCGGAACCGTCCCCAACGAGCAGGGCAAGCCCGGCGATAAGCTCGGATTTCACGCCGAACCGAATCAGATCCGCCCAGTGCAGCCAGTCGAACAGCCGTTGCGGATAGTGCATCGCATGCTCGGGATTCCCGAGGTGGAAGATGAATTCCCGCGGCACGAAGACGTTGTCGAAGACGATCGTGTTATCCAGCTCGTCTCCCTGACCGATGAGCGGATGCTCCTCGCTGGAGACGTCGCTTCGCGCTACGCCCTCTCTGGACAGCAGGGTGACGCCCTTCGTATTCACGGGAAGAACGAGGTACATGACCTGGTCTTCGGGCATGCCGGGCCGCCAGAAAACACCGACCATCAACCAGTCTGCGAAGGCCGTGCCGGTCGCAACTGCCTTGACACCATGGATGACGATGCCGTCATCGCGCTCCTCGACGACTCGGCAGTTCGGCGACTCCGCCTCGGCTTCGGGTCGGGAACGATCGACCGGCGGATCGATGACGGCGGGAGCGAGGTTGATGTCCTCTTCGACCATCTTCGCCCAGAAACTGCGAATATTGTCCGCGAAGCCGGTGGCGTCGGCGCCAATCGTGTTCTCTTCCCAGGGCATCGGGTCGTCGATATAGGTCAGGAAAATGCTGTTGTTGACGTCCGGCATGCGGCCGAAGAACGATCGCCCGAACATCCGGCACACGGTCTCGTGATATATCCGCCGCGACTCCAGCTCTTCTTTGCTCTTGTGCAGCAACCACGTCTTGGCGCGGCGCACACCATGGTCATCGACAAATGTCATGACGTCCTGATACTCCGCGTCGTGATGGGCGTCGTACCAGGCGGCCACCGTGTTCGCGTAGTCGCGTGTCAGCGGGTGTGTTGCGACGTTGTCGATTGATTGACCGTTGACGAAAACGCGCCGGCCGTCGTTCAACGCTTCGAGGTATTGCTTACCGGTTCGCAGATGAACGTCCGTGTCCTTGCCATGGATGTCTTTCGGAGTTGCGCTCATTTGACATATCCCCCATTTTTCTTCAGATTAGAATAGTTCATTAATGAAGTCAATCATCACCGGCCACAGTAGCCTACGGTGTTGATCGAAGTCGATCACTCCAGGAAAATCACGCACTTGGAGCCCGTGCGAACGAAGCAGATACTCGGGCACCGACCACCCGCTTCGCCTGATTCGAGGTCGAGCTTGAAACGAAAACATAACAGGTTTCGGGACGGCAAGACCGCCGCTCCGTCGCAGGTCGATGTGACCCCCGACGAAGAAGAAAACTGCACGGCCATATTTCACGACGTCATGCGTCTTCGCGGAGCACTTCAGCGGATCGCTGCCAGGGAGGCATCGGCGCTAGGTATGAAGAGCACCGAAATGAGCATACTCGATACACTCGGCAAGTTCGGCCCCCTGACGATGGGCCGTGTGGCAGCGCTCAGCTTTATTTCACCGACCAACACGACACGGGCAGTAAAAAACCTGATCGGAGACGGGCTGGTAGCGCGCAGGCGGTCGGAGCACTCGGAGCGGGAAGTCGTCGTCAGCCTTACCGCAAGCGGACGAGGTGTCTTCAAGCAGAGCTATCCGCACATGATTCATAACGTCAATGACTACTTGTCCGCCAGGCTGACCGCGGGCGAGCGAGGGTCGCTGGCGCGTCTGCTGGCTAAGCTGATCCAGGCGCCCGACGCCTGATCCTCATCGTTGAGCCAGGAGTTGAGCCGCCGAGTAGCGACTTCCCCGCAAAGCCGTGACGGCCGAACCGGGTCAGGGATCAAAACTCAGCTTGTCCACCCGCGCGTAGGCGCCGTTGCGCGGCATCCCGACGATCTCGATCAGATCGCCGGCGGCAAGCGCGAGCCCCGGCACGCTGAATTCCGAGGGCGCCGGCGCAATTCCGAACGTATAGTCCCTGATGTGCGCACCATTCAGTCGCAGGGCAACGCTCGCCGGGCCATCGGTCTCGGACACTCCATGGAAGCTCAGGTCGTAGCGTCCACCGGGCCCCGGAAAACGCAGGCTGGCGGTGCCGGGGCAACAGCCGCGTGTAACGCGAATGCGGTTGCCGTTCTCCACCGAGTAGCCGTCGAGCGTCATGCTCTCGGCTTCGACGACAATCGGCTCGGCACCGGGCGCGCCCGGCACACCTCCCGATTCATGCCAGCGCCAGGTCGGCCCGTCGGCGACGAATTCACCGGTCAGCGAGGCGCCGTTCGCGTACGTCAGTTGCATGCTGAGCGACACAGGACCGGCGCCCGGATCGAAGTCGCCGGCACGGCCGACGATGCTGTCGCCCGGGGCGAGACCCGGCGCGAAACTGACCGTCGCGGTCGTGCTGCGCTGACTGTTGTTCGACGCAAGCCGTGCCGGGTCGACCGTCAGCGTGCCGGACGTGTCGATAGCATCGAATTCCGTGCCGCTGACTGCCAGCCGTGCCTCGGTGATAACAGCCGTGCTCACCGCGTCGTTCGTCAGAGTAAGGTCGAATCGACCGTACACTGTGTGGTAGATGTGCAGCTCGGCAGTCGCCGACAGTACGGCCGACGAGTCGTCGGTCGACCCGGAGCCGGACTCGTCGCCGGACTCGTCCCCTGATTCTGGGCAGCCTTCCGATCCGCAGACGGGGTCTGCATTGCCGCCGGTCGATGCCTCCCGCTCATATGCGCCCACGTCCGGGGCCGCGCCGCTGAAGGCCAGATGGACGTCGGCGCCGTATGTCCAGGTCAGCGGCCGATCCAGCGTTATCCGACCCGCGGTGTAGTCGACGGCCGCGACCCTCGCATCCTCGACGGTACCGGCAATCCGGACGATGTCGCCATCGACGATGCCGAGGCCGTCGCTGAAATAGCGGGCATTCTCGACGGCAACGACGGTTCCCGATCCGGCCCGATGCGGTTCGCGTGAGCGCCCCGCCGCCATCGACCGCAGGCGATGCGGCACCGAGACGGAAATCAGCCTCGTCCCCGGCGACCGGATAACCAGGCGCAGCGACGAATCCGGCGGAGCCTGCAACGAAGCTGCGCGCCTCGTTGCCGGCCGGGGCGCCCCACCCGGCCAGCGACTGCTGCCAATGCTCGAAATCGACGCCCGACCAGGGATTCGTCACGTAGGAAAACTGCGGCTCCGCGGCGGAAAAGTACATGTTGCCGTCGAGGTCTCCGGCGATGCCGGCGCCCGCGGCCCTGAGCTCGACGTCGCGATGGTTGCCGACGATATTGTTCTTCACGGCGACCGTCGCGCCGGTATCGCGGACGAAAACGCCGGCGAAGTAGGGCTTCCCGGTCGCCCGAAACGTGCTGTCGGAGCCCGTGTAGTCGCGGTTGTTCGCGACGATCGTATTGTTGTAGACGGCCCACCCGGTATCCGCGACGTCGATGCCGCCACGGTTGTCATAGATGACATTGCGCCGCACGATGATGTCTCTGGACCGCGTATTCCCGCCCTGCATGACGCCGCCGAACCCGCCACAGCGGTCGGGCGGCGCACTGCCGCAGGTCGGCGGGTTGTCGTAGTTGCCGTCGTTGTCGCCCCGGTTGCCGTATATGCGGTTGCCTTCGACGACGATACGGCACGTGCCCTTCAGGTCGATGCCGTTTTCCGCATTGTCATGGATGTCGTTATTACGAATGACGGTCCCGCAGTTGGACGTGTCGTCCGGAAATGTTGGCGATCCGAAGTCCCCGTTGAACTGGATTCCGTCCGAGACGATGCTGCCGTAGAGACGATTGTTTTCGACGAGGCTCTCGCGCAGCCGGCCGTCCGAGTGGTTGAAGCGCACCGCGTCCATGTAGTGATCGCGGATGAGGTTGTCTCGAATGACGACTCGGCTCGTGCCCTCCCCGACATGCACGCCGACGTGACTGAGCCCTGCGATCTCGCAATTCTCGATCAGCGTGCCAACGCTCGGCTTATCGATGTAGATGCCGGTCTCACGCACGCCCGCCTGCCGCCTGCCAACCGGGTCGGCGCCGACGATACGGCAATTCCGCACGACCGCGTTGTCGCCGGAGATGCGCACGTTGTGCTGCCGACCTCGCCCGGCGACGGACTTGCCTATCGCGAGCCCGTCGACCGTGACGTAGTCGGTGACGATCTCGACCGGCACGTCGTCGGGGCCGGCGCCCGCTATGAGCGGCGTCTCACCCGAGTACGCTCTGAAGACGAGCCTGGCCGACGCTGAGCCGCTGCGCTCGGGGTGCAGGACGGCGGCGTAGGTTCCACCCCGGATCTCTACGGTGTCACCCGGACCGGCGGCCTCGGCAGCCCGCTCAAGACTCCACGGCGAGGCGAGTGTGCCGTCATTGTCGTATCTGCCGTCGACAGCGACGAAGCGGGTGGCGGCCTGCCCGGCCACGGAAAAGAGAACCGCCGCAATGGCGACGGAAACGACTCTCGTAAGCTGCATTCCTCACTCCTTGAGGACGGCGGCCGGCTGTCGGTCGCGACAGCCGACGTCGACGAATCCCTGCGACGCCCGACGCACCGTCTGATCGGTAACGCGCAGGGAAGCACTCCCGGCAGCTCAGCGGGAGCGGGAAATCAGAGTGAACGCAACTGAAAAAGGCGAATCGCGGCCGGACGGCGGGAAACAGGCTGGGGGCAGTTTGGGGACAGTGACCCTAACTCACTGTTGGCGTTGTCCAGCGCCTAACCGGAGTTAGGGTCACTGTCCCCAAACTATCAGGCGTCGGTTCCTTCTGCCGGCTGGTCGAGCAGCTGGACGACGGCCATCGGCGCCGCGTCGCCGGCCCGGTAGCCGATCTTCAGGATTCGCAGGTAGCCGCCGTTGCGCTCTTTGAAGCGCGGGCCGAGCTCGCTGAACAGCTTGCCGACCGCAACCTCGTCGCGCAGCCGGGAGAAGGCGAGGCGCCTGCGGCGCATCGAGTCGGTCGCGTCGCCGTCGCCCTTGCGCGCCAGCGTGATCAGTGGCTCGACCACACGGCGCAGCTCCTTGGCTTTCGGCAACGTCGTCTTGATCGTCTCGTGTTTCAGCAGCGACGCGGCCATATTCCGGTACATCGCCTTGCGATGCGCCGAATTACGCCCGAGCTTGCGGCCAGATTTCTGATGGCGCATCGGTCTCAGCCTCGATCAAAACGTGAGCGTCGAGCGATCGTCTTCGCTGCGCAGGCCCTGAGGCGGCCAGTTGTCGAGCCGCATGCCGAGCGCCAGCCCGTGCTGTTCCAGCACTTCCTTGATCTCGGTCAGCGACTTCTTGCCGAGATTCGGCGTGCGCAGCAGCTCGACTTCGGTCCGCTGGACCAGATCGCCGATGTAATTGATGTTCTCTGCCTTCAGGCAGTTCGCCGACCGGACGGTCAGTTCGAGCTCGTCCACCGGACGCATCAGGATCGGATCGATCTGCGTCTCGATACGGCCGTAGCCGGCATCTTCCTCGCCCTGCAGATCGACGAAGACCTCGAGCTGATTCTTCAGAATCGACCCGGCTCGCCTGATCGCCTCCTCGGCGTCGATCGTACCGTTCGTCTCGATGTCGACGATCAGCTTGTCGAGGTTCGTCCGCTGCTCGACTCGCGCGCTCTCAACCGTATACGTGGCTCGGCGAATCGGCGTGAACGACGCATCGAGCTGCAGGCGGCCGATGGGCCGCGTCTGCTCCTCGAACGCGGCGATCTGCAGCGCCGGCTGATAGCCTCGGCCGCGGGCCACTTTCAGGAACGCGCGCAGCTCGCCCGCCTGGGTCAGGTTCGCGATGACGTGGTCCGGATTCACGATCTCGATGTCGTGGTCGGTGACGATGTCGCCGGCCGTCACCGGACCCGGGCCGCGCTTGCTCAGCGTCAGCTCGGCCTCCTCGCGGTTGTGCATCTTGATCGCGACACCCTTCAGGTTGAGCAGGATGTCGACGACATCCTCCTGCACACCCTCGATCGACGTGTACTCGTGCAGCACGCCCTCGATCTCGGCCTCGACGATAGCCGCACCGGGCATCGACGACAGCAGGATGCGACGCAGGGCGTTGCCCAGCGTGTGGCCGAAACCCCGCTCGAAAGGCTCGACGGTTACGCGGGCACGGTTGGCACCCAGCGGCTGAACCTTGACGGCACGCGGCCTGAGAAAATCGGTTGCTGTATCCATCTGCGATAGCCCTCGGTTTACTTGGAGTACAGCTCGACAACGAGGTTTTCGTTGATGTCGGGCAGTATCTCGTCTCTCTCGGGCAGCGATTTCAGCATGCCCTCCATTTTCTTGTCGTCTACCTCTACCCAATCGGGAAAACCGACCTGGCCGGCGATATTGAGCGCGGACTGAATCCGCGTCTGGGATTTCGCGCGCTCACGCACCGAGATCCGGTCGCCGGCCTTCAACTGGTAGGAAGGAATATTGACGATCTTCTCGTTGACGAGTATCCCCCGATGACTCACCAGCTGCCGGGCTTCGGCTCGCGTCGAGGCGAAACCCATGCGATAGACGACGTTGTCGAGACGCGACTCGAGCATCCGCAGCAGATTCTCACCGGTCGAGCCTTTGACCTTCGACGCCTTCTTGTAATAGTTGCGGAACTGCCGCTCGAGCACACCGTACATCCGCCGCAGCTTCTGCTTTTCACGCAGCTGCAGACCATAGTCGGACAGGCGCGTGCGCCGCTGACCCGGACCGCCCGGTGGCGTTTCGAGCTTACACTTCGATTCGAGCGGCTTGATGCTGCTCTTCAGAAACAGGTCCGTGCCCTCGCGTCGGGCAAGCTTGCAAGTTGGTCCTCTGTATCTCGCCATAGTCTGGTTCTACCTACACTCGACGACGTTTCGGCGGCCGGCAGCCGTTGTGTGGAATCGGCGTGACGTCTTCAATCTGCGCGATGCGGAAGCCGACCGCATTCAGTGCGCGAACGGCCGACTCCCGTCCCGGACCCGGGCCCTTGACCCGCACTTCAACGTTCCTGACGCCGTAGTCCTTCGCGGCGGTTCCGGCCTTCTCGGCGGCAACCTGGGCGGCGAACGGTGTGCTCTTGCGCGAGCCCTTGAATCCGCACCCCCCGGCCGTTGCCCACGACAGCGCGTTTCCCTGCCTGTCGGTAATCGTAATGATCGTGTTGTTAAAGGACGCATGAATATGCGCGACGGCATCGAGTATCTGCCGCTTGACCTTCTTCTTCGTCTTGGTTGGCTGTTTCGCCATTTCGACTCCTGTCCGTGCTCTTGCGAGCCGTTACCTCTTATCTGCTGCTTCGATCTGCATGCCTGCCTGCGGGCCTACCTGCGTATCGGGCGTCGTGGCCCTTTTCTCGTGCGGGCATTGGTGCGCGTACGCTGGCCGCGCAGCGGCAGTCCGCGACGGTGGCGGATTCCCCGGTAGCAACCCAGATCCATCAGCCGTTTGATGTTCATTGCGACTTCCCGGCGCAGGTCGCCCTCGACGACGAACCGCGCCACCGCATCGCGCAGCCGCGCCACTTCCGGCTCCGACAGATCTTTCACCGGCGTGCCCGAGTCGATACCGGCTGCCTCGCAAACGGCGAGCGCCCGCGAGCGGCCGATGCCGTGAATGTGCGTCAGCGCGATGGAAATGTGCTTGTTGACCGGAATGTTGATGCCGGCTATGCGTGCCATTATTGCCTGTCCCCTGTTCGGCTAGCCTTGCCGCTGCTTGTGGCGCGGATCCGTGCAGATCACACGCAGAACGCCGCGCCGTCGGATGATCTTGCAGTTGCGGCAGATCTTGCGCACCGATGCTCTGACTTTCATGAACCTTCTCCCGCGACCGTCAGCTCGGCCGCTTGCCGTATCCGCGCAGATTGGCTTTTTTCATCAGCCCTTCGTACTGATGCGTCATCATGTGTGCCTGCAGCTGCGCCATGAAATCCATTGAGACGACGACGATGATCAGCAGCGACGTGCCGCCGATATAGAACGGCACGTTGAACTCGAGTCGCAGAAACTCGGGCATCAGACAGACGCCGGTGATGTACAGCGCGCCCCAGAACGTCAACCGTGTCAGTACCTTGTCGATATAGTCCGCGGTCTGCTGACCGGGTCTGATTCCCGGAATGAAGGCCCCGGAGCGCTTCAGATTCTCGGCGGTGTCGCGTGAATTGAACACCAGCGCCGTGTAGAAGAAGCAGAAGAACATGATCAGCGAGGCGTACAGCAGGATGTAGATCGGCTGGCCCGGTGACAGGCTGGCCGCGATCCCGGTCAGCCAGGAATACGCCCCGCTCGTGCCGACCCAGGTAGCGATCGTCGCCGGAAACAGGATCAGGCTCGACGCGAAGATCGGCGGTATCACGCCCGACATATTGATCTTGAACGGCAGATGGCTCGTCTGCCCCGCGTACATGCGCCGGCCCTGCTGGCGCTTCGCGTAATTGACCGTGATGCGCCGCTGCGCCCGTTCCATGAAGACGACGAACGCCGTCACGCCGATGATCAGGAACGCGAGCAGGAACGGAAACGCCTGATTCATCGAGCCCGAGCTCACCAGCTCGAGAATGCTGCCGATCGCCGACGGCATGCCCGACAGAATGCTGGCCAGAATGATCATCGAAATACCGTTACCGACACCACGCTCGGTAATCTGCTCGCCGAGCCACATCAGGAACATCGTCCCGGTAACCAGCGTGACTGCAGCGATCAGGACGAACGACGTGCCCGGATTCAGCACGACATTCTGGCTTTGCATCGCGCTCGCCATTGCGACGGCCTGGAAGGCGGACAGAATGACGGTGCCGTAACGCGTGTACTGGGTGATCTTGCGGCGACCCGCTTCGCCTTCCTTGCGCAGCTGCTTCAGAGGCTCCACGACATGCGTCGCCATCTGCATGATGATCGATGCGGAGATGTACGGCATGATCCCGAGCGCGAATATCGATTGGCGTTCCAGCGCCCCGCCCGAGAACATGTTGAACATCGTCAGGATCGTGCCCGACTGATCGTTGAAGAACTGCTGCAGAGCAACCGGATCGATTCCCGGCACCGGGATGAACGTGCCGATGCGATAGACGACCAACGCACCGGCCAGGAACAGCAGGCGCTGGCGCAGCTCGCTGAAGCGCGCTACGTCACCGATCATCGATGCCGGATTTGCCTGTCCTGCCTTCGCCATTGCCCTTGTGCTCTGATTGCCTCTGCTGTCGCCGTTGCGTTTCGGTCGCCGCTCAGTCGATGCTGCCGCCGGCAGCTTCGATGATCTTCTTCGCGCCCGGCGTCACTTTGATACCGCTGAGCTTCACGGCAACGCTCAATTCGCCCGAAGCGATCACCTTCGCCTGCTTCGCCTGCGCGGGTACGATCTGCGCCGCTTTCAGCGCGTCCAGATCGACGGCCGCGTCTCCCGTGAAGCGCTGCAGCTCGTGAACGCGAACTTCGGCCGTATCGCCGGCGCGGCGCGAGCGGAACCCTACCTTCGGCAGCCGCCGCTGAAGCGGCATCTGGCCGCCCTCGAAACCGACCTTGTGGTAGCCGCCGGAGCGCGATTTCTGGCCCTTGACCCCACGGCCACCGGTCTTGCCCTGGCCGGCCGAATGCCCGCGACCAAGTCGCTTGGCGGCCTTGCGGCTGCCGGCGGCCGGCTTCAGCGTGTTCAGTCTCATCTCAGGCATCCTCCACACGCAGCAGGTAGCTGACCTTGCGGATCATGCCGCGATTTTCCGGCGTATCCGCGACCACTACGGAGTGATTGATGGTCCGCAGCCCCAGACCGCGCACGCATTCCGCGTGACCCGGTTTGCGGTGAAACTTGCTCTTCGTCAGCGTCACTTTCAGCTGTCTTGCGTCTTTCGCCACGATCACGCCCTCAGCCCAGGATTTCCTCGACGGTCTTGCCCCGCTTGGCGGCAATCTGCTCCGGCGACTGCATCGCCATCAGCGCATTCAGTGTGGCCCTGACGACGTTGATCGGATTTCGTGAACCGTAGCTCTTCGCGAGCACGTTCCGAACACCGGCGCACTCGAAGACGGCACGCATGGCGCCGCCCGCGATGATGCCGGTACCGTCCGAAGCCGGCTGCATGAAGACCCGCGTAGCGCCGTGGCGGCCGACCAGCTCGTATTGCAGCGTGTCTTTCTTCAACCGCACCCGGACCAGATTCTTGCGGGCCGCCTGCATCGCTTTCTGAATCGCGAGCGGCAGCTCCCGGGCTTTGCCGTAGCCATAGCCGACCCGCCCGCTGCCGTCGCCGACGACCGTCAGCGCCGTGAATCCGAACTGCCGGCCGCCCTTGACGACCTTCGCGACGCGATTGACCGCGACGAGTTTTTCCTGAAATTCTTCCGCGTTTGCCATTTGCGCTCTCTAGATCTCCAGACCCGCCTCGCGGGCCGCATCGGCGAGTGCCTTGATTCGGCCGTGATACTTGAACCCGGACCGGTCGAACGCGACCTTCGTCACGCCTTTTTCCGCTGCGCGCTCGGCTATCGCCTTGCCCACGGCAGCCGCTGCATCACTGTTTCCGGTACCTTTCAGCGACTCGCGTATCGTTTTCTGGACCGTCGACGCGCTGACCACGACGCCCGCGTTGCCGGGCGCAATGACCTGCGCATAAATGTGGCGCGGCGTACGATGCACGGTCAGCCGGTGAATCGCCTGACTCTCGATGCGTGATCGCGTGCGCTTCGCGCGCCGCTGCCGACTCTGTTTCTTGTCCACGCGTCTACCTGCCTGCTACTTCTTCTTCGCTTCCTTGAGGACGATTCTCTCGTCCGCGTAGCGAACGCCCTTGCCCTTGTACGGCTCCGGCGGCCGGAACTCGCGCAGCTCGGCGGCCACCTGCCCGACCTTCTGCAGATCGATACCCTTGACCAGAATTTCGGTCTGGCTCGGCGTCTCGATCGCCACGCCCTCGGGGGCCTCGTACACGACCGGGTGCGAGAATCCCAGGGTCAGGTTGACCTTTTTGCCCTGTGCCTGTGCGCGATAGCCAACGCCGACGAGCTCGAGCTTGCGCTCGAAGCCCTCCGTCACCCCGGTCATCATGTTCTGCAGCAGCGCCCGCGTCGTTCCCGCCATCGCGTTGGCGAAACGCCCGCCATTACGAGCAGTAACGCTCAGCGAACCATCGCTGTCAGCCACCTCGACGGCCGCATTGATCTCGATCGACAGGCTGCCCTTGGGGCCCTTCATCGACAGCTCACTGCCGTTGCGCTGAACGGTCACGTCTTTGCCGACAGTTACCGGTTTCTTGGCGATTCTCGACATCGAGCCTACCTCAGCCCCGTCAGGAAACGACGCAGAGAACTTCTCCGCCCCGTCGCTGTGCTCTTGCTTCCCGATCCGTCATGACGCCGCCGGAAGTCGAAATGATTGCAACACCCAGACCGCCCTGCACGCTCGGCAGATCGTCGGCCGACTTGTAAACGCGCAGCCCCGGCCGGCTCACGCGCTCGATGCGCTCGATGACCGGTTCCGAATCGTGATAGCGCAGCTCGACGCTCAGAGTCGCCTTCGCGCCCTCGGCATCGGTCGTCACTTCACCGACATAGCCTTCCTGCGCGAGCACTTCGACGATTGCTCGCTTCAGACGGGAGGCCGGCATGCTGACGGAGGTCTTGCGCGCCTTCTGGCCGTTACGGATACGCGTCAGCATGTCCGCAATAGGGTCTGTCATGCTCATCTTTCGGTCTCTACCAGCTCGCCTTCGAAAGGCCCGGAATCTCGCCACGCATGGCGGCCTCACGCAGCTTGTTTCTCGCCAGGCCGAACTTACGGTAATAGCCGTGCGGCCGGCCGGAAATAGCACAGCGATTGCGCAGCCGAACCGGGCTCGCGTCGCGCGGCAGCGCCTGGAGACGCTCCTGCGCGGCCTGCTTCTCGTCGTCGGTCGCCTGTGGATCCCGGATGACCCGCCGGTACTCGGCCCGCTTGGCGGCGTACTTGCGAACGATCCGTTCGCGCTTCGCCTGCCGTTCAACCATCGATTTCTTCGCCATGCTGGTGCCTCTTTCCGCCGTCTCAGTTACGCAGCGGAAAACTGAATGCCTCGAGCAGCGCCCGTCCCGCCTCGTCGCTGCCGGCCGTCGTGGTGATCGAGATGTCCAGGCCGCGAATCGCATCCACCTGGTCGTAGTCGATCTCCGGGAAAATGATCTGTTCCTTCACGCCCATGCTGAAATTGCCGCGGCCGTCGAACGACCGCCCCGAGATCCCGCGAAAATCCCTGATACGCGGGATCGCGACATTGATCAGGCGATCGAGAAACTCGTACATCCGCTCGCGCCGCAGCGTCACCTTGCAGCCGATCGGAAATCCCTCCCTGATCTTGAAGCTCGCCACCGAGCGGCGCGCCTTGCACTGCACCGGCTTCTGGCCCGAGATCTTCGTCAGGTCGGTCATCGCATGCTCGAGCGCCTTGCGGTCGGCGATCGCCTCACCGACACCCATGTTCAACGTGATCTTCGTGATACGCGGAACGGCCATGATGTTCCCGATGCCGAGGCGTTCCATCAGCTTCGGCACGATTTCGTTCTTGTACTGTTCCTGCAAGCGGCTCATGTCACTGATCCAGCACTTCGTCGTTCGATTTGAAGTAACGTACCTTCTGGCCGTTCTCCAGCACGCGGAATCCGACGCGATCCGGCTTCTGCGTGACCGGGTTGAACAGCATCACATTCGATTCGTCGACCGGCATTTCCTTGTCGATGATGCCGCCGGGAACGCCGCCCTGCGGGTTTCCGCGCTGATGCTTCTTGACGACGTTCACGTTCTCGACGAGCACGCGGCCGTCGTCATATACGCGCAGCACGGCGCCCTGACGGCCCTTGTCCTTGCCGGCGATCACGACGACCTCGTCACCCTTTCTGATTCGCTTCATGGTTCTTCCGCCGGCGCCGTCAGAGCACTTCGGGCGCGAGTGAGATGATCTTCATGAAATTGCTCGTTCTCAGCTCGCGCGTTACGGGCCCGAAGATGCGGGTTCCGATCGGCTCGAGCCGATTGTTCAGCAGCACCGCCGCGTTGCCGTCGAACCGAATTGCCGAACCGTCCGGCCGTCGCAGGCCCTTGCGCGTGCGGACGACGACGGCGCTGTAAATCTCGCCCTTCTTCACACGACCCCTCGGAATCGCATCCTTGATCGTGACCTTGATGATGTCGCCGATTCGCGCATAACGCCGCTTCGATCCGCCGAGCACCTTGATACACATCAGACGGCGCGCACCGCTGTTATCCGCCGACTGCAGGACCGTTTGTGCCTGAATCATCGCTCAACCCTCGCCCTTACTCGTCAGCCGAGGACGGGCTTTCGACAATTTCCACGACCCGCCAGGACTTGCGCTTCGAAATGGGCCGGCACTCGCTGATCGATACCGTATCGCCTTCCTTACACGCGTTGTCCGGATCGTGGGCCAGCAACTTCGTCGTTCGGCGGATGTACTTGCCGTAGACCGGATGCTTGACCAGCCGCTGAACCGAGACCGTCACGGTCTGATTCATCTTGTTGCTTACGACGCGCCCGATCGTCGTGCGCAGCGGCCCGTCGGCCGCGGCATCTGTTGCCGTGTTCTCGTCACTCATCAACCTTGTCCTTCTTCGCTGCGGGCACGCTCTTTCTGCACCGTCTTCAACCGGGCGATGTCCCGGCGCACCTTGCCGAACTGATCGGGCCTCACGCCCTGCCCGGAGGCCGCCTGCATCCGCAGATTGAACTGCTCGCGGCGACGCTCAATCAGCTCTTTCGCCAGATCGTCGGCCGACAGCTCGCGCATCTCGGAGATCTTCATCAGCCAGCCTGCCTTTCAACGAAGACCGTCTGGACCGGCAGCTTGGCGGCAGCGCGGCGGAATGCCTCCCGGGCGATGTCCTCGCTCACGCCGGCCATTTCGTACAGCAACCTGCCCGGCTGGATCTGCGCGACCCAGTACTCGACGTTACCCTTGCCCTTGCCCTGCCGGACTTCGAGCGGCTTCTTCGTGATCGGCTTGTCGGGGAACACGCGGATCCAGATCTTGCCGCCACGCTTCACGTGCCGCGTCATCGCTCGCCGCGCCGCTTCGATCTGTCGTGCGGTCAGCTGTCCGCGGGTCGTCGCCTTGAGGCCGAATTCGCCGAAACTGACGGTGTTGCCGCGCCGGGCAAGGCCGCGGTTACGTCCCTTGTGTTGTTTCCTGAATTTGGTGCGCTTTGGTTGCAGCATCTCTAAACCACCATTCCTCGTAGCGGCCCGTCGTCAGCCGGCCTGCTGTTTCGCCGGCTTCGCCGGCTTCGCCTGCTCCGACTGTTCCTGCTTCGCTTCGGTCGAATCGAAAACTTCGCCACGAAACACCCAGACCTTCACGCCGATGACGCCATAGGTCGTACGCGCCTCGGCCAGCCCGTAATCGATGTCCGCGCGCAGCGTGTGCAGCGGCACGCGGCCTTCCCGATACCATTCCGAACGCGCAATTTCGGCGCCGTTCAGTCGGCCCGACACTTTCACCTTGATGCCGCCGGCACCGACCCGCATCGTATTCGTCACGGCGCGGCGCATCGCCCGCCGGAACTGCACACGCCGCTCGAGCTGCTGCGCGATACCTTCGGCGACGAGCCGTGCATCGAGCTCGGGTTTGCGAATCTCGGCGATATTGATACGGATGTCCTGCAACGGCATTTTCATCAGCCGGCACACGTCCGCCCGCAGCTTCTCGATATCCTCGCCCTTCTTACCGATCACGATGCCGGGCCGTGCCGTATGTATCGTGATGTTGGCCCGCTTCGCAGGCCGCTCGATGTGAATGCGGCTGACCGAAGCATCTTTCAACCGCTTCATCAGAAATTCGCGGACCTCGTGGTCCTGGGCAACGTAGTCGGAGTAGCCCTGAGAATCGGCATACCAGCGCGAATTCCAGTCTTTCGTGATCCCGAGCCGGATGCCGATCGGATGTACCTTCTGACCCATGATTACTCGTCCGCTACCCGTATCGTGATGTGACTGTTGCGCTTGATGATCCTGTTGCCGCGTCCCTTGGCCCGCGCGCGGTAGCGGGTGAAAAACGGCGCGCCGTCGACCTGCACCGTCGCCACTCGCAGCTCGTCGATATCGGCGCCGTGATTGTGCTCGGCGTTGGCGATGGCCGACTCGAGCACTTTGTTCACCATCATGGCGGCCTTCTTCGTGCTGAACTGCAGAATCTGCAGCGCCTCGCCAACGGACTTGCCACGGATCTGATCGGCAACCAGCCGGCATTTCTGCGGCGATATCCGTGCGTACTTCAGCGTTGCACCGACTTCCATCTGCCCGACTCCCGAACCGTTACTTCGCTTTGCGATCGCCCGAATGCCCGCGGAACGTCCGGGTAACGGCGAATTCGCCGAGCTTGTGCCCGACCATGTTTTCCGAGATCAACACCGGCACGTGCTGCCGCCCGTTGTGCACGGCGATCGTGAGACCGACCATGTCGGGCAGGATCATCGACCGGCGCGACCAGGTCTTGATCGGACGCCTGTCATTGGACGCAGAAGCCTTCTCGACCTTCCGAAGCAGGTGTGTGTCGACAAACGGCCCTTTCTTGATCGATCGTGGCATGTGCTGGTCTTTACTCTGTTACTGATTCCCGTTGGATCGACTGCCGCCGCCTACTTTTGCTTGCGCCGGCGCACGATCATCGACTGCGTCCGCTTGTTCGTCCGCGTCTTATAGCCTTTCGTCGGAATACCCCAGGGCGATACCGGATGCCGCCCGCCGGACGTGCGACCTTCGCCGCCGCCGTGAGGATGGTCGACGGGGTTCATTGCGACACCGCGTACGGTCGGCCGAACGCCCCGCCAGCGGCTCGCTCCGGCCTTACCGAGCTTGCGAAGATTGTGCTCGTCGTTGCCAACCTCACCAATCGTCGCCCGACAATCGACATGGACCTTGCGCATCTCACCCGAACGCAGGCGCAGCGTTACGTGGGCACCCTCGCGCGCAACGATCTGCACCGCCGCTCCCGCAGAACGCGCCAACTGGGCGCCCTTGCCCGGTTTCAGCTCGACGCAATGCACGAGCGTGCCGACCGGAATGCTCTTCAGCGGCAGGGCGTTGCCCGGCTTGATCGCCGCTTCGGACCCGGACATGATCGGATCACCGACGCGTGCCCGCTTCGGCGCGAGGATGTAGCGTCGCTCGCCGTCCCGGTAGAGCACCAGAGCGATATGGGCGCTGCGGTTCGGGTCGTATTCGAGCCGCTCGATGCGCCCCGGCACGCCGTCCTTGTTGCGTTTGAAATCGATCAGGCGATAGTGCCGACGATGCCCCCCACCCTTGTGGCGGGTCGTGATACGGCCCTGATTGTTGCGGCCGCCAGTCTTCGCGAGCGGCGCGATGAGCGCATCGTGCGGGCGACCCTTGTGCAGGTCGCGATTGACCACGCGCACGACGAAGCGCTGGCCGGCGGAAGTGGGTTTCTGTTTACGTACTGGCATGATTCACTGGCCTTCGCGTTTCACTCACCGCCGAGAAAGTCGAGATCCTGCCCCGCCGCAAGCCGCACGTAGGCTTTCTTCCAGTCCTGCCGCCTGCCGCGGCGCATACCGAAGCGCTTGGCCTTGCCCTTGACGTTCGTCACGGCCACCGAGTCGACCTTGACCTCGAACAGCAACTCGACGGCCCGGCGGATCTCCGATTTCGTCGCATCAGTCCTGACCCTGAGAACGACCTGATTGCCGCTCTCGGCCGCGAGCGACGATTTCTCGGAAACATGCGGACCGAGCAGAACCTGCATCAACCGCTCCTGACTCGCGACGCTGCTCATCCCAAACGCTCCTCGAGTAGCTTGGCCGCGGCCGCCGTCATCAGCACCTTCTCGGCGCCAACGAGGCTCAGCGGATTGACTTCCGCCGCGTCCAGGCAAAAGACGTGCGGCAGGTTACGGGTGGCGAGCCACAGATTCTCATCGAAGGACTCGACGACGATCAGACCATGCTCGATGCCGAGATCAGCAAGCTTGCCCTTCACTTCCTTCGTGCGCGGCGAGCTGACGCCGAATTCAGCCGCGACGATCAGGCGCTCCTGACGCAGCAGCTCGGACAGAACGCTGCGCAGCGCCGCACGGTACATCTTGCGATTGACCTTCTGGCGGTGATTCCGCGGACGCGCCGCGAATGCCCGACCGCCACCGACCCACAACGGTGATCGCGACGTGCCGGCGCGCGCCCGGCCGGTGCCCTTCTGACGCCAGGGTTTGGCCCCGCCGCCGCGCACCTCGGCCCGCGTCTTTTGCTTCTTCGTGCCGGCGCGCTGGCCGGCCAGGTAGGCCGTCACCACCTGATGCACGAGCGGCTCGTTGAAGTCTGCGCCGAATGACGTGTCGGCCAGTTCCAAAGAATCAGAGGTGTCCCTAAGCTGTACTTTCATGGCCGACCAGTCCGCTTATGCCTTGACCGCAGGCTTGATGATCACTCGGCCATTGGCCGAGCCCGGTACGGCGCCTTTCACGAGGATCAGATTGCGGTCGCTGTCGACGCGCACGATCTCGAGGTTCTCGGCCGTGCGCCGCACGTTGCCCATGTGCCCCGACATCTTCTTGCCCTTGAAAACGCGCCCCGGGGTCTGGTTCTGGCCGATAGAGCCCGGTGCCCGGTGCGAAATCGAATTGCCGTGGGTGTTGTCCTGGGTACGGAAATTGTGGCGTTTTACCGTGCCCGCGTAGCCCTTGCCTTTCGTCGTCCCGACGACGTCGACATGCTGCCCGGCCTCGAAGGTTGCGACACCAATTTCCGCGCCGGCGGCCAGCTCCTCGCCCTCCTCGTCGGCGAGTCGGAACTCGACGAGTCCATCACCGGGGGTTGCGTTCAGACGTGAGTAGACGCCGGCCTGCGGTCGTGACAGCCGTTCGGCCTTGCGCTCGCCGAACGCGACCTGCACGGCCCGATAACCGTCGCGCTCCGCCGTTTTCAGCGTCGTCACTCTGTTGGACAGGGCCTCGATGACCGTCACCGGAATCGACTCTCCGGCGTCGGTGAAAATGCGGGTCATACCGCACTTTCGGCCCACTAGACCGATAGGCATCGTCTTTACCTCTACATCCGCGTCCGCTGCACCGGCAAACGCTTCAGCCAGCGACTGTCGTGCCACTGGCACCCGTGCTCAGCACCCCTGCGGGCGCCCAGCTCCACCCCGCACCGCCCGGCCAGCCAGCTGACTTGCCGGGCGCAAAAAGCCCGATCCGGGCCACGCATAAAATCGGCCCGGCGGCCTGCACAGCCATCCGGGCCAGAAGTGAGCCCGGTATTATAGCGCCGGCAAGCCGGGTTTCAACGCGTTTCGGCCAGCTAGTTCAGCTTGATCTGGACATCCACGCCGGCCGGCAGCTCGAGCTTCATCAGCGCGTCGACCGTCTTGTCCGTCGGGTCGACGATGTCCATCAGCCGCTTGTGGGTCAGCAGCTCATACTGGTCCCTCGCGTCCTTGTTGACATGCGGGGAGATCAGCACCGTGTAGCGCTCGATTTTGGTCGGCAGCGGCACCGGGCCTTTCACGGTCGCCCCGGTACGCTTCGCCGTCTCGACGATCTCGCCGGCCGACTTGTCGATCAGCTTGTGATCGAAGGCCTTGAGCCGAATTCTAATGTTCTGATTTGTCGCCATTTTTCCTTTCCACCTTGTCGCAGGCGGTTGGGTGGGAAGGTGTTCTTGCCGAGAGACGCCATGAACCCGTCCCTGGGGGCTCGGCGGCCGCCATCCCTGGCGGCCGACGCTCTCGGCAAGAACACCTTCCCACCCAACCGCTTCGGCGGGATCGTTGGATTCCGGCCGAAGAAACTCAATCCGCCTGACGAATCAGGCACCTGGCGGTGCTGCCCTCGCCCACTGCTGAAGACAGCAACCGAAGACACCGCCACTAAACTAACCGTCGCACTCGCTCCCTCATGGGCTCGTCGTCGCGCACTCACCCTGTCGAAGGGCGGTTGTGCGAGGGGTGAAGTGTTTTGCCGAGAAACGCCGTAAACCCCTCCCTGGGGGCTTGCGGCCGCCATCCATGGCGTCCGACATTCTCGCCAAAGCACTTCACCCCTCACACAACCGCTCTTAGCCAATCGGCCCGCGCCCTGCCCGAGCGACAGCCCTCAGCCATCGTCCTGCAGACTCTCCGTCACCTCGACCTCAGCCGCCGCGACACAGCCTGCCTCTCCGTCTCCGTTTCCGCTCCTGCCTCCCGAGTGCCACGCGGCGCCTCAGGGTTCGGGTTGTGGATGTGGCTTTCCCGGGACCTCGGCCGCCACGGATGGCGGCCGGGAGCCTACACGGACGTATTCACGGCGTGCCCGGGAAAGCCACATCCACAACCCGGACCCACCGCGACTCGCTCGACGCTCAGGAACCGGAAAGCACTCCGGACCCGGCAGCCGAGCGGCTGTCTGTCAGTCGATGATCTTGGCCACGACCCCGGCGCCGACCGTCCGGCCGCCCTCCCGAATCGCAAACCGCAAGCCCTCCTCCATCGCAATCGGCGCTATCAGCTCTACCTTCATCTGAACATTGTCTCCGGGCATCACCATCTCCGTCGCCTCCGGCAACTCGACAGCACCCGTCACATCCGTCGTCCGAAAATAAAACTGCGGCCGATAACCCTTGAAAAACGGCGTGTGACGCCCACCCTCTTCCTTCGTCAGAATGTAAACCTCACACTCAAACTTCGTGTGCGGCGTGATGCTCCCAGGCTTCGCCAACACCTGACCACGCTCCACTTCCTCGCGCTTCGTGCCACGCAGCAGCACACCCACGTTGTCCCCCGCCTGACCCTCGTCAAGCAGCTTCCGGAACATCTCAACACCCGTGCACGTCGTCTTCGACGTGTCCTTGATGCCCACAATCTCTATCTCGTCGCCAACCTTCACAATCCCGCGCTCAATTCGGCCCGTCACCACCGTGCCACGTCCCGAAATACTGAACACGTCCTCAATCGGCATCAAAAACGCACCGTCCACCGGCCGCTCCGGGATCGGCACGTAATCGTCCAGCGCCGCCACCAGCTTCTCAATGCTCGGCGACCCAATGTCCGACGTGTCTCCCTCCAGCGCCTTCAGCGCGCTTCCCGTGATGATCGGCGTGTCATCTCCAGGAAACTCGTACGTCGACAGCAAATCGCGAACCTCGAGCTCCACCAGCTCCAGCAGCTCCGCGTCATCCACCATGTCCGCCTTGTTCAGATAAACCACGATGTACGGAACACCCACCTGTCGCGCCAGCAATATGTGCTCCCGCGTCTGCGGCATCGGACCGTCCGCCGCACTCACCACCAGTATCGCGCCGTCCATCTGCGCCGCGCCCGTGATCATGTTCTTCACGTAGTCCGCATGCCCCGGACAGTCCACGTGCGCGTAATGCCGCGTGTCCGACTCATACTCCACGTGCGCCGTCGCGATCGTAATGCCTCGCGCTCGCTCCTCCGGCGCATTGTCAATCTCGTCAAACGCCTTCGTGTCTCCCCCATGCCGCTCTGCCATCACCTTCGTCAACGCCGCCGTCAGCGTCGTCTTACCATGGTCAACATGACCTATCGTCCCTACATTCACATGCGGCTTCGTCCGCTCAAATTTAGACTTCGACACGTCCTTTCCCTCTCGAGCTAATAGTCAATTAATGGTTCTGAGTCGATCGCCGCTCACGTGCGCGCTTCGACGAGCGTTGTGGCGATACTATCCGGAACCTCGGCATACCGGCCAAATTCCATCGTATACGTGGCCCGCCCCTGGGTCATCGACCGCAGCTGCGTCGCGTAACCGAACATCTCCGCCAGCGGAACCTCCGCCCGGATGATCTTGCCGGCCGGCGAATCTTCGAGTCCCTGCAGGACCCCGCGGCGGCGGTTCAGATCGCCGTTCACGTCGCCCATATAGTCTTCGGGCGTAACGACCTCGACCTTCATGACCGGCTCGAGCAAAACGGGGCGCGCCTTCTGCGCACCTTCCCGGAATGCCATCGAACCGGCGATCTTGAACGCGATTTCGCTCGAATCGACGTCGTGAAACGAGCCATCGTAGAGCGTCACCTTGCAGTCGACCACCGGATAGCCGGCGAGCACGCCACTCGCCATCTGCTCCTGAACGCCCTTGTCGACAGCGGGTATGAACTCCTTCGGAACCGCGCCGCCGACGATCGCATTCTCGAACTCGTAGCCGGTCCCGGCCTCCTGTGGCGCGATCCGCAGGAAGACGTGGCCGTACTGTCCACGCCCGCCGGACTGACGAACGAATTTGCCCTCCTGCTCCACCACCGACCGAATCGTCTCGCGAAACGCCACCTGGGGCCTGCCGACGTTGGCAGCGACGTTGAATTCGCGCTTCATCCTGTCGACGATGATGTCCAGGTGCAGCTCGCCCATGCCCGAGATGATGGTCTGCCCGGACTCCTGGTCCGTGTGCACGCGAAACGAGGGGTCTTCCTTCGCCAGTTTCCCGAGCGCCACACCCATTTTTTCCTGGTCGCTCTTCGTCTTCGGCTCGACGGCCACCGAGATCACTGGATCCGGGAATTCCATGCGCTCGAGCGTAATCTCGGCACCGGGCTGGACCAGACTGTCACCGGTCGTTACTTCCTTCAGGCCGACGGCCGCGGCGATCTCTCCTGTACGAACCTCTTTCAGCTCGGCCCGGTCGTTCGCATGCATCTGCAATATTCGCCCGATGCGCTCACGCTTGTTCTTGATCGGATTGAACACGGTATCGCCGGAATTCAGCACGCCCGAATACACCCGAAAGAAAGTCAGATTGCCGACGAACGGGTCCGTCGCGATCTTGAACGCGAGGGCCGCAAACGGCGCGTCGTCACTGGGCGGGCGTTCGCCCTCGCTGCCATCCGGCAGAATGCCGTGGATCGCCGGAACCTCCGCCGGCGACGGCAGGTAGTCGATCACGGCGTCGAGCACAGCCTGCACGCCTTTGTTCTTGAACGCCGAGCCGCAGGCAACCGGCACGATCTCGCCTTTCAGGCAGCGGATGCGAATTCCCCGCTTGATGTCCTCGGCCGTCAGCGTGCCCGTCTCGAGATACTGCTCCAGCAGCTGCTCGTCGGCCTCGGCCGCCTGCTCGATCAGCTTCTCGCGCCAGCTCTCCGCCTCGCTGCGCAGGTCCTCGGGAACGTCGAGCTCCTCGAAGTTCACACCCTGCGTTTCCTCGTCCCAGGCGATTTCCTTCATCCGCACGAGATCTACAACCCCGACGAACGTGTCTTCCGCGCCGATCGGAACCTGCAAGACAACCGGATTCCCGTTCAGGCGGCTCTCGATCTGCCGAACGACCCGGAAGAAATCCGCGCCGGCACGATCCATCTTGTTGACGAAAGCGATCCGCGGCACGTGGTACTTGTTGGCCTGGCGCCAGACGGTTTCCGACTGCGGCTCGACCCCGCCCACGGCGCAGAACACCGCGACGGCGCCATCCAGGACCCGGAGGCTGCGCTCGACCTCGATCGTGAAATCGACGTGGCCGGGCGTGTCGATGATGTTGATCCGGTGCTCGGGGAGAGATTGATCCATCCCTTTCCAGAAGCAGGTCGTTGCGGCCGACGTGATCGTAATGCCGCGCTCCTGCTCCTGCTCCATCCAGTCCATGATGGCCGCCCCATCGTGGACCTCACCGATCTTGTGGGAAACGCCTGTATAGAAGAGGATTCGCTCGGTAGTGGTCGTCTTACCGGCGTCTATGTGCGCCATGATGCCGATGTTTCGATAACGCTCGAGCGGAGTCTTCCGGGCCACAGTCGCAACTCGCCCGCACCGATCACCAGCGGTAGTGAGCGAAAGCCCGGTTCGCCTCGGCCATCCGATGCGTATCTTCGCGCTTCTTGACGGCCGCGCCGCGATTCTCCGCGGCATCCATCAACTCCTGCGCCAGCCGCTGCGCCATGGTCTTTTCCGACCGGCCGCGGGCCGCATCGATGACCCAGCGCATCGCGAGAGTCTCCCGACGTGTCGCCCGAACCTCGACGGGCACCTGATAGGTCGCACCGCCGACTCGTCTGGATTTCACCTCGACGGCGGGCTTGACGTTTTCGAGCGCCTGGCTCAGCAACTCGAGGGAATGCTGCTCGCCCTGCGCCGTTCGCTCGGTGATTCGATCGAGCGCGCCGTAGACGATCCGCTCCGCCACCGATTTCTTGCCGCTGCGCATGACCATATTGACGAACTTGGCGAGCGTTTCGTTGCCATACTTCGGGTCCGGCAGAATCGCCCGTCGCGGTGCCTGGTTTCTCCTTGACATCGATCTAGCCCTTCGGCCTCTTGGCGCCGTATTTCGAACGGCCTTTACGCCGGTCGTTGACGCCGGAGCAATCGAGGGTGCCGCGCACCGTGTGATAGCGAACGCCCGGCAGGTCCTTGACGCGACCTCCGCGAATCAGCACGACAGAGTGCTCCTGGAGATTGTGGCCCTCGCCGCCGATATAGCTGGTCACTTCGAAGCCGTTGGTCAGGCGGACACGCGCAACCTTGCGCATGGCCGAATTCGGCTTCTTCGGCGTAGTCGTATATACGCGCGTACACACGCCCCGCTTCTGCGGCGAAGCGTTGAGTGCCGGCACGTTGCTCTTGGCGCGCTTCGTCGATCGCGGCTTGCGCACGAGCTGGTTCGTCGTTGCCATGGACTCGTCGATTTCCTCTCAGGCTTCCCCGTCTCGCAAACAATATTGGCCCGCTGCCGCCTCGGCAGCAGGGCCAACTCGAATTACCCCGGCTGATTGTTGTCTGATCCGGGGTTTTGCAGGTTCAGTGGCCGTCATTCCGGCCGATTAGCCGCGAAATTCTAGGGTCGCGGCTAATCGGCGTCAACAATCAGGTCTCCGGCGCACCTGCCTCGCCACCGTCGGCCGGCTGCTCCGCCCCGGCGACCGGCTCACCCCCGGTCTCACCGGCTTCACCTGCCTCCCCGGCCTCCCGCTCCTCGGCGGCCGCAGCCTGCTGCGCCTCGAGCTCCCGCAGCTCGGCAGAAAGAATGTCTTCCTGGGTCTGCCGCCGCTCGTCGTGATAGGCGTAACCGGTACCCGATGGAATCAGGCGCCCGACGATCACGTTCTCCTTCAGTCCGCGCAGATCATCGCGCAGGCCCCGCACGGCGGCCTCGGTCAGCACGCGCGTCGTCTCCTGGAACGACGCCGCCGAAATGAACGACTCGGTCGCGAGCGATGCCTTCGTGATGCCGAGCAGCACCGGATCGTACGTCGCCGGACGGCCTTCGTCGGCCTCTACGGCAGCGTTGATTTCCAGCAACCGCGAGCGATCCAGCTGCTCGCCGCGCAGCAGTCGAGTATCACCGGCGTCGGTGATCTCTGCCTTGCGCAGCATCTGCCGGACGATGACCTCGATGTGCTTGTCGTTGATCTTCACGCCCTGCAGCCGGTAGACGTCCTGAATCTCGCGCACGAGGTAATCGGCCAGCGCCTCGACGCCCTGCAGGCGCAGGATGTCGTGCGGGTTTGGTTCGCCGTCGGCGATCATCTCCCCGCGCTCCACCTTCTCGCCCTCGAAGACGTTCAGGTGGCGCCATTTCGGAATCAGCTCTTCGTACTGCTCGCGGTCCTCGTCCGTGATCACCAGGCGCCGTTTGCCCTTCGTTTCCTTGCCGAAACTGACCGTGCCTGAATGCTCCGCCAGAATCGCCGGATCCTTGGGACGCCGGGCTTCGAACAGGTCCGCGACGCGCGGGAGGCCGCCGGTGATGTCACGGGTCTTCGAGCTCTCCTGCGGCAGGCGGGCGAGAACGTCGCCCACGGCCACGCGCGCACCGCTCTCCATATTCACGACGGCACCGGCCGGCAACGTGTAGGCGGCCGGAATTGCCGTATTCGGGAAAGTCAGCGCGTTGCCGTCGTCATCGACCAGCTTCGCCGTCGGCCGGTACTGTGTGCTGCCACGCTGTGCGGCATCGAGCACGACGATACTGGAAAGGCCGGTAATCTCGTCGACCTGCGAGGCAACGGTCACACCGTCGATGAAGTCGTCGAACTGCAGGATACCGGCAACCTCCGTCACGACCGGATGAGTGTGCGGATCCCAGCTCGCCACGCGCTGGCCGCCCTCGACCGGATCGCCGTCGTTCACGGCAAGCGTTGCGCCGTACGGCACCTTGTAGCGCTCCCGCTCGCGACCGAACTCGTCGATGACGGCGAGCTCGCCGGAACGGGACGTCGTGATCAGGTGGCCCTTCTGCTCGTGCTGAATCGTCTTGACGTTCAGCATCCTGAGCGTGCCGGCGCTCTTCACTTCCACGCTGTCGACCGCTGCCGAGCGCGATGCGGCGCCGCCGATGTGGAATGTGCGCATCGTGAGCTGCGTGCCGGGCTCACCGATCGACTGAGCGGCGATGACCCCGACCGACTCACCGCGATTTACCCGGTGCCCGCGAGCGAGATCGCGCCCGTAGCACTGCGCGCAAACTCCGTACTGGGTTGCGCAGGTAATCGGCGAGCGAACCAGCACCTGGTCGATCGAGCGGTGCTCCAGCGCCTGTACGGCCTGCTCGTCGAGCAGCGTACCGGCCTCTATGACCACCTCGTCCGAGCCCGGCGCGGTCACGTCGCTCGCAGCGACGCGTCCGAGCACGCGCTCGCGCAGCGGCTCGACGATATCGCCGCCTTCTACCAGCGGTGACATCAGCAGGCCCTGATCAGTCTCGCAATCGTCCTCGGTCACGACCAGATCCTGCGCGACATCGACGAGGCGACGGGTCAGATATCCGGAGTTCGCCGTCTTGAGCGCAGTGTCGGCAAGTCCCTTACGCGCCCCGTGCGTCGAGATGAAGTACTGCAGAACGTCGAGGCCTTCCCGGAAGTTGGCAGTGATCGGCGTTTCGATGATCGAGCCGTCCGGCTTGGCCATCAGGCCACGCATGCCGGCCAGCTGCCTGATCTGCGCGGCGGAGCCGCGGGCACCGGAATCGGCCATCATGTAGATCGAATTGAACGACTCCTGCGCCACGTCCTTGCCGTCGGCGCCGGCGATGGTCTCGACGCCGAGCTTCTCCATCATGGCCTTGGCCACCTGGTCGTTCGTTCGGGACCAGATATCGACGACCTTGTTGTAGCGCTCGCCGTCCGTCACGAGTCCGGCCGAGTACTGATCCTGAATGTCCTTGACCTCTTCCTCGGCCCGGCCGAGGATGCCGGCCTTTTCCTCCGGCACGACCATATCGTCCACGCCGAAAGATACGCCTGCCTTGGTCGCGTAGCGGAAGCCGGTGTACATCAGCTGGTCGGCGAAAACGACGGTATCCTTCAGCCCGAGCTGGCGATAGCAGGCGTTGATGACACCCGAGATCGCGCGCTTGTTCATCGGCTTGTTGATCAGGTCGAACGCCAGACCATCCGGCATCACCTCGGAAAGCAGAGCGCGTCCCACGGTCGTTTCGACCAGCGCTTTCACCGGTTCGCCATCTTCGCCGACCTGCTCCATGCGAACGCGAATATTCGCCTGCAGGTGAACCTTCCCGGCCTCGTAGGCGCGGTGGACCTCGTCGACATCGCCGAACAGCATGCCTGCTCCGAGCGCATTCACACGCTCGCGCGTCAGGTAGTAGATGCCCAGCACGACGTCCTGCGACGGCACGATGATCGGCTCGCCGTTGGCCGGCGAAAGAATGTTGTTGCTCGACATCATCAGCGCGCGCGCTTCGAGTTGAGCCTCGATCGACAGCGGCACGTGCACGGCCATCTGGTCGCCGTCGAAGTCTGCGTTGAACGCGGTGCAGACGAGCGGATGCAGCTGTATCGCCTTGCCTTCGATCAGCACCGGCTCGAACGCCTGGATGCCGAGCCGATGCAGCGTCGGCGCGCGATTCAGCATCACGGGATGCTCGCGGATGACCTGCTCGAGGATGTCCCAGACTTCGGGCCCCTCCCGCTCGACCAGCCGCTTTGCCGCCTTGATCGTCGTCGCTTCGCCACGTAGCTGCAGCTTCGAGAAGATGAACGGCTTGAAGAGCTCGAGCGCAAGCTTCTTCGGCAGACCGCACTGATGAAGCTTGAGCGTCGGCCCGACGACGATGACCGAGCGGCCCGAATAGTCGACTCGTTTGCCGAGCAGGTTCTGGCGGAACCGGCCCTGCTTGCCCTTGATCATGTCGGCAAGCGACTTCAGCGGCCGCTTGTTGGTGCCGGTGATCGCCCGGCCACGGCGGCCGTTGTCGAGCAGCGCATCGACCGACTCCTGCAGCATCCGCTTCTCGTTGCGGACAATGATGTCCGGCGCGTTCAGCTCGAGCAGCCGGCTCAGGCGATTGTTGCGGTTGATGACGCGTCGATACAAATCGTTCAGATCCGACGTCGCGAAGCGGCCGCCGTCCAGCGGCACCAGCGGACGGAGATCCGGCGGCAGCACGGGCAACACCGTCATGATCATCCATTCGGGCTTGTTCGACGAATCGAGAAACGACTCGAGCAGCTTGAGTCGCTTCGAAAGTCGCTTGATCTTCGTCTCGGAATTCGTTCCGTCGATCTCTTCGCGAACCTTCGCGACCTCGGAAGGCAGGTCCATCGTCGAGAGCATGTCGCGCACGGCCTCGGCGCCCATCCGGGCGTCGAACTCGTCGCCATACTGTTCGATCGCTTCCAGATAGGTCTCGTCCGTCAGGAGCTGGCCGCGCTCGAGCGGCGTCATTCCGGGATCGACGACGACGAACGCCTCGAAGTAGAGAATCCGCTCGATCTCTCTGAGCGTCATGTCGAGCATCAGGCCAATACGCGACGGGAGCGACTTCAGGAACCAGATGTGGGCGACCGGGCTTGCGAGCTCGATGTGCCCCATGCGCTCACGCCGTACTTTCGTCTGCGTGACCTCGACGCCGCATTTCTCACAGACGACGCCGCGGTGCTTGAGTCGCTTGTACTTTCCGCACAGGCATTCGTAGTCCTTGACGGGCCCGAATATCTTGGCGCAGAAGAGTCCGTCCCGCTCCGGCTTGAACGTGCGGTAGTTGATCGTCTCGGGTTTCTTGACCTCCCCGAACGACCACGACCGGACCATCTCGGGCGAGGCAAGCCCGATCTTAATCAGATCGAAGTCTTCAACTACGCTCTGCTGCTTGAACAGCTTCAACAGATCTTTCATCGAGCACCACCTGCAGAATGAATTTGGTTAGCCGCCATGCCGGAAATCGTCATCGTGCCGCTCAATCCCTGAGCTCCAGATCGATGTTGATTCCCAGCGAACGGATCTCCTTGACCAGGACGTTGAAGGACTCGGGCATGCCCGCCTGCATCTCGTGCGTACCGTCCACGATGTTCTTGTACATCTTCGTCCGCCCCTGAACGTCGTCCGACTTGACGGTCAGCATCTCCTGCAGCGTGTACGAAGCGCCATAGGCCTCCAGCGCCCAGACCTCCATTTCGCCGAACCGCTGACCGCCGAACTGCGCCTTGCCGCCCAGCGGCTGCTGCGTGACCAGGCTGTAGGGCCCCGTCGAGCGCGCGTGCATCTTGTCGTCGACGAGATGATTGAGCTTCAGCATGTACATGTAGCCGACAGTGACCGGTCGGTCGAACTGCTCGCCCGTCCGACCGTCGAACAGAGTGGCCTGTCCGGAGCGGGGCAGATCGGCGAGCTCGAGCAGATTCTTGATCTCGTCTTCGGTCGCACCGTCGAACACGGGGGTCGCAATCGGCACACCGCCACTGAGATTGCCGGCAAGCTCACTGACTTCATCGTCCGTCAGCGAGGCGAGGTCGGCAGCCTGACCGCCCGACTTGTTATAGATCTCGCCCAGGAATCCGCGCAGCTTCGAGGCGCTTTCGCCCTGCTCCAGCATCTCACCGATGCGCAGGCCGAGTCCCTTGGCCGCCCAGCCCAGGTGAGTTTCAAGCACCTGGCCGACGTTCATGCGCGACGGAACGCCCAGCGGATTGAGCACGATGTCTACGGGTGTGCCATCCGCGGTATACGGCATGTCCTCAACCGGCACGATCGTCGAGATCACACCCTTGTTGCCGTGGCGCCCGGCCATCTTGTCGCCCGGCTGAACGCGCCGTTTGACGGCCAGGTAGACCTTGACCATCTTCAGAACGCCCGGTGCGAGGTCGTCGCCAGCCGTGATCTTGCTCTTCTTCTCTTCGAAGCGCCGATCGAACTCCTCGCGCTGAGCGCGCAGACGCTCCGAGGCCTGCTCGATCTGCGCGTTGACCTCGTCGTTCTTGACGCTGATCGAGAACCACTGGTCGCGCGGCAGCTCATCGAGATAGGACTGCGTGACCTTGCCGCCGGCCTTCAGGCCCGCGGGTCCGCCGGCCGCCACCTTGTTCACCAGCAGACGCTCGAGACGCTGGAAGATGTCGTTTTCCAGAATGCGCAGCTGATCGTCCAGATCCTTGCGTACCGCTTCGAGCTCCTGTCTCTCGATCGAGAGCGCACGGGCGTCCTTCTCGACCCCGTCGCGCGTGAATACGCGCACGTCGATGACCGTGCCGTCCATCCCGGGCGGAACCCGCAGCGACGTGTCCTTCACGTCCGATGCCTTCTCACCGAAGATCGCCCGGAGCAGCTTCTCTTCCGGGGTGAGCTGGGTCTCGCCCTTCGGAGTCACCTTGCCGACCAGAATATCGCCGGCGGTAACCTCGGCACCGATGAATGCGATACCGGAGTCATCGAGCTTCGTCAGGGCGGCATCGCCGACGTTCGGAATATCGCCGGTGACTTCCTCCGGACCGAGCTTCGTGTCGCGCGCTACGCAGGACAGCTCCTCGATGTGAATCGTCGTGAAGCGGTCCTCCTGAACGACCCGCTCCGAGATGAGAATCGAGTCCTCGAAGTTGTAGCCGTTCCACGGCATGAACGCGACGAGCAGATTCTGGCCGAGCGCGAGCTCGCCCATGCTGGTTGACGGACCGTCCGCCAGCACGTCGCCTCGCTCGATTTCATCCCCGGCTTTCACGAGAGGCCGCTGATTGATGCACGTGTTCTGGTTCGAACGCGTGTATTTCGTCAGGTTATAGATATCGACGCCCGCTTCACCGGCGACTGCCTCCTCGTCCTTAACGCGGACGACGATTCGCGACGCATCGACCGAGTCCACGACGCCGCCGCGCTTTGCGACGACCGTCACACCGGAGTCGACGGCGACCGCGCGCTCCATGCCCGTTCCGACAAGTGGCGTCTCGGTCCGCAGCGTCGGCACGGCCTGGCGCTGCATGTTGGAGCCCATCAGGGCGCGATTGGCGTCATCGTGCTCGAGGAACGGAATCAGTGACGCGGCGACCGAGACGATCTGCTTCGGCGACACGTCCATGTACTGAATACGGTCAACCGGATAGAGCGCGAACTCGTTCTGGTGCCGGCATGACACCAGGTCATCGACGAACGCACCTTTGCCGTCGAGCGTGGAGTTCGCCTGCGCAATGACGAACTGCCCCTCCTCGATCGCCGACAGATAGTCGATCTCACCGGTCACCTTGCCCTTCACCACCTTGCGGTAGGGGGTCTCGAGGAAGCCGTAGTCGTTGGTGCGGGCGTAAACGGACAGCGAATTGATCAGGCCGATGTTCGGTCCTTCAGGCGTCTCGATCGGGCAGACGCGGCCGTAGTGCGTCGGATGGACGTCGCGAACCTCGAAGCCGGCACGCTCACGCGTCAGCCCGCCCGGGCCGAGGGCCGAGACGCGGCGCTTGTGCGTGACCTCGGACAGCGGGTTGTTCTGATCCATGAACTGCGACAGCTGGCTCGAGCCGAAGAACTCCTTCACGGCAGCCGCCACCGGCTTGGCGTTGATCATCTCCTGCGGCATGAGCCCCTCGGACTCCGCCAGCGTGAGGCGCTCTTTGACCGCTCGCTCGACGCGAACGAGGCCTATTCGGAACGCGTTTTCCGCCATCTCGCCGACGCTGCGAATCCGTCGATTGCCGAGGTGATCGATGTCGTCGACCATTCCGTTGCCGTTGCGGATGTCGATCAGCGTGCGAAGGACATCGATGATGTCCTCCTTGGTCAGCGTACCCTCGCCCTCGAGCTCCTCGCGACCGACACGCCGATTGAACTTCATACGCCCGACGGCCGACAGGTCGTAGCGCTCGGCATTGAAGAACAGGTTCTGGAACAGGTTCTCCGCCGCATCCTTGGTCGGCGGCTCGCCCGGCCTCATCATCCGGTAGATTTCGACCAGCGCCTCGAGCCGCGACTGCGTCGTATCGATGCGTAGCGTATTCGAGATGTAAGCGCCACGATCGAGGTCGTTCACGTAGAGTACGTTCAGCTCCGATACGCCCGCCTCGACGAGCTTTTCGACGGTCTCGACCGTCAGCTCGTCATTCGCTGCCGCATGCAGCTCGCCCGTTTCCTCATCGAGGACGTCGTGCGCGAGCACCTTGCCTGCCAGGTAGTCGATCGGCACTTCGAGCTCGGTAACCTTGGCCTTCTCGAGCTCACGGATGTGCCGCATCGTGATGCGGCGATCTTTCTCGACGATGACCTTGCGGCCCACCTTGATGTCGAACGTCGCAGTCTCACCGCGCAGACGCTCCGGCACGAGGGCCAGCCGGATCCCCTTGTCCGACAGCGTGAAGGAATTCGTGTCGAAGAAGAGATCGAGAATCTCCTCGTTCGTGTACTCGAGAGCGCGCAGGAGAATCGTCACCGGCAACTTGCGGCGCCGATCGATCCGGACAAAGACGCTGTCCTTCGGGTCGAACTCGAAATCGAGCCATGAGCCCCGGTAGGGAATCACCCGCGCGGAGAACAGGAGCTTGCCGGACGAGTGGGTCTTGCCCTTGTCGTGATCGAAGAATACGCCCGGCGACCGGTGCAGCTGCGAAACGATGACCCTTTCGGTGCCGTTGATCACGAACGTACCGTGATCCGTCATCAGCGGCATTTCGCCGAGATAGACCTCCTGCTCGCGAATATCCTTGACCTTCTTCTGCGGTCCGCTCGCTTCCTTGTCGTAAATGATCAGGCGCACCAGCACACGCAGCGGCGCCGCATACGTCAGGCCGCGAAGCTGGCACTCCTTGACGTCGAATACCGGCTCGCCCAGCCGGTAGCTGACGTATTCGAGCGCCGCATTACCCGAGTAGCTGACGATCGGAAATACGCTCTGAAACGCCGCATGCAGGCCCATGTCGTCACGCGCACCGGCCGCCTTGCGGTCCTGCAGAAACTTGGCGTAGGAGTCGAGCTGAATCGACAACAGGTAAGGAACGTCCAGAACGCTCGGCAGCTTGCCGAAGTCCTTGCGAATCCGCTTCTTCTCGGTAAAAGAATAGGCCATTGAATGCTACTCCGAAGTTTCCGCTTTCAGACGTCCGACCGGCTCTGCCGGGCGGCGCCCTCGACTCGTATTTCGCTCGGGAACGGGATCGCCCGGCGGGTCCCCGCTGGATCCGCCGGGCACTTGCGACAAAACCGCCAGGCGGTCACTTGACGTCGACTTTGGCTCCCGCCTCTTCAAGCTGCTTCTTGACGTCTTCTGCCTCGTCCTTCGGCACGCCTTCCTTGACGTTGCTCGGTGCGCCTTCGACGAGATCCTTGGCTTCCTTCAGCCCCAGGCCCGTGACGGAGCGGACGACCTTGATGACGGCGACCTTGTTCTCGCCGAAAGAGGACATGACGACATCGAATTCGGTCTTTTCCTCGGCCGCGTCCGCGTCGGGAGCAGCGGCACCGCCGGCAGCCGCAACGGCTACCGGGGCGGCTGCGGATACGCCCCACTTGTCCTCGAGCGCCTTGACGAGCTCGACGACCTCCATGACGGGTTTGGCGCTCAGCGCCTCGATCAGTTCTTCATTGGACAGTGCCATGATTTTCGACTCCTGCAAAAGTTACCTGAATTGTGTTTCCGGCCTCGCGGCCCGATCTGTTGCTATTCGGCCTGCTCTGATCGCGCGCCGAGCGTACGGGCCAGCATCGCTGCCGGTTCCGCCAGCGTTCTGACCAGCTGCGACATCGGCGCCTGCAGCGTGCCCAGCAGCTTCGCTCTGGCCTCGTCGAGCGTCGGCAGCGACGCAACGCGATCCAGATCGCCGGGGCCGTACAGCTCACCACCAATCGCGATGCCAACCGGCTTGAGATTGTCGTGATCCTTCGCGAATGCCTTGATGACCCTTGCGGCAGACCCGGGATCCTGCCTCGAGAACGCGAGGACAACCGGACCCGTCAGACTCTGCTGCATGCATTCGAAGTCGGTACCTTCGACGGCGCGCCTCGCGAGCGTGTTCTTGACCACTCTGACGTACACATCCGCCTTCCGGGCCTCGACCCTGAACTCGGTCATCTCGGCAACGGTAAGCCCGCGATACTCGGCCGCGACGGCGGAGTGTGCATCGGCGGCAACCTGGCCCACCTCTTCAACGACTCCTTTCTTGGCCTCCATATGCAGCGGCATAGCTACCTCCTGATTGGACGACACCCACCGCGCACCCATCCCGGGCTTGCGGACCCATGACGGCGCGCCCGGACCTGGACTCAGATCAGGTAACACCATCTGCGCAGGCGGCTCGCGCCATTAAGCCGGCCTTGCGGCCGGGACCTGCGGTCTTCGATGACGGTCGGTTTCCCGACCGGCCGACCCATCCATGGGGCGGCAATCAAAATCTGTTCGGCTTCAGCCGGCGGCGGACTCGATCGTCGCCTGATCCACGAGCACGCCGGGGCCCATCGTCGACGAAACCGACACCTTCTGCATGTAAACGCCCTTCGCGGAAGCCGGCTTCGCCTTGTTCAGATCGGTGAGCAGCGCCGCCAGGTTCTCCTGCAGCGCATCCACCTCGAACTGCACATTGCCAATCTGGCAGTGAATCGTGCCGGCCCGATCAGTCCGGTAGCGGACCTGACCGGCCTTCGCATTCCGCACGGCGCCCGCAACGTCCGGGCTGACCGTACCGACCTTCGGGTTCGGCATCAGGCCGCGCGGCCCCAGGATCTGTCCGAGCTTGCCGACCACCCGCATCGCATCGGGACTCGCGATGACGACGTCGAAATCGAGCTCACCACCCTGAATCCGCTCCGCCAGATCGTCCATGCCGACGATGTCGGCGCCGGCTTCGGTGGCCGCCTCGGCATTGGCTCCCTGGGCGAACACCGCGACCCGGACCGACTTGCCCGTGCCGTGAGGCAGAACCGTGGAGCCGCGCACGACCTGATCCGACTTCTTCGGATCGACGCCGAGATTGACCGCGACGTCGACCGACTCGGTAAATTTGGCGCTTGCGAGGGACTTTACAAGACCCAGTGCCTCGGCCGCGGGATAAGCGCGGTCGCGATCGACTTTGTCAGCGACATTCTTTCTGGCTTTGCTGAGCTTTGGCATCTTCAGCCCTCCACCTCGAGGCCCATGCTGCGCGCACTGCCCGCGATGATGTTGACGGCGGCATCGAGATCCGCCGCGTTCAGATCCGGCTCCTTGATCCTGGCGATCTCCTCGAGCTGAGCGCGTGAGACCTTGCCGACCTTGTTCGAATTCGGCGTACCGCTGCCCTTCTTGATCCCGGCCGCCTTCTTCAACAGCACCGCCGCCGGCGGCGTCTTCGTAACGAATGTGAAGCTGCGGTCGCTATAGACGGAAATCACGACCGGCACCGGCATCCCGGCCTCGATACTCTGCGTTTGCGCATTGAACGCCTTGCAGAACTCCATGATGTTCACGCCGTGCTGACCGAGCGCGGGACCCACGGGCGGGCTGGGGTTCGCCTGCCCGGCCGGCACCTGCAGCTTGATGTAGGTTTCGATTTTTCTTGCCATTTCGCGACCCTGCTAACTCAAGCCTTTTCGACCTGACTGAAATCCAGCTCGACGGGCGTCGATCTGCCGAGAATCTGCACAGCCACACGGACCTTGCTCTTCTCGTAGTTGACCTGCTCGACGACACCGTTGAAATCGTTGAACGGACCATCCGTGACCCGTACCACCTCGCCGGGCTCGAACAGCACTTTCGGCCGCGGCTTGTCGACGCCTTCCTGAACACGGTTCAGTATGTAATCAGCCTCCTTTTGGCTGATCGGCGCCGGCTTGTCGCTGCTGCCACCGATGAAACCGAGCACCTTCGGCACTTCCTTCACCAGATGCCAGGTCTCGTCGCTCATCTCCATTTGCACGAGCACGTAGCCCGGAAAAAACTTCCGCTCGCTCTTGCGGCGATTTCCCTCGCGCATCTCGACCACCTCTTCGGTCGGGACGAGAATCTCGCCGAACTTGTCTTCCAGGCCGAATCGCTTGATCCGCTCCTCGAGCGAGGATTTCACCTTGTGCTCGAAATTCGAATACGCGTGAACGACGAACCACTGCAGCGCCAAACCTCAGCCCCCCTGGCCAGTAAGAAAGTTCGTGACCGCGAGCAGAAACAGATCGAGCAGCCAGAAGAACCCGGACATGAATGCACTGAAGACGAACACGACGATGGTCATCTGGATCGTCTCTTCACGCGTCGGCCAGACCACTTTGCGCAATTCGACACGGGAGCCCTGTATGAAACTCCACAGCGTACGGCCCTGGGCGGACTGGAACGCGACGAAGATCGCGACGGCGAAACCGGCGAGCACGCCGAGCAACCGAAGCAACGTCGATGCGTTCTCGTAGTAGTAATAGCCGGCGATGCTGCCGATCACAATCGCTGCGGCAAGCAGCAACTTGATCGAATCGAACACTGTCGCCTGATTTTCTGCTTTTGCGTCCATTTCGAGTTCAGGCAGCGGCTGCACTCCGGCATTGCCAGACCGTTGCAGGCCTGGCAGGCCAGGAGGGAATCGAACCCCCAACCTGCGGTTTTGGAGACCGCCGCTCTGCCAATTGAGCTACTGGCCTACTCCTGAATTTTCGCCCCTGTCGGTGTCACGACCCTGTTCGCCGTCGTGACACGCCTGCTTCCTTTATCGTGCGCTCACCTTGTCGCGCACTCACCCTGTCGAAGGGCGGTTGTGCGAGGGGTGAAGTGTTTTGCCGAGAAACGCCGTAAACCCCTCCCTGGGGGCTTGCGGCCGCCATCCATGGCGTCCGACATTCTCGCCAAAGCACTTCACCCCTCACACAACCGCTCTTAGCCAATCGGCCCGCGCCCTGCCCGAGCGACAGCCCTCAGCCATCGTCCTGCAGACTCTCCGTCACCTCGACCTCAGCCGCCGCGACACAGCCTGCCTCTCCGTCTCCGTTTCCGCTCCTGCCTCCCGAGTGCCACGCGGCGCCTCAGGGTTCGGGTTGTGGATGTGGCTTTCCCGGGACCTCGGCCGCCACGGATGGCGGCCGGGAGCCTACACGGACGTATTCACGGCGTGCCCGGGAAAGCCACATCCACAACCCGGACCCACCGCGACTCGCTCGACGCTCAGGAACCGGAAAGCACTCCGGACCCGGCAGCCGAGCGGCTGTCTGTCAGTCGATGATCTTGGCCACGACCCCGGCGCCGACCGTCCGGCCGCCCTCCCGAATCGCAAACCGCAAGCCCTCCTCCATCGCAATCGGCGCTATCAGCTCTACCTTCATCTGAACATTGTCTCCGGGCATCACCATCTCCGTCGCCTCCGGCAACTCGACAGCACCCGTCACATCCGTCGTCCGAAAATAAAACTGCGGCCGATAACCCTTGAAAAACGGCGTGTGACGCCCACCCTCTTCCTTCGTCAGAATGTAAACCTCACACTCAAACTTCGTGTGCGGCGTGATGCTCCCAGGCTTCGCCAACACCTGACCACGCTCCACTTCCTCGCGCTTCGTGCCACGCAGCAGCACACCCACGTTGTCCCCCGCCTGACCCTCGTCAAGCAGCTTCCGGAACATCTCAACACCCGTGCACGTCGTCTTCGACGTGTCCTTGATGCCCACAATCTCTATCTCGTCGCCAACCTTCACAATCCCGCGCTCAATTCGGCCCGTCACCACCGTGCCACGTCCCGAAATACTGAACACGTCCTCAATCGGCATCAAAAACGCACCGTCCACCGGCCGCTCCGGGATCGGCACGTAATCGTCCAGCGCCGCCACCAGCTTCTCAATGCTCGGCGACCCAATGTCCGACGTGTCTCCCTCCAGCGCCTTCAGCGCGCTTCCCGTGATGATCGGCGTGTCATCTCCAGGAAACTCGTACGTCGACAGCAAATCGCGAACCTCGAGCTCCACCAGCTCCAGCAGCTCCGCGTCATCCACCATGTCCGCCTTGTTCAGATAAACCACGATGTACGGAACACCCACCTGTCGCGCCAGCAATATGTGCTCCCGCGTCTGCGGCATCGGACCGTCCGCCGCACTCACCACCAGTATCGCGCCGTCCATCTGCGCCGCGCCCGTGATCATGTTCTTCACGTAGTCCGCATGCCCCGGACAGTCCACGTGCGCGTAATGCCGCGTGTCCGACTCATACTCCACGTGCGCCGTCGCGATCGTAATGCCTCGCGCTCGCTCCTCCGGCGCATTGTCAATCTCGTCAAACGCCTTCGTGTCTCCCCCATGCCGCTCTGCCATCACCTTCGTCAACGCCGCCGTCAGCGTCGTCTTACCATGGTCAACATGACCTATCGTCCCTACATTCACATGCGGCTTCGTCCGCTCAAATTTAGACTTCGACATCGGTGATGCTCCTACCAGATCTCACAGACACGTATATATAAGGTGTCCGACTTCTATTCTTCTCGACGACTCTTCAGCAATGCTGGAGCCCACAACCGGACTTGAACCGGTGACCTCTTCCTTACCAAGGAAGTGCTCTACCACTGAGCTATGTGGGCAGGAACGCGTTGGCACGACTCCGGGCCCAATACTCTCAAAGCTGTCTTTGACCGTTGTGGCAACGGCACGAACCCAGCGTCCTGGAGCGGGTGATGGGAATCGAACCCACATCATCAGCTTGGAAGGCTGAGGTTCTACCATTGAACTACACCCGCCTGCCCTGCCGACCCCCGCCAGTGATGGTGGAGGGGGTAGGATTCGAACCTACGAAGGCATTGCCAGCAGATTTACAGTCTGCCCCCGTTGACCGCTTGGGTACCCCTCCGCGGACACAAGCGGCGTATTGTCAGATTTGGCCTGCTGACTGTCAACCGGGCGAAGCCGGGTGGACGTCCGGGCCCCGGAGCCGTCGCGGCATGCGCCGCTGCGCCCGGACGACGCATTTCGATGACGGGTCGCCGACCGGTCGCGACCGACGGCGACCGCCGCCGGACCGGCAGCGACTGGCCCGCGACGACCCGGCCGTTTCGGCCACGATTACGGCGCGAAAGCTTCGACATAATTGCAACAATCCGGGGAGCTGCCGTCACGACGCCCCCGCGGGCTGGTGCGGGTCTTGCGTTCGCCTCTGACACAGGCATCCTTGCGTCCCAGAACTCCAAGAAGAACGAAGGGGAGAAGCCGACATGGAACGACGCTTGCTTGAGCGGAATCGCGTATCCACAGCGGTTTACCTGTCAGTAGCCGGCGGCAAGCACAACAAGTGCCGCGCGAAGAACCTCTCCGCCATGGGTGTCTTCCTGGAGATCAAGTCCCTCGGCCTGCCGCCGGGCACCGTCGTCAATCTCGTGTTTGCCGTCAGTCTCGGTGACACCGTCCGCCTGCACCGGCGCAAGGCCGTTGTCGCGCATGTCACGGAGCATGGCGCCGGACTGATGATGCAGGGCCGCACGCAGGCACGCGCCGCCGAAAAAGCCTCCTAGAACGAATCCTTCAGCTCGCGCGTGCGGGCGAAGACGGCGACCGCGTCGCCGTCCGTGCCGATCGTCGCGCGCAGATTCCGGCTGTCCGTTCGCAGAAACGGGTTCGTTTCACGCTCGAGCCCCAGCGTCGTCGGCACGGTCGGCTCACCCCGCGCCCGCCGCGCCTCGACTTCCCGGACGCGTGCGACCAGCGCCTCGTTGGCAGGCTCGACCGTCAGCGCGAAGCGTCCGTTGGCAAGCGTGTATTCATGTGCGCAATAGATCTGCGTGTCGTCCGGCCAGCTGTCGAGCTTCGCCAGCGACGCGGTCATCTGCGCCGGTGTGCCTTCGAAGAGCCGACCGCAGCCCATCGCAAACAGCGTATCGCCGACGAATGCGGCCTTTGCCTCCGGAATGAAGTAGACGATGTGGCCACGGGTGTGCCCGGGCGTCTCGAAAACCTCGATCAGGTGGCGCCCGAAGTCCACGCGGTCGCCCTCGCCAACGCCGAGGTCGATGCCCGGAATCCTGCTGCTGTCGGCCCGAGGCCCGATGATCGTGCAGCCGTAGCGCGCCTTCAGGGCCAGGTTTCCGCCGGCGTGGTCGCCGTGGTGATGCGTATTCAGGATATGGGTCAGCTGCCACCCGTGCCTGTCGAGCTCGGCCTCGATGACGGTCGGGTCCGGCGTATCGATCGCGGCGGTCAGGCCACTGTCGCGGTCGTGCAGCAGAAAGCCGTAGTTATCGTCCAGACAGGCGAACTGTCGGATTTCGAGTTCACTCATGTGCCATTCCCGAGCCGCATGCGGTGCAAACCCGCGCGAGCCATATCGTACAATGCCGCCGGTCTCGTGCAAGCAGCCAGCAGCAATGCCTACCATCACCCTGCCGGACGGTTCGGAGCGAACCTATGAAGGCGCCGTTACCGGCCTCGAGGTTGCCGCCGACATAGGCGCGCGGCTCGCCGCCGATGCGGTCGCCGTCGTCGTCGACGGGTCGATGCGAGACCTCACGCGCCCGATCGAATCCGATGCCGCCATTGCGATCGTCACCCGAAGCTCGCCGGAGGGTCTCGAGCTGCTGCGTCACGATGCCGCTCATGTCATGGCCGAGGCGGTCAAGGAGCTGTATCCGGAGACACAGGTGACGATCGGGCCCGCGATCGAGGACGGCTTCTATTACGATTTTTCCCGATCCGAGCCATTCACGCCGGAGGATCTGGAGCGGATCGAGCAGCGGATGCTCGAGATCGTCGAACGCGACGAGAGCATCGAGCGTGAAGTCTGGAAGCGCGACGACGCAGTCGAGTTCTTCCGCGGTATTGGCGAGCAATACAAAGCCGAAATTATCGCGTCGATCCCGGCAGAAGAAGACATCACACTCTACCGGCAGGGCGACTTCATCGACCTGTGCCGTGGGCCGCACCTGCCGTCGACTGGCCGGCTCGGGACGGCGTTCAAACTGACGAAGCTCGCCGGGGCCTACTGGCGCGGCGACTCCCGAAACGAGATGCTGCAGCGCATATATGGCACCGCCTGGCCCGATGCAAAAGCGCTGAAGGCGTACCTGCGACGGCTGGAGGAAGCCGAACGCCGGGACCATCGGCGGCTCGGCCGGCAGATGGACCTCTTTCATTTTCAGGACGAGGCCGTCGGGGCGCCATTCTGGCACGCGAAGGGCTGGGCGCTGTTCCAGAAGCTGGTCGCCCACCTGCGCGCCCGCCAGCGCGCGGCCGGCTATAGCGAAGTCAATACGCCCGAGCTGATGGATCGCTCGCTCTGGGAGGCATCCGGGCACTGGGACACCTTCGGCGAGCACATGTTCGTCAGCGAGACGGCCGACGAACGCACGCTCGCAGTCAAACCGATGAATTGTCCGGGCCACGTGCAGATTTTCAGAAACGAGCTCCGCAGCTACCGGGATCTGCCGTACCGGCTGTCCGAGTTCGGCAAGGTGCACCGCTACGAACCGTCGGGCGCACTCCACGGGCTGATGCGCGTGCGGGCGTTCACGCAGGATGATGCGCACATCTTCTGCACCGAGGACCAGATCACCGCCGAGACCGGCAAGGTCTGCCAGCTGCTGCTCGGTATCTATCGCGACTTCGGCTTCTCGGACGTCGTCATCAAGTTCGCGGACCGCCCCGAGCGCCGGGTCGGCAGTGACGACGTCTGGGACCGCGCCGAGAAGGCGCTGCAGTCCGCCATGGACAGCCTTGGCCTCGAATATTCGCTGAACCGCGGCGAAGGCGCTTTCTACGGCCCCAAGATCGAGTTCGTCCTGCGCGACGCGATCGGCCGCGACTGGCAGTGCGGGACGCTGCAGGTGGATTTCAACCTGCCGGGACGGCTCGGCGCGAGCTATATCGGCGAGGATGGCGCGAAGCACACGCCGGTCCTGCTGCACCGCGCGATCTTCGGCTCGTTAGAGCGGTTCATCGGTATTCTGATCGAACACTACGCCGGGGCGCTGCCCTTCTGGCTGGCGCCCGAGCAGATCGTCGTCGCCACGATCACCTCGGACGCGGACGAATACGCCGGCGAGGTGCAGCGACGGCTCGAGGCCGCTGGTCTGCGCTCCGGGATCGACCTGCGCAACGAAAAAATCAACTACAAGGTGCGCGAGCACAGCCTCGCGAAGATTCCGGCGATCCTGGCGCTCGGCCGCCGTGAGGCCGCCGAGGGCACGGTGTCGATCCGGCGACTCGGCAGCAAGCAGCAGACGGTGCTGCCGCTAGACGAGGCGGTAGCCGCGTTCGCTGAGGAAAGCGTCTCAGTTGCGTAACCGCGTACGCACCGCGAAGGCAAGCACGCCGTACAATCGGGACGGCTGATCGGGACGGAATATCAGGATGCGAATCACGAGTTTCGCGGCTGGCGGACAAGAAAGCTTCGGCGTGGTCGTCGGCGACGGCATCGTCGATGCCCGCCGTCACCTCGGTGACCGTTACGCCAGCCTGCGCGACCTGCTTCTCGACGACGGTATCGCCGACCTGGCACCGCTCGCTTCGCTGCCGCCGGACCACGAGCTCGACGAGGCCCGTCTGCTGCCGCCGATCAACGACCCGGCCGGCAAGATCCTGTGCGTCGGGGTGAACTACCTGCCGCACATCCGCGAAATGGGCCGCGAGCGCCCCGACTATCCGGTCATTTTCGTCCGTTTTGCGAGCAGCATCACCGGCGATCAATCGCCGCTCGTCCGGCCGGCAGCCTCGGAGCGCTTCGACTTCGAGGGCGAGCTCGCCGTCGTTATCGGCAAGCCGGCGCGGCACGTGGCGCCGGCCGATGCGATGGCTTACGTCGCCGGTTACACCTGCTTCAACGACGGCAGCATTCGCGACTACCAGAACCACGGCCCGCAATGGACCCCTGGCAAGAATTTCGTAGCCAGCGGCGCCTGCGGACCCTGGATCGTCACGACCGATGAAGCGCCTGCACCCGACGAGATGCAGCTCACGACGACGCTGAACGGCAGGGTCGTACAACAGGAATCGGTCGGCGAGCTCTGCTTCGGCATTGGCGCGCTGATCGCCTACATCAGCACGTGGACCCGGCTCGAACCCGGCGACATCATCGCGACCGGCACGCCCGGCGGCGTCGGGGCCGGACGCGAGCCGCCGCTCTGGATGCAGCCGGGAGACGTCGTCGAGGTCGGCGTCAGCGGCATCGGAACACTGAGCAACACGGTTGTCGCGGAAGATGCGGCCGCGTAGCGCATTCCTGATCGCGGTCGCCGGATCGCTTTGTCTCGCAGGCCACGCCGGCGCTCAGCCAGACACTGCCTGGATGGACATGGCGGCACTCGAGGCCGGCGAAGTCCTCGTCCGCACCGAAAAAGGCGGCCGGGGCACGGTGCTCGTCGATGTCGGCGTCCTGATCCACTCGGACTGGCGAAAAATCTGGGACATCCTGACGGCCTGCGAGATCGCTCCCGAATACGTGCCGAACGTCGTCGCCTGTCAGCGCATCGATACGATCAGCAATGGCCGTGCCGAGCTCTTCATCCAGACTGTGAAGCCCGCTTTCTTCGTGCCGAAGTTTGAACATGTGTTCCGGCTCGACTACGACCCGCCGGAACGGATCGGCGTCTCGCGCGTCAGCGGCCCGATCGCCGAGCTCGACGGCAACTGGTGGCTCGTTCAGCGTGACGACGGCATTCTGCTCGTTCATACGCTGACGGTCCGTCCGGGCATCCCTGTGCCGCGGCTGTTCGTCCGCGCGACGCTGAAGCACGACCTGCCGATCGTGCTGGCCGCCGTTCGCGACCGGGCCGAAGCAGCCGGCGCGGAGACCCGCTGAAGAGGATCGGCCGGCGACAAGCCCAGCCACGATCGGCCCGATCGGTCCCGCCTCCCGGCCGGTCAGCCGCTCGACGGCTACCGGCCGCGCGGCACGGTCGATGGCGGCGACCGCTGTGATTCCGGTCACTGCCACCCAACGAGACCTCTGCTAGCTTTGTGCGGATGAGCACCGGCGCCGCAGACCCGCCCCCGCGCATCCTGATCATCGAGCCGAACCGCCGATTCTGCGCGAATCTGCGCGCGTACACGGTCGGCGGCTGGCACGATGCGAGCGTTCAGTCCGTCGGCACGAGCCTCGAGTCCGCAGCCCGGGATCGGCGCCATCTGAACACGTTCGATGTGGTCATCGCTGCCATCAGTTTCGAGCGCGACGGCACGAGCAGTCACCCGGCGCTCAGGGCACTGCAGGCAATGCAGCAGGACAGCGATGCGCCGGCGGTGATACTGCTGGCCGACTCCGGAAGCGAGTACACGGCGGTGCAGGCGCTCAAAGCCGGGGCTTTCGACTACCTCGTGAAGCAACACACGAGCCGGGAACTGATCATCAACAGCATCGACCGGGCGCTGCGCAGCCGTCTGCGCACGCCGCCGGTCCGCAGCGAGCTGTCGCTCTACGGCTATCGGATCGGTCAGCGGCTCTCGGCCAGCGATGCCGTATCCGTCCACGTCGCGTTCAGCGCCGAGAGAAACGAGGACGTCGTCGTCAAGATCCTGCAGCGGGGCCGGGGCTCGCTGGCGCTCGACGTCCAGTTCGAGCGCTTTGTCGACGAGTTCAAGATACTCGTCGACATCGACGACCGGGCGGTGGCCGACATCTACGACTTTCGGGTCACATCGCAGTACTGCTACATCGCGATGGAGTACTTTCGGCTCGGCCACGTCGGCGGCCTGCTGGCAGGCGGCAGACTGGAGGTGCCCGAAGCCCTGCGGCTGGCCGGTGAAATCGCGCAGGCACTGTCGATCATTCACATGTCAGGCGTGGTTCATCGCGACCTGAAGCCCGGCAACATCATGCGCCGGCAGGACGGCTCGGTCGCATTGATCGACTTCGGCATCTCCCAGTCCACCATCCTCGCGCTATCCAGACTCGACGCGACGGCAGAGCCGATCGCCGGCACGCCCTACTACATGAGCCCCGAGCAGATCAGCGGCCAGCCCACCGACGCTCGTGCAGATCTCTACTCGCTCGGGGTCATCCTGTATCAGATGCTGACCGGCGAGAAGCCGTACGTCGGCGAGTCCTACGATCAGATCGTCGCGCAGCACCTCGATGGCCGTATCCCGACACTGCCGGCAGCGCTGTCTTCGCTGCAATACCTGATCGAGGCGTTGCTTGGCCTTACGCCCGACGAGCGGCTCGGCAGCGCGCGCGAGCTCGGCGAGCTGCTGGATCGGGAGAGAACCCGCGCGACCGGTGAGACTTCCCCGCCCGCGGCTGCCGGCGAGCCGGCGTCAGTCGGCTGAGGTGCCGGTACCGGTAGTCTGGTCAGCCTCGATACCCGGCTCGATGCCGGCAAAATCGTAGAGCTCACGATCAGCCAGGTGGCTCGGCGTCACGTTGCAGAGCGCCCGGAACAGCCGGTCGGAGCGCCCGGGATCCTGGCGTTCCCACGCAGCGAGCATGCCCTTGACCTGCTGCCTCTTGAGCCCTTCCTGCGAACCGCAGAGATTGCACGGGATGATCGGGAAGTCGCGCTGCCGCGCGTAACGGGCGATGTCGGCTTCCGTGCAGTAAGCCAGCGGCCGGATCACGACATGGCGACCGTCGTCGCTGACCAGTTTTGGCGGCATCGCCTTCAGTCTGCCCGCGAAGAACATGTTCAGAAAGAATGTCTCGACGATGTCGTCTCGATGATGGCCAAGCGCGATCTTCGTCGCCCCGATCTCACCAGCGACACGGTAAAGAATCCCCCGCCGCAGCCGCGAACAAAGACCACACATCGTCCTGCCCGGTTCGATCACGCGGGTAACGACCGAGTACGTATCTTCCTCGACGACGCGGTATTCGACGCCGAGCCCATCCAGATAACGCGGCAGAACGTCGGGTGGAAAGCCCGGCTGCTTCTGATCGAGATTGACGGCCACGATATCGAAGTCGACCGGCGCCCGCCTCCGCAGACTCAGCAGCATGTCGAGCAGTGTGTAGGAGTCCTTGCCACCGGACAGGCAAACCATGACACGGTCACCGTCCCCGATCATGCTGTAGTCGGCGATCGCACGGCCGGTCGCGCCGCGCAGCTGCGCCTCGAGCTTCTTCCAGCGGCCGGACGGTCGAATCGACGTGGCTTCCGCCGACGGCGTCTCCGCCCCTGCAGAGGGGCCCATCAGCCCGGACTCCGCCCGCAGCCGGACACTGCGTGAAGCCGGCTGCCGGACGCGCCGGATGCCCGTCTGCAGCACGCTGCAGGCCAATGGCCTATGTGAAATGAGTCACTGAACACCGCGGGCGCCTGCACTAGGCTGTGATACTTGAAATCGACATAACGGCCGGTATGAAACGCACGTTTCTCGTCTCTTTTCTGACCGTAGCTGCGCTCGGCCTGCTGGTTGCGTTCGCCCTGAATTCGCGGCCCGTGCCGCTGGAGGCGCACCTCGCGCAGAATACCATTTCGAGCACGCTCGAAGACGCGCGGCGGAACTTCGCCACGATCGTCAGCACGCTGTCGGATTCGGCTGCGGCCGGTAGCGAGCCGCCGGAGGCAATCGCGACACTGCACCAGAGCATAATCGCAGCTCCCGCAGCGGCCGGAACGCAGCTCTCGTCGATCCCGGGAAGCACCTCGTCGCGCACGCGGATGGCCAACGCTCATGCGGGCTTCACGGGCAGCGTCGAAGTTGCCGGCGAGCTGCTCGATGAGCTGATCGAAAAGCAGACGGCATTCGGTGCGAGCGTCGCGTTCCTGCGCGAATCCGGCCCCGAAATCATCGAAAGGATGCGGGATATCGCGCTGACGCGGCCCGCCGCTGATGCGTTCCAGCTGATCGTCGGCACACTCGAGTTCGCCGAGCCCGGCAACACGACCGCCGGCACCGAGCTCAGGCGGCTGCACGCAACGCTTGCGCGCGACCAGCAGCTCGATGCCAACATGCCGGCCGAAAGCTCGCAGCTGCTCGATGCGGCCGCCGTGATTCTGCAGAGCAGGGATGACATCCGCAGTCTGCTGGAACAGATTTCAGGCTCCAGCCTGCCTACCAACGCGACAGCGCTCGAAGACTCAGTCGGTGACGCATACCTGTCGGCCGTCGCCGGGGCCAATAGCGCACGGACTCTGCTGGCCGTGTATGCGATAGCGCTCTTTCTCGCCGTCGGTTTCGTGGGCTTTCGGCTGCGCTCGAGCTATGCCGCCATCAATCACGCGAACAGCGAGCTCGAGGTGCTGAACGAATCACTCGAGCAACGCGTCCAGGAGCGGACCGCCGAGCTCTCGACGGCTCTCTCCGAGCTCAAGGAATCCCAGGTGCAGCTCGTGCAGGCCGAAAAGATGTCGTCGCTCGGTCAGCTGGTGGCGGGTATCAGTCACGAGATCAATACGCCGCTGCTCTACCTCGCGAACAACGCCGAATTGATCAGCGAGCGTATCGACCTGATGAAGGAATTCGTCGGCAAGTGCGCGGTCGCATTCGCGCTCGACCGCAAGGCTTATGCCGATCGCGCCGAGTACCAGTCGAAATTCATCAACCTGCTGCTCGACGTCAAGACGATGCTGCGCGAGGAGGAACTCGAGGCCGCCACCGAGGAAGCCCGCGACCTGATGCGTGACAGCATCGACGGGCTCAACGACCTGACGGAAATGGCCCAGAGCCTGAAAGACTTCAGTCGGCTCGATCGGGCGCCGGTCAGCGACTTCGACATCAACGCAGGCATCGACAAGACGCTGCTGATCGCCCGCAACATCGTCAAGGACAAGGCCGAGGTGCACAGATACTTCGGCGACATCCCGACGATTCGCTGCTCGCCGTCGAAGCTCAATCAAGTCTTCCTGAACCTGATCTCGAACGCTGCCCAGGCAATCGACGGACGCGGGGAGATCGTCATCAGGACATCGATGCACGACGAGGACCATGTTGCGATCGGAGTGTCCGACAGCGGCTGCGGGATCAGCGAAGAAAATCTGGCGAAGATCCGCGACCCGTTCTTCACGACGAAAGACGTGGGCAGCGGGACCGGGCTCGGGCTGTCGATCGTCGAGGAAATCGTTCGCGGGCACGGCGGCGTGCTCGAGATCGAATCCGAGGAAGGCAAAGGGTCGACATTCACCGTCATTCTGCCGCTGGATCAGACGGCCGTCGCGGACCCGGGCATGGGCGCGGACCCGGATGTCGGCGCGGACGCAGGCCCCGATGCCGGCCCCGATGCTTCGGCCCCGGCCGAGGATGGCGCGCGGGACCCGCTCGCCGAGGCCGTATAGGCGATACGATGGCACAGGCGGACCTGAAAGACCGGCCCCGGCTGCTGTTCGTCGACGACGAGCAGCGTGTGCTGAACTCGATGCGGATCATGTTCCGACGCGAGTTCGATCTCTATCTGGCAGCGGGCGGTCGCGATGCACTGAAGATCATTCGCGACAACGATATCGACGTGATCGTGTCCGACCACAGGATGCCGGAGATGACCGGTGTCGAGGTGTTGTCCCGGGTCCGCGAAAATTCGCCGCGTACCGTTCGGATACTGCTCACCGGATATGCGGACCTGGATGCCGTCGAAGGTTCGATCAACGAAGGCGAGATCTTTCGCTTTCTGACCAAACCCTGTCCGCCGGCTGAACTCAGGCAGACCGTGCAACTCGCGGCCCGACTGGCCCGTGAAGCACCGGCTGCGGATGCCCCGATGCCGGACGAGGAAGTCGACCTCGTTCTGACCGCCGCCGACACCGCTACCGATATACCGGTGGATGCCGCCGCTCGCCCCGCGAACCGTGCCGCGACCCCCGGTCAGGCACGCGTCCCGGCAGCCTCATCGGCACCGCCTGCGGCACGGCAGGCACCTGCCGCAACGCCGGCGCCCGCCGCATCACCGCAGGCGCATTCCTCGTCGCCGCAAGGCCCGACCGCAGCGCCGCAAGCGCCGGCCGCATCACCACAAGGACGGGCAGCATCGCGGGCTTCGGCCACACCGCCCACGGCCCCCGGCCGCGAGCCCGAAGAGCCGCCGTTCGACCCGACAGCGACGATGACGCTCGAGCGCCCGGTGATCCTCGAGGATCCGCGGCAACGCAGGCAGGCGCCGAGCCGCGTGCGCGGCCTCGGCATCACCGTGTTCAGCGCGGATGAAGAGCTCGTCGAAACGATACAACGAGCCGTGCGGGGCCGCGTCCCCGTCTATCAGGCCACCAACATCGTGCGGGTAGTCAAGATCCTCTCCGCGCATCAGCCCGGCGTTCTCGTGACCGACATATCGAATGACAAGGCAACGATTCAATCGATGACGGCCACGCTGAAGCAGCATCTGCCCGAGCTCGTGACGATCGCCGTATCGGAGCACCGCGACGTGCTCGATATGGTCTGGCTGATCAACCACGGCCAGATCTTCCGGTTTCTGCGCAAGCCGCTGTCGCCCGGGCGCTGCGCCGTGAGCCTGCAGGCCGCGCTGCGGCACCACCGCAAGCTGCTGAAGAACCCCGACCTCGTGCGGCGCCACGAAGTCAGCTCGACGGAGAGCACGGGCGTGTTCGACGGCATGCTCTCGAAACTCAGGAACGTTCGGCGCCTGTGGGCCTCGGCATGAGCGAGCGCCCCAACAGCCGCAACACGACGAATCCGGACGCGCAGAGCGACACGCTGCTTTGGATCGGCGCCGGCGTCGTCGCCGCCATCGGCGCCGCCTGGCTCGTCATGACACAAATCGGCGCCGGCAGCACGAGCGCATCGAACGAGACTACAGCCGCCACCGGGACGACCGGCGACCGGCGGCCGCCGGAGGACGCAACGGCGCCGGCCGGCGGGACGGCACCCGAAAACGCCGCCGACCCGACCGCGAGTCCCGCTGCCTCTGCCACCCTGGCCGGCAATGCCGCCCCGGCAACCGGCACGGCCGGCCTCGACAACCCGCTGCGAGCCGCGCAAATGGCGCATGAGGCCGGCATGCTGATCGAGCCTGAGAACTACAGCGCGTGGCGCCTGTACAGTTCGATCCTGGACGGCGATGCGGCAAATGCAGCGGCGCGGGAGGGTCTCGAGCAGGTAGCAACCGACCTGCTCGCGCGCGCCGATACCGCCTTCGAGCAGGGTCGCTACGATGACGCGGCCGCCATCGCCACCCGGATTCTCAGCCGCCTGCCGGAGCACGACGCCACGCTGACTCTCAACGAGCGCCTCGAGCGCGAGGCGGCCCGGCAGCTCGAGCAGCAGCGGGAACGCGCCGCAGCGAGACGCCGGGCAGCAGCCGAAGCGGAACGCGCCGCGAGCAGCGCGGCCGCTCCGGCTCCCGTGGTGACGGCTGCCGCCCTCGGGGATCTGCAGACCGAATTCGAAGCGGCAGTCGCTGCCAACCGCCTGCTGGCACCGAGCGACGAAAGCGCGAGAAAGTTCGTCGAGGACATGCGGGCGATCGATGCAGACGACGAACGAACGCTGGCAGCGGCCGACTGGCTGATCACCGAGATGCTGAATCGGTCACGACAGTCGGCGGAGGCGAACGACTGGGAAGCAGCCGCAACCTGGATCGAGGAAGCGGGTAATCTCGGCGCAGCTGAGGCGTTGCTCGACGAGAATCAGGCCTATCTCGCCGGCCGCATGGTCGATGCCGAATCAAGAAAACGCCTGCCGGCATCGGAGTTGACCGTGGTGACCTACGTCCAGCCGGAATATCCGCGGCTCGCACTGTCGCGTCAGGCCGAAGGCTGGGTGGACGTCGATTTCCGCGTAACGACCGACGGCCGAACGTCGAACGTCATGGCAACCGACGGCTCACACGATCGTATGTTTCGTGACGAGGCCGTCGAGGCGGTCCGCCAGTGGCGATTCGAGCCACGCGAGTATCTCGGCCGCCCGATCGCGCAGAGCGCGTACACGCGGCTTCGCTTCGTCATTACCGATTAGAGAATTGGCCCGGATTCTCACCGATCGGTGAGCTTTCCGCGCTAGTCCCGGCGCCACCTCACACCGAGCATCACGACGGACCGATCGATCTGCTCACGCAGGTCCGTCGCCGTCGACGATTCGCTGCCGAATTCCGCCCACAGTGCGAGACGGCCACTCAACGAGTACTCGAACTCGACATCGGCGCGGCCGACGTCCAGCGCACGACGCTCGGCCAGCGGATTGTTGAACGCGAAAGCGTTCGGGAAATCGTATTGATAGGCGCTGAACCGGCCGGTGATGCGCAACCGCCGGTTCGGCCGGTAGGACAGACTGATCGCTGCGGAGTCCTGCACGTAGTCGTAGTAGCCGACGAAACGGTCGGCGCGATCGAGGCGGCGTAACGAGACTTCGGCGATCAGCGCGTTGCCGATCAGCCGCCGATAGCTCAGCTCGACGCCCTGGTAGTCGTACTCGACGAAATCCGCGCCCGTGGAAAGCACGCCCGCAAGATCGCGCGCCAGCCTTTCGTCGTAGATGCGCCGGATACGTGTGAGGCCAAGACCGATCTCGGACCGACTGTTCAGCTCGAAATCGACGAACGCCTCATTCTCGTAGTAGTCCTGGTCGTAGTTCGGAATCAGCAGAAGCTCTTCGTACTGACGCCGCTCGTAGTTCAAATCGAAGCCGAACAGAAACCGACCGATCTCGTGGCTGTAGTCGACCCGGATGCCGGCCCCGCGCCAGGCCAGCCGGTCGGCGAAATCCGGGCTGTTGCCTGCACGGTCGAGTCCGTCGTCGGGGTTGAAATTCGTCTCGTCGTGCGTACGCACGAAGAACGCCGAATTCAGCGAGCGGCGGCGGTTCTCCTGCGCCGCGAGATCGATGTCCGCACCGATCGAAATTCGCTGAGCGATACGGTTGGCATTCGAGAACTCGCTGTCGTAGAAGTCGCCGTTCATTGTGTAAGCGAAGATGAACTCCGTGTCCTCGGCCTCGTTCGGCAACACATAGGCAGCGGCGAGATCGACCGGCATGAATCCGGCCGAGTACACAACCGGCGTGACCAGCGGCGCTGCGGGGTCGCTCAGGTCCACGTAGGCCTGCGACGGCGCCCGATAGACGTTGTCGTCCTGGGCATAGCGAACGAACACGCTGGCGCGAAAACCATACGGATCGTCCGCGTCGCGGTCGCTGGCGCGGCGGGGGGCCCCCGACCCCGAGCTGCTGCCGCCCGACGCGGCGGCGCGGCGCGCATTGCGGTTCTCGTTAGTCTCGAGCTGCAGGAGCCTCTCACGCGCGGCACGCCGCAACGTGCGTGGCGCACCGATCTCGATGACCCGCTGCAGCGCCGCGCTGGCGGCAGCGGTGTCGTCGCGTGCGAGCTCGACGAGCGCGAGGTTCCAGGTGGCGAGCGGGGCGAGGCTCGCATCACGGCCGGCGATCGTCAACGCCTCGGCCGACTCGTCATAGCGGCCCAGGCGGTAGTAGACGACGCCGAGGTTGTACTGAAAGAGCGGCGAACCCGCCCCGGCGGCGGCAGCCTCCCGATAACGCAGCAACGCGGCATGGTAGAGCCCGGAGCGCGCCAGCGAGTTGCCCTCGCGGTGCAAGGCCTCGGCATCGGCCTGCAGATTGCTCTGGGCCGGGGCCGGCTGAGCGGCGATGACGAGGCCGGCGAGCAGCACGGCCGGCAGCGCCCGGAGGCTACGGACAACGTGGATCGAACGGATACACATCAGCAGGACTCTAGGCGCCGGCCCTGCCGGGAGAAAGGACGCCAGTCACAACCTTGGCGGCTGGCGTCCGGGCACCTCCCGGCCGGACCGGTTGGCGGCCGGGTTCAGACGTCCCGGTCGGCGGCGGGCTCGTCCCCGGTCGCAGCATCGCGCTCGAGGTCGCTGTCGAAATCGCGCTCGGCGTCCCGCTCGAGCTCGTCGGAGACGTCGCGCTCGAGTTCGGCGGCACGATCCGATTCGAGGTCACGCTCGAGGTCGCTTTCGAGATCCCGTTCCACGTCGCGCTCGATGTCCGCTTCGAGATCGCGCTCCAGATCCCGCTCGAGGTTGCCCTCGAGATCGCTCTCGAGATCGCTCTCCGGCTCGTCTACGAAGTCGCGCTCGAGCTCTCGAACGTCACGCTCGATGTCGGATTCCTCGTTCAGGACTTCGCGACGCTCGTTACGATCGGTTTCGATGTCGCGCTCGCGGCGCTCGCGATCCGATTCGGCGTCACGAACCGTGCGGTCGAACTCCTCGCGTTCACGCTCCTCGTCGAGCAGACGCTCCCGGTCGTCATCGGACTCCCGCGCGTCCTCCAGACGCACGATAACGCCGTCGATTTCCGAGACGTCGTCAATCACTTCGAGCGTCACGTCGATCGTGCCATCTTGTGCCATCAGCGGCCCGGCAGCGAGTCCACACACGACGACCAGCGGTATCAGCTTTGCATTGGTGGGCATCTTCCTTACTCCCTTTCCGAATCAATCGATCCCTGATTTCCCGACCGTCCGCAGACGGCTCCTTACAGCTTCCGGCATCGCGCGGCCTAGCCGCTGGCGACATCCAGATGCACGCGAAACACTTTACGCAGCTCACCGTGGCCGAGCTGTGCGACGAGCTGTCCGCCCATGCCGTCCACGGCCACGAGCTCGAGCGGCACTACGTTTTTGCCGGCGACGAGCGAGGTCCGCCATTCGATCTGACTGCGCCCCGGGTAACCGACCAGCTCAACGCCGCGCGGCAGCGTCATCAGCAGCGAGACGTCATCGAGCGGCATGTGCGCCTCGAATACGAGATTGACGACTCGCGGCGCCTCGATGCTCATCGTGACCGACGGCAGCGCCGCAACGATCTGTGTCTGCGGTGCCTTTACCGACAGGCCGGTCATGATGACGGTGACGACACTGAGCATCAGCGTGGCGACGAAAGCCGCTGCCACGACGCGCCCGGCGAACAGCGATTTCGGGCGGCGGCTCTCGGTCGCAACCCGCATCGCATCGTCGACGAAGCTCTCGCCGTGCGGCTCGATCGGCAGGGCAGCAAGCACGCTGACAAGCGCGCGGCCCTGCTCTACGCTTCGCCGGCAGGCGCCGCAATCGGCGAGATGGCGCTCCGCCCCGGCCAGCAGCCCGGCATCGAGATCGCCGTCGAGATAGTCGTCGAGCAGCGTTCCGAATTCGTCGCAGTCGATCGTCAAGTCCGTTTCTCCGTATCTGAAGCCGGCGCTATCCGTCCGGCACTTACCCCTAACAACGTCCGCGGCCGTCAGAAGGTTCCCTCGGCAGCGAGCTGCTCGCGCAGCCGTGCCCTGCCCCGATGCAGGCGGGACTTCAGCGTGCCGATCTCGACACCCGTAATCGTATGAATTTCATCGAGTTTGTAGCCCTCCGCGTCGTGCATCAGCAGCACGGCCCGCTGCTCGATCGACAGCACCGCGAGTGCAGCACGGAGGGCACTTATGTCAAGCGAGCGGCTCGCTTCGGACTCCGGCGTCGCGTGTTCCACCGCCTCATCGGCATCCGCTCCCTGCCCGACCACGCTGAGCCGCCGCCGTTCGAACTTGCGCCGGTCGTCGATGAAGCGGTTGTAGAGAACCCGCGACAGCCAGGCACCCGGGGCGCCCATCGCGGAAAGCTCCTCGCGGCGCTCACAGGCCCTGACCAGCGTCTCCTGGACGAGATCCTCGGCGTCGGCCCGCGTACCGGTCAGCCGAAACGCGAGTCGATAGAGCCGCTCGACCTCGGGTCGAACGAGGCTGTCGAAATCGTTCCGCGTCATTCGGGCCGGGTGCCCGGAAAACGTTTCGGGTACGATGACGCGGGAGTGGTTGGAGGACCACGGCGCATCGAAGCCTTGACCGAAATGCAGGGTGTGATCGGCCTCATCGCCCTGACGCTGATCGCCTGGACATTGAGTGAAGACCGCGCGGCGATTCGCTGGCGCGTGCCCGTGGTCGGCTTTCTGCTGCAGTTCGTCATTGCGCTCGTGATGCTGAAGCTGCCTCAATCGAGGATCCTGTTCGGTTGGCTCAATGATGGCGTCGTTGCGCTGCAAAGCGCAACACAGGCCGGCACGGGCTTCGTCTTCGGCTATCTCGGCGGCGCCCCGCTGCCCTTCTCGGAATCCGGGCCGGGTAGCAGCCTCGTCCTCGCCTTCGGCTCACTGCCGCTGATCATTGTGATCAGCGCACTTACGGCATTGCTGACCTACTGGAAGATACTGCCGCTCGTGGTCAGCGCATTTTCCACCGTGCTGACCAGGTCGTTCAGTGTCAGCGGTGCGGTTGGACTTGCCGCCGCCGCGAATATCTTCGTCGGCATGGTCGAGGCGCCCCTGTTCATAAGGTCCTGGATAAAGCAGCTCGATCGCTCGGAGCTCTTCATGATCATGGCGACCGGGATGGCAACGATCGCAGGGACCGTGTTCTTCATCTATACGTCGCTGCTCGAACCCGTGCTCGACGATGCGGTCGGGCATCTCCTGACCGCATCGATCATCAGCGCCCCGGCCGCAATTCTGTTCGCCTGGCTGATGATCCCGATGCGCGTCTCGGTAACGGGTCCGACCGACGTCCGTATCGAAGACAGCGACGTCACCGGCGCGATGGATGCGATTACGCGGGGGACGGAACGCGGCATGGCGCTGTTCCTGAACATTCTCGCAATGCTGATCGTCCTGCTGGCGCTGGTCCAGATGGCGAACGCGCTGCTGACCCTGGTGCCGGACGTCGCCGGCGAGCCATTGTCATTGCAGCGGATTCTCGGCTGGATTTTCGCGCCGCTCGCATGGGCCATCGGCGTACCCTGGGACGAAGCACGCACGGCCGGCAGTCTGCTCGGCATCAAGACGGTGCTGAACGAGTTCATCGCTTTCTCGGCGCTGGCCGAGCTCGCGGCCAGCGGCTTCAGCGAACGGAGCACGCTGATCATGAGCTATGCCCTTTGCGGGATGGCGAACCTCGGCAGCTTCGGCATCATGATCGGCGGATTTACCGCGCTGATGCCCGAGCGTCGCCGTGAAGTGACGGAGCTCGGCATGCGGTCCATCGTCGCGGGTACGCTTGCCACGTGCTCGACCGGGGCTGTCGTCGGGCTCATTACGTGATCGTTAACTGATGAACGGGCAACGCCCCAAGGTGGTTAAATAGTGACCATGTCATACGCTGCCACGCTCTCGCCGCGGACCCTGCACGGGCCGCGCGGAGTACGCGCCCTGCTCTTGCTGCTCGCCGCCGCAGTCGTTACCGCGCTGCTCGCAACGGGGCCTGCGGCCGCGCGCTCGCTCCAGCAGGTGAGAAACGCGGGCTCGCTGCGCGTCGGCGTCGTTGTGGCTGCGCCGTGGGTAGTGCGCAATTCTGCCGGCGAGCTGGACGGTTTCGAGGTCGATGTCGCGGAGCAGCTCGCCGCCGACCTCGAGGTCGAGCCGGAATTCGTCGTCTACCGCTTCGACGAGCTCGTTCCGGCGATCGAATCAGGCGAAGTGGATATCGTCATCGCGTCGTTGACCATCACGCCGGAGCGAGCATTGCACGTTAACTTCAGCCGCTCCTACGTTTCCGGCGGCGTCGCGATTGCAACGAACACCGCGACCACGGCGGAGGTTACGCAGTTTCAGGACCTGAACGATCCCGACTTCAACATCGGTGCGATCGCCGATACGGCGGGCGCGCAGATCGCCGGTGGGATGCTCCCGGATGCGAGGCTGGTCGAATTCGATGACGCCGAGGACGCCGCGGATGCGCTCCTCACCGGCGATATCGATGCCTTTCTCGACGAGCAGCCGGCACCGACCTATCTGGCGCTCAACTACCCCGGGCTGATCGACCTGCCGATCGGGCGCCCGTTGCTCGAAACTCGCAGCGGCTTCGCGATCGGCAAAGGCGACGCCGACTTTCTTGCGTTTCTGAATGCCTGGCTCGACGCCCGGGAGGCCGACACGTTTCTGCCGTCGACACACCGGTACTGGTTCGAGTCGCTGCGCTGGCAGGAGCGGTGAAGCGCCGGCCGGCACGCCAGGTTGCCACGAGACGCCGCAGCCGCGGTGCAGCGGCAAGCCGCGCCGGAACTGCGCTGGTCGCGCCTCGCGCCGCGGCGCTCGCGACAGCCTTCGTTGGCGGCTTCGTGGCGCTGTCGACGGCATTCGGGCAGCCTGACGATTCCCTGATCCTGCCCCCGTCGGCCGATGCCGAGCCGACCGCTGCACCGGCCCCTCCCGTGCCGGTCGACCCTGCGGATACCTCAGACGCCGCAGGGGCCTCAGCCGCCGCAGGAGCCGCAGGAGCCTCCGGCGGCCCAGGAGTCTCGGACGCCGCGGCAGCCTCAGACGCCGTGGCAGACCCCGCACCGACGACCGAATCGGCCGACGCGACCGGATCGGCTGCGCGTCTCGCTGCGCCCGACCCGGAACGGGCCGTGCCGATCGAGGAAGTCATCGTGATCAGCGAAATCGAATGGCGCTTGCCGGACCTCGGCAGCGAGTGGCGGCGCGCACAAGAAGAAGCCGATCAGGGCGATGACCGGATCGAACTCGCGTTCTTTCCGCTCTACGATCCGGAGAACGCCGATCCGAACGTCGATCTGTTCGAGCGCAACAGCGGGCTGCATCAGCAGGAAATGATCGAAGTGATCCGGTTTCGCTTCGGCGGGCGGTCTCGGGACTGACCCCGGGGGAAAGGGTGTCCGTCGTCCGCCCGCCGAGCGCAACTCGGTCTTACGCCGCTTGTTTGCTCGCAAGCCAGCTCTCGAGCTCATCGGCACCGCCAATCCGGTGCCCGTCGATAAAGACCTGCGGGAACGTCGTTGCTCCGGATACGGCCCGCAGCGTGCGGTCCGTGTAGTCCCGATTGAGCACGAGTTCCTCGTATTCGAAACCGCGCTCCGCGAGCAACGATTTGGCGCGGACGCAATGCGGGCAACCCTTGCGGGAAAATACCGTGACACTCGAGGGACTCGCGGCGTCCGGCGCGAGCCAGTGCAACATCGTGTCGGCGTCCGAGACGCCATATGGATCGCCCGGGTCTGCGGGCTCGATGAACATCTTCTCGATCACGCCGTCTCGCACCAGCATCGAGTAACGCCAGGAGCGCGCACCGAAACCGAGATCGTCCTTGCGCACGAGCATGCCCATCTTTTCCGTGAACTCGCCGTTGCCGTCGGGCAGGAACGTAACCCGATCTGCCCGCTGGCTTTCCTTCCACTCGTTCATGACGAAGGCATCGTTGACCGAAACGCAGATGATTTCGTCAACGCCGTGCTGGGCCAGCACCGGCGCCAGCTGGTTGAAGCGCGGCACATGCGACGACGAGCAGGTCGGTGTGAAGGCGCCCGGCAACGAAAACACGACGACGGTACGTCCATCGAAAATGTCGCTCGACGTCCTGTCGATCCATTCGGCACCTTCCCGGGTTCTGAACGTGGCTTCGGGAATGCGCTGTCCTTCGAGATTCTTCATCGGTTTCTCCTGAGTACCGTGGTTGGTCGTGGTATCGGTGGATTGCAGCCGAGCCGCGGCCGGGAAGTCTTGCCGATTCGCGGCGCCGAGTGTCGGAGCACGTAACGGCGCGGCGGCCGGGCTGCCGGCCTACTGGCCGAGCATGCTGCGCAGCATCCAGGCGTTCTTCTCGTGCAGCTGCATCCGCTGCGTCAGCAGGTCGGCGGTCGGCTCATCGTTGGCGGCGTCGGCGAGCGGAAAGATCTCGCGAGCGGTTCGTGCGACTGTTTCCTGCCCGACGACGAGCTCTCTGATCATCTCTTCGGCGCTCGGCTGACCCGTCTCTTCCGTGATCGAGGTCAGCTCCGCAAAAGCCGCGTAGGAACCCGGCGCGGCCACGCCGAGTGCGCGAATCCTTTCGGCGATTTCATCGACGGCAATGGCCAGTTCCGTGTACTGCGTCTCGAACATCGTGTGCAGCGTATTGAACAGCGGGCCCGTGACGTTCCAGTGATAGTTGTGTGTCTTCAGATACAGCGTGTAGCTGTCTGCCAGCAGACGCGAGAGACCCTGAGCGATTTTCTGGCGCTCCTGTTCCGGAATTCCGATGTCGATGCTCATTGCTGCGCTCCTGTCGTGTGTTCGTCCCCGTTGCAGCCAGTCTAGAGAAACCAGATAATAAATAAATCAGATTGTTTATATCGAATTGATCTAATTAGACGAACGTGAAATGGCTAACAAAATCAGTCACCTGCCGTCCACGCGCCAGATTCAGTACTTCGCAGCGCTGGCCGAGCACGAGCACTTCGGGAAGGCGGCCGCGAGCTGCTTCGTATCGCAGTCGGCGTTCAGCGTCGGGATTCGTGAGCTCGAGACACTGCTCGGCACACAGCTCGTCGATCGAACGAACCGCAAGGTTACGATTACGCCGTCGGGGCGCGACGTTGCGGTTCAGGCAAGGCTTTGCCTGCAAGACCTGGCGGCTCTGGTCGAGACAGCCAGGGCGACGAGCCGACCGCTCGAGGGACCCTTGCACCTCGGGGTCATTCCGACGATCGCGCCGTTCCTGCTCCCGCGTGCGCTGCCGGCAATCCGGCACACGCATCCGAAGCTGAAGCTGTTCCTCTACGAAGACCTGACGCAGCAGCTCTATGCCGACCTGATGGACGGCCGGATCGATCTGGCGCTGCTGGCGCTGCCGTACGATCTGCCGGGGGCGACGACTCTGGATCTGTTCCGCGATCCGTTCAGGCTCGCCGTGCGGGACGGCACTGAGATCGTCGATCCGCGAAAGTACCGTTTCAATGCGCTGCCGGACGGCAGTGTGCTGCTGCTGAAGGACGGGCACTGCCTGCGCGAGCACGCGGTCGAAGCCTGCCGGATACGCAACACAGTGAAGATGAACCGCTTCTCCGCGACGAGCCTGCTCACGCTGATCGAAATGGTCGACGCAGACCTGGGCGTGACTTTTCTTCCCGAGATGGCCGAGGGATCGGCATTGCTCGCGAAAACCAAGGTGAGAACCTATCCGCTGAAGCACGACAATTATCGGCAGATCGCGCTCGCCTGGCGCCGCGGCACGGCGCGTGCCACCGAGTTCGAGGCACTCGGACGGCTCTTCAGCGATCACCGCGATTGACGACGCCGGCCCGCTGTCGCCCGTCCGCGGCCGGCACGGCCAGATGCCCGCAGCCGTGGTCGCGTGCCCGCCGCCGTGGTCACGTGCCCGCCGGCAAAGTCAGGTGCTCGCCGGCAAGATTGCCCACCCGGACTGAAGTCCGTGAGGGCGTGGCGCGCAGCTCTGGGCGCAGAGGTGCCCCGCCGGACGCGCGCATAAGGGGGGATGCGCGTGCAGTCCGGCAGGGCTGCGTGAACGCGGCGGCCGGCGTGGAGGCCGCCGGCCAGCCTGGTGGAAATCAGAACTCGTCGCCGCCGCGGCGGAATCCGCCGTCACGCCGGCCGCGCCAGCGCATTCGGTCGCGACCCGGCATTTCGTCCGCGGTAATCAACCCGTCGGCGTTGCTGTCCATCGCCTCGAAGCGCTCCTGGGTCAGCTCGGGCCGTCGGGCCTGCAGCTCCGCGAGCGACAGTGCACCATCGCCGTCCGCGTCGGCCTCGTCGAAGCGCTCAGTCGCTCTGGCCTCGAGCCGCTCGCGGCGCTCCATGCGCCGCATTTCCCTTTGCGCCTCGACTTCGTCGCGGCTGATCGCGCCGTCGCCATTGGTATCGAGCTCGGCGAAGCGCCGGTCGAGAGCTGCTTCTGCTTCCGCCCGCGTCACCAGCCCGTCGCCGTCGGTGTCGCCGAAGGGCGCCCGCCCCTGCGCGCGTGCACCGTCCGCGCCGACCAGTGCCGTGCCGACAGCGGCCAGTGCGACGCCGGCCGCGGCGATGACGGCCAGACTGCGTCGATCGATCCTGCTCATTTCCCGTACTCCTGTGTTTCGAAATCGTGCGTGTGGCGAAACCACGGGAAGACAACGGCAGAGCAGCCGGTCGGGTTGACAAAATGTCCGGGAAAACGCCCGAGGTGTCAGTTTCGTAATGTTCCGCCGGGCAGCGGCATGTAACCGTCGTCACCGGGGACGCGCGGAAAACGACGCGCCTGCCAGTCGGCCTTCGCCCGCTCGATCGCAGCCGGGTCGCTCGAGACGAAATTCCAGTCGATGTGCCGATCCGAATCGAGTGGCTGACCGCCGAACAGCATCAGTCGACCGGCGGCGGCTAACGAGAGTCGAACATCGCTGCCGTCCGCCAGCACGAGCACCCGCCCCGCATCGTAACGCTGGCCGCCGACGTCGACCGCACCGTCCAGCACATAGATACCGCGCTGCCCCAGGCCGGCCGGCAGGCTCAGTTCGGCACCTGCCTCGCCAACTGCCGCGACATAGAACAGATCGAAGCCGGGCTGCACGCCGGCGTGCGCACCGAAAGCGGAACCCGCCAGCACGGACAGCTCGAAGCCGTCGAGCGTGACGCTCGGCAGCGCTTCACGTCCGTAGTGCATGAAGGCCGGTTCACAGGCCTCGAGCGTGCGCGGCAGTGCTACCCAGGTCTGCACACCGTGGATAGCACTGTCCCTGCCCCGCTCGAGGTCGGTCGTCCGTTCCGAATGCGTGATACCGCGGCCTGCCGTCATCCAGTTGATCTCGCCCGGGCGGATCACCTGTCGGCAGCCGAGACTGTCGGCATGCAGTATCTCTCCCTCGAACAGGTACGTGACGGTTGCAAGGCCGATATGCGGATGCGGCGGCACGTCCAGCCCGTGGCCCGCCGGCAGCCCGGCGCGCAGCATGTGGTCGAAAAAGATGAACGGCCCGACCAGCCGCCGCCTCGCGGTCGGCCAGACACGATTGACCTCGAGGCCGCCCAGCGGGCGGATTCGCGGGCCAATAACGAGCTCCACCGGGGGCATCGCGACGTTACGGGACAATGTGCTCATACGACCCACAAAGTAGCGATTACGCCGGCGACGATCCAGCGTTATCCTCGCTGCACGTCACGCGGCCGGCCGACAAGCGGAGATAACACGAAGGAAGCGCCATGAGCAAAACGGGATCGAATCGGTTCTTCACACGGAAAACGTTCGGGTTCCTGCGTGAGCTCGCCGATAACAACGAGCGCGACTGGTTCAACGTCAACAAGCACCGCTACGAATCGCTGGTGCTCGATCCGGCGCTGGGATTCATCGAAGCGATGGCGCCCGCGATCGCGCGCCTGTCGACGCATATCGTCGCTATTCCGAAGCGCCAGGGCGGCTCCCTGATGCGCGTCTACCGCGACACGCGGTTTTCCCGGGACAAGACCCCCTACAAGACGAACGTCGGCATCCAGTTTCGCCACGAGCTCGGCAAGGATGTACACGCGCCGGGCTTCTACCTGCACCTGGAGCCGCGCCAGTGTTTTCTTGCGGCCGGCATCTGGCATCCGGACGCCGAGTCGCTCGCGAAAGTCCGCGCCCGCATCGTCGACGAGCCGGCGGCCTGGAAACGCGCGGCACACGGTAAACGCTTCACTGACGCGTTCGAGCTCCAGGGCAGCTCGCTCAGCCGCACGCCGAAAGGCATCGCGGTCGATGCCCCGCATCTCGACGATCTGAAACGCAAGGACTTCATCGGCGTCAGCCCGATCAGGGAGACGGATGCCACCTCCGCCGACTTCATTCGACTGTGCGGCGAACGGTTCGGCCGGGCCCAAGGCCTGATGCGGTTTCTCTGCGCGGCGCTCGAGGTCGGCTACTGAGGCACTCGTGGCCGCAGCGGCGGCCACAAGGCAGGCAGGCATAAGGCATGGGGCAGCGGGCAGCGGGCAGCGGGCAGCGGGCAGCGGGCAGGCATGATGCCACGGCGTGCATCGCTGCGCCGCAACCACGCAAGCCTGGATCCCGAAAGGCTTATTCCTGCGGCGCGACGTGGAACACGCAGAGTTTGTTGCCGTCGAGATCCCTGAAGTAGCCGGCATAGAACGGGCCGCCCATGCGAAAGCCCGGTTCGCCTTCATCGGTGCCGCCGAGCGCAATTGCCTTGGCATAGATCTCGTCGACCTGATCCGTGCTGCCGGCGGCCAGCGCGACCATCGTGCCGTTGCCGACCGATGCCGCGTTACCGTCGAACGGCTTACCGACGCCGATGCCCGGCCGGTCCTCGCCGGCACTGTAGGCGACGCCGCGATCCGACTCCATCCAGCGCTTGGCGCCCAGCATTCCCAGCAGTTCGTCGTAAAAGGTCGTGGCCCTGCCGACGTCATTCGTGCCAACCATCACGTATCCGATCACTGTCAATTCTCCGTTTCTTGTCTCAGGCCCTGCTTGCGGGTCGACCGGCGCCATAGGCGCGCTCGACACGTGCGATTCGCAGCTCATAGTGCCGGTACCAGGACGACTTTCCCGACTCCTGTGCCGCCATGTGCTCCGCGTTCGCCTTCCAGTTCGCAATCGCCTCGAGCGACGCCCAATACGACACACTGATACCGAATCCGCCCTCGCTGCGCGCCGTCTCGAAGCCCAGGAAGCCCGGCTGTTCAGTAGCCAGCTCGAGCATCCTGTCGGCTGTGCGATGGTAGTCGGCGTTTTCGGTGTCGCCGAGTTGCGCCGAGAAAACGACCGCGTAGTACGGCGGCTCCGGCGTGGTGGCGAAATCATTCATAGACGCTCTCCGGCGACGGCTCAGCACTACCCGACGACTCTGCACAGAATCTCACGTTGCCGGAGGATTGTGGCGCGCCGGCGCCTGCCTGTACATGACTGCCTCCCAGCAGCATAGGACAAGGGACGAACACCGGTCGGCGGCTCCGGCTCGAAGCCGGGCCGTGTCTTCTATACTGCGCCGCCCATGGAGCAGGAACGGGAAGCTCGCGACTCTTCGACCGGCGAACTGACGCACGGGAGCGTACTCGCGATCGCTGTGCCGGTCATGCTGTCGAACGTGTCGACACCGTTGATCGGGATCGTCGACACGGCCGTAGTCGGGCGCATACCCGATCCGGCCTACATAGGCGCCGTGGCAGTGGGTGCGCTGATTTTCACGTTCCTGTTCTGGGCGTTCGGATTCCTGAGGATGGGGACGACCGGCCTGACGGCCCAGGCGCTTGGTCGCAACGACCATCCGGAGATTCTCGCGAGCCTCGGTCGCGCGCTCCTGATAGCAGTGGCGGCCGGTGCCGGTCTGATTGCGCTGCAATGGCCGATCCGGCTGGTCGCGTTTGCGCTGCTCGATGGCAGCACGCAGGTGGAAGCGCTGGCCGGCGGCTACTTCGACATCCGAATCTGGGCGGCACCGGCGACGCTCGCCAACTACGCGCTGCTCGGCTGGTTCATCGGACTCGGCCGCACGGACATCGGATTGGTCCTGCAGCTCGTTCTGAACGTCTCGAACATGCTGCTCGACGCGCTGTTTGTGCTCGGCTTCGGCTGGGATGTCCGCGGCGTTGCTGCCGGCACACTGATCGCCGAGATTCTTGCCGCCGCCGTCGGACTGGCGATCGTGCTGCGGCACGCCCGGGCATACGGCCGCCTGCGGATCGACCTGCCCGCGTGGCTCGAGCCGCGCAAGCTGCGCCGGACGATTACCGTCAACGCGGACATCATGGTTCGCTCGCTGGCGCTCGTGTTCGTGTTCGTCTGGTTCATGTCGCGTGGCGCGGCGGCCGGTGACGTGATTCTCGCCGCCAACGCGGTGCTGATGCAGTTCATTTCGGTCAGCGCGTTCTTTCTCGACGGGCTCGCGTTTGCCGCAGAGGCACTGGTTGGCCGGGCAATCGGCGCCGTCAAGCGGAGCGCACTGCTCGCCGCTCTGAAACTGACGACGCTGTGGGCTTTTGTCGTCGCCGTCGCTGCATCGGCGGTCATCTGGTTCTTCGGCCCAACGTTCATTGACGCGCTCACCGTCGACGCCGGCGCCCGCGCCGCCGCGCGGACCTTCCTGCCGTGGACAGCGCTCGCTCCACTCCTTGGCGTCTGGTCGTTCCAGCTCGACGGCGCATTCATTGGCGCCACGCGAACACGGGAGATGCGCAACGCGATGCTGCTTTCAGCCGCGATCTACCTCGCCGCGTGGTGGTTATTGACGCCCTTCGGCAATCACGGGCTGTGGGCCGCGCTCTGGGTCAGCTACCTGGCGCGCACGGCCACGCTCGGCGCGTTTCTGCCGCGGTTGATCGCGATGCGGCCGTAGCCGCCGGGGGCCCGGTGGCGGGAACGCCCCTGCTCTTACGCGTCGCTCGACAACAACCGTCCGTAGCCGGGCGATGCACCGCTCATGCCGACCAGCCGCGCGCCGGCCCACAGGCCATGCGGCATGCTCGAGATGACGGGAACACCGGTGGCCGCCTCGAGCGGCGCGATGATCTCGAGTGTCCGGAAACCGCCGCAGGAGACGAGCAGCGAGTCGGCGTCCGGGGCGGATGCGTGCACGCTCGCACCGAACTCGATCAGATCGTCCTGTGTAACGTTGTCGACATCGGGAACGGCTTCGATGCCGAGACCGGTGACGACGAGCGGCGTGAGCCCGTGCTCGCGCAGAAAGGCGTCGAGTCGGGTGTTGACCTCGTCGTTGTACGCAGTCGCGACGGCGACACGGCTCGCGCCGACGGCCTTCAGGCCCTCGATGACGCCATTGCTCATTGTGGTGGCTGGCAGACCGGACGCCTCGGTAACGGCTTCTCGCAGTTGCCGATTGAACGCCTCGCCCTTGTAGAACGTCAGCGACGTCCCGGTCAGCTCGATCGCATCGGCACCGGCTTCGGCGAGCTGCCGTGCGGCCGCGGGTATCTTCGGAATGACGGAGTCGTAACCGTCCGGTGTCATATGCCCGAGGCCGAGGCCGGTAACGACGTAGCGAAGTCGCTCGCCGTACATTGCGACGCCTTCCTCCGGGACACCGCGGCCATGCGGGGGGAAGATCAGCCCGAGAACCGGCGCGCGGTCCTCGGCAGCAGCGCGCCCGCCGGCGCCCAGTCCCGGCGCCACGGCCGAAGCTGCGCAGGCAGCCAGAAAATCTCTGCGTCTCGCGGGCATCTCACGCCCTCCTGTCACCATCCGCCCGCCGATCTTAGCACCGGTAGTTTGGGGACAGTGACCCTAATTCATGCCCCGATAGTTTGGGGACAGTGACCTTAACTCATGCCCCGATCTTTCTTGGGAGACAGTGACGTTGACTCATGCCCAGCCGAACCGGAGCCGGCAGGCCTTACCCCGGATCTTCATTGCGCTGCCAGGATACGGTGGCCCCATTCAGAGGCCAAGAATCTGTTGGCGATCAAAGTTAGGGTCACTGTCCCCAAATAGGGGCAGAGTTAGGGTCACTGTCCCCAAATTGGGGGTGTTGGAGCTGGCGCTGCCAGTAGCCGACGTCGAGCCAGCGGCCAAGCTTGAAGCCGACCGCCTCGAAGTGCGCGACCTTGCGGAAGCCGAGACGCTCGTGGAGAGCGACGCTGGCGTCGTTCGGCAGGGCAATGCCGCCAATTGCGCAGCGCGTGCCCTGTTCGGTCAGGCGGGCGAGCAGCTTCTCGTATAGCTGCGTCCCGATGCCCGCGCGCTGGCGTCCCGGCTCAACGTACACGGTGGTCTCGACCGAATATCGATACGCGGACCTCGTCTGCCACGGCGCTGCATACGCGTAGCCGACGATATCCCCCCCGTCCTCCCTGACGTACCACGGAAAATGCTCACGCACCCGGACCATGCGGTCGCGCATTTCATCGGCTGCTACGGGCTGCTCTTCGAAGGTGACGATCGATTCTTCGACGAAGCGGTTGTAGAGCCGGCAGATCGCGTCGACATCGGAGATCGTTGCCGCCCGAATCATGTGTTCCGCTGCCCACGCTCCGGACCGAAGAACACGACCCACACGGCGAAATCGCCGGAAAACTCTTCGAAGCGATGTACGTTGCCGGCCGGCACAAAGATGAATGAACCCGCGCTCACTGGTTCGCGCTCTTCGCCGTCGAAGAACACTGCGTTTCCGCGGGCAACGAAGTAGATCTCGTCGCGCGAGTGAGGTCGTTGCCGATCTTCGCCCGCAGGCTCATAGAGCTCGACCTCGACACCGTCCGCCGCGAAAACCGGAATAGCAAGGTTGCCGCGCGGCGGCGGCCCGAGCCGCGACGCCGCTTCCAGACTCAGACATCGACCCTCGGCGGACTCTCTCACTTGAGCTCTCCGCTGTCATTGACAGCAACGTGATAACCGTCCGGATCGCGAACGACGAAGGCACGCTGACCCGTCCCGTTGTTGGTGTTCGGCGCTTCCTCGACGGCGGCGCCGAGGTCGCGTGCGCGCTGCCAGGCGGCATCGAAGTCGTCGACGACGAACCACAGAAGCAGCCCGTTGCGATCGGAAAGGCCCGATGCGCGGGTGAGTGTCGGCCAATGGTGATCGCCTTTCGGACCGGACGGGCCCCAGCAATGCAGACACAGCAGAACGGTGCCGTCGGCGTCGACAATCTGATCGAACACGGTGCCACCCGGATGAGTCTGACCGGCATCAAGCAGCTGCATATAGAACGCCGCGCTCGCGGCCACATCATCAACGGCAACGATCGGCCAGACACGTTTCATACGGAGACCTCCGACACCAGGTCGTCACGCCCGACTGACGGACGCATATCGCAGTTGCCCTCGACCAACGAAGCACGCCTTGTCGAACAACGTCAGGTCCAGTGGATTCGCAAGACGCACGTCTTCCAGGCCGGGGCACGATTTCGTACGCGGATCGAAGCGTCGATCGATCTGTGAAAGGCAGACGATGACGAATCCACGTTCGCGAGCCAGCCGGCGAAGTGCGGTGACCTGGTCCATCAGAGCGGGATTCTCGCGCTTCTGATCCAGCAGCTGCAGATAGTCGATGACGGCAAACGTGCCCGCCGGCGCTTCCACCAACGCGTCTTCGACATGCGCCGCACTGATGGCATCCGATACGTCGAGCAGAAGACGGCTGCGGAACTCGTCCAGATCTTCGTCCACGGCGGCGAAGCACCGGGTAACATCCGCCTCGGTGAACTCGAGCGTGAAGAAAGCGGCGCGTCTTCCGCTGCGCATCGCCTCGACGGCAAGACGGATCGCGAGCAACGTCTTGCCCTGACCCGGACGGCCGCCAAGCAACAGCAACTCGCCGTCCTGCAGCGACGAGAACAACGCCCGTACCGACGGACGGGATTTCCAGCTCGCAGCCAGTTGGCTCCAGGTGCGAAACCCCTCGCCGCGCGCGATTCGATCGAGAGCCCGATGCAGCGGGATACGCTCCGCACGTGCCAGCTGTCTGGCCTGCTGCTTAAGAATGAAAATCGGGATAGTCAGTTTCATCTCAAACCTCCGTGACCGATTCTTCGCCGCAGTCCCTCCTTATGCGATGGATCGATCCGAATGGTTCGAATGAAGGCGAGCCCTGCACGTCTGGTACTTCCCGGCTGGAGGGTGGTGGCACGGGCCTGATGCCGCGTTCAGTATGGCGCAAATCGAGCACACGGGAAACTGTCGTCACAGACCCCGCATTGCGTCCTCAGGAACTGAGGCAAGCTGCGGCCGACCGCCGTACCTGCCGTGATGGCGCGTCTCGGCTGTCAGCTCCCGGCCAGCGGGCATCGCCGGGCATCGGGTATCGATAGCCATCAGTTATCGCTAGCCGTCCCCCGCGAGTTGGCCGTGCAGCGATTTCGGCGCTTTCTCCTTCCAAGCCTGCTCGAGCAGATCCTCGATCAGAGCGGCATCCGCCCGGCGCAGGTCGACGCGCAGCCCCGCGACCTTCTTGCCCCAGAAAAGCTTCGCGACGGCGTCGGGATACGTCGCAAGCGCCGGCTCACGCCCGGTCTCACCGACCATCACGTTCAGAAACGAATCGCCCGGCAGCACGGTCGCGAAAATCTTGCCGCGAACGCGGAACGACGTGCGATCGAAATGCGGCTCTTCCGTGACTTCCGGCAACGAGAGCGCGATGTTACTGAGCTGCTTCTGATTCATGGTAGCCGAATACCGTTCCGTCCTCGATCGCGCCGTCGGCGGTTGCTCCGTCGGCGATTGTTCCGTCGGCGATTGCTCCGTCCGCGGCCGCCCCACCGGCGCTTGCTCTGTCCGCGGTCAACCCGTCGGCGCCTCCTCCGTCGGCAGCTACGTCGCCATTCGGCTATCCACTCACGCGAGAAAGCCGAGGTCGCGAACCGGAAAGTTGCCGATGTTCGGCGCAACGTGCGCCAGATCTGCATCGTCGATGCCGAACCACTTCGACAGGGTAGCAGCATACTGGTCGGCCGACGTCGTCGGAATCATGCGTCCCCCGCCCACGTCCTGAACGCCGCCGATGTCGAGCAACGGATACGATCCGTAGATGTCCCGGCCGTAGACGGATCCACCCGACACGATCTGCACACCACCCCATGCGTGATCGCTGCCATCACCGTTCGACGTCAGTGTCCGGCCGAAATCGGACTGCGTGAACGCCGTGACGCTCTCGGCGATGCCGAGTTCAGTCGTTGCATCATGGAACGCTTTGAGCGCGTCGCTGACATTCTGCAGGAGCCCGGGCTGATCTGCATTCTGATTGTCATGTGAGTCAAAGCCGCCCGTTGCAACGAAAAACACCTGTCGCTGCATCTTTAGCTCGTCGCGCGCCGCAATGAGCCGCGCAACCGTTCGCAGCTGAGTGCCGAGTTGAGAAGACGGAAACGCTGTCGATATGGCGGGTGCCGCTGCGAGTGCATCGGACACGATATCGGCCGTCGCGAGAGCGCGGCGCTGAACCTCGGCGAAACCCCGCTGATACACGGATACGTAGTCGGCATTGACAATCCGTTCGAAGGCGTGTCTTTGCTCGAGAAAGATGCCGGATTCGTCGAATCCGGCAAACCCGGCAACACCATCCGGGCCCATGACGTAGGGCGTGGCCTCGGCCGCAGCCTGATACGGGGCGGTACCGGACAGCGACACGTTCGTCGACAGTGTCTGCGCAGCCACGTGCGTGCGAATCAGGTCCGCGATACGGCCGGCCCAGCCGGTATCGACGCGAGCGGCGCCTTTCAGCGTGTGCCACTGGTCCTGCATGTCGTTGTGCGAGAAGAGCTGCGGCGGCAGCGTGACGCCGCCGCTCGAGAACTGGTCCCGCGTGGTTGGCTCCACCAGTGGGCCGACGTTTGCGACGAAGGCGGCGCGCCCAGACTCGAACAGCTGCTGAACGCCCGCGAGCGATGGGTGCAGTCCGTAGAGTGCGCCGTCCGAAGTGATCGGGCTTATCGGCAACAGATCCGACTGCGGGATGGCCAGATTCTGACGCGACGCCGCGTAAACGTTGTACTCGGCGTTGCTGCGCGGCACCAGCATGTTGAAAGAGTCGTTACCGCCGAACAGGAAGACGCAGACGAGCGCCTTGTAATCGGCAAACGCGTTGCCGCCGCCCTGCCCGAAACTGAGGTGCTGAGATCCGGCGAGCGCGGCGCTGCCGAGCAACAACTGACGTCGATTGAACATGGGCTTCTTCCTAGTTCTGTAGTGCGAAGTCCGGAGAAGTCGCAACCAGATAAATGGCATCGGCGGCACGGGTGGAAATCTCCGTGGCCGGTATTCGGTCGATCATCCCGCGCACTTCGCCCTCGAGTGCCGCCGAAATCCCGCCGCCCAGCAGTTTCTCTGCAACCAGCTCGACCAGTGCATCCGGGTCAGCGGCCCGCGCCTCCTCCTCGGCGATGTCGATGAGAATCGAGTCCTGATCAATGCCTTCCGTGGTAGAAGAGTTCAGAAAAAACGCCTGACGAAAGAAGAAGTTGGTCACGAGCGCATTCTGATACTCGGTGGCAATCTGCAGCTCCGGCGCCACCCAGCCGTTGTCGCGCATCTCGCCCGGCGGCGCGTAGAACGGTGAGAAGAAATTGAACACGGAAGAAGACTGCAACGGTCCCTGGCCGAAAAACAGCAGCGGCGGCAAGCCGATTCGATACCGGCCGCTCGCGGAAGAAGCGCCGTACGCACGCCACAATTGTGTGACTCGAAGCAGGGGTTCCTTCAGCTTGCCGGCGATGTTCGTATCGGCCGGCGCGCGCGCTTCAGGGTCGAGCAGAATCGCCCGGACAACGGCGCCCAGATCCCCGCGGACTCCGAAGCCGTTGTCGTTAAATGACGACGCAACGCGCGCCACATAGTCGCGGCTCGGATTGCTCGTCACGAGACGCTCGATCAGCCGCGTGGCGATGAACGGGCCGACGTTGGGGTGAGCGAAAATGTTGTCCAGCGCCGCCGCGAGATCCTGCTCGCCGGTCTGTCCGGCGGGAAGCACCGTGCCGCCGAGCAGCGTTTTTGCACCGGTATCGTGGAATTCAGGATAGAGCGCCATCGGAGCGATCTGGTTGAGAGGGTTCGGCCCGGCCAGGCCGAAGCCCGGCGCGTTCGCAAAGTGCCACCCGGTATAGACGTGCGCGAACGCCTCAATGACGGACTGGTCGTATGTCGGGACCGGCACGCCTTCCGAATCGGTGATGACGGAGCCGTCGATATTCAGCTCGACGAGGCCGATCGAGAAGAGCTGCATCAGCTCGCGCGCGTAATTCTCGTCCGGCCTGATGTTGCGTACCGGGTCCGGCTTTTCGTTCCCGAGCATGCTCAGATAGATGCCCATCGCGGGATGCAGAGTCACGTCTTCGATGAGCTGCCGGTAGTTGCCGAATGCGTTCCTCGCCAGCATGTCGTAGTAGTCCGCAACGGCGAACGGCAGATTCCCGAGCGCACCGATCTGCGACACGACCAGGATTTCGGACAACGCGAATGCCACTCGCTGCCGCAGCTGGTCGGGACCATTCACTGCAATGTCGAACCAGGCATCGACGCGATCAACATGCAGCTCTGCCGGCATGGCCGGCGTCGGTGCCGCCTGCAGGCGCGGAAGCTGCGTAGAGACAGGCAGCGCCATCTGATCGTCTATCCACTGCTCGTAGCCGACATCGATCAGCACTGCCGAACCTTCGCGTGTGGCCCCGAACGTTGCCTGATTGAGGAAGCGGAAGGCCTCGGCCATTGAAATCGACGGCGGCGGCGGCGCTGGCGGAGGCGGCGCCGGGACGGCCCCCGAACCGCCTGAGCTTCCCGAACCGCCGCACGCTGCGAGCAGCGCGCATGCAAGTACCGCCGCTGCCGTCACCGCCCGGCTCACTGGTGTCTGATCGAACATCCTTGTCCCCTCCAAACGTTACTGCGTGCCGCTGCGCAATAGCGCAGCCTGTTCGGCGGTCAGCAGATTCCGGAGCCGAATCAGCATCGAGATCTGTTCGAGCTTGACGCTGTTCTCGGTCTCGAGAACGCTCTGCAGGCTCTCCATGACTGCCGGCTCGTCGATGATCGGCTTGTCGAGCTCCGCCAGCAGCGCCTGATAAGCGTCGCGCATGTCCCATTGCCTCTCGGCAACCGTTGCCTGCGTCGCGAGCACGATTTCCCGAATCTGCTGGCGCTGCGAGTCGGTCAATTCGAGCTCCGCCTGACGATCGAGGATCACGTTCGGCGGGAACAGCCGACCGTCGAATGGATCTTCATTCGCGTCGTTTTGCGAGAAGGCAATCGAGCTCGCGGCGCCCAGCGCGACGAACACAGATATCCACCCAGCCACTTTTCTCTTGTTCATAACAGTGTCTCGACCTCCATTTCGGTGGGATCAACGATCGAGGGAAGCGTGTCGTAGAGCGCAGGTTCCTCGATCGGCAATAAGGTGTCGCTGGGCGCGGCCCAGGCCGTTCCGTTCAGCAGCGCGCTATCGATGTCCGCCGCCCAGATCTCCATCGCCTCATCGACGAGCAGGCCGTCGCCATCAGTGACGGCGGCCGGCCGCATGTTCAATGCGACCGTTGCGGCGACGATCAGGGCGATCCCGGCGGCAATCGCCCGCACCGGCGCCCGGCGCCCCGCCCGCGCCTCGGCAGCATCCCAGAGCGCATCGAAGTCCGGCGCCTTGGCGGCCGTCTCCGACCACGCATACCGAATACGCGATTTCAATTTCTCGTCATTCATTGCCTGCTCCGTAGTACATCGCCGAACCGGCCAGGTCCTGCCGCAGGTCGGCGAGCTGCTCCGCCAGTGAGGCCTTGGCACGGCTGTAGTGCTGGCGTGCCGTTCCGACGCTGACTCTCATTACGTTCGCGGCTTCCTCGACCGTCATTTCGTTGCAGAACACGAGCTCGATGACATCGCGCTGGCGATCCGACAATGCACGCACGGCCTGCCACACGCGCCGCGAATCGAGACCGTCCGACTCACCGGCATCTCGTTGGTCGTCGATGACCTGCGCCGTTGCGGCAGCGGCCCTTTCGGCGAGGCGTGCATGCGCCGCCGCCTTACGGAAATGCGAAAACGCCAGGTTCTGGGCCACGCCAAACAGGAACGTCTTGAGCGACGATTCGCCGGCGAACCGGGCCCTTCCCGAGACGATCTCTTCGTAGGTCTGCTGCATCAGGTCCTCTGCCGTCTCTCTTTCGTAACCGCAGCGCGACAGGCACCAGCGAAACAAGTCCTCATGGACGTCGGCGACGGCGTCTCGAGATATCAGTGGATTCGTTCTCAGCACAGCGTCTTCCGTGTCAGCGCTGTGGGTGAGTGGTCGACGGGACCCGGATGTATGACATCCCGGTTATTGTCAAATCGTGGGAGAGGGCGGCGGCAGTACCGCACCGTGCCCGCCGGCAGGCAAGCCGGCGGGGATGGACCGGTTGCGCCTCGACAGGCAGCACGGGAGCCTCAATTGCCGCGCGAGCCCTTACGCTTCGCGCGTGACTTTTTCGGCTTCGGCGCGGGCAGCAGCGCCGCCGTGTCCAGCAGGACGCGTCGCAGCACATCCGGCTCGTCGAGAAGCTCGTCGGCGACCGGGTACGGCTTGGCGCCGTCGTAGGGAGGCCGCAACGGCAGACTCAGCTTGTTGTCCTCTATCGCTCGCGTCGCCTTGATGAAGAAGCTGTTGTCGCAGGCGAGCGCGACGAACTTGCCGTCGAGGTGAAACCCGTACTCGCCGAACATCTTGCGGCTCACGAGGCGGCCTTCGAGTTCCGCCAGGTCGAGGATGTGGTCAATGAAGCTCTGGTCCGTGGCCATACGACGCTCCTAGCGCGAATCTTCATCGGAATGCTCGGCCGAGCTGGTCACTCTAGCATGGCGAAAGGCTCCGGCCGGAGAGAGCGGGTCGCGGGAACGCCGCGCGACTGTTCACGGCTGTGAACGCAGTTATTTCATTTGCCCGGCTAATCAAACGAGCGGACTTGCTCTAGACTTTCTGCCGTTACGAACGAGGAACACCGCGATGGAGCTACCTGCGATCTATCTGGCCGCCGGGCTGATGATCGGACTCGGCGGACTCGGTGCGGCGATCGGTGTCGGATCGCTCGGCAGAAGTCTGCTCGAAGGCTGCGCCAGGCAGCCGGAGCTCGCGAACAGCCTGCAGGGCCGCTTCTACATCGCGATGAGCACGGTCGACGTCATCCCGATCATCGGGCTCGCGATCGGCCTCTACCTGATCTTTGTCGTCGCTCCCGGGGTAACAGGCTGAACCACTGAAGCAGGACGCTGACGTGCCGGCCCCGGGGGCGAAGGCGCCAGACCACCTGCAAGCCCCGGCCCTCGCGGCTGCACCCACGGGCCCTGCTCAGAGGGACGGGCCGGTTCGGAGTCGCGGCGGCTCGGCGGCTCGGCGGCTCGGCGGCTCGGCGGCTCGGCGGCTCGGCGGCTCGGCGGCTCGGCGGCTCGGCGGCTCGGCGGCTCGGCGGCTCGGCGGCTCGGCGGCTCGGCGGGCCAGCATCGCCGGCGCATGCTTATTGTTCAACCATTCAAGCTAATTTTTCCTGTCCCAGGATATTGTTTAATATCATGAACGAAAGCGGAGCCGAAACGCTGACTGAGTGAGCCCATGAGCCGCTGGGAAGGATTCGAGGAGCTGGTCAAGGTTGTCGAGGTCGGCAGCTTCTCGGGCGCCGCCCGCGCGCTCGGGGTCTCCAAGGGCCACGTGAGCCAGCGGATCAGTCAGCTCGAGGATCGGCTCGGCGTGCGACTGCTGCACCGCACGACCCGGAAGCTGTCACTGACCGAGCTCGGCAACCTCTACTACGAGCGCTGCCGACAGGTCGTCGAAGACCTCGAGGAGGTAGAACAGGCCGTATCCAAATATCAGCAGCGGGCCACCGGCCTGCTGAAGCTGAGCTCGCCGAATCTGCTTGGCGAGATGCACATTGTGCCGGCAGTCGCCGAGTTCCTCGAGGCGAATTCGGCTCTCGAAATCGAACTCGACTTCTATGGCCGGCGCGTGGATCTGATCGAGGATGCTTACGACGTTGCGATCCAGGTCGGTGGCAGAACCGACATCAACGTCATCAACAGGCCGCTCGCGAAAACCACCTTCCAGCTCGTCGCGAGTCCCCGGTTCCTGAACCGGTTCGGCACGCCGGATGCGCCGCGCGACCTGAAGCAGCTGCGTTGCCTTATGTTCACCGAGTACGGCGCGAGCAAACCCTGGAAGTTCGTGCGGGGAAAGGAGTCCGTTTCAGTGAAGGGTATGTGCCACTGGCACAGCAACAGCGGGCATTGCCTGCTTGCCGCAGCAAGAAGCGGCCTCGGGCTCGCCTACCTGCCGGACTACTACGTCGCGGAGGACATCGAGGCCGGCCGGCTCATCCACGTGCTCGATGACTGGGGCGGTGTCGAGCGTGACGTCGTCGCGATCTATCAGCACCGCCGGCATCTGTCGGCCAAAGTGCGCCTGTTCGTCGAATTCATGCAGCAGCGGTTCGGCGAGCGCAGACCCTGGTAAGCGCCGACTGCCGTCGTCAGCGGCCGAGCAGAAACCAACCGAGCACGACGACGAGTGCCAGGACGGCCAGGGATATCAGCACGAACGAGCGCCGCTTCCTGAGCGGCTGATTGCGAACGAACTGAGCCTCCCGCAACCGGGTCGTTTCAGCGGAGTAGACGGGCCTGCGATCGGTGAGTTCATCGACCAGTTGTCGAATCGCGTCGGCAACGCTGCCTGCGTACGGCTTCCATAGGCGACGCGTCGCAACCAGCAGAGCGACCAGAAGCAACACCGGGAGCATCTGTTCCGGATAGCTTGCGGGCACTTCCTGCTACTCCTCCCTGAGATATTCGGCGTACGCGGCGGCCTGCCGGATCGCCGCTGCGACGGCGACGTCGATGGCGAACCCGACACCATTGAAGAGCGCGCCCCGTCGGTCGGGCCGCCGCATCGTACGAGCGATCTGAAGGCCGATCACCTTCGGCTGCCCTTCGTGACCCAGAAGGATCGGAGCGCCGGAGAGCCCGGCCCATCCCGGACACGAGTGCGCGAACACACGCGGCTCGAGAAACTCGAGAATCCGGCAATCCTGCTGATCGGCGCTTTCGGACATCAGCATGACGTCGATCGGCACCTCGCGCGCTGGCAGCGCTTCGAGCACCTGCTGCGAAAGCGTCGCGACCTGCAGCCGGCGGACCGGCTCATCGAACGCAGCTTCGGTAACGATCACGACCCAGTCCGCGCCGCGCCGTCGGTTACCGGTCGGCGACAACCAGAAGCGGGCGATCGTCGACGACTGCTCGGCAACACCGAAGATTCGGCATTCCTCCGCAATGCTTGCGGCGTCCCGCGGCAACACATGCGCCGGCGCAAGCAACACCTCGCGCTGGGGCATGCTCTGGCCGACGTCGAGGACGATCGCGCGAACGCGCGCCACGACATCGAGGTCGCTGCGCTCGCAGGCCAGCCGAGTGACGCCACGCTCGAGCCCGGCGCCGGCGAAAGAATCCATTGGGGGTTTGCTCAGGGAGGCAGCCGCGGCGCCGCCGGCTGCCAGCATCAGCCATGGCACAAGCAGGGTTCCGGCTCTCATTCCTGCACTGCCCTCCGTCGAGGCGGATCACCCACGATCGGGACCGCGGTACGCCCGAGTGTAGCGCTCGATGAGACGAGTTGCAGCGAAGCAGGCGGATTGCGGTCGTCGAGAGCGACCGCCGGAGGCTTCGCTGCGGTCAGAATCTGTCGCAGATCACGCTGCAACGCCGCCCGGATTCTTCATCGTATCGAGTACCTCACCCAGACGGCCGAGAATCACGCCCATATGGGTCTCGCCCGGGTAGTAGCGGGCGTGACAGACCGGCAACGCGTTGGCGACGGCGCGCGCCATGTCGACCGGCACGTTGACGTCATCCTCGCCGTGCCAGAGAAAAATCTCCGAAAAGCGAATCTCCTCTATACCAAAACCCCACGGCTCGGTATAGAGGCGGGCGTCGTATGCCGCGCCGCGGCTACCCTGACGGAACGCCTCGAGCGTTTCCGCCACATAAGCCTCTGCTACGGCCTCGAACTCCGGCGTGCGCTTGAGGCCCCTCGACCAGCGTTCGATCAGGCGGCGGCGCGCCGTCGGGTTGCCGATGCGCCGTCGATGGCGTCCAAGAATGGCCCAGAACATCGGCCGCAACAGCCACGGCACGTTCTTCGCCAACCCAAATTGCAGCCGGTTCGTGAGCATCATGCCCCTTGTGCCCAGCCGGTCGATCGGGCCGAGACCTGCAATTACGCCGCAAGCCGTCAGACGATCCGGAATGCCGAAGGCACAGGCAAGCGCGTACGGGCCACCGCCGGATGCGCCCTGAACCGCGAAGCGGTCGAGGCCCAGCCGATCAGCAAGCTCCGCGACGCAGCCTGGCCAGTCCAGCAACCGGCGCGTTGGATCGAAGTCGGAAGCACCCATGCCGGGACGATCGACGGCGATGAGCCGGACACCGGCCCGCGCAGCATGCGACGCTGCCAGCCTACCTTCGAGTCGCGACCCGGGATGGCCGTGGAAGTGGAACACCGGACTGCCGGCCGCATCGCCATACTCGGCCCAGGCGAGCTGCCGGCCGGACCGCAGCTGCATCGTCGCAAGCTCACGTTGAATCGTCATCGCAATCCGGAATTCACCGGTCGGTCGGCCTACGCGGACTCACTCGTTTGGGCCCGATAAGCGGTCACCAGCTCTTCGAGGCTCTCCATCGGCGGAAACTGCTCGAAGCTTCGCACGGCCGGCGTTTGGGCCCACGGCAGCTTCTCGCTGGTGTAGGTCTCGAGGAACGGCGGGAAACGCGCGGGATCGTCCAGCATTGTCGTCCGTACGTTGACGATCTGCTCCATCCCGTCCGGGCGGGTGAACATCCAGCTCATGCAATAGGCGCAGAAGAAATGTCGTGTGGGACCGTGCAGTCCGCCGATCGCGGTCTCGCCCTCCGTCACGGTGAACGCTTCCTTCGCGAACGCTGCACTGAGCGAAAACGCGCTGGCACTCATCCTCTGACAGCCGGTGCAATGACATGCCATCGTGATGACCGGCGGCGACGTGATCTGAAAGCGAACACGACTGCACCGGCAGCCGCCGGTGATCGTAGTGGACGGACCGGTCACTGGCTGCTCCTGATCTGCACGGCGGCACGCGTCGTATTCATATGGCTCTTTCTAACACGACCCTCGTCGTCATGGGCCGATAATCACTCGATTGTGCCGCTCCACGGCCTTCCTCAGAAAGAGCGATACGACGCGCAGAACGACTGCGCCGACCGCGTTCGATGGGTGTAATCGAAAGCTCCTCTCGAAGGTCGTCGTGACGCCAGTCTCGGAGAAGCTCCATGTCTCGGTGAAATGTGACGCGAACCAACGGAGCGGCGCCGAGAAATCCCGGATCTCCATCACGAGCAGACGGCCCGGCTCGAATGCCTCAACCGACTCCTTGTGCGTCGAACCGTCCGTGTTCTCTACACGGAAAACCGTGCCCACGTGACCCGGCGCTCGCTGAACGATTTCGGCATGCGCGACGCCCGCGACCACGCCCCAGCCGGCGAATGTGCTCCACTCCGATGGCTCGAAGATGCGGTCGAGAATTTCGCCGGCGCGCTTGTCGGTGGATCCCTTGGTAGTGAATTCGATCAAGAACTCTGCTGCTCTCGCAGACGAGCGAAGCGTGAGGCGGCCCATTCGGCCGCCCGCTCGTTGGTCCATTGGCAGAAGTCGATCAGGATGCCCGATGGGTCGTACACATAAGTGACTATCGCGCCGTAGGGCTGCCTTTGCGGCGGCTTTATGCGGACCGACGAAAACTGCTCGTGCTCGGCCACCACGGCAGTAACGCGGTCGAAGCATTCCTGCGCGTTTTCGACCGTGATGTGCATTCGAAAATGCCCGGCGAACGACCTCGGGAACTGGTCGTTCAGATAGAAGCGATGGTCGTTGTTCTGCAGCAGCTTCAGATTCGGGCTGTCGAATCCGACTTCCCAGCCAAGGGCGACATAGAAGGCTGTCGACAATTGCATATCGTGTGCGGGGACGAATACTCTCAGGTCACCGACTTGGATGTCATTCATTCCGTTTCTACCCTACTGTTCATCGGCTCTATCGGGCGCTCTGCAAGCCCCATTCCGGCGGCGGCAGGCCTCTGACGATCTCCCGCGGGGGCAATCCATCCAGGTCTGCCACGACTTGAAACGCCCTGCCGGAAAGATGGCACTCCCTCGACGGCTGGCCGATGGCGACGCGCTCATACAACCGCGAGACCGACTCTCCACCGCCGCCATGCAGAAACTGAACGCCTGCTTCTCGCGCCTGCGCACAGATTCGGGCCACGATCGCAGCCACGATACCCGTCCCGCGGCATTCCGGCCTCACATAGAGCCACTCCGCCTCCGCGCCGAACATCGCCCAGAACATATCGTAAATGAGTCGCCACTGCCCCATCCCTACGATACGACTCTGGCGCTCGGCGACCAAGAGGTGGGCGACCGGCTGATCCCCGAAGTACGCGGCCCGCAATGCGTCGGGATCTCGAAAATGCTTCTCGGCCCGATGGCCCCGGACGAAGTCCGAGACCATGTCTTCGATTGAAGACAGGTCATCGGGCACGGCGTTACGGATGAGCGTCACAGCTGCAGTCCCCCGCTTTCCGGCGTCCCCTATTCTGCTCCTTGGCGACGTAGTGCGGATAGACACTTGCGAAGCTCATGGCGTAGATCCGGTGCCCTTCCTTCGTCTGTTACAGCTGTTTGACCATCAGGTACTCGTCGAATTCGACGCCGGTTCGATGGCCTTTGCGCGTCCTCATTCCGTCGTCGCTGAACCCGCAGGCTCGATAGAACGGCCGCCCATAGCTCGACGAGCCGACGATCAGCCGCTCGAGTCCCGCGTCCGTGGCAACCGATTCGAGCTGCTTCATTAGTGCCCTCCCGATGCCCTGGCGCATGAAATCCGGGTCCACGATCATCACTTCGATCTCCGAGCTCTCGAGGCGAATGCTTGCGAATCCGACGATCCCGGCTTCGATCTCTGCGACGAAGATCTGCACGCCGGCGATCACTTCGACGTTTGCTACCGGTTCGGGTCGCAGCAACTCTGACAGCACCTCCTCCGGGTATTCGCGTGACGAGACCTGAGTTATCGCCCGCGTGTGCGCGTTCCAGATTCCCCATTCGTCGCCGAACCTGGCTTTGCGGATGAGAGGCTCAGTCGGCATCCGTAAATACGTCGTCCTCCAGTCGAAAGGCTGGCGTGTGCACGAGCACAAGGGCGGCATCTATTGATTCGACATTCGTGTAGCTGAAACGCTGGCCCTGACGAATCAGGCAGAAGTCGCCTGTGCCCAGATCTGTCGGCTCGCCGTCGATGACGAACCGGACCGAGCCGGCTGTCACAAGATAGTACTTGTCGGAGCGCTTCGACCATGCTTCGGCATGGCGTGCGCCGGGCGGGACGGCAATGTATGCCAAAGACGAGTCGGATTCGACGTCGGCCGTGTAGTCCAGAATTTCCAGACCATCGAAATCTATCGGATTCAGTGTCGCGCGCCTGATTATCACGTATTCGTACCGATCACTGCCTCTCCAGGATGGATTTCAGTAGCTTCAGATCTTTGATGTTCGCGCGCCGCATCGCGCCTGACATGAGCGGAGCAACCCATCGAGAGAATCCACTCGGCTCACCTCGATTGCGCAGCCCCATGATAGTCGTGCCGTCCGCAGCAGCTCTCCAGGCGTACGATGTTTCCATCGGAAACGGGCCTTCGCTGGTCCGCATCGTCAATGTCGCGCCTGGCTCCAACTCAACGACCTCATATGTATACCGAAGCGTCCTTCCAAGAAAATGGGCGACGAATGCCACCTCAGTGCCGAGTCGCAGCGGCCGCGAGGTGACCCACTCCACGCTCGATATGTTCTTGTACCACTTCGGGGCGTTGTCAGGATCACTGGCGAACGCATAAACGTCATCGATGGCGCAGTTGATCGCAATCTCCGTCCTAACGTCTACTGCCACTGGCTTACCTCGAAAGTTCGGCTACTGAGCAACGCTCGCCACCTTCACCAGGCGATGTCCTGAGCGAGCTCATTGAGCTTTAGCACGGGCGTACGTGACGAATAGACGCATCCGCCGCTGCGTGATGTTAAGTGACATTTGGCGCCTTTGCGCGACGCTTGACGGCAACAGCAACAGCCAAAACGACCAGCGGAAGCAGTGAGAAAACTCCGAATGGCACATTCCCGCCCACCAGCAACGCAATGCTGGACACCAACAGCGCCAGACCAGCAACGATTGAAGCGGGAACGAGTAGTCGCGGCCACAACAGCAACACTCCGCCGGTGCACTGAAGAGCTCCGAGCACAGTAACGGCGGAACCAGAAAGACCGAGCGCGCTCAGAAACGCCAACTCCTGATCAGCTTGCAGGATCTTGGGAATGCCGGCAGCAATACTCAATATCGCAACGAGAACTATCGCGATGCGGGCTACCAACTGTGGTTTTCTCGACATTCGATTTAGCGTGGCTGGGTAGGAAAGTCAGGCAGCGCCCCAACTCTCGCGACAACTAGTCTATGTACTTCCACGTTTCTGCCCCGTCAAACGTCCTGATTCTTACCCCTTCGATATCCTCGGGGGACATCATTCTGGCATTAATCGCGATGCGGCCGGCTGCTGATTTCTCGGCACTCTCGTAATGTGTCAGGCATCCACATTCGCTGCAGTGGTGGAATTCGATGCCTTTATCGCTCCAGCTATAAGGCTTCGTTTGCGAAGCGCCCTTCGTTACCCTCGCCGTCTTTCGCGTGCAATAGAACCAGAGTGCGCCATATCTCCGACATACGGAACACGTACATTGAGTAAGACTACGCGGCTTCCGGTCGCCCTCGATCTGGACAGAACCACAGTGACAGCTGGCTACAACCACTGACTATTGCGATCCACAACGCCTTGCGAAAGTCCGGCGTAGAGAAAATCGGGACCCTTTCTTTTCACGACGGGTTCTCTACCCCGAAGACTCTGCGATGACAACTGAATAGGCGCTCATAACCCTGTCGGCTTCTTACGATGCTACTGCGATTTCTCCAGGATGTACCGCCAGGAAACGTTTAGTATGCGGTTAAGCTCACGACGATTTACGGCAGATAGTCTCACGAGCACGGCTGGGTATTTCTCGTAGTGCTCAGTAATGTAGTACGCGCCGGGGTCTTCTCCAATGAGCCTATCTCGCTCCTGCGGGCTTACGCGTGCCATTAACGAGTGTGGCTCGGCCGACCGGTGAACCGCCTGACAGGCCATCAGCTTTCCACGTACTTTCCAACCTTCCCCGCGTGACGAGACGGTGTGTACCACATCTGGCAGCGCCTCGCAGAGCTCACGAACTACATTCAAATCGTTCTTCGGCACTTGGCTTGGCTTCCACCCGGTTGAATGTCTCGGCCTATTCGAATTGCCGTCTAACCCGCTCGCCAATCACGCCCTTTCGATCGCAGAGCGAGTGTCGGAACGGGCCCCACCGAAATGATAGATCACAGGTCCTTCACCAAAACATGCTTGTTGAAGGGACCAACATAGCCAGGGATTACCGAGATCTCTACGTATCCCAGGCGCTTGTAAAGTTGAGATACCTTTTCCTCCAATGTCTCGATAAGAGAATCGGCCGCACCGCGATGGCGTGCCGCCGCCTCGAGACGTCTGAGAGCTTCGGTTCCGATCCCCTGTCCGCGCTTTGACTCCGTCACCCACAGGTGAGAAACGAAGAGCCGATTGAACTCTGTGCGACCGCACGCGCCGGCGATCACCGTGCCGCTGTCTCGAAGGAAGCAGGCGATGGGCTCTGCATTGCCTCCCACGGCTTGGGCCCGGCCCCATTTCAGCACTCCGTTCTGAACTGTCGCCAAGTCGTCGGTAGCCGGACGATCTTCGATTGACCACCCTTGGTATGGCACAACGGTCAAACAAGCCGGCTAACAACTGGGATGAGCTGCAGGACAAAGTGGCGCTTGCCTTGCTCTTCTTCTTGCAAGGGAAGTGACACTTTGGCCTGTCAGCTCCATCCCACGGTTAGGCGGCAACGCGCCACCCTCCTAGGAAGGTCCGGAGCCGATCAAAGTCACTCTGTTTCACTTCATTGTTGAATTCAAGCGGATTCAGACATATCAAATCCCGCCTCTTCCAACCTAGTCTGGAGCTTATCCTTCCATGTGGGGTTGGACATGGCATCGAAAACCACTCCATCGAGGTCTGAAGGGCGTTCGAAATTTGGAAAAACCTCCTTTGGCGCCTCATAAACAACGAAAACATTCTCCCACCCAAGGCGGCCATAGAAAAATCCTAGTTCGAGCACTACATTCTGTCGAGCGCGGAACTGTAGAGATCGATCACGGACACCTTCCGTGTCGTATTGGCGACGTGAAGCGCCATAGTCGTCTGAACTCATCAGAACAACGGCAAACTTCGCCTTGGATGCGACGGCCATGAACTTCTGAAAAAGGGACTGCGCTGACTCTTCGTGGCGCGACAGAACGATTGGCTCAACTTTGATGGATTCGAGAAAACTCTCCAGCTCTGCCAAGGCGTTATCGCTGTGCCCGTGAACCACGAAGACCGACTGACCGGGTAGCTCGACGTCGTCTTCAAGTCCAACCGGGGACCTCAAGTCTTTCGCTAAGTCAGCTGCGATTGAAGGAGCATCATCTTTTCCAACTGCAGGGGGCGGGGTCGGCGTCGATGTCAAGTACGACTCGACTGCTGCAGCGATGCGCGCGGCGGCTGAAGCTATCTGCTCGTGAGTTGGCTGTCCCGACAGGTCAAGCCATTGCCGCTCCTGCAATTGGAGCGGCATCTCATTTGCGGGGATTTGGTTAAGAATGACCGGAAAAATGAGTCTGCCCGCATCTGTGGCCGCGATCTGAATTTCTCGACGAATCCAGTCCGACCTGAGAGAGCGTGGAGAGACGAAAAAGAGAAAACCAACAGATAATTCCAATGCGTTTGCTATCGCGGAGTCCCAACTTTCACCGGGCCGGAGATTGTCAACGTCCATCCACACGTGAATCGGTAATGCCCGGAGATCGAGCTCTCTCCTGACGGCTTCGACGATCGGAAGTACACGGCCCGCATCCTCGCGAGCATATGATATGAACAGATTCTGTGGGTCCATTGTCTGTTTACCCAAATGTCGTCCGCCTAACGCTCGCGCTCAGGGGGCCGCAACAGTAAGCGCAGCGCCGCTGTTGCGGCTCCCCTGCAGCGCATTGTTGGGCAGCTCATTGCCGGAACCCAAGCACTGTATATAACTCGCTCCTCTCGTGCGGCGGCGAAGTTAGCCACGCAAGATCCTTGGATGGCCTGTCGCTCTGAAGCGCTAGGCACCAGTGGTATGGCACTAGAGGGTCACGCTTGGTAGGAGAATAGACTTGACGAAGATCCTCCCACGTGTCCGCCATGGTGACGTGCGGTGGCGATCGGCGCGCTCTTCCAGCAATACAGATTGCGATAGCTGGAAGCAAGCGCACGGCGATAAACTTGTCCCTTAGGTGCCATATCGGAACGAGATCGGGCCAATCCCAGGAACGCCACTTCGTGTCATCGAACGGCATCAGTTCCTGTTCCCACGATTCCCTCATCTCCTTCGCTTCACTTTCGGAAAGACGGAGGTCAACGCGCACTGGATCTCGAACACGGTCCGGTACGTAGAGTTGGCACGGAACATCGCAACCCGCGCTCGCAGGCGCGAGGCGAGCTTCAACGAACAGTCCCGCAAGGAAGCCCATTGCCTCTTCCGTTTGCATCGGCACCCCCCACGTCCGCTCGCGGCTCTCGGCTGACACGAAGGTCAATTTGACGGCAAAGCGGACGGTCTCAATGCTGGAGGCGGCCGAGGCTGCCTGTGGACGGAGGCGCTCCAGCTCCTTCCCTTGATCTGCCGATAGCCCGCCGTGCGCGAGTAGGTCGCGAACGTCCTGTTGAACGCCGTCCAGAAATGCGTGATGAATCTCTACGTCACCGTTCCAATCGCCTTGGAGTAGATCCGCACACACTCTGCGCAGGGCCTCTGGGCCACCGACGAGCTGCCCCTCCTTTGTTAGGGCAAAGTGGACAACGCCAGCTTGGGTACGGGTGATCTGAGGTTGTAGAGGGAGGCGCGGTGCCCGCGAGTCGGAATCCGCATCCACCCCAAAGAGTGACCGAGGTGGTGGCGTGTCGATATTTGGTGCGCCGAGAACCTTTAGCAGTTTCCGCCACTCCCTAGCTTGCGCGCGGGGATCCGTCCAGTCCACGGGCACCAGACCTCGGATCCACTCGGGGAGCGGAGCAGGCCGCAGGAGCAGCGGAATCAGCTTGGACTCCGAACCAGACGGGTCTGTCCTTCGCGCGGCCAAGGCCTCGAAGCCCACCATGCGATTCCCATCGAAGTAGGCTGGGGTGATTACACAGAGCGCCCTTCGACTTGACTGCCCAGCTCTGGTCATCTCAAGCATGAGGTCGCGACCGGGTACGAAGTCTTCGACGTCAAGCAGCGGTCGGAGACCAGCAGCTTGGAGCGCGGGAAATAGTTCATCGCGTACCCATTCCTGGTCGGGCGACACCCACCGGTAACTGATGAAGACGTCGTACATAGACTTAACGGCAGTAGTCCATGAGTATCTGGCGTGCTGCCCAACGTCCAGGATCAGCTGCAAGGCAACTTGGTGCTTGCCTTGCTCTTCTCTTTGCAAGGCGAGTACCAAGTTGGATTGTCAGCTGCACTTGTTAGGCCGCAACACGGCGTTCAATCACTCTCTTGATCTGCTGGCTCAAGCTGCCAAGGCCGAGCAGCTGCATATGCCTTAAACAGGCTATCTCGAAAACGGTAGTACCTCTCTCGAGTCTTTTCCAAGACGCGCCCGTACTTGTCGGTACCAAGTTGGCCAACGTAAGAGGTGGTCCCGCTCATTAGGACACAGAGATAAGTGTAGGCTTTGCCCTGAGGCGGGGGAACCGTCAGACGGAGCGAAGTGAAAGTGAGAAGACCGAGAAGGAATCACAGCCCGGAGTTCAAGGCGCGTGTGGCGCTGGAAGCGCTGAAGGGCGAGAAGGCGATGGCCGAGCTGGCCTCGCAATTCGATGTTCATCCGAACCAGATCACGCAATGGAAAAGCCAGCTCCTGGAGCAGGCGTCGTCGGTGTTCAATGGCGGGAAGTCTGAGGCGGAAGAGCCAGTCGATCTGAAGTCGCTGCACGCGAAGATCGGCGAGTTGACGCTGGAAAACGATTTTTTAGAAGGCGCGCTCATCAAGGCCGGCATGCTGAGCGCAAAGCGATGATCGATCCGGATCACGATCTTTCGATCTCTCGGCAGGCGAAGATCCTCGAGATCTCTCGCTCGTCGGTGTACTACCGGCCGAGGCCACCGTCGCCACGAGACCTCGAGCTCATGGCGGCGATCGACCGGCTGCACCTGGAAGCGCCGTTTGCCGGGAGTCGGATGATGAAGAAGCTCTTGATGGCCGAGGGGTTCAAGGTCGGGCGGCGGCATGTCCGAACGCTGATGCGCAAGATGGGCATCGAGGCGCTGTACCGGAAGAAAAACACGTCGCGCCGGCATCCCGGGCACAAAGTCTTCCCGTATCTGCTGCGAGGCCGAACGATCACCGCGGCGAATGAAGTCTGGGCGCTCGACATCACGTACATCCCGATGGCGAGGGGCTTCGTCTACTTCGTCGGCGTGATGGACTGGGCGACCCGAAAAATCCTGTCCTGGCGGCTCTCAAACACACTGACAGCAGATTTTTGTGTCGAAGCCTTGGAGGAAGCCATCAACCGTTACGGCGCTCCTGAAATCGTCAACACGGACCAAGGCAGCCAGTTCACGAGCGCGGACTTCGTCAGCTGCGTGCATCGCCACAAGATCGCGCTCAGCATGGACGGCAAGGGTGCGTGGAAGGACAACGTCTTTATCGAGCGCTTCTGGCGCACGCTGAAATACGAGGAGGTGTATCTGCGAGCCTACGAGAGCGTCTCGGCGGCCCGGGAATCGATCAGGAAATATCTGGCGTTCTACAATGCTCGTCGTCCGCACACCGCGAACGACGACTTAACGCCCGATGCGGCATACTTTGGCGCGCTGCCGATCAGGTCGGCTGCGTGATGGCAAAACCGCAAGGCCAATCACTTATCGAACGCTGAAAAACTGTCCGAAAAAGCGGGACCCTCTCTGACTTGCCGACGCCTCGATTGCCGTATATCACGATCTGCACGCCTTCTGACTCAAGAGCCGTGGCAAGTGCCTGAAGCTCGTTTGAGCGCCCGGCAAATCGATGTACGTCCTCCATCTCCGCAGCCGGAGTAAAGACGTTTACGGGTGAGATCTTTGCCAAAGTCTGCTCCTCCGAGTGATCTTGCGGCCTAACAATCAAGCTCAGCTGCGCGACAACTTGGCGCTTGCCTTGCTCTTCGACTTGCAAGGCAAGTGACGAGTTGGCGTGTCAGCTGCAGCGCCATGTTAGGCGGCAGCGCGCCGAAACCATGTGAAGGTCTGACGCTGACAAGTCGTAAGAAACGATCCGCCCAAAATGCAGACCTCATAATTGCTCGTCTTGCTGTGCTGAAAGCCCGGAACTAGAACGTTTCTGACGCACAGTCTTCAAGGGCTTGCTCGATCAACGCATCTAGTGCGGATTGTGCCGCCACAACATCTGGATGGAAATCCGTGAAGCTGATTCGCAGCTCGTCCAGCCGAGCCTGCAAATCCGTTATTCGTTGCCGCAGAGCGGCTGGCGGCTCGCAATCCTGAAGCCGAGGATAGCTCGCCAAAGCGCCAAGCGCTTCCGGAGCGGCTTCTTCGCTCTCCTCAGGGCCTGCTACCGTCTCATCTAGCAACACATCGCTCGCCTCTGCTGCGGGGGAATCAGCGTCGCAAGCCGCGACCAATGCGAGCAACAAGAATGGCACGACATGAAGAAAGCTGACTTCTCTCACTTTCTCGTCCGCAGCACGACTCTCGTTGGGTCCCATTTCGATGCCGTCTAACAACAAGTAGACCGAAACTCTCCGTGAAGAAACACGTGTGAACGCTGCATAACACTCTCCACTGGGTGCATCCTCAAACTAGACCACGAGCCTCGTCAGCCGTCAATTTCGGCCTGCCTGCCCCGATCCGGTGCCCGCGCAACGCCGTCCCCACGCAGAGTTCCGCCGCCCCGGCTCGCTCTTTTCACGCTACCATTCCCCTCAAACGGGCATCCGAGACCCGTATCGGCCGGCCTTGCGGCCCATCTCCACGTACGGCGACCATGGACGAACGCGCAACAGCACCGAATCTCTTCGGCTATCGCAAGTACTGGGCGCATCGGCTGACGCCCGCGCCATTCCTGCCGATGAGCCGTGCGGAGATGGATCTGCTCGGCTGGGACCAATGCGACGTCATCATCGTCACGGGCGATGCCTACGTGGATCATCCGAGCTTCGGGATGGCCATCGTGGGCAGGACGCTGGAATCGCAGGGTTTTCGGGTCGGGATCATCGCCCAGCCGGACTGGCGGAACGCCGACGCGCTTGCTGCGCTCGGCGAGCCGAAGCTCTTTTTCGGCATCACGGCCGGCAACATGGATTCGATGGTCAATCGCTACACGGCCGACCGTAAGATCCGGCGAGACGATGCCTACACGCCCGGCGGCGTTGGCGGCGGCCGGCCGGACCGCTGCGTCGTCGTCTACTCGCAGCGCGCGCGCGAAGCGTTCCCCGACGCACCGATCGTGGTCGGCGGCATCGAGGCGAGCCTCCGCCGCATCGCACATTTCGACTACTGGCAGGAGAAAGTGCGCCGGTCCGTGCTGCTCGATTCCCGAGCGGACCTGCTGGTTTTCGGCAACGGTGAGCGGCAGATCGTCGAGATCGCGCATCGGGTTGCCGCCGGCGAGCACCCGAGCGACATCGACGACATTCGCGGCACGGCGCTTCCGCTGAAACATCCGCGATCGGGCTGGACCGAGATCGACTCGACGCACCTCGACACGCCTGGCCAAATCGATAGTCACGCCGATCCGTACGCGTTTCAGCAGAAACACTCGAAACGAGGAGCAGACGCACAGGCCGGTGCCAAGCAGGACCGCGGACCCGATCAGCCCCGATCAGCCGTGGAAGACGCGTCGGACACGAGCCGAGCGGCTAACGCCTCACCAGGCGAGGCGCCGAATGTCGTCCGCTTCGCGCGCGACGTTAGAACCGCCAATCGCCCAAGGAGCTACATCCGCCTGCCGAGCTATGAGCAGGTACGTGACGATCCGGTGCTATACGCTCACGCGTCGCGCATCCTGCACCTCGAGTCGAATCCCGGCAACGCCCGGCCGCTCGTCCAGCGGCACGGCAATCGCGACGTGTGGCTGAACCCGCCGCCGCTGCCGCTCTCGACCCCGGAGATGGACGGCGTCTACGAGTTGCCCTACGCACGACGCCCGCACCCGGCCTATGGCGACGACAAAATCCCCGCGTACGAAATGATCCGCTTCTCGGTCACGATCCAGCGCGGCTGTTTCGGCGGCTGCACATTTTGCTCGATCACCGAGCACGAGGGCCGAATCATCCAGAACCGCAGCCAGGACTCGATCCTCCGCGAGGTCGAGACGATCCGTGACGAGGTGCCCGGTTTCACCGGCGTCATCTCCGACCTCGGCGGCCCAACGGCGAACATGTACCGGCTCGCGTGCAAATCGAAGAAGATCGAGGCTGCCTGCCGCCGTCCGTCCTGCGTGTTTCCGGGCGTATGCCCGAATCTCGACACGAATCACCGTCCGCTGATCGAGCTCTATCAGCGCGCTCGCGAAATCAAGGGCGTAAAGAAAGTGCTGATCGCCTCCGGTGTCCGCTACGACCTCGCGATCGAATCGCCGGAGTATGTGCGCGAGCTGGCGCAGCACCACACCGGCGGCTATCTGAAGATCGCGCCCGAGGCGATTTCCGAAGGGCCTCTGTCCAAGATGATGAAGCCCGGGATCGGCACCTACGACCGCTTCAAGAAACTGTTCGACCGCTACTCGAAAGCGGCCGGCAAGGAACAGTATCTGATCCCCTACTTCATCGCAGCGCACCCGGGCACGACCGACGAAGACATGCTCGAGCTCGCGCTCTGGCTCAAGCAGAACAACTATCGCGCGGACCAGGTGCAGGCGTTTCTGCCGGGGCCGATGGCGACCGCGACTGCGATGTATTACTCGGGCAAGAACCCGCTACGCCGCGTGTCGCATACGAGCGAGGAAGTTGCGATACCAAAGGGGTTGAAAATCCGGCGGCTGCACAAGGCCTTCCTTCGCTACCACGACGCGAACAACTGGCCGATGCTGCGTGAGGCGCTGAAACGCATGGGCCGCGAGGACCTGATCGGCAACTCGAAGCACCACCTGGTTCCGCGCTTCCAGCCACGTGGCACAGGCGGTCAGCCCGAGGGTCGGCGGGGGCGCGACACGAAACCGTTCAGGACGCAGCACACTCGGTCGCCGGGTCGAAAGCGCCGGTGACGGCGTGCTGGCAAGCACCGTAAGCTGACCGACAGTCCCGGCGGGCCGCGGCCTCGCTGTCCCCCGACCTCTTCGGCCTCGCTGGCCTCGCTGGCCTCGCTGGCCTCGCTGGCCTCGCTGGCCTCGCTGGCCTCGCTGGCCTCGCTGGCCTCGCTGGCCTCGCTGGCCTCGCTGGCCTCGCTGGCCTCGCTGGCCAGACAGCTTAGCCGTGCGTTTCCTGACCGCCCGGCGACGGACCCCTCGGCGTCACCGGCTTCGAGTGCTCGAAGACCTTGGTCGCGGCCGAGATCATGCCGGCGACATCGGTCAGATTCGCAGGCACAACCAGCGTATTGCCTTCCCGCGCGAGATTGCCGAACTGCCGCAGATAGTCTTCGGCAACCCGTAGCTGCATGGCCTCGATGCCGCCATCGTCGGTTACGGCACTGCCGACCTGCCGCAAGCCCTCGGCCGTTGCCGTTGCAACCGCCAGAATCGCCTGCGCCTCGCCTTCGGCTTCGTTGATCTGCTGCTGCTTCGCGGCTTCGGATTCCTTGATGACCCGCTGCTTCTCGCCTTCGGCCTGGTTGATCTGGGCATCGCGCTGGCCTTCGGACTCGAGGATGACCGCGCGCTTCTCGCGCTCGGCGCGCATCTGCTTCTCCATCGCCTCGATGACGTCACGCGGCGGGTTGATGTTCTTGATCTCGTAGCGCAGCACCTTGACGCCCCACGGATCGGTGGCCTTGTCGAGCTCGCTGACGACGTTCGAGTTGATCACCGCGCGCTCTTCGAACGTGCGATCGAGATCGATCTTGCCGATCTCGCTACGCAGCGTCGTCTGCGCAAGCTGCGAAATCGCGAACAGGTAGTTCGTGATGCCGTAAGAGGCCTTTACCGGATCGAGCACCTGCATGTAGAGCACACCGTCGATGCCGACCTGCACATTGTCCTTCGTGATGCAGATCTGCTCCGGGATGTCGACCGCCTGCTCCTTCAGGCTGTGTTTGTAGGCGACACGCTGCACGAATGGCACGAGGATGTGAAACCCGGCCTGCAGTGTGCGGCTGTACTTGCCGAGGAACTCGACGACCGAAGCGCTTTGCTGAGGCACGACAATCGCCGTCTTCGCGATGATGACGATCGCGAGGATGACGAAAACGGCTGCAACGAAAAGACCACCTTCCATATCGAATTCTCCCCGGTTAGCTCGCGCGCCGAATTCTCAGATTTACGCCGTCGATCGAATCGATGACTGCCGACTCGCCCGACGCAATCGTGCTCGTACCGATATTCGTGGCCGTCCACTGCGTGCCGCGGAATTCCGTGCGGCATGACTCGCCGGGTGGCAGGTCCTCGCCGACCTCCACGGTCTCGTCGGGATCCAGATTCGAATAGCCGATCGCCTGGCCGCGCAGCTTCTCGTACAACTGCCGGCGAATCGTGAACATCAGGATCAGCGAAAGCGCGCCGAACAGGGTCCACTGCATCCATTCCGGCATTCCGATACCGGTCATTTCGAGCAGCCCGACGATCATTGCGCCGAGTCCGAGAAACACCAGATAGAACTGCGCGTCTATCGCGAACATCTCGAGGCTCAGCAGGGCCAAGCCGACGATCATCCAAATCCACCAGGCCATGCTGTTCCCCTGAATGGTGCGGCGAGCGCGAGGCCCGCGTTTCCGCTGCCCTCCGGCGCCAGCGGTGCCGGGCCAGGGCTGGTGCCGGCACGAGGGATCGAACCCCGGACCCCCTGATTACAAATCAGGTGCTCTACCAGCTGAGCTATACCGGCACGACGGCTCATTATAGCCCGCGGCCACAATTCGCCAGAATTCGGTCAGCCGGCTGCCACGTTCCGCGCGCACGATTCAATCAACGGTCCGGCACGGGCCACGCGAAAGTGACCGAAGCGATGAGCGATGCGTGGAATGTCTTCAGGAACTCGGCGACAGCCAAGCTCGTCATCGTCGGCGTGCTGTTGCTCGTCATGCTGATTCCCCTGTCGATGGTCGAAAGCCTGACGCTCGAACGCAGCAGCCGGCGCGCCCAGGCGACGCACGAGATCGCGCAGTCCTGGGGCAACGCGCAGACCATCGGTGGCCCGATGCTGGTCGTTCCACTCCGCTACAGCGTGCTAGACCAGCAAGGCGTCACGCGGTCCATTCGCGACGTGCTTTACGTGCTCCCCCGAGAGCTGACGATCGAGGGCGATGCCGGGATGCAGGTTCTGAACAGAGGGATTTATCAGGTACCTGTCTATACGGCGTCGCTCTCGGTCACCGGCTCGCTGCGGCCACTCGAAGTCGACGCGGCGCACTACGACGAGCTCGAAGTGCTGTGGCAGCAGGCGGAAATTGCGCTGCCGATCAGCGATCCACGGTCGCTGCGAAGCCCGGTCGTTGCCACGATCAATGGCGAGACGCTCACGCTCGAGCCCGGCGCCGACCAGACCACCGGCTTCGGACCGACACTCAAAGCCTCGCTCGCAGGCTTCGATCAGGCCGCGTTCGCTGATACGCAAGATTTTTCGTTCGACCTCACGATCGCCGGCACCGGCGCACTCGGATTTCGGCCCGACGGCGACACGACGCGCGTAAGCCTCGCATCCGACTGGGCCTCGCCGAGTTTCAACGGCGGCTACCTGCCGGACGAGCGAACCGTCGCCGACTCGGGCTTCGAAGCCAGCTGGCAGATCCTCGGGCTCGGGCGCGGCTACCCCTCCACCTGGCGGAACTCGGAGCGCGGCGACGTCAATCACGCCGCGATTCGGCAGACGCCGGGCACCTACTTCGGCGTCGAATTCCTCGTGCCCGTCGACGTGCACACGTCTACGCTTCGCGCGATCAAGTATGCGGAGCTCTACCTCGCCGTGACCTTTGCGGCGTTCTTTATCTTCGAGGTCACCACCCGCACGCGACTGCATCCTGTGCAGTACCTGTCGGTGGGCCTCGCCAACGGCATCTTCTACCTGCTGCTGCTGGCGCTGTCGGAGCACGCTGGGTTCGGGCCGGCCTATCTTGCGAGCGCCATCGCATCGACGGCGCTGATCAGCGGCTACGCGGCCGCCGTGCTCGGCTCGACCCGCCGTGCGCTGCCGATGACGGCGCTGCTGAGTCTGCTCTATCTCTACCTCTACACGACACTGCGTGCCGAGGACTTCGCGCTGCTCGCAGGCGCGCTCGGGCTCTTCGCGCTGCTCACCGCTTTCATGTATCTGACACGCACGATCGACTGGTACGAGATAGAGCTGTCACCGCGGGACAACGAGCAGCGGTCGGCCGGAACATCCTGAGCGGGAACCGGCGGCTCGGGAGCACCGGCCGGCCGCCCAACGGCGGGCCGGCCACAACTCTAGCGCGGCTTGCGGGCTTTCAGCAGAAAACGGTCCGAGCGACCGTTCAGCGACTCGTCGCCGGGGCCTTTCGTGTGATCGTCGGCCGCGTTCGCGAGCAGCATCGACTCTGCCTCGACGACGAAGCCGGCCTGCATCAGCAGGTCGCGAGCAACGTCTACCTCGATGCGATGCAGCTCGTTGTTCGGCTGACCGGCGATACCGCGATGATCCATCAGCCCGAAGACGCCGCCGGGCTTCAGCGCCGCATATATGCTACGGATCAGTCCGAGCGCGCCGTCAGTGCCGGCCATGTTGTAGATGTCGTGAATGTTCTGATTCGAAATCGCGACGTCGATCTGTCCGTCGATGCCGGCGACGTCGCCGTGCAGCGCCTCGACGTTGCCGAGCGCCGCATTGCGCGCCTCCTCTGCCTCGACGAAGCCATCCTGATTGAGGAAGAACGCCGGGTTCTGCGAATAGACCATGCCGCCAGGCCCGACGGCCGCCGACAGGATGCCGGTGTACCAGCCGCCTGCGGCGATGACGTCGAGGGCCGTCATGCCGTCGGCGATGCCGAGAAACTCGACGACTTCGACGGGTCGGCGCACCTCATCGCGCTGCCGGTCCTCGGCCGACCGGTCCGGCGCCGACATGTGCGCGCTCAGCCGTTCCGCCTGGTCCTGCGCGAACGCATCGGACGACACCGCGGCCGCAACACAGGCGGCTGCCGTCATCGCAACAAGATTCATTGTCTTCATCGAGTACTCCCTCATAGCTCAACTTCGCTGCAGGCTCGTTGCTCGAGCCTGATGATTCTGCCCTGTGGCTGCAGGCGCTCGAAATCGAGCCGCGTGCCCTCGGCCACATTGACGTCGATCCAGTAGACGTTCGCGTCGCGAACGCGATCGGCAATCGTCGCCTCGAAACCGAGCTCGTGCGCGCGCTCGCTGACGCGACTCGCACGGATGATCTCCGAAAAAATGCCGAGCGAGATAAGAATGCCGCTGTCCGAATCCGGAATGATGTAGGCGTCCGACAAACCGTCCTCGTGGAGCACGTCGCGCATTTCCCGTGCCGCGGCGAGACTCTCGAGCTGCTCGAGATAGACCCAGTAGCCGGTCCAGATCTGGCCCTGACCCGCGCGCTGGCGAGGATCCAGGCCGTCCTCGCGAAGGTTTGCGGCCGCCGATGTCACCTGCGAAAGCTCGCGGAACGGGCCCACACTGAGGCAGGCAAGATCGCCTTCGGGGTCCGCCGGCACCGTGTCTTCGGCGTCGTCGGCCGCAGCGGTGAGCGCGGCGCCGGGCGAATCGTCATCGGTTGCGGTGGCGAGCGCGGCATCAGCCACATCGTCGGCGGTCGCGGCTGCGAGCTCGAGGTCAGCCACATCGTCATCGGTCGTATCAGCTGTGGCAACGTCTGCGGCGTCCGTGGCCGCGTCATCGGCATCATCGTCTGCCACGCCGTCGGCCGGCGGCACTGCCTCCGCCGTCAGCGCCTCGCCGCCGGTATCGAGGCCCGCGTCGTCATCCGCATTCGCGGTCGGGGCGGTCGGGGCGTCCGGGTCGGCAGCGTCGCCTTCCTCTGTCACTTCTGTCCCGGCATCGAGATCCGCAACCGGCTCGCCGGCAGCAACAGCCGCGATGTCGTCAGCGGCCGCCTCCGCCAACGCCGCTGGCGCCTCCGCGAGCTCGATGTCCGGATTTGCCGCAACGAACTCGGATGCGAGCACGATCTCGCCGAACTCCCGCTCCTCGAGCGGTGCCGCTGCCGGCTCGGCCGCGTACCAGATGCGCCAGACGGCAAACAGCAGGTTTGCGGCGACCAGCGTGAGAACGATGTTGCGTAGTTTGGTCACGTTGCGTTGTCGGCAGCGACGATGCGCAGGCCGTCGAGGACGAGGTCCGGCACCGTTACGTACGTCGATTCCACCCAGTGGCTCAACAAATCTGCGTCACCCCCGGTCAACACGACAGCGGGAGCTGCACCAAGACTTCGGGCGACGATTCTAACAGCCCTGTCGATCGCGGCCCCGATAGCGAGCAGGCTGCCGTTACCGACCGCGCTGCCGGTGTCATTGCCGAGCACATCGACGCCGGGCGGCTTCTCACCGCCGACGGGTGTCGCGCCTATCCGTGCCGTGTGCACGGCAAGCGCCGTTGCGACGAGATGAGGGCCCGGCCAGATCAGTCCGCCGAGATGACGGCCCGCGGCATCGACGGCATCGAACGTCACAGCCGTCCCGGCACTGACGATGCAGACCGCCCCGGCGATGCGCGCCCGCGCGGCAATCATTGCGAGCCAGCGATCCACGCCGAGCCGCTCGGGCTCCACATAGGCGATCGTCAGCCCGAGCTTCTCCGGCTGCACCCTGACGCGGTCCACGACCAATCCCTGTTTCGCGAGCGCCTCACTCATAGCGGTATTGAAGTCCTCGTCCAGAACGCTGGCGAAGACGGCGTCCTCGTACGAGCCGCCGGCGATCCGCGCGAGCTCGGCAATCGCAGCCGACCTGTCGTCACGATGCGAAACGCTGCCGGCCGCTGTGTCGCCGGGGCGGCCGCCGGTCGCCCATTTGATTCGCGTGTTGCCGCAGTCGATCAACAGCTTCACCCCGATGACCTCAGGCTGACTTCGCCGTCGAGCACGCGGATCACGTCGCGTTCATGCTCGAACAGCAAGGCACCGTCGGCATCGATGCCGCGGACGATGCCGTCGATGCTGCTGCCCCTCCTGCTCAGCCTGCCGGGCGCGCCGGCCATCACGTGCGCCGACTCCCACGCCTGCCGAAACGGCGCGAAGCCCTCGGCGCGGAAGCGCTCGAATGCCGCGTGCAATTCACGGACCAGCGCAGCCGCAAGACTGTTTCTGTCGTGCCCGCTCCTCCCGGTCGCCGTGGCGATATCGACGGCGCCACTGGGCCAGTCCGATACCGTCCGGAGCAAGACCGGATCCATCTCGACATTGACCCCGATGCCGGCGACTGCGTAAAGGCTGTCGGCATCGGCACGCGCCTCGAGCAATATGCCTCCGAGCTTGCGACCGTCGACCACGAGGTCGTTCGGCCACTTGAAGCCTATATCGACGTTCGTGGCCCGAGATAGCGCCCGGCCGACGGCGACCGCGACGACCAGACTCAACGCCGGCGACTGCTTCTGCGCACGCTCGAATCGATAACCGATCGACATCGTCAGTGCGCCGCCCGGCACCGAGGACCACCGCCGGCCGCGCCGACCGCGCCCGCTCGACTGACGCTCGACGACGCAGACGCTCATCCTCCCGAGGGCGGGCGCTGAACGCCCGAGCAGCACGTCGTTGCTCGAACCGGCTTCCGCGAGAACCTCGATATCTACGACCGCCGAGACTGCCTCGGCGAGCTCTGCATTAATACGGGCCGCATCGAGCGACGGCGCGTCCGCCGCGGCATCCGTCGCTTCCCGGTCCGACACGCTCACCGCAGTCCGAAGAAACGCCCGAAGCGCGACTCTTTACCGTGCATCATTCGATCGATGTTGCTGCGGTGCGTGTAGACGATCAGCGCAGCAAGCGCGAGCGCGAAGACGAAGAAGGGCGATTGCTCGGGCAGGCCGGTAACGCCGATCCAGGCCGCCGCGGCAACAGCGGCTGAAATCGTCGCGAGACCGACGAAACCGGTGAAAAAGATCACGAGCAACCAGCAAACCAGAATCGGGATTCCCACGGCGGGCGCGAGATAAACGAGCAGACCCGCGGCCGTCGCTCCGCCCTTGCCCCCGCGGTAGTCGTGCCAGACCGGGAAGACGTGACCGGCGACGGCCGCGAATGCCACCACGTACAGCAGTAGCTCCCGGCCGACGGCCGGGTCGAAGCCGACGCCCGGAATATCGAGACCCGGGATGAGCGCGGCCGCGAGTATCCCCTTACCGACGTCCACCATCATCACGCCGAGCGCAAACAGCTTGCCCTGCGTTCGCAACGCGTTCGTGCCGCCGGCATTGCCGCTGCCGAGTTTGCGGATATCGACGCCGCCGCGCAGCCGGCCGACCACCAGCGCACCCATCACGGATCCGAGCAGATAAGCCAGCGCCGCCTTCAGTCCGAGCTCGAGCATGCGGAAATGTTACCGCCAGCGAATCACGGGCGTCACGAGCATAGCCAGGCGTCCCGCAGCACCTGAACGTCCTCGGGGGCATCGCTGTCGATAGTGAGCTCGCAGGTGTCGGCCGGGGCAGGCTGCAGCTGCATTTCCGTGCGCAGCAGGAGCCCGTCGCGGACGTAATCGACCGGCACGCGGTCGCCGGCAGCGTAGCGGGCAAGTCTGGCTGCGAGGTCTTTCTCCGCCACGACGTAGCCGTCGATTGCGATGACGATGTCGCCCGGGACGAGCCCGGCACCGGCCGCCGAACCGCCGTCGAAAACGATGTCGAGCAGAACGCCGTTGTCGCGAGCCGTAATCGAAGCGGCCAGCGAGAGCGGCGCGGGCGGATCGGCGTCTGTCGCCGCCGCCGGCCGCAGCCCGAACGTGATCCCGAAGTACTCGACCAGCGGCGCAAGCTCGATGTCGGCCGTGCCTCTGATCGCGCGATCGAAGAACTCACCGAGCGGCTGCCCGCTGATTTCCTCGACCAGGGCCTCGAAGCCAGCTTCCGGCAAACCGATTCCGGGCTTGCCGAAGCGCTCCCACAGCGCGACGACGACATCGTCCAGCGAGACGCGTCCGCCGCTCGCCCGGCGGAGCTCTAGATCGAGCGCGAACGCGACGAGGCCGCCCTTGCTGTAGTAACTGACGCCGGTGTTCGCGCTCGACGGACCGGGCTTGTAGAGCGAATCCCAGGCATCGAAGCTCGACTCGGCCAGCGATTGCTGCAAGCGCCCCGGCACGCGATAGACGCGCGACAGCGAATCGGAAAGGCGGCGCAAGTAGGCGCCGGCATCGATCAGGCCGCTCATCAGCAGGAAGCGCTCCTGGTAGTAAGTCGTGATGCCCTCGAACACCCAAAGAAGACGCGTGTGATTGCGACGGTCGAGCCGGTATGGGATGAACGCTTCGGGTTTCGAGCGCTTGATGTGCCAGCTGTGAAAGTACTCATGACTGCAGAGCCCAAGAAATCGCTGATAGCTGCGCGGGACACCCGGCTCGCCCACGCGCGGCAAATCGTTGCGATCGAAGATCAGGCTCGACGAGGCGCGATGCTCGAGGCCGCCGTAACCGGTGCCGACAGCAAGCCCGAGGAACGTGTAGCTTTCGAACGGCGCGGGGCGACCGAAAAAATCGATCTGCGTTTCGCAAAGCTGCGTGAGGTCGGTCGCCACGCGTTCGAGATCCGAATCGAATGCGCCGGCCACGACCAGCGCGTGCGGCACACCGGCAGCCGTGAAGTCGGCCCGCTCCCAGGCTGAGATCTCGAACGGATGGTCGATCAGCTCGTCGAAGTCGGCGGCTTCATAGGTACCGAAACCGCGCTCGTCGACGCTGACCTGGCGCATCGCAGTCGCAACCCGCCAGTTTTTCGCCGAGCCATGCGTCGGCGCGGCGAGATCGAGCGTAACGGCTTCCGTTTCCCGCCCTACGGGCCAGGGGAAGACGCTCGTGCCGTTGAAGAACGCACGGCGGCGATCGACGAAAGCACCGCGTACCGACAGGTCATGCGCGAAGACGACGAAGCGCAGGCTCAGCGTCGCGTGCCTGCCGGCCACCCGCCACGTGCTCTTGTCGATCTTCTCGACCGCGACCTGCCGGTCGCCGGCCACGGCCTCGACCGAGATCACGTGCCGCGCAAACTCCCGCAGCAGATAGCTACCGGGGATCCATGAGGCGAACCGGAACATCTGATCGGCGGCCGGCTCGGCGATATGGCATTCAACCGAGATCCAGTGCCGATCCGGATCGGTGATCTCCAGGGAGTAGCGGGTCAGCGGACGCTCCAGTGGCCGGACGGCTTGCAATCGGACAGTCAGCTTCCTATCTTAGCTTGAGACGGTGCCCACAGGGTTAAAAGGGAACTCAGGCAAGCGCTGAGGCTGTCCCCGCAACTGTAGTCGGTGAGGTGCTGCAAGGATCGCCACTGAAGCACGAGCTTCGGGAAGGCGTGCAGCACCGTCCGAGCCGAAAGCCAGGAAACCTGCCGTCGAAGTCGTCCTGACCTTTGCCGGGGAAGCAAGGGTGCGGATCTCCGTCGGACGACCCGTCATCGGTGCGCGCCGCGCACGTGGATGGAGAAGGGATTGTTCGAAGGGCTTCGATTGCGCGTGCCTCTGTCGCTGCTGCCGCCGCTGCGTCCGACGCTGCTACTGTCGCGGCGGCTGCGTCCATGGTCACCTTTGTGGCTACCTCGGTGCTTGCGCGCGGCACTGCTGTTATTGGTGTTTCAGTCTCTGACGAACCCGTTGCTTGCCGCCGAGCTGCCACGCGTCGCGTCCATCAATCTCTGCACCGACCAGCTGCTGCTGCGCGTCGCGGACCCGGACCAGATCGAGAGCCTTAGCTGGCTCGCGTCCGATCCGGCCGATTCGATGCTGGCCGACGAGGCGCGCGCCTATCCGCAGAATTTCGGCTCGGCCGAGGAAGTCCTGGCTCTAAGGCCGGATGTCGTGCTCGGCGGGCAGTTCACGAGCGCGTTTACGAAGACGATGCTCGAGGATCTCGGGTTTCGGGTCGTCACGGTGGCGCCGGCCAACAGCGTCGCCGAGATCGGCCGCAATCTGCGGGTCGTCGGCGAGGCCATCGGTCGCGAGGACCGGGCCGAAGCTCTGATCGTGGCGATGCGCGCCCGCGTCGCCCGAATCGAACGGGAGCGCGGCACGCGTCACGTGCCCGGCATCGTCGTTCGACCCGGCGGGTTTACCGTGGGAAGCGGCACTCTGGCTGACGATCTGATGCGGCTCGCCGGTGTCGACAATATCGCGGCGCGACGGGGTCTCGACATCTGGGGAAGCCTGTCGGTCGAGTCGCTGCTGACGAGCAGGCCACGGTTGCTGATCGTTTCCGGCTACCGGCGGGATCAGCCGTCGCTCGCGAACGGCGTGTTCGCGCATCCGGTCGTTCGAACCGTCAACGACACTGCGGCGCGCGTCGTCATCGATGCGGCGACCTGGGCGTGCGGCATACCGGACAGCCTGCGCTCAGCCGAACTTCTCGCGCGTGCGGTGAGCCACCTGTGACCGAGGCTACCCTCGAATCGCTGCCGGCCGGCAGGATCTCGGCATCTGCACGTATTTCGATCGGCCTCGGCGTCGCCCTGCTGCTTGCGGTGCCGCTGTCGCTTGCGATCGGTCGACTCAGTAACGGCGCCAGCTTCGGCTTCGGCGATCCGGAGCTTTCGGCAACGATTCTGAGCCAGATACGCCTGCCGCGAACGCTGCTCGCGTTGCTGGTCGGCGGCACGCTCGGCATGTGCGGCGCTGCACTGCAGGGTCTCGTCCGCAACCCGCTCGCCGAACCCGGGATCCTCGGCGTATCGAGCGGCGCCGCCTTCGGCGCGGTCGTCGTGTTCTATTTCGGCCTGGCAGCCGGCGATTCACTGATGCTGCCGCTCGGCGCGATCGTCGGTGCCGCTGCGGCGCTTGCGCTCGTCTATGCGCTCGCCGGGCGGCGCAACAGTCTGACCGGACTGGTGCTGGCCGGCATCGGCGTCAACGCTCTCGCGGCCGCGCTGACCTCACTGTCGCTGAATTTCGCGCCGAGCCCGTACGCGGCGCTGGAAATGCTGTTCTGGATGTTCGGCTCGCTTGCCGACCGGAGTCTCACGCACGTCTATCTGGTGGTGCCGCTGATGCTCTGCGGCTGGATGCTGGTCGGGATTTCCGGCCGTGGCCTGGACGCGCTGTCGCTGGGCGAAGACACGGCCGCGAGCCTGGGATTTCCCGTGCGTCGCACTCAGTGGCTGGTCATTGTCGGCACGGCGCTGTCGGTCGGCGCAGCCGTCGCCGTCACCGGCGTCATCGGCTTCGTCGGGCTCGTTGTCCCGCATCTGCTGCGACCTATCGTCGGCTACCATCCGAGCCGACTGCTGGTGCCGGGCTTTCTGGCCGGCGCCCTGCTGACCACGGTGGCGGATATCGCCATTCGCCTGATGCCGCCGGGACCCGAGCTCAAGCTCGGCGTCGTTACAGCACTGCTTGGCGCGCCCGTCTTCCTGCACATCGTTCTCAGATCGCCGCCGGGAGAGCGCGCATGACGCTGTCGATCCGCGATCTGGCGGTGAGTTTCGGTGCGCTCGCGGCCCTGCGCCCCTGCAGGCTCGACTTCGCCGTGGGCGCAGTCACCGGTCTGCTCGGTCCGAACGGCGCGGGCAAGACGAGCCTGCTACGCGCCATCGCGGGTCTCGTCGCAAGCCACGGCAGCGTTCGCTGGCTCGACAGCGATCTTGCGGCGCTCGATCGGCAGGCCAGGGCACGAACGATCGCCTACCTGCCACAGGCGACAACCAGCGCATGGCCGTTGACCGTTGCGGAGCTGGTGATGCTCGGCCGCCTGCCGCATCGCCGCTTCGGCGAGCGACCGGACAGCGGCGACCGGAAGGCTGTCGACGCTGCGCTGCTCGCCGCCAATGTCGAAAAACTGGCATCGCGGCCGATCAACTCTCTGTCGGGCGGCGAGCAGACGCGCGCCCATCTTGCTCGGGTCCTCGCTGTCGAGTCACCGGTCCTGCTCGTCGACGAGCCGGTTGCCAACCTCGACCCTTCGCATCAGCTCATGATCATGAACGTGTTACGCGAGCGCGCCCGCGCGAGGCGTTGCGTCATTGCCGTGATGCACGACCTGACGCTCGCGGCGCGCTATTGCGACCGTGTGATCCTGCTGAACGGAGGCCGCGTCGCAGCCGACGGCCGGCCGCAGGACGTGCTGACGGCGCGGGCCATGAGTCGCGTTTACGGCGTCCGGGCGCTGGTCGGGGAACACGAGGGCGAGCCGCTCGTCGTCCCCTGGCAGCGTTCGGATGGAGACACGGGCGAGCCGGGCTTCCTTTAGACTGCGTCGATGGTTGCTATCCGTAACGCCGACGCTGCGGCGGCACCGGTCACCGTTCGATCCCTGAGTCGCTCGTACGGCGGCGCACCGGTGCTCGAGGGGCTCGATCTCGACGTCGCCGCGGGCGAAATACTCGCGATCATGGGTCGCAGCGGCTCCGGCAAATCCACGCTGCTGAACCTGATCGGCGCGCTCGATTCGCCAGACGGCGGCACCGTCATGCATGCCGGCACGGACCTCGCCGGTATGAGCGACAGCGCAAGAACTCGATTCCGGCGCGAATCGCTCGGTTTCGTTTTTCAGTTTTTCAATCTGATCCCGACCCTCAGCGCGCGCGACAACATCGCGTTGCCGCTGGCACTGAACGACTGGACGCCTGCGGACACCGACGGACGCGTCGACGAGCTGCTCGGTGCACTCGACATCGCGGGGGTGGCGCCGCGCTTCCCGGACCAGCTCTCAGGCGGCGAGCAGCAGCGCGTGGCCATCGCAAGAGCCGTGGCCCACCGTCCGGGCATCATCATTGCCGACGAGCCGACCGGCAACCTCGATGACGAGTCGGCCAGGCACACGCTCGACATGTTGAGAAGGATCTGCCGCGACACACCGGCAACGCTGCTCATCGCAACGCACAGCACGGAGGCCGCCGAGATCGCGGATCGCGTTTTGTATTTGCGCGACGGTCGCCTGGTCGACGACTGAAGATGCTCGGTTTGCTGCTCAAGTCGTCGCTGCGCTTTCATCTGGGCCAGCCCTGGCAGCTGGGGCTCGCTCTCGCCGGCATCGGGCTCGGCGTTGCCGTTTTCGTCGGTATCCAGCTCGCCAATCTCGCCGCAAAACGTGCGTTCGAAATCTCGTCGGAGTCGTTCCGCGGAAACGCGACTTACCGGCTCGTCCCAATCGGCGATGCGCTGCCACCCGGCGCCTACGAGGAGCTCGTGCTCGCGGGCTTCGGCGACGTCGCGGCACCGGTCAGCGTGACGCGCGCACGCCTCGTCAGGGACGGACGACCGGGACGCCGCGTGACATTGACCGGTATCGACCCGATCGAGGAGCTTCGGTTCGGGCGCTTTTTCCCGGCCGGCGACGACGCCGGATCCGCAATGCTGCGGCTGATCGCCGAAAGCGACACGGTGCTGGTCGCGCCGGGTGTCATGGCGGCCGCCGGGTTCGACGAATCTGACGACTCGCGCGCGTCGCTCGAGCCTGGCGAGCAACTGAGCCTCGTCGTCGGCGGGCAGAGGCGAAATTTTCGGGTAATCGGAACGCTTGCCGTCCCGCCCGGCGACGACACACTGCCGACGATCGTTGCCGATATCGCGACGGTCCAGGCGCTTGGCAACGGCGGTCGAATTTCGCACGTCGATCTCGCGCTCACCGACACGGAGGCAGAAAGTCTCCGCGAGACCCTGCCCGCCGGGACGGCGCTCGTCGACACGGGCAACCGCGACACCGAGCTCGACGGCATGACCCAGGCGTTTACGACAAATCTCTCGGCCCTCGGCCTCCTCGCACTGGTCGTCGGACTGTTCCTGATCCATGCAACGATGTCCTTCGCCGTCGTCAGACGCCGCGCACAATTCGCGACGCTTCGTGCGCTCGGCGCGAGCCGGCGCGCGGTCATGTTTGCCATCGCCGCAGAGGCGATCGTCATCGGGGCGATCGCGGGCGCGGCAGGCACGCTGCTCGGGCGCGTCCTCGCGCGGGGAATGATCGACCTGGCACTGCGCACGATGAACGATCTCGTTTTCAGCCGCGCCGTCGCCGCCGAGGTGGCGCCGCTGTGGCTCTACCCGGCGGGAATCTGCCTCGGCATCGCGGCAACAGTATTGGCCGCGCTGGTCCCCGCACGTGAAGCCGCATCCGTGGCGCCGGCGTCGGCGGCGCGGCGCAGCACGCTCGAACGAAGCAGCCGTCGCTCGAGCCGCACACTCGCGCTCACCGCGCTACCCGTGCTCGGCGCGGCCGCCGGCGTCCTGTTTCTCGGTCCGAGAAACCTGATCGTCGGCTTCATCGGGCTCTTTCTGGTGCTGGCGGCCGGTGCGATGTGCGTGCCGGCGGCCACGACCCTGCTGATGCGTTGTATGGAACAACCGGCGCGCACACTGACCGGTCTGCCGGGCGTGATGGCGGTCCGTTCGGTAACTGCATCACTGAGCCGAACCGGCATCGCGACGGCCGCGCTCGCCGTTGCGGTCGCAACCGTCATCAGCATCGGCTTGATGGTCTCGAGCTTCAGAGACAGCCTGGTGGCCTGGATCGACGACACGTTGACGGCCGATGTCTACGTGTTGACCGCAGAGTCGGCGAGCCCTGCCGACGTCGAGCGGTGGGCCGGATCGATCGAAGCACTGTCCGAAGTGGCGGGCGTGAGCCGTTCGCTGCGCACAGTCCTGCCGGCGACCGGCGGCGACGTCGGGCTTCGCGCTTCGGACCCCGGGCCGGAGGGTTGGGGTATCGACCTGCTTGCCGGTTTCGACCCGGATTGGGCCGCCCGGCTCGCTGCCGGCGACGGCATCGTCGTCACCGAGCCTTACGCCTATCGTCGCGGCATCGAAGCAGGGTCGACGATCGTGCTCCCTGCGCCCGACGGCGACCGCGAATATCCGGTGCTCGGTCTCATGCGCGAGTACAACGTTGCCGGATCGGAGCTGTTGATGAGTCTTGACGAGTACCGCCGGGGCTGGGGCGACTCATCGCTTTCCGGAATTGGCGTGCACGTCGCGTCGGGCGCCACGGTCGCAGCAGTCATCGACAGCGTTGAACGCCTGCGTCCGGCCGGTATCGACGCGGCGTTTCGCTCGACGGACGCTATCCGCAACCTTTCGCTGCAACTCTTCGATCGCACATTCGAAATCACGTCCGTGCTCCGTGCACTGGCCGGCGTCGTGGCGTTTTTTGGCGTCTTGAGCGCGATACTCGCACTGCAACTCGAGCGTCGGACCGAATTCGCGGTACTCAGCAGCATCGGCATGTCTCTCACGAGCCTGCGCCTGAATGTCATCTGGCAAACTGCATTGCTTGGGCTTGCGGCCGGTCTGGCGGCGATTCCGATCGGCGGCGCACTGGCGTGGCTGCTGGTCGTCGTGATCAACAGGCGGGCGTTCGGCTGGACGATCGACTTCGCGCTGAGCTGGCCGCCAATCGGCTACGGCCTGCTCGTCGCGATCGCTGCGGCCGGCCTCTCGGGCCTGGCCGCGGCGCTGATCGACCTTGGGACCCGTCGGTCGCCGGCACGACATGCGATATGACGCGCGCGCGTTCTGTATGGTCATGCGGCCCGGCCGGCGCAATCTCGGGCTCGGCATGAAATCGGGGCTACGAACCTCCCTGCTCGGTGTGCTGTCGTGGGTCGTGGCAGCGGGCTGCGACCCAGGGGCCGAGGACGCACGCGATGCAGACGCGATGCCGGGCGCGCCCACCGGCATCCGTTACCTGTCGGGCGGCGATGCCGACGGCTTCGCCCGCGTCCTCGCACCGCGCGCGTTCCGGTTTCCCGACGATCACGGCCCGCACCCGGGATTTCTCACCGAATGGTGGTACTTCACCGGCAACCTCGACACCGAAAACCGCCGGCACTTCGGCTTCGAGCTCACATTCTTTCGACTGGGACTCGCCACCGAGGGCTACAGCCGCGAGTCGGATTGGCAGGGCGACTCGGTCTGGATGGCGCACTTCGCGATCACCGACACTGCCGCAAACACGTTCGTCGCCAATGAGCGGCTGGCACGCAGCCATCGCTCGCTCGCCTTCGCGCGCGCGGCACCATTCGAAGTACGGGTTGAAGATTGGTCGGTCGAGCGCACCGATGACGGCAGCTGGCAGCTGCGCGCCGCGATGCCGGGTTACGCGCTGGCCTTGTCCCTCAACGGGCTCGACCGCATCGTCGGGCAGGGCGACGCGGGCTACGACCGCAAGGGGCCGGAAGTCGGTAACGCCTCCTACTATTACTCGGCGCCCCGCCTGACGGCCGAGGGAACGCTGACGACCGATGAAGCCGAAGCCGTCGTCGGCACCGCCTGGCTCGACCGCGAATGGAGCACCAGCTCTTTGAGCCCCGGGATCGAAGGCTGGGACTGGTTCGCGTTGCAACTCAGCGACGGCCGCGACCTGATGTTCTACCGGCTCCGGGACCGAAACGGTGGCGTGAGTCCGTTCAGCGGCGGGTCGCTGACCGGCGCAGGCGGCAGTGCGCAGCGCCTCGACGCGACGGCCGTCTCCGCGACGCCGCTGCGCAGCTGGCGCAGCGATTCGAGCGGGGTCGAGTATCCGGTTGCGTGGCGCCTCGAGATTCCATCGGAAGGCATCGAGCTGCTGGTCGAGCCGTTCATCGATGCACAGGAAATCGATCTGTCGGTGCGTTACTGGGAGGGCGCTGTGTCCGCATCCGGCACGGCCCGGGATCGCGCAATCTCGGGCCGCGGCTATCTCGAGCTCGCGGGCTACGAATGAGGCTGATCGCCCGGCCAGGCGACTTTTCGGGGCATCATTGAGGCGCAATCCCTGCCGCTCGCCGGAAGGCGGGCGGAAACCGATATGATGTCCGGAACGGACATGGTTCTCGATCAACTGGAGGCGGAGAAAACAACATGAAGCAATCGGACGACTTGCTGAATCGACGACAGGTTCTGACGAAGACCGGAACCGTCGCCGGCGTCGCTGCCGCCGGCACGCTCGCCGCGACCGGCCCCGCTCGAGCGGCAGAGAGCGAAGTGGGCCAGGAGGTGATGACCATCGTCTATCGCCGCGCCCCGGGCGTACGCTTCGATTTCGACTACTACGAGAGCACTCACATGCCGCTGATCATGCGCCTCTATGGCGAGTCGATCAGTCGCTTCGAGCTACGCCGCGGACCCGAGGACGGCCCATACATCGCAACGATCAGCATCTGGATTGCAGACCCGGAAGCGTTCGATGCGGCGGCGGCCGAGCATCAGGCGGGTATCCGGGCGGATGTGGACAAATTCACGAACGCCGAGCTGATCGCCCAGCGGGATCGCGTCGTCGCCATTTCGAACCACTGACCCGGCCGGACAGGCTCGCCCCGGGCAAGCCAGACACTGCCATCGGCGACGCATGGCTTTCCTCGCTCAGAGGTCGGCCACGCCGCCGTAGGCCACACCGGTGAGGCGGCACATCTCTGCCTTGAATGAGGTCAGATCGTCGGCAGTAAGGTCGGCCAGATTGCGATGACCAGCCGCACGCGCGAGCACCGTCATCAGTTCGGTTGCCGCGCCAAAGAAGCGGGCCAGCCGTTCGGCCGCAATGTCGACCGGCAAACGGGCCCTCAACGCCGGCTTCTGCGTTGCGATGCCGACCGGACAGTTATTCGTATGGCAGGCCCGCATGCCGAGGCAGCCAATCGCCTGAATCGCCGCATTCGACACCGCAATACCATCGGCGCCGAGCGCCATCGCCTTTGCGAAGTCGGCCGGTACGCGCAGTCCCCCGGTGATGATCAGCGTGACACCGTCGGCTGCGCTGGCGTCCAGATGGCGCCGCGCGCGCGCCAGTGCCGGTATCGTCGGCACGGAAATATTGTCCCGGAAGATCAGCGGCGCAGCGCCGGTGCCGCCGCCCCGGCCGTCCAGGATGATGTAATCGACGCCAACCTCGAGCGCGGCATCGATATCTTTCTCGATGTGCTGGGCAGACAGCTTGAAGCCAACCGGAATACCACCGGTCCTGGCGCGAACCTCGTCGGCGAACTCGCGATACTGCGTCAGACTGGTCCAGTCCGGAAAGCGCGCCGGCGAAATTGCTGCCTGACCTTCCTGCAGTCCGCGTACCTCGGCGATCTTGCCTTTTACCTTGTCGCCGGGCAGATGCCCGCCGGTGCCCGTCTTGGCGCCCTGCCCGCCCTTGAAGTGAAATGCCTGAACCCTGCTGAGCTTGTCCCAGGAAAAGCCGAAGCGTGCCGAGGCGAGCTCGTAGAAATAGCGTGAGTTGCCCGCCTGCTCCTCGGGCAACATTCCGCCTTCACCGGAACAGATGCCGGTGCCGGCCAGCTCTGCCCCTTTGGACAGCGCGATTTTCGCCTCCTCCGACAGCGCGCCGAAGCTCATGTCCGACACGAATAGCGGAATGTCGAGCTTGAGCGGCTTCTGTGCGTTCGGGCCGATGACCAGTTCGGTCCCGACCGGCTCATCGTCGAGCAACGGCAACTTGTGCAGCTGACCGACGACGAATTGCAGGTCGTCCCAGGTCGGCAGTTCGCCGCGCGGCACACCCATCGCCGAGGCCGGTCCATGATGTCCCGTCTTGCGCAAGCCTTCGCCGGCGAGCTTTCGGATCAGCTTGACGTGCGGTTCATCAGCCGTGCCGGTCGGGTCCTGGTACAGCCCCTGGTAACTATCCGGCCGGTAAGGCTGCGGATGATCGCTGGCCCAGGCCGCGATCTCGTCTTCGTCGACCCGAATTTCACCGTCTTCTACCCAGGCCCTGAACTTCGGCAAAGTCTCGCTATTGTTGTACTCGCTGACACCGGTATCCAGGCGGTAGTCCCAACCATGGAGGCCGCAGATGAGGTTGTCGCCGTCGACGTGACCATCGGCCATCAGCGCACCGCGATGTGCGCAGCGTCCGTACAGCACACTGACCCGATCGTCGTAACGAATCACGACCAGATCGACACCGGCCACGCGAGCGTACGTGGGCGTTCGATCGCCCAGCTGTTCGAATTGGTGGATGCATACAGCCTTCATCGTCGCGTGACTCCCTGCGTAAGCTTCCCCGTCAGACTCACTTCGTGCTGTTTCAGAATCGATGCGATCTGTTCCGGTTCTTGTCGCTTTTGCTTGCTCATCTGTCTGGCTCCTCTCCGCCAGTCTAGTGGCAAATGGCTCACTCGAAGAACCTCCGCTACGCTAAACGCGCCCCAAAAAGAAAGCCCCAGCCGGAAGGCTGGGGCTTTCGCATAAAAACCTGGCGATGACCTACTCTCGCATGGGTGGACCCAAACTACCATCGGCGCTGAACGTTTTCACTTCCGAGTTCGGGATGGGATCGGGTGGTTCCCGTTCGCTAATGTCGCCAGGCAAACCGGTCAGCGGTCCGACAGCTGCACGCTGCGCCATCGGGCCGCCAATTCTGGAATGATCCTTTAGTCGCACTGACTCGTGTCTCGTCTTCCCGGTGCCGCGCCGGCCTGCATCGGCCGCTCGCTCAATTCAGACATCTTGGGTGTTATATGGTCAAGCCTCACGGGCAATTAGTACTGGTTAGCTTCATACATTACTGCACTTCCACACCCAGCCTATCAACCTCGTAGTCTACGAGGACCCTTCAGGGGGATCGAGTCCCCAGGGAAACCTAATCTCAGGGTGGGCTTCCCGCTTAGATGCTTTCAGCGGTTATCCCTTCCGTACATAGCTACCCGGCAATGCCACTGGCGTGACAACCGGAACACCAGAGGTACGTCCACTCCGGTCCTCTCGTACTAGGAGCAGCTCCCTTCAAGTTTCCAACGCCCACGGCAGATAGGGACCGACAATCTGTTACTTTCGGGACGCCCTCGCAGGAGTCCTTACTGACCTTGCTCTGAGCAAGGCGGGCAAGCCTTTCGACTTACCTCTGCACGTCGCCGCGCAGATCGGACTGTATCTTCGCCACCTGCATCCGGTGACGTTTGGCGTACAGTCTCTGAGGGTTCCAGATCATTCAGAATCTTTTCCAGCGACACTCGTCGGTACTTGCCCGACTTGTTCATCGAAAACGCCAACTTCAGAAGCTTCGATAAGCCATCCGTAGTCTTATGGCGACCTTCGCACATCGCGCTGACGATCTCCGAAAAAATATCGAAGTCGCGACGCTTCTCCGTACGAAGGCGATATCTTCGAAAGAACGGTATCACCTTAGTCGCAAGATCCCGCCTGGACCTTACGACATAGACCCATGTGACATCGCGAGAATTGCCTCTGTGGTTTGGTCTTATGTGGCCACAACCGAAAACTCCGCGAATGAGGTCAAGGACCTGCCTGCTCGCTTCGTGTTGAGACACATGAAACTCCGGCACTATCTGCCAGAGTGTTCTCACGGTCGGGTTCCTCTGAACCGCTACGTGAAAACTACCTTCTCCATCGACAAATCCCGCAACGTAATAGGCTAGACCTGAATCGACTGGCCTTCCCTGCTGATTGCCTGCACCCATCGCATTGTTACTTCATGCAGATGCCCGAAGGTGAATCTACACATGAGTAGCGTGGGATACTAATCAGGTTTTCCAGCATATAGCCAAATTTATAGACAGCTCATTTAGTGTCTAACTGTCTCACGACGTTCTGAACCCAGCTCGCGTACCACTTTAAATGGCGAACAGCCATACCCTTGGGACCTGCTACAGCCCCAGGATGTGATGAGCCGACATCGAGGTGCCAAACTCCTCCGTCGATGTGGACTCTTGGGAGGAATCAGCCTGTTATCCCCGGAGTACCTTTTATCCGTTGAGCGATGGCCCTTCCATACAGAACCACCGGATCACTAAGACCGACTTTCGTCCCTGCTCGACTTGTCTGTCTCGCAGTCAAGCACCCTTGTGCCTTTGCACTCAATGCGCGATGTCCGACCGCGCTGAGGGTACCTTTGTGCTCCTCCGTTACTCTTTGGGAGGAGACCGCCCCAGTCAAACTACCCACCATACACTGTCCCCAACCCGGATAACGGGCCTAGGTTAGAACTCCAAACATGCCAGGGTGGTATTTCAAGGATGGCTCCACGAAGACTGGCGTCTCCGCTTCAAAGCCTCCCACCTATCCTACACAAGCAGGTTCAAAATTCAGTGTAAAGCTGTAGTAAAGGTTCACGGGGTCTTTCCGTCTAGCCGCGGGTACACTGCATCTTCACAGCGATTTCAATTTCACTGAGTCTCGGGTGGAGACAGTGTGGCCATCGTTACGCCATTCGTGCAGGTCGGAACTTACCCGACAAGGAATTTCGCTCGATTGGTCTTACCCAACGTTCGCGACGCTGAGCGAACGACTTTCATCGTTCCTGCATGTCGCCATGCAGATGGGACTATATCTTCGCCTCGAACGAGGCGCCTAGCGTCTAGTCTCTGAGGATTCCGGCGACTCAAACGCCGGTCTTTCCTGCTGATTGTCCGCACCGAAAGATTGTTACTGTCTTCAAATAGACGAGTACTTTCGGATACTCGGAGTTTCCAGCATATAGCTAGGTTTTACTAAGGCAACGAGTTCACCTTAGGACCGTTCTTAACGTTAACGACACTTGCCGTGCCGCGGCCCGATTGCTCGAGCCCTGCATGTCGCCATGCAGATCGGACTATCTCATCAGCAACAACTAGCGAGTTGCCGCCTGGCGTATAGTCTCTGAGGATTCTCCTGACCGGAATTCGGAAAGTATCTGCTCATCAGAGTACTTTCGTCGACCGGCACCACCATCGTTCATTTCCTTCCTCACTTCGAGAACCTGTCGGATTCCCGATTTGGAAAGGTGTGACCGATTCTCGATCAGTTTCGCCATTTGTTTGAACTTGGCGAAGTCGCGCTTCTTTTTCGCAGAAAGAAACGGAAACCGATTAAAGAAAGGAATCACATGTTCTTTGATGGCGGTGAAGTTATTCGCTTCGTAATACCAAACGCCGTCCGATCTGGATCTCAGTGTCCCGCACTTCAGATGTCTCTTAAACAGGGCCAGGATGACCTTGTCTTTCTGCGAAACATTGAAGCACAACGATACTTTCCAGGGCACTTCGTAGTCTTTTCTCTTGCGAAAAGAGACATTGAAACTGCCTTCGCCATCGGCGAACCCCGCAAGGTAGTAGCCGATGCTTTCCGGAACGGTTTTTGGATCGTAGGAAGCCATTGGAATCAGGAGTCTTTCCTGCTGATTGTCCGCACCGCGTGGATTGTCACTGCTCATATTAAATGAACGAGTACCAGCGGATACACGGAGTTTCCAGCATATAGCCAGGTTTATTTACGTAACTACAACGATCAACCCTATAGTTACGGCCGCCGTTTACCGGGGCTTCGATCAAGAGCTTCGCCCGAGGGCTAACCCCATCAATTAACCTTCCGGCACCGGGCAGGCGTCACACCCTATACATCCTCTTGCGAGTTAGCAGAGTGCTGTGTTTTTGATAAACAGTCGCAGCCACCTGGTTTCTGAGACCCCCACCAGCTCAGGACGCGAAGTCCATCACCGGCAAGGGTGTACCTTCTCCCGAAGTTACGGTACCAATTTGCCTAGTTCCTTCACCCGAGTTCTCTCAAGCGCCTTAGGATTCTCTCCTCGCCTACCTGTGTCGGTTTACGGTACGGTCGCTCGTTACCTGAAGCTTAGAGGCTTTTCCTGGAAGTATGGCATCAATCACTTCGCCCCTAAAAAGGGGCTCGTCATCACGTCTCGAGATTGTGTTCCCGGATTTGCCTAAGAACACTCCCTACTCGCTTAAACCGGGATAACCGACACCCGGCTGACCTAGCCTCCTCCGTCCCCTCATCGCAGTAACAAGCGGTGCAGGAATATTGACCTGCTTCCCATCGACTACGGCTTTCGCCCTCGCCTTAGGGGCCGACTAACCCTGCGCCGATTAGCGTAGCGCAGGAAACCTTGGGCTTTCGGCGGGAGGGTTTTTCACCCTCCTTATCGTTACTCATGTCAGCATTCGCACTTCTGATACCTCCAGCATGCCTCACAGCACACCTTCACAGGCTTACAGAACGCTCCTCTACCACGCACAGAACCCGAAGGAACTGTGCATCCGCAGCTTCGGTACATGGTTTGAGCCCCGTTAAATCTTCCGCGCGGGCCGACTTGACCAGTGAGCTATTACGCTTTCTTTAAAGGATGGCTGCTTCTAAGCCAACCTCCT